>JAWKMO010000038.1:0-12512 GCA_041392205.1 Flavobacteriaceae bacterium | reverse complement strand
AGCCCGCCGATTTGGAGATACAGTCTATTGAAATCTATGATGCCATGGGCCGAAAAATAGACTCCCCCACCGGGCAGGAATCCATCCCCATAGGACATTTATCAAATGGGGTGTATTTTATACAACTGAACACCAACAAGGGAACTTTCCAGAAAACCTTGATAAAAGGATCATAAAGCAGTAAAAAAAGCCCTCCCTTTGAGGGCTTTTTTTAAGGCGCTTTTTCAATTGAAAAGCAATTTCGGTTTAAGGAAATCATAAAATTTTTTTCGCAAGCCGTAAAGCCTTACTTTTGTCGTTCAAATTTTTGAAAGGAACCCATGGAGCTTCTCATACAAATATCTCAATTTTTACTAAGCCTTTCGTTGCTTATTATCCTGCACGAATTTGGTCATTTTCTACCGGCCCGACTCTTTAAGACCCGGGTGGAAAAGTTTTTCCTCTTTTTTGACGTGAAATTTGCCCTGTTCAAGAAAAAAATAGGCGAAACGGTTTATGGGATAGGGTGGTTGCCCTTGGGGGGCTATGTAAAAATATCGGGGATGATTGATGAAAGCATGGACAAGGAGCAAATGGCCCAACCTGCCCAGCCTTGGGAATTTAGGAGCAAGCCTACCTGGCAGCGATTGATCATTATGTTGGGAGGGGTTATCATGAATTTTATCATCGCCTTGCTTATCTATATTTTTGCCTCCTACTATTATGGCGATAGCGATATTGATACCCATAGTTTAAAGGATGGGTACAGTGTAGAAAATCCTATTTTGAAAAGCATAGGGTTCCAAACCGGCGATAAGATTGTTTCGGTGGATGGGAAAACCTACACCAATTATTCCGATTTACGCAACAATCTCATCATTGCCAATACCATCACCATTTCCAGGAATGGTGAAGAAAAAGAATACACCCTTCCCGAGGATTTTCTGGGGAAATTAAGTGATAGTGATGATCGTAGCTTGTTTGAAGTGCGCTATCCCTTTTTGGTAGGAAAAGTGCCCGATACCTCTGCCAATGCCAAGGCCGGCCTTAAGGAAGGTGATTACATTACTGCTTTGGGTGGAACACCCACACCCTATTTTGATGTGTTGAAGCAAGTATTGGATACCCATAAAGATACCACGCTGCAGGCCACGATCCTTCGGGACGGAAATACACTACAACTCCCCATGGTAATCAATAAGGAAGGGAAAATGGAAATCTTCCCTTCACAAAACCTTGCCTCGATTGAAAAATTGGGATTGTTAAAAATAACAACCAAGGAGTATGGCTTTTTGGAAAGCTTTGGAGTGGGAACCTCCAAGTTCATCGACAAGTTTGCCTGGTACGGCAACCAATTAAAGAAGATCTTTAACCCTAGTACTGGCGCCTACAAAGGGGTAGGAGGCTTTTATGCCATTTTTGGTATTTTCCCCGATGTGTGGAGCTGGGAGGCCTTTTGGAGCATTACTGCGTTTCTGTCCATCATGCTTGGGGTATTGAACCTGTTGCCTATCCCTGCCTTGGACGGCGGTCACGTGATGTTTTTGTTGTGGGAAATGATTACAGGGAAGAAGCCCAGCGATAAGTTCATGGAATATGCCCAAATGATTGGCTTCTTCCTGTTGATTGCGCTGGTTTTGTTTGCCAACGGAAATGATATTTACCGTGCCCTTACGGGGAAATAAAAAAAATAAATTTTATTTTTTGTTCCCTTAAAAATTACGCTATATTTGCATCCGCTTAAAAGGAAAACATTCCTCCTTAGCTCAGTTGGTTAGAGCATCTGACTGTTAATCAGAGGGTCGTTGGTTCGAGCCCAACAGGAGGAGCGATATATAAATCCGGTCATTCGACCGGATTTTTTTGTTTTGGGTTAGTTGTGCCCGAACGCAACGACCCGCCCCGCGGCAGTCTGGCCCGTTCGCTAAATTTGTCCACCGGACAAATTTTTCACGCTCCGTCCGGTTCGAGCCCAACAGGAGGAGCAAAGCGACACCAAAGCCATCCACGAAAGTGGGTGGCTTTTTTCTTTGGGAAGGGTTGGGCGAGAAGTTTATCCTGAGCACTACCGAGATTGAAATATATTTCAATTGAAGGTATATGACTTAGTCATCAATGGGAGATCAACAGGAGTGGTTCTTTACTTGGCATCTTATTGATTTTACCAATGGTACAATGATAAAAAGGATTTTTTCCAGAAATAAATCGGTAATGTTAAAAATCCTTTTTTATAGCCTTTCTGCGTAATAATAATAAGGGGATCAAGATCCAGAGAGAAAGCACCCCTAGAGAAACCGATAGGCCCAAATTTGTTCCAAAAAACCTTTTGAAAACGGCTCCAGTATATCCCATTAAAGCAGAAATGTCAAGCTTTAATAAAATTAATATTCTAGAAAGGTCTATTGGGTTTGCCATGCTAGCCAATAATGAGAAGGTATCAAGAGGGTACTCTTCAAAAAGAATGAGTGATATTAAAAACAAACCATCATAAATGATGGCCATAAATAACCAAAACAAGATTGCATACCCAAAACCTTTAATCTTATTCTCATTAGAGAGTCCGATGTAAAAAGAAATAGCGGTAAAAATAAAGGTCAAAAATCCTCCTGTCACCAAAAGTAGGGTGAAATCAAAAAGTGCGTCAGACTTAGTAATCCCATAAATAAGGAAAGGAATTCCTAAACCAACAATTAAACTTAATGACAATGAAGTTGCTACCCCAAAAAGTTGACCAATAAAAATGGACGACCGTTTAAGTGGTTGTGCTAGAAGTAATTCAGTAAATTCTTTGGAATTATAGAAAAACATGATACCAAAAAGGGTTCCCATGAGGGGCACCAAAATGGTGATTATATTCATTAAAGTTATTACTTACGGCTTTTGAAACGTCGTTGTTCAAAAAAAGCAAATCCTATGGGAGAAAAGCAGGAAATACATAACTCCACTGCTACACGGATTTAAATCATAGCAGCTATATTTTAATATTTTAAACATGGGGAAGTTTTAAAGGTGGGCGATGGCATGCTCAAATCCTTTTCTTTTTGTTTCTCTTTTAATTTGGACAATGGTTCGGTCCAAAAAATATTTTTTCACTTCAAGATGAATATTATTTTATCACAAACAGCTTCTACAAAACTCATGATATGGGATGAAATAAGTAAGGTTTTCTTTTTCTTTTTCTGATCCACAATGAGATCTTTAAGGACCAATAAAGATAAAGGATCCAACCTGAGTAGATTCGTCTAAAATGATGAATAGACTTATCCCAAACATAAAGGTGATTACTAAATTTACTTTGTAGTACCCCCGAGAAAGGGTGCTTGCAATTTTTTATTTAGAAACGGTTCCAAAGAAAACAAATCAATGTAATGGTTTGTATTTATATTAGCAACCCCCCTAATATCCAGTATCATTTTTATAAGCTCATTTACGGTTAAGTTGTTTGGAAAATTGGCTATTTGAGGAAGGTAATCTATTTGCTTTCTGTACTCCCAGCTATTTTTTATATCCTTATTTTGGAAAGTGATAACACCTTCATCTGGCAAAACCATTCCTAAAATGCTCTTAATTAATGTGGTTTTGCCGGAACCATTTGGCCCCAATATTGCGATGGAATGTCCTTGAGGGATAATGAGATCAACCCCTTTAAGTACCTTGTTTTTTCCAAAGGACTTATGGGTATTTTTAATTTCGATCATATGCTATGGGTTTGATATAAGGGGAAGTATCTTCAAGGTTATTGGGAGTAAAAACAGGGGATACTTTTTCAGAAAAGTCAATCACATCTATAAATAAACTTCTTAGAAGGATGATAGATTCCGGGGTTTTATTTGTGATATAAGAAAAAAGTTTTACGGGTTTGTGTGGCACATCACCAATCCCATCCTTGTCTAGATCGTAGCCACTGTACTCGCTCCAATAATTATGAATAAATTTATTGTCATTCAGTTTACTGTTATAGGATAAATCAAAAGTGTTATAGAGAAAATTATTTTCTGAAAAAACATTCGCATAACAGGCTCCTCTTGATTTAATGGCCCATCCATTTTTTTCGAATGTATTGAAGGTGTAGGTGACCCTATTAGATCCTTCAATATTGATCCCTGTGGTATTTTCTTTGAAAAGATTCCCTTTTATTTTGGAATCATTTATTTCTTTCAACAATAATCCATATGAAGCGGTTCCCCAATTTCTTTGGAAGGTATTATGGTACATTTCAATTTTTTTTGAAAACATAACGGCTACTCCTGCGCCATTGTTCTCAAAGATATTGTCTTGATAGATAGCCTCATTCGAAAACATAAAATGAAGTCCGTAGCGAATATTGTTACGACTAATGTTGTTGGAAATAGTGCAATGATCTGCAAATTCCAGGTAAATACCATCCCTAACGTGCGTAATAATGTTTTTATCCACCGCTATATGATGGCTATACCATAATTGAATTCCGTTCCCAGAATTAAATTCTTCTTTTGCATCACCTATAATCTTGTTGTGGTAGAGTGTTCCGTAGCTGGACTTTTCCAAATAGATCCCAAAAAAAAGCTTTTCCAACACCAGGTTTTTGATAACAAAATGGCTGCTTTTTACAATGCGTACTGCAGAAAAATCTTCGGTATAGCTTGTTCCCACATTGATAATGAAAAGACCGTCCAGGGTAACATGGTCTGAAATAATCCTGAAAATCTCTCCTTTTTCTTCTCCATCTACGATAGGGTAATCTTTGCCTATGATGGTAAGGGGTTTGTCTATGATAATTTGAAACTCTTTGTAAGTGCCCTTTTTAATATAAATGGTATCATGAGGCGCTGCGCCATTTATGGCTTCCTTTATTTTTTTGTATTCGCAATTTGCACATACTTCATTGGTGTTTGAATAACTACTCCAAGACATAATGGTAAAAAAAACAATATGAAAAATAGGGATTCTCAATTATCGAATAATTAAAAATTTCGAATTTTGTTGGGCAGTAACACTATGTACTTCCTTTGCAGGAAAGCGAAAACTCTCTTGGTTTTTAACAACAAAGTTTTTTTGATTTATGTGGACAGTTATCTCTCCTTCCAGCATTTGAAGCATCGTATTCCTTGGGGAATCGTGTTTGGGAAAAAGACCATTCTTTTCCAAACAAATGAGTAAAACTTCTGCAAATTGATGGTTAAATAGCTTATTAATTGTCAATCCTTTATAAATTGTTGAGGATACGGTAGTATCAATTTTATAAAAATCATTCATGACTGTTCATTTTTTCTAAAAGTTCCATCCAATTATAAATAGCCCCTCCTTTTTCTTGAACAATAGTAAGGGCATCGGCTTTGCTAGGCACTGCTGAAAGGAATGCTCCCATGGGGCTAGGGATATTCTCGGAAATGATAAAATAACACTCTTTGGCATTAATTAATGAACTAGATATGTTGTAGTTGGACGATAGGAATAAACCAATTTTGGTAGTGTCAATATTTTTGGTGTAATGTACCATGCACTCTATTGCATCAAAATTATAAGCTTTTCCTTTTTTTGTTATTATTTGAGCCGCATGTTGTTTATCAACGATGGTCATTTGGCAGAAGGAACAGTGATCATTGCCATAATCAATTTCTTTTTGTTTTACCTCACACGATATTAAAAGGAAACCTATTCCTATAAAGGTATATTTAATTATTCCCATTTGGTTTATTTTTTGGTTTTTCTTTTTTCCCTATCCAGAAAGCAATAAAAGAAAGGAGCATTCCTATGGCTAGAAAATAAGCCCCCAACTGTGGGTAGGAGTGTGCCCTGAAGTTTAAAATATCTTTAGACCCAAATAAAGGGGGCTGAAATCCCATAATACTTCCGTCTGGGTTGGTAAATTTCATAATGGCTTTAGGATCCAGATTGTGGCCATAATCATGCTCCCATAAATAAAAATCATAAATTCCAGCTCCAGCTAGGATAACCATTATTAAGAACCATCCCAAAAACCATTTGTAATTTGCTTTTAATCCAATTAAAAAACCAATAATACTCATGGCTATGATAACTGCTGGGAAAATTTTAAATTCTGGGATAGATTCGGGGATGTATTTCATCCCCACATAATGATTCATCAAATTAATATTTTTGATGTCATGCGGGTTTGCATCAGCAAAATCGAAAATATAGATATCCATCCCTAAAGGGATGGGATACTGTGGCGCCTCCAGGGTGATATTCCAAAGGGGGAAAAGGAATAATCCCAGGATACATGTGGAGGCCGCTAGCATGATTAGATTGGATTTTTTAAAGCTCATGGTGCATTTTTTATAGTTAGGGTGGGGTATAACATTACCCCACCCATAATTTGGGAAATTAATTACTAATCTTGAACTTCCCTTTTTTATTCTTCTCCTAATGACCAAGATAGAGGCAAGGTAGAACTTGAGGAAGATACCCTAACATACCCTTGCATTTCTTGGTGTAAAGCAGAACAGAAGTCTGTACAGTAAAATGGCCAAACACCTACTTCTTTAGGTTCCCAAAGGAAGGTTTCGGTTTGCCCGGGCATAATGAGTAATTCAGAAGTATTTGCTCCAATCATACTAATCCCGTGAGGAACATCATAATCCTGCTCTAGGTTAGTAACGTGAAAGTATACTTTATCACCTACCTTAATCCCTTCAATATTATCTGGGCTAAAATGGCTTCGAATCATGCTCATGTACACATGAACCACATTCCCCTCTCGAACTACCTTGGTTTCTCCTTCATTTTTAATGGCGAATGGGTGTTCATTTTCTTCTAGCTTGAAAATCTTTTTAGAATTCTTCATTAGGATGTCTGCCCTAATCCCTGCGGCATAATGGGGCTCTCCCACAGTGGGAAAGTCTAATAAAAGCTCCATTTTTTCACCACGGATGTCGTACAATTGGGCAGATTGTGTTACCTCTGGTCCTGTGGGCAAGTAACGATCCTTGGTAATTTTATTCATGGCGAGTACATAATCACCAAAGGGTTCTCTGGAGTTTCCTCCAGGAATCATCAAGTGCCCTACAGAGTAATAGCAGGGCTGTCTATCGACCACTTCCCAAGTGCCTAATTTCCATTTTACCACTTCGGAAGAGATGAAAAAGGTGGTATAGGCATTCCCTTTGCCATCAAATTCGGTGTGTAGGGGACCTAAGCCAGCTTGATCTACTACTCCTGCAAGAACATCATCAAATTTCAAAATGGGAATTCCGTATGCTTCACCATCAAAATTTTTGGCCTCTATGGCGGCGATCATTTTCTGAAAAGAGTGAACCGTCAAATTGGCTGAAAGCTTTCCATTTCCCACAATATATTCTCCAGTGGGATCCACATCGCATCCATGTGGGGATTTAGGGGTAGGCAATAAATAGACTAAGCCAGGCAATTCTGATGCATCTAGCATAAGCACTTCCTCTTTGATGGTTGAGGTCGCCGTATGGGTTTTGTCATTATACACATTGTGGGCATATTTTGCTGGCATTTTTTTACCCTTTCCTTCTTTAATGTATTCTTCGGCTTTTTTCCAGTTTACCGCTGCAATAAAATCTTTGTCGTTTTGTGAAGCGTTGACTTCTAGTAAAGTACTTGCTTCTTCCGAATTATAGGTAGAGAAGAAAAACCAACCATGGGAAGCCCCTCTTCCAGGGTGTGCCAAGTCATAATCAAAACCAGGCATCATGATTTGGAACTTAAGATCCATCCCACCGTCTTCTGGGTTAACACTAATAAAAGAAAGAGATCCCTTGAAATTTCCTTTGTATTCTTTAATGGGAATATCCCTTTGCGGAATAGGTACCGAAAAACGAGTACCTGCCACAACGTATTCTGTGTTTTCTGTAACAAAAGAAGAACTATGGTTCCCCGCACTATTTGGGAGTTCAATGATTTCGGTAGTTTCAAAAGTGGTTAAATCCACTTTTGCAATTCGAGGAGTATTATTCCCGTTGATGAAAATCCAACGGCCATCCAAGATACCATTGGTTTGTGAAATGTCTGGGTGGTGTGCGTCGTCCCATGGGATGAACCCATGAGAAGTATTTAGCATAGGCTTGGTCTCTTCGTTATATCCCCAGGCCTTTTCAGCATCTTGAGAAAAAACGGGAATTACTTTGAATAGCCTTCCTGAGGGGAGGCCATAAACAGACATTTGTCCACTAAAACCTCCCGATATAAAAGCGTAGTATTCATCATATTCTCCTGGAGCAACATATACCTTTTCTGCTGCATTGGATCCTAGCGCCCCTTGTTTTCCCTTGCTTTGTGAATTATTTCCACACCCTATGAGGACGCCTAAAAGGGCAAAAGCTATAATAAAATGGATTGTTTTTTTCATGATTCCTTGTTTTTGGTTAGTGATTAGTTATTGGGTAAAATGACGGCATCTACTACGTGTACAATACCATTACCTGCAGGGATGCTAGCTATAATTTTTGCTCCACCTATGTAAACATCTTCTCCTTTTACCTCAACGATAACATTTTCATTGCTTGCTTGCCCCAGTGTTTTAAATTTTTTCAAGAATTCCTTGTCATATTTACCCGGGGTTACATGGTGTTTTAAAATAAAGGCCAATTGCTCCTTGTTTTCTGGTTTCAATAAATTTTCAACGGTCCCTTCCGGAAGTTTGCTAAACGCCTCATTGGTGGGGGCAAAAACCATTAATGGTCCTGCATTTACCAATGCATTTTCCAATTGGGCTGCTTGTACTGCAGCAACAAGGGTGGTGTGGTCTGGAGAACCAATGGCTATGTCTAACACATTGGCGGTGGCTTCATCATCTTTTAAAAAAGCCTGTCCTTGAACTTTTGTGGATGATTTTTCTGAGAGATTCTCTGGATTGGTATTCTCGGCAGCAGTTGGCGAATTGTTTTTACAACTCAAAATGGCCAAGAATCCTAACAATACAAATGTAAATTTAAAAAGAAGTTTCATGATTAATTGGTTTTGAATGTTTTATAAACTATTTGAGCGTTCGGAAATACTCTAAAATGCTCCTTGCTTCTTCTTCTGTTAAGCTCTGGTTGGCCATAGGAGATCCATTGTTTTCAATTAACAACTGTTTTGCAATGGGGTCATTTTTAACCATTTCTTCCGGATTTAAAATCATGTTCATGATCCATTCAGGGCTTCTTCTCTCAAGGATTCCATTTGGAGCAGGGCCTATAAATTTTTTTCCTATTTTATGACATGCTGTACATTTAACCTTAAATACTTCTTCCCCTTTTAGTACCATTTCAGCATTCACATCGGCCCCTAGGCTCACATTTTTAATGGGACCTATTCCTTTGTTGTTTAAGTCAATGGCAACTGTATTGGTAGGGGATTTTTCTTTCACTGCTTCTGTTTTGTTTTGGTTACCTCCAATGGTAATTTTTTCTTTCTCTTTGGATTCTTTTTCTCCACAACTTACCATTGTGGCAACAAGCATGAGAGATAACATGTTTAGAATTGTTTTCATAATAGGGGTATAGTTAAGTTAATACAACAAAAATATTGGCTGTTTAAATGTTAGAAAATGATAATTATCATAAAAAAGACTTTTTTGTATTTTTTAAAAAACCCTACTTTTGCTCAATCAATTATTTAATGTCATGTTTGCGAACACATCAAAGTATGGATTAAAAGCGTTGCATTATATTGCTGTGCACGCCTCTGAAAATGATAGAATTATGGTGAAAGATATTGCCGTAGCGCTAGAAATACCCAAACCTTTTCTTTCAAAAATATTGAAACAACTTGCAAATAAAAGTTTCATTCAATCTGTAAAAGGGCCTTACGGTGGATTTTACTTAACGGAAGATCAAAAAGAAATGTCGGTTTTGGATATTATTATTGAATTGGAAGGGAAGGATAAATTTAAACAATGTGTCTTAAATTTTGAAAATTGTAATGATCACAATCCCTGCCCAATACACCATCTGGTTGCTATGGAAAAAAATACCGACGAGAAATACCATAAAGAATGTTAGGATTAAAGATTTAACCTCCAACTTTAATTATTAAAGTAATCTTAAAACTAAAATAATAGCATTTATAATTTTTTTTCAAGAAAAATTCGTGGTTTGAAAAATTTGCAAAAATGGGAAAACCCCTACGGGAATGTCCTCGGTTCGAGCACAGTAGGGGTTGTTGTTTTAGTTAACTCGCTATAAATGAGCAAAATGCGGTTCGATATTGAACTAACAGGAGGAGCGATATATAAATCCGGTCATTCGACCGGATTTTTTTGTTTTGGGGTTGTTGTGCCCGAACGCAACGACCCCGTCCTCCTGGAGCGTGGGGCTTTTTATTCTTCCTTGACCAAGTATTTTTGAAAAAACCGATTGGAGTTTTCAAGCATTTCTTCAAATTCATCCTCATCGGTAAAGGAATGGTTTGAGAATTCCAAAATCTTAAACTCAAAATCCTTTTTGCTCTTTTGGAGTTTTTTGATCATGGCCTCGGCCTGTTCTACGGGAACAATCCCGTCCCTCCGTCCATGAATGATAAACAAAGGGCGGTTTATTTCTTCGGCGTAGGTGATAGGAGATATTTTTTTTAGGTATTTGGAGTCATTGGACCCCAATGCCGTATTCCAAAATTCATAGGCATAATAATTTTCCTCTTCTTTCTGTTTTTTTAGCCAGGCCATGATATCGGTAGGTGCGGCCACAGAAATTCCTGCCTTGAACAAGTTGGGGTATTTTACCAACCCCATGTAGGTGGCATACCCTCCATAGCTATGTCCAAAAAGGAAAATATGGTCTTTGTCTATATTGAACCTTTCCGATACAAACAGGGTGGCATCCACGATATCGTTAATCATGACTTCATCTAGGCTGTGCAATCCTGCCAGTACATGAGATTTTCCAAAGCCAGTGGATCCCCTATAGTTGATCCTTAGGGTAGCAAAACCTCTGGAGGTGAAATACTGTGTAAAATCGTCTACTTGCCAATAATCCCTTGCCCAAGGCCCTCCATGGGGGATGACCACAAGGGGAATGCTTGCCCCTTCTTCGGGGGCTACCGGAAGGTTAAAATAACACGGCACATTGTAATGGTCGCGCGTTTTTGCAATAATCACCTTGGACTTGGACAATTTGTAATGGCTAAGTTCCTCATTGAAAAGATACATAATCGCGTAGGTATCTTCTGCTACGTCATAGACCCCAATATTTCCATTGGAGGAATCGTTCCATTGATGGATTAATAGCCTATTTCCAGAAATATCCAAGTCTATGATCTCATTAAAAAACCCAGGATACTGCTTATCGAGTTTGGTCATCTTTTCTGCAAATGGAGAAGATAGCCATTTGTATTTGGGGGTAAGGCAGGTGTACTTAAACCCTGCTATTTCGGCATTTTTATAATCAAGAATAAAAGAAATTCCCTCTCCATCCAAGTCTTTGACATCACAGTTTACATCGGCCACAAACTTTTCAATAACCTCCTCTTTTTCAATATCATAACTAAACATTTCCCTTTTGTCGGTAAAAATATTGGACGTAAGGAATATCTCATTGGGATGATTGCCAAACCCCTCGAAGGTGAGGTATTGTTTTAAATGGGTTTTGGGGTCGATGGTAAGGGAATATAAGTCCCCCTCTAGTTTCACAAAAAAGGGTTTTAGGGTTTTGGTTTCTGCATCGTAGGTATAATAATACCTCATTCCTTGCTCCGAAACCTTCATCGCCATCCTAATGTTGCCAAAAACATCGGTAATCCAATGGTTTACCTTGTGCAGGTCTTCGTTCATTACCACATACTCCTCCCCAGTGTAGATGTTAATCTCTTTTACCGCAGCATTAAAATGGGCATCGTGGGTTTCTACCAGGATTTGATGCGGTTTATTGTATAAGGGGTTTAAAATGGAGTTGTAATGGAAGTTGAACCCAAAAAGAGACCTCTTGGGTTTTCTGCCAAAATCCATCCTGCTTACAATAACAACCGGATTTGTACCGTCTAGGTTGATTGCCTTGATGGATCCTTTGGATTCATAAATAATTCGATCGTCTGAAAGCCAATACACGGCATCTATCCCAAAAATGTCCAATGGAATGCTATAGGCCAGTTCATACTTGTCAATATCCACAATATTGAGGGTAATGCTGTGCTTAAAAAGATAGCTATCCTCGCTCTTTTCTATTACCTCTATATAGTATTTGCCATTGGGCGAAATGGCAAAATGGCTACGATCTGGTTTTTTAAACAGGACGTCTAGCGGAATTAATTTTGGAATGGAATCCTGTGCAAAAAGACAGGTGCTTGAAACAAACAACAACAATATAAAACATCTTTTTGCCAATCCCATAGGTGTAAGGTTTTGCTAAATATAAACATATTTTGCTCTTAGCAATTTGTTTTGAAATTCTTCTTTTCCCTCCTCCAAGTTTTTGGGAGCTTCATGGCAACTATTTGTTTTGGGTTTCGAAATGAATAACAGGTAAAGGGTTTGGTACTATTTTTGATTTCTTTCCTAAGAAGCCCTTTCTGGCTTTGTGAAGCAATAACTTCTTCATTTGCTTCGTTTTAAGAATTATGTTAGGATGCTATAAGCATAGAGTAAGGAG
>JAWKMO010000037.1:0-1555 GCA_041392205.1 Flavobacteriaceae bacterium | reverse complement strand
GTTTAGACATAACTATTTAATTTTTAACTACTTCCCCATACAAATCAAAATCGGAAGCATCGGTGATTTTTATTTGAAAGAACTCGCCGGTTCGCAAATAGCCTTCTTCGGCATTAATGAGTACTTCATTATCTACATCAGGACTGTCAAATTCGGTTCTTCCCACATAGTACCCTCCTTCTTTTCGGTCAATGAGCACTCGGAATTCTTTTCCTATTTTCTCCTGATTTAATTCCCAAGAAATTTGGGATTGGAGGTCCATAATTTCGTTAGCGCGTTGCATTTTCACTTCTTCAGGAACGTTGTCTTCCAAATGATACGCGTGGGTATTTTCTTCGTGAGAATACGTAAAACAGCCTAAACGTTCAAAACGCATCTCCGCTACCCACTGCTTTAGGGTCTGAAAATCTTCTTCAGTTTCACCGGGATATCCTACAATTAAAGTGGTCCGTATGGCCATTCCGGGAACAGCCTCACGGAAATCCTTCAACAGTTGTGTGGTTTTTTCTTTAGTGGTTCCGCGGCGCATGGATTTTAAGATAGTGTCCGAAATATGTTGCAACGGAATATCGATATACTTACAAATTTTAGGTTCGGTACGCATCACTTCCAACACTTCCATGGGGAAACCTGTTGGAAAGGCATAATGCAATCGAATCCATTCGATTTCTTCAACTTTCACTAATGCTTGTAGCAATCTAGCTAAGTCTCGTTTCTTGTATAAATCAAGGCCATAATAGGTCAAATCTTGTGCAATAAGAATTAGTTCTTTTACCCCATTGGCGGCTAATTTTTCTGCTTCAATAACTAAATCTTCGATGGGTGTACTTCTGTGTTTTCCCCGCATAATAGGAATGGCACAAAAGGAACAGGGGCGGTCGCAACCTTCGGCAATTTTTAAATAAGCATAGTTTTTTGGAGTCGTTGTTAGGCGTTCGCCAATAAGTTCGTGTTTATAATCGGCTCCTAAAGCTTTCAACAAACCTGGCAATTCCGTAGTGCCAAAATATTCGTCCACATTGGGGATTTCTTTTTGCAAATCGGGCTTATATCGTTCAGAAAGACAACCTGTTACAAAAACTTTATCGACTAATCCTTCTTCCTTTTTTTGAACGAATTCTAAAATGCTATTGACACTTTCCTCTTTAGCGTTGGCAATAAACCCGCAAGTGTTAATCACCACAATATTACCTTCTTCTTCGTGAACAACCTCTTTGTTATTGGCACGTAATTGTCCCATGAGCACTTCACTATCGTACACATTTTTGGAACAACCGAGGGTAACTACATTAATTTTATTTTTTTTTAAGCTTTTGGTACGCATAAAGTTTATGTAGGGCTAAATGCTAAAAGCTTCAAGCCGTTTTTTTTTGCAAAGATACTTTAAACTGTGGAATGGACACCTATTTAGGATGGTAATACAATTCTAAAATGGAAGCTAGCGGTTTTTTTCCATCTAAAACAGCATCCACCTCTCTTTGCACCTTTTTTGAAATAAGACATGCTAAGGGTTGGTGAACTTTTGGGATTTTAGGAAAATTATCGGCTAGTTTTT
>JAWKMO010000036.1:0-1911 GCA_041392205.1 Flavobacteriaceae bacterium | reverse complement strand
TGAAGTGCATTCTCGAATTTGAGAAATGCTTCCCGCAGTGCTTTCAATATGGTCTGTTTGGAGTGTTTGTATAGAATCAATGACCAAAATATCGGGTTCAGTTTCGGCGATATGCCGAAAGATGTTTTGAGTTTTGGTTTCGGTTAAGATGAAACAATTTTCAGCTTTTGGAACAATACGTTCGGCACGCATTTTAATTTGTTGTGCACTTTCTTCTCCCGAAACATAAAGTGTTTTGTAAGGAAGTTTCAATGCGACTTGAAGCATTAAGGTACTTTTTCCAATACCGGGTTCGCCTCCCAAAAGGGTTAAGGAGCCGGGAACCAAGCCACCTCCCAACACTCGATTGAGTTCTTCGTCTTGGGTATTCATTCTAATTTCGGAAGCATTAGATATTTCAGAAATACGTTGTGGTTTTGCGATTCTTTTAGAAAGTTTTTCCTCGGGATTCCAGCTTGTAGTAGTCCCTTTTTGAATTATTTCTTCCGCAATGGTATTCCATTGTTTACATGAAGTACATTGTCCTTGCCATTTGGCAAATTGAGCTCCGCAATTTTGGCAAAAAAAAGTGGTTTTTACTTTTGCCATTAATATCCAAAATCTTCTTTAATCTTATCGGCTTTTTCCAGCATTAAATCTACCGTAATAAAGTCTATTTCTTCTTTGTCGAATCCAGATTGAAATGTTCGCATGGCTTTTTTTGTTTCGCCTACTTCTTCATAATAGCGCCCCATATAATAATCCCCTAAAACGGTTTCTGGGTATTGTTTTTGAGCCAGAGTCGCAATCTCTCTAAGGGATTCCCACTGTTTTTTCTTTTCACAGGCAGTAGCGGTTGCAATGAAATCGTTTACTCTTATGGGGTTAGTTAGCCCAAATAAATCTTCTATAGTTTTATATTTATCTATCAAATATTGATGAATAGGGGTGTCCATTTTTAGGAGTTTTTCATTAAACTCTTCTTTTGAAATAGGGCGATATACCGAAAAGATTTTCTCCAATGCCGAAGGAATGGCACGGGCTACCAAAGAATAATGGGTCGCTCCATCAAAATTATCGAAATAATAGCTAAAGTTATCAGATTTTAAAGGGGATAATAACTTATCTAGCGCCGTCGTAATTTCCATTAAATCCTTAATGTCATCACTTCCTGTAGCGAGGTAATAGAAAAGTTTTGTTTCAATAGCAGGGATGCGTTGGGGTAATCGCTCGTCCATCATGGGAGCCAAATCGGGGCTTAAACAAATATACCCATTAAATAGAGGAGGATCTTTAAATAGGTAATAATTAATAAAATTTGCTGTAAAATCGTGCCCTACGGCTATGGTAAATTTTGCAGTTCGGTAGTTAGCATCAATGTACGGGAGTAATTCAAGACCAATAAATTCAAAAAAACTAGCTCCTTTTTCTTCGGGCATAAAGTTGGTGTCGTCATAGTTACAATCATCGTATCGGCTGTTACCTTGCATAATGCCTACTACTATAGCTTCGGGCATGTCTTCCCAGTAGCCAAAAAAGTCGACATTTCCAGCGACGGGTTCAAACAAATAATTGGCATCGAGAACGACCACAATGGGATAGGATTTTTCTATGTTTTCTTCATAATCTCTTGGGAGTTGAATTTTAAGCCTTCGGGATTCTTCTAGTTTAAAAGAGCTAATTTCTTCATAAATAATTTTGGATTGCGAAAACGAAGAAACTATAAAAGCGGCTAAAAATACTAATGAAAATACTTTTTTCATGGGGTTTTAATTTACTGTTGGAAAGATACTAATTTTTGAAGATTGAACCCTCCCGATAAAAAGAACTATTTATTTCGATTGTAAATAGGTAATAAAACGAACGAAAGCACTCCAGAAATAATGATATAAATTATGTTGGATGTCCAGACCATCCACCCCAAGGCAGTCC
>JAWKMO010000035.1:0-2117 GCA_041392205.1 Flavobacteriaceae bacterium | reverse complement strand
TCGATTAATGTATTTAAAAACCGATAAAATGTAATAAGTTAAGAAAAATCTTACAATAATATTATTTTGGTGTTAATATTGAAAAGGGAATTAGCATTTCCTCCAAAGAAACACCGCCATGTTGGTAGGTATTTCGATAATAGCTTACATAGTGATTGTAGTTGTTTGGGTAGGCAAAAAACATATCTCCCTTGGCAAATATGAACGAACTACTCATATTAATGCTTGGCAAATAGACAGTCTTCGGGTCTTTTATTGCTAATACTTCTTTTTCTTCATACGATAGGCTCCTACCTGTCTTATACCTTAGATTGAGACTGGTGTTTTTATCCCCTATAACTTTTGAAGGATTTTTAACATTAATGGTGCCGTGGTCCGTAGTAATAATTAGTTTAAATCCGGCTTGTGATGCTTGTTGGATAATTTCCAAAAGAGGGGAGTTTCTAAACCAACTTTTGGTGAGTGACCTATAAGACTTGTCATTTGAGGCCAATTCCTTTATTACTTCCATTTCGGTCTTGGCATGGGATAACATATCAACAAAATTGTAGACGACCACGGTTAAGTCTTCGTTTTTATGGGCTTTAAAATTCTCGGAGAGTTTCTTTCCTTGTCTTAAACTTGAGATTTTGTGATAACTCCAATTGATATTTAGCCCTAATCTTTTCAGTTGCGCTGTTAAGAATTCTTCTTCATATAGGTTTTTTCCGCCCTCATCGGTATCGTTTAACCAATAGTTTGGATACAATTTTTCCATTTCACTGGGCATCAATCCAGAAAAAATGGCATTTCTGGCATATTGGGTTGCAGTGGGCAAAATACTATAGAAGATTTCTTCTTCGGTCTTTTTATAAAAACTATAGAGCATGGGCTCTAGGGCTTTCCATTGATCGTACCTCAAATTGTCTATCACGACCATTAAGGTAGGCCTGTCTTTAATTTGTGGAAGTACTTTTTCCCTAAACAGCGTATGGGACATGATGGGTGCCTGATTGTTTCCCTGAAACCAAGAAGCATAATTCTTTTCAATGAATTTACAAAACTGAGAATTTGCTTCAATTTTTTGGCTTTCTAAGATTTCAATCATACTGGTATCTTCAATTTCCTCTAGTTCCAGTTCCCAATAGACCAGTTTCTGGTACAAATCGGTCCATTCTTTATGATGATTTACCATGGCCATGTCCATGGCTATTTTTCGAAATTCCTGTTGGTAATTGGAAGTGGTTTTTTGTGAAACCAATCGAGAGTGGTCTAAATTCTTTTTGAGACTAAGCAAGATTTGGTTCGGATTTACGGGCTTGATAAGGTAATCGGCTATTTTAGATCCTATGGCTTCTTCCATGATATATTCCTCTTCACTTTTGGTAATCATAACCACAGGTATGGAGTCCCTTTGTTCTTTTATCTCGGCCAAGGTTTCAAGACCCGTGAGCCCAGGCATGTTCTCGTCGAGAAAAACGATATCGAAATTGTCCTTCTGGATTTCCTCAAGCGCCTCAGACCCACTTTGTGCAGTCGTTACCTTGTAATTTCTGTTTTCTAGGAAAAGGATGTGGGGTTTTAGTAAATCAATTTCGTCATCTACCCAAAGTACTTTTATTTCGCTCATATACGTATATTTGTGAAGTCTTGTTTTTGTTTCCAGTATTATAACAACAAAAATGGCTTTGTAGTATTTTCACCTTAAAACTACTACTATTAATTAAAAGTTAAAGTTTGGCACTTCCTAAAAAGCTAAAATTAGTAAATGACCCTGTATACGGGTTCATTACCATTCCATCCGAATTGATTTTCAGCCTTATCGAACACCCTTATTTTCAGCGGTTACGAAGGATTTCACAAATGGGATTATCCTATTTGGTATATCCAGGGGCGCACCATACCCGTTTTCATCATGCGCTTGGCGCCATGTTCCTCATGCAGCGTGCGGTGCAGGTGCTACAGTCCAAAGGAGTCCCAATTTCAAAAACCGAAGAGCAGGACTTATATATTGCCATCTTATTACACGACATTGGCCACGGACCTTTTTCCCATGCCATGGAGCACAGTATAGTAGAAGGGGTAAGCCATGAAAAGCTCTCCTTGCTTTTTATGAATGCGCTAAATAAAGAATTTAA
>JAWKMO010000034.1:0-3241 GCA_041392205.1 Flavobacteriaceae bacterium | reverse complement strand
ATCTTTGACCGTTATGGGAAGCTACTCAAGCAGGTAAGCCCCTTGGGGCAGGGGTGGGATGGAACCTATAACGGAGCTCCGTTACCATCGAGCGATTACTGGTTTAGGGTGGACTACCAAGAGGAGGGAACCAATAAAACTTTTACAGGGCATTTTACAATTAAACGATAGATAATAGTTACTTTTAAATATGAAAATTAAAAACACATACCTAAGTCTTTTATTATTGTGTACTTCTTTAATGTATGCACAGGATGGAATACCTACTTATTCTGATTATTTTGCAGATAATCTTTATTTATTGCACCCTTCTATGGCAGGGTCTTATTCTTATGGGAAGGTAAGACTTACGGCAAGGCAACAATGGTTTGATCAAAATGAAGCGCCTAATGTACAAACCTTAAGTTATCATACTAGACTTGGGGATCGTTCTGGAATAGGAGCAATACTTTTTAACGATAAAAATGGGTATCACTCACAAGTGGGGGGCTACTTAACTTATGCGCATCATATTATGTTTTCGCGTAGCAAGTATGATTTAAATCAATTATCCTTTGGGCTTAGTGCTGGGATTATTCAATCAAGATTAGATGAAACAAATTTCGATCCTAATGATTTTGACCCTATTATAGCAGGAATCATACAAAGTACTTCCTATTTTAATGTGGATGCAGGTATGTCCTATAACTTTTTAGACTTTCAAGCACATTTTACAGTAAAGAATTTACTCTTTAGAAATAGAAATTTATTTACAGAAGAAATAGAATCCAACAATCAAAGAGCCTATAATTTAGCAGCTTCTTATGGTATTTCTAGTGCTTATGGTGTTTGGACTTATGAGCCTTCCTTCTTATTTATTTGGAGGGAGCGAACTAATGAACAATCTATTGATGTAAACTTTAAAGCTTTTCGCAGTATGGATTTTGGAAGAATTTGGGGAGGAATCTCCTACCGCCGAAGCTTTGATGGAGCAGAATACTTAGACGGTTCAGAAATAAAAGATCAAAAGTTACAATACATAACACCAGTTATAGGGGTAAACTATAATAAGTTTGTTTTTGCTTATACCTACTCTTATCAAACAGGAAATGTTCGATTAGAAAAAGGAGGATTTCATCAATTAACAATAGGGTATAACTTTTTAGAAGGAAATTATAGAAGTTGGTCTCAAGATATGAGATACAACGGAATGTTACGTCCTAATACAAAATAAAAAAAAGCCCCATCTGGGGCTTTTTTTAGTTCCAACTATAATTTTTCTTTTTCGCTTGTTTTTTTAAAGCTTCCACCATGGCACTTTCCAAGCCATTGGTATTTTCTTTGGGTTGATTGGCAATAAATGTTCGCCGTTGCTCATTGAGTTTGGCAATTTCTGCTTGAATACGTTCTCTTTCTAGTTTCTGTTTTTGAACATAGGCTTTTATTTCAGCTTTCGATTTTCCTTTGAGATTTTCAGGAAGTTCCTCTTTTTTTAGAGCATCATAACTAAACCCTGGTTCTTTTTCAGCATCTACCAAATCCCAAGAACTGTTATCGTATAAATGAGAGCTTTTTGAAACTGTTCTGCTAACGGCATTCGCTTTACTATATCCAGCTGCATTTACATCTTGTTCTTCCTGTACAGCAATTTTTTCCTTTCCATAATGACCATAAGGGACATAGGTTCCGTTTAATTGAATATTTAATTGCAAAATTAAATCGTCATATGGGGAAGCTATATGTACGGTTTGTTGATTGTGATTAATAGCCATATAATCACCATAAGCCAATTGAGCACCTTCTTGCCATTTGGTATTTACTCCGTGTGCAAAATCACCACAAAATATGGTGTTTACGACCACATCTTTTTCTTTTGCCTTATTAGCAGCATCTCGATAATCGATAGTTCCTTGGTTAAATGGCTCATTACCCGCAATAAATATCATCTTAAGGTCGTCTGCATCATTGCCCCAATCCAATTGATCTAAAGAGGTGTTTATTACGGCGCCACAATACTCGCTCCCTCCATTTGTTGTTAACGAAAACAATTCTTTCGAGATATCATCAAGATCATTGGTAAACGCTAGAATTTTTCTAATATAACCCTCTCTAGCATTGAGGTTATCGTTTCCGTATTCATACAAGGCAATTTCCAAGTTGGGCTGTTCATGCTTGCATTTTGCATACGAAAGTTCGTTAACTATTTCCCAAAGTTGGGCTTTGGCTTGGTCTATAAGTCCATCCATACTGTTACTTGTGTCTAATAATAATGCTACTTTAATGGAATGTTTTGAAGTAGAGGGAGTCATTTCAGTAACAGGTTTGTAAAGTGCTACAGGATCTTTTTCCTTAGCTTTACATGAAAAGAAGGAAAAAGATAAGGCTAAAATGAATAATGATTTTGAGAATTTCATAACTAACAGTTTTAATTTATTGTAAACATACTTTCAACTTTTTTCATCCACAATCTACTTTGAGCAACACCCCCTTTTCATTGAGGGAATGCTCCCCCTTTTTTAGAGAACCCTCCTTTTTACGTATTAAAATGAAGTTGAATTGAAAAAACACGTTTTTTCATCTGCCTCAAAGTGCGTATGTTTACATTTTAAAAACAACATGAAACTGAGATTTACTTTATTTACCATCTTGTTTTTTAGTGCATTAGTTTTTGGTTTTACTCAAAATAAAATGCCCTCACAAACTTCTTTTACATTAAAAGGGAAGGTGGTGAATGCAGCAGACTTTACCCCCATTGCCAGAGTAAATATTGAGATTACCGGGAAAGGATATACCACCACCAATAGGGCTGGGGAATTTGCTATTGAAGCAAAAGTTGGGGACGAACTCGTAGTGCGTAGTGATGATTTTAAAACGGTCTTCTATATCATAAAAGATACGCAAAAAATTACCATAGAAGTGGAAGAAGTTGAAAGAGAACGAGCTCCTTTAGGAACAAAATCAAGAACTTCCAACCAAGACTATTTTAAGGTGTATATTGATTCTGCCCAGTACTTTTTAAAAAAAGATGCCAAACGCAGTATTGAATACGTTACCAAAGCCCTCGAGTCTGTAACTGGAAAAACTCCCTCAAAACTTCAAAATGCTGAAGCCTTTGAAACCCTAGGGGATATTAACCTGCAATGGCAATTGCCAGATTTGGCGTTATCCAATTTTAAGCAAAGTGTCAATTTTAGTCCTAAAAGCAGTGTTCGAATTAAATTGGCGAAAGCCTATATGCAAAATGGAAATTATCAAGAAAGTA
>JAWKMO010000033.1:0-3799 GCA_041392205.1 Flavobacteriaceae bacterium | reverse complement strand
GCTTATTCGCAATTTATTATGCCTTTGGTAAAATCAGTCCAAGAACTAAATGAGAAAGTGGAAAACCAAAAAACGGTTATAAATGAGAAAGATAACCAAATTGAAATTTTGAAATCAGTTTTAGAAAAACATTCAAAACAGATTGAAATTCTAACCCAAAAGCTTTCTGAAATTGGAACTAAATAGCGTATTCCCAAATAGCTAGTTCTTAACCTTGAAAGTCCTACATAATGTGGGGCTTTTTTTATACTCCTAAATACGTATTTCACATCCCAGCCATTTAGTTTATTATTGTAATAAATTTATACTATGAAGTATCGTATAGCAATAGTGGAAGATCACAAAGACCTTTTAGAAGCCATGGTGCTTATGCTGGATACTTCCGAAAAATATATCGTTACCGGTTGTTTTAATAATGCTGAAGAAGCGCTGGAAAGAGTACCTATTTTGCAACCGGATGCAGTACTTATGGATATTAACTTGCCCAAATTAAGCGGAATTGAATGTGTTTCTCGCTTGAAAAAAGAATGTCCTAACACTCTTTTCGTGATGTGTACTTCTTATGAAGATGATGAAAAGATTTTTCAAAGTCTGGAAATGGGTGCCAGCGGCTATATTTTAAAAACCGATGGGCCTACAAAAATACTTCAAGCATTAGACGATCTCTTTGAAGGCGGAAGTCCCATGAGCGCCAGTATTGCCAGAAAAGTAGTAAGTAGCTTTTCTCATTTTACCAAAAAGTCAAGTAAAGAAATGGCTCTTTTAACGGAAAGAGAAATGGAAATATTAGATTTAATTGCCAAGGGAAATCTCAATAAGGAGGTAAGTGATAAATTACATATAAGCCTTGGAACCGTAAAAAAACATGTGCAAAATATGTACGAAAAGTTACACGTAAATACGCGCGTAGAAGCCGTTAATAAATACTTAAATCGCCATGTTTAGTAGTAAATATGATTACTTATGGCAAGTAGTCTTTTTTATTGTGTTAGGAACAACCTATGGGTTTTCACAAATTTCTGAAAAAGAACTAAACCATTCTATTACAAACTGTACAAACCATTTGTGTAAAGCGAAAGCAGCTTTTAAACTTTCAGAATACTACCTCGAAACCGATGAAATTCCGAAGGCTCAAAAGTGGCTGGATTCCTGTAAACTTTGGAATTTTGAAAAGCCTTCAGCGTTACCTCCTTCAGATATTTATAGTCTGCAATCGGAGTTGTTTTATTACTTCGGATTGTTTCAATTTGGTATTACTGAAGCCCATAAAGGAATTGAAATTGCCAAGCAGGAAAAGGATAGTATGGCTTTGGCCGACTTGTTTTTCTTCAAAGGAATTAATCACTTTGAAATGCGCAACTATGAAAATGCTGAAACAGACTTGCATTTAGCAAAAAAATATTACCCAATTTCTAAGCCTCAAAATCATCTTAGAACCTTCATACTGCCAGAGCATATTTTCAATAACCTTGGTCAAGTTAAAATACAACTTAAACAATGGGACAGCGCCTATTTTTACAATTCTAAAGCTTACAAAATCGCTCAAAAACAAAAAAGTGGTCGTGCGTTGGCCAATAGTGAGCAAACCTTTGGACTTATTCAATTAGGGAAAAAGAATATCGATAGTGCCATTTATTATTTGGAAAGCAGTAAAGAAACCGCACTACAATATGCTTATTATGATATAGCCACCTTAGCAGAGGGGTATTTAATGAAAGCCCATTTTCCCAAAAGAGATTCAGTGATGCATCATTTCAAATCCGGAGAAAACCTACTCCTACAATATCCTGTAAACACACTTTTTACAAGACTATTTTACAGAGAAGCAGTGCGTGTTTTCGATTCTCTTCAAATGCCCTTGCAAACCATTCAGTTGCAAACCAAACTTTTCAATAGAAGATTCTATTCGGCATACAAGGCAATACCTTGGTGCAAGATATTTCACAACAATACATTGAAACAGAAAAAGAATTGTTTAACGTTCACGTCAACGAATTTGAAAAACAGAAAAAACTCAATCTTTTCAGTTTACTTGTTATTTTTTCTTCATGGTGGTGTTGCTTTTATTCCGAAGAAAAAAATAAGGAACAACAAAGGTTGTTACAATTTCAAAAAACAGAAATCAGTAACGATTTGCATGATGATATTGGCAGTGGCCTTACCAGTATTTTAATTCATGCGCAATTACTGGAGCATCATCCATTACTTTCTTCTGAACAAAAAAAGAACGCCACAAAAATCTCTGAAACCGGGGCAGAGATAAGTCAGCGGCTTAACACGTTTATTTGGACCTTAAATGAAGCTAACGATAGCTTGCAAGGATTTCTGGAATATGTAAAGAACTATGCTTCCAAAACTTTTGAAGGTACCGGAGTTGATTTTCAGTATCATCAAGAGCTTTTTAATGACTTAGAGACTCCTCTTTCCGGACAGCTTCGAAAAAATTTGTTTTACTGTGTAAAAGAGTTAATTACCAATACATTAAAACACGCTAAGGCAACAAAAGCTGTCTTAAACATAACCGTTCCTGAAAATAAACAACTTCAAATCACTTTTGAAGACAATGGAATTGGGATTGAAAAGGAAAACAAATTGGGTAATGGATTGTTAAATATTGAAAAACGCATCAAGCTTCACAAGGGGCAATTTCATTTCCTATCAGAAAAAGGATGTAAAGCAACGCTCAAAGTTGCTCTGTAAAATACGCCTAAAGTAGTATTGTGTAAATGTAGGAAGCATAGCAATTTAGTATTTCAAAAAGATACTAGCTATGAGACCTCTTTTTTTACCTTTTTTTGCCCTCTTTTTTTATGGTATTAACGCCCAAGTGGGTATTAATACCACAAGTCCTCAATCCTTACTGGACATTCCGGCGACTAACGCAACGGCACCTACTGCTACAGACGGTATTCTAATCCCACGGATTGATAATTTTCCTGCTACCAACCCGGGAGCCACCCAAAACGGGATGTTAGTGTTTTTAACTACCACTGTAGGTGCCGCTACTCCTGGTTTTTATTATTGGGAACAGGCAAGTACCAGCTGGGTGCCCGTTGGGAATAATGAAAATACTGGGTGGAAGTTAACGGGAAATACAGCAACTTCGGCTAATTTTTTTGGGACCACCAATAATCAAGATCTACGATTTATAAGGGGAAATAATCCGGCAGGTATCTTGGGAACGACAAAGACCTCCTTTGGTTTATTGGCAGGATTGGGAAATACTTCTAGTACCGCTGCTTTTGGATCGTTTGCACTGCAATTGAATAGCGGTTTTGCTAATAGCGCTTTTGGTTTTCAGGCCTTAAGGGCTTCAGGTAATGGAGATTCCAATAGTGCTTTTGGAGCAAATTCTCTACTGGAAAATACGATAGGGAGCCATAATACTGCCATGGGGGTTCTATCTATGGCAAGTAATACTACGGGCGATAATAATACAGCGATTGGTACTAATTCTTTAAAATTAAATATTGCTGGTAGTGAAAATACTGCCATTGGCGGATTTGCTCTTGCCTCTTATACCGGAAGTCAAAATACCGCAATAGGGTATAATTCCATGGAAAATAATACGGTTGGGGCTTTTAATACGGCTGTAGGTGTATTTTCTATGAATAATAATACAACAGCCAGTAATAATAACGCTTTTGGTTTTTTTTCATTGGAAGGTAATACTACCGGAGCGAGGAATGCCGCTTTTGGAACCAACTCATTAACTAGCAATAGCACAGGTAGTGATAATGTAGCTATGGGGCATCAATCTCTTCGGTTTAATCAAACTGGGTTTAGAAATGTAGCCTTA
>JAWKMO010000032.1:0-8175 GCA_041392205.1 Flavobacteriaceae bacterium | reverse complement strand
ATAGAGACTGGCTCCCTGCCCAATTGCCAGAAAGTAAGGCAAGAATAAAAACCTTTCACGAATGGTATCCTAATATTGTTACCGATCATCACGAAATGGGTACCCATTCCACCTTTTTCTTTCAACCCGGAATTCCTTCCAGAACCCATCCGTTAACACCCAAGAAAAATCAAGAACTAACTGCCGCCATTGGTAAATTTCATGCGAAGGCATTTGATAAATTAGGTAGTTTTTATTACACCGAAGAAGACTACGACGACTTTTACTACGGAAAAGGCTCTACCTTTCCAGACATTAATGGCGCTGTAGGAATCCTTTTTGAACAAGCCTCCTCCAGAGGTCATGCCCAGGAAAGTGACAACGGTATTTTAACTTTTCCGTTTACCATTCGCAATCAATTTACAGCAGCGCTTTCCACTTTAGAAGCGGCGGTAAGTATGCGGACCGAAATGCTCCATTACCAACGAGATTTTTATGCTAATGCGCGTGCGGAAGCTTCA
Source organism: Flavobacteriaceae bacterium (assembly GCA_041392205.1). Taxonomy (GTDB): domain Bacteria; phylum Bacteroidota; class Bacteroidia; order Flavobacteriales; family Flavobacteriaceae; genus Halomarinibacterium. The sequence continues at coordinate 7,675 of JAWKMO010000032.1, read as the reverse complement.
AAAAATACGGCTGCTATTGTGTTTGGAGACGAAAAAGATGCCGCAAAGACCTATCATCTAGCTGAAATTCTTCAGCAGCATAAAATTACGTTTCACGAATTAAAACAAAATTATACGTCAAAAGGAAAGCACTTTAAAAAAGGATATGCTTATGTTGTTCCGAAAAATCAAAAACAATCCCAATTAATAAACGCTATGTTCGAGAAGCGGACTACGTTTCAGGATAGTTTGTTTTATGATATTAGCGCATGGTCTTTTCCTCTGGCTTTTAATTTGGATTACGAAGAATCCTCAACGGTACCCATGGGATTAGAAGTTACCGATTTAAAAAGGCCTACTCCAGCGCTTCCTAACCCCAATGCCTACGCTTATTTAATGGAATGGCATGAATACTACTCCCCTAAGGCACTCAATGCTATTTTGGATAAAGGTATTCGCGTTAAAGTAGCGATGCAACCCTTTACGTTGGAAGGAACAACGTATGACTATGGTACTATTTTAATTCCTGTTCAAAATCAGTTATTAACCGATACTGATCTTTTTAACCTATTAAAAAAAGTAAGTGTCGAGGCTAGTATTCCCATCACATCTGTAACCACGGGTTTAACCCAAGGGATCGATTTGGGAAGTGGCGAGTTTAGGGCTCTTAAACCCCAAAAAGTAGCCTTATTGGTAGGCGAAGGTATTAATCCCTACGATGCCGGGGAAATCTGGCATTTGTTTGATACGCGTTACCAAATGAAAATTACCAAACTTGACGTAAACGATGTTACGAGAGCCGATTTATCTGCTTACACCGATATTATTTTACCTGCCAGTTGGGGAAGTGGCCCTGATAAAAATAGTACCGAAAAACTGAAAAGTTGGATACGAACTGGGGGAACTTTAATCGCTTTTAGAAATAGCGGAAACTGGTTAAATGATAGCGAATTATTAAAGATGGAGTTAAAAAAAGCAAAAGATACCGCAAAGGGAATTTCCTTTGAACAAAAAGGGAATTATTATGGTGCTCAAGTCATTGGCGGCGCTATTTTTGAAGCCCAACTAGATCGCTCCCACCCTATTGCCTTTGGGTATAAAAACAGTACGCTCGCCTTATTTAGAAATACCACCCTCTTTGTGGAAGCAGACAAAGACAGTTATCACAACCCCATACAATACACTGCAAATCCGTTATTGAGTGGTTATATTTCTAAAGAAAACCTAGCGCTTTTAAAAAATACCGTTCCCTTTAAAACCAATAGATTAGGAAAGGGACGGGTGATTTATTTTACCGACAACACCAACTTTAGGGCATTTTGGTATGGCACTAATAAGTTATTAATGAATGCTGTTTTTTTTGGGGAAGAGATGTAATTATGTAACTTATTTACTGATTGATTAACTGTAAAATATGGATTTTATGCGCTTCCATTTAATTTTTTTAGTAGGAATTATTTCCTTTTTTATTTCTAAAACCAAGGCACAAAACTCATCTAACTGGCTGGTTGAAAACACCACCGAAATTATGACACAAGAAGGTTTTGACTTTTCAGAAATTAAAAAAGTATTAGAAAATAAACGTATTGTGGCTATTGGTGAAAGTTCCCACGGGCTTGGAGAGTTTTATCGTTTAAAATCTGCTTTAGTAGAATATTTGCATAAAGAACTTGGCTTTGAAGTCCTTGCCATGGAAGGCGGATTAGGCGATATTAATCTAGCCTTTAGCAATATCGACACTCTAACTTTTAAACAATTAAGAGATGAAACCGTCTTCGGAAATTTTAGAGCTAGTGAAGCCAATCCGATTTTTGAGTACATTAAAGAACAAAGCAAGACCCGCCATAAACTCTATTTTACAGGATATGATACTCAGACATCTTCCTCCTATTTTGTCAATATGCTGAAACCTATCATTGAAACTTATCATAAAAACCTTGCAGACAGTCTTGAATATAAATTGGGGGGATACAGTGCTTCTTACAGGGCTGGAAATGAAGGAGATTCTATTGGTTATTATAAATATCAAAAAATATTTCTTGAGGCCGTAAAAGAGGCTGAAACTATTTTAATAAAAAATAAGCAGAAAGTAAATTTGGAGCATCAACTTTCAGAGTTCCAATACAATATCCTGCTTCGTTCGCTACGCATGTTTCAAAGTTCTTACAATCGCTCCTTTCAAGACAGGTATTATTCCATTGGTGTGAGAGATGAATTAATGGCAGAAAATATAAAATGGCTAATGGATTCCATCTATCCTAATAAAAAATTTATCGTTTGGGCACACAATGCGCATATTGAGAAAGGAGCTGTTGAAAATAGCTGGGGCATTAAATGGATGGGACATTATTTAAAAGAATGGTATCCAAATGATTACTACGCACTAGGACTATTTGCATTTAAAGGAAATACATATCAACATTGGACGAAAGAGGTCGTTGCGTTTGAAAACAATGGAGAAAATTCTATTGAAAGAAAAATGATAGAAACTGGAAAAAAAGCTCCCTTTCTACCAATAGAAAATCAAATTAGCAATCCAAATAATCAATGGTTATATCAACCTTTAACAGGATTTGAACTTGAAAATGGAGGAACAATAAATTTTATTCCTTCAAAAAGATTTGATGGAATTATAACAATTGAATTTTCTGACATCCCTACTTATTCAGAAAATTAAAGAAGTTGATGGTCTATTTTTAACTTCTGAAGCATTTCGGGGGAAAGATTGCTTTCCGAAGCACTGTAATTATCTACCAGTAGCCCTTTTTTGCCATCGGAAGTTTCGATAACATATAAAATTGAATTATCCTCTGGACTGCTCATGCCCTCAAACCGATAGTATTTTATTACCTTTAGTTGTGCTGCCTCCCATTGTTTTTCTAGGCTTCCAGACTCCATCCCTTGGTCGTAAAGGTTAAAATCTTCGGTATATCCAATCTTTTGAAGGGCTGCTATGGCCTTTGATAGTGAGGTATATGCGTTTTTCATACATCGTAATTTTTAAAAAGGTACCTTTATTCGTTCAGAAAAACAAAAGTTTAGCATTTCTTTAGCTGTAACTTTCTTTGTATTTTTTCAACTTATTACACAAAAACTATGGCACTTACTCCTTCCAATATGCTCCCGTTGGGGACTAAAGCACCCCATTTTACTCTTGTTGACACCGTGACAAAGGATTCTTTTTCATTACAAGAATTAAAAGGAAAAAAAGGGACTGTTATTATGTTTATTTGCAACCATTGCCCTTATGTAAAACATGTAAATGAAGAATTAATACGGATTTGCAACGATTATCGGGTAACCGGTTTTAGTTTTGTTGCTATTAGTAGTAATGATGCGGTGGCTTACCCACAGGATGGTCCCTATGAAATGTACCAAACAGCCCAACAATTAGGCTACCCTTTCCCCTATTTGTACGATGAAACACAGGAAGTAGCCAAAGCGTATGATGCGGCTTGCACCCCAGATTTCTATTTGTTTGATGCTGAATTAAAATTAGTTTATCGAGGCCAACTGGACCCATCCCGTCCTGGCAACAGCATACCGCTTAATGGTAGGGATTTACGGGAAGCCATGGATAACATTCTTAACAATCATCCCCAGCGTAAAGATCAAAAACCTAGTATGGGGTGCAATATTAAGTGGAAGTAATATAGAATGCTTCGCTGTAAAACGTAAGATTTTTCGCTAAGACTGTAGCTGTAATAAGGCATTTTTAATATGCGTAAAATGATGCATACTATGCCAGGAATACAGCATTGCTAAGTGTTTTAAACCTACTTCCTCTTTCGTTTCTGGGTGAATAAACACACGCTTCCATTGTTCTTCTGAAAGGCCTTGAAGGATATACACTATCTTTTGATGCACTGCTTCAATATGTGCTAACGACCAAGCAATAGGCGCTTTTTGGTAATCGAACATTGTCGCAAACGCATCTTGATTATAGGCTTTAATTGTGGGTTTATCTTCTGTGAGTGTCCACCGAATGCGGTTATAACAATGATGGTGACTGTCGCTAATATGATGAATTAATTGCCTAATGGTCCATCCACCAGGGCGGTAAGGATGCTCCAACACTTCTTCTTTTAAATTGAGCGTGATGAGCTTTAACTGCTCTGGAAAAATTTGAAGCACCTTTAGGGCTTCTATTAAATCTTCATTAGTGATGGTTTCTGGCTTTTTGAATTTGCCAATGGGGTATTTTAAGTGTTCTATATCCATCCTGCTAAAATAAAAAATGCCCTCCGTATAAAAAGGGCATTTTAAATATTTTTTTGTTTGCTCGAGCACCGTCGAGAACTAATGATGCGATTTGGCTCAACGTGACATTTATTTCACATTCATCAGTTCTACATCAAAAACCAGAGTAGCATTGGGTGGGATGACGCCTCCTGCACCACGACTTCCATAAGCCAAGTGCGACGGAATAACAAAACGAGCTTTGTCCCCTACTTTTAATAACTGAATTCCCTCGTCCCAACCGGCAATGACATTGCCCATTCCAACAGGGAAATCGATAGGTTCTCCCCTTTTAAAAGAGTTATCGAATTCTGTTCCGTCTGGGAACATTCCTTTGTAATGTACCGAAACGGTTTTTCCTGCTTCGGCTGGTGTCCCCGTTCCTTTTTGAATGATTTGGTAACGGAGGCCACTTTCGGTTTGTTGAAACCCTTCCGAAATACTGGTTAGTAATTCTTCCTGTGCTTTTTTTGCAGCTGCTTCTCTTTCGGCTTTAGCACCATTAAAACTTCTAAAGGCTTCTACCGCATTCCATTTTTCGGCTTCGGCACCTATACGAATAATTTCGACCGTATCCATAGTATCGCCTTGTGCAATAGTATCTACCACGTCCTGACCCTCGACCACTTTACCAAATACGGTGTGCTTGTTATCCAACCAAGGAGTTTCGACATGGGTAATAAAAAACTGACTTCCGTTAGTGCTGGGGCCTGCATTTGCCATAGACAATACACCGGGGCTATCGTGCCGCAGTGTGGGGTGAAACTCGTCGTCGAAATTATAGCCTGGGCCTCCACTACCGGTTCCTGCTGGGTCGCCCCCTTGAATCATAAAATCGGGTATGACCCTATGAAATTTTAATCCGTTGTAATAAGGAGTGCCTTGTGGTTTTGCCTTGTTTTCTAGGTTTCCTTCGGCTAGGGCTATGAAGTTTCCTACTGTGCCTGGGGTTAAATCGTGTGTCAATTTTATCGTTATGGCTCCTTTAGGAGTGGTGATTTTGGCGTAAATACCGTCTTGCATGGTGTACCTTTTTTGTGAAAGGCAAAGATAGTTATTGTTATTTATATTTTAGGTATCCTACGCATTAAGCCCATGAAAAATCGCTTTTAGGTGGGGGATGCGCACGGCGTATGCCTTAGGTATTACTAGCTAAATACCCTGAGTTCCACGGGCTTTCACTACTAGTATCCTTGAAGTATCCTCTTTGTAACCAAGACGTAATGGCTATTCTTTTATTCCTTTTATGGGGTATTCTATTTTTATGGAGTCTGTGAATCTTCGATTTGAAGGAATTTTTAGCCTTTGGTAAAAACCAATTTGCAAACTCCGTATGACAGCGTTCCTGAATCTCGGAGCTTTGCTGCCTCTATTCTTACTAAAGGGAAAGGATAAATTAACCCTAAGAAGTAGCATTGTAAGAACGAGGCTAGCCCCACCCCTTGCCCCTCTCCATCAAGGAGGGGAAAATTAAGGAACTCCCATGTCACTTCACCCTTTACACTTGGGTCTTGGGTCTTGGGTCTTGGGTCTTAGGTCTTGGGTCCTGGGTCTTGGTGTCGTCCCCTCCCCTAACCCCTCCCCATCAAGGAGGGGAAAAGTAAGGAACTGATATGACCCTTCACTCTTTACTCTTGGGTTTTGGGATTTGAGATTTGAGATTTGGCTTTGGGTCTTGGGTCCTAGGTCTCTTTTCTTTTTTCTTTTCTCTTTTCTCTTCTCACCCTTCACCCTTAACCTTTGACCTTTTACCTTTCAGACGAGGTAAACACGAAGTAAACACGAAGTAACCACGGAGTAACCACGAGTAATGTACGGCTTTGATACGGAGTATCTATGAAGTATCTACGGCTTTGATACGGCTTTGCTACGGAGTATCTACCCTTTTTTTTGAGGGTTGTGGCGGACAAAAACGGCCAAAACGGTCATTTTCGGACAAAATCGGCCAAAACGGTCGTTTTCGGACATGGCCTCTTGCGATTGTAAAAAAAGCAGATTAGGTTTGAGGTGATGATGGTATCTATTCGGCATATAAAAAAGTCAACAGCTCCTTCAGCAGGTAGTCTACTGGCGAAATGGTTGCTCTTTTTAGGCAGTACTCTTGGTTATGGGTATAGGGGTTTATTTCAAGGAAACTTCCCTTCAGAACGCTATAAAAACATCTTTTTTTGTATCTTTGATTTACTCCCCCCTTTTTTTATGATCACTGTAACGTTTACGCACTTGGTGCATCGCAAACGCAATTGTATGGCGCTTCGGTTTCCGTATGATTTTGCACTTAAAGAATACCTAAAACAGTTTGACGGGGTTTCGTATAGTGAAACCCACAGGTGTTTTTACATTCTTTATTCAGAAGAAAAAATTGTGCTACTGAAATCGTACCTTCTTGAAGGTGGCTATGCCATTGCGGGGGATTCTTCTGCTTCTTTAAAAACTTGGGCTGAAAAGGGAAAGGCCTCAACTACTTTACCACCCCTGCCTCCCGACAAACTGCTGATCCACAAAAAGTATGTTGATTTTTTATACGGAAAGCGCTACAGCCACAGTACTGTTTCTGTCTATTCCAATTTTGTGGGGGAATTTTTACGGTTCCACGCGGGGAAGTTGGCCGAGCTTTTTACTGAAAACGATGTGCGTTTGTATATTGAATGGGCTGTGAAGGAATTGAATTATTCGATTAGCACGCACCGGCAATTGGTAAGTGCCTTTAAACAATTTGCCTATTTTTTCCCCCTTTGCCAGATTAATCCCGAAAAGCTCATTCGCCCTAAAAAAGACCGTAAACTTCCCACTGTTTTGAGCATGGAAGAGGTGTTGCAGCTATTACAAGTGACGCGAAACCTAAAACATAAAACCATTATAGCCCTACTTTACAGTGCAGGGTTACGGGTGGGTGAACTAGTGGATCTTGAATTAAAAAGCTTTGATTTTAACCGAAAACAGTTGCAAGTACAGATGGCGAAGGGCCGCAAGGACCGGTATACGAACCTTGCGGAAAGTGTTATTCCGCTATTAAAAATGTATTACCATGCCTATAAGCCTAAACATTATTTTATTGAAAATCCCAGTGGCGGAAAATATAGCGCGGAAAGCATTCGTTCTTTTTTAAAACAAAGTTGTACTTTAGCTGGTATTAGCAAACGGGTTACACCACATACGTTACGGCATAGTTATGCGACGCATTTATTGGAGCATGGGACGGATTTGCGGTTGATACAGGAGTTGTTGGGGCATAGCAAGCCGGAAACGACGATGATCTATACGCATGTTAGCTCGCAGCAGTTGCAGGAGATACGTAGCCCATTGGATGTGGCGTTGAACAAGTTTCATGTTCGGGATACTGTTGATGAAAAACTTGTGTTATCCCTTCGGGATGGTTGGGATATTCCAAATAAAACTTAAGATATAACAAGTTACCTGCAAGCTGAAAAAAGAGCCAACCGCACGTTCAAGCACA
>JAWKMO010000031.1:0-9944 GCA_041392205.1 Flavobacteriaceae bacterium | reverse complement strand
CGATGTCAATTTTGCCGATGCCATTTCGGGCGCGCGTCAAATACAAATGTTAGGTTTAAAAAGCCCCTATATTTTAATAGCCACCGAAAATATCCCAGCCATACGGGGTGCTGCTCAAAGCTACGGTTTGCGATTTATTCCCGGGACTTGGGTAGAGAGTATTCAAATTACCAAAGGTGCAGGAAGTGTGGTAAATGGATTTGAAAGCATTACAGGGCAAATTAATACAGAGCTTCAAAAACCAAGTACCGACTTCTCTTTTTATCAAAACCTTTATGCTGCCAATAATGGAAGAAGGGAACTTAATACCCATTTAAACACTAAAGTAAGTGATAAGTGGGATACGGGTTTTTATCTCCATGGAAACTTAATGGATGGACATCATGACAGAAACGACGATAATTTTCTAGATATGCCTCAAGGCAAACAAATTAATGTTTTGAACCGTTGGCAATATACCCATCCTGAAAAAGGAATGGTAAGTTTTATTAGTTTTAGGTTTATGGATGATGAAAATCAATCGGGACAACTTCATACAAACCATAATGACATTTCTGATGGTGGTGATGGACATAGCGGAGGAACTTCCAGCGAACAACCTCTTTGGGAAAGTGATATTCAAACACAGCGTATCGATGTTACCGCAAAAGTGGGTTGGGTTAATCCCGAAATTCCGTATCAAAGTTTGGGTATTCAAGCGGCTTTTGGGTATCACGATCAAGATTCCTTTTTTGGGTTGCATGTTTACGATATTGCCCATACAAGTTTTTATGGAAATGCCATTTATAATTCTATAATAAGCGATTCTCGTCACAAAATTAAAACGGGTGTCAGTTTTACCTCCGATGCGTATCATGAGCAAGTAAACGAATCTTCCTACGGAAGAAAGGAAAACTCGGTAGGGGCTTTTTTGGAATACAATTTCGACAACCTCGAAAAACTGAATGTAACCGCAGGAGTTAGAGTAGATAATAGTAACGTATTGGGATTTTTTGTAACTCCTCGTTTGCATGTAAAATATACTCCTTGGGAAAAATCTGTGTTGCGATTTTCAGTAGGAAGTGGTAGAAGAAGTGCCAATATTTTTACTGAAAATCAGCAGTTATTTTCAACTAGTAGGAATATTAATATTCTTGATAAAGAGGGAAAAATTTATGGTTTAGACCCTGAAAAAGCTTGGAATTATGGAATATCCTATTTGCAGGGTTTCAGTTTCCTTGGAAAAAAAGCAGAAGTAATTTTGGATTTTTATCGCACCGATTTTGAAAACCAAGTAGTGGTGGATTGGGAGAATCCACAAAACATTCGGTTTTATAATTTGAGAGGAGAAAGTTATGCCAATTCGGTTCAAGCGGAGTTTAATTACAATCCATTTGAAAGGTTAGATTTACGTTTTGCCTATAAGTATTATAATATACAAACCGATTACATTTCTGGGAAGTTAGAAAAACCCCTTACCCCAAAAAATAGAATTTTTGCCAATGTGGCTTATGAAACATCATTAACAAATAACGCGTCACAATGGAAGTTTGATGGTACTTTTAATTGGTTAGATTCGCAACGGTTTCCGTCAACAGCTACAAGTCCTTTAGCGTTTCAATTACCCGAGCGTTCTCCTACGGTAGCTACATTAAATGCACAGGTTACAAAGGTGTTTTCTCCAAAATTTGAAATATATTTGGGAGGTGAAAATATAACAAACGTAAGACAAGATAGGCCAGTTATAAACCCCGAAAATCCATTTGCCAACTATTTTGATACTACCTTTGTGTATGGTCCCATTTTTGGTAGTACCTATTACGTAGGGATACGATATAAAATAGATTAATTTAAGATTTAATAAAAATGAAAAAAATACTAGTTATAATAATGTTATTTGCAGCTAACTTTATCCAAGCCCAAAATAAGTCGGCCAAAGCATCTATAGAAGTTGATGGGGTTTGTATGATGTGCAAAATGCGTATTGAAAAAGCAGCGTTAAAAACCAAGGGTGTAAAATCTGCGGTTTGGGATTTAGAAACCCATATGTTAAACCTTATTTATAATGAAACAAAAACTCAATTGGAAATTATTGAGCAAAATCTGGCTAAGGTGGGTCATGATACAAAAAACTTTAAGGCAGCCGAGGAAGCCTACAATAGTTTAGATGCTTGTTGTAAATACCGAGATCCTAAAGTAATAGAGGATCATAAAAAGGAAGGTATAGAGAATTAATAATTGCAATACAAAAACACAAAAAAGCCTTTGTAACTTACAAAGGCTTTTTTTATTTGGTTATTTAAACACCATTACATCATTCCTGGCATTCCACCACCGCCCATAGGAGGCATGGCAGGAGTATCTTCTTTAATATCTACCAAAGCACATTCGGTGGTTAATATCATTCCTGCAACCGATGCGGCATTTTCCAACGCCACACGAGTTACTTTTTTAGGATCGATAATACCTGCTTTTAACATATCTACATAGGTATCATTTTTCGCATCGTATCCAAAGCTAGTTTTGCCTTCCATGACTTTATTGATAACCACACTTCCTTCGCCTCCAGCATTTTCAACTATCGTGCGTAAGGGAGATTCAATGGCACGGGCTACAATTTGTACTCCTGTAGTTTCGTCTAGCGAATCTGTAGTTACTTTTTCCAATACTTTTTTAGCACGAACCAAGGCTACACCACCACCGGCTACAATACCTTCTTCTACTGCTGCACGGGGTTGCGGAAGGCATCATCTACACGGTCTTTCTTTTTCTTTCATTTCTACTTCGCTTGCTGCACCTACATACAATACTGCAACACCACCGGCTAATTTGGCCAAGCGTTCCTGTAATTTTTCTTTATCGTAATCGCTCGTAGTGGTTTCGATTTGCGATTTTATTTGCCCAACACGAGCTTTGATATCGGTTTTTTCCCAGCACCGTTAACAATGGTTGTGTTATCCTTATCTATGGTTACCGTTTCGGCGGTACCCAACATATCAATGGTAGCATTTTCAAGGGTAAACCCTCTTTCTTCGGCAATAACAGTACCGCCTGTTAGTATTGCGATATCTTCCAACATGGCTTTTCTTCTATCACCAAATCCTGGAGCTTTCACGGCGGCAATTTTAAGCGCGCCCACGGAGCTTATTAACTACCAAAGTTGCCAATGCTTCTCCTTCGACATCTTCAGCAATAATAAGTAACGATTTTCCTTGTTGCGCAACGGGCTCAAGAATGGGTAATAAATCTTTCATATTGCTTACTTTTTTATCGTAAAGCAAAATCATGGGGTTTTCCAATTCGGCGTGCATTTTTTCGCTATTGGTCACAAAATAAGGAGACAAATATCCTCTGTCAAACTGCATTCCCTCTACCACATCAACGTAGGTTTCGGTTCTTTTGCCTCTTCAACTGTAATGACACCTTCTTTGCCTACTTTTCCAAAAGCTTCGGCAATTAAGCTTCCAATAGTATCGTCATTATTTGCAGAAATGGACGCTACTTGTTTTATCATTTCGGAGGAATTTCCCACTTTGGTAGCTTGTTTATCAAGATCTTTACAATGGCATCAACTGCTTTATCAATTCCTCGTTTTAAATCCATTGGATTAGCACCAGCGGCTACGTTTTTTAGGCCTTCTTTACAATAGCTTGTGCTAAAACGGTTGCGGTTGTAGTACCATCTCCTGCCAAATCGTTGGTTTTGGAAGCTACTTCTTTTACCATTTGAGCGCCCATGTTTCTAGAGGATCTTGTAATTCAATTTCTTTGGCTACAGTAACTCCGTCTTTTGTTACTTGAGGTGCTCCAAAGAATTTACTAATAATTACATTTCTACCTTTAGGTCCTAGGGTTACTTTTACTGCATTGGCTAATGCATCTACGCCACGTTTTATTGCATCGCGTGCTTCAATATCAAATTTTATATCTTTTGCCATTTTTATTATTTTTTAGAATTAAGTGAATCTTATTTCAGTTATCAATGAAGAGTTGGTTTAAATTATTGCAAGAATATCTTCTTAGCGCATAATAAGGTAGTCTTTGCCATCTAATTTTAGCTCGCTTCCAGCATATTTTCCATAAAGGACAACATCACCAACTTTTACAGTCATAGTGTAATCTTTTTTTCCTTTTCCAACCGCTACAACTTTACCTTGTTGCGGTTTTTCTTTTGCTGAATCAGTGAAATTCCGGAAGCGGTTTTGGTTTCTGCCGCTTGCGGCTCTACCAATACACGGTCTGAAAGGGGTTGAATTTTTTAAAGCCATTTTAAATTAGTTTAAATGATTATTGATTAATTATTGTTTGCTCGTAATGGGCAGAAATTATGCCATTCCATTTTTCTAATAGTATTGGAAAAAAATGCCAACTTGTCACAAGTTGGCATCGTATGGTATTGACTAAAATGCCTTTTATTCGGTGTGTTACCAGAGGGATTGTCAGTTGTTGTGGGTGTATCTGTACTAGGTAAGGTTACATTTTCTACCTCATCTTGAAGGAAATTGTTAGTGTTGTTACCATCAAATGGAGACATGTTAGAAAGTAAAATTAACGCCAGTAATATAGCGGCTAACGTCCATGTACTTTTGTCAAGGGAAATCGGATGTTTTTTTAACACCCCCAATTGTTGTGTTCCGCCACCGCCAAAAGCAGAGGATAATCCTCCTCCTTTAGGGTTTTGAACCATTACTACTACCACCAATAAAAAGGCGACGAAAATAATTAGGATTAAAAATATGGAAAACGTACTCATGGTTATTCTTTTATCAATTTTTGTATTGCCCGAATTTGGTCTGCAAAGAAACCACTTTTTTCGGGATTTTTCAAAATTAAAATTTTATAGGCTTGAATGGCTTTTGTATAGTTTTTTTGTTGCAGGTAAACTTTTGCTAAAGTCTCTGTCATTAAGCTTTCCGAAGCTTTTGTGTAAGGTTCGGCAAGGTTCGTATTTTTTTCAGAAGCTATTTCAAGGGTATTTTTTATTCGCTCTAAAGGCATCTTTTTTTCCTGAATAAACCTTTCAATAAGCTCAAATTTTCTTTCAACAGAGGTATTTTTTGTATCCTTACTCAATGTTTCTTCAGGATTTCTATCTATAGGCGTAGCTTTGGTAAGTTTTAACCATTCCGTAAAAGAGTGGGTTTCGGTTTTTGTAAATGAAAGTGGTTCATTAATTTTTAAAATTTTCTCGGCTTCTTGTTGGTTCCATACTTTTCTTTCAAAAAGGGTTGGGTCTAGTATGGCTTCTGCTTTTTGTATTTCAGCTTTTAGTTGTTTGTTAATTTCAAGGTTTATTTGTTCTGAAATATTTTCAGAAATAACATCCATTTCCCTTAGGGCTTCAGAATGTTGTAAAATATGTTCGGATATTTCATTCTGAATAAATTCTTCCGAAGTGATATAATCGAACAAAACATCTCTATCTGTAGTGTAAGCCGCTGTTTTTTTGAGGGCATCGTTGTATAAAAAACTGTTTTCATTTTTAAGCCCTTTTAGTTGAAGTGCTCTTGCGCTCTGGAAATAAGGGTATTTTGAAAGGATTGTACTTATGTCCTGCAAGTCTTTGCTAGCTAAGGGTTGCTTGTCTGCAAGCAAGGTTATGTACTTTTCAGGATTCATTACCAATTTGCTAAGGACTTATTAAAAATATCTTGGGTGATGCGTTCAAAAATAATGGCGAGTGCATCGTCTAGCTGAGAGCCAATTAATTGGGTACTTCCGCTATAATCGAAATAAAACGAAAAGCGCTCTTCAAAGTCTTTTGTAGGATCTTTCGTATTAAAAAATCGAACGTTAACGGCTACTGTTAATCGGTTTTGAGCAGCGGTACTTTGGGAGGTTGCTGTAATAGGCGCTATGTAATATTGAACAATTTCGCCTTCATAAATTAAATCTCCATTGGTATTGGTTAAGTCCAAGCTGGTTTGATTTAAAAGCAAATCTTGTAATTCTATTGTAAAATTACGGGCTACACTGGGCTCTACAATAGGAGCATTATTTGCGAAATTATTTACCTGAAAAGTCTTGGTCGTAGTATAATCTATATCGGCTCCAGTGAAGGAATAGGCGCCACAACCGAGTAAAAGTTTGGCGATAAAAAGTAATCCCAGTATTTTTTTTAAGTTCATTAACATCCCCTTTGTCCCCCTTCAAAAGGGGAATTAGTTGTTTGCAAGCTACAAATTATATTGTTTAATCTTTCGGTAAAGTGTTCGTTCACTTATTCCCAACTCGGCAGCCGCTTCTTTCCGTTTGCCTTCATATTTTTCTAGTGATTTTTTTATAAGTTCTAGTTCTTTATCGTGAATGGAAAGACTTTCTTCTTCTTCAATTTCTTCGGCAAAATGGTATTTGTCTTCTTTATTATAAGAAGGGTTGTCGATTGTTTTGGAGGTGGTTACAACTTCCACATTATGAGTTTCAGAAGGCTCTTCTTCATCCACAAAAGAAGCTAATTGTGCTTCACGATCATCGTCTTCGGCATAAATTTTATTAATTAAGGAAGCATTTTGTTCTTTAACTGTATTTGTATTTCCACTATTCAGTAACTCCATGGTTAACTTTTTTAAATCGTTAACATCCCGTTGCATATCGAATAATACTTTGTACAAAATTTCCCTTTCATTACTAAAATCGCTTTCTGGTTTTTTTCTATCAATAATGGCAGGTAGATTACTACCTACACTGGGTAAATATTGTTTTAAAGTTGTGTACGAAATATCTCTTTTTTGTTCTAAAACGGAAAGCTGCTCGGTAATATTTCGCAACTGACGAATGTTTCCACCCCAATTATACTGAAGCAATAACCCTACAGCATCTTCTGCCAAACGAATGGTGGGCATTTTGTATTTTTGTGCAAAATCTGAAGCAAATTTGCGAAACAATAAATGGATGTCTTCCCCTCGTTCACGAAGGGGTGGAAGTCCAATTTCCACAGTACTTAATCGATAATATAAATCTTCCCGAAATTTTCCTTTTTCAATGGCTTCGCCCATTTTTACATTGGTAGCGGCTACAATACGGACGTCGGTTTTTTGGGCTTGGGAGGAACCCACTTTTAAAAACTCCCCATTTTCCAAAACACGAAGTAAACGTACCTGGGTAGGTAAGGGAAGCTCACCCACTTCATCAAGAAAAATGGTGCCCCCATCGGCCACTTCAAAATACCCGCTACGAGTAGAAGTAGCCCCTGTAAAGGCTCCCTTTTCGTGGCCAAAAAGTTCGCTATCGATAGTGCCTTCAGGAATGGCGCCGCAATTTACGGCAATGTATTTATTATGTTTTCTATGCGAAAGCGAATGAATAATTTTTGGAATACTTTCCTTTCCCACACCGCTTTCTCCTGTTACCAACACCGAAATATCGGTAGGAGCAACTTGGATGGCTTTTTCGATAGCCCGATTAAGTTTGGGGTCGTTGCCAATAATCTCAAAACGTTGTTTTACGGCTTGAATACTTTCCATATGTATTTCCTGCGGAAGCAGGAATCGTTTAATTTGTTTTTAGAATACTTAGTTATTTTCAGAAAAACCTATTGCTTTGCCAAGTAATGTAGTACTGGTACAATCTTCAATTTTAACCCTTACAAAATCACCTACTTTATACTCTTCTTTAGGGAAAACGGCCACCGTGTTTTGTGGGGTTCTTCCACTCCATTGGGTAGTACTTTTTTTACTTTCTTTTTCAATAAGGATTTCTACTGTTTTCCCAACAAATTGCTGGGTACGATAACCACTATGCTTTTGTTGAAGGTCAATAATTTCAGCTAAACGCCTTTTTTTAATTTCTTCAGGAACATCGTCTACCAATTTACGTGCCGCCATGGTTCCTGGTCTTTCGGAATACATAAACATAAAACCAAAGTCGTATTTTACATATTCCATTAAGGACAGTGTGTCTTGATGATCTTCTTCTGTTTCGGTGGGAAACCCTGTAATTATATCTTGTGAAATGGCACAATCTGGAATAATCCTTCTTATTTTATCAATAAGTTGCATATACTCTTCACGAGTATGTTGGCGGTTCATTTCCTTTAAAATTCGTGTGCTACCACTTTGTACTGGCAGGTGAATATAGTTACAAATATTTTCAAATTTTGCCATAGTTTGTAGCACGTCCTCAGTCATATCTTGCGGATTGCTAGTGGAAAACCGAATGCGCATTTTAGGTTGTGCTGTAGCGACCCATGCTAATAATTGTGAAAAATTAGTAGCAGTGGCTTTTTGCATTTCGGAAGCATTTTTGAAATCTTTTTTTAAACCCCCACCATACCATAAATAGCTATCTACATTTTGCCCAAGAAGGGTTATTTCTTTATAGCCTTTTTCGGCTAAGTTATTTACTTCTTCAATAATACTTTGTGGGTCACGACTACGCTCACGACCCCTTGTAAAAGGAACCACACAAAAAGTACACATATTGTCGCACCCTCGGGTTATACTTACAAAAGCGGTGACCCCATTTCCTCCCAAACGAACAGGAGAAATGTCGCCGTAGGTCTCGTCTTTGGAAAGGATAACGTTTACAGCATCGCGTCCTTCCTCCACCTCCTGAAGCAAATTAGGAAGGTCTTTGTAAGCATCGGGTCCTACGACCATATCCACAATTTTTTCTTCTTCCAGAAATTTACTTTTCAATCGTTCTGCCATACAACCCAAAACACCCACCTTCATTTTTGGGTTTATTTTTTTTACAGCATTATATTTTTCAAGACGTTTCCTAACGGTTTGTTCTGCTTTATCACGAATAGAACAGGTGTTCACCAAAACCAAATCGGCTTCTTCCAATATTTGTGTTGTATTAAACCCTTGTTCACTAAGGATGGAAGCCACAATTTCACTATCGCTAAAATTCATTTGACACCCATAGCTTTCAATAAAAAGTTTACGAGTATTCTCTGCTTTTCCTTTTAGTACAAGTGTTTCTCCTTGTTTGTTTTCGTCTATAATTTTCTCTTCCATTGCCTGGGCCGTGTAACGGGATGATTCTTTATTTGTCAAATAATATGCCTCTCTTATAGCAGCTTTGCAAAGATACAATATAATTGAAGAAAGTGTCAAAATGGCAGACTTCTTTTTGTATATTTAGGCCATCATTAACTAAACCAAAAAACCATGGAACACCCAATTTTTGAAAAAATTGAAAAGTCTAAAGCACCAGACTTTGGGGATGTAATAAGTAAAAGTTTTGAACTTTACAAAAAGACCTTTTCACAGGGATTAATGCATACCCTAATCTCCTTAGTGGTTATTATTCCTTTTATCTTAATAGTTTATATTCCTTTAATACCTATGTATGTTGAAATGTTCCAACAAATGGGAGATCCTTATTATCGGCCAGATTTTATGGATAATTATACTCCTGCGATGATTGTAGGATGGGTGTTATTGGTATTTATTTTTTCGTTTTTAATGCAAATTGTAATGATGTCTATCTATGGGCATTTTTTTAAAGAATTAAAAAAAATGGATTATGGCACAAATGAAGAAATAGGAGGATATTTTACCTTGCTTAAGACACATTTCGGCAAATTATTGATGCTCTCATTAGCTACTATGGGTATTGCAATAGTGGCATCATTGTTATGTTATTTACCTATTTTTTATGTAATTATACCCTTACATTGGGTGTTCCCAATATTTATTTTTAATACTACATTGAGTGTTGGGGATACCATAAAAGCAGCATTTAAATTTGGGAATAAAAACTGGTTGGTTTTTGCCGGAATAGGAATAGTTGTTTCAATAATTGCATCTTTAGGAGCCATAGCTTGTTATATTGGTATGATAGCAACCTTATTTTTTACTTATATAGCAACCTATGTAACGTATCGCGATACTATTGGTTTTGAAGATGTGGATGGTATCTCTAGTATCGGAAAGCCTCTGCAAGAATAGATGGTAAATAGCCAATAAAAAATACTACTAAAGGGTGATAAAAATTTCATTTTTATCACCCTTTTTTGTC
>JAWKMO010000030.1:0-14344 GCA_041392205.1 Flavobacteriaceae bacterium | reverse complement strand
CTTCCCTCCTTTCGGGACGACGGGATGTGCTGGTCGTGGCTTCGGTTTCTTGTTTGTACGGTATTGGAAACCCGGTGGAGTTTCAGAAAAACATTATTGAGCTGCATAAAGGACAGGTTATTTCCCGTACCAAATTATTACACCAATTGGTCCAAGGCTTGTATGCCCGCACCGAATATGACTTCCACAACGGGCGTTTCCGTATTAAAGGGGATACCGTAGATGTCTATCCCGGTTATGCCGATAATGCTTTCCGTATTCACTTTTTTGGCGATGAAATTGAAGACATTGAAGCCTTTGACCCGCTCACCAACAAAGTCATTGAAAAGTACGAACAACTGAATATCTATCCTGCCAATATGTTTGTGACCTCGCAAGAGGTCTTGCAAAATGCCATCAAAGACATTCAAGAGGATTTGTGGAAGCAAGTAGAATACTTTAAAGAAATAGGAAAGCATCTCGAAGCCAAACGCTTGGAAGAACGCACCAATTTCGACCTCGAAATGATCAAAGAATTGGGCTACTGTAGCGGAATTGAAAATTATTCTCGTTACCTCGACCAAAGGCTTCCGGGAACACGCCCTTTCTGTTTGTTGGACTTTTTCCCAAAGGATTTTTTAATGGTGGTGGATGAAAGTCACGTTTCTATTCCGCAGGTGGGCGCCATGTACGGGGGTGACCGTAGCCGAAAGGAAAACTTGGTAGAATACGGTTTCCGATTGCCTGCTGCCATGGATAACCGTCCTTTAAAATTTGAAGAGTTTGCAAGCATGCTCCATCAAGTAATTTATGTAAGTGCCACCCCTGCCGATTATGAGTTGGAACAAAGTGGCGGGGTGTATGTGGAGCAAGTGATTCGTCCTACGGGATTACTAGATCCACCGATTGAAATACGCCCTAGTTTGAATCAGATAGACGATTTGTTGGAGGAAATACAATTACGAGTAGAAAAAGACGAACGCGTATTGGTCACCACACTTACCAAGCGAATGGCAGAAGAATTGACCAAATATATGACCCGAATTAATATCCGTTGCCGGTACATTCATAGTGATGTGGACACGCTGGAACGGGTAGAAATTATGCAGGATTTACGTCTGGGATTGTTTGATGTATTGGTGGGGGTCAACTTGCTCCGCGAAGGGCTGGATTTACCCGAAGTATCGCTGGTTGCTATCCTCGACGCCGATAAAGAAGGCTTTTTACGCAGTGCGCGTTCCCTTACCCAAACGGTAGGTCGTGCGGCAAGGCATTTAAATGGGAAAGCTATTATGTATGCCGATAAAATTACCAAAAGCATGCAGGCGACCATCGATGGCACCGAATACCGAAGAAGCAAACAGATAGAATACAATAAAAAGCATAACATTACCCCAACCGCTATTAAAAAATCGCTGGAAAATACGTTAACTAAGAAAAAAACAGACGCTTATACTTTTGAAACAGCTGAAACGCTTGCAGCAGAAAGTAATCACGAGTATTTAACCAAACCACAGCTTGAAAAGAAAATCCGTGACACCCGCAAAGAAATGGAGAAAGCCGCTAAAGACTTGGATTTTATGATGGCGGCCAAGCTTCGGGATAAAATAAAGTCCTTTCAAAAACAAATGCAGGAATTGGCATGAAGTATCTCTTTTTAACTTTGCTTACCTTTAGTCTTTGGAGTTGTCAACAACCACAAAAAAAACCAACTATGGAATCTAAAATTGTCATTGCGCATCGTGGGGCATCGGGATACCTGCCCGAACATACGCTGGCTGCCAAGTCAATGGCGTATGCCATGCATCCCGATTATTTGGAGCAAGATGTGGTGTTAAGCAAAGACGATGTACCCATTGTCATTCACGATATTCACTTAGATGCAGTGACCAATGTGGCAGAGGTCTTTCCTGAACGAAAACGAGAAGACGGAAGGTATTATGTAATTGACTTTACTTTTGAAGAATTAAAGAAATTAAACGTAGTGGAGCGTTTTGATTTTGAAACCGGCGAAGTAGTTTTCCCGAAACGCTTCCCAAAGGGGGCATCACGCTTTGGATTACATTCCCTTCAGGAAGAGATTGAATTGATTCAAGGGATGAATAAAAGTACAGGAAACAACATAGGTATTTACCCCGAAATAAAAGATCCTGCCTTTCACCAAAAGGAAGGAAAAGCTATTTCAGAAATGGTACTGAAAATACTTTCCGAGTATGGCTATACCACGAAAAATGACAACTGCATTTTACAATGTTTTGATGCTTCGGAATTGAGAAGAATTAGAGAAGCATTAAAAAGTGAATTGTTTTTAGTACAATTGATGGAGTTTGAAGAAGAAATCGATGCCATTCCGCAGTTTGCTGTATATGCTGATGGATTGGGGCCTTGGATTACCTTATTGCCCGAGGGAAGATTAATGAACTTGGCGAAAGAACATAAGTTAAAAGTGCACGCATACACCCTTCGGAAAGACCAACTGGAAGGCAACCAAACCTTTGAAGCAATACTTGAAAAAGTACTTTACGAATATGAGGTGGACGGGGTTTTTACAGACCATCCCGATGCAGTTATTCAGTATATAAAAACCCGCTAATGTCGTATCATCCAGATTCCATTCGACTCAATAAAGCTATAAGTGATAGTGGATTTTGCTCTCGCCGTCAAGCCGATACCTATATTGAAAAAGGGCTGGTGACCATAAATGGCGAAGTGGCAGGTTTGGGTGACCGGGTGATGCCAGCAGACGAGATTCGGGTGCAAGGAAAACTCATTACCGAAAATGATAATTTGGTGTACATCGCACTCAACAAACCAGTGGGAATTACCTGTACTACAGACACAAGAGTAAAAGGAAATGTGGTAGATTTCATGAATCATAAAGAACGTATTTTTCATATTGGAAGATTGGATAAACCCAGTGAAGGATTACTCTTAATGACCAATGACGGCGATATTGTCAATAAAATTTTACGTGCGGGCAATGAGCACGAAAAGGAATACATCGTAAAAGTAGATCGCCCCATTACCGATGATTTTATCCATCGTATGCGTAATGGAATTTATTTGGAAGAACTGGAAACAGTCACCAAAAAATGTACGGTTGAAAAAGTAAGCCGATTTGTTTTTAGAATTGTACTCGTACAAGGATTGAATCGTCAAATACGCCGAATGTGCGAGTATTTGGAATATGAGGTTGTTTCGCTACAACGTATTCGTATAATGAATATAGAACTTGGGAAGTTACCTATTGGAAAATGGCGTGATTTAACTACTGAAGAATTGAAAGGACTTAAAGACTCCATTAAAGAATCGGATAATAGCTCCTTTGTGGATGTGCAAGAAAAGAAAGCTTTTGCAAGAAAAGATCCTAAAAAATAATCGCGCACCGATTGAGGAGTGCGCGATCTTTTCAACTAACTAACCAAATTTAATTTCAATTATGAAATCTCAACCATTTTTTTAATACTTTTTGCTTCCTCTATTTTAGGAAGTGCAATACTTACAATTCCATTTTCGTAATGGGCTTGTATAGCATCAACATTAATCAAGTCGGGAAGCGTAAAGGAACGCTCAAAACTTGAAAAATTAAACTCTTTTCGAGTGAACTTTACACCTTCTTTTTCTTCATTTTTTTCTTCTTGAGAAGTCTTTTTTGAAGAAACTTTTAAAAGGTTTTTTTCCACTTCAATAGCAATAGCTTCTTTTTTTAATCCTGGTACTGCCAATTCGATGACAAAGTTCGAAAAATCTTCTTTAATATTTACTGAAGGAATGCTAAATCTTTCATAATTAATTGCATCCAATCTATTTTCAGGAAAAAATTCATCTAATAAGCTTGGTAACCAAGGGCTGTTTTTTTTAACTATTTTCATGACTTTTTATTGTTTTAGTTATACATTTTAACAATAAATAAGCAAATGGAGTTCCAAACGAATAAAATAGTCATTTTGTCTTGTTAATCAGTGTTTTACAAGACATTTTGTCTGTTTTGTAGCTTTAATTGTAATACAACTGAAAAATTGCAATCAACTCTTGAGAGGGAATAATTTTATCTTCATAGTTATTCATTCTGGAAAGAATGGTGTCTATAGCACCGGGTCGAATCCCCATTTTAAGTCCGAAGTTTCTCAAGGCAACCACTTCTGTTTCATGAGTTACTTTATCGACATTCATTACCAGTAAAAGTTTATGAAAATGGGTGATGCGCTCAATCTCTGAAAACAGCGGAGTGGAGGGTTCAGGATTTGTAAACAAGTCCTCTATTGCAGCTGCCTCCAATCCCATACGAGCCCCAATTCTGTGGATAAAATCATATTCGGCAGCATCGATGTTCCCATCGGCATTAGCCATAAAAATTAAATCGCTTAGTAAAGATTTGTTTCGATTTTTATTCATATTGCAATACTAAGAGAAAAACTGCAATTTTGAAAAAATCTAAAGGTATTTATACTTCCTTTGCTTGGGTTGTAATGGCTGCTAAAGTAAAGCCTTGCCTTCCCCGTTGTAAATCATATTTGTTGGCTCTGGCTAACATCTCCTTCATTTCGGGTGTAAATAACTCATACAGTGTATCGATTAAGTTTTGATAGCTTTCCAAGGAAATATCCCGAGATAACCTGTAGATGGTTTCATAAGAAGGAATATCTGACGCACTGTTAAGAATATTTCCTATGACGGCTTCGGCATTAGCCACGGCTTCTTTTTTAATTTCTGGCTTTTCATTTCGCGTATAGTCCATCATAAAAATTTCAAGTTTAAGTCCTAGTGCCTCTCCATAGGCCTGTGTAATTTGAAGCGATTTATCCAAGTAATCCAAGGCCTTAATTTTTTTATCCACAGAAGCATAATTATGATAATCGTAAATAGCTGTTAAAGCGGCATTAATATAGGTGTTTGAATTTAGGTTTGATTCTTTATATTTTTCGATAAGCTGATTGAGTTCTTTATACGATCGATTATCGTAATAGATATAACTTAATAGATCGATTAAAGAAGGAATTTTTTGACTCTCTGGGTTATGCGCTTCCAAATCCTTTAATAAGCGCTCTCCAATAATTAAATCTTCTTTTGAATAGGTTTTTGTATTTACTGCATTTTGAACCAATTGAAATTCGCTATCCATAATATACTCCTTCATTCTTTTTCGTTCTTCTACAACCCGTTTCATTTCTTCTTGAATTTGCACTAAAAGTGTTTCACTCTGGCTCTTAACATTACGTATTTCCAACTCTACAAATTTTTCGTAGTTTTTAAATCGGGGTTCAATGTTCGATTCGGTTATTTTTTCAATAAAAGATTGAAGCTCTGAAGTCATTTCATTTTTTAATCCACTTATGCGGCTCATCATATCTTCCTTGATAGAGTTTTTTGATTTTATATTCTGAAAAAGAGAAAGTCCACTAAACAACCCTATTGCGGCAACCACCAAAGCAATAAGGGTATTAATTTTTTTATTGACTAAGACGGTTATTTGATTTTCGATTATGGCATCAAAATCTTTTTTTGGAATACGAACATATTGACTTTCGGCAACTTTTTCTATGGCTTCATTTACCTTTTCATCAGAAATTTCAGAAGGATTTTGCGCCAGAGAAACTATTGTAAACAATAAAGAAATTAAAACGATGTTGAATCTTTTTTTCATGATGCTATTTTTACTTCAATAAAAATAGAAAAAAACACAACCTTAATATTGTAAATACTTGAAATTCAGTTAAAAACCGATAAAAAAAGGGGCATTTACCCCATAAAAAAAGCCCTCAAAACTGAAGGCTTTTTAAACAAGTATGTTACTTTTAAGCAAGTACTGCTTGTACCTTATCTGCTGCTTCTTGAAACTCTATGGCAGAATGAACGTCTAATCCACTATTGTCAATTAATTGTTTAGCAATATCGGCATTGGTCCCTTGCAAACGCACAATTATTGGCACGTGGATAGTTCCCATATTTTTGTAGGCATCTACAATTCCTTGCGCTACTCTATCACAACGTACAATTCCGCCAAAAATATTCACTAAAATTGCCTTTACATTTGGATCTTTCAATATTAATTTGAAAGCTGTTTCCACACGTTCCGCATCTGCAGTTCCTCCTACATCAAGAAAATTGGCGGGTTCTCCTCCAGCTTGTTTTATTAAATCCATGGTGGCCATAGCTAATCCTGCTCCATTTACCATACAACCCACGTTTCCATCTAAATCTACATAGTTTAAACCTGCTTCTTTGGCTTCTACTTCTATTGGATTTTCTTCACGTAAATCGCGCATATATGCATAATCCTTATGACGGAATAAGGCATTATCGTCCAGTGTTACTTTTGCGTCGACAGCAATGACTCTATCATCGCTCGTTTTAAGGACAGGATTGATTTCAAAAAGAGAGGCATCAGACTGCGCATATGCTTTATAAAGTGCCATAACAAATTGAGTCATGTTTTTAAAAGCATCGCCACTTACGCCTAAATTAAAAGCTATTTTTCTCGCTTGAAAAGGTAATAATCCTTGTGTGGGATCTATTTCTTCGGTAAAAATAAGATGAGGAGTTTCTTCTGCTACGGTTTCGATATCCATCCCCCCTTCGGTAGAATACATAATCATATTTCTACCAGTAGCACGATTAAGCAACACACTCATATAAAACTCTTCGGGTTCACTTTTACCAGGATAGTAAACATCTTCTGCGATAAGCACTTGATGAACTTTTTTCCCTTCGGCACTGGTTTGAGGAGTAATTAAGTTCATTCCAATAATTTGACTGGAAAGTTTCTCCACTTCCTCCAGATTCTTAGCCAACTTTACACCGCCCCCTTTTCCACGTCCACCAGCGTGAACTTGGGCTTTAATGACATGCCATTGGGTCCCGGTTTCTTCCGTAAGATTTCTTGCTGCAATAACAGCTTCCTCGGGGGTTTGTGCGACAATCCCTCGTTGAATGGACACTCCAAAACTGTGTAATATTTCTTTTCCTTGATATTCGTGTAAATTCATTTTCATCTGTTTTTCAGAAGCACAAAAGTAATAAATGTTGTTGTGAATTAAGGTATGTTTTCAGATTTATGAATGGAAAAGGGCAACTTTCTTGTTTTTAAAGGAAGAATTAATTTCTTACCCTTATTTTTACATTTTATTTTACATACGATATGACAAACCAAGACCTTTTATCTGTTGTTAGGAAATTTGAAAGCCCCGTATATGTGTATGATGCTTCCAAAATGGAAACTCAATACAAACGCTTAACAAACGCCTTCTCAAAGGTTAAAAAGGTAAAAATTAATTATGCCGTAAAGGCACTTTCCAATATTTCTGTACTTAAGTTGTTACATTCTTTTGGGGCAGGAATGGACACGGTTTCTATTCAGGAGGTGAAATTAGCGCTAGATGCTGGGGCTTTGCCAGAAAAAATTATTTACACTCCTAATGGTGTTTCCCTTGAAGAAATTGAAAAAGCTGCTCAATTAGGCGTTCAAATAAATATTGACAACCTCTCGATTCTTGAACAGTTTGGAACACGTTACCCCAAAACCCCAGTATGCATACGTGTAAATCCGCATGTCATGGCAGGAGGAAATACAAATATTTCGGTGGGGCATATTGATAGTAAATTCGGAATTTCCATTCATCAATTACCGCACATTAAGCGTATTGTAGAAAATACCAAAATGACTATTAATGGGATTCATATGCATACCGGAAGTGATATTCTGGATGTAGATGTGTTTTTATATGCTTCTGAAATTTTATTTAATGCCGCTACTCATTTTGAAAATTTAGAATTTATTGACTTCGGAAGCGGATTTAAGGTTCCTTACAAAGAGGGAGACATTGAAACCAATATTGAAGAATTTGGTGAAAAATTGACGAAAAGGTTTAATTCTTTTTGCAAAGAATACGGAAAAGAACTTACGTTAGCTTTTGAACCAGGGAAGTTTTTGGTGAGTGAGGCGGGGAAGTTTTTGGTAAAAGTGAATGTGGTAAAACAAACCACCTCTACCGTTTTTGCACAAGTAGACAGTGGGTTTAATCACTTAATTAGACCCATGCTTTATGGTAGTCAACACGAAATTAAAAACATAAGTAATCCTGATGGTAAAGAGCGCTTTTATAGTGTGGTAGGATATATCTGTGAAACCGATACGTTTGCCAATAACCGTCGTATCGCCGAAATACGTGAAGGAGATATTTTAGCATTTAGCAATGCTGGTGCCTATTGCTTTACCATGGCGAGTAATTACAATTCTCGCTATCGCCCAGCCGAAGTATTATGGTATAAAGACAAAGCCCTCCTCATCCGAAAAAGAGAAACCTTTGAGGATTTAATAAAAAACCAAGTGATTTTTGAGCTCTAAACTTAACATACTACTGCTTACTTTTTTAACACTGCTAATGGTTTCCTGCAAACAACCTAATATTTCTCCATTAGAAAAAGTGTTATGGAGTGCCCATCCCGCTATGCTGAAAGTGCTTCATGATCCAGCTTATTTTGAAGTCCAAATACGGTTTTCAGAAATAAAAAGAGATGCTGCCGGTAAAGTTTCTTTTACCGATTATGATTTTAGGAATAGCCTAGAAAATTATTTTTATCCCGCAAGTACGGTAAAATTACCCATCGCCATTTTGGCGGCAGAATATGTAGATAGTATTTCCTCACTAAGTATTGCCTCCTTGTATAAAATAAAAGGAGATTCTGTTTTTCATACCATAGAAGATGATATCCGACAAATTTTTGCAATTAGTGATAACGACGCTTACAATAGACTCTATGAGCTTTTAGGAAGGGATTATATTAATGCAAAACTTAAAAGTAAAGGGATTTTACCCATAAGAATCTCGCATCGTTTAGCAACTGAAAATGCTGGTAAGCAACAAAGAGACACCCTGGTTTTTTATAGGGAATTGGACTCCATCTATCTAGGCGGCGGAAAAGATTCAATGATTGAGCCCTTAAAGATTAAGAAACTTCAGAAAGGAATTGGATTTATGCAAGATGGGTCTCTTGTTAACGCTCCTATGGATTTTTCTGAAAAAAATTATTTTCCCATAGAAGCCCAACACAAACTCATGAAGCGTCTTTTTTTTCCGGAAGTATTTTCAGAAAAAGAACGCTTTAATATTTCAGAAAATTCGCTGAATATTATTAAAAAACACATGTATACGCTTCCTCGAAACAATGGTTATGATGAAAGTGAATTTTATGATAGCTACGGAAAATTCTTTCTGTATGGGGATTCCAAAGAACGTATTCCAGCGCATTTTAAAATATATAACAAAGTAGGGTATGCCTACGGAACACTAACCGAAACGGCTTATATAGTAGATGAAAAAACAGGAATTGAATTTTTACTTACCGCTACCATTCTAGTAAATAAAGATGAAATTTTTAATGATGATACCTACGAATATGACGAAATTGGAATTCCTTTTTTGGCACAATTAGGAAGGGAAATTTACCTGCAGGAACATGAAAAGTAATCAAAAATACGTGCCAACTTCGTGTTTAGCCAATTCATATTCCTTAAGCATATCGTGTAAAATAGTTGCTGCTGGCTTTATGTCGTGAATAAGTCCTGCTATTTGACCAATTTCTAATTCTCCTTCATCTAAATCCCCTTCAAACATTCCTTTTTTGGCTCGAGCGCGCCCAAGGAGTTCTTTTAATTCTTCAACGGTAGGGCTCTTTTTATAGAGTTCTTTAACGTCTTGATAGAATTTGTTTTTAATGAGCCGCACCGGTGCTAATTCTTTTAAAGTAAGCTCTGTATCGCCTTCTTTGGCTTGTACAACCACTTCTTTAAAAGCGGGATGGGCACTACTCTCCTCTGAAGCGACAAAACGACTTCCTACTTGAACGCCGTCGGCACCTAAAACCATCGCAGCAAGCATACCACGTCCAGTGGCAATACCCCCAGCAGCAATAAGCGGTACGGAAATTTGTTCCCGCACCATTGGAATTAATGCAAACGTTGTGGTTTCTTCCCTCCCATTATGTCCCCCTGCTTCAAAACCTTCGGCAACCACCGCATCTACTCCTGCTTCTTGTGCCTTTAAGGCAAATTTTACACTGCTTACTACATGAACTACAGTGATATTGTGCGATTTTAAATGTTGGGTGTATGTATTTGGGTTTCCTGCGGAAGTAAAAACAATTTTTACTCCTTCTTCTATTATAATGTTTATAATTTCCTGAAGATTGGGATACAACATAGGCACATTCACCCCAAAAGGTTTCTCCGTTGCCTTTTTACATTTTTGAATATGCTCCCGAAGGACTTCAGGATACATAGAACCTGCCCCCAAAATCCCTAAACCTCCTGCATTACTTACCGCACTGGCTAATCGCCAACCACTGTTCCAAATCATCCCAGCTTGTATTATGGGATATTGAATACCAAAAAGCTGGGTGATTTTGTTGGTCACTACTGTTTAATAATTTTGAAAGAATTTTTAGTTTCCTCGGCCATTACTTTAGCGATATAAACTCCTTGAGGCAAAGAAGAAAGCAATACTTGATTGTCGATAGATGTTACTTCTTGTTCAAAAACTTTCTTCCCTAAAATATTAAATACAGTTATCGTAGCACGACTTACCCCTTGTGGAAAAGAAATACTTAATCGATCAATAACTGGATTGGGATACACAGCAAAATTTTCTTTTAAAAATTGTTCTTCAAGTCCAAGATTGTGTAGCGAATTATAGGCGGCTTGGAAATTAGCAATTCCATATCCCATTTGATTGGTAGGGGTATTATAAAGACTAGCTGTTTCTCTAACTATCTGCATAATTTCATAATTTTTGGCATCGGGTTTCGATTGCCATAAACAGGCAACAGCACCGGCCAAAATAGGGGAACTAAAAGACGTACCATTACTAAAATCGACAGAACCGTCATCTCGTATTACAGCAGAATCTCGTCCCTGCGCCATAACATCGGGTTTAATCCGTCCATCAACGGTAGGTCCTCTGGAACTAAATGATGCATAATTTCCCGCTGCGTCGACCGCTCCAACAGCCAACAAGCCAATGGCATCTGCTGGAGTACCTACGGTTCCAAAGCCATTCCCACCATTTCCTGCAGAGGTAACTAAAATCATTCCCTTATCGAAAGCAATATTAGATCCTCGAGCGGCAAAGGTGGTAACCCCATCAAGGTCTTCATAGGTATGCGTGTAATTAGGGTTATCATATTCTTGATATCCTAAGGAGGTATTAATAATATCCACCCCTAAGCTATCGGCTCTTTCGAGTGCTTCTACATACCATGCTTCTTCTCTTGGGTTTTCGTCAGGGCCATATTCTGTTCTAAATAGATAGAGAGAAGCTTTAGGTGCTGTCCCTACAAATTGATTTTCCAAAAAACCTACAATGTCACTAGTAGTATTTACTCCATGTTGTCCCGTACCGGTAACATTGGTTGTTCTACTGAAGAAATCGAAGGTCCCTAATAATCTATTTTCATTTATAACCGTAGCAAAACCAGGATTGGTAGCAAAATCTGGAAACCCAGAGTCTGTCACTCCAATAATCATCCCCTCCCCGGTAAAATCAAGTTCGTGAAGATAATCGCCATGGATCATCTCAATTTGATTGGCCGCAGCTCCGTAATTATATACAATTCTATTGGTTTGATTTTCGATGGCAAATTTATCTACGGTTCCCCCTGGGTTGGTAAAGTTCATGCTTTTATCTGCCCATTCAATACCCACCACAAAAGGAAGGCTGGAAAGGGCTTCTATATCTGCTTGATCTCCTTGTACATACACACAGTTCATCCATTTGGACTTTGCCCAATAGGTAATTCCAGGAGCATTTTTTATTTGAGTGATGTAGGATTCTGTTACAGGCACATCACGTTCATCAATTACAACTTCATGAAGTGTTTTTCTATCAATAGCCTCTTGCGTTAAAATGGTTAAGGGATTATCAATGGATACTTGAACATTTTCTTTATCGGCAAAGAACACCCATGCATCTTGTTGAGCATTTGCAAATTGTACGATTATTAAAGTTAAAAGAATAGCAAAATTTTTCATAATAAATTTTTAAGATATTACGCCACTCCCAAGCAACTCTTCGCCTTGGTACCAGGCTACAAATTGTCCTTCGGTGATGGCCGATTGTGGTTTTTCAAAGATAACATATAAACCTGAAATGGTTTTATATAATGTTGCTTTTTCTAGCGGTTGGCGATAGCGAATCCTTGCCATTACCGCTAAGCTTTGATCTACCGCTAATTTTAAATCTTCACGAATCCAATGAATTTCTTCCTTTTTCACAAAAAGCCCTCTTCTATAAAGACCGGGGTGTTCTTTACCTTGACCTGTGTAGATAATATTTTCTTTTACATCGGTATCGATAATAAAAAGAGGTTCTTTTGTTCCGCCTACGGCTAAACCTTTTCGTTGTCCTTTGGTGAAGAAATGGGCTCCTTGGTGTTTCCCAATGACTTTTCCATCTTCCGGCTTATATGAATATTTTTCAGATAAATACTGAATTTTATCTGCTTCGGAATTGAACTTAGGAATCGATTTTTCGTATTCTGAAAACGCTGAAGGGACTTCAACAATAACTCCTTCTTTAGGTTTTAATTGTTGTTGAAGAAAATCGGGAAGGCGAACTTTTCCAATAAAACATAAGCCTTGTGAGTCTTTCTTTTCTGCTGTTACTAGGTTTTGTTCGGAAGCAATTTTTCGAACTTCTGACTTTAATAATTCGCCAATAGGAAATAAGGTTTTTGCCAATTGGTCTTGCGATAACTGACATAAAAAATAGGATTGGTCTTTGTTTGGGTCTTTCCCCGAAAGTAATTGATACACTTTCTTTCCGTCTTTTTCAATCGTTCCTTTTCTGCAATAATGTCCTGTAGCGACAAAATCGGCTCCTAAATTGAGCGCAATTTTCATAAAGACATCAAATTTAATTTCGCGATTACATAACACATCGGGGTTGGGAGTACGTCCCATTTCGTACTCACGAAACATATAATCTACTATACGTTCTTTGTATTGTTCACTTAAATCGATAGTTTGAAAAGGAATGCCTAATTTTTCGGCAACCAACATAGCGTCGTTGCTATCTTCTAACCATGGGCATTCATTGGATATGGTTACAGAATCGTCGTGCCAGTTCTTCATAAAAAGCCCTATCACGTCATATCCCTGTTCTTTTAAAAGGTATGCCGCAACACTGGAGTCTACACCTCCACTTAATCCTACAACGACTCTTTTATTCATATTCGTTTAAGACGGCAAAGTTACAAAAACCTAACGCTAATTTCCTTTTTTAAGGGGTTTGGGATAGGTTTCTTCTAAAATTACTTCCCCGTTTTTAAAATAGCGCCATAATCCATGTTTCTTTCCTTGTTTGTAGTAACCTTCAATAACCACAACTCCAAAAGCATCGTAATACGTTGCGGCCCCATCTAACTGATTATTTCGATAGTATAATTTTTTTATTAAAACACCTTCTGGAGCATAATACAGGTTTTCCCCTTCTTTTATCCCGTTTGCATAATTAATTTCTTCGGTAACCTTTCCATTGGCGTAATAAGTAGTTTGTTTTCCTTCCAGTTTTCCTTTTTTATAAAACTCCCTGCTCATTACTTGCTTGGACTTTTCATGGTAGGAAATCCAAGCTCCTTCGCGTTCTTTATCAATCATTTTCCCTTCACTTACCAGTTTCCCTTCAATGGTAAAATACTGCATCCAAACCGAGTTATCTTGATCGTTAAACACACTTATTACGGAAGGTTGTTCCCCACAGTTTTCACAATAAAATTTGAACGTTCCTACTTCTTTTCCGTGGTTAAAAGTGCCTTCATACCGAAGTTGTTGGCTATTGGGATAGGTTTTCTTCCAAACCCCATGCCTTTTTCCATGGGAATCCATTTGATTGATTTCTTCCTGTGCGCTGAGAGAAGAAGCAATTAGTATGAAGAGAATAAAAAAGGGGTATTTCATTGTTACTATTTTTAGTTAGCTAACGAAATAAAACTTTCAAAAATTGTACCGAAGCATTTACGGAAGGCTTTGGTATTACTTCTTTTTTTGTTGGGCTTTTTTCTGGGCTTCGGCCTGTTCCATCATTTCTGCCATTTTACGCTGAAAACGATTTTGTTTTTTGGGTTTTTGTTTATTCTCTTGAATTTTCGCGTGAATTTTATCTTCGTCAATAATAAAGTTTTTAATGACCAACATAATACCAATGGTAATGACATTGGAGGTTAAATAATAAACCGAAAGACCACTGGCATAATTATTAAAGAACACGAGCATAAATAACGGCGACAAATACATTAAAAACTTCATATTAGGCATCCCTGGCTGTTGCTGTTGTTGCATCGTTGCCCCCATGGTCATCATCATATACGCAAA
>JAWKMO010000029.1:0-14453 GCA_041392205.1 Flavobacteriaceae bacterium | reverse complement strand
TCGGTTGCAATACGCATCCCAATATTTCCTGCCAAGGCTGAAAAAATAGCCCCAAAAATAAATGCGGGAACAATCATCCAGCTAGTAGTAGGGACTATTTGAGAAATGACAAATAATAATACCGAAGCAATGATTACGAAAATCACCAAAAGTCTATATTCTGCATTTAAAAAAGCGAGTGCTCCTTCTTTAATACTTTTTGAAATAAACTGCATACGCTCACTACCAGCGGGTTGTTTTTTTACCCAGCTCATTTTAATGAACATGAAAATCAAACCAAGCACAGCAAGTGCAATGGGAACGTAAATAATGTTTTGTTCTAACATAGTTGATTATTTAGTATAATGGTTTCAAAAATTGCGAGGGCAAAAGTAGTAAAATTGATTGGGATTGGAAATTAATAATAGTGAAGAATTTAAAACGAAAACCCAAATTCTCCTGTTACCCCAAACCTTCGAGCGTCTGGGTTGTCCAGATAGTTCCCTCTAAAGTTGAAATCGATGCGAAAAATTTTAAAGATGTTACCTACCCCCACGCTCCATTCCCAATAGCCTTTGGTGGGTGCTTGTAACAACAATCCATTGGGAGCATTCAATGCAATGTTTTCATCCGAAAGTGCACCATAAGCCGCACGCACCCCAACTATTTCACGTAAATTTAATTTCCTAATCCAAGGAATTCTTGAAAACAATCGCCCACCAAAATTATGTTGCATGTGCATACTTATATAGGTATCACTTACAAATTCGTAAAAATCTAGGTTTGTAAAAGAATTATAAATACTAAACAAGGTTTGGTTTCCTGGGATAGGGCTTAATAATCCCAAAGGAACCGGATCAAATATCTTCCCTGCTTCTACGGTTGTATATAACCTACCAATACCCCCTATATTCCACGGTTGAAAGTACAACCCTTGTAATCGGGAATAATCAAAGTCTCCTCCTAATACATCCTTCAATCCTTTGGTGTATCCCAAATAAAAGGTGGGGAAATCCCCATCATTAATGATGGTTTGTTCTACCCCATATCCCGATGTTTTTCGGTTGGGAGAATAATACAATCCAAAGTCTATTTCGGGTTGAGAAATGCTTTTTTGAACTACCCCATTTTCATCAAAATAGGCCAAACTAAAGGTTTCTGTTGCCGATTCTAAGGTCCTAAAAGTACCCGTAACTCGAATTTGAAAATTTTTAACTGGGTCTATAGAAAACCCAGCTGCAGTAAGATTAACACGAGTGAGTTTATCGTTGGCTCCCACTGTTATTAAAGATGACGAAGCCAGATTCCTTCCTAAAACATCATTGCTATTAGTTAAACTTGCTCCTGTTTGCTCGACATCTTTTCTGTTTCCTGCAAAAATGGTAAAACGCGATTTTCGGTCCAGTAACCATTTCCCCGAAATGCCATGTTTAAACCTTCGATCCTTGAAGCCATAAGCTCCAAAAACTTCTAAACGCCAAAGGTCATTTTGTCCAAAATAGGTTCTTCCACCCAAACGAATACGTAAGCCTTCGGCTTCATTAAAACCAAAAATAGAAAACACAGGCCCCACATCCACATTTCCTATTTGATAATATCCAGAAGCAAGCGTAGCGCCAATATTGTAAAGAGTTTTAAAACGAGGAACCGTTTTTAAGGTATCTAACATTTCATACACTCCTTTTTCGTCCTTACTCAATTTTTCCATTCGGCGTTCTTCCCAAAAGGCATCATCCCGATTATATATTTCTTCATTATAAGGATCTACCTGTTCGATATAAAAGCTTTTATCTTTTGGAATATCGAATTGGTACTTATCGTATAATGTAGTTCGTTTACCATAAATTCCTTGCGCTTTTTCTTTTTTTCGAAGGCTGAAATCGCTTAAAAAATAATCGCGTGTAATAAGGAAGATAGAATCGTTTAACACTTCAAATTCCTGTTCAATATAGACTTCGCGCACCCAGTTTAAGTTGGCACTTTTACTTGCCTGAAGGTTTATTTCCTTAATGGCCCAGGTACTATCATTTACCCAAAAATCGCCTTTAAATGTAAGTTCGTTTTTACGACGAGGGTAATACACAATATTATAGCACCATTTATTATCGCGATAAGCACTGTCTAGAAGCACATAATTATAGACATCAATCCCAGTTCGTGAAAGCGGGCTGGTAAAGGCTTTGTCGAAAAATTTTAAGTAATTATCATACACATCGTACTCTTTATACAAATCTTTTACAAAGGCAATAAGTGTTTGATTATTTTCAAATCCGCTATTTTTATTTCCTTCTAGAATTTCCTTTTCTTCTTTTAAAAGATTATCACCATACACCTTAGAATAGGCCTCATTAATAAAAATAGGGAGATAACTATTTCCCGTAACTTTGGAGGTGTCTATTTGTTCCCAGACAAACTCCATTCCTTTAAAAATTTTACTTTTTATAAGGGAAGAATCGATGGTGTTTAAATCGAATTCCAGCTTTTCGTATTTATCATATTCATATTGTTGGAACTTTTTGACACCATTTTGCCTTCTATTTTCCCATATTTTTCGGAGAATTACAATCGCTGGATTATCTTTTTTTGAGGTTTTCCCCGAAAATACCACTACTTCACCTAATGATTCTACTTCTTCTTCTAAAATAATTTCAAGATTATA
The DNA here is from genome assembly GCA_041392205.1 of Flavobacteriaceae bacterium. Taxonomy (GTDB): domain Bacteria; phylum Bacteroidota; class Bacteroidia; order Flavobacteriales; family Flavobacteriaceae; genus Halomarinibacterium. The sequence continues at coordinate 11,815 of JAWKMO010000029.1, read as the reverse complement.
ACTTACTTTTTTGGAAAGCGGAAAAGTATTTAATTTATATCCTACAAAAGATACCCAAAGGGCATCGTGGTTATGGATACTTTCTAGGTAGAAGCGCCCATTTTCATCAGTTATGGTACCTTCATTGGAGTCTTTAAAAATAACATTGGCAAACGCAACGGGCTCTCCAAAATTATCTTTAACAGTACCACTTACTTTGGTTTGGCAAAGCAAAGGAATACTTAAAAATAAGAAACATAAAAGTAATATTTGCTTCATGGCAAAGGCATGGATTCTTCGATTTGGAAAACGGAAAATACGGTAAATAAGTGTGTTAATCTTTATAGAGCACCTTTTTAACAGCTTTTACTACATCCTTCCTATTAGGCAACCATTCTTCCAATAAAACTGGCGAATAGGGTGCTGGAGTATCGGCAGTATTCAATTTAATAATGGGTGCATCCAAATAATCAAATGCTTGCGACTGTACTTGGTAGGTTATTTCGGTAGCTACATTTCCAAAAGGCCAAGCTTCTTCAAGAATTACCAATCTATTGGTTTTTTTAACAGACTCAAGAATGGTTTTATGGTCCATAGGGCGCACCGTACGAAGGTCAATAATTTCACATTCGATCCCTTCTTCTGCTAATGCATCGGCGGCTGCATACGCTTCTTTAATAATTTTTCCGAAGGAAACAATGGTCACATCTTTTCCTTCACGCTTAATTTCAGCAACTCCTAATGGAATTAAATACTCTCCTTCTGGCACTTCGCCTTTATCCCCATACATTTGTTCGCTTTCCATAAAAATGACAGGGTCGTTATCTCTTATGGCACTTTTTAATAATCCTTTGGCATCTGCTGGGTTGCTAGGCACCACTACTTTTAAACCGGGACAATTGGCATACCAACTCTCAAAAGCTTGTGAGTGCGTAGCGGCTAATTGACCTGCCGAAGCTGTAGGACCCCGAAACACAATGGGGCAATTAAATTGACCTCCACTCATTTGACGAATTTTAGCCGCATTATTGATAATTTGGTCAATCCCTACCAAAGAGAAATTAAAGGTCATAAATTCTACAATAGGGCGGTTACCGTTCATGGCTGAACCTACTGCTATTCCTGCAAAGCCAAGTTCGGCAATGGGAGTATCAATCACTCGCTTCGCACCAAACTCGTCTAGCATTCCTTTACTGGCTTTATAAGCTCCATTATACTCTGCAACTTCTTCCCCCATTAAATATATGGTTTCATCGCGACGCATTTCTTCGCTCATCGCCTCACAAATAGCTTCTCTAAATTGGATTGTTTTCATTCTAGTAGTTCAATTGTTATCCCTAAAATTTTTTAGGAAAAACAAAAATAACACTATTTATCTTTTTGCGGAATTAAATTCCCATTTACACAATAAAAAAACGCCAAAAATATTGGCGTTTTTTTTTAAACTCTAAAAATTAAATAGCAACCCTAAACTATAACTGCTTGGAGCGCTGAAAGTCCCAATATCTTCCTTTGTATCCCCAAATTCATATTGATATTCTGTAGAACCAAGAGTAAAAACATCGCCTTGACCCTTTATAGAAACACTTTCGGAAAGGGAAAACACAAATCCCAATTGTACTCCTCCTTTTACCGTTATAGAATCATACTCATTTTCAAAAGATGTTACACCACCCGTTCCATACGAACCATATAATTTTTGTGTAAAATTTACACAAGGAGCAATTTTAATCCAATTTTCGGCAAAAGCCATTCCGCTAAATGTATTGTCGGTTACATCCCCATTTTGAAAACTTCCGGTAACATAACTAGCCCCCAAACCAACGTAGAATGGGTTTTCTCCAAAAATACTTCCTACTTGATATCCAATATCGGCGCCAATACCTATATGTGTATCTTCAAAATTATTGGTTAGAGTAATGGATGGATAAACTCCCACATACCAAGGACTAGTCGCTACGGCACAACATTCCTGTTCAGAATTATTGGGGTTATAATAGCCGTGGTCATCTTTACTGGATTTATCCTCTTCAGGATTTTCCTGCTTTGGGCAACATTCATAGTTAAGCACTCGGACTTTTGAAGGTGAAAATTTATTAAAATTTAATTTTAAAAAGTTATTATCAACAATCTCAGATTCAAAATCTACGGTAATGATAACTTCGGCAGATTTTAACTCTTGTCCATTAGCTTCCTTGTTACAATCACACTTCACTTTTCCTTGCCATATACTTGCTTCCCAAATAAGTTTATTTTTTTGCAGATTCATTTCTTTTAATCGAACTCCCATATAAATAACATAATTGCAATTATCAATGGTATATTCGTTTCTGCTAGCTGTTACGTTTCCGCTTTTTATTTTATTATAATCACTATATATGTATTCCAAAATAAACTTGTCATTTGAAGTATGAGGTGCTTTATTTAAAACCTTTTCCGTAAACTCCTCTACTGTTTTTGAACTTGTGAGAAAACTTAATATCTTGGCTCTTTTAGGGTAAGTTGCAAAAGGGAAATTAGAAAAATCTACATTTTGAAGAAAGGAATCATTAGTAGCAGAATATTGTAAGTTCACAAATAGATGTAACGCTTCGTAAGCCTCAAATTCGGTTGAAGTTTGATATTCGTCCGGTGTTTTAAAATTTTTTACTTTTTCCATGAGGTCTTGTTTACAAACCAAATTTTTTTCGTCCTCAAATGCGGAAAAATTTCCCCATTCAATTTGCTTCATTAGATCATAAAATGATTTTTTTGTTTGTTCCCAGTCTTTTTTAAGCATTTCATCCTGACTGTTATTGTCTTGTGAATAACAAATTGCATGGTGAGAAGAGAATATTATCATTATAAAAATAGAACCTAATTTAATTAGTGCTTTCATAACCTATACTTTTTTTGTTTATAGATTACAAGGTAAGGCTCCAAGTATAACAATAGGGATTAAATGAGTAGTTAACCACTCTCAATGCGTAACTGAAAGTATTAAGAAAGCAACTGTAAATTAACTTATAAGCTCGTAGAGTATTTTTTTCTTACTACTTGCCACCGGAACGGAAGTCTCATCAGTTAAAATAATGGCGTCTCCCGATTTATGGAGTGCTTTTATTTTCTTCAAATTGACCAAATAAGAATGATGGCAACGGAAAAAATGATGATCTACTAATTGATCTTCAAAGGTTCTTAGGGATTTTGAAACCAGTATCTTTCTATCTTCACAAAAAAAGTGTGTATAGTTACTGTCTGCTTGAGCATATAAAATAGAATCCATTTCAACCACATGGATTAAATCGTGATTTTTTAAAATTATCCTTTTAGAAGTTTCTTTGTTTTTAAGGTTGTAAAAGAAGACCTCCATTTGTTTATGATACTCTTCCTGATGAACAATTGCAATCGTTTTTTTCACCTCTTTGCAAAAAGCTTCTTCAGTAAAAGGCTTTAACAAATATCCCAAAGCACTAAATTTAAAAGCATCAATTGCATAGTCACTGTAAGAAGTGGTAAAAATAATTTTAAAAGGAAGGTTCTTTAAACTTTCTAGTAGGTCAAATATATTCCCATCACCTAGATGTATATCTACAATAAGAAAATCGAATTGGTTATTTCCAATAATTTCTGAAGCTTCTTTGCAACTATGCGCTTGCTGAATGGTAGTTACTTCTGGAAAATGCTGTAATAAAGATTGCTTATTAGCTTCATTTTGCGCTACATCATCTTCAATTATTAAACAGCTTACAGTCATCTTTTAAAATATTCTAACGGAAAAGAAATTTCTACTACAAGCCCTTTATTTTTTTCAGAAATGGTGTTCATCTCAATATTAAAATTGTGAAGCTTTTTGTAATTTTTTATGCGCTCTTCAGTAATTTTAGTTCCCATAGATTGGTGTAAATTTTTTCTTCCCATATCTGGAATGGTTTCAAAACCGCTTCCATTATCTTTTATAAAAATAATCACTTTTTCTTCTTTTAACTCATACGCAACTTCAATAAACCCATTTTCTTTAGTATTAACTCCATGAACAATGGCATTTTCAACAAAAGGTTGTGTAAGCATGGCCGGAATTTTTATATAATGCGGGTCTATATCTTCTTGTGCAAATATTTTAAATGTAAAGGCATTATGATGGACCAATTGCTGAATAGTTAAATATTTTTCAATGAAAGAAATTTCTTCTTTTAAGGAAACAAAATCTTGATTGGAACCTTTTAAAATGGAACGCATTAAATCACTATAAGAAGTAATATGTTTGGTTGCATTTTTGTCTTTTAATTGCAACCCAATACTGTTTAAGGCATTGAACATAAAGTGTGGATTTAATTGTGTTTGAAGGAGTCTAAAATTGAGTTGTGAATATTGTAACTCCTGTTTGGATTTGTAATTTTTATACATTAAAAACCCAACTACCAAAAACAGTAAAAAAACCAAAGCACCCGCCCAAATTCCTATTTGCTGATTTTTAATTTTATTTTCTTTGAGTTCATTTTCAACTCCTAAGACTTTTATTTGTTCTTGATTGAGGTCGTTTTTGTATTTCTCGGTAATTTCTGCGATGGAAGATTCGGTGTTTTTCAAATATATACTGTCTTTTAAAGTAGCGTAATTTCCCTCCATGACAAGGGCTTCTTTAAAGTTATTGCTTCTTACATATATCTCTTTTAGTTTTTTAAATATGTTTAATTTCAAACTGTCTGAAGCTTGTTGCAACGCAATTTTGAATTCCTTTTCGGCCATTGAGTACTTCCCTTGTGTATTATAAATATCTGCAATAAAATACTGTGTGAGCGAAACTGCAGAATTGAATTTTGTTTTTTCTCTAAGGGATAATTCCTTTTGGGCGTATTCTAGGGCCTTATTATAATTATTTAACTTTAAATATTCATTTTTTATGTCTGCATAAGCAATGGTCATTAACCGTTCATCATTTTGAGCCTCGGCCATTTTTACAATATCCAATGAAAATTCAATAGATCGCTCCTCAATCGGTTTTTCAGAAGCAGTAGCAAAAAATTCAGAATGCTTTTTAGTAATTTCGGTATCGCTGGAATATAAAAGAGATTTATTATAAAAATCTTCCTTCAGTTCGGTATTACCCAGTTTGGAATAAATAACCCCTAATGATAGATAGGTATTTGCTATTTCTTTTCTTGCATTCAATTTTTCAAAAATTTTTAATGCAATAATGTGATTTGAAACAGCACTGTCCGGTCTCGACAAAAAACGGTACGCTTGTGCCATATTATGGTAGGTTTTTCCAAGTAAAAAAGAGTCAAGTTTTTTTCTATTAGCAATATTTGGCTTTAATACTTCTATAACTTCTTTGTAGTTAGGTTTAAAAAGCAAAAATTTTGATTCGTATAACCTTGTCTTGGCAATTAAGTTTATATCACCATACGAGAGAATATCCGGCTTTATCTTTTCTAAATAAAACAAAGCACTATCTATATTGGTCTTATAAAATTGATCTGCAAATTCTAACTGTTCGTTCATTTTTTTTAGCAATAAAGTGTCGTTTGAAGCTACTTGCCCAAACAAAAGATGAATTTTAAAAAAAAGAATCGATAGAAAAATTATCCGCATAACAATCTTGAAAACATAAAGTTACAAAATAACACTAAGTTGACTTTCTTTCAAGATAAAAGAAAAAAGTAAAAATTTTATTATGCGCGCATATAAAAATTGAATACAATATTGTATCTTCGTAGCCCATTTTTGAACGAAAAAAATTATAGATATCTATGAAAATTTTAGTGTGCATTAGTCACGTTCCAGACACCACTTCCAAAATTAATTTTACAGAGGGAGATACTAAATTTGACACGAATGGTGTTCAGTTTGTAATTAATCCTAATGATGAATTTGGATTAACAAGAGCTATGTGGTTTAAAGAAAAAAAAGGGGCTACGGTCCATGTAGCCAACGTAGGTGGACCCGAAACCGAACCAACTTTACGCAAAGCGTTGGCCATTGGAGCCGATGAAGCCATACGCGTTAATACCGTGCCAACCGATGGTTTTTCGGTTGCAAAACAATTAGCAACTATTGTAAAAGAAGGTGGTTACGATTTAGTCATTGGAGGTCGTGAGTCAATTGACTACAACGGCGGAATGGTTCCCGGAATGATTGCTCAAATGATTGGATATAATTTCATTAATACCTGTATTGGGTTAGAAGTAGACGGAACACAAGCGACTGTTGTTCGTGAAATGGACGGAGGTAAAGAAACCTTAAAAACAACTTTACCCTTAGTGATTGGCGGTCAAAAAGGCTTGGTCGAAGAAAGCGACCTTAGAATTCCTAATATGCGCGGTATTATGCAAGCCAGAACAAAACCATTAACCCTAAAAGAGCCTGTTAATATTTCAAATGAAACTAGTTCAGTAAAGTTTGAAAAACCAGCCCCTAAAGGTGCCGTAAAGCTTGTGGCTAATGTAGAAGATTTAGTAAATCTATTACACAACGAAGCAAAAGTAATTTAAAAGAAAGATTATGTCAGTACTTGTATATACAGAATCCGAAGGAGGAAAATTCAAGAAAATTGCACAAGAAGCCGTTTCATTCGCAAAAGGAATTGCAGACACATTAGGCACATCAGTTACTGCTGTAACCGTAAATGCTACTGCAACTTCAGAACTAGGAAAATATGGAGCTTCAAAAGTGTTAGAAGTTTCTAGCGATGCTTTACCTAACTTTAATGCTGAAGCTTATGCCAGCATCCTTGCTCAAGCGGCTAAAAAAGAAGGTGCCAAAGTAGTAGTTTTAACCTCTAGTATCAACAGTAAATTTATTGCGCCCCTTTTAGCAGTAAAACTAGATGCAGGTTATGTCCCTAATGTAACCGCACTTCCAGAAAGTTCTTCCCCTTTTAAAGTGAAGCACAGTGTTTTCAGTAATAAAGCATTTTCGCATACCGAAATTAAAACCGATGTTAAGATTGTTGGCCTTGCTAAAAACGCTTACGGATTAAAAGAAAGTAACACTTCAGCTTCAACCGAAACCTTTTCTCCTGAAATTTCTTCAGGAAATGTGGAAGTAGTTTCGGTAGATAAAGCTACCGATAAAGTCACCATTGCCGATGCTGAAATTGTTGTTTCGGGTGGAAGAGGACTAAAAGGTCCAGAAAATTGGGGAATGCTAGAAGAATTAGCTAGTGTTTTAGGGGCCGCCACGGCATGTTCTAAACCTGTAAGCGATATGGGCTGGAGACCGCATAGTGAACACGTAGGTCAAACTGGAAAACCGGTAGCTTCCAATCTGTATATCGCTATTGGTATTAGCGGTGCGATACAGCATTTGGCTGGAATAAATTCTTCAAAAGTAAAAGTGGTTATTAATAATGATCCAGAAGCCCCTTTCTTTAAAGCAGCAGACTACGGAATTGTAGGGGATGCATTTGAAGTGGTTCCGCAATTGGTAGAAAAATTAAAAGAGTTTAAGTCACAAAACGCATAATTTTTTATTAATTTGTACTTTCATAAAGGGCTGTTTAAATTAGGTAAGTCCCACTTTAAACAGCTTTTTTTAATGTAACAGATGAGTTTAGTAAGACTTACCATTAAAGGAATATCCTACAGCCAAACCCAAAATGGAGCCTATGCACTTATTTTGAGCGAGCACGAAGGCGACCGGAAATTACCTATCGTTATTGGTGCTTTTGAAGCACAATCCATTGCTATCGCCCTTGAAAAAGAAATAAAACCTCCTCGCCCACTTACCCACGACCTTTTTAAAAATTTCGCAGATCGCTTTCAAATAAAAATCAAACAAGTGATTATCCATAAGTTGGTAGATGGTGTTTTTTATTCTAGTATTATTTCTGAAAGAGACGGTATTGAAGAAATTGTAGATGCTAGAACCAGTGACGCTATTGCCTTAGCACTTCGGTTTAATGCTCCCATTTTTACGTATAAGGCAATTTTGGACAAAGCAGGAATTTACTTAAAAACCGCTAGCAAAGATGAAAAAATAACAAAAGAAGAGGAAGTTGTTATTGAAAAATTACTCACTGGCGACGATAAAGAATCTCAAAAAATAATTACCGAAAATTATACTAAATACACACTTAAAGAATTACATAAAATGCTCGATGAAGCTGTGGCGCACGAAGATTATGAAAAAGCCGCTGCCATTAGAGATGAAATCTCAAAACGGGAAAAATAACCTATGCGTAAATTTATACTCGCCTTTATTTGTTCATTAATATCACTTTTTAGCATTGGACAATCTATAGAAAAAAAATGGGTGTTTTCTTCTCAAAAAGCTCCTTCAGAAAATAATTTTTTAACCCTAGACAAGGGCAGGTTTCAGTTAAATTTATCTTCTGAAAATGGAGTTACTGGCACAGGCGATTATCTTTTTCAAAATAACCTTTTGGTGTTTTTTTATGACTCCCCAACAGACAGTATTGCTAGGTTTAGAGTAACCCAATGGAGCGATAGTACATTGGTTTTTTCCTCAAATAACCATCTGTTTCAATTTAAAAGTGCTCCAACAGAAACAACTTCCATTACCCCCAAACAAGAAAATACCATAATCCCCGCAAATGGGTTCTCTTTTACGAGTTTATGGCGAGGAATTTTGGGCATGATATCATTAATTTTTATCGCTTTTTTATTGAGTTCCAATCGTAGTGCCATTAACTGGAAAACGGTAGGTTTAGGGTTAACTTTCCAATTGGTTATTGCGATTGGGGTATTAAAAATAGGTTTTGTTAAAGCGCTATTTGAAGGGGTAGGAAAAGTATTTGTTAAAATCTTAGAATTTACGCAAGCGGGAAGTAAGTTTTTATTTGAAGGATTAGTTGTAGATATGGATACCTTCGGTTTTATTTTTGCCTTTCAGGTATTACCTACCATTATTTTCTTTTCGGCGTTAACTTCGGTATTATTTTATTTAGGAATTATTCAGAAAGTAGTTAAAGCCATGGGCTGGTTGCTAACAAAAATTTTAAAAATATCTGGTGCCGAAAGTTTAAGTGTCGCCGGGAATATATTTTTAGGTCAAACCGAAGCACCCTTACTCATTAAAGCCTATTTAGAAAGAATGAACAAAAGTGAAATGCTTTTGGTTATGATTGGTGGAATGGCAACAGTCGCTGGAGCGGTACTGGCGGCTTATATAGGTTTCTTAGGTGGTGACGACCCAATTCTACGACTTGTTTTTGCCAAACATTTACTGGCGGCTTCCGTAATGGCAGCCCCAGGGGCTATAGTGATATCCAAAATATTATATCCACAAACCGAAGCTATTACCTCCGATGTTACAGTTTCTTCAGAAAAAATAGGCTCCAACATCCTTGACGCTATTGCAAACGGAACTACAGAAGGGCTGCGATTGGCAGTAAATGTAGGGGGTATGTTGTTGGTTTTTGTTGCTTTTATTGCAATGATTAATTGGGTTATTGGAGGCCTTGGGGAAATTACCTATTTAAATGAATGGATGGCTGCCAATACATCGTATCCAGAACTGTCATTAGAAGCCATTTTAGGAACCGTATTCGCTCCATTAATGTGGCTTATTGGGGTTGACCAAGCAGATATGATGATGATGGGGCAATTATTAGGGATTAAATTAGCAGCAAGCGAATTTGTTGGCTATATCCAATTGGCAGAATTAAAAAACACGGCAAATGCAGTGCATTTAACCTACGAAAAGTCTATTATCATGGCCACCTATATGCTTTGCGGGTTTGCTAATTTTGCTTCCATAGGTATACAGATAGGTGGTATAGGGTCTTTGGCTCCAGGACAACGTAAAACACTTTCCAAATTTGGAATAAAAGCATTAATTGGTGGGACCATCGCATCGCTCATATCTGCAGCAATAGCGGGAATGATTATTGGTTAATAACTATTCATAATTGCACCCAATTTCTGCTTTTAAAAAGGCGTTTACTTTTTTACATTTACCACACAAGATTTTATGGAATTATGAAGCAGTATCACGACTTAGTAAAACACGTTTTGGAAAACGGAGCTGTAAAACAAGACCGCACAGGCACGGGGACTAAAAGTGTTTTTGGCTATCAAATGCGATTCGATTTAAGTGAAGGGTTTCCTATGATAACCACCAAAAAATTACACCTAAAATCCATTATTTACGAGTTGTTGTGGTTTTTAAATGGGGATACCAATATTAAGTATCTTCAAGAAAATGGTGTGCGTATCTGGAATGAATGGGCCGATGAAAACGGAAATTTAGGACCTGTTTATGGGCATCAATGGAGAAACTGGAATAGTGAAGAGATTGACCAAATTTCTGAAATAATTGAAACTTTGAAAAACAATCCCGATAGCCGAAGAATGCTTGTAAGCGCTTGGAATCCTTCAGTATTGCCGGATACTTCAATATCGTTTTCTGAAAATGTAGCGAATGGAAAAGCAGCTTTACCACCATGTCATGCATTCTTTCAATTTTATGTAGCCGATGGAAAATTATCTTGTCAATTATACCAACGTAGTGCGGATATTTTCTTGGGCGTGCCTTTTAACATAGCTTCTTATGCTTTATTTACGATGATGATGGCTCAAGTTTGTGGCTATAAACCGGGGGATTTCATTCATACTTTTGGCGACGCCCATATTTATAGCAACCATTTTGAACAATTGGAACTTCAATTATCACGAGAAATAAGGCCTTTACCAAAAATGTTGCTAAATCCAGAAGTAAAAGATATATTTGGCTTCAAATTTGATGACTTTACCCTTGTTGATTATAATCCACATCCCCACATTAAAGGGGCGGTAGCAATTTAAAAAAATTTTATTCAGATGAAAAACCTATTATTCATTGCATTCCTTTTTGTTTCATTTTCAGTATTTTCCCAAGAATGGGGAAATGTTAATAAGAACAATGTTACCATGAAAGAAGTCGCTCCTACCTGGCCCGGTTGCGAATCTAAAAGTGGTGCCGGTATTGATGCTTGCTTTAAACAAAATCTAGCACAACACATTGGTAAAAACTATAAATACCCAGTTGAAGCTTATAAAAATAATGAACAAGGTAAGGTTGTAGTAGAATTTTTTATAAATGAAAAAGGAGACGTAGATATTAAAAGCATTACAGGCGGAAGCAAAGCCTTGCAAGACGAAGCACGAAGAAATATTATGTTAATTCCAAAAATGGCAAAACCAGGTATGCTTGCTGGAAAACCGAAAGCCATAAAATATACCGTTCCTATTACCTTTAAAACGGGAAAGTAAACTTTGAATAAAACACTAATACTACTCTTTTTTATTGTTTCAAATTCTCTCACTTTCGGGCAAGATAAAATCAGCACAGTATTTAAAGTAGCTGTTCCTTTTGCAGTCATAGAGAAGGCTCCTATTTATCCTGGCTGTAATATTACCGATAATAGAGCGCTTAAAAAATGTACATCTGAAAGAATAAGCACTTTTGTGAGTTCTAATTTTAATAGAAAGAGTATAGACTCACTTGGATTACCCCCTAATAGATATCATGTTTCTGTTCAGTTTAAAATAGATACCTTGGGCAATGTCGTAAATTTGAGCGCTCGTGCATCACATCCATTAATAGAAAAAGAAGCTATTAGAGTGGTAAGTAGTTTGCCTAAGTTTACTCCAGGAGAACAAAATGGAGCGCCCGTGGGTGTATTGTATGTAATCCCCATTCAATTTGAGGTAGTACCTAAAAACAACAAAGAGGATTATAAAGAAAAGTAGTTAATTCTCTTTAAGTACTTCAATTAGTTTATTAAGATCCTCCATCGTGTTGTAATAATGAAAACTTACTCGTATTCCACCACCTCTAGGTGAACAAATAATATTTTCATTTTGCAGTTTTTTAAATAAATCTTTATCGCCCATAATATTGAATATAGTAG
>JAWKMO010000028.1:0-19929 GCA_041392205.1 Flavobacteriaceae bacterium | reverse complement strand
TTGTGTAATAATTTGCTCGTAAGTACCATTATTATCAAAATCGTTTACCCAAAGCTTCATGACATTTTTAGCAGAAGGGGTATAATGCAAATTTTTACCTTGATTTCCTAAAATAAAGTCTTCATCTCCGTCACCATCAATATCCACGGGCATGAGAATATTCCACCAGCCTTGTAAAGTTTCTAGGGGGGAAGGTTGTTTTTTGAGGATTCCTTGTGTGTTTTTATAGACTAAGGGAGCGCCCCAATCGGAAACTGTGATAAGTTCTTTTAGGGTGTCTCCATCTATGTCAACCCATTTTGCATCGGTAATCATGCCACTTTGTTTCACTTCTGCCACCACTTTTTGCGACACATTTTTAAAGGTTCCATTTCCTTCATTTTGTAAAAAAACGTGATTTGGGTCCATTCCATAAACCCCCACAATACTTCGCGAACCTACAAATACATCTTCATCGCCATCGTTATCATAATCATTTGTAGCAATAACTGAAATATTATGAATACTTGAAATTTGAGGAAGACTTCCCTTGTTAAAGTTCCCTTTACCGTCATTTAAATACAAACGAACACTTTCTCTCTCAGCTTCATTTACTTGGTTGCCTCCAGAACCTACCATAAGATCCAAATCGCCATCGTTATCGGCATCAAAAAATGCTGCTGCGGTGTCTTCAAATAATTTATCGGCTTCTAATGCAATGCTATTTTTAGGCTTTAAATTTCCATTTCCAGAATGCAGAAAGAAAATTCCTGCTTGATCTTTTGCACCTCCCATAAATAAATCTTCATTGCCATCGCCATTAATGTCTCCTACGGCCATACTGGGTCCTTCCTGTGATAATTTTTTATTAATTAGCCCTTCATAATCAAAGTCGTTGTAATCGTTCTCTTTATGTTGGGTTAATTGTGTGTTGGATACTTCTTTTAAAAAGGTTTTTTGTGACTCCTTTTTAGGGATTTTATACATCCCATTATTTTCTTTTTGTTTGAAAATAACTACGTTATTTACAGCTACATTTTCAACTTTGGAAGTGGTTTGATTAGGCCAAATTACACGAATGGAATCTATTTTTGTAGCCTCACCCAAACCAATAGTCATTGGGTAATCCATAGACGATTGAAACCCTCTCGAAGGAATTAATTCTTGAAGCACCACATTATTTTCATAATACAATTTTACTGTAGTTCCCACGGCGAACGGATTTTTGTCGTCCCCTTCAAATTTTAATGTAATATGATTAAATTTTGAAAGTTTTTCGGTATTATTTTGATATAAAAAGGATTGCATATTGACGTTGTTTACAACCAAATCCAAATCGCCATCATTATCCAAATCGCCATAGGCGGCTCCATTAGACATGCTAGGCACACCTAACCCCCATGTTTCTGCGCTATTTGTAAAAGTTAAATCGCGATTGTTTTTAAAAGCATAGTTTGGAATTGGGACTACTGGCATTTTATTAATAATAGAGTCGATGGCTTCTTTCTTTCCAGTAAGGGCCATATCTTGGATAATTTCATTGGCGAAAAAGTCTACAAAGTCCAAATCGGTAAGGTCATGATTAATTCCGTTAGTGACATAAATATCACGAAATCCATCATTATCCATATCAAATAATAACCCAGACCAACTCCAATCGGTTGCCGAAACACCACTGAAATAGGCAATTTCGGAGTAACTTCCATTACCATTATTAAGTTGTAAGGTGTTTTGAATATACTGTTGGTAAAAATCTTTTTCTTGTTTTAATTTAAAGACATTATAACCCTCAAATTCCATCACCGATTTTACCCGCTCATCGCCTTCGGGAAGCATATCGGTAATAAAAATATCGGCATTTCCATCGTTATTAATATCGGCCATATCTACCCCCATTGCCGATAGGCACAAATGAGACATCCAATTTTTGATATCTTCTGTAAAGGTTCCATCATGATTGTTGATATATAGATAATCGCGTTCGTAAAAGTCGTTAGACACATAAATATCTGGATATAAATCGTTGTTTACATCACTTACCATGACCCCTAATCCAAAGCCTATTAAACTTCCATAAATTCCAGCCGCTTCGCTTACGTCTACAAATTTTCCGTTGTCATTTCTAAGTAACATATCGCCTACCCCTCGAAACATTTTTGGGACGTTCCAATCCTGAGCACGAACGTTTCTTTGGTGTGCAAATCCTAAACTGCTTACGGGAATATTACTATTGTTAAGTATGTATGCGTCTAAATCGCCATCGAGATCGTAGTCAAAAAACGAAGCGTGGGTTGTAAAACCTGTTTCTGCAAGATTGTATTCTTTGGCTTTTTCGGTAAAAGTGAGATCGCCATTATTAATATATAAATCGTTGTTATGATTTTCCCCTTCCATATTTCCAGCATTACTTACATAAATATCCAGTAGGCCATCTGCATTTACATCTACCATTACCACCCCTGTGGACCAGGGTTTATTTCCTGCTACTCCAGCACTTTGGGTGATATCTTCAAAAACCATATTTCCTTTATTGAGGTACAATTTATTTTCCTCCATATTTGCTGTTAAGTAGATGTCGGACAGACCATCGTTATTGATGTCGCCAATGGCTACACCGCCTCCATTGTAGAAGTTTCTGTATTTAAAGATGTTAAAGTCCTTTTGATTTACTACTTTGTTAGTAAAAGTAATGTTGGAGTGCGAAGAAGCTACCAACGAAAAAAGTGTTGGGGAAGCGGTTTCTGAAACGGCTTCGTTTTTTTTTGAATGACAACTAAAAATAATTAAGCTAAAAGCAATAAGGGATATTTTTGACAATGGTATCATTTGTTTAATTCTTTTTCTTTAAAAAAATAGGGTTGTTATTGTTTCTAACGACTATAAAATAACTTTCACCTTTCATTGTTAGCTTTTCGATATTTCTACAAGCACCGGATAGTGTAAAGGTTTCCTCTTTCTTTTCTGAAAAATTGGCTTTTCCGTCATTTAATAACAGCGTTCCGCGAGAAGCATCCAATCTACTTAATTGGGTACTGATTTCAAAATTATTTCCCACTAAAAGAAGGTCTAAATTATGGTCATTATTAAAATCTTCTATCCAAATATCATTAACCGATGAAATTTGAGCTCCAAATGGAAGCCTATGTTTTTTGAAAGAGTTATTTCCGGTATTTTCAAAATAGCATGTAGCTAACTCAAACACCTTTTTTTGAAGGGATTTTTGAAGTTTTTCTGCTGAAAATACTTCTGCAATGGTTGCGTTAGCAAATTCTTTATAAGACAAATATTTTTTATTAATAAAGGGCATTTGTTTGGCTAATTCTTCTTTTGAAGCCACTGTAGTTTCTGTTCCTTGATAAAAATAGGTCACTACGGTTTCTTCTGAAGAATTACCGTCAAAATCCATTTTATAGAGTGTAAT
This sequence comes from Flavobacteriaceae bacterium, assembly GCA_041392205.1. GTDB lineage: Bacteria > Bacteroidota > Bacteroidia > Flavobacteriales > Flavobacteriaceae > Halomarinibacterium. The sequence continues at coordinate 16,529 of JAWKMO010000028.1, read as the reverse complement.
GGGTTCTTTTTTGGAAGCCTGCAAACGAGAATTAAGCCCCCAATTTCCAGCGACCAAGTCGATGTCTCCATCATGGTCAAAATCGGCAGCTTTTACACTATTCCAAAACCCGTTGGAAGCATCTAGGCCATTGTTTTTTTGTAGGGTAAGCCTTTTGCCATCATTAATAAATAGTGAAACAGGCATCCAATCTCCCACCACAATAGCATCGGTAAAGGAATCGTTGTTTATATCGATCCAAAAAATATCGTTACAGTTTCCGATATCTGAAAATTCCTGTCCAAATTCTTTAGTGATATCCGTAAAATTTCCTTTTCCATCATTTTTAAAAAGATATTGTTGGGGAGTATGACCAAATTTTTGCGGAATCCCATTCGAAGTAATACAAATGTCTAAATTTGAATCGTTGTCAAGGTCAATTGCGGTAACTTTAGAAGCATTGACAAAGACATTGGTAAATTGGGTTGTATCTTTTTGAAACACGCCTCCTTTATTTAAGTACAATCTTGGAGTTACGGCTTTACCAGTAATAAATTCATTTCCGCCACTCACTACTATTAGGTCTTTATATCCATTAGTAGTGGCATCAAAAAAAACATGAGAAACATCCTCATTTATGGCGTCTTCTTCAAATAATGTTTCCTGTTGAAGGGCAAAAAGACCCTCCTTTTTCTGTATAAAAAGCTGCGATGCTTGCCCTTTAGCACCACTTAAAAAAACATCCTCTAATCCATCATTATTAGTATCTACGATCGATACCGATGGACCTTCATTAGCCGTAGAAAAAGGGGTAAGCGGGTCTCTATTAAACTCGATATTGCTGTTTTCCACGTGGCGATACTCAAAAGGAGCATCAACTTGGGTTAGTAAAGTAGTTGCCTTATTTTTAAAAGTTTTATAATAATTTCCTTTAGCCTTATTTTGGGTTACTTTTAGGGTTTGTTTTGGGATTATATTTTTAAGGGTTTCAAATGCATGGTTTGGCCAAATAATATGTAATGAATCTATTTTTTGAAGGGTGTCTAGGCCAAAATGTACTTCTGGTGCCACAGAAGAAAGATATCCACGGGTGGTGTAATTTTCTTTAATTAGTTTTTTATTACCAGAAAACACAATAACCTTAGCCCCAATGCCAAAACGATTGGGAGCATTTCCTTCGAAATTAATTTTTAAAAAACTTCTTTTTTTGAATCTTTCATTTAATTTGTTTTCTAGAATAAAAGCAGGTTCATTCACATTGTTTACGATAAGATCTAAATCGCCATCGTTGTCAAGATCTGCATAGGCCGCACCATTGCTAAAAGACGGTAGGGGCGAAGTCCATGATTTTGTGGTATTCTCAAACTCATTATTTCCCTTATTCCTAAAAATATAATTGCTGGTTTTTTTTTCTGGTATTTTTTTAATGAATTCCATTTCCTTTTCGGTCATAGTTGCACCCAACGTTTTTTGAATTTGATCATTAGCAATAAAATTGATAAAATCCATATCGTTGGTGGCCCCTTTAATACCGTTTGTTATGTATAAATCATTCAAACCATCGTTATCAAAGTCTGCTATTAAAGGACTCCAAGACCATTCGGTTGCAGAAATTCCACTAAGGTATCCAGTTTCACTAAAACTGCCATTTCCATTATTAAGTTGTAAGGTGTTTTGCATGTACTGGTAAGCATACCCATTTTTTATATAATTGATATAGTTTTGATAGTTAAACTCTGTCCCCGAGGTTTTGTATGTTTTTAAATCTTCGGGAAGCATATCTACCGAAATGATATCGGTAAAACCATCATTATTAATATCGGCAATGTCGTTCCCCATGGAGTAATGGGTCGTGTGTCCAAGGGGTGGATTTTCAGTATGTATTACTTCTTTAAACGTTTTATTTCCTTGATTAATATAGAGATAATCGTTTTCAAAAAAGTCATTACTTATATATAGGTCTGTATAACCGTCATTGTTTATATCACTTGTTGAAACCCCTAATCCATAACTTATTTTGCTTTGAAAAATGCCAGAGATTTCAGAAACATCTTCAAAAATACCGTTTTTGTTTTCAAATAATTTGTCGCCAGATTCTTTATTAGGAAGGGTTCGGGCACTTCCTTTACCGTAATTTTGATTGGGGTTCGTGCTATGGTTTAAAAGATACAAATCCAAATCGCCGTCTAAGTCGTAATCAAAAAAACTAGCTTGAGTGGAAAATCCTATAAAATCAAGGTTGTATTTTGAGGCTTCTTCTTTAAAGATAGGAATGTTGTTTTTTTGTAAACCTTGATTTACATACAGTAGGTTTTTCCCTTTAATGGAAAGATAGTCTCCTGTTTTACAAATATAAATATCCATCCATCCATCTTGATTAATATCTACTATAGAAACGCCATTGGTCCAGTTTTCAGCATTGTCGATTTGGGCTTCTTTGGTAATATCTTGAAATGTAAACTGTCCTTTATTAAGGTATAATTTATCTTCAGACTGGTTTGCGGTAAAATAAAGGTCTATTAGTCCATCATTATTAAAATCTGCTGAAGCGACTCCAGCCCCATTGTAATAGTAGATATAGTTGAGGATGTTAAGATTTACATTTGATTGAATTTTATTTTGAAAGTCAATTTTTGTAATACTGTTAGAAAGTTTTGAAAAAAGTACTTCTTCTTTTTCCCCACACGATAGTATGAATGTTATAAAGGAAAAAAAGAGTAATTTTTTAAATAACATTATCCTGTTAATAAGGGATTTATAGAGAGCTATAATAATTTTAAATTAGCAAGCTAATTTATGTATTTTGCTAGAATTTTTAAATTAACCAAAAGCCAAAAAGATTAATGAAATATTAATTAAAATTTGAAATAAAAAAAGGTCGCCCATAAAGCGACCTTTTTTTATTTCTATGAAAGGTTAAATTAATAACCAGGATTTTGAACTAGGTTGGGATTAGAAAGTAAGGCGTTGATTGGAATAGGGTAAAGGTTCCAAGTTGGGTCACCAACAGAAGCTTCGTTTTTAAATTCCCAATTTCTTGTAAATTGGCCAAAACGCAATAAATCATTTCTTCTCCAAAACTCAACGTATAACTCACGGCCTCTTTCAGCAAGCATATCTGCTTCAGAGACACTGCCTAGTGGAGTTGCTCCTCTAAGAGTTCTAAGTTCGTTCACTAAAGTAGTAGCATTACCGCCCATACGCATCATGGCTTCCGCTTTCATTAAGTGAGCATCTGCATAACGGAATACGATTTCGTGTCCTCTAAAGGAACCACCATCATCACCAGGGTGATACTTAATAATACGAACACCAGTGTTTTCACCGTTTCCAGATAATCCTGGAAGTTCTTTTGTAAATACTAAAGGCTCTCCTGTTCTGTCTTTAAGAATCGTACCATCTTCTTCATATTGTTGACCAATTAAGAAGCCATAACCAATACCTAAATTTTGAGCATTTGCATTTGATGCATCAGGTACCCATCCTCTTCTTTCTTCTTGACCATCTCCTACATTATTACTATTAGGATCCCCTTCGAAGCTATCGTAAAATTCAGCTAAAGTGGTAAAACCATTCCATCCACCTCCGGTATTATCAGGAGAGTTTTGGTTATAGTGAAGTCCGTTCCAAATTCTGTTTCCAACACCAGTATTGGCAAACCAAATAGTTTCATTATCTACAGATTGTTGAAATAATTCGAAATAACCAGCTTGTAGGGCATATCCATCAGCAGCAATGGCATCAACTAAATCTACTACTCTTTGATAATTAGGAGCACTTCCTGTATATCTTTCAGAATTTAAAATAACTTTTGCTAATAGAAAGTTTCCAGCAGCTTGGGTAGCTCTATTGTTGCTTTCACTAGGACCATTATCCGGTAAATTAGGTATAGCGGTTTCAAGATCATTAATAATGAAATCATATGCTTCTTGAGCTGAAAGAACAGAAGGGTTTACGTCTGCCCCGTCTGTTGGATTTCTAAAGGGAGCAACACCCCACATATCCAAAACAAAATACATACTAAATGCTCTTAAAAAACGAGCATCTGCTTCTTGAGCTGCTGTAGGACCACTTAAAGGGTCAATAATTTGAGAAGCTCTAAACACATTTTGGTTTAAGTTATTCCAAGTACTTAGTATATATTGGTGTGTTGCACTCCAAGTATGAGAATGTAATGTTCTCCATATCCCATTGTCACCCCAGTCGGTTCCACGTGTAGGAACTAGCGTTTCATCTGTAGAAACTTCGTTTAGGGCAAAGAAATTAGCTTGGTCTCCAAGTTGTCCATAGGTATCGTTGTAAAGGTTTGTTAATGATGCATCAACATCAGCAACCCCTTCAAAAACGGTAGATCCTTCGGCAATAATTGAATCTGATTCTTCAATAGCTAAATCAGTACAAGACACCGTAATTGTCAATAAAAACGCAATTGCGAAAATTGGTTTTACGTAGTTAAAAAATTTATTTTTCATATTCTTTTTTTTTAAAATTTAGCATTAAATCCTAATGTGAAAGTTCTTGGTCTTGGAAATGATGCGTAATCAATACCAAAAACAGGTAGGCCGTTAAGTAAATCTCCTCCTGCCGGTGAAGTGCTAACCTCTGGGTCTAGTCCTGTATAATCTGTAATTACAAAAAGGTTTTGTCCAGTTACAGAAAGAACCAAGTTAGAGAAGAAAGCATCTTCTTTTAAGGGCCAAGAATAACTTACAGTGGCATTTTGCATACGAATAAAATCGCCACTTTCTAGGAATCTAGTTGAAACATCTGCTGCAGCATCAAAAGATTCTCCTGTGGTCAATACATCCAAGGGAACATTTCTACCCCCTCTAAAGGCACCTGCTGTAAAGAAAGCATTTGCTGTGTTGTTGTAGATGTAGTGTCCAAATTGTCCAGCCAAATAGGTTGAAACGGTCCAATTTTTATAGGAAAGAGAGGTAGAGAAACCACCTGTAAGATCTGGTAAGGCACTTTTGCCTACGAAATCTTGAACATCAGTTTGAATGGGTTGTCCCGTAGCAGGGTCAAATCCTTCGAAATCTCTTAGGAAATAAGAAAATAAAGGCTCTCCAGCTTTTAATTTTTGAGCAAAAGCTAATGATAACCCTTGTCCACGAATAGTCCCTGCATCAAATTCACCTTGTAGATCTTCTACTAAGTTTTTGTTATAAGCAACATTAAAGCTAGCGTTCCAAGATAAATCATCACCATCAATAATATCATACGATAACGATAGTTCAATACCTTCGTTAACTACCTTAGAATCTGGTAAGTTTAAAAACAAGAAGGGTTGAACGGATGGCTGAGCAGCTAATACATTAAACAAAAGGTCTTTAGTTTCTTTTCTGTACACGTCTACAGTACCTGTAAATCGATCATTATTAAATCCAAAATCGATACCTGCAGCATATTGCGTTGTTTCTTCCCATCTTAACTCAGGATTTGGAAAAGATACATCAACAATACCTGGGATATTAATTTCCCCTCCATCACCTATCACATCACCACCTGCATAACGTTGTCTTTGTGTAAAGTTTCCATAACCAAGACCTTCTTGGTTACCGGTAATACCATATCCTAAACGTAATTTAAGTGTGGATACAGCGTCACCCACAAAATCTTCGTTGTTGATTTTCCAAGCAAACGCTCCAGATGGGAAAATACCATATTGGTTATCCTCACCAAATCTTGATGAGCCATCTGCTCTTACCGTTCCAGTAAATAAGTATTTATCTGCGATAGAATAATTAATTCTTCCAAAATAGGATTGAATTTCGTCTGTATTGTCAAAAGTATCTACAAATAAAGATTTAACTCCAAGGTTACCTATACCAACAATAAAATCGGTTGTGGGTTCTGGGAAAAGTCTATTTACAAATATTCCTCCAGCAATATTTCCGGCATATCCATATTGTTGATAATCCCCTTCAATATTATCCTCAATTCTGTTAGCGGTATTTTCAAGATCTTCTCCCATTTCATTTAATTCATCGGTAAAGAATCCCCAACCACTAATGTTTCTACCATCTCTTTGGAAATCTTGAAAAGAGTAACCAACAAGAATATCTAAAGAAGAATTAGAAAAATCTTTTTTATAATTTAAAGTTGCTTCAAGAAGTTTGCTTTCGGTATTTAAGTCGTTGATAGCACCTATACCATTTCCAAAAACTCCTTGATCAAAATTTCTAGCATTTTCTGAAGCAACTGCAGTTCTTGTGGATTCTGAAGTATCAAAACCTAAATTTATTTTAGCAGAAAGTTCGGGTATAAAAGAATACTCGGCAGAGAAATTTGCTAAAATACGATTGGTATTTGTGATGTTTTGTGTGAATGCTAATGCGGTAGCAGGGCTTAATAATCCTCCCGTTCCATCAAAATCTACAGCAGTTGGCCAAGTTGGATTTGCTGAATATGCAGCACCAATTAAGTCTCCTCTAAAACCTGCACTTCCTCCTATAGGAGCCGTTTGATCATTTACTCTAGAGATGGAAGATTGTAATCCTAACTTTAATTTATTGTTTAAAAATCGTTGATTTACATTTAATCGACCAGTAATTCTTTCTAAGTCACTGTTTTCAACAACTCCAAAGGTTTTTCCGTAACTAAAGGTAGCTCTCAAGTTACCACTTCCATAATTGTCAGAATAGGATAAGTCGTTGTTAGTTGATGCAGCGGTTCTAAAAATAAAATCTTGCCAATCGGTATTGGATCCAAAATCTTTTTCAGCTACATTAAATCCAGCTAGTTCTGTTTGCTCTAGAAATTCATCTCCTGAAAGTAAATCGTAAGTCTTTGGAACGGATGAAATACTCAAATTGGATGAAAACTCCCAAGAGCTTCCTAATGCTCCTTTACCAGATTTTGTGGTAATAAAAACAACCCCATTAGCACCTCTAGAACCGTAAATAGCGGTTGCAGAAGCATCTTTAAGAATACTGATACTTTCAATATCATTTGGATTTAAGAAACTAAGTGGGTTTTTTGCAGATGTAGAACCTACCCCAATGTTAGCACCTTCTGCGGAAGTATTACCCCCAGATAAAGGAATGCCATCAACCACAAATAAAGGGTTGTTATTAGACCGCACAGAACTGGCACCACGAATACGAATATCCACGCCTGCACCAGGTTCACCGCTGCTTTGAGAAATTTGAACTCCAGCGGTTTTTCCTTGTATTAATTGTTCTGGAGATATAATGACTCCTTGGTTAAAATCTTCCGAGGTAACTGCAGTAACAGCCCCAGTAGCATCTTTAACGGTAGTAGTACCATATCCAATAACAATAACTTCGTTTAAAGATTCAATATCTTCTACTAAAGTTACATTTATGGTGGTTTGTCCATTTACGCCCACTTCCTGAGTAGCATAGCCTAAATAGCTAAACACCAAAGTTGCATCATTGGCCACATTGTTGAGGGTGTAATTACCATCAAAGTCTGTTTGTGCTCCGTTGGAAGTTCCTTTAACAATAACGTTAACACCAGGTATTCCAGCATTAGCATCTGTTACATTTCCACTCACTGTAATTTGAGCGTATGCTGAACTTCCCATAATAAATACCAAGGGGAGCAACAAAAGTTTAGTTAGTAATTTGTTTTTCATATAGTTTTCGGTTTAAAGTTAATGTAATAAATAGTTATTAGTTATGTTTCGATCTTTTAAATTTTATGCAATGTTAATAAATTATTAAATAATTACGAAATATACAATATTTTATTGATTTGATTACCTATGTATTAATACAAAACCCAATAAAATAGAAACTAAATTCTAAATTATTATTGCGGTTTATCTTGCTAATTTTATTAAGTAAAAAAATCAATCCTCTATAATAGAAAGCTAATTCAATTACACCTCATTTTACCTAACCTTTAATAAATAAAAAATATAAAAAAGATTTAATAGGTTTAAGAGGATTGATTTTTTAAATTTTCTTAGTTATGACAGCATTAATTTCAAAAAAAAGATAGAAACTTAATTGTGATCAATTAAACTTAATAAACTTACACTATTTGAAATTAATGCTGTCATAACTAAAAGATTAACAAACACTTAACAAATTTTAAAATAAAAAAACCAATAAACTTGACTTCAAAATTTGAGACTAATTTCAACTATTTTTTTAATTTAGTAAAAAATTAACCTTTAAAACGAACATTTCATAACCGAAAACGTTTTCGATTTATAAAACCGTATTTGAATACTAATTTTGCCTATTTTAGTGGAAATTTGCTTGATTTTTACAAAACCAACTCACCATTGAGTCTTAACCCATGAAAGAAGTTACGCTAAAGGAAATTGCCGAAAATTTAGGAATATCAATTACAACTGTTTCAAAGGCCTTAAAAGACTATCCTGATGTAAGTAAAAAAACGAAAGAGCTGGTTAAAAATGAGGCTAAAAGACTTCACTATACACCCAATGTTTTTGCCGTAAATTTAAGAACTAAAGAATCTAAAACAGTTGGATTAATTATTCCTGAAGTAGTACATCATTTTTTCTCTAGTGTTATTAATGGTATTATTGAACAAGCCGAGAAAAAAGGATATCTTGTTATTATTTTACAGTCCAACGAATCCTATAAACTCGAAAAAAAGCAAATAGACCTTCTTATTAGCAAGCGAGTAGATGGGATTATGATATCTCTCGCAAGTACTACTACAAATATTTCACATTTGCATGATGTAAAAGAATTAAATATTCCTTTGTTAATGTTTGATAAGATTTCTAAACTCATAGAATGTTCTAAAATTATCATTAATGATCGGCAAGCAGCTTATATTGCCACAAAACATCTAATAGATACGGGTTGTAAAAGGATTGCTCATTTTCGTGGGGCTTTGCTTCCACAAAATTCTATTGATCGATTTTTAGGGTATAAAAAGGCACTAGAAGACCATGGAATAAAATACGATTCGTCTTTAGTATATATTTGTGAAAATGTAAATTACGAAGAAGGGCGCGCCGCTGCAATAAAACTCCTCGAGGATCATAAAGATGTGGATGGTATTTTTACCATTACAGATTTAGTTGCTGTGGGTGCTATTGCTGTTTTTAATGAAAAAGGGATTAAAGTACCAGATGATATTGCCATTATGGGTTTTAGTAATTGGTTTGTCTCTCAAGCAATTACACCCTCATTAAGCACAATAGATCAACCTGGGTATAAAATGGGAAAGAAATCTTTCAAATTACTTTACAAAGAAATGCAAGCAAAGAAAAACCATGAAGCGTTTACCCCAATAACTAAAACACTAGAAACCTCATTAATAATTAGAGATTCAACAAAACCCATAGTCCCTAAAAGGTAGTATTTCAAACCCTAAATTTTGTGAAGACTATTGTTTACAAATCCTAGTAAGTTTGAAAGGAATTTAGTTTTTCAATTTTACCCTTTTCTAAGTGAATGGGTTATATTAATATTTAATTAAAAAGCTGAATGAGAAGTACTTATGTAGCCCTATTTGTCCTATTTTTTTCTTGTAAAGAGAAAATTTCTGATAAAAATAATGCTGTTCCAGTTGTTAATACTAAAGAAAAATATACAGAGCCCTTTAGGCCACAATTTCACTTTTCTCCTCCAGAAAAATGGATGAACGATCCTAACGGATTAGTAGTTAATAATGGGGTCTACCATCTATTTTATCAATATTATCCAGAAGACATTGTTTGGGGTCCTATGCATTGGGGCCATGCCGTAAGTAATGATTTAATTCAATGGGAACATAAGCCCATTGCATTGTATCCAGATGAGCACGGACTTATTTTTTCGGGCAGTGCCGTGATAGATAAGTTCAATACTTCAGGATTTGGAACAAAAGAGAATCCACCTTTAGTAGCAATTTTTACATATCATTTAATGGAAGGTGAAAAAGCAGGGCGAACCAATTTTCAAACGCAAGGGATTGCCTATAGTCTTGACAATGGAGACACTTGGACAAAATATAAAGTCAATCCGGTTATTGGAAACTCAGGAATTAAAGATTTTAGGGATCCAAAAGTATTTTGGGATGAAACTAATTTGCAATGGGTGCTTACTTTAGTAGCAGGAGATCACGCAAAATTTTATACGTCAAAAAATTTAAAAGAATGGGTCCTCACGGGCGAATTTGGTAACAATAAGGGCGCTCATGGAGGTGTTTGGGAATGTCCAGATTTATTCCCATTAAAAGTAGAAGGTACAGAGGAAGAAAAATGGGTATTGCTTATAAGTATAAATCCGGGAGCTCCCAACGGTGGTTCGGGAACCCAGTATTTTGTGGGAGAGTTTGATGGAAAAACCTTTACTACCTCACAAACTGAAACTAAATGGTTGGATTACGGGATGGACAACTATGCTGGGGTTACGTATAATAATGCGCCCAATAATGAACGAATATTCATAGGCTGGATGAGCAATTGGAACTATGCCCAAGATACCCCTACAGAGATATGGCGAAGTGCAATGACGCTTCCACGAAAGATTTCTCTATATAAAAGGGATAGCGGTTATTTTCTGAAAAACTATCCAATTTCAAGTTTAAATACCATTGAAACACTGGTCGATTCAATATATACGAGTGCCCTCCCATATTCCCGTAAAAGTGAAAATTATAATAAAACTGACATTTCATTTATAATGAATTTGTCAAAAGAACTAAAGGTTACCTATAGTAATGAAAATTCAGAAAAAATAGTCCTTAGCTTTCAACCTTATGAAGGCAAAATTACCTTCGATAGAACAAACTCTGGAATTATAGATTTTAAAGAATCCTTCGGAAAAGAAATACAATCACAGCCCTATTTTCCCTTAGAAAAAGAAGTAGAAGTTCGAGTAGTTATCGACCAATCTTCAGTAGAAATTTTTATCGATAAGGGCGCCTATGTTTTCACCAACCAGATTTTTCCAAAAGCACCGTATACAAATTTAGAAATATCGAGCAGTGAAACGTTAGAAATAAAATCATTAAATATCCACAAAATTAAATCAATCTGGAATGAATAAAAAAGTATTTCTTTGGTCTTTAACCGTGGCCCTTGCTGGGTTTTTATTTGGCTTTGATACCGTTGTAATTAGTGGGGCAGAGCAAACGCTTCAGGAATTGTGGAAAAGTCATACGTTTTTTGGAAGTAATGATAACTTCCATGGGTATATTATTGTAGGATCTGCACTTTTTGGGACTATTTTTGGAGCGGTCTTGGGAGGATTTCCCACAAACCTTTTGGGAAGAAAAAACACCTTAATTTGGATTGGAATTTTTTATACCGTCTCTGCTTTGGGTTCGGCATTAGCAAACGACCCATGGATTTTTGCTTTTTTTCGATTTTTAGGAGGTCTAGGTGTAGGTGCTTCAACGATTGCAGCACCTGCCTACATTTCGGAAATAGCCTCCCCTCAAAATAGAGGTAAATTAGTAGCTACGTACCAGTTTAATATTGTTTTTGGTATTTTAATAGCTTTTGTGTCCAACTATCTTATTAGTAGCTTTATACTTTCTGAAAATGCTTGGCGATGGATGGTAGGGATTGAAGCATTACCGGCATTTGTTTATACGATTATGGTATTTGGGGTCCCAAAAAGTCCTAGATGGTTATTGGTTAAGGGAAGAACCGAAGAGGCATTAAAAGTAGTCAAAATGATTTCTCCAGATGAAGACCCACAAAAAACAATTGCACAAATTTTAGAAACAGAGCAATCTAGAATAAAGGAGCCTATTTTTAAGAGAAAATACAAAAGAATAATTCTCTTGGCATTTGCAATTGCTTTTTTTAATCAATTTTCTGGGATAAATGCCTTTTTATATTATTCAAAACGAATTTTTGAAGAAGCGGGGCTAGCAAATCAAGCAGCACTTTTGGGGAGTATAGGCATTGGCGTTGCGAATTTAATTTTTACCCTTTTAGGGATGTATCTAATCGATCGATTAGGAAGAAAAAAGCTTATGCTATTTGGTTCTATAGGATATATAATCTCTCTGTTCTTTGTGGCATTAGCTTTTTTTAATGAATGGTCTGGCTTGATTGTACCAGTTTCGCTTTTTGTATTTATTGGAGCTCATGCTATTGGGCAAGGGGCTGTAATTTGGGTTTATATTTCTGAAATCTTTCCCAATCATATTCGGTCGTATGGCCAATCTATAGGTACTTCTACCCATTGGGTACTGGCTTTTATGATTCCTTCTTCGGTACCATTTTTAATTGCCAAAATTGGTGCCGGAAGCATGTTTTTATTTTTTGCCATGATGATGGTTTTTCAACTCCTTTGGGTACTTTTTATAATGCCCGAAACCAAAGGGGTTTCTCTGGAGGAATTAGAAAAACAACTAGTGCTAGAAGATGAATAAAAACCCACAAATAGTATGTTTTGGTGAAATCTTGTGGGATGTCTTTCCAGATAAAAAAGTGATTGGGGGAGCGCCTTTAAATGTTGCTTTACGAATGCATTCTCAAGGACATTCTGTAGCCATTATTAGTAGTATTGGGAAGGATGAAGAGGGACAAAATATTATCAAATTCCTAGAACATGAAAGATTTTGCATTCTGGGTATTCAAAAGGATGAGCACCTTAAAACCGGAAGTGTTCGGGTTAGCTTAAACCATCAAGGCAGTGCTTCTTATAAAATTATGGCTCCCGTGGCGTGGGATGCCATAGCATTTACCTCGGAAGCAGAAGCGCTTGTAAAAAATTCAAAGGTTTTTATTTTTGGCAGTTTGGCTTGTAGAAATGCAAAAAGTAAAGAAACCCTCTTAAAACTCATAGAAGTTTCAGAATTTTCTGTGTTTGATGTTAATTTACGCCCTCCTTTTTATGCTAAAGATTTACTCCTTCAGCTATTAAGTAAAGCCAATTTTGTAAAAATGAATGAAGAAGAGTTGGAAGTAATTTCAACAATGCTGGAATGTACAGAGAATAGTCTTACAGAGCAAGCTTTGTGGATAAATGAAAAACTTAATTTAAAAGGGATTTGTATTACCAAAGGAGATAAAGGAGCTATTTTATACTATGAAAATGAATTTTATGGGCATGCTAGTATTAAAGTGGCTGTTGAAGATACAGTAGGTGCTGGAGATTCTTTTTTGGCAACTTTAATAGGAGAATTATTGATACATAAAACAATTCCTTCAAAATCTTTAGAACGTGCTTGTACTGTGGGGGCTTTGGTTGCATCAAAACCTGGAGCAAATGCGATAGTTACAGAAAGGGAAATTCAAAATGCAATTCTTTCTATAAAATCTTAAATTGGATAGATAATTTTATATTTTTGTTTTGGTAAAGCTAAAATAAATTTATATTTGCACCCGCTTTATGAAGGTACCTTAGCTCAGATGGTAGAGCAACGGACTGAAAATCCGTGTGTCCCTGGTTCGATCCCTGGAGGTACCACAAAAACCCGAGCAATTTGCTTGGGTTTTTGCTTTTTAACAATTTAATATCCTGTTAACAAAGCATAGCGATAACAAATTGTATTTTTAGCCACGTGATTACTCGCAAATGAACTTAATAATAGACGTAGGGAATAGTTTTATAAAGCTTGCTATTTTTGAAAAGGATGAGATGGTAAAGAAAAAAACTATTTCTTTAAAAGATTTTGAAAGCCAATTAAAAGAAATGGAAAAAGAGTTTCCCAAACTATCTTACGCTATTGTTTCTTCGGTAGGCGAATTTTCAGAAAAAATTAGTCCTCTTCTAAACACAAAATTAAAAGTCCACATCCTTACCCATAAATCAAAACTTCCCTTTAAAAATTTTTATCAAACACCTACTACTCTTGGGGTAGATAGGATAGCATTAGTAAGTGCAGCGGCATTTAAATATCCCAAAAAAAATGTTTTAATGATAGACGCAGGGACGTGTATAACATACGATTTTTTGAATTATAAGAAGGAATATTTGGGAGGGGGTATTTCTCCTGGAATAACCATGCGTTATAAAGCGATGCACACTTTTACCTCTAAGTTACCGTTATTAGAACCAACAAAACCAAACACTTTTATTGGGGATAGCACAAAAATCTCAATGGATGTAGGGGTAGTGCAAGGGGTTGCCAACGAAATAGAAGGTTTTATTTCATTATATCAGCATAACTTTTCAGATTTAACAACAATTTTAACAGGTGGAGACGCTCAATTTTTGCGAGATAGCATAAAAAATGACATCTTTGCCAATTCAAATTTTCTATTGGAAGGTTTAAACCACATATTAGAACTTAATAAAGATTCATTTTGAAGCACTTTTTAATAGTTTTTGCTCTTTTAATCACGACTCTTTCTCTGGCTCAACAAGGAACTACATCTCCTTATTCCTTTTTTGGAATTGGAAATATAAAATTTAAAGGAACTGTAGAAAATAGAAGTATGGGAGGTATTGGCGTGTATTCAGATAGTATCCATCTTAATCTTCAAAACCCAGCTGGGATAGCGGGGTTACGATTAGTAAATTATTCGATTTCTGGAAGTCATAAAACCAACACTTTATCAACCTCTCAAGAAAGTCAAAAAACGTCAACCACAACTTTGGATTACCTAGCCATTGGAATTCCGATGGGAAAATTTGGAGCCTCCTTTGGATTAATCCCTTATACATCCACAGGATATAAATTAGAAAACACAAATGGGGCTACCACTACCCAGTACTCAGGGGAAGGAGGTCTAAATAAAGCATTTTTTACGTTAGGATATCAAATAACAAACAACCTAAGTGTGGGTGTTGAAGCAAATTATGACTTTGGAAATATTGAGAATACAACTTTGTCTACCCAAGAAGATATTCAATTAGGAACAAAGGAAATCAATAATTCAGATTTAAAAGGATTTAGTGTTAATCTTGGTGCTCAATATAAGACAATGGTTTCTGAAAAGCTGGAATTTATGTCTTCCGTTACCTATACCCCAGAAACCAATTTTAAGTCAGAAAATGGAAGAACTCTTTCTACATTTTTGGTGTTAGGAAATGGCAATACCGCAGATATCGATTTTAGAGAGATTCCCGTAGAAGATACCGACTTTATTTTTCCCTCTCAACTCACTTTGGGAGCCGGAATAGGAGCTCCTAAAAAATGGTTTATAGGAGGTGAGTTCTCATCTCAAAAAACCAGTAATCTTACCAACCGAACTTTTGAATTAGAAAATGTTATCTTTGAAGACGCTTCTAAATTTAGAATGGGAGGATTTTTTATACCCGAATACAATTCCTTTTCAAGTTACTGGAAAAGAATTGTTTATAGAGGTGGTTTCCGATTTGAGCAAACGGGCTTAAATATCAATAACGAATCAATAAATGAGTTTGGCATATCTTTTGGAATGGGTTTGCCAATGGGAAGAACGTTCTCCAATATAAACCTAGGCTTTGAGCTTGGGAAAAGAGGGACAAAGAACAGTGGGCTAGTAGAAGAATCCTTTTTTAATATCTTTATTAGTCTTTCCCTAAACGATAAATGGTTTGAAAAAAGACTATATGATTAATACCATAAACACTAACAAAATGAAAACGAAAGTTACTTTATTTTTTGCAGTATTGGCTTTTTCTTTATTAAACAAAGCACAAGCGCAAGACCCATGTGTAACCACAGCTTCTTTATTTATTGAGCCTGCTAAAGCAAAAAACTATGAGGCTGCCTTACCTCATTATGAAAAAACCATAAACGATTGTCCACAATACAGTTTAGCGACGTACCAGTATGCCGTAAAAATGTTTGAGTACTTTATTGAAAAAGGAGATAAAAGTAAGATTGCAGATCTTGAAAAAGCATATAACCTTAGGTTACAATATTACGCAAGTAAAACAAAAGAAGGCGATGTATTATCAGATATAGCTCAAATTAAGTACGATAATGGAATTGGCACCAAAATGGAACAATTTAAAGCTTTTGACAACGCCTTTAAAAAGGATGAAGAAAGCTTTACAAGTCCCAAAAGAATATACACCTATTTTTCATTAGCAAAAGACCTTTTTGAGGAAGGACAAAAGGATATTCAAGAAGTTTTTGATTTATATGACATTATCCAATCAAAAATTGAAAAAGAGGAAGGTAATTATGCACAAAAGTTAACACAACTTTTAGACAAACAAGAAGCCGGTACCGCACTCACTTCAAAAGAACAAGAAAAACTGGAAGGATATGAAAAAAATGTAGAATCCTACGGAAAAATTAAAAGCAGTGTGGATGCCAAACTAGGAGCGATTGCTAATTGTGAAAACTTAATACCTTTAATTGAAAAGAATTTCGATGCAAATAAAACCAACATTAGTTGGTTAAAAAGTTCTGCAGGCAGATTAAATGACAAGGAATGCGAAACTCCTCTGTTTTTTCAACTAGTTCAAGAATTGCATAAATTGGAGCCTTCCGCAAAATCTGCTTTTTATTTAGGAAGATTGGCTGAAAAAGAAGGAAAAGGAAGCGAAGCGTTAAAGTATTATAACCAAGCGGTTGATCTTGAAACTAATGCCAGTGATAAAGCGAAGTATTTATACACTATTGCTGAAGATTTTCGAAAAAAAGGAAGCTATGGAAGTGCAAGAACCTATTATTTAAGAGCGGTAGAACAAAGGCCTTCTTTTGGAGTATGTTAT
>JAWKMO010000027.1:0-21695 GCA_041392205.1 Flavobacteriaceae bacterium | reverse complement strand
TTTTGTTTTGCCATCTCCTTTACAATTAGAAGCTATCCTATACGCACTCTCTTAACCACTCCCTGTCAATACATTAGGAAAAGTATAAGTTAGCATAGGTTATAGCGTAGTTATAACGTATCTATAACAAGTTTATAGCCAATTTAGTATCTATGAACAGTTATTGAGATACCCTAAAAATACTACCGAAGTAGCACCCAAAAGTAACTCTTCCCATACCCTTAACATGGTATTCGGCACCTAACACCCACAATCCTTTCCACTTTCTCAAAAATTAAATATCTTTAGCTGAAATTAGTTCCGTATGAAAAAACACCTTCTCCTGCTTCTGTTGACGAGTACTATCTGCTCAGTAAACGCCCAAATGGATAAAGACCTCCTCAAAGACATTGAAAAGATAGAACCCAAAGTCATCGACTGGCGGCACTACTTTCACCAAAATCCGGAGCTTTCCAACCGAGAGTTCAATACCGCTAAAAAAATTGAAGAACACCTAAAATCCTTAGGCTTAGAAGTACAAACGGGTATTGCCATTACTGGAGTAGTAGGAATTTTAAAAGGCGACCTCCCGGGTAAAGTAGTGGCCCTGCGTGCCGATATAGACGCACTGCCCGTCACCGAACGCAATGACCTACCTTTCAAAAGCACTGTAAAAACCACCTTTCTCGATACCGAAACAGGCGTCATGCACGCCTGCGGTCACGATACCCACACCGCCATCCTTATGGGGGTTGCCGAAGTATTAGCCAAGCATAGAGACAAAATAAAAGGAACCATTAAATTCATCTTCCAACCCGCCGAAGAAGGCCCACCACCCGGGGAAGAAGGAGGCGCCAAATTGATGATCAAAGAAGGGGTCTTAAAAAACCCGAATGTAGATGCTATTTTTGGATTGCATATCAACTCCGGAACCCCCATCAACACAATTAAATACAAAAGCGGGGGTACCATGGCTGCCGTAGAGCGCTTTGTAGTCACCGTAAAAGGAAAAGGCACTCATGGCTCTGCCCCTTGGACAGGGGTAGATCCTATTCTTATTTCGGCTAAAATCATAGACGGTTTTCAAACCATCATTAGCCGTGAGTCACCCTTGGTGGATGAAGCTGCGGTAATTACCGTAGGAAAAATAACCGCCGGAGTACGTTTTAATATCATTCCTGAGTCTGCCGAAATGATTGGTACCGTCCGTACGCTGGACGCCGATATGCGCGAAATGATTATGCGCCGCATGAACGAAATGGCACGTGATATTGCAAAGGCATACGGTGGCGAAGCTACCATTGAATGGCAAAACAACACCGTAGTTACCTACAACGACCCAGACCTAACTGAAAAAATGGTGCCCACACTAGAGAAAATTGCAGGCTCTCAAAACGTTTCCACCATGAAGGCAACCACAGGCGGGGAAGACTTCTCCTACTTTCAAGAAGTAGTGCCTGGATTCTACTTCTTTCTAGGCGGAATGACCCCCGGAAATAAAGAAGCCTATCCACACCATACTCCTGACTTTCAAATAGACGATGCCGGAATGTTACTCGGGGTAAAAGTCATGAGCCAATTAGCTTTAGATTATCTCAATGCCAACTAATTATGATTTTAGACTTTATTAAAAACATCCCTTGGTGGGGTTGGGTGCTTATTGTTTTAGCCCTCATTGCCCTTCGGGATATCTTCTTTCAGCGGAAACATACCATCAGTCATAATTTCCCAGTCATAGGGCATTTGCGCTACTGGCTAGAACACATTGGTCCAGAATTGAGGCAATATCTAGTAGCAAATAACAGAGAGGAGCTTCCTTTTAATAGAATTGAACGTGGTTGGATTTATGCTTCAGCTAAAAAAGAAAACAATTACGAAGGTTTTGGTACCGACAGGGACATTTATGCACACCAACACATCTTTATCAACAATGCCATGATGGCTTTCCAACTTAAAGAAGGGCACCCCAATACGGTAGACCCTTCCTTTTTGCCATGTGCCAAAGTGATGGGACAGTATCACAACCGCCGTAAACCGTATCGCCCTGCATCTATCATTAATGTATCGGCGATGAGCTTTGGCTCCCTTTCAGCTAAGGCCGTAGAATCCCTCAACAAAGGAGTAAAATTAGCAGATGCATACCACAATACCGGCGAAGGGGGGCTTTCTCCCTACCACAGTCACGGTGGAGATGTGGTGTTTCATTTTGGCACAGGCTATTTTGGAGTTCGTGCTGCCGATGGCGGATTTTCTATGGAAAAAATGGTACAATTAGTTGAAGACAATCCTTTTATACGAGCCATAGAAATTAAACTCTCACAAGGCGCCAAACCTGGAAAAGGTGGCGTACTCCCGGGTGCTAAGATTACTCCTGAAATAGCCAAAATTAGAGGGGTGGAAATGGGAAAAGATGTCTTATCCCCTCCCAATCATAAAGCATTTTCCAATGTACCAGAACTGCTTCAATTTATAGAAGATATTGCTGAAGCTACAGGATTACCGGTAGGAATTAAAGCCGCTATTGGCAAACTGGACGAGTGGGAACAATTGGCAGACCTGATGCTGCAAACGGGTAAAGGCCCCGATTTTATTACCGTAGATGGTGGCGAGGGAGGCACCGGAGCTGCCCCTCCTAGTTTTGCAGACCACGTTTCACTACCTTGGGTATATGGCTTTAGCGATCTTTACAAGGTTTTCAAAAAAAGAAAATTAACCGAAAGAATCGTTTTTATTGGGAGCGGTAAATTAGGGTTCCCTGCCAAAGCGGCGATGGCCTTTGCTATGGGGGCCGATTGTATCAACGTGGCTCGCGAAGCGATGATGAGTATTGGTTGCATTCAAGCACAGATATGCCATACCAACCGTTGCCCCAGTGGGGTAGCTACCCAAAGCAAATGGTTGCAAAACGGGATTAATATTCCACTGAAAAGCGAACGCTTGGCACAGTATTTTAAAACCTTCAAAAAAGAATTACTGGAAATTACACATGCCTGCGGTTATGAACATCCATGCCAGTTTAAAATGAAAGACATCGACATTAATGTAGACGACCATAACCTTTCTAAAGAATTAGACAGAACCTATATGTACGAAAAAGAGGTAGTGCCTTTTGAGGGAATACAAGCCCTTAAAGATTGCAAATATTTAGGAGGTCATTACAATAATCTTAATTAATACCGTTTTTAATAACGATAAAACTTTATTTATGGAAGAATTTTCGCAAGTTTTAAATTATGTAGCCTACCTATTACCCGCCATTGTAGTGGGATTGGTGGCTTATTTTTTTTTTAAGGGGCATACCGCCAATGAAGAAGGAAGAAGACGGTATTTGGTACAAAAAGAAGCCCAAAACAAAGTACTCCCCATGCGTTTACAGGCCTACGAACGACTTTCATTACTCCTAGAAAGAATAGATCCCAATAAATTATTAATTCGTGTAAAGCCTTTTTCGGATGAAATTTCAAAGTATGAGGAATTACTTATAAAAAACATAGAACAAGAATTTGAACATAACGTAACCCAACAAATTTATATTTCCCCAGAATGTTGGAATTTGGTGAATGCTGCCAAAAACGCAACCATTCACATTATTAGGCAAGCTGCTATGCATGAAAAAGATAACGATGCCGATGCGATGCGCGAATATTTACTGCGCAATTTTATGGAAGAAATAACCCCTTCCCAAAAAGCGCTAGCGTATATTAAAAAGGAAGTTGGCGAGTTGTTTTAAGCATCAGGGCCTTTTATTTCATTTAATTCACTATTCTTCATTTTAGCGTATTTAAAGCCACTCTCCCACCATTTTGTCATTTCGATTTTATCAAAAATTAAGGAATTGGTGGTAAGTACTGTTGGGGTATAATAAAAATTAAGAATAGCGTTTGTATTTCCGGCCACAAATTTGCCTATCCGAATATTCTGCTTTTCAATACGATCAAACATATATTCATGCATACTGGAGATTAAGGAAAATACGTTCCTAGATGGCAATCGATTATAGTACGTAATCTCGGTTTCCAAAATAATAATATCTACTGTGGTAGCACCCCTATTAATGGCTTCTTCAATAGGCACCATACTCCCAAAGCCGCCGTCGGCATATTCACACCCTTCTTTTTTTACCAAACTCATAAAAGGTGTGTAATTACATGAAATCCATATCCAATCGCAAAAGTCTGAATACTCAAAATCTTTAATTGATTTGTATTCCACCTGATTTAAAGAAAGATTGGAAACTGTGACCACGACGTCTTTATCGCTATTTCTTAGGGTATTAAAATTAGCCTCCGTAAAAGTCTTTTCAATGAGTTTTCGCAGGTTTTTACTTTCTCCAAAGGTTTTGCTTTTTCGAAGGAAATTCCGAAGGACATTCCAGTGATTAATAGCAATTTCCTTTCCGCCCCACTTATCCTTTTTCACAGTAAACGGTTGGATACTAAAAATAGCCTCCTGGGTCACAGAGGTGTACACATTTTTGATTTCTTCAATGTGATGTAATGCCAATTTAGGCACCAACAAACTCCCCGTGGACGTCCCCACAAAAAGTTGGTAGTCGTGCTTCATTTCTTCCATGAGGAACTGCGCTACCCCTCCTCCAAAGGCACCTTTACTCCCACCGCCGGAAATCACCAATGCTCTCATTACATCTTGAATTTTCTTTGAAGATACGCTTTTTCAGCTTCGGAATAACTAGAAAATAAGCCTAAAACGAGTTCCATATTGGCTTCCGATTTTATAAAATCGTCTAACAACTTTCTGGATGAATCCCGAAATCGCCAATAGTGATGGGTACAGGCATTGACTAGGTTTTTCATAAATTCAGGAGTTTTTATTCCCATCGAAAAGAGATAATCTAATGCCTTTTCCCTAATTTCAAAAGAGTAATCCTCACTGGAGTAGTCTACTAATTCAGTCAAAAATTGTGGTTTTTCAGCCTCTTTATAACCTTGGGTATAAAGCGCTAACGTGAGCCATAATTGTCTAATGTTTTTATCCTGAAAGCCAATGAGGTGGCTTGTTGCATCCAGATAGGTTGCTCTTTTCTCCGGAAAATTGACCCATAAGTTGTACAAAGCAGCTTCTATGGTAAGATACGAAGCATCCTGTAAAAGCGATTCGTATTCTTTCTGAAAATCCTTTGGAAGGCTTTCCATAGACAAGGCTACTGCTTGTCTAACTATAGTATGATTTGTATTCATCGCAATTTGATACAGGTCTTTTACTTCTGAAAAATCTTCATTACCCAATTGATACACCACTTCTTGTGCGATATATTCATTACCACTGCGCAGGGCCTGCAATAAAATGGGTTTCTTTTCCTGAAGGGAAGTGGCTCGCAAGGCAGAAATTTGAAAAAACTGTTCCATAAAAGATGACCGCATTAAAGATTGGTAGGCCTCTTCGGCTTTAAAAGCAGATTGTTGCAACCAATTAGCATTCCAATCGGAAATATCGACCTCTGTAACAGCTTCAATTTCTTTTAAAAAATCATGGGTTGTTACGTTCCCAAAGGCATGGGTGTTTAAATAATTTTGAACGCCGTTTTTAAAAGCAGCTTCCCCTATGGTTTCTTTTAAGATATGCAACGCCCAAGCCCCTTTTTCATAAAAAGTAAGGGAAGACGCTTTGGGATTGAGCAGTGATTCCCCCTTTCCGGCATCGCTCATTGCCTGTAATTGCTCTGCACTGTTAAATAATTTCCAGTAGTAATAATCTTCCCCAAAAAGTTCTTTTTCGGCTAGTAACGCATAATAGGTAGCAAATCCCTCGTGAAGCCAATGATGAGTTCCTTCGGTTTCGGTCACCAGATTACCGAACCACTGGTGTGCCAGTTCGTGCGCATTTACATTTACATAATTTCTATCTACAAACCCTATGGAATCCACCACAAACGCTTCCGAAAAAATAGTACATCCCGTATTTTCCATGCCGGCATATAAAAAGTCACGAACGGGTACTTGCTTGTAATTTTGCCAAGGATAAGCAACACGAATTTCCGATTCCAGAAAATCGAAGATTTCTTTGGTATATCGGTAGGTAGGTTCGCGTTTCAGGGTATCTTTTGCAGCCAAGTATAATTCTATAGGAACTCCCGATTGGGACGCTATTTTCTTCATTTTAAAATCGCCCATAGCAAACGCCACCAAGTAACTGGACATGGGATGTTCCATATCGTATTGCCAAGCAATTTTATCGTCGTATAGAATAAATTTATCCAGCCTACCATTGGCAACAGCCGTATAATCACTGGGAACGATGAGCTGTAGATCAAACTCAATTTTATCGTTCATATCATCCACGCTAGGTAACCAATGGGAGGTATATTTTCCTTGTCCTTGCGTCCAGATTTGATTTTTGGTAAAATACAAAGCCTGGTTGGGATAGGCTTGATAACTGAAGAACGCGGTGTAGGTTCGGTCCTTTTCAAACGGTTCTAAAAACCAAATTTTATCTTCCAAGGCTTTTACCTTTACACTCTCCAGAGCTTGATCTGTTATGACCATATTTTTAGCATCCAAATACACCGAATCTGCCTTTTGAAGCATTTTAAAAGTAACTTTTAAAGTCCCCTCAACTTTTCCTTCAGCAGCAATAGCTTCAATCGTTGCATCCATTTTTAAAAAATCTACAACCTGGGTTTGTTGGGAAAATGAAATGGAAAACCAAAACAAAAAAAAGTAGTAAAAAAATCTCTTTCTCATATCAAAAACAAAATTAGTCATTTCGAACAATCCCGAGTATTCGAGAATGGAGAAATCGCATTATCAATTAAATAAAAAACCATTCCTTCTATTTACAGTTTTATGGCAAAGTAAAAAGAGACGAAGGTGATTTCTCCCTTCGGTCGAAATGACCTATTTTCGTTTTATGAATACCCATTTCCTGCAAACTCCTATCGATTATCTAAAAGGCGTTGGACCTAATAGGGCCGATTTGCTTAAAAAAGAGTTGGGCATTCATACGTTTCAGGATTTAATACATTTATTTCCAAATCGTTACCTAGACAGAACCAAATACTATAAAATTGCAGAATTACAAAAAACCAATGCCGAAGTACAGATTATTGGAAAAATCACCCACATAAAAACGGTGGAGCAACAGCGTGGCAAACGTTTGGTAGCGACTTTTATGGACGATTCTGGGCAAATGGAATTGGTATGGTTTCGCGGACATAAATGGATTAGGGAGCATTTAAAACTGAACGAACCCTATGTCATTTTCGGAAAAACCAATTGGTTTAACGGATTGTATTCCATGCCGCATCCCGAAATGGAATTATTGCAAGACCACGAAAAAAGTTTGCGTTCGGCCATGCAACCCATTTATCCCTCCACCGAAAAATTATCCAATAGTGGCATTACCAATAAAGTGATTAGCACCTTGCTTCAAACTTTGTTTTTAGAAGCCCAAAATTTCTTTGCTGAAAGCCTTTCAAAAGAGGTGCAAAATTCATTGAAATTATTGTCCAAAAACGAAGCGCTTTTCAACATTCATTTTCCAAAAAATACCTCCCTTTTAGCACGTGCTCAATACCGTCTAAAATTTGAAGAATTATTCTACATTCAGTTGCAATTAATTCGGAAAAATATCCTTCATAAAAACAAAATTAAGGGCTATACTTTTCCAAAAGTTGGGGAGTATTTCAACACTTTTTTTAATGAGCATTTACCTTTCGATTTAACCGAAGCACAGAAGCGGGTGATTAAGGAAATCCGAAACGATTTGGGGCAACCTTCGCAAATGAACCGACTCCTGCAAGGCGATGTGGGTTCTGGAAAGACCATTGTAGCCTTTATGTCCCTGTTAATAGCACTTGACAACGGTTTTCAGGGCTGTTTAATGGCGCCAACTGAAATTTTGTCAGTCCAGCACTATAAAGGCTTAGAAGAATGGTGTAATAAATTGAATATCAGTATTTCATTGCTTACAGGTTCAACCAAAACTTCAGATAGAAAAGAAATTCACGAAAAACTTAAAAATGGCTCGTTACAGGTGCTAATTGGCACCCATGCCTTGCTGGAAGATACGGTTCAATTTCAAAATTTAGGCTTAGCCATTGTGGACGAACAACACCGTTTTGGAGTGGCCCAACGCAGCAAATTATGGCATAAAAATGAGCAGCCTCCCAACGTGTTAATTATGACCGCCACCCCTATCCCCCGCACTCTCGCTATGAGTGTGTATGGCGACCTAGATGTGAGCGTTATAGACGAGCTTCCGCCGGGTAGAAAAGATATTAAAACCGTGCATCGTTTTGACTCGAATCGGCTTAAGGTTTTTCGGTTTTTAAAAGACGAAATTTTGAAGGGTCGGCAAGTGTATATCGTGTATCCGTTAATACAAGAAAGTGAAGCCTTAGATTATAAAGATTTGATGGACGGCTACGAAAGTATTGCTCGGGATTTCCCTCCGCCTAACTATCAAATTTCCATTGTGCACGGACAAATGAAACCTGCCGACAAAGATTATGAAATGGAACGTTTTGTAAAAGGCGAAACCCAAATTATGGTGGCCACCACGGTTATTGAGGTGGGTGTAAATGTTCCCAATGCTTCGGTTATGGTGATAGAAAGCGCCGAACGCTTTGGGTTATCGCAATTGCACCAGCTTCGTGGGCGCGTAGGGCGTGGCGCCGAACAGAGCTATTGTATTTTGATGACCGGCCACAAACTCTCTCCCGATGCCAAAACACGCTTAGAAACCATGGTACGTACCAACGACGGCTTTGAAATAAGTGAAGTAGACCTCAAACTCCGTGGTCCAGGCGATATGATGGGTACCCAGCAAAGTGGCGTGCTCAACCTGCGCATAGCCGATATTGTAAAGGATAGCGAAATTTTAAAAATTGCCAGAAGCTACGCTATGCAAGTGCTTAAGGACGATCCTACTCTACAAAAACCCTACAACGCCCCTATTTTAAACACTTATACGCAATTAGTGAAGTTTAAAAATATCTGGAACTATATTAGTTAACCAAATATACTATTTGTTAACCCTGTATTTGAAACACATTATATGTAAATTAAAACTCTACCAAATCAACACCCTTTACCTGTAACTATTTTATGGCTACCTGTTTAGGTATTTCGGGATTAAAATAAATTCGGGCTTGCCTCCCTTTATTAGGCTTAATTGTAAATTCAAATTTATCGCAATAAAACATATTTAGTCCATTACCCAAACATACCTAAGCACTATAAACATTAGAATCTTCATCAACCACTTGAAATTACGTTATGATCTTTTTTTGTGCTTTCAATACTTATTTAAAAAAAGGTACCGCAAATAACTATCAAATAGGAAAAGTAGTATCTTTATATTCAAACCGTTAACCCATAAATCGCCATGCTGTCTTTCAACACTTTTTTAAAAAAAGGAACTTTACTGTGTATATTGCTTGTTCTTATTTCGTGCGGAGGAGATAAAAATAAACCCTCTGGCGCAGTAAAAGCACACATTGTGCCTAAAACAGAAACCTTAAAAGCCACCCCCAAAGAAAATACTGAAGCAGTATCGGGAGAAGTGATGCAGGAATTAGAATCCTATGATGCCACTAAGGGTACCTATGTCTTTTCCAGTAATGCAGACCAAGTTGAAGATTTGACTCCTGGAAAAGTAGTGTTGTTTGAAACTCACTCCCTTCGGAAAATAACAAGTGTCAAAAAAGAAGGAGGTAAAATTATTGTCGAGTCGGAATACGCCCGCCTCACCGATTATTTCAAGGAAGCAGATATTAGCTATAGTGCTCCAGTACGCTGGGATAAAGCAGGTGTTGCCGCTACCAAAGTAAAAATAGGCCAACCTATAGCTACCATGGCTACTCCTATGATGGCTGCTTTTCAAGGAGGCGAAACAGAGTTAGGGATTACTTTAGAACGAGAAATAAGAGGCTGGAAAATTGAATTTGAGTTAAAACCCGAAGCAGGCGACAAACTCAACATAAAATTAACGGCTACTAAGGAACATGTGTGTAGTATTGTAGCCGAAGGATTTATTTCGTCCTTTACAAGTAATTCTTCCATAGAAATTAGTGGTGGCGAAACCCAGCATTTTTCGTATGAGAATGATGGTCTAGAGGGGGAAGTAGAATTAAAATTTGCCGCAGTGGGTTTAGGGAGTGAAATTGCTATTCTGGAAATACCTGCCGAAATTGAACGCACCATTTTAGTACAAGGAATTATTCCCGTAAGCCTCCGATTAAAAGCCAATCTGAAAATTTATCCTGAAGTTGCTGCAGGAAGTAGTAGCCAAGCCAGTATGAAGGTTTCGTATAATAGTAACTTAGGGTTTTCCTACGACGGCAGTACGATGAGTACCACAGGAGGGGTTTCAAATGATACTCCCGAACAAACAGGAGATAGTAACACCGCAACGGCTGGTATTGCAGGAATGGGTGTGGGTGTGGAATTTCCAAGGTTTGAAATAGGTGTCTTAGGAAATACCGTTGTTCCTTATTTACTATTAAATACTCATGCATCTTCTTATTTAAGCACTGGGCTTTTAGATAACCGGCCTTGCCATACTGCAACCCTCAAATACGAAGCTCACGCAGGTGTAAACATGAACTTCTTAGGAGTACTCACGGTTAATAATGACTACAAAATTTTTGAAGAGGAAAAAAGATGGGTAGCAGAGGGCTCGCATTGTGGAGACTAAAATTATGAAACCAAAAAAAGCACCTAGTAGGTGCTTTTTTTTTAATAACTATTTTTGAAAAAGAAAACTAATTTTTGTTTTTTTCTATTTCAGAAAGTTTTGTTTCTTTTTCATTATATTTTTTCTCTGCATTTACAATAGAAGCTTCCAATCTTTTTACTTTAGCTTCGGCTGCAGCAATTTTAGCTTCTTTTCCCGCAATAGCTTCTTTGGATAAAGTGCCTTCTTCTTTTTGCTTTTTTAATAGCGCTCTTGACGCTGCAACTTTTGCTTTTGCTTTATTAAGCATCTCTTTGCTATTATTTAAGTTATTCCGTTTATCGCTAAGTACCGCCTGGGTAGCAGAAACTTTTTCGTCTTTAGCAACAACCATAGGTTTTCCTTTAGCAACCACCGCCTCTTCTTTAGGATTTGTAGGTTTAGTATTTCCTTGAGCTTCTTTTTTGATGTTATCTAATTTTTGTGAAGCATTGGGCAAATTATCGCTGGAAGAAATTTTCACTTGTCCTTTAAATTGAGCCATTTTCTCTTCCATTTCTGCCTCTAACCTTGCTTGTTCTTTTGGGTCTTTAGTGGCTCTTATTTTATTGGAATACTCCTTTCGTAAATTTTCCATTTCTTTACGAGCAGCATCTTTCGAATTTTCAACCTTATCTTGGTTTGTCGTGCCAACTGCTTGAACCGGTTTTCCTTTAGATACTGTTCCAGTAGTGGTACCCTTGTTGCTATCCAATTTTGGTTTGTCAACAACTTTATTACTTCCTGCCGCATCTTTTTTTATTTTTTCGGCTCTACTATCTTGGGCTTGTAATGTTGTAAGGGTCACTATAAAAAGACTTGTTAGAACCCATTTTATTGATTTTTTCATTAGTAAGGTTTTTAAAAAATTATATACTATCCAATTCTTGAAGTGATTCCTCCAACGCTTCTGTGGCTTCATTTAAATCATTAGAAACATTTTCTATTTCTACTTCCATCTTTTCTACTTCTTCTATCGCCGTATTAAGTTCTGTCTCCTCTCTTTTTGTGTCCCTACAACTCAAAATAGCAGAAACAAAAAATAGTGCTAAAAATAATTTTGTGATTTGTTTCATCGGATTTCTTTGATATTATATTCTGATCAAAGTTACAACTTTAAAACTATATTTATAAAAAAACATACCCCTGCAGTTTTTTTTCAACCACAGAGGTATGCCAACAGCTAACTAAACAACCAAACAAATAATCAAACTATTTTGCCTGATTACCTATATAACAAATTAAAACGAAAATTCCCTACCCAAAAACCGATAATTTTTTGCTTTTAAACAACCTAAAAAAACCGAAAGTGTATCTTTGCCTTTTCAAAAAAGGAATATTTTACAATGAAAATTTCGTACAACTGGCTAAAGCAATTCATAAAAATAAAACAAACCCCTGAAGAAACTGCCCAATTACTAACCAATTTAGGTCTGGAAGTAGAGGGTATGGAACCTTTCATCTCGGTTAAAGGTGGACTTCAAGGAGTGGTTGTTGGCCATGTAGTAGAATGCGTGCAACACCCTAACGCAGACCGATTAAAACTAACTAAAGTGGATGTAGGCAACACCATCCCTTTGCAAATAGTTTGTGGGGCTCCCAATGTTGCTATAGGACAAAAAGTACCCGTAGCCACTATTGGCACTACTTTATACGATGCCGAGGGAAAACCTTGGGAAATTAAAAAAGGAAAAATACGCGGTGAAGAAAGTGAGGGGATGATTTGTGCCGAAGACGAATTACATATAGGTAACAGTCATGAAGGTATTATGGTTTTGGATCAACAATTAAAACCCGGCACTCCTCTAGCCACAATAATTGGGGTCGAAAATGATGTTGTTTTTGAAATTGGCTTAACCCCAAACAGATCCGATGCTATGAGCCATTGGGGCGTCGCTAGAGATCTGCGTGCTGGCCTGCTTCAAAATGAGATCTCTTTAGAATTAATTACTCCTTCTACCAGTAGTTTTCACGTAACAAATAGAGCTTTAAAAATTGAAGTAAATGTTGAAAATAACGAATTAGCACCCCGTTATTGCGGACTTACACTTACGGGATTAAAGGTTAAAGATTCTCCTTCTTGGCTTCAAAATAGATTAAAAGCCATTGGGTTATCTCCTATAAATAATGTTGTGGATGTTACCAATTATGTATTACACGAATTAGGACAGCCCCTTCACGCTTTTGATGCCAGTAAAATAGCAGGCGGAAAAATCATCGTTAAAACCCTTGCCGAAGGAACACTTTTTACCACCTTAGACGGGGTCGAGAGAACCCTTAGTAAGGAAGACCTTATGATTTGTGATGTTACATCCCCTTTGTGTATTGCGGGTGTTTTTGGGGGACTATCTAGTGGTGTTACGCAAGAAACAACAAGTATCTTTTTGGAAAGTGCCTATTTTAATCCTATAAGCATCCGAAAAACTGCCAAAAGACATGGATTAAATACCGATGCCTCTTTTCGTTTTGAAAGAGGAATAGACCCAAATAGCACCGAATATGCACTCATTATTGCTGCCATTATGATAGAAGAAATTACTGGCGGTAAAGTAAGTAGTGATATTGTAGACATTTACCCAAAAAAAATAAAAGACCATCAAGTCTTTTTAAGTTTTGAAAATACCGCAAAGTTAATTGGACAAGACATCGAAAAAGAGACTATAAAAAAGATTCTCACTTCCTTAGAAATTAAAATTAATAATGTTACTGAAACGGGCTTGGGGATTACTATTCCTGCCTATCGAAACGACGTTACCAGAGAGGTAGACGTTATTGAAGAAATCCTGCGTGTGTATGGCTATAATAACATTGAAATCCCTTCAAAAGTGAACGCCTCTATGGCTTCAATTAAAAAAAATGAAGATTATAAAATACAAAATAGAATAGGGAATCAATTAACAGCATTGGGCTTTCACGAGATGCTTAACAACTCCCTTACCAATGAAGCGTATTATGACCTTACCCAAACATTACATCCAGAGCATACCGTAAAAATACTAAATCCATTAAGTAAGGATTTGGGAATATTAAGGCAATCTATGCTTTTTGGCGGACTCGAGTCGTTAGTATTTAATACCAACCGAAAAGTTTCCAATGTAAAATTATTCGAATTTGGAAAAACCTACCACCAATTTTCAAAAAATAGAGAAGAGCACAAACATCTTTCTCTTTTAGTCTCTGGAAGAAAAACAGGAGATAGCTGGACATTTCCTTCAGAAAAGACTAATTTCTTTTATCTTAAAGGAATTGTACTAGCTATTTTACAAGGACTTGGTATTGAAGGGCTTTCTGAAAGCGGTGTGAAAAATGATTTGTTTTCTGAAGGGATTGCCCTCCAAAAAAACAATAAATACATCGTAGAATTTGGTGTGTTATCTAAAAAAGTTGGCAAATATTTTGGCCTTGAGGAAGAGGTCCTTTATGCAGATTTTGATTGGGATATTGTCCTTGCAACACTTTCTGAAACCAATGTCGTAGTAAAACCTATTGCGAAATTTCCAAAAGTAAAAAGAGATTTTGCCTTATTGCTAAATAACGAAGTTCGATTTGAAAGTTTAAAATCGGCTGCCCTTCAAACAGAAAAAGAGTTGTTAAAAGAGGTTTCCCTTTTTGATGTTTACACAGGTAAAAATCTACCAAAAGGTAAAAAAAGCTATGCCCTTAGTTTTACCCTTCAAGATGAACATAAAACCCTTACCGATAAACAGATTGACAAAATCATGGAGAAGCTTAAACAAAAATTTGAAAGTGAGTTTGGTGCCACATTACGATAAAAAAAAAAGCAGCCTTCACAGGCTGCTCTAGCATTGTAGGTAAATTCAAAATAAATATTATTTAGGTAATACGACAGCATCAATTACATGAATCACCCCATTGGACTGATTAACATCGGCAATAGTCACGGTAGATTTCCCCTCATTCTCATCCCATAAAACCACACTATTTCCTTCCCAAGTAGCATACAATTTTGCGCCGCTTACGGTTTTAAAAGTAGCTTTTCCATCTCCTTTTTTTATCATCGCTACAATGTCTTTTGCATTGTATTTTCCTGAGATTACGTGGTAGGTTAGCACTTTTTGTAGGGTTTCTTTGTTTTCTGGTTTTAATAACGTTTCTACAGTTCCTTTTGGCAATTTTGCAAAGGCATCGTTAGTAGGTGCAAAAACAGTAAAAGGCCCTTTCCCTTGTAATACTTCTACCAACTCGGCGGCTTTTACAGCAGCTACTAAGGTGGTGTGATCCTTAGAGTTTACAGCATTTTCAACAATGTTTTTGGAAGGATACATGGCTGCACCCCCCACCATGACTGTTTTTTCATTCATACGATCTTGAGCTAATACTGTGGTAGAAACAAGTGCTGTACAAAAAAATAAAGTGATAAGATTTCTTAGATTTTTCATAATAGTTTTTTTTAGTTTAATTACTTCTATAAACGTAGGAATGGAAGGAGCGGTTTTATATTTATTTGTTTTGTAGTATTTTTAACAAAACTTTTGTGTTAACCTATTAAAAATGAACACTACTAGTCACCATGACAAACGCATAGCCACGATGAGTTTTGCTTCGGTTTATCCGCATTATGTTGCCAAAGTGGAAAAAAAAGGAAGAACTAAAGAAGAACTTCACCAAGTAATTGAATGGCTTACGGGTTATCATGAAAAAGCCTTACAAAAATGTATTGCCGACAAAATATCTTTTGAAACCTTTTTTAAAGAAGCAACCTTGCACCCCAATGCCCATTTAATTAGGGGGGTTATTTGTGGATATCGCTTGGAAGACATAGAAAATCCAACGACACAACAGGTGCGTTATCTCGATAAACTAGTAGACGAACTGGCTAAAGGAAAAAAGATGGATAAAATTCTTAGGACCGCTTAATTCCTGTTTTTACACTCCCACAGAGTACATTTTTTCTCTTAGTTCTTTTAGTTTTTTATCGCTCATATAATCATCAAACGTCATATAACGATCTATTACTCCGTTAGGTGTAAGCTCAATTACTCTTGTCCCAACAGTTTGCGCAAATTCGTGATCGTGCGTTGTTAATAATACTGTTCCTTTAAAGTTTTTAAGTGAGTTGTTAAATGCGGTAATAGATTCTAGGTCCAAATGGTTAGTAGGCTCATCCAGCATCACTACATTGGCACGCATCATCATCATACGGCTTAACATACAACGCACTTTTTCGCCTCCAGAGAGTACACTACATTTTTTTAAAGCCTCTTCACCACTAAACAACATTTTTCCAAGAAACCCGCGAATGTAAACCTCTTCTTTTTCCTCTTCGGTTTTGGCCCATTGACGCAACCAATCGACCAAATTTATATCGCTTGTAAAGAAGTTACTGTTATCCAAAGGCAAATAACTTTGAAGCGTGGTTACTCCCCATTCAAAATTTCCAGTATCGGGCTTTTGATTGCCATTTAATATTTCATAAAATGCTGAGGTGGCACGAGAATCTTTAGAGTATACGACAACCTTATCCCCTTTAGCAAGGTTGATATCGATATTCTGAAATACCACTTCCCCATCGATACTTGCCGAAAGATTTTCAATATTTAAAATCTGGTCGCCCGCTTCGCGTTCGCGTTCAAAAATGATGGCTGGGTATCTTCGGCTAGAGGGTTTTATATCGGACACATTTAACTTTTCGATCATTTTTTTTCGACTTGTTGCCTGCTTGGATTTTGCGACGTTTGCAGAGAATCTTCGGATAAATTCTTCCAATTCTTTTTTCTTTTCTTCTGCTTTTTTGTTTTGTTGTGCCCTTTGGCGTGCAGCTAGTTGGCTACTTTCGTACCAAAAGGTGTAATTTCCACTGTAATGATTTATTTTTCCGAAGTCAATATCGCTAATATGCGTACACACCGCGTCTAGAAAGTGACGGTCGTGAGAGACCACAATAACACAATTATCGTAGTTTGCTAAAAAGTTTTCCAGCCAGGAAATGGTTTCATAATCCAAATCGTTGGTAGGCTCATCCATGATTAATACATCGGGATTTCCAAAAAGCGCTTGCGCCAAAAGCACACGAACTTTTTGTTTTCCATCCAAATCCTTCATTAAGGTATAATGAAATTCTTCTTTAATTCCCAAATTTGAAAGCAGTGCCGCTGCGTCACTATCGGCATTCCAGCCATTCATCTCTTCAAAAGCGACCTGAAGTTCGCCAATTTTTTCGGCATTCGCATCGGTATAATCTTCGTACAATTTATCTATTTGCGCTTTTATTGAGTATAATTCTTTATTACCCATCACTACGGTTTCAAGTACTTGATAATCATCACAAGCATTGTGGTTTTGTTCTAAAACCGACATACGTTTTCCAGATTCCAAATGCACGTGACCAGAGGTGGGATCTTGTTTTCCTGAAAGGATTTTCAAAAAAGTGGATTTTCCTGCTCCATTGGCGCCTATAATACCGTAGCAATTACCTTGTACAAATTGTGTATTTACCTCATCAAAAAGAATTCGCTTTCCAAATTGTACCGAAAGATTAGAAACTGATAGCATAATAAAATTAAATCAAATTGGGGGCAAAAATAACCAAATAAGTACGATAAATAAAGGAGATATGCTTTTTAAAATCTTTTAACTTGCAATTAACAAAATGGGGGGCTTTTGTCTGTTACTTTTGTTATGGAAAATAAAACGCGTGCGATTGATTAAAAAAATACTGTTTCTTTTTAGTACAATTACTCTTCTTTTGTCCTGTAGCAATGCCTCAAAAAAAACGGAATGCGCAGGTGCCTGGATTGGTGGCAAAATTGTAAATCCTAAATTAGACTATGTAGTTATATCGCACAATCGAGATCTTATCGACACAGTAGCACTCGATGCCAATGACAGTTTTTTACTAAAAGTAGATAATGTAGATCCTGGGGTTTATTTTTTTAGTCATTTTGAATACCAAGCGTTATTTCTTGAGCCTGGCGATAGTGTGATGATTTATGTGAATACAATTGAGTTTGACGAATCTCTTTCTTATTCGGGGCGTGGCGCAGAAAAGAATAATTTTTTAATGGAACTATACCTTTTAAATGAAGAGTTAGATGATGATATGCTAGCTTATTATGCGATGGATCCAAAAGAGTTTGAGTCTAAAATGGATTCCATTACTTTTTCAAGAAAAAAGGTATTAAAAGACTTTACTGACAACGTTCCTAGTTCTAAAGTCTTTCATGAAACTGCAAAGGCTGCCATTACCTATAGTATTTATTCTTTAAAGGAACTTTATATTTCGGCTAATTCCAAAAAGAAGCTATACGATGAAAGTATTGATATTCCCGAAAGTTTTTATCGCTATAGAGATAGCGTGGATTATGGAAATGAATCCCTAAGAAATTACTACCCCTATTATCGATTTTTAGGCAACTATTTAGACAACCTTTCTTTTACCCACTATAAAAATCAAGAACCTTTCGACCGCTTTTCCTTCACTCATAATATTCATAAAATTAATCTTATTGATAGTTTAATAACTAATACATCGCTTAAAAATACCTTATCGCGAAATTCTGCCGTTAGGTACCTTCTTAATGGTAAGAATAAGGAAGAAGAGCTTAAAATGCTAGCGGCATTTAAAAAAATAAATACCGATACCGGAGATATCGCAGAAATTGAGAAACTTGCCTACACAACCATACAACTAACCCCAGGAAACTTAATTCCTAATGTTGTGTTAGTCTCCACAGATAATACTTCAAAAGACCTACATTCCATTATAAACAAGCCCACGGTGTTATTTTTTTGGTCTGGGGAATCTGTGAAACATTTTAAAAAAATCCATACCAAAGCTGCAGAGTTAAGAGCAAAATATCCAGAGTATCATTTTATAGGAATTAATATAGATAACCATTTTAAAAAGTGGGTACGGGTCGTAGAAAGTACAGGGTACTTTTCACAATTTGAATATCAATTTGAAAATTTTGCTGACGCAGAAAAAAAACTATTAGTAAATTATGCTAATAAATCCATTATTGTCGATAAGGATTACAAAATATTAGATGGAAATTCCAATATTTTTAGTACTTCCATCGAAGAACAATTGTTAGGGTATCTAAATAAATAAAAAAGCTCCTAAGGGAGCTTTTTTATTTAATTTCCTTTTTTATAATCTTCAAGAAATTTTGCCAAACCTATATCGGTTAGGGGGTGATTGAGTAATCCTTCAATGGATGAAAGAGGTCCTGTCATGACATCGGCCCCTATTTTAGCACATTCTAATACGTGCATGGTATGACGTACCGAAGCCGCAAGAATTTGTGTTTCAAAACCATAATTATCATAAATGAGACGTATTTCAGCAATAAGGTTTAAACCATCCGTTGAAATATCGTCTAAGCGACCAATAAAAGGAGAGACATACGTTGCTCCTGCTTTGGCGGCTAACAATGCCTGTCCCGCCGAAAAAACCAACGTACAATTAGTTCTAATCCCTTGATCTGAAAAATATTTTATAGCCTTGATTCCTTCTTTAATCATGGGCACTTTTACAACGATTTGAGGGTGCAATGAAGCAAGTTGTTCCCCTTCTTTTATCATTCCATCAAAATCGGTAGCAATCACTTCGGCAGAGACATCTCCTTCAACAATGTTGCAAATCTCTACGTAATGCTTTAAAATATTATCACGGCCAGTGATGCCTTCCTTAGCCATTAAAGAAGGGTTAGTAGTTACACCATCAAGAACACCCAAGTCTTGGGCTTCGCGAATTTGAGAAAGATTGGCAGTATCTATGAAAAATTTCATGAAAAAGGATTTAAGTTAGTTTTAAAAAGCAAAAATACGTAAGCTTTAAAATCTTTCTGAAAAAAGTTTCCAAAGGTTTTTAACATTTTGGGGTAAGAGTTCTAGGTTTTGGGTAAGGGGTAAAATTATTCCTATATTCCCATCCACCTTTCACCTTTCACCTTTCACCTTTCACCTTTCACCTTTTACCTTTCACCTTTTACCTTTTACCTTTTAACTTATAATGTTTCATAAGCATTATTTCATAACGCTTATCTGGAAGTATTTTTTTTAAAAAAACAGAAAGTTTTTGTAGTCTAGACCCTACCCTATAATGTACTTTAGGGTCTTTGGTTTTTATAATTTGATGAATGGCTTTTCCCATTTCTATAGGGTTGTTACCTCCTGTTACGCCTTCATTCATCATTTTTAATGTTTCAGCATAGGCTTCTTTATAAGGAGATTCTTCTAAAACCGGAGCATGATAGCGGCTAGATGCAATATTGGTTGCAAAATCACCAGGAGCTACATTGGTCATTTTTATTCCGAAAGGCATTAGTTCCATTCTATAGGCTTCTGTGGTAATTTCTAAAGCTGCTTTTGTGGCAGCGTATATTCCACGATAGGGAAGCCCCATATAACCTGCAATAGAAGTGATATTAATAATGAATCCGCATTTTTGTTTCCTCATTTGTGGCACCACTACTTTTAATACTTCCAGAGGGCCATAAAAATTGGTGTCAAAAGCTTTTTTTATTTGCGCTGTGGGAGTTTCTTCAATAGGTCCCGTTATACCAACCCCCGCATTATTTATCAAGACATCGATGCGACCTTCCCTTTTAATAATTTCTGAAACAACCTCAACAATTGTGTCAGGTTTGGTTACATCTAGGGGTAGTAATTTAAATAAGGTTCCTTTATAAGCTGAAGGATTTCTACTAGTTCCATACACTATATAATGCTTAGAGACAAGGTAATCTCCTATGGCTTTTCCAATTCCTGAAGACCCCCCCGTAATAAGAACAACTTCGCGCATAGTAAAAATATAGAGAACAAATATGGGAAGAAGGAAGAAGTATTCCAAAAAAAAATGGCAAGCTACCTACATCACACCGCTACGACCATCTACCCTTGCTGCGTTCCCGCCCTGGGGGATTCAACAGGAGCTGGTTGTGTAGGACTTGCCGTGGCAAATATACGGTGCTTTTTATGCTTTGGCAAACATTTTTACCATCAATTATATTGATTATCTTGCCAAAAAATTTAAACTAAATGAAGTCTACTGTTAAGATTCTAAAAGCGACCCTTTTAATTCTTTTTTTTATGAGTTGTAATACTACTATAGAAGATGCTAATAATCTTTTTTCCATAGAAATTAAAGATGCAAAAACTACCTTTTCAGAAACAGATGTTCTCTCCTTAAGCATTTCTAACAAAAAAGAAAAAACAATCGAAAAAATTGAATATGCACTTGACCAAGGCAAAAAGTCTTCAGATTCGAACATATCCTTGGAAAATGCTAAAATGGGGAATAGAAACATTACAGCCTTCATAAAAACCGACGGTAAAACGTATGAGATTACGAAAACAATAAAAGTACTTCCCTCGCAAACACCTAAGCTTTATGGCTATACCATAATAGATTCATATCCACACGATAGTAAAGCCTATACACAAGGATTGGAATTTCATAACGACACTCTTTATGAAAGCACTGGGCAAAGAGGTAAATCTTCTTTACGAAAAACGAACTATAAAACAGGAAAAGTATTACAACAGGTAGATTTGGAACCTCACTATTTTGGGGAGGGAATTACCCTACTAAACAATAAAATTTATCAGCTTACCTGGCAGGCTAAAACAGGGTTTATCTATAATTTGAAGACACTAGAAAAAACAGGAACCTTTGTCTATAGCAATAGTAAAGAAGGCTGGGGTCTATGTAATAATGGTACAAAAATCTTTAAAAGCGATGGTACCGAAAAAATTTGGACCCTTAATGCAAACACACTTGCTGAAGAGGATGCTATAGAAATATATACCAACACAAATATCATTAACAATGTAAACGAATTGGAATGGGTCGAGGGTAAAATCTATGCCAATATTTACCAAAAAGATGCCATTGCCATTGTAAATCCAAATAACGGTGCCGTGGAAGGTGTTATTAACTTAAAAGGACTACAAGAAAAAGTCACTCAACATACCACCTTAGATGTACTTAACGGAATTGCCTACAAAGGAGAGCCTAATATTTTATACGTTACTGGTAAAAATTGGGACAAACTTTTTAAAATTGAAATTATTGAAAA
>JAWKMO010000026.1:0-22762 GCA_041392205.1 Flavobacteriaceae bacterium | reverse complement strand
CAATATTAATGGGAAAGTAGCGACTTTTCGTGGACAAATGTATCGGGGGTTCCCCGATTCCATCTCGCTTTCCTATTTCGAGCTGACGCTCTCATTGGAAATGAAAAAAAATCCCTGGTCTATAATCGTATGATGGGACCACTTTTATTGTACCCCGGTCCCGGGTCGGCCCGGCCTGCCTAGAAATGTTTTTTTTGAAATTTTTGTTCAAAAAAAAGCGCAACGGAAAATCAATTTTTTTCTGATCTGATGTTTAATAAGGTTAAACAAAAGAGCTTCTAATATAGATAAAATCTATGGCTGAAACTTTTTTGCGGTTGCTTTTTTGACCTTTTTCACAACCATTCGTCATTTTGCGGAGCAAAAGTGGAATGATGAAAAAAAGGCGTGATTTTTGAAAAATCATGACGGTTTTGAAGCCTTATTAACACGTTAACAGTGCTAATCAAAATTGATTTTTCAATATTATAAGACTAAATA
Organism: Flavobacteriaceae bacterium; assembly: GCA_041392205.1. GTDB lineage: Bacteria > Bacteroidota > Bacteroidia > Flavobacteriales > Flavobacteriaceae > Halomarinibacterium. The sequence continues at coordinate 22,282 of JAWKMO010000026.1, read as the reverse complement.
TAATAAACAGAATAACTAAACTAAATTACAGGGTCCCGCTTTATCCCTTATAATGGGGCTTTGAAAGCGTTATCTCAAAGGGATTGGGTACAGACCTCAAAGGGATTGAGTATTAACTCAAAGTAAATGAGGACGGAACTCAAAAAAAAATTACATTTGTACAGTTCCATCTCAAAGGGATTGAGGATGGCCATAATAATGCCGACAGGGTTATGAACAACAAATTAAAGCTTCCTGAAGTAATCAGACATCCCTATCAGCTTACCGAAAACTTTATCAAATTTAAGTTTTCCGCCGGAGAAAATAGAATTTTGGTAAGGGTACTTCAAAGAATAAAGGTTCACCAGGAAATTGATTATAGTCCCCAGATTGATATGGACGGGAACATACCCTTGCAATACCATTGGCGAGATCTTATCCCGGACAATCATAATGCAAAGGACAGGCTAGAGAAAGATCTATTAGAACTTAGAAAAAAGACCCTGCCGATCAAAAGCAAAATGATCGTGGATGGTAAGGAAATGGATTCCGTAAAGAATATTGGCGTTATAGAAAAACCGGAATGGACCGATAGCCGATCTCATGTTAAATTAAACATTGACGCTGACTTATACGGTTTTCTAACCGATCTTTCAAAGGGATATACTGAATATTTGGCCAACACAAGTTTCCATTTGACCGGGAGCTATAATATTAAGTTTTACTATTACATTCGCCAATGGTTCCAAACTGGAGGACGGCGAGTTTCCTTAGATCAATTCAGGAAAGAGTTGGAGATACCAAAAAATAAGTATCGGAACAACACCGCTTCAGCTTTCAAAATAAACATAATAGATCCCGCAAAAAAAATGTTGGATCAAATCGCTGACGTGTCTTTTAATTACTCCGACGTAAAAACCGGAAAGAAAATAAGTGGATTTGTTTTCAAATTCTACAAGACCAACAATAAGGCTCCGGTACGGCACAATGTGGAAAGGGTAGAGGAAATATTTGAATTGCTGGAAGGCAATTTCGAGCTCTCTAAGGCGGACAAGAGCAGGCTGATAGGGATAATGAACAAATACCAGTTTACCTTCCTTAAATCCATCATAAACACCCACTATTTCGATATTAAGGCCATCTACGATCGTAACCATGATCTTCCCAACGCCGTAAGCAAGGTCATACTCGACAACTACGAGCACCTATTCAAGAAAGAGGGAGAATAGGCTACCCCGTTCCAAATCAAAGGAATTGAGGATGAGGGGGAGGGCACGCTCGAATACCCGCAACTCTAAGGATATGAGGACGGGAAAGCCACACAGTTTCAGGGCCTCCCACCAAATCAAAGGAATTGAGGATGAGGGGGAGGGCACGCTCCAATACCCGCAACTCTAAGGAAATGAGGACGAACTCTAATCTATTGCGGATGAAGTACGGTTCCTCTCAACACCCCACTACTATAGCCGATTTCGAACCAATGGCAAATGTATAGTACTATACAGCTTTGAAGATGAAAAAGAATGAAGGAAGGTCAAAAAAGCAAAAGAAGTAAAATGAATTTAGTATCTTTACCTTGAAAGAAGCAAACGTAAGTTTGATTCAAAAGCGGAATTACTGTAATGGTGGTTCCGCTTTTTTTATACAGATATACTGGTTGGTTCGTTCTTTCCCTTTTGATAGCTCGCAAGCTTTACCCCATTTTCGTTTTTTTTGTATTCATACACGTTCATCCATACCCAGTTTGGAAATTCCTTGTGAAGAAAGGATGTAAAGTTCAATAGATTATTAACGTTGTTGTATTTTTTGTGAGAACAGCCCCTACAATTTACGTCAAAACGCCTTTTCATATTGGCGCAAGTTTGACATTCGTTACACAATACTTTTATGATTGCCCTATATCTTAAAGTAGCCATACTTACTGAATCTTAATGTATTCATATTCCGATTTCTTAAATTCTATATCTGACGAGTGAATTTTGAAAACGGTTTTATCCTCTTTGATGATTTCCCCTTTGTTTACTTCTTCTTTGTCCGGAATTCTATGAACGCTTACCATACAAATTCGGAATTTTTCACAACACCTTAAATAATTGGTCCCGTTTGGTTTTCAACTCTGCTCCTATTTGGCATACCTCACACACTTGTTTTTTAAAGTCGGCTAGTTCCCTTGCCAATTTTTGTATATTTTCGCTTTGCTTTTCAATAGTTATCTGATTGGGAAAAAACTCTTTTAGTACCCGCATCAAAATTGAAGATGTAGTATTCAATGAAAATTTAACATCTGCTTTTTTCAATAAAGTTTGTTCCGCTTTCTGGATATTCCTGATGTAACAACTGTCTACAATAGCCATAATCTAAATTTTTAAGTTTAAACATCTACAAATATTTCTTCCGGAGCAGGATCTACATTTCTGCAGAAACAAGAAATGTAGATGTTTATGCGCACCTGGGCGAGCCTGCCGGTTTTCGTGACCAGCTCAAATTGTAGCTGTTTGTTATTTGAACAAATCGGAATGCGAACCTATCCTAACCAATTTAATCGTCTTAGGGTTCTCGATTTGAAGCCATATTATCAATAAATCGGGTTTGATATGACACTCCCAATTATCCTTATAATTTCCTATCAATAGGTGCGGTTTCATTTTTTGGGAAATTCCCGAAACCCCTTTTTCTTGTAATGTCCTCAACACCACTCTGACCAGTTCGAAATCTTTGGTGTTTTTCTTAATTTTTTTTAAGTCCTTCTTGAATTTGGTGGTCGGGTCCAGGTAATACATCTATACTAGATTTATAGGTTATCAAGCCAAGTGTCCAAATCGTGGATTCTTTCTAATTTTCCTGTTCGAGCTTCTTCTATGGCTTCTCTGGTCTCTTTGTTTGGGATATTCCCCACATCCCTATAAAGCAAAACCTCGATGTAATTGTTCAAACTTCTCCTTTGTGCTTTAGCTTTCTCTTTTACAAGTTCTAATAGTTCTTCGTCGAATCTAAAAGCTGTTTGTATTTTGAGAGGTTCCCTTTTCTCCATAATACTTGATTTTATGATTTATACTTCAGGCAAAGATATAAAAAACAATGTGTTATACAATAAATAACATATTGTTATGCATTAAATATTCTTTTATGCGGCCAATAATTTAAATAAATACCCGCCATCCAAAGAGTAAATCGTATACATCATCTTTAAGGTTTATATTTTGGATTTAGTACTTGCCGTTTAAACTCTTCCCCAAGCGCTTTCCAGTTTTCATCGGAAATTTTAACGGGGTCGGGTACTCCGGGCATCGACGAAAGGAAAAAAGGTTCAAAAGGTTGGCCGTAAAGCAAGTTTTCATAGGCTTGCGAATTGTCCAATAATCCCTATATCAGTTCCTCGTGGGTCAATTCTTTTTTTTCGTCCACCTTATTGTCTATATAAATGTCATTTTCATATCGTCCCTATTTTTTCTTGTACCCCTTCGGGGCTTTGGAGGCCTTGATTTTCTTGGCCAATAGTTCCAGTCCCTCACGGACGGCATCCCCTTGGGTATAGGAATAGTCCCCTTGCTGTTCCTTGGAATACGTAATGTCGTCCAATAGCTCTATGGATTCCTGAAATAGATAAAGTCTCCTATATGCCTTTACGGGGGGCTCATCTTTTACGGGAACCGGTACCGCCTTAGCGGATTTCTTAGGCTTTGCCACTTTGTTCCCCGGTACTAGATCGTCCAAGTAATTATCTTCCTTGCTCATATTTTTTAATTTTTAGTTGTACTTCTTTTCCAAGGCTCATGTAGTCGATGGCCGCATGGCATTTTCTATCAAACTCAAAAATGGTCTGATTTTCGTTCTGTGAATTTTCGATTGCCGTATTGTTTCTGATTTTGGTATCCAACAGTACAACGTCCCAACCGTTATCCTTGATTTCCTTTTCGATGGTCTTGCTGATTCGCAAACGTTCGTCGAAATGGGTCAACAGCAACCCCAAAATCCCAAGGTCGGGATTTGTAGCCCCTTTAACCTTACGGATAAACTTCAACATCAGTTTCACGCCGTCCATACTGAAACGAGCGGCTTTGATGGGCATGATCACATAGTTTGCGAACGTTAGAGCGTTAACGGTTACCAAACCTATGTCCGGTGGGCAATCGATAAATATATACTCGTAATCGCCCTTTATTTTCTCCATTCCCTTCGATAACAAAAACTCTCTGGAGAGTTCGTCCTGTATCTTGGAATCTATACTGCCAAAGTTCAAGGTACAGGGGATAAGGTCCAAGTTCTTCCGGATGTTGATTACTTCGAACGGTTTCCCTAAGATAACATCCGAAATGGAGGTTTTAGGATTTTCGATTCCAAAATTCACGGAAAGGCTCGATTGTTTGTCCGCATCGATGACAAGGGTCTTTGCCCCTAAGGCCGCTTGTGCGGCCAAGTTGATACAGGTGGTTGTTTTCCCTACCCCGCCTTTTTGGTTCATGATAGCTATTATGCTCATAGTCTTTCTTAAGATTGTTGTACAAATATAATATGTTTAATATATACAGTATGCTATACATACTAAATTTACTTAATAATTTTCTTCATCGCCTTTCCGCAATTGTTACAGGCGATATTCAGATTGGGCGCACCCCATACATTGGAGCAGCCACATGAATATTTTGATTTTGAAGGGGGCTTGGTTTTGGTAAAGGTGTGCGTAACGGTCAGATCTTTGATCTGTTCGTACAAGGGTGATTCATCGTTGAGGAGGTTGACGATTTCGGGGTTGACCTCCAGATAAAGCCCCGCAAAGATTTAATTGTTCATGAGTTCCTTGGAAGCCTCTAGGAACAGACCCCTGGCAATAGGATAGTCGCCCATATTCTGCCCTACTATTTTTCCCCCCTGGCTTTCCGGTCCTGCTCAGCATCAATCCTATCTCTATCATTTTGTTCGCCCATTCCTTGTTGTGGCAGCCCTCTTGCGAGGGTTTCCCATAATGGTACTGCCATCCATGGCGCATTTCGTGAACAATGGTCTGACATATCTCTATCAAGGGAAACTTGATGAACATAGAGGGGTTCAACGCCAGTTCGTCCGTTTCCTGATCCTGAATACTGAACCAGCGTTTACGGGTGTTATGTCCAAAAACGTTCTTTCTCCTGGTTACGACAATGAGGCAGTCCTTTATGGTTCCGCAAAAAAGGGCATCGTTATAATGGTCGAATACATATTGAAAAAGACCATAGAATTTTGAAGTGGGTTTACTGGATTGTTCCATATACTTTTACTTTATATATTTAACTTATACAGTATGTATAGTACTTTGGTTCTTTATAAAAGTTCTAACTGCTCCCCGTGCTTTAGGGCTTCGTACAACTTGCGTTGGTAATAGTTCACATGGGATTCCAATATTGGGCATACGGTCAGGTAAAAATCGGCATCGTAGCCCATCGATATATCATAGGCACAAATCGCTTCGTCGCCTTTTTCCCTGACCTCTGTTAATCGCTCGGCCGCCTTTCTCAAAAGTTCCCGGATCTCCGGTATAGTTTCGTCTGCCATTTTAATTGGATATACTATACATACTTGTCTTGTATAGTATGTGGTATATATTTAATATTTAGTTTCGAAAATGAACGGACGGAAACAAGGGCTTTTAAGGTCGTCGATCGGGTTTCCCAATTCGTCAAGCTTCATAGGGGAGAATACCCCTATCTGTTTAATGTCCTGATGTATTTTGATAATCGAGGTCCACACACCAGTTGGAAGATGTTGGGTGCTGTTGCTATTCTTGGGCATAAGCCCGATGTATCATATAAAACTGATTAAATTTGCCATGATCCTATATGTACTATAGGATTATTGATTAATTTTTGGGGACAAAACTTTGGACGGGGACACCCCTTTTTTAATGTTTCTTATTCGGAAGCTTCGCTTTCAGGTGTTCACAACAATAAAACCTCGCTTGCCCCAGGCAACAATGGTATGCCCATTGGTATTGGTTTGCTTTTTTCCTTCCTTGCCCCTGTGGATTTCGTTTGTTGCCAACGAAAAACGGGCTACTTTTTTACCGCTTTCAAGGTTCTTGAAAGTAGGGTCTTGGCCAACGTTCCCGATTAACTGTACATGATTTTTGATGCTGCTCAGAATGATTGTTATTAAAGATTAATACTAGGTTTGAGTTACATTTCCAATGTATGCTATATATATACAGTATATGCAACAAATTAACATTCATTTTTTATATTATTTTGCTGTTGTTCAGTGTTTTACAATATTTTTTAGACCCCCCTTGTGAATTATTATTTTCCGAATACGAAGTTAGCCCCTCCCTCGATGCCGTACCAAATGCCTTTGATTGCCGTGCAAAAGGATTTTGGGAGTTGGCGACCGGCTCTAAAAATTGCGGTGGGTTCCCCCGGTAGGAGGGATGCCCTATTTTTAGAAAAATCATTGCGGCACAGCAAGACCCAAAGGCTACATTTGCCGTCGATGGAAGGACAACGAGCTATTTGGACCAGAAATAATAACCATTGGCCAAGAGTAACGTTGCGCTGCGTACTCTTGGCCTGTCCGGCAAGCGTATTTTTTTGGCACGAATGGTATAGAAGTGCTTTATTTCAAAGCTGTTCTATGCTATGGCGTTTTTGTCCCAGCGGCAGCAGCATGGAAACCGTGCAAAAAAAATAACCCGGAGGTTAGCGGCACGCAACTTACGATTCCTATTAAAATACGTGGATAGAGATTCTCAATCGGAATTGTGGGACAAAGCGTTGGCAACGTCAAAACAAACTTCGATCGTGTATTTCCCCTTGGGCAATGGCAAGGCAAGTGCCGCACAACCATTTTTCAGGCTGTGCGGCTCTTGTGCGCGGCTGTGAGGGGGTCCGGGCAAGGGAACGGAATTTATGGAGCGATCGGCACGGACTTCCGCAGCAGCTTGGGAAAGACCAGGGCGGGGCAAGTGCGTAACTTACGAAATGGATAAATGAGGAACGTTTTGTTCTTGTGCGTGGTGCGGAGGGGGTAGGAAAAAAGGGGGAGCGCAAAAATCCATTTGATGGGGTTCATGGCAAACTTGGCAGAGGAAGCGACCCAGAAGCTACCGCAAGCCTTAATGTGGCCCAGAACGGCTTAAAATGATCGGAGCAATGGCCCGTTAAGATGTCTTCAAAATTTAATTTATAAAATACTTCCTTATCCATGCCTATCGGGAATTTTTTTGTTTTTAATTATTTTTTTTTGGTCGCAAGCAAAATCTCAAAGATTTTGTGACCTCATAAAAAAAGCAAACCCTGAGATTAAGCCCTAAGTATTATGTTACGGACCAAAGGTTTTTAGTAGGTACATTTAATCCTTTGGATCGGTTTCGTGTCCAAACTCTCGATACCTCCGTTCTTTCTAATGGCGTGGGGGATAAGAGAGAAAATGGTATCCATATTCGCCATATCATATATGGTTCCTTTATATTTTAAAGTATCCATATATATGTATTTTTTGAGCAAGGTATCCCTAGAAATATCAGCTTTATCCTTGTCGTTGACATATTCGGCTAATCCCTTAAGATTTTTATAGTACTCAATTTCTTGCGGAAGCCAGTCCATAAATTTATTCTCTTGGGAAAATAGATTCAAGACCGTAAAACAAAAAAAGAACAGTGCGTAAAACTTCATATGTGTATTGATATTATTGACAACCTTAGTCTGATTCTTGATCTAAGTCAAGGGATCCTTTATTTGAATTTTCAAGTTAACATAATGAAGATAGGAATTAATTCCAAAGTCCCAAAAATGGTTCTTTTTACGGAACTTTCTTGTTTTGTCGAAAATATTGACCTTTTGAACACTTACCAGTTAAAATTTCTATAAAAGTTGAATTCAATTGGGGAATATCTATTAAAGTGTTAAATCTTTCCCATATTTACAACGTATAAATTTGCCAAACATGGAATTGAAAGTTTTAATAATAGATGATGACTTAGTGTCGCAATTTGCGTCAAGATATTGTATAGAACAATCAATTTCCAATTGTAGGACCATAGTTTATGACACTGCCGAAGCTGTCCTCAACATGTTTGCCGATCCTTTACATAATGAAGAGGACGTGCCGGATCTATTATTCCTCGATTTGGTAATGCGGGGTATGGACGGCTGGGAATTTCTCGAAAAGCTAAAGATTGGCACTAATGCTTTACAGAAGACGGACATCTATATTCTATCCGCCTTTGCAAATTCGAATGACCGGGCCAGGGCCAAGGGGCACCCTATGATAAAAGGGCATTTTGACAAACCGCTTTCAAAAAGTATCATGGATAAGATCCTTCATTCAAAAAAGTATTAAACGAATCGTTGGTTGAAAAGGCAATCTAGATAATCGTATGATAGGTGTAATTTGGCAAAGCCGCGTTTTTTTTAATTCGATCAATCCAAAGTTTATAATTACTGCATCGACTTCCCTAAAAATTCATAAAGAACAGATATACATTCGATTAAGTGTCATAATCCAAGATGAATATTTTTTTTATGGGCTTTAAACCGCATTTATTAACATCTTGAAGAAAAAGAAAATAAAAGGTAAATTACTGTAATAACTTTGTGCCCAAACCCTAAATAATTTAGTATGGAAACAATTTTACTTTTTAAGGAAATTTACCTAAATGGATTTAAGCAACTGGGAAATTGGCTTGTAAAAAGCTATTTCAAAGCTTTTGCATGGTTCAGTTTCGCCATGTTCGTAGTAGTCCTATATGCTTTTGGGTTCAGGTTATTTACTGGATTCTCTTTTTGAACGATTTAATAGAATTAAGATTCAGATGCTTTGATCCTTCCGTAGCTTTACGGAAGGATTTTTTATATGTGGGAATATTGGTTTCAGGTTTTTATTTAAAACATTAATAATTGCTTCTTTTTTGGTTTTCAAAATTAATGTTTTTTAAAAAAGAATTTAAGTGGTACTAAAAAATTGCCATCTGAAAGAAAAGAATAAAATAGAAGCATCCTATAGAACTGCAGTTTTACAAAACTGGTTTGAAGTACAAGTAGTGCTCCCTAAATCGTTCTTTTTATAAGACTCTGTAAAATCTAGAATTTTAAGTTTGATCTATTCAAAATTCCATTTTTTACCCTTTGCTATTTATACTTCTTTTATTCTGTTTACCTAAGGTTTATAGATTAGGGAGAACATGGTTACTCTAGGTAGAATATATGTAGTTTGATCCGATACAAAATAAACATTAAAACTATTTTGGTTTTTAAACCTAACATCGAATAGGTTTTGCACGGATACCTTAAAATTCCATTCACTATTTGCCTTGCCATAGAATAGCGATGCGTTGCCTATGCTAAACTTATTGGATATATATGTCGATCTGTTGGGGCGATCTGGATGAGTTTAATATTCGATTTCTACATTTATTGTTGATGCTCCCTGAAGTTTATTCCATTTTCCTTGGCTGTTTCTTCTTGAATATCCTTTTCCTTTGGTCAATATTGCTCCAATATATACTTCAAGTTTATTTTTAAAATCAGGTATGAATTCCACCCCAACAAAAAAATCTTCTTCCAAATAAATATATTGTTTTGTCAGGTCAATTTGTAACCAACCAGGTTCAATCTTTTTTTTCTGAACTATATTTTCATAAATTATTTTTTCATCGGGCTCATTGTCCACATTTTTGTAGAAGTTTATTCTAACAAAACTGCTATCAGATTTAAAACCCGCCCTTAAATAGATATTAACAAATTTTACCCTAACAGATTTATCTGGAATATTGATTCTTTGAGCGTTCTCAATAATGTCCATATCCTCTGAAATTGCACCGAGCCATAGCAAAGGATTATAAGTTTTAACTCCAATTTTCCTATTCCTTTTCTTTTTATTAGAAACTATAACTTCGGAAAGTTCATTTGTTTTGGGTTCTAAAAATATTGTTTTATTATTATAATTTTCGATTGGGATTTTAACAGGATAATAATTTATATGACTTATGGTTAAATTGTCATTTAAAAACTTCTTTGAAACACTTAGTTTAAATTTCCCATTAAGAGTTGAAATTGTTCCTTTATTTTTATTTAACACACCAATATTTACAAATTCAATTGGGTTTTTAGTTTCAGAATCAGCAATTATTCCGTTCATTTCAATTTCTTGTGAAAAAGAATAAAAAGTAAGAAGCTGTAGTGAAATAAATATTTGAATAACTTTTTTCATATTTTCAGTAGCATACCCAACAATAGATTTAATTCTATATTTCGGCATCTAATATAAGTTTACTTTTATCAAATACGCCTTCCTATGAGTTAAAGTATATCTAACATTTGGTATCGGGCTAACCATTGATTCGCAAAATTCAAACCGGACTGGAAGATGGAATGTTTTATTTTTAGTCCCATGAAACGGCCGATTGAAAGAACGACATAAGAATTCGAGTGGCGACCCCTAAATCGTTCATTTTAAGGAATTTAAAGCAGAATATCAATAGGTATTACAGGGGTTTAATTTAAGCAAGTATCTTCAGTAAATCACTAAAACCCAGTATTGCGCTAGCCATCCGTGATTTATGTTTCCTTTGTCCTACTGTTCTTTGTGCTGCCTACTAATATTTTCAAACTTTTCAATAATTTCGTTCAATTTGTCCAGTTCCTTTCGAATAACTCTAGGTCTGAGATAGAACCAATTGAAAGCAATCCAAATCAATGTTGCAGAATAAGCAAAAATAGCCAGAGGAAAAGTGAATTGCGATACATATTCATAGAGGTACATACATATTCCAAGAGTTAGGGTAACGAAATAAAACTGCAGCATTTTGGACTGCAAAAATTTCTGTCGCTCCTTCAGTTTTATTACAGACTTTAAAAATTCACTATTGCTTTGATATTGGGTTGTTTCTCTTAAGGATGGAATAAGTTGATTGTAAACAAACATATAGATTGTGATTCCGGCAATTGTCAATATTATGCCAATTTTCGTTGTAATCAGCTTAGGTTCAAAATAGAGCCAAATAAAAATGATAAAGGCTATTGTGGCGATCATCAAAATGTTAACGATAATTAGTTTGGTAATGTTCTTTCTCTTGATTTTGTCAAGTTTTAAGAACAGTTCCTCAATTTTGGGTGGATTAGCCTTTTGATTGGCCCACAGTTCATCAAGGTTTACGTTATTGTCCATATTCTTTGAATTTTGTCCTTAGGATTTCTTTGATTCTGTGAATTTTTACCCTAATATTTACATTTGAAAGCCCGACTATCGTTGCAATTTCTTCTTGTTTTATATTCTCCAGTTCGAGTGATATTATAATCCTGTCCGTTTCGGCCAGCTCCGATATGCACTTGTACAAGAATTTGATTTGTGCCTCATTATCAATTTCATTTTCTTCGGTAAGGTTTGTGGGCAATTGGTCTTTGGGATATCGGTTGCGCCGTTCGATTTGACGTAAACAAATATTTGAGGCAATTCTAAAAATCCAAGTCCCTACCTTGGCCTCGTTTCTAAATTCCGGAAGCTTTTTCAGAACAACCACAAAAGTTTCCTGGGCTAGATCCTTTGCCAAGTCTTTGTCGTTTACAAAGCCCATACATAGACGGTAAATCTTTTGCCAATAGTCTTTATATATTTCTTCGAACACCCTTAATCTTTGGCTAAAAAAATTGCTAATTGGTCAAAATACCATTCTTTGTCATCATACATTATAAAATGAAGCCCTTTATCGGCATATCGTAAATCAGCTGATTCAAGATTTTTGTATTGGTTTTCGATCGCAGGTTTAAAGTTCTTAAAGTTAGATTCGAGCAAAACTAGTGTTGGGCATTTAATATTACCAATTTTTTCTCTTAAATCAGTGTTGGAAAAATCGCAATACATTTTGGCAAAAGTCCGTCTATCGGATGCTATGCTCCAATTTACAACAGTTTCCAGCATTTCTGTATTTTGAACAAGTTGAGGCATGGACAATTTTTGTATTTGATAGAATTGTTCTTTTGGTAAAGTTGTAATTTGATTTACCGTAGCCGTACAGTCTATATCTTCTTTCTGTTTAAAATTCGGGTTTGTCAATGCAGCCAAACATGGCAGGGCATCCACAACGATTATTTTCTCCACAAGTTCAGGGTAGTCAGCAGCTATGGCCATCGCCAAACCTCCTCCCATACTGTGCCCGATCAGAATGGGCCTTTCAATCCTTTTTTTTCTGATGAAATCGGCTATTTCAATTTTCCAGTTTTCAAAACTAGGGTCGGGGCCAGGTTCTGCACCTGCAAACCCTGCCATTGTAAGGGTATAACAAGTGAATTCCTTTTCGTAAGCTGTTTTGGTTTCAGACCATACTTCGCCAGAACAAGCAAATCCAGGGATCAGCACTATCGTCCGATTCCCGACTCCGCTTTTCTCAACTTCAAAAGGGTAGTTGGAAATATCCTGCCCAAATATTTGATTTGCAAATAAAAGGCAAATGCCTAAATAAATTATTTTTTTCATTTCGTAGCTATCTGATCGGTTCGCCATTTAGATACGAGGAATTACAAAATGTTACAAAGACCTTAATATTTTGACCAATTAGCAATGTTTTTATCGTTGCATAGAACGTGGAAAAGATTGGAATTAGAAGATTGCTGGTGTCCCATGTAATTTTGGTTTTATAAGATTGGAGAAAAAATTATGGGCTTGTGCAACGGTTACTTTAGGTATCTCTTGTTTTTTCTGCGCAGATTTTCCAAAATAATTCTATTCTTTTAGCAAGTCTGTATTTTTAAATTCAATACTTCTAGCCTTTAGATATTCCCAAATCTCCATAGTATTTCCTGCCTGTGACAATTCTGAAAAATCCTTTTGTGACATGCAATAAGTAAGAAATCCATCAATATTCGCTTCGGGAATACCGAAATTTTCTGACATTATTTTCTTTGAGAACTTAGCCAGGATTTCTTTTTCCAACTCCATGTCTTCATCTCGGGCGACCATGTCCTCGAAGGATTTGGTTCTCCCAGAAGCCTTGTTCATTATTTTATGTGTGTTTATTACTAGGGCTATACCATAATAATAAGCATATTTTCCTCTATCTGCCTCTATAAGTAGTCGTTCACTTTGGGTCATTTTTTCAATATCTGCATTAGGTAAGCCCAATGTTAAAGAAGTAACAACGGGTTTAAGGCCAAGTCTTTCAATATCAAGGCCTATTTTTCCAGTTAGATTATAGGGCATAACGGTAACCTCATTTAAATTGATAACATTCTCAACAAGGTTTATGACCACTAAATTTTCATTTAAGATTGTATCGGTAATAACAATTTCTTTTGTTACATATTGAAGCGCAGTAAATCTTATTGAATCCCTTAATTTAACTTCAATGGTGAACATCCCCAAAGAATCAGTAATCGTTGATTTCTTAGAATTTAGGTTGACAATTAAAATATTGGAAACATCATTTTCAAAGCTCTTAGCTCTGCCATTTAACGGCGTTGAGTTTTCTTGACTAAATCCTGTAAATGAGGCCAACGTAATTAATAATAAAAAACTTACATGCTTCTGCAATATTTATATTTTAGGATAACGACGAAATGCTTTTTTTAAATATTAGAAATCACAATTGTATAAAGAACTTATGATTTTTATACATCCAAATATAGTTGACATGAAACATCCGATATTTATCTACTAAATGCTTTAACACTTAATTGTGAATACATCCTAGAAGATTATTTCAGAAAAAAATCATTTTAGAGTTTCGAAGGATGACCATTTTTTGAAATGTCTTAATAACAGGCCCAATTCTCTATGTATAATTTAAGGTGGGATTACTTATGTTAAGTTCAATTAAGTAAGAACAAGCTTATTTAAATTTAGAAAGTTTAGTGGGTACTTGATTGAGATATTAGTAGTCCCGTATAACGGCCTATTTATGGGTCAGTTTTGAGACTTCTGATATTCTTTTATCTAAGTGTCCCATTCTTGGTCCTTTTTAATAGTTTCGTTAATTAACCTTTTACGGAACTACATAAGTATATTTAAATGACCGTTTTTTTGAACTTTTTAATCAAATCGAATTTCAAATAAATAACGGTTCATTTTATCGGTATAATTTAATAGTTTATTTTTAGTGCTATAATTATACTCATTATGCTATTTGGATACGTAAGGGTCAGCACGAAAACGCAAAATCCCAGTTTACAGATTGATGCACTTTTAAAAGAAGGTGTAGCCGAGAAAAATATCTACCGAGATGTTTCTTCTGGGGCCAAGGCAGAACGCCATGATTTGGATTTGATGATTTCAAAACTTAGGGATGGAGATACCGTCATCGTTTGGAAACTTGACCGTATTGCCAGGAGTATTTCTCATTTACTAAAACTGGTAGATCAGTTTGAAAAGCTTGGCGTTAATTTCAAGAGCATCAACGACCCGTTTATTGATACCACTTCTGCCCACGGTAAATTTATTATCACACTTTTTGGAGCTGTGGCCCAATTGGAACGCGATATAATAATCGAGCGGACTACTGCCGGTCTTAAAAGCGCTAGGAGGAGAGGAATACAATTAGGTCGTAAAAAGGGGCTAGGTAAAGAAGCTAAACAAAAGGCCATGTTGGCTGCAACCTATTACCAAGAGAATAAATTACCTATTATTGACATCATGAAATTGGTAGGTATTAAATCAAAACCGACCTTGTACAAATATTTAGCCATTCAGGGAAGAAGAAATTGTAAGGAATGTGGTATCGTTTTTTGGGATACCGAGCAGGAATTAGAAACTGCATTTTGCAAGAAGCATTTTAAAAAGAAGAAATAAGACTCTTTACATTAAGCGGATTTTGTAAAGAGTAGTATTTTCTTTGATTATTTTTTAGGGAGTTCAGTTGCTATTCTAAAAATATTTCCGAAGGGCGAAATGTAAAGAGTTGTGAAAAAACTTTCATTTGATACTTACGTGGAATATTGTAACCTATAAGTTATTCGTTCCGTTTGTACCGTAGTGTCTAGCGTTATATAATTTTACTTTGAAAAAGCAAAATATTCGGCACCGCACTTTCATTTAATTTCCCATCTAAGAACCTTTATATCAGAAGGTAATGGAACACTTATTAACTGACCGACGGTAGGAGGGAAGGCAATGTGTGTGGAATGGTATTTTTTCAATATCTTTTGAATTAATAATGTTAAGAATTTTAAAAAATGAGGGTTGAAGACATAATATATTTCTCGCCAAATCACAAAACTCCCTACCTAGATCTAAACGATGGCAACAAATTAATGGAAGCTTTTATCGATAGAGTTGAGGGCTTCTATTTAAGGCCCGCAGAAAAGTTAACTGACGAGTTCGATGCTTTTGCTAAAGGAGTACTTATTCTTACCGCAATTGATTTTATTGGAGAGTTTTTCATTAGAACAGAAAGCGCTAACAGAATTAAAGCATTTTGCTCTGAACTTCCGAGCATTAAAAAATTAGATAATAAAGAATCAAAAAGACAGGTAAAAATAATAAACGATGATTATAGAAATGGATTAATTCATGAGGGCAGAATAAAGAATTTGGGCCAATTTGTCTATGTTGTAAAAGACTTATTTATCTCTGGAGAAGGAAATAGTATGATTAATCCAACGACTATGGTTAATGAAACTAGACTAACTTTTTATAAATATGTAGCCGAAATCAAAGAATCGAAAGAAAAAATGTACCATTTTAAAAATAAGTGTAAACAACATTTTGAAAAAGAAATTTTAGCTTTAGGTGATTAAGTCAATGAATTAGGGGAATTGGTTAGAAACACAACAAAATATTTTAGATTTTTTGTATATATGTAAGTTTTACTTATATTTGTATATCGAAACAATTTAATCCTATGGGCGTTCTACTAAAAAATATTTCAAAAAATAACTTCTCTAAACTACCGGAATGGTGGTCAAAGCCTATTGCTTATGATGATTTTTTAGTAACAAAATCAGATAATATTATTCTCATTGATGATATAGAATATTATCTGCCAAAAATCGAAAGTTCCATTTCAACTACGAAAAATAAAAAATTCTACGGCGGTAATTATACTTTCATTAATTATGAGGACAACTACTTGCCCAAAAATTGCAGGATAATTAATTCTTATGAAACGAATAAGAAGAAGTTCTATGGTGGTGATTATGTAATTGATGAAGAAAAGGAACACTTCCTGCCATGGACTAGCGGAATAAATTATTCCTCCAAGGATAAAATGAAGTTTTATGGAGGCGGAATAGTCCATGAAGACATTTCAATGAAAAATTTGATTGTTGAAAAGTCTATTGAAGAAATTACCTTTAAAAATTCTATTCGGTCATTAGCTAATAGTCTAAAGGAATTTATAAGTCCCAAGGATATTGTTGATAATCAAATTGATTTCTCTAAAGTAAAGTTGGAAGATTTACGTGAATTGTTTCATCTTCACAGTATTGACACTTATTGTTGTGTACAGATAGCTAATGATTATGAATCTCTTAGAACTTCAAAAATTAGATTGCGTGCTATCAATCATCGTATCAAGATTATTCTCAATAAAATACGTCAGCTGGGAAGAAATCTAAAAGAACACTTCACTAAAAATCATAGTTTTCATTTCAAAAATCTTGATGACTACCACTCTTTAAACCTAGTTAACAGTTATATAGTTAGCTAGGATTTAAGAAATATCCTTGAATCCTGGTGTTTAATTAATTAAATACCTACAAGGTGATGTACAAGAAAAATATATTAGAACAAATTGATGAGGCTATTGCTTCAAAAGAAACATCAGAATCAAATAGAGAACTTTTAATCGAAATCAAGCAAAAGTTCGAAAATGCAAAAAGTAAAGAAGAAATAGTGGCGATAGTAATGAAACTACTTGAACTATTTGGAATCTTTGCAAATGCTGTTGGTTCTGGCTAAAGAATTAAATATGGAATTAGGTAAAGTAATCAATGTTCTTATAAAGCGTAAGGGACTTACTCAAGTCGATGTTGCAAAAAGAATAGGAAAAAGCACCACCGCTCTTTCTCAGATTATAAAAGGTAATTATAACCCAAATCCAGATACCTTGGACAAAATCTGTAAAGTTTTGGATGTGCCTCAGCCAATTCTATATTTTCTTACTATATCAGAAAAGGATATACCCTCTGATAAATTAGAAATTTATAGAATGTTGGCTCCTTCGATAAAAGAATTTTTGATTAAAATTTTTGGAGAAGAAAAGGAGCAGTTACTTGATGAAGTAAAGCTGAGTTAATAATTACTAAGCTTTCATTCCACACTATATTTCCGAGAAGATTAATGCTCTTTTCGGAGGTGGCAGAGTGGCCGAATGCAGCTGATTTATAACCAGTCGAACTTTTAACTAGGTTCCGTGGGTTTGAATCCCATCCTCCCCGCTAGGGCGGCTCTCATATTAGAGCTGCCCCCGCTTTAGGAAATCTTCTTATTCCTCTTAAGCCAGACAATTACTTCTCTTTAATTTGTTGATAAATACCTAATAACTAATGTGTTGTAAGGAAATTTAAACTGTATACGATCTGTATATTTGCGTATGTTGAATGAATTATCAAATAAAGAGATAAAAGCCATAAAAAAGATTAGAACCTATCTAATGGAATATGGCAAAACACCTAGTGTTAGAGACTTAATGCGAGAAATGGGTTACAAATCGCCAAGGTCTACAGCAGTTATTATAGGTAGCCTTTTGGAAAAAGGTATTCTAGTAAAAAAGGAAAATGGGACTTACATGGTTACTGAATTTCAAATACCTGAAAATTTTGGTAATAGAGCCCAAACTGTAAAAATCCCCTTGCTTGGGAGTATTTCATGCGGACTACCAATTTTCGCAGAAGAAAACGTTGAAGCGGAAGTTTCTATTTCTGTTGAACTATTAAAAAACGGGGAGAAGTACTTTCTACTCAAGGCGATTGGGAATTCAATGGATTTAGCTGAAATTGATGATGGTGATTTAGTTCTAGTAAGACAGAGCCAAACGGCCAATGATGGTGATAGGGTAATTGCCTTGATAGATGATGAAGCAACAATCAAATTATTTAAAAAAAATGAAAAACACGTCTTATTGTTACCAAAATCTACTGAGAAGAATCATCAACCAATAATACTAATGAGAGATTTTAGGATACAAGGTATCGTGGAAAGTGTAATAAAAATTTAAATTTTAAAAGAATGAAAAAGAATCAACATGTAGTACCGTATAAAAGTAGATGGGCAGTTAAAGGTGCGGGAAATGAGAAGGCAACAAAAGTTACTGCTACTCAAAAAGAAGCAATAAATGGTGCCAGAAATATTGCGCAAAATCAAAAATTTGAGCTTTTAGTTCACAATAGAAAAGGTCAGATTAGGCAAAAAGATAGTTTCGGCACGGATAATTTTCCGCCAAAAGGTTAATCATTTTTCATGAGAGCATTTATACTGAAAATCTTTGTTGGTATTGCGCTAGTGGTAATTGGCTGTAATATTGGTGAATCTCTTCGGCCAGAATTCGTTGGAGGGGGCTTGATTTTACTTATTACAACGTTATTTATTGATGGTTTTGAATTATTCTATAAAAATAGAAAAAGGCTAATACTAACGATACAAGCATATTGGTTAGCTCTTTCGGGAGAGTATATCCGATTTTCAATGTCATATCAGTATCGAATTAAGGTTAATGACAAGTACTTATTGGTGCAAAATGCGAATCCAAATTGGAATTGGTATCAACATGTAGGGGGGAAGTATAAAAGATTGCCTGAAACCAAGAGCATTCTCGAAGAAATGGAGGCAACTGATGATTTAAAAATGATAACCGCAGGTTTGAAAAAAGGAGATTTAGCCGTTTTTATACCTGCCAAGAACGCAATAAAATTCCTTGATTGGTTTAATAGCGAAAAGAACCGTGAAATTTCTCATTGGCGAGAATTTTATGAAGAATTATTGGGAGGGAAAGCGAATGAGCGTGTGCTTTCAAAGAAAATTTTCCCCTATGTAAATTATAGATTTTTAAAATCTGTTCGAACGCCATTAAAGAAAGCTCCAATTGATACAGGATGGCGTTGTTGGGAAATTCTACAATACGATGTTCTTGAAATAATACCAAACGCGGCGCAACAAAAAGAACTGGAACAACTCTTAAAAAAGGGTGATAGTGATTACATTAAATGGGCAAGTGCTAAAATGATTAATAATTTAGGTCATGATGAAGATGAGTTGACTACTAAATATAAAATAGGCCCTCATGCTAAATGGGTTATGAATTTAAAGTGGAGTAAAGAATGATACAATTTAACAACAAGAACACACAGCTGGATGATTTACTAGCTAGAATGGCTGAGGAAATTCAATTGGATGATACTCGCAAAGAAAGAATGGAGTCTGCTTACAGAGCCATTGAAAGCCTTCTTAATGAAGATACTGGGTTTTTCAAAAATGCTATTTTTGAAATTTATCCTCAAGGTTCAGTCCGCATTGGAACTACTGTTAAGCCAACAGGTAAAAACGAATTCGATTTAGATATTGTTGTTCATATTGTTATGGATTGGGAAGAATACTCTCCGCAATTCGTTTACAATCAATTGAAGAGAGTTCTTCAGAATAGTGATAGATATAGAGACAAGGTTGAACCAAAAAATAGATGTATTAGATTGAATTATGCAGGTGACTTTCATATGGATATTTTACCGGGCTGTCAAGAAACCGATATTGATGATAATAAACTTGTTGTGCCGGATAGAAAATTAGGCGATTGGACTTCGAGTAACCCTAGGGGATATGGCAAATGGTTCATTAACAAGTCCAATCTGGTTAAAATGTCATTGCTCGAAAAAGCTTACGCTATGGAAAATTTACCTGCAGACGAATTTTCAAAAAAGAAACCATTGCAAAGAGCAGTTCAACTTATTAAAATGTATCGAGATGAGTATTTTAATGATAATAAAGAAATGGCTACGTCTAGTATAATTTTAACGACCATTGCTGGTGAATTTTATGGTGGTGAAGAATCGATTTTTGATACTATTGATAATATAATTAGTAGGATTAAAAAAAGTTTGAGTGGTCTAAATTGGAATGGAGACCGTTTGAAAGTATTAAATCCAGTAAATAATGACGAAGATTTTAGCGATAAATGGGAGGAGGATAAGGAACCTGAATTATATGAGTATTTCAAGAAGTTCGTTGCCCATTTAGATGCTCAATGGCAAAATCTTAAAGAGGATAATGGTGTTTTAGAGGAAGCGAATATTTTAAAAGGCTTATTTGGGGAAAGTGCATTTTTGAGGGCTCAATACTCACAAGTAAATTATATTGAAAAAGCAAGGAAATCTAGTGAAATAGGTATAAATACTAAAACTGGAATTTTGACTGAATCTCTAGCAATAGGAATAAAAAAGGTTAGAAGCAATACTTTTTTTGGAAGTGAACAGTAAAAAGAAATACACTCTAGCGGAACAGTTCGTTGCTTTAAAAAAGGATTATCCTGAATTCAAAGTTAGGTTAGAAAAGAATCGCGTTTTTTGCAGCGGTCAATTAAGACCAACCGCAAGAAGTCTCTACTATAGCTTCAAACTAAGTTATAAAGTTGGAACTCGTCCGAAGGTCAAAATAACAGACCCAGTTTTAAAAAGAAATTTTAAGAACGAAAAAATTCCTCATGTATATCCTTATGACGAGTTGTGTTTGTATTATCCTAATTACCAAGAATTTAACTCCGAAAAGTTAATCGCAGATTGTATAATTCCTTGGACAAGTTTATGGTTATATCATTATGAAAATTGGCATATTAGTGGTAAATGGGAAGGTGGTGGTATGCATCCTAAATTAAAAAATAGGTAGTTTGATCGCCTAAGAGAATTTTGGCAAAACAGTTGGCGAGGGGAGCGACCATATTCTAGAGGACTCGTATTACGATTTGTTGATCATTGTAATGTTTCAAGAGGTTCAAAGCGGACTTAAAGGTTAGAATGCTTTATAGAATATAGCACCTGAACTGTACATTATCTCCAAAATTATTTGTAATCCTTGGTATTTTTGTTTCTTTTTATAAAAAAAAATCCATTACTAGTTAATAGGCTTCCATAAATCTGGAAGTAGGACCTTAATAACCATGACTCTTTACAAATCGCCCCTTTTGTAAAGAGTTTATTGTTTTACGTGATTTTTAGTATCTTCCTTCAAAGTTCAATTAAACGATAAAATTGTTTTTATTTCGATATTTATACGTATATTGTACGTATAAATATACATTATCATGATACGTAAGGAATTACATTTAGATGAAACGGTCATTTCGGCACTGGAAGCTGAAGCTAAAAGACAAAACCGTAGTCTCAAAAATTACCTAGAATTTTTGGCCATAGAACAGGCCAAAAAATTAGAAGTGCCGTCAAAAGAGTATACCGACATGATGGACGATTTATTGAACAAGTTCGATAAGAACGAAATAGAATTTTCCACTATTGAAGAAGTAATGAGCAGGAATGGGATATCAAATTAACGTTTCAAAGGATGCGGAAAAGGATATACTAACTGCCAAATGCCACTATCGGATATCCGGCCTGGAAGAAGATTTTGATAAGGATTTTATGATCCAAATAGATTATTTGAGGGCAAACCCTTTTCTTTTTCAAATCTATTATAGGAATGTAAGAAGAGTTCATTTCAGTGGTTTTAAGTATTCGATTCATTTTATAGTACAGAATGATTCGGTATATATTTTAAGGGTCTTACATCACAAACAAAAGTTCAAATAAACGATGAAAGACCAAAAGGCCATATTGATAAAGTGTATCAAAAATGATGTCCCTGCGTTCGTGATTGCAGGTCACGATTTATTTGCCGTGCCGACCTTGGAGGCCTATTACCAGGTCGCAAAGGAAAACGGGGCGGACACCGAGTTTTTAAAGGACATGGATCTGGTCTTACAGGAAATGAAGGATTTTCAACAGCAAGAACCGGATAGGATACATATACCCAAGCTAAAAACGTTCGAGATCGAAAAATAAAAAAATCTAAAAAAAAGATGATTTAAAAAATTGAATCCGAATTTTGTCCCATTTTTGGTATAAGGTCTTTAAGGCCATATACGTCTATACCGCTCTAATATATAAAATCAATGCCTTTGCTCAAATAATCGATTTCACTTTTGCCACTTCTTTTGGCCAGTACGGCAAGGTTGTTTTTCGCATCGGAATAGATTTTTACACTTGCCCTTTCATTGCTCATTGGTCTGAAAATTAATTGATTTTGTCCCTATTTATGTCTACCAAATACATCTGTATAGTACTGTACAGTAATGATTTATACTTTAATGTCTACTCAAAATAGTCTTAAATGTATACATTTTATTTTGAAGTAGACCAAGTAAAGT
>JAWKMO010000025.1:0-23309 GCA_041392205.1 Flavobacteriaceae bacterium | reverse complement strand
AAAATGTAGAAAGTGTTTTATAAAAATTTTAATAATTTTTTTATTTTGAATCAATTTTAAGAAAAAAAAGAGGGGAATAAACCCCTCTTTTTTTCTCAAAATTTACTGTTTAATTATTTTCTTAGACAGAATTTTTCCGTTTACTTTTACATTCAATAGATACATTCCAGAGCTTAAGCTGGATATATCCAAATGGTAAGAAGTTCCTACATTTTCAAAATTCATAATTCTTTTTCCTAGCATATCGAATATCGCCAATTGTTCCATTATTATATCGTTTGATTGAATAGTAACTATATTTTTTATAGGATTAGGAAATAGCTTTATATTATTTTCAGAAAATTCATCCAATCCCAAAAATATAAGAGTAACCGTTACAGCAAAAGGATCGCTTAAACAATCATTAACAATATTTACTGCCCAATACGTTGTGCCATCTTCCAATACTGTAGTATTTGGTAAAGGGTTGGTATTAGCTAAAGCATCCAATTCAGTAGCAAACCAAGTAACTGTAATAGGATCAATTACAATATCTGCAAGTGTTGCTCCTTCATTAAAAGTTTGATTAGCATCTCCTGTTGGTGTTGATGGAGGGTTACACAAAACGGTAACAGTAACGGCAAATGGAACACTTAAACAATCCCCTTCAATATTTACTGCCCAATACGTTGTACCATCTTGCAATACCGTAGTATTTGGTAAAGGGTTGGTGTTAGCTAAAGCATCCAATTCAGTAGCAAACCAAGTAACTGTAATAGGATCAATAACAATATCTGCAAGTGTTGCCCCTTCATTAAAGGTTTGATTAGCATCACCTGTTGGGGTTGGTGGAGGCGTACAAGGGGATAGATTTAACCTCCCAAAAAATTGACTAGTACCTGCTGAGATATTAGTAGTGCTACCCGTCCCTGTATTTAAAATATGAACGCCAGAACCATTCGAAATTAATATATTTCCATCTCCTAATTGAGCCACGCCACGCAAACTACCTTGCGCGCCCCAATAATTAAGTATCGACCCATCACTAATAGCAAACTCATATAATCCCGAAGCGTTAGGTGCCAAAGTGCTAAAAACAGCAGCATAAACAGAATTATTGGTTGTATTAACTTCTATTTGCTGAATAAAATTAACAATATTTGGATCTACAATATTCCCTAATACATTTCCAGAATAATCCCTGCGTTCAATTCTAGACCCTGTATTTATGTATGAAATATACACTTCGCTACCAGTATCAATAAAATCAAAAGAAGAACCACTTGAAGAAGTGTCATAAAATCCAAGGTTGTTTCCGTCAAAATCAAATCGAACTATAGCATTTCCAGGAGCTCCCAATGTACCTGCGTTGGCTACCCAAACTTCTGTATTATTAATTATAGCCATCCCTTTAATATTATCTAAACCCCCACTTATTGTACTCAAATAGCTACCATCTAAACCAAATCGATCAATTCTGTCTTCTAGTTGGTCACTTATCCAAATCTCTTCATTAACTTGAATGATTGCCTTGGGAGTTCCAGGGCTTAATGGAGTTAAGTCTATAAAAGTGGGATCTATAATAGCCCCATTATCAGGATCAAGTAATAAAACAAAGGGGTTTTGAAGAACAGCAATCCTTTCTTGTGCTTTTAGTGATGTAGCATGCACAAATATGACTATTAAACACCAGAAGAATGTTTGAATTAAGTTAGTTTTTGGTTTCATAGAATTATATTTTGGTTCGTTATAAAACAATTTGAAACCATTAAGATACTCAAAATAATAATAACACTATAAATTTTATTTAGTCATAAAATATAGCTAATAAAAAAGCCCTTCATAAATAAAATGAAGGGCTTTACAAGAAGGCGGCGACCTACTTTTCCACATTGCTGCAGTATCATCGGCGCAGTCGGGCTTAACTTCCCTGTTCGGAATGGTAAGGGGTGAGCCCCGACGCAGTAACCACCTTAGTTTTTCAATTCCTGCGAAGGTAGGAATCTCTATTGAGAGAGTTCTTTACCTGTGCAAGGAAAAGATCCCCGCATCTGCGAGGATAAATATCTTAACATAAAGGAAAAAGGGATACGTATCCAAGTAATTTGTAAGTATCATTTTAAGAGTCAAAGAGTTGCCCTCCCCTCCTTAGGAGGGGAGAAGCGCGTACATAAGCGTACGGGTAATTAGTACCACTCGGCTACGCACGTTACCGCACTTCCACCTATGGCCTATCAACGTGGTAGTCTCCCACGACCCTTTAAAGAAATCTCATCTTGTGGTGGGTTTCGCGCTTATATGCTTTCAGCGCTTATCCCTTCCCGACGTAGCTACCCAGCAGTGCCCCTGGCGGGACAACTGGTACACCAGAGGTCGGTCCAACTCGGTCCTCTCGTACTAGAGTCAGATCACTCAAATTTCTTGCGCCCACTGTAGACGAGGGCAGAACTGTCTCACGACGTTCTGAACCCAGCTCGCGTGCCACTTTAATGGGCGAACAGCCCAGCAGGACCTTCTCCAGCCCCAGGATGTGACAAACCGACATCGAGGGTGCCAAACCCCCCCGTCGATGTGAGCTCTTGGGGGAGATCGACCTGTTATCCCCGGCACCTTTTATCCTTTGAGCGATGGCCCTTCCATCACCCGGAACCACCGGATCGCTATGCTCTACTTTCGTACCTGATCGACATAGGCCTCTCCAGTCAAGCTCCCTTATGCCATTGCACTCTACACACGATTGCCAACCGTATTGAGGGAACCTTCAGAAGCCTCCGTTACTCTTTTGGAGGCGACCACCCCAGTCAAACTACCCACCAACACTCCCCCGAGGATTCGGGGTTAAGGCCCTAAACAAGCAAAGGGTGGTATTTCAACGGTGACTCCACCACGCCTGGCGACGCAGCTTCAATGTCTCCCACTATCCTACACATTACTTGTCGAAGGCTCCAATACTAAGCTATAGTAAAGGTGCACGGGGTCTTTTCGTCCCACAGCGGGTAAACGGCATCTTCACCGTTACTACAATTTCACCGAGCTCATAGCTGAGACGGTGTCGAATCGTTACACCATTCGTGCAGGTCGGAACTTACCGTCTCTTAAAGGAATTTCGCTACCTTAGGACCGTTATAGTTACGGCCGCCGTTTACTGGGGCTTCGATTCAATGCTTCGCCGAAGCTGACATCTCCTCTTAACCTTCCAGCACCGGGCAGGTGTCAGGCCCTATACATCATCTTTCGATTTAGCAGAGCCCTGTGTTTTTGATAAACAGTCGCCTGGACCTCTTCACTGCGGCCCCCATTGCTGGGGGCGACCCTTCTCCCGAAGTTACGGGGTCGGTTTTGCTAGTTCCTTAGCTATAGATCTCTCGAGCACCTTAGAATTCTCATCCCAACCACCTGTGTCGGTTTGCGGTACGGGCTGCCTCGCTTGTTTTTCCTTGGAAGTCGATACTTAGGATTATCACAACGGCCGTAGCCTTAGTGTACTATCGCCGTGTTTACCACTGGCTTCAACGTACTATTCCGTCAGTACGCACCTAATTCTCTTATCCGTCACTTTTAAGCGGGCAGGTACCAGAATATTAACTGGTTGTCCATCCACTACCCCTTTCGGGTTCGCGTTAGGCCCCGACTAACCCTCAGCTGATTAGCATAGCTGAGAACAGTCTTTCGGTGTGCGGGTTTCTCGCCGCATTATCCGTTACTATGCCTACATTTCTTTTCTAGAAGTTCCAGCATATGGCTCATACACCTTCTACACCGCTAGAATGCTCCCTACCGATATTTCTATCCCATAGCTTCGGTAATATGCTTATGCCCGATTATTATCCATCACCGGACCGCTCGACTAGTGAGCTGTTACGCACTCTTTAAATGAATGGCTGCTTCCAAGCCAACATCCTAGCTGTCTGTGCAGTCCAACCGCGTTGTTCAACTTAGCATATATTTTGGGACCTTAGCTGATGGTCTGGTTCTTCCTCTCGGACATGGACCTTAGCACCCATCACCCTCACTGCTGTACATTATTTTATAGCATTCGGAGTTTGTCAAGAATTGGTAGGCGGTGAAGCCCCGCATCCAATCAGTAGCTCTACCTCTATAAAACTAACACAACGCTGCACCTAAATGCATTTCCGGGGGTACGAGCTATTTCCGAGTTTGATTGGCCTTTCACCCCACTCAAAAGGTCATCCCAAGACTTTTCAACGTCAACGGGTTCGGGCCTCCACTGTGTGTTACCACAACTACACCCCTGTAAGGGTAGATCATACGGTTTTAGCGTCTACTACTACTAACTATGGCGCCCTATTCAGACTCGCTTTCGCTACGGCTCCGGTTCTTAAAACCTTAACCTTGCTAGCAACAGTAGCTCGTAGGCTCGTGTGCAAAAGGCACGCCGTCACCCCGATTGCTCCGGGGCTCGACCAGCATAGCGCATGGTTTCAGGATCTATTTCACTCCCCTGTTCGGGGTTCTTTTCACCTTTACCCTCACGGTACTGGTTCTATATCGGTCTCTCAGGAGTATTGGCCTTGGCGGATGGTCCCGCCGGATTCATACAGGGTTTCACGTGCCCCGCACTACTCAGGATACTGCTATGGATATCAGTCTTTACCTATACCGGGCTATCACCGTCTTTGGCCACGCTTTCCAACGTGTTCTAGTTCATCGTGCATCCAATGGCGCAGTCCTACAACCCCAATACTGCCGTAACAGAATTGGTTTGGGCTATTCGCGTTCGCTCGCCACTACTAACGAAATCACTTTTTGTTTTCTCTTCCTCCGGGTACTTAGATGTTTCAGTTCCCCGGGTTCGCCTCCTTGCGGATAACATACCTTCAGTATGCTGGGTTGCCCCATTCGGAAACCTGCGGATCAATTCGTATGTGCCAATCCCCGCAGCTTATCGCAGCTTATCGCGTCCTTCTTCGCCTCTGAGAGCCTAGGCATTCCCCATGCGCTCTTAATTTGCTTATTGTACTTTTTTGCTCTTTAATGAGTTTACTTATCGCTAAAAACTTTTTTTAAAGTCTTTAACTGAAAAAATTAATTTTCTCGTATTTCTTTTTCCAATATGTCAATGAACGGTTATTCAATCTGAAAATCTGAAAATCCAACTAATGAACCAATTGCATTGTCTCATTAGCTAATTAACCAATTAACGAATTGATTTTCGTGGAGAATAAGGGAGTCGAACCCTTGACCTCCTGCGTGCAAGGCAGGCGCTCTAGCCAGCTGAGCTAATTCCCCGTAATCGATTTCAGAGTGTTGAACTACGATTAACGATTGTTGAACTCTCTCAACTTCTAAAAATCTCTTTTCTATTTTTTTAATGAACGTTTTAAAATCAAAAATCTAAATCCATAAATCCTTAATCTTAAATCTGTAGTCCCAGGCAGACTCGAACTGCCGACCTCTACATTATCAGTGTAGCGCTCTAACCAGCTGAGCTATGGGACTTCTTATGTCCTTAGTGTTCAGTATTCAGTAATCAGTTTTGATATGCTGATACTAATGTCTTTAGACTTAATAATTAAAATTGACAGCTAGACCAAGTAAAAAATTAGAGATCTTACAGACCTCTTGCGTAACTTCTCTAGAAAGGAGGTGTTCCAGCCGCACCTTCCGGTACGGCTACCTTGTTACGACAGCCCCAGTTATCGGTTTACCCTAGGCAGCTCCTTGCGGTCACCGACTTCAGGTACCCCCATTTATGGCTTGACGGGCGGTGTGTACAAGGCCAGGAACGTATTCACCGGATGTCGTGATATCCGATTACTAGCGATTCCAACTACATGGGGTCGAGTTGCAGACCCCAATCCGAACTGAGACCGGTTTTTAGGATTCGCTCCACCTTGCGGTGTGGCTGCCACACCGGCCATTGTAGCACGTGTGTGGCCCAGGACGTAAGGGCCGTGATGATTTGACGTCATCCCCACCTTCCTCACGGTTTGCACCGGCAGTCCGTTAGAGTTCCCATCTTTATGTGGCAACTAACGGCAGGGGTTGCGCTCGTTATAGGACTTAACCTGACACCTCTGGCACGAGCTGACGACAACCATGCAGCACCTTGTAATCTGTCCGAAGAATACCTGTTTCCAAGTACGTCAGACTACATTTAAGCCCTGGTAAGGTTCGCGTATCATCGAATTAAACCACATGCTCCACCGCTTGTGCGGGCCCCATCAAATTCCTTTGAGTTTCATTCTTGAACGTACTCCCCAGGTGGGATACTTATCACTTTCGCTTGGCCACCCAACCCGAAGGTCGGACAGCTAGTATCCATCGTTTGCAGCGTGGACTACCAGGGTATCTAATCCTGTTCGCTCCCCACGCTTTCGTCCCTCAGCGTCAATACATTGTTAGTGACCTGCCTTCGCAATCAATTATTCTCATCGCCAATATCTATGCATTTCACCGGCTACCTCATATTCACAACCACTTCACCTTGATTCAAGATAACCAGTATCAAGGGCAGTCCTACAGTTGAGCTGCCGAGACTTTCCCCCTGACTTAATTATCCGCCTACGGACCCTTTAAACCCAATGATTCCGGATAACGCTTGCATCCTCCGTATTACCGCGGCTGCTGGCACGGAGTTAGCCGATGCTTATTCTTACGGTACCGTCAAGCCCCTCACGAGGGTGTTTCTTCCCGTACAAAAGCAGTTTACAACCCACTTAGGGCAGTCTTCTGCGCGGCATGGCTGGATGGGGCTTCCGCCCATTGTCAATATTCCTCACTGCTGCCTCCCGTAGGAGTCTGGTCCGTGTCTCAGTACCAGTGTGGGGGATGCCCCTCTCGGGGCCCTACCTATCGTAGCCTTGGTGCGCCGTTACCACACCAACAAGCTAATAGGACGCATACTCATCCCTTACCGTATCCTTTAATCATAAATTGATGCCAACCTATGATACCATAAGGCATTAATCCAAGTTTCCCTGGGCTATTCCTTAGTAAGGGGCAGATTGTATACGCGTTACGCACCCGTGCGCCGGTCGTCAGCAGAGCAAGCTCCCTGTTACCCCTCGACTTGCATGTGTTAGGCCTGCCGCTAGCGTTCATCCTGAGCCAGGATCAAACTCTTCATCGTATAATCTTAAATAATCTAAAATCACAACAAAAAGCCCTCAAAAAAATCTCAGGTATTTCTACTTAGTCTAGTTTGTTTTTT
Source organism: Flavobacteriaceae bacterium (assembly GCA_041392205.1). Taxonomy (GTDB): domain Bacteria; phylum Bacteroidota; class Bacteroidia; order Flavobacteriales; family Flavobacteriaceae; genus Halomarinibacterium. The sequence goes on along the minus strand of JAWKMO010000025.1, from coordinate 16,156 downwards.
TCGTCTGAAAAATAATCCCGAAAGATTATCTCTCTACGCTGTCAATTTCAATATGTCAATGAACTTAATCTTGCTAGTTGTAGTGGAATTGAACCACATTTAGAATTCCCAAATCAACTAATTTCAAATATTTGCCTTTCTTGTAAGCGGGTGCAAATATACAATTGCTTTTTTCAATAAACCAAAACTATTTTTAAAAAAAATTACGTTTTTTTTTACTTATTTATAAATGCTTGAAAACTCGAAGATTGAGTATTTTTTTTAAAGCCGAACCACTAATATACTCAATCAATAAAAACCTAGCAAATTTATTTTGAAGAATTATTCCAACGGGATGTTAATTCTAAGTAATCGATTGGAAAAGCAGGTTTTTGTCTAAGTAATAGCCCCGACTGGAAGGATCGCTCCAGGATATCTTCGATAAGGTAATCTTCTTTCACTTCAAAAGGAGCGTACTCTTCTTTTAATGAAATATCAAACATGCTTGCGGTTGTATGGTACCAAAAGGCACGCCATCCGGTTCTAAGTTCCTTTACCAAATCGAATGCTGTTCGCCCTGTTTGTCTATAAATAAGTTTTACCAAAATTTGACCTTCCGTTCGTGTTAGCTTTTTTAATTCTTCAGAAAATTCTTCTTCTATATATTTTTGAATTCGTTTAGTGTATTTCTTTTTATCTCTTTTGTTGGTTAGAGTGTTGAGCCTTTCGGTCATAACGGTTAATCTTTCGGAAGCAAGTTTTGCAAAAGGATACACTTTGCGTGTTTTTCGTCTCAAGATTAAATAACGTCTTCTATCTTCTTTAGAATTAAATTTAAGTTTATTCAATAATACCACTTCATCTAAGTCGATATATTCCCTAGGAATTGTATCCCCTTCAATAATATAATAATATACTTCGGAAGTATCGGTTTTTATTTCAGTATATGGATCTTGTGCAATTAATATACTGCCCCAGATAAAAAAGAAGAAAAAAATAAGTGATTTCAAACGATACATGTATTACGGCAAACGCTTTGCCAAAACCATTCCAAAAATAAACAAATTGGGTTGGGTTGGTTATTAATTAATTCCTAATTTTGAAAGAAATCTAATCCCTACAAATGGCAACTACAATTCTGAACAAAAAATCGCTCACTTTTCTAGAAAATTATCTTAATAATGCTGCCCCTACAGGATATGAATGGGATGGGCAAAAACTTTGGATGGCGTATTTAAAACCTTATGTAGATGAATTTATTACCGACACCTATGGTACTGCGGTAGCCGTGATAAACCCCAAGGCTACCTATCGGGTTGTTATTGAAGGTCACGCCGATGAGATTTCATGGTATGTTAATTATATAAGCGATAATGGGTTGCTTTATGTGATACGAAATGGAGGAAGCGACCATCAAATTGCTCCCTCAAAAGTGGTGAATATACACACCAAAAAGGGTATTGTGAAAGGGGTTTTTGGTTGGCCTGCAATACACACAAGAACGCTAGCAAAAGAAGAACCGCCTAAGCCCGATAATATTTTTATAGACATAGGTGCAAAGGATAAAAAAGAAGTAGAAAAAATGGGAGTCCATGTGGGGTGTGTGATAACCTATCCCGATGAGTTTCATATTTTAAATAAGGACAAGTTTGTATGTCGTGCTTTGGACAATAGAATGGGTGGATTTATGATTGCCGAAGTTGCTCGTTTGCTTCATGAAAACAAAAAGAAGTTGCCTTTTGGGCTATATATTACCAATTCGGTTCAAGAAGAAATAGGTTTGCGTGGCGCCGAAATGATTACCCATCGCATTAAGCCCAACGTAGCGATTGTTACTGATGTTACTCACGACACCACTACCCCCATGATTGATCAAAAAGTACAAGGGTTGGCCAAAATTGGTGAAGGTCCTGTAATTGCGTACGCTCCAGCAGTACAGCAAAAACTTCGAGATTTGATTGTGGATACGGCCGAAAAAAATAAGATTCCTTTTCAACGATCTGCACTTTCCCGCGCTACTGGAACCGATACCGATGCCTTTGCCTATAGCAATGGTGGCGTAGCGAGTGCACTAATTTCGCTACCCTTACGCTATATGCATACCACTGTGGAAATGGTACATAGAAACGATGTGGAAAATGTCATTAAACTTATATATGAATCCCTCCTTACTATTAAGGAAGGAGAAACTTTTAGTTATTTTAACTAAAATACGTTATTGGGAATTTTCATATTAACCAATATTTAAATGCTATTTAACTCATTCGATTTTGGGCTTTTCTTATTTATTGCCTATACCCTCTATTGGCTTATTGGTACCCATCGAGTGACACTACAAAATGTTTTTCTCCTACTTGCTAGCTATTTTTTTTATGCCGTTTGGGATTGGCGATTTTTGGCATTGCTTATTTCAAGCTCTTTAATCGATTATTTTGCTGCCCTATATATGGATAAAACCAATCATTCTCTCAGGAGAAAAACAATACTTTGGGCAAGTATTCTTTGGAATTTAGGCATCCTTTTTACTTTTAAATACTTTCACTTTTTTATTGAAAATTTTGAGGCCCTTTTCCATATAGAAAACAGTTCTACGTATCATTTTTGGAATGTTGCCATCCCCGTTGGATTAAGTTTTTACACCTTTCAAACTATGAGTTACACCATAGATGTGTATCATAAAAAAATAAAACCCACAACCACACTACTGCATTTTCTATGTTTTGTTAGTTTCTTCCCCCAATTAGTGGCAGGTCCAATTGAAAAAGCAAAGGATTTGCTCCCCCAGTTTGTCAAAAAAAGGAACTTTGATTTGAAAAATTCAAAAGAAGGATTACGTCAAATACTATGGGGGTTATTCAAAAAAATTATTGTTGCGGAAAAATTAGGCCTTGCGGTTGACATGGTTTATAACAATCCTGAAGGGTACAATTTTATAACCCTGATTTTTGTAGGTACCCTATTTTTCTTTCAATTATACTGTGATTTCTCTGGCTATACCGACATTGCCATTGGTACTGCCAAATTATTCGGTTTTAGGTTGAGTAAAAATTTCAATCTGCCATATTTAGCAAGAAGTTTTTCTGATTTCTGGCAACGTTGGCATATCACCCTTACCCGTTGGTTTACAGACTATTTTTTTATTCCCTTTGTTACTTCTTTTAAAAACAGCCAATTTATTGGTGCTATAGGAATTATACTTACCCTAACCTTAGTAGGGTTTTGGCATGGAGCGCATTGGAATTTTTTACTTTTTGGCCTATTAAATGGGATTATGATGGTTTTAGAAAGGCTTCCTTTGGGATCCAAAAACAAAACTCTTGAAAAAGTATTACAAACCCAACCCTATATTTTTTCCTTTATTTATGTAACTACTTGCTATACGCTTTTATCATTAATATTTAGAGCACAAAGTTTCGAACAAATTTCATTAATTTTTAGTCGTATATTTAACTTGAGTTGGGACGGTGCTTTTACCACTTTAATTGGTTGGAAATTGGGATATTTGGGTTTTATGCTTATGGCTGAAATTGCTTTTAGAAAAAAAGAGTATCCCTTACAACAATTAGAAAATTGGTTGCCAAAACCCCTACGATGGATAGCGTATTACCTATTCATTATAATTATTATTAGATACGCCGAATCAAAAGAAGCATTTATTTATTTTCAGTTTTAATGCAGAAAAAATTCACCCTATATTGTTTCTTATTTTTTACACCCCTATTATTAGGCTATGGAACCGTAGAATGGCTTACACGTTCCATTCCATCGGTTTATTCAATCAATGAAAAGTATCTTGAAAAACGTGCAGACACTATTGAAACCTTAATATTAGGTTCCTCGCAAGTAATGAATGCTGTTAACGCCGCTTGGATAAGTAATCCCACCATAAATCTAGCCTCTGGAAGTCAGCATCATGACACAGATTTCAAATTATTGAAAGGAATGTTTCCAGTATTACCCTCTCTTAAAAATGTAGTTATTGAGGTATCTTATAGCCATTTTGAAATGCCTCACAACGGAAAAGATTTCTGGAAAAATAGCTTAAACTTACATTATTATAACATTAATTGTTTTGAGCGCAATACCTATTTTAAAGACCATTTACTCTATCTTTCTCATCCTTCTTTTTTTTCGAAGCGAATAGAAGAATACTATATCGACAAAAAAAACATTCCTAATTTTAATGAGTACGCTTTCAATTTTAATGATATCTATGGCCAGTTTGCCAAAAAAAATTACAATAAAGTCGAAATTGATACCATAAAACGATTCAAAATTAATACCGAACCAAATCCTATCATTTTTCAGCAAAATGTGTCGCTGTTTTTTGAAATGTTAGCTACTGTAAAGGCACACCAAAAAAATATAATCGTTTGTACTACTCCAATGTACACATCCTATCTCAAAAAACGAAATCCTGAAATTTTGAGAAGAAGAGATAGTATTTTTGAAGTTATTCAGAAAAAATATCCCGATATTAAATTTTTAAAATTGGAAGAAGACACCACAAACTATCAATTAAAGAACTATTGGAATCATAGTCATTTAAACCCTACTGGTGCCAAAATTTTTACCAAACAGTTAGATTCTTTACTAAAAAATTTTAAATAGATTTTTCTTTTAATCTTTTAAAATAGGATTTTGCTTCTTTAGTAACTTTTGGAGCCAAAATAATTGTAGCCGTCATGGTGGGGATGGCCATAAGGGCAAAAAAGGTATCAATAAGGTTAAGCATGGTGGTTAAGGTAGTCGTTGCCCCTAAAAGAATACTGCCAATATAAAAGTAATTATAGAGGTTCTTATTTTTAGCACCAAATAGAAACGACATACATTTTGTACCATAGTACGAATACGAAAAAAGGGAAGAAATACTAAAAATTATAATACACAATAGTAAGGCATACTTCCCAACATAAGGAATGGCATTTTCAAAAGCCCTAGCGGTTAATGAAACCCCATTACTATCCGTAGTTTCCCATACACCTGTCACTAAAATAGCCAATGCGGTTAGCGTACAAATTACCAAAGTATCAATAGCGGGTCCTAACATGGCTACTAAGCCCTCCCGAATAGGTTCGTTTGTTTTGGCCGCTCCATGTGCCATGGGAGCCGTTCCTATTCCAGCTTCATTAGAAAAAGCACCGCGTTTTATTCCTAATAAAATTAAGCCTCCTAAAACACCTCCTAAAAAAGTATCTCCTTTAAAAAAAGAAGCCGAAAAAGCATCGGTAAAAATAAGTTTTAAATAATACGGAACAACATCATAATGAACTCCCAAAATAATCAATACTAATCCAAAATACAATACAACCATAGTAGGGACTAGCTTTTCTGCAGTTTTACTTATTCGTGAAAGTCCGCCCAAAATTACAACCGCAGTAATGACCGCTAAAATTATTCCTATCACTAAATTGGATGAAAATCCCAAAGACAATCCTACGGGTTCTAATAAAATATCGTCGATGGCTTGCGTTAATTGATTGACATTAAACACCGGCAAAGCACCTACCAATCCCGAAACACTGAATAAAATAGCAAGAGGTTTCCATTTTCTCCCAAGACCTTCCATGATGAAATACATGGGCCCTCCCTGCATATTACCCTCACTATCCTTGCCTCTGTAAAGTATTGCTAACGTACATGTAAAAAACTTGGTAGACATTCCAATAACGGCACTCACCCACATCCAAAAAATCGCGCCAGGGCCACCAATAGCAATGGCTACCGCTACACCGGCAATATTACCCATCCCAACAGTAGCTGATAATGCCGTTGTAAGTGCTTGAAAATGACTTAACTCTCCATCGTCTTTTTCATTGTCATACTTTCCGCGCAGCACAGCGATGGCATGAAACAAATACCGAAACGGTAAGAATTGAATTCGAATAAGCAAATACAAACCACCGCCAATTAAAATAATAAGTAATGGCAAGCCCCAAGCAATAGAGGCCATAGTTGTGGTGAGTTCTTCAAATGCAGTACTATTGTTCAATAGGTGTTTTTTCTATTTGCAATTTATAATTTTAAAATTCAAATCAAATGTTTTTATTTGTACTCAATGAAAAACTTACTAACCACTTTATTTCTTTTTAGCTATTTTTGTGTGATGGCGCAAGAGTCTTCCATAACAAATCCTTCAGGATATGTTATAACTCCCGAATTTATGCTGGGAATTTCTGCCGAAGCCAACGATTTTTTTCCTGAAAGATCGCTTCAAAAACAAGTAATTATTGGTTTTGGAAGAGAACACACCTACAATTCTCAGGAATGGGCGTATTGGCTAAATGCTCCTAAAACGGCAGTTACTTTAGGCGTTACCGATTTTGGAAATACAGAAGCCATTGGGTATGCTTTTTCAGCAATGCCCATTATTGAATTTAATGTGTTAAAAAGTAAACGGTTTAAAATAATAACAGGAATGGGTGTTTCGTATTTTCCAATAAAATACGATCCTATAAAAAACCCTTTTAATCAAGCCATAACTACAGATATTTCATGGTCTTTTAGAGCGGGATTCAACTATGAATTTTTACAAACCCAAAAGATAGACTGGCGATTGGGTATTGGGTATTATCATCACTCCAACGGGCATACAAAATTGCCCAACCAGGGGCTAAATTCTTTTCTTTTTAGTGTTTCTGCAGACATTAAGAAATCTGAAAAGGAAGTTTTGGAAACATTTGCCGAAAAAAATATTCCCGAAAGAAGTATATACACTTTTACTTCCCTGCGTTTTGGATACGGAACCAATGTGCTTGCTTTATCATTTAACGATAAAAAACCGATCTATACAATAGCGGGTGAATATGGAAAAGTAATTAATAAAACCTACAAATTGGGTGTAGGATTTTACTATCGCTATTACGACCATTATTACGATTATATAAAAAACAACGAATCGTTAGTGCAGGAAGGGAAAGAGTTTGAAAAGTTTAAAGAAAATCCTTGGCACAATGCAACAACCCTAGGCGTTTCAGTGAATGCAGAATTTTTACTCAATCATATAGGAATTGATTTTCAAATTGGAGCCAATTTATATAAGCCTGCCTATAAAATTGATTGGCGCATAAATGAAGGTTGGGATAATGCCCCAAGAGATATTCCAGACAACTGGGTGTTTGGAGAATTTGATACAAAATATCAATTAAAGCAAATAATCTCCTCTCGAATGGGCTTGAAATATTACCTGTTTGGCACCAATGATGTCCCCAAAAATAATGTGTTTATCGCTGCGCATATCAACTCAAACTTAGGCCAGGCAGATTTTACGGAAGTGAGCTTGGGATATGTGTATAGTTTTAATTTAAAATCTAGAAACTAAGATTTTAAATATTGAAGCACATTCGCTTCAATTCTATTCTGAATGTTTGAAACATCGGCTTTAATAAAGGTTTCTCCGGTAATATTTTCATAAAGCTCAATATACCTTTCTGAAACCGTTTCAATATAGGCATCACTCATAAAAGGCACTTGCTGTCCTTCCAACCCTTGAAATCCATTTTGTATCAACCATTGACGCACAAATTCTTTAGAAAGTTGTTTTTGCGCTTCGCCATTTTTTTGTCGTTCTTGATACCCTTCGGCATAAAAATACCGAGAAGAATCGGGAGTATGAATTTCATCAATTAATACAATCTTTCCATCTTTGGTTTTTCCGAATTCATATTTAGTATCTACTAAAATCAAGCCACGAGAGGCAGCAATTTCTGTTCCTCTTTGAAACAATTTACGTGTGTAATCTTCCAACTGTAGATACTCTTTTTCAGAAACAATCCCTCTTTTTAAAATGTCTTCTCTAGAAATATCCTCATCATGGGTTCCTTTATCTGCTTTCGTTGCAGGGGTAATGATAGGTTGCGGAAAGGGATCATTATCAATCATGCCTTCTGGCATTTCTACCCCACAAAGTATTCGCTTTCCAGCTTTGTATTCGCGTGCTGCGTGACCGCTTAAATACCCGCGAATGACCATTTCCACTTTAAAGGGTTCGCAGGCAATGCCAACAGCAACATTGGGATCTGGGGTTGCCAATAACCAATTGGGGACCAAGTCCTCTGTATCCTTCATCATTTTGGTTGCTATCTGATTGAGTATTTGTCCTTTATACGGAATTCCTTTTGGCATAACAACATCGAAAGCACTTAGCCTGTCGGTCGCAATCATTACTAAAATATCATTTTCGAGGGTATACACCTCTCGAACTTTTCCCTTGTACACTTTTTTTTGATGCGGAAATTGAAAATTAGTATCGGTTATGGTCGTATTCATTAGTTTCTGTTTTCTATAGAATCGTAAGCGGCTATTACTTTTTTCACTAATCGGTGGCGAATAACATCTTTGTCGTCTAAATAGACAATTCCAACTCCATCGACATCTTTTAAAATTAATAAGGCCTCTTTAAGCCCAGAAATAACCCTTCGGGGAAGATCGATTTGTCCAGGGTCGCCGGTAATCATAAATTTTGCATTTTTACCCATGCGGGTTAAAAACATTTTCATTTGTGCATGGGTCGTATTTTGTCCTTCATCCAATATCACAAATGCATTATCTAAGGTTCTACCACGCATAAATGCCAGAGGCGCAATTTGAATGGTCCCATTTTCTATAAATGCCGCCAATTTTTCGGCAGGAATCATATCTCGCAAGGCATCATACAAAGGTTGCATATAGGGGTCCAATTTTTCTTTTAAATCGCCTGGCAAAAAACCTAAATTTTCCCCAGCTTCTACAGCAGGTCTGGTTAAAATAATACGCTTTACTTGCTTTTCCTTTAAGGCTTTAACAGCAAGCGCCACTCCTGTATAGGTTTTTCCAGTTCCCGCAGGACCTACGGCAAAAACCATGTCATTTTTTATCATTAAATCCACTAGTTTTCGCTGATTGGCTGTTTTTGCCTTAATAAGATTGCCACTTACTCCATGAACCAATACTTCATCTGAGGTAAATGGAGTATCAAAGTCCTCTCTGCTATTACTTGTTAATACCCGTTCAATAGCATTTTCGTCTATGGTATTGTATTTTGCAAAATGTTCGAGAATCATGGTAAGGCGGTCATCAAATTCTTCAAGAATTTCTTCATCACCATAAGCTGCAATTTTATTTCCACGGGCAACAATCTTCAGTTTTGGAAAGTATTTTTTAATCAATTCAATGTTAGCATTTTGATTTCCAAAGAAATCTCTTGGGCTAATTTCTGTAAGTTCGACTATGAGTTCGTTCAAAAGCGATATAATTTTAAAAAGAGATGTATAGTTATTGTAAATATAGTTTTTCTAATCGCAAAAGTACCGTATTTTTGCACGAGTTGTTTTAACAAAATATCAACAATTTTTTAGGATGCCCATTGTAACCCTTACTACAGATTTTGGAGAGAAAGATCATTATGTAGGTGCAGTTAAGGGAGCCATTTATAGTGAACTAGAGAGTCTTCGTATTGTGGATATCTCGCATTCTATTTCTCCCTTTCACATTACGGAAGCGGCCTATATTATTCAAAATGCCTATCGAAGTTTTCCCAAAGGAACCATACATATTGTTGGTATAGACAGCGAGCTTAATCCTGAAAATAAACATATTGCGGTAGCACTAGACGGCCATTTTTTTGTGTGTGCCAATAATGGCATTATTTCGTTATTGGCATCTGAAATTAAACCTGAAAAAATAGTAGAAATTAATATTCATGATCGAATAGAATCCAATTTTCCCGTGCTCGATGTTTTTGTAAAAGTTGCCTGCCATATTGCCCGTGGGGGGACACTGGAGGTTATTGGAAAAACCATTGACGAATTAAAGGAATTAAAAGGGATACGGCCTGTAATTAACAATGAAAATAATCAGATTTTAGGAACGGTTATTTATATTGATAATTATGGAAATGTGGTGACTAATATTACCAAAAAATGGTTCGAAAAAATAGGCAAAGGGCGTGCCTTCAAAATTTCTGCACGCAGAGCTACTTTTAGTGTTATCTATACTCATTATAGCGATGCCATTAATTTTGATTTACCACCCGACCGCAGAGAAGAAGATGGGAAAAAACTAGCGGTCTGGAACTCTTCAAATTATTTAGAGTTAGCTATTTATAAAAGTAACCCTAAAACCGTAGGAAGTGCTTCTACCCTTTTTGGACTGGAATATTGGGACACCATCACCGTAAATTTTGAATAATGTTTACAAGAATTGTAAAAATGGTTTTTGAACCGGAACACATTCCTACTTTTTTAAATAATTTTGAACAAATAAAAGAAAAGATTCGTGCTTTTGAGGGATGCGAATTTTTAGAACTATATCAAGATAAAAACCATTCCAATATATTCTTTACGTATAGTAAATGGATTGCGGAATCGCATTTAGAAAATTATAGAAATAGTGCCTTATTTAAAGAGGTTTGGAGTGTCACAAAACCTTTATTTAAAGAAAAAGCCGAAGCTTGGAGCGTAGATACATTAGTGCAAGTCCCATGAAAATACTAAGAACCACTTCTGAAAATAAAGATTTTATTGCCTTGGTGAAACAACTCGATGCAGATTTATCCATTCGGGATGGCGAAGATCACGCCTTTTATGATCAATTCAATAAAATTGATATGCTAAAAAATGTGGTTGTTTGTTATCTTGAAGAAATCCCTGTTGGCTGTGGTGCTTTTAAACCCTTTGAAAAAGATGCTGTTGAAATTAAACGAATGTACACCCTTCCCAAACAACGTGGAAAAGGATTCGCATCCGCAATTTTAAATGAACTTGAAACTTGGGCCAAAGAATTAGGTTTTACAGCTGCCGTTTTGGAAACAGGTATCAAACAACCCGAAGCCATTGCCCTTTATGAAAAGAATACTTATAAAAGAATTAAAAACTATGGACAATATGCCGGGATAGAAAACAGTTTATGCTTTAAAAAAAACTTGAAATAAAAAATGCTTGCACTCATAAAAAAGGAAATTAATAGCTTTTTTGCATCGCCCATTGGTTACTTAGTCATTGCTGTATTCCTAGTACTTAACGGCTTATTTCTTTGGGTGTTTTCGGGCAATTTCAACATTTTTGATAATGGCTTTGCAGATTTAGCACCGTTTTTCGAACTCGCTCCTTGGGTCTTTATATTTTTGATTCCTGCTGTGACTATGCGTTCTTTTAGTGAAGAAAAACGAATGGGAACTTTAGAATTATTACTTACAAAGCCCATCTCATTAAAAAATATCATTTTAGGGAAATATTTAGGGGCTTTACTTTTAATTTTATTAGCATTAATCCCAACGGTGCTTTATGTTTTTACGATTTCAGACTTAGGCAATCCCCCTGGCAATTGGGATCTTGGGAGCACCATTGGCTCCTATATTGGATTACTTTTTCTTGCAATGGCATACACTGCCATCGGGATATTTGCTTCTACTCTTTCTGAAAACCAAATTGTAGCCTTTATTAGTGCTGTCTTACTTTGTTTTTGCATGTATTATGCCTTTGATGGAATTTCAACTGTTATTACAGCGCTCGATATCTCTTTTTTCGGTATGCAAACGCATTTTAAAAGTGTTGCCCGTGGTGTAATAGATACCAGAGATACTATTTATTTTATAAGTGTTGCAGGGTTGTTTTTAGTATTCACTTTCATAAGCTTAAAGAGAAGTAATGCATAAAAACAAACCAAATATAAAAACCCTACTCATTGCAACGGCAACAATTGTCGCAATTAATCTACTAGGACATTATGTTTACAAACGTTTTGACCTCACACAAGATAAAAGATATACCCTTTCTGAAGCTGCAAAAAATACCGTTGCAGCAACGAACTCCCCTATTTATATAGATGTTTTTTTAAAAGGTAATTTACCTCCAGAATTTAAACGTTTGCAAAAAGAAACAGAGCAGTTATTGGAAGAATTTTCAGCCTATAATTCCCAAGTAATTTTTGAATTTATTAATCCGCTAGAAGGAGAAAAAGATATTGCTGCCATACAACAGCAAATGTCTGAGTTTGGACTTACAGGTGCCCAAGTTGAAATTAAAGAAAATGGCAAACTCACTTCCGAAATTGTGTATCCTTGGGCACTTGCCTATCATAATGAAAAAACCGTTCGCATACCACTCCTTAAAAATCAATTAGGTAGTACCCAAGAGGAGCGTATTAATAACTCCATTCAAAATTTGGAATATGCTTTTGCCGATGGTTTTAGTAAATTAACCCAACCTAAAAAACGAAAAATTGCCGTACTAAAAGGAAATGCCGAACTTGAAGATCGATACATTGCCGACTTTCTTAAAACGCTTGGTGAGTATTACTACATTGGACAATTTACCTTAGATTCGGTTGCTATTAGCCCACAAAGAACCCTCGACGAATTAAAGAAATACGATTTACTTATTGCAGCACAACCCAAGATTCTTTTTTCAGAAGAAGAAAAATACACCCTCGACCAATTTACTATGAATGGTGGGGCTTCCTTATGGCTTGTGGACGGTTCTGAACAACAAATAGACAGTATTACGGGAGCAACTTTTGCTTTTGGAAAAGATATTGGCCTAAATGATTTTTTCTTTAAATATGGCGTTCGTATAAATCCAAATTTGGTAAAAGATGTCTACGCAGCACCCATTGCATTAGCCACAGGAAGTGAAAACGATACTCAGTATAACCGCTACCCATGGTTATTTAGTCCGTTATCTTCGAGTGCCAACAATCATCCTATTGTTACAAATATTGAAGCGGTTAAGTTTGATTATGCTTCAGCCATGGATACGCTTCCAAATAGCCTTAAAAAGACGGTTTTATTAAGCACTTCTCCCATTTCAAAAATTGTTGGACTTCCTGCAGAAATTGCTATTAATAAAGAGATTCCAGAAAACTTGAAAATTATAAATGAAGGACCCAACCCTTCTGAATTTAAGGCGGGTGAAATACCGCTAGCGGTATTGTTGGAAGGAGAATTTAGTTCGGTCTATGCCAATAGAATGAAACCTTTTAAAACTAATAAGGATAGGGTAAAAAGTAGCCCCACAAAAATGGTGGTAATTAGTGATGGGGATGTCATAAAAAACCAATTGGATAGAGGTCGTCCCCTAGAATTAGGATTCGACAAATGGACGAACACCTATTATGGTAACAAAGAGTTTTTATTGAATACCGTAAATTATCTTTTGGAAGATGATGGACTTATAAACATTAGAACCAAAAAAATTGCGATTCCTTTTTTAGACCCACAAAAAATTTCTGAAAAAAGAACTCCTTGGCAAATGCTTAATCTATTGCTGCCATTAGGGTTATTAGCAATCTTAGGAATTTTATTTTCCCGCTACAGAAAAAGAAAATATGCCCGTTAGTTGTTAATAAGTTTGTTTTAGCAAACAAGCCTTTTAGGATATATTTGTAAGTAGCAATACCATGCTATTATCTATAAAATTTTTGAAAAAAACAAAATGAAATTTATTGTATCAAGTTCCTATTTATTAAAACAATTACAAGTGCTAGGGGGAATTATAAATAATAACAATACCCTGCCCATTTTAGATAATTTTCTTTTCAAGTTAAATAAAAATGAATTAAGTGTTTCGGCTTCAGACCTTGAAACAACCATAACTTCAAAACTTAGCGTAGAAAGTAACGAAAAAGGGGCGGTTTGCATACCGGCACGGTTATTATTGGATACACTTAAAACATTTCCAGAGCAACCCCTGGCATTTACTGTAGAAGAAAACAATACCGTTGAAATAAGTTCTAATAGTGGTAAATATGCATTAGCCTACGCAAATGCGGAAGACTTTCCAAACACTATTGAGTTAAAGGAGCCTAGTGCTACAAAAGTGCAAGGAGATATTCTTGCCACCGCTATTAGTAAAACTATTTTTGCCGCAGGAAATGACGACTTACGGCCTGTAATGAGTGGCGTGTTTTTTCAGTTTTCTACTGAAGAACTAACCTTTGTAGCCACAGATGCACATAAATTAGTTAAGTATACTCGTAGTGACGTGAAAGCCTCACAAACGGCAGAGTTTATTATGCCAAAAAAACCATTGAATTTGTTAAAAGGAATCCTTGCAGGAAGTGAAGAAGAAGTTACTGTTGAATACAACGAAAGCAACGCCAAATTTAAGTTTGAAAATACCGAAATGGTGTGTCGCCTAATCGATGGGAAATACCCAAATTATGAAGCGGTTATCCCTAAGGAAAACCCAAATAAATTAACCATTGATAGAAATCAATTTTTAAATAGTGTACGTCGCGTTAGCATTTTTAGCAATAAAACGACCCACCAAATTCGATTAAAAATTGCAGGAGCAGAACTTAATGTGTCTGCAGAAGATATTGATTACAGTAATAAAGCCGATGAGCGTTTAACTTGTGCCTATCAAGGAGATGATATTCAAATTGGATTTAACTCTCGCTTTTTAACCGAAATGCTAGGTAATTTAACCAGCGATGAGGTTTCTCTCGAAATGTCTTTACCCAACCGCGCCGGGATTTTAACCCCTGTAGATGGATTGGACGAAGGAGAACATGTTACCATGCTTGTTATGCCTGTGATGCTAAACAACTAACCAGCCTTTTTTTTAAGTGTAAAAGCCCACCTATAGGTGGGTTTTTTTTATACTTTATGATGACAACTTTTAGGTCCTACGATGTGGTTGTATAAACAAAAAAATATTACTAACATAACACACATCTATTTATGAAAAACCTTAAAACAATTAGTATTTTATGCCTTGCTTTTCTTGTACTCTCTTGTTCCAAAAAAGAGGATGATGGGGGTGGTGACAGCGACCCTACAGCAGAATTTACCGCAACCATTAATGGAGGCCCATACAACAATTTTGCAGCAACTTTAGGAAGTTATTTTGCAGATAGTGCTAATGGACTAACTATTGCCGTTGTGGATGCAAATAGCAATACCATTCGTTTATTTATGAATAGTACGGGCGGTTTTAATAGTGGTGTAATCAAACAAATTGGTAATATTGATTCTAGCGGGTTCCAAACCTCTGCACTCTTTCGTGATGCTGATACGCAAATAATTTATAATTCCATTTCGGGAAGCATCACTATTTCTCAAAACAACGAAAGTAATAACGATCCAAGCAATCGAGTGGTAACTGGAACTTTTACGATTACTGCAAATGTGAATACGGGAACCGAAATAACGATGACGGGTACTTTTAAAAACATACTAGTTTCTGGTCTTTAAAAGGGTTAGAGGGTTTACACGAAATGTTGTCGACCTATATGCCACAAAAAAAGGGAAGCAAGATGCTTCCCTTTTTTAATTTTAAAACCTAATTTATTTATTGTTAATAGCTGTTTTTGCCTTATCGGCTAATACAGTTCCTTTAATTTTTAAAGTAATAACTGGCTCACTTGCATTTGAGGTAACAGTAACCGTTTTAGAAAATGCTCCAACTCTATTCGTGGCGTATTTTACGCCTATTTCAGCTGTTTCTCCAGGCATAATAGGACCCTCTGGTTTCGTAGGGACAGTACATCCACAACTCCCTTTTACTTGAGTAATAATAATAGGAGCCGTACCGGTATTTGTAAAGGTAAAAGCACGAACTCCATCTGAGTTATATTCAATAGTGCCATAATCAATAACGGTACTTTCAAAAGAAAAAATTCCTTTATCCTCTGTTAATATACTTTCTTGGGCAAAGGCAGTAACGCCAATTAAAATTGCCATGAGTAAAAAAGTGTTCTTTAAAGCCCCTACTAGAGTAAATGTTGAATTTATTTTCATAATTATTGTATTACTAGTTTTTAATAGCACAAATATGATATAAATTCTACAATTGAAATAAAATTATGGGTTGAAAATAGTACTAGACCCCGATTGAATTGCGTTTTATTTTATAAAACGAAGGGTCGCAAAATAACTTGGGGCTTCACTATTACTCGCTCTTATAGCATTTATAATGGGCAATACAAAACCTATAATCCCAGTAAAAACAAGCAGTAGAATTCCTAAACCAAATAACAAAATACTAGGGATACCAATAATCACATAAAAGATTAAACTTATTTGAAAATTAATAATTTGTTTTCCGTGTACGTCCATTTCTTCCACTTTATCTTTTTGAGTAAGCCAAAGTATTAGGGGTACTACCAACCCCCCAAAACCAGTAAGGTAAGTAAGCAATTGTGAAAGCTGGGTGATTACCAATAATGAACTATCGGTTCTTTTTTCAGAAGAATTGAT
>JAWKMO010000024.1:0-25345 GCA_041392205.1 Flavobacteriaceae bacterium | reverse complement strand
CTCTGTGGTAAAGTTCTTTACAAGACCAACTCTTTTTGACGAAATTCCTTTTCTTCGTCACTTACCAAACCTAAGGCTTCATAAATATAGCCAAAAGTAGAAAGAAGTTCGGGTTTACCGTTTACCAAAGCAATGTTGTGTTCAAAATGAGCACTCGGTTTACCGTCTTGGGTGACAATGGTCCAACCGTCTTTTAATTGCTTCACTTTGTGGGTGCCCATATTAATCATGGGTTCAATAGCGATAGTCATTCCTTCTATAAATAATTTACCTTTCCCTCGTTTTCCATAGTTAGGAACTTCGGGGTCTTCGTGTAATTTTTTTCCTAATCCGTGACCTACCAATTCCCGAACAACGCCATATCCAAAGGATTCACAATAATTTTGAATGGCATATCCAATATCTCCTACACGATTTCCTTGTTTAAATTCCCGAATTCCTATATAAAGGGATTCTTTGGTTACCTGTAATAGCTTTTTGGTTTTGGAAGCTACTTCACCTACTTCAAAAGTATAAGCGTGATCGCCGTAGTATTCATTTTTAATAGCACCACAATCTATGGCAACTATGTCTCCTTCTTTTAAGGGAATATCGGTAGGTAAACCATGAACAACTGCTTCGTTCACACTACATAAAAGGGTAGAAGGGCAGTCGTACAAGCCTTTAAATCCGGGTAAGGCTTTGTGTTCTTCTCGTATATAGGCTTCTGCAATGCTGTCGAGGTAGTTGGTAGTAACACCAGGTTTTACTTCTTTAGCAAGCATTCCTAGGGTTTTGGAAACCACCAAGGCACTTTCGCGCATGAGTTCTATTTCTTCAAGTGTTTTGGGTATAATCATAACTTAAAATCCAAGCCACCCTTTTTTTCTTTTTTTGGGTTGCAGTAGTGGTACATCTTCTTTTACTAATTTTTGGTAAATCTCACCCCAGCCCAGCATACCGCCTAAATTTCGATCATCAATAAACAAATCGGCATTTATTTTTCTACTATACTTTGGGTCGAATTCTTCTTCTGGAAAACTTTTGTTTACCGCATAAAAAGTGATTCCATGTTCTTTGCAAAATGCTACAGCATCCTCCAATTCCTTTCCATAACGATAGGTCCATAAAATGAGCCTATGTCCTTTACTTTGAAGCTTTTTAAGCGTGTCAAAGGCAAATAGAAGGGGCTTCCCAATTTTGGGATATTCATCCTCGACTATCGTTCCGTCAAAATCTACCGCAATGGTTAAAGTTTCAGATAACATGGGGCTGTTATTTTAAGCCACAAAAGTACAAAGAATTAAAAGGAATCTAAAGTTTTATTCGGCGTAGGCGTGTTTATAAGATTTTCCACTTAAAATGGTAAGCATATCTATTTCTAAAGTTTCTTGCGGATATTCCACAATTCTATTTATTTCTGCACCATCTTTAAAGAAAATGATAGTAGGTACGTATTCCAGTTCATAGCCTTCTTCATATACTTGCGGGGTTTTTTTATCGTGTGTTACGGCTATCATTTCTATAGTATCCAACGGATAGTCGCACGCATTTAAAATCTTCTCTAGGGCAGGAATTTGTTTTTGACTATCCTCGCACCAAGTACCCATAAAAATTTTAAGAGAGACATTTGCTAGTAAAGGTTTAATACTATCAATTCTTATTGAGTCTAGTACATGAATGTTATAATTTTCAACATACCACTCGTTAAAAGGGGCTTCCTGTAATCCTTTACAAGTAATTTTACCAAGGAGCATCTCGCCACCGTCTTCTTCATCGGGAACACGATTGTTGTAGCCTTCCAAAGCTGTTTCATTAATTTCTTCGGTAGTTTCTTCAGTAGTTTCTTTTTCAGAAGCATTTTTACAAGAAAGGATAAGTAACAGGGCAAATAAATACACTAGGGTTTTCATAAATAGTAAGTTTAAATAAGGGATTCTTGGGTCATTGCTTTAGGTTGTTCTACCCCCATTAATTTTAAAATGGTAGGAGCCACATCACCTAAAACGCCTGGTTTAATATATTTTATATCCTTATCCACTAAAATTAATGGAACAGGATTCGTAGTGTGCGCCGTATTGGGCGATCCGTCTGGATTTTTCATGGTTTCACTATTGCCGTGGTCGGCAATAATAAGGGTTGTGTAATCATTTTTTAAAGCAGCTTCTACAATAGATTTTGTGCAACTGTCTACCGTTTCACAGGCTTTCATGGCAGCTTGCATATCACCAGTATGGCCAACCATATCGGGGTTGGCAAAATTAAGACAAATAAAGTCTGCGGTTTCTGAATTTATCTCCGGAATAATTTTATCTCGAATTTCATAGGCACTCATTTCGGGTTGAAGGTCGTAAGTAGCCACTTTGGGTGAAGGGCACAGAATACGTTTTTCTCCTTTAAAAGGTGCTTCACGGCCACCGTTAAAAAAAAAGGTAACGTGGGGATACTTTTCAGTTTCGGCTATGCGTATTTGTGTTTTACCGTGCTTTGCTAATACTTCGCCCAAAGTGTCTTCTAGGTTGTCTTTATCATACACCACCTTCACATTTTTGAAAGTATCGTCATAGTTAGTTAAAGTAACATAATACAATGACATTTTTTTCATACCAAACTCTGGGAAGTCTTTTTGTGAAAGAACTTCAGTAAGTTCGCGACCCCGATCGGTTCTAAAATTGAAAAAGATGACGACATCGTCTTCGGAAATGGTTGCCATAGGTTTTCCATTTTCCGTCATGACAATAGGCTCAATAAACTCATCGGTGGTGCCTTCGGCATAGCTATTCAACATACTTTCAGAAGCATTTACAGAAGCTTCTCCTTTTCCGAAAACTAGCAAATCGTAGGCTTTTTTTACTCTTTCCCAGCGTTTATCACGATCCATGGCAAAGTAACGGCCAATGATGGAAGCTAGTTTTCCTCCTGTTTTTTGAAGGTGACTTTGTAGTTCTTTTATAAATCCTACACCACTTTTGGGATCTACATCACGGCCATCAGTAAAGCCATGAACATACATTTCTTTTAGGCCGAAATCACTTCCGGCAGTCAATAAGCCTTTAAGATGATCGATATGCGAATGCACCCCGCCGTTGGAAAGCAACCCCAAAAAATGTACTTTTTTGTTGTAATCTTTAGCGTATTGAAAGGCAGCTTTTAATACCGGTTCATTTTGCAAGGAATTATTTTGTACCGCCAGATTGATTTTTGCCAAGTCCTGATACACAATCCGTCCCGCACCTAAGTTCATATGACCTACTTCACTATTGCCCATTTGGCCGTCTGGTAAGCCTACATTCATTCCATGGGTCAATAACTGTGCATTAGGATATTTATGCGGAAGCGAATCCATAAAAGGGGTGTGTGCTTGCGCCACCGCTGATACTGCTGGGTTTTGGGTAATACCCCAGCCGTCTAAAATAAGTAAAATAACTTTTTTGTTCATGAAAGTAGGATGAACTACAAAGATACGAGGTTGGGATTAGAATTAAGAATGGAATAAGCAATTACTTGCGCAATGGTTGTAGCCAGTTTTTATTGGGGTATTTGTTCTACCAAAATTTTATTGCCTGCTTTATCATAATAAGTACAGGACATTTTGTCCATAGAAACTGCCCATTTTTCAATACCCCATTTTGCACAGTCCTTACAGAAAGTTGGATAGTCTGTTTTGCCTTCTTGATGCGCCTTCAAGTCTATTTTAAACTGTTCCAAGTTGGAAACTTGCGCAAGGGTTAAGGGGAGGTACTTAGCAACAGAAGAAGTTTTATAATCCTTAGCGCCATAATAGTCTGTATGCCCATCGGTTACAAAAGTTTCATAAAAGGTAACTCCCAATTTTTTAAGATCTTGAATATATGCGGGAAAGTCTGCACCCGATTTTACTTTGCTGTGAGCCGCTTTAATTTGTTCTATTGTAAACATTTTTGATGAATTTGTACCTAAAGATACATCAATATTGATGTAATTTCCCAAGTGTTTTTACCCAAGAATACCACTTTTAACTATTCCACAGCAGCTAATTAGTCTACTGTCCCCCATATTTCTTAATACTCTCTCGTATTTTTTCAATACGGTTATCGGGGTCTGGGTGGGTGCTTTGAAACTCGGGCACACGGCTAGGACCTGCAGCGGCTTTTAAGATTTCCATGACGTCTATCATCTTGTAAGGGTCGTAACCCGCATCCATCATAAATTTTACGCCCAAATCATCGCTTTCCAACTCATCCCCACGACCGTTGGTGAGTAAAGTGTTTTGCCCAATACCAGCCACTAAATCCCCTGCATTAGCACCCACATTGGCGCCTTGTGCAATGGTTTGCCAAAAATCGGTTTCAGCAATGCGCTCACTAGAATGGCGACCTAATACGTGACCAATTTCGTGGCCTAATACCCCAGCGAGTTGGTCTTCATTTTCCAATTTGGAATAAAGTGCATAAGTAATAAAAATCTGTCCGCCCGGGAGTGCAAATGCATTAATGGTATTGGGGTCTGCCAACAAGTGAAACTCATAGCGATACGGACTTTCCTTAGCAACCGAGGCATTCACTAACTTTTGCCCTACCTTATCTACTTGATCCTGCATTTGCTGATTTTGGTAAAGTCCGCCATATTCTTGTGCCATTTGCTGGGCACTTTGTAAGCCCATGGCAATTTCTTCTTCCGCATTTAGCGCAATAGCTTGTTCGCGCCCAGTGTATGGGTTTACTTCTTTACTAGAGCAGTATTTAAAGTAGCCAAAAGCTACAATTAATAGCCCGATGATGATTCTTATTTTCCAACTTCCTCTCATGATGGTATGATTTTGTGAGAATTAAATTTACAAAAGTTTTGGGTTGATGTCTAAAATATTTTCGGTGCGGTATTTTTCTATAAAGGCATTGGTAAAATGCTCACTTCCTTTTACTTTTTCTTCGGAAAGAATTTCCTTTATATTCAATTTTTTATAGGCTTCAAGCATAGGAATAGAAATGGGTGCGTAGCTAAAATGCCAAGGTTCGTATTTAAAACCCTTTCGCGTAGGAACATCGGTATAGACTTCATAAAATCCAAAGGATTCGGCATGTTGGTTCATCCATTCTTTCATTTTACAAAAGGCACCTGTGCCGTGAAAATGACTGGCTACCAAAACATTTTCGGGTCGCTTGGCATGGCCGTCGATAAGGTCAAGGTCGGTGCCCCAATGATGGCGCGAGGTACCGGGAATGGTAGAATATTCAATTATTTTTTCTATGGCTTGCATAGGTGATAGTCCTTCCGAAGTATATTGAGAGTACTTGCCTTCAAAAATTTCCTTTTGCCGTTGAAAGCTTCGATAGGCAGAAACCACCTCTATTTTGATATTTGCTTTAGCGGCTTCAACCTTCATTTTCTGAAGGGCAATAGCCGTTTCTTTATGCATTTTGGTTAGGTAACTATCGCCAACAATGTCTGGATTGCCTTTTCCAATAAGTGGGTCTCGACTATAATCTTGAGTAAAATTTTCTTCAGAAAAAGACGGAAGGATACTTATTCCACTCAATAATAAAGAAGTTTTGATGAAATCTTTTCGGTTCATGTATTAAAAATAATCAATTTTTGTTCCGCTTGTGATTTCGTAAGGTTCTTTGTCTTTTTCAAAAATACGGGCATCAAGTTCCCCTCTTAAAACAATATCCTCACCTTGTACATGCAACCAACTTCCTTCTCTAAGTCCTACTACGGGGAGCGTATTTTGTGTGTGGAATTCTTTAATTCTAGTTTCACGGGTTTCGCCCATGTGCTTACTGCTAGGATCTGGATCTAAATAATGCGGATTGATATTGAAGGGCACAATTCCCAGTGTTTTAAAAGAAGGTGGATACACCATAGGCATATCGTTGGTGGTTTGCATGGTTTGTCCGCAAATGTTACTTCCGGCGCTAGTTCCCAAATAGGGAGTGCCATAAAATAAGGCGTCTCGCAAGGATGCCATGACGTTGTTTTCGTACAATTGTTTTACTAGAACAAAAGTATTTCCACCCCCTGTGAAAATACCTTGCGCATTTTCGATAGCGTCTTCAGGTTTGCTGAAACTATGTAATCCCACCACTTTTTTATTAATTTTTGAAAAGGCTTTTTGGGCTACAGTGGTGTATTCATCGTGAGAAATTCCGCCAGGGCGTGCATACGGAATGAAAAGGATTTCTTCCGTATTTTTGAATAACTTGGCTAATTCGGGTAATATATATTCGAGATAACCACTTCCGTAAAGGGTTGAGGTGCTTGCGATAATGAGGTTTTTCATTCGGAATTTTAAAAATAAGCGTGTAACACTTCAAATTTAACAAAACCTTAGCGGCCTATTTGCCTATTTGAAAAGAAATGTAGAATTATATTTAACCCATGTTTTTTTCGATGCCAACTAGATTCTTTTTTTTAGCGTGTTTTATTTTTCTTTTGGGAGGGTTCTCTTTTGTTTTTGGACAAGAAAAGAAAATTACTGGAACCATTGAAAATAAAATAGATATAGAAGGGATTCATGTGTTAAATACTACTTCTCGGTTTAATGCCATTACCAATGCAGAGGGAAAATTTTTTATTACTGTAAAGCTGTTGGATACGTTGGTGATTTCATCGGTAACCTATGTGCCAACCGAGCTTGTAATTTCTCCTAAAATTTATGAAGATGGCTTTGTTTCAATCACCTTGGAAGCATTAATAAATGAGTTGGATGAAGTGTTTTTAGGTCCAAAACTTACAGGAAACCTTGAGCAGGACATAAAACATATTAAGATCGAAAAGCAACTTAATTTTGAGGATGTAGGAATTCCTGGATTTAAAGGAGTTCCAGAGGAAAAAATCCCTGCCATGATAGGAGAAGTGATTACCCCCTTTTCAGTTAATTTGGAAGGATTGTATAAGCATCTTAGCGGATATTATAAAACCTTACGAACCAAGAGAAAATGGCAAGCACAAAACGTGACGGTAGCAAAAATGATGAATTTGTACGGAACCAGCTTTTTTTATGAATCGTATCAAATTCCTGAAGATCGTGTGTATGATTTTTTGTTGTTTTGTATAGAAACAAGCACCCTTCAAGAAGATTTTAAAAAGGAAAATTATTCGCGGGTTTTAACTATTTTTTCAGAAAGGGGGAATGAATATGTCGTTCGACTTTCAGAAGAAAAAAAATAATCAGTGTAACATTTTTACTAAAAATGAGTCTAATAACTTTCAAGAAAGTTATGGTTAAAAAAATCAAGATCCTTTTATTAGTTTTCATTCTTCCTTGTTTAGTAGCAGCAGGGGGGCATAAGTTTTATGTAAGCACCACCAAGATTGAATACAAAGAAGATAAAAAAACCCTTCAAATTATTACCAAACTTTTTATAGATGATATTGAAGATGTGTTGCAAGAACGCTATCATCCTGAAATTAGTTTGGCTACCAATAAAGAAACCAAAGTTGCCGAAGATTTTTTAAAAAAATATGTGCTACAGAAATTTAAAATTACTATCGACGGTAAAGAAACTCTCCTTACTTATATTGGCCGAGAGTATGATGTAGATGTGGTAAAAATTTACCTTGAAGCTACCGAAATCAATACCCTAAAAACCCTGCAGGTAGAAAATAAAATTTTATTTGAAATTAGCCCCGACCAACAAAATATTGTTCATGTAAAAATAGAAGATAAGAAAAAGAGTTTAATCTTAGATAAAGATAATCCTAACGGATTGTTAAACTTCTAATAGAATCATAAAAACTGAACAATAAAAACTATTTTTAAACACTTTTTACCAATTAACAATCAAAAAAAATGAAATTAATTAAATACGTATCTGTAGCTATACTGTTTTTAGTAGCAGGATCTTCGTTTGCGCAAGATGACACAGAGAAGAAAGAGGAGCGCAAACCCGGGCATTACAATAACAATCGTTTTAAACAACTGTATGAAGAGTTTTCAACCCCCAATATGTACCGTTCTCCCAACGGAGCACCGGGGCCAAACTATTACCAACAGCAAGCCGATTATGTTATGAATATTGAGTTGGATGATAAAAATGCACGTATTTATGGGGAAGAAACCATTACTTACACCAATAATTCTCCAGATGCTTTAGAATATCTTTGGGTACAGTTAGATCAGAATGTACGTGCGCGCGATTCTAAGTCTCCTTTAATTGAACCCAGTGGTGCTTTTCCAGCAGAAGTAGCTTCAGACTTTGTAGGAAAATATATGGGCGAAGGCTTTGATGGCGGTTTTAAAATAGAATGGGTAAAAGATGCGGCTGGTAAAGCATTGCCTCATACCATTAATAGAACCATGATGCGTGTGGAAATGCCAAAGCATTTAAAAACGGGTGAAAAATTCAGTTTTTCCATAAAATGGTGGTATAATATTCCAGATCATACCATCGATCGTGCTCGTAGTGGCTATGAAGTTTTTGACGATGGAAACAAAGGATATGTTATTGCTCAATTTTATCCCCGTATGGCCGTGTATAGTGATGTAGAAGGATGGCAAAACAGTCAGTTTTGGGGAAGAGATGAGTTTGCATTGCCATTTGGAAATTTTGATGTGAATATTACGGTTCCATCAGACCATACATTGGATGCCACTGGACTCCTTTTAAACCGAAAGGAAGTATTTTCAAAAGCTATGATGGAGCGTTATGAACGTGCTAAAAAAAGTTACCAAGAGCCCGTAGTGATTGTAACACAAGAAGAAGCAGAAGCAGCTTCAAAAGGATTTGCCACTACCAAAAAAACGTGGAAATTCCGTGCAGAAAATGTTCGTGATTACGGTTTTGCCACTTCCCGAAGATACATTTGGGATATGATGGCAGTTAAAATTGGTAACAGAGATGTTATGGCAGTTTCCGTATATCCACCAGAAGGAAACCCCTTATGGGAAGATTGGTCTACCAAAGTTGTAGCAAGTACCTTAAAATCGTATTCAAGAATGACCTTTGATTATCCCTATCACAAAGCTATTTCAGTACATGCCAAAAATCAAGGAATGGAATACCCCATGATTTGTTGGAATTACGGTCGTCCCGATAAAGATGGAAATTATAGTGATAGAACCAAATACGGTATGATGAGCGTGATTATTCATGAGGTGGGACATAACTTTTTCCCCATGATTGTGAATAGTGATGAACGCCAATGGACTTGGATGGACGAAGGTATTAACACCTTTGTACAGTATGTAGCTGAGCAAGACTTTGGCGAATGGTATCCAGAAGCTATTGCACCCAACAAAGCCTATCCCTCTCGCCGAGGACCTGCAAAAAACATTGTAGATTATATGGCAGGAGACCAAGATTATCTTGAGCCAATTATGACCAAAGGGCTAAATACCCATAATTTTGGAGCCAATGCTTATTCAAAACCCGCTACAGGGTTAAATATTCTTCGAGAAACTATTATGGGAAGAGAGTTATTTGATTATTCCTTTAGAACGTATTCTCAAAGATGGATGTTTAAACATCCTAACCCAGAAGATTTCTTCCGTACTATGGAAGATGCTTCAGCCGTAGATTTGGACTGGTTTTGGAGGGCTTGGTTTTACACAACAGATTATACAGACATTGGAGTGGAAGGAGTTAAGAAATTTTATGTTACTTCAAAAATGAACAAACAAGTGCGTGATATGATGGAGGCTCGTGGGATGAAAGAAAGCGACCTTCCACCATTAGTATATTTGGTGGAAGAGGGTAGTGAAGATTATGAAGAAGGAATGAAAACGGCTACGTTAAACGATGTTATAACTCTTCAAGAGTATTTAATGGATACGATGGAGCCAGCAGAAAGAGCAAAACTAAAAAATCCTAAGTATTTCTATGAAGTAACTTTTGTAAAGCCAGGAGGGATCCCAATGCCTATTATTGCAGAATATACCTATTCTGACGGTTCTACGGAAAGGATTACCTACCCAGCTCAAATCTGGAGAAAAAACGATAAAACGGTAGGAAAAGTAATCGGTTCTGAAAAAGAGATTACTAAAATAGTGGTAGATCCAGACGAAGAAACTGCCGATATTGATACTTCAAACAATACATGGCCTAAAGAAGAAAAAACGGGTGATTTTGAAACCTTTAAAAATAAAGTAAAAGGGCAATAAATTCCTCTTTAAATAAAATAGAAAAAGCACTGTTACTTTAGCGGTGCTTTTCTATTTATAAGCATGAACTTAATTATATTTGTAGTATGCAAGCATATCCGTTATTTATTAGTGGTGCCGAAATAGGCTTTATCCTATTTATTATCCTCATGGTTTTTGGAGCCGATAAAGTGCCAGAAATTGCACGGGGCTTAGGAAAAGGGATGCGACAAATTAGAAATGCTACAGACGACATTAAAAATGAAATTACCAAAAGTGCCGAAAAGCAAGGTTTAGATTTCAAAGATCTTTCAAAAGATGTTACCAAAGAAATTGATAAAGTAAAGGAAGATGTCGACGAAATTACAGGTCCTATCAAAAGAAAATTCTAGATGTTTGAAACCCTAAAGAAATGGGATAGAGAACTTTTTATTTATCTTAACAACTTAGGCTCTACTACCTTTGATGGTTTTTGGATTTTTGTAACAAAAATTGAAAACTGGACATTTCTCTATTTAATATTTCTTTTTGTTATTTGGAAATATCACAATAAAAAAGAGGCCTTTTGGCTTACCCTTTTTGGTCTATCAACCTTTCTTCTAAGCTTTGGCCTTAAATACGTAACAAAGACCTCCATACAACGATTACGGCCTAACAACGTCCCAGAACTTTCGGAAACCATAAGAATACTGCAATTTCCACTCGATTTTAGTTTTTTTTCGGGTCATGCCGTTGTAAGCTTTGCCATCACTACTTTTTTAGTCTACAGTTTCAAAAAAATTAGTAATTGGACATTTTTATTTTATGCTTGGCCACTCCTTTTTTCTTACAGTAGAATTTATGTAGGAGTCCATTTTCCTAGTGATATTCTGGTGGGTGCTTGTATTGGTTTTTTATTAGGATTGGGGATGTATTTTATTCAAAACAAAATAAAAAAGTAATTGAATTTTTTTTTATCTTTTCTAACCATAAAACACTAACCCTCATGAAAAAATTAAGCCTCTCTGTTTTTTTTGCATTCCTCCTTTTTTTTACTTCCTGTAATGAAGAAGAACCCATTGCAGCGGAAGAAGTAAATTTAACAGCCAAAACATCTCAAGATTTATTAACTATCGAACAAATTAATGCAATCATCGACAACTCCCTAAAAAATACTGGTGCTTTTGATTGGAGCAACACAACAGACCAAGTACTTTGGAGCGCAGCAGTTCACGGTGAGGGTATTTTAACCATTGGTTATGGAGCAAAAGGGGAAAGCTTTAGAACTGAAGAGGTGCAAAGACTAACCCATATAAAAAACAGTATTATTAATCAATTTTTAAGTGTCGAAGAAACCTCAAAACAAGCTGTTTTATATGAAGATCCTGTATTAAATGTTATTGAATTACAGGTGCAATCGTTACGAACCATCGCTGAAATAAGAAAAAGAAAAGACGTGCGTTATGTTGAACCAAATGGGTATTCCTTTTTTTATAATGAAGCTAACCCTCAAAATCGTTCCTCTAGTGGTTGCGGATTTGATGGTGAAACAATCCATACAAACGACTATAGAACAGTAAGTCCTGGCTCGATGCTAAGTTGGACTTTTGATAGGCATAATATTGAAGCCGCTTGGGGATTTAGTACTGGAGCAGGTATCACAGTTGGATTAATTGACACTGGAGTTTCTCCAAATCAATCGTTATTAGGGAGTAATTTTAATGATGGTCAAAGTAGTGGAAGAACCATTGAAAAGTATGGGACTTATATAGATTCAGTATGGCCATGGTCCAATAATTATGATGGACCTCACGATAAATGTGGACACGGAACGAGCATGGGATCTACCATTGCTTCTCCTAGAAACGATAATAATATGCCTGTTGGGGTGGCCTATAACTGTAATTTAATTTCTTACAGAGCCACTGCAGATGTAGTTCTTGACGACTATCACGAGAGAAAGGGAGTACGCGATGCCTTAGTGCAATTGGGAAATAGAAACGATGTTAAAATAATTTCCATGTCTATTGGCTATCCTTGGTCCATTGGGAATGTAAAAGATGCTGTTAAATATGCCTACAATAAAGGAAAACTTATTTTTGCAGCCGGAGGAACATCCTTAGAAATCACCAATTGGTATCCCGTAATTTTTCCAGCCAATATGGCTGAAACTGTCGCTGTTACTGGAATTACAGATGATGGCACCTATCAACAATGCGATACCTGCCACGATGGACAAGAAATTGAATTTACTGTAGTTATGGAACGGGACAATGATAATGGAAGAACGGGAGTTGTACTAGGGTTTTATAATACTGATAAAGACTATGTGGGGGGATCTTCTGTAGCTACAGCAACTACTGCGGGTATTGCAGCTTTGGTTTGGGCAAAATACCCTAATTGGTCGAGAAGTCAAGTGCTTAATAGACTAAGGCAAAGTGCCGAATTTTACCCTTACAAGGATAGTACAAAGGGATACGGTAATATAGATGCTTTGCAAGCGGTTCAATAAGTAATTACTTTAAGTAATTACTTTTTTAAAAGCCAAAAGTGAGTTTTGGCTTTTTTTAAAAAATAACCTTTTTTTTTGAGTTCAGGGAAACCCCTTTTTAGAGCTCAGGGAAATCCCCTTTTATATAAGGTTATTTACCCTATTTTTTCCCAAAAATAATTTTTATAAATTGAAAATCAATAAGTTATATTTCACAACTAATTGGTGATTTTAGATGGTTTCAATTTATAACTAAATAATATCTAACTTTACATAAAACCTTTAAAACCAAAAATATGAAGTTATTCTCTTTAACACATTTATTCGTAGTTGCTTTTTTCTCGTTACTTTTTTTTGCATCCTGTAAAGAAATAGTCATTACAGATGCCCCCACACAAACCATTACAGTAGAAGAAGCAAATCGATTGGAAGAAACCTACAAACAAACTCGTGCGAGTATCCTAAATGATACTCTTGGCTATGAAGACACTAGAGAGTTTTGGTTTTCGCTAGACACGTTAAAAAAATACATTGCTTATGTAGAGCAAGAAGGTACTAAAATGGGAAAAAAGAATTTAGGACTACGTATTTATTTAGGAGCTTATCCTAAGCAAGGGAATTATCCAGATCCAGGATATACTACTGTATTTTTAGTGCCAACTGCTAGTGCTGGTACCAATCCATTAAAACAAGGTTTTTTACCCTTTGAAGACAGTCAAGAAAATATAGATAGCCTGGGACCCCTCAATTATTCTCAAGGAGGAAAACCCCCTCATGATTATTAATATGGAATGAGCCTCACATTTCTTTCATACATCCCTCTTGTATTAGAATTAACAACAGCAATAATTGCGTTAGTTATGTTCAAAAAATACAAATTTTCAAATGAAAAGTATTTTTTATATTTTTTATGGTACACCTTTTTAATTGAAATAGTAGGTTTGATTTTGGGAGAAGTTATTTTGGTAAATAATTTTGGTGTTTATAATACATTTACCATAACAAGTATGCTCTTTTATTTTTATTGGTATTATTCTATTTTAAAAAAACCTGAATTTAAAAAAACAGTTATCATTTTTAGTGTTATTTTTTCGATAGTAGCTTTTTTAAGTCTTTGTTTTGAAAGCTGGAAAGTATATCATAGCTATACCTTTGTTACTGGGGCCATTTTTTTAGTAGTGTTAACCTTATTTCATTTCTATCAACTCTTAAATAGTAATGAAGTTTTAATTGTAAAATACAAACTTAGTTTTTGGATTTCTACAGCCTTACTATTGTTTTATGTAGGAATGATTCCTTTATTTTTTTTAATGCAATACACGGGTATAGTAGGGATTAGTTATCAAATTATATTATTAAGCCTAAATGTTATACTTTACGGTTGTTATACTACAGGATTTCTATGGACCAAGAAGGAGTACAATCGTTTTTAATAGTTTTTTCGATCATTGCTTTTTGTTTGGCACTTACAGTAATATTGCTTTTTGCCATTTTTCAAAATCGAAAAAATAAATTACTAAGACTGCAACAAGAAACAGAAAGTAAGTTTAAAGAAGAACTTATCGAAACACAAATTGAGATAAGGGAAGAAACCCTTAGGAATATAAGTTGGGAATTGCACGATAATATTGGGCAGTTACTAACCTTAGCAAAAATACAGCTAAACGAAGCAGATGAAGCTTGTTTAAATGTTTCTGAAGCCTCCGAAACACTTAGTCACTGTTTAAAAGAACTTAGAAACCTTTCAAAGCTTATTAACCCAGATACCTTTACAAGCCTCACCCTCATTGAAGCTTTGCAATTAGAAATAGAACGATTTAATAGAATGAAGTACCTTAAAACATCACTCCAATTTAATGAAGAAACTTTTGCCCTTAATACAAAAGTAGAAATTATTATATTTAGGATGTTACAAGAATTTTTTACCAATACCATTAAACATTCCAAAGCTACAGAATTGGCAGTATGGGTACAATATAATGCAAATACATTGGAAATTGTGGCAAAAGACAATGGGATAGGGTTTGATAATTCAAATTTATCCAAAGGTATTGGTCTTTCAAATATTAAAAACAGAGCAAAAATTATTGGAGCAACAGCCACGATTGAATCACAAAAAGGGGAGGGAACACAATTTTACTTAACCTATATAAATAATGTCTCCTAAAACGGTCATGACTAAAATTTATAAACCACCGAAGATGCATATAATGTATATTCCTTTTCAAAGTGACGCTGGGATAGAGTCTTCCGTTTTATCAAATATTTAAACAAATGAAATATACCGTAGTTGTAGTCGATGATCATAATCTCTTGTCACAAGCCATTGGAGGGCTTGTTGAAGGGTTTGAAAACTTTAATGTACTTTACACATGTAAAAATGGGCAAGAGCTATTAGACCAGTTTAATGACCCAAAAAAAATTCCAGATATTGTTTTAATGGATGTTAATATGCCCATTTTAAATGGGATAGAGACCACACAGCATGTCTACAAAAACTTTCCCAAAGTAAATGTTCTTGCACTCTCTATTGAAGAAGATGAAAAAACGATCCTTAAAATGCTACGTGCCGGTGCTAAAGGATATTTAATGAAAGATGTAAAAAAAGTAGAACTGGAAACGGCACTTAAAGAGGTCATGGAAAAGGGGTTTTATCACACAAACACTGTGAGTAAGGTTTTAGTAGATTCGATAGCTAAAACTGAAGATAGCTATATTGAACTAAAAGAAAGAGAAATCGATTTTATAAAATACGCTTGTACAGAAATGACCTATCGTGAAATTGCAGAAAAAATGTTTTTAAGTACTAAAACGGTCGAAGGGTATAGGGACATTCTTTTTAGTAAACTTAAACTTCGTAATCGAACAGGATTGGTCATTTATGCCATAAAAAATAAAATTTTTATTCCGTAATTATTTTATTCTTGACAGTGTTAACCCATCTCGTAGGGGCAAAAGTACGGATTCAATCCTAGGATCCTCGTTAAGCATTTTGTTGTATTGAAGTAATGCTTTGGTATCCAAATCATCTTTTTTTACTTTTTCTACTACTTTCCCACTCCATAAAACATTATCACTTAAAATAACAGCACCCCTTTTAAGTTTTGGAACTAAAATTTCTAAATAATTTGGGTAGTTGCTTTTATCGGCATCGATAAAAACTAGATCAAAATTTTCCGAAAGGGTAGGGACAATATCCAAAGCATTTCCCAAATGCTGAATTATTTGTTCCCCGTAACCCGATTTATCAAAATACTTCCGCTGAAAATCGAATAACTCTTCATTCATATCAATAGTGTGAAGGACTCCATTTTTTTGCATTCCTTCTGCTAAACACAATGCCGAATACCCCGTATAGGTGCCTATTTCAAGAATGTTTTTTGGCTGGATTATTTTTGAAAGCATGCTCAAAACCCGCCCTTGAAAATGACCACTTAGCATACGTGGGGCTAACATTTTTTGCCAAGTTTCTCTGCTTAATTCTTGAAGTAATTGTGGTTCAACTTGGGAGTGTTCAACGACATATTCGTTAATTTTTTTTGGCAAAAAATCCATTATCCTGTAATTCTTTCTACTAATTTTTTCTTGGCAACTTCATCATCACCGCATAACCATTGTATTACATTGTCCTCCCACATAGCATCACATTCTTCTTGAGTAACAATGCCTCTTTCTTTTGCTAAATCCAGTATTTTTCCAGGGTAAGAAGATTGTGGTACGCTTTCCATTTCGCCTAGAGGATAAGGATCATCCAGTCCCATTAACACTTGCTTACTCCCTTGATTTTTTACCAATAATTGAAGTGAACCCGTATCGTGAACTAAGGTATCGAAGAAAATATTTTTATGCCCTACACTTTTTCTAGGATGTACTTTTCCTTCAAACAAATCGGGTCTTCCATCAAAGCCTTGTATCCGTCTTCCTAAGTTAATTTGTGCCAATTGGCCTCCGTGGGCAAAACAGGTACGCATATTAGGGTACTTATCGGCATAGCCATTCAAAGTTAAAAAATGGTAGGCATCGGCGCATTGTGCCAACATCCAAATTAGGTGAAAGCGCCATGAAGTATTTTCAAGTTTTATAAATTTTTCTCCATCATAAGGATGAATTTCCACAGCGAGATTATATTTTGAAGCCAATTCAAAAATAGGTTCGTTTTCTTCATCAAAAATACAACGCCAAGTGCCAATGGTATCCATATAGTGGGTGGGTAAGCAAAGTAATTGCATTCCTAATTCTTCTACGCAACGTTCTATTTCCCATAATGCACCCCGCACAAATCCTGGGTGTACCACAAATCCGCACGTAAATTTGGAAGGATGATTGTGTTGAATTTTTGCGTTAAAATCATTTTGAAACCGCAAGGCTTGCTTCATTTCTTCCACTCGTAACCCATTTCCGTAGAGCTGAGAAAGGTTTAAAACTACGGCGTGGTCTATTTTAAAACGCTCCATCCATTCTAATTTCTCATTCAGAAAAAAACTGGAATCGGTTACCGGACGGCTCCAATCTTTTTGAAGCATAAACTTTCGGTCTTTATCTACCCAAAAAATTCCTTTGTCTTTCATAAACTGCGGAATTTCCTCCGGGTAAGGAAGTAAATGCGAATGGCCGTTAATGCGAAGTTTACGTTTCATAGATTGTTTGTTTTTTGGGCGTGCCCCCGAGTCCTCGGGGTCGGGCTTTCGCGGCTACAAGGTAGCTTCGCTCAATCCCTCACGCAAGTAACTCAAAATTACAAAGATTTTGTTCTCCCACCATCCACAGGAACGTTTATTCCGTTAATGTAGCTGGCAGCGGGGCTTGCCAAAAAGGCCACAGCATAGGCAATTTCTTCCGGTTGGGCAAAGCGTCGGGCGGGAGTGAGCGTTTTCATAAATTCGGCCGCTTCTGCTTCGGTTTTGTTCATTTTCTTGGCTGCATTCCCCACAATATCATCCAATCGGTCGGTTGCCGTAAAGCCAGGGAGGACATTGTTTACGGTAATTCCAAAAGGTCCTAATTCATTGGCTAGGGTTTTACTCCAGTTGGCCACGGCACCTCGTATGGTGTTGCTTACCCCCAGTCCATCAATGGGCTGTTTTACCGAAGTGGAAATAATATTAATAATTCTTCCGTAACCAGCTTCCTTCATTCCGGGAACCACATTTTGAACCAAGATCTGGTTGCACACCAAATGCTGGCTAAAAGCCTTCGTAAATTCTTCCACTTCCGCAGAAAAAATGGGACCTCCTTTGGGACCCCCTGTATTATTGATTAAAATATGAAAGGTCTTCTCGAAAGTTGCTTCAATAATTTGCTCCTTTAATTGTGAGGGCTTATTGAAATCGGCTACTAGATAGTCGTGTTTTTGTCCGTCTTTAGTTGGCAAGGTTTTCAGTACTTCCTTCAACTTTTCTTCATTTCTGGCCACTAAGGTAACATTGGCTCCTAAAGAGGCCAACTCTATCGCTGAAGCCTTTCCGATGCCTGCAGAGCTCCCACAAACTAAGGCGTTTTTATCTTTTAGGTTTAAATTCATTTTCTTTGTCAGGTCGAGCGCAGTCGAGACCTACTTTAAAAAATTGATTTATGAATGACCCCTCGACTGCGCTCGGGGAGACATTTCACTCATACTTTATACATACATTTTTGGCTTCCGTAAAAAATCGAAGGGCTTCAAAACCGCCTTCGCGCCCTACGCCACTGGCTTTTACCCCACCAAAAGGAGTGCGTAAATCACGATTGAGCCACGTATTTACCCACACAATGCCAGCTTCAATTTGTTTGCTCATTCGCATGGTTCGGTCAAGATTGGAGGTCCAAAGGGTGGCAGAAAGGCCATATTTAACACCATTTGCCATTTGTAAAACTTCTTCTTCCCTTTCAAAAGACATTAATGTAACTACGGGGCCAAAAATTTCTTCTTGGTTTACACGGCAATTTGCATCAAAAACCTCAATAACCGTGGGTTCTAAATAATAGCCATTTTCACAATTTTTTACTGAAACACGGTTGCCACCACAAAGCACTTTTCCACCTTCGTCTTTGGCAATTTGAATATAACTTTCAATTTTATCTCTGTGCGCTTCCGAAACTACAGCACCTAAATCGACATCTTCAAAAGGACTTCCTACTTTCAAACTTTGAACTTTTGTAACAAAATCCTTTTTGAATTGTTCGTAAATAGATTTCTCCACAAAAATCCGACTACCGCAAAGGCAAATTTGCCCTTGATTGGCAAAGGAAGATCGTACGGTTACCTCTAGCATTTTATCATAGCTGCAATCGGCAAAAATAATATTCGGGTTTTTTCCACCCAATTCCAACGATAATTTTTTAAACATAGGAGCTGCCGTTCTGGCCAGGTGCTCTCCGGTTTTAGTACCACCCGTAAACGAAATGGCTTTAATATGTGGATGCTCTACAATGGCTTGCCCAGCGGAAGGACCACTTCCGTGAACAATATTTAGCACCCCTTTAGGGAGCCCTGCTTCGGTTAAGATTTCTCCCAATAAATAAGCCGTCATGGGGGTAATTTCACTGGGTTTTGCTACCACGGTATTCCCTGCGGCAATGGCAGGGGCCACTTTCCAAGTAAATAAATAGAGGGGAAGGTTCCAAGGCGAAATACAACCCACCACGCCAATAGGTTGTCTTAGCGTAAAATTGAGGGTGTTTAATCCCACGCTTTCGTGTGCTTCACTCGAAAACTGCGTAATGGCATTCCCAAAAAAACGGAAATTAGCCGAGGCTCTGGGGATATCCACACTTTTTGCCAAGCTTAATGGTTTTCCATTATCACGAGCTTCGGCTTCGGCAAGTTTGTGGAGGTTTTGTTCAATAAGATCGGCAATTTTTATAAGGATACGGCTACGTTCTTCTATGGGGGTATTACTCCAACTTGGAAAGGCATCCTTGGCGGCTTGGTAAGCTTTTTCAATATCTTCAGTAGTGCTATTGGCAATTTTTCCATACACAACGCCTTCACTGGGATTGTAATTATCCAGCCATTCATTTTCTAATGGATCACAGTAAGCACCGTTAATGTAGTTTTGAATTTTATGCATTTATTATGATATTTCTCGTTTCACTCGAAATGACAATGTAACCTTTTACCCTTCACCCTTCACTAATAAAGGCTTATAGGCCATGGCTTTAATCTCCACGACTAAATTGGGATGTGGCAATTGATGCACCGCAACCGTAGTTCTGGCAGGGCCAGTTTCTTTGTTAAAGTATTCGGCATAGACTTCATTGTAGCCAGCAAAATCGTTCATGTTGACCAAAAAAGTAGTCACATCTACCACATCGGCTAGGGTAGCCCCTTCGGCAGCGAGGTAATCTTTGATGTTTTCTAAGACAGCACGGGTTTGTTCTTTAATATCAAGGTGCATCGTGCCCATTTCGTCCAATTGATGTACTCCGGCAAAGGTATTGTCCGGTAACCGTGAACTGGTGCCACTTACAAAAAGAAAATCACCGGCACGCTTAATGTGTGGATAAGCACCGCGAGGGGTGGCTTTGCCTTCAACTAATCTACTCTTATTTGTCATTTTGTTGTCTGGTCGAGCGCAGTCGAGACCTATTTTTAATTTATATTATAAAAGACCCCTCGACTGCGCTCGGGGAGACATTTTTATAAATTTTTAACCAAGTCATCATCATGAAGGATGTCGTTGGTTTCTTTTTGCACTAATTGTAATTTTTCTTCCAAACTCATTTCATCCTTCAACTTACCATCATCTAACAAATTAAGAATGGCTTTATCTTGAGCCCTTCCTTTTTTCATCGCTTCAGAATAAGAGATGCCTTCGTTAAAGGTAACCAAAGAATACTTACTGAAATACTGCTTAGGCAATTGCGTTTCAAAGGCAATTTCCAATTTTCGTTTTTGCTGAAACAACGCACTGGCAGTATGTTCTTTCATTTCGTGAAAATTATCCAAAGCCAAATCGGCTATGGCATCGGTATCTTTTTTTCGGGCTTTTTCGTATTCAAAAAATACTTGCTGCCAGTTGCCTTCAAATTGTTCTAAAATTTTATCAAACACCACGACATCTTCAAAAGAGGCATTCATTCCTTGTCCATAAAACGGAACAATGGCGTGTGCTGCATCTCCCATCAATAAAGATTTTCCGTAGCAATGCCAAGGGGAACATTTAATAGTTCCAAGCGGCCCAGTGGGATTATTGAAAAATTCTTCGGCTAGATTGGGCATGAGCTCCATCGCATCGGGAAATTCTTTTTGAAAGTATTCTTCTACTTTTTCTGCGGAAGTTAAATTATCGAAACAATAATCGCTGTTGGAGTAGGGAAGAAACAACGTTACGGTAAAACTTCCGTCTAGATTGGGCAACGCAATGAGCATATCTTCGCCACGAGGCCAAATATGCAATGCATTTTTATAGGTTTTGAATCCGCCATTTTCAGCAGCTGGAATTTCCAACTCCTTATAACCGTGGGTTAACCATTGTTGTGAAAAACTGAACAAGAATTTTTTATGTTCAAACATACTTTTTCGAACGGCAGAGCCTGCGCCATCGGTTCCTATCAAAATATCTGCTGAAAAATTTTCAAAACTACCGGTTTCGTAATTCTTAAAAGTTGCAGAAGCATTTTCCAAGTCAACGATTTCACAACCTAAATTAAAATGCATTTCAACATTGGGCATTTTATCAATGGCGTCCAAAAGCAACCTATTTAAGCCCGGACGGGAAATAGAATTGATGTATTCTCCTTCACGCCCGCTATACGGGCTCAAAAATGCTTCTCCATTTGTGGGATGAATCATGCGTCCATTCATAGGAATGCATAACTTTAAGGCTTCTTTTTCTACGCCTGCCAGTCGTAATCCTTTTAAGCCTCTGTCGCTCAAAGCCAAGTTGATAGAACGTCCCGCATCTTGGGTAACTTTTCGTAAATCGGGGCGTTTTTCTACCAAGGTAATTTGATAGCCACGTTGGGCCATACGCAAGGCAAGTAGGCTTCCGCAAAGGCCTGCGCCAATAATGAGTAGGTGTTCTTTTGGTTTCAAATTCAATTGTTTGGTCGAGCGCAGTCGAGACCTAAAATGTTATGAAAATATTTGCAATGTCCTCTCGACTGCGCTCGAGAGGACATGTATTTTAAGTTATTATTTTTTTTAACCGTTCTACAAACTCCCAAACATCTTCAAAACTATTGTATAATGCTGTGGGTGCTACTCGAATAACATCGGGCTCGCGCCAATCACTAATGACACCTGCATCAGTTAACTTTTTATGCAATTGTTGGTTGGCATTTTTTACTTGTATGGATAACTGACTTCCTCTTTCTTCGTGGTTTCTTGGCGTGATGACTTGGATGCGGTCATCGTTCATTTCATCTAATAGAAATTCCAAATACCCTGTTAATTGAATTGCTTTCTTCCGAAGATTTTCCATTCCCGCGGCTTCAAAAATATCAAGTGATGCTCTAATCGCAGCCATGGATAATATAGGAGGGTTGCTTAATTGCCACCCTTCGGCACCAGTCAATACATCAAACTCGTGACGCATATTAAATCGCGTTTTTTTGTTGTGCCCCCACCAGCCAGCAAAACGGTTGAGGTTTGGGTTGTTCTCATGGCGCTCATGAACAAACACACCGCCCAAACTTCCTGGGCCACTATTTAAATATTTGTAAGTACACCAAACGGCAAAATCGGGTCCGTTTTCATGTAAATTTGGTAAAATGTTTCCGGCTCCGTGTGCTAGGTCAAAACCTACTAAGCATCCGTGTTTATGGCCTAATTCGGTAATTTTTTTAATGGGAAACGATTGTCCTGTATAGTAATTGGTAGTTCCAATCATAATCAATGCTACTTCGCTTCCGTGTTCTTTCAGAATAGCTTCTAAATCTTCAAACAGGCATAATTTCTCTCCTTTTCTGGGCTTCCAGAGGAGTAGCGATTCTTTTGGATCGTAACCGTGAAATTTTATCTGACTTTCCACCGCGTATTTATCACTGGGAAAAGCATCACTTTCAATAATAATTTTATGTCGGGTAGGAGTGGGCTGATAAAAAGAAACCATCATCAAATGTAGGTTTGCTGTAAGGCCATTCATTATAACCACTTCACTGGGCTTGGCACCTACTATGTTTGCCATACTTTGTGTCAAAAACTCATGATAGGGAAGCCAAGGATGTTTTCCTTCGGTGTGGCCTTCAACGCCTAAAGTTGCCCAATCGTTTAATTCCTCTTGAATATAGGCCGAAGTCTTTTTGGGCTGCAGCCCGAGGGAGTTTCCGCAGAGATAGATCAACGGATTTCCTTCCGCATCTTTCGGAAAATAAAATTCCTCCCTAAAATGCTTTAAAGGGTCTTGAGTGTCGCACTCTTGCGCAAATTCCAGTGAGTTCTGGTACATGGTTTATTGAATAGAAAGATTGGTAAAATACAATTTAAAGTTTCCAGTACTGTCTTTATGCATGGTCGCCATTTTAATGCCGTTAACTTCTTGGATGTTTTCCCAAGTAGTTACCATGGAAGGCTCGGGCTGGTTTTTTGGCCGATAGGCCCACTCTTTTATCAAAAAATCATTATCGTAGTAAAAATCATAGGCATCGCCAGGCGTGTAACCCCCTTCAGCAGGATAGGTCATAGTAAGTACTTTCATTTTTTCTTTAGAAATAGGCGCAACTACATTCTCTTTTTCTGAAAAAGTGGTGCCTTGATCCCATACTAACTGAAACGGTGCTAAGAGCCAATATTTGTCGTTTACAAAACTTTTATCTGCAGCAAGCGATACTCTTTTAATGCTGTCTTGAAGAAACTGAACCGTATCTGAAACACTTATATAGGTTACTTTTTTGGATTTGGGTTCCCAGATAAAAGTGCGTTCAAAATGAGTAGTATCCCGATCTACATTAAAAGTGAATGTGAGTTCGTTGACATTTTTCCAATTACTATAGCCATAAGTATTTGCAATGCTCTCTTGTGTTGGAATTTTTTTTTCTGGGTCTTGGCAGGCAATCACCGAAATGAAGGCAATTAAAAGGGCGGTTTTGTTCACGAGAAAATGTTTTCAGTAAAAATACACAAACTATTTTCGCTTTCATAATTTTTGTAATTTTAAAGCATGATGACAAAAAAATACCCTCACGGAAACGTTACCGTTGTTTGGCAACCCGATCTTTGTATTCATTCGGCAAAATGTGTTCATGCCTTACCCGGTGTTTTTAAACCTAAGGAACGACCTTGGATACAATTGGAAGGCACTTCCGAAGAAGCCTTAATTAGTGCAATTAAACAATGCCCTAGCGGCGCTTTAACTTATATTAAAACCAACTCCTCAAATACAGAAACTATGAATGAAGCTTCAGAGAATGTAAAAGTAACCCTTATTGAAAATGGCCCAG
This sequence comes from Flavobacteriaceae bacterium, assembly GCA_041392205.1. Lineage (GTDB taxonomy): Bacteria > Bacteroidota > Bacteroidia > Flavobacteriales > Flavobacteriaceae > Halomarinibacterium. The sequence goes on along the minus strand of JAWKMO010000024.1, from coordinate 1,475 downwards.
CTATCGTTGTAGGAACTTGTGAAATTACTCACCCAGATGGCAGTGTAGAAACCCGAGAACGACGTTCCTCTTTTTGTCGATGTGCCAAATCTGAAAATTTTCCGTATTGTGATGGGTCGCATAAAAATGGATAATGGAACTTCCCTTTGTAGATAATCTTGAGAAAAAACGATTTGAAGTTGAAGTAGCACAAACAACCGCTTTTATTGAATACATTCGAACCAAAGATTCCTTCTATTTAACCCATACCGAAGTTCCTAGTGAATTAGAAGGAAAAGGAATAGGAAGTAGCTTGGTAAAAAGAGTTTTGGAGCATATAGAAAAGGAAGCATTATTAGTAGCCCCACTATGCCCTTTTGTAGCGGCCTATATAAAACGCCATCCCGAATGGAAGCGATTGTTGGCGAGGGGGTATCATGTGTGATTTTTTATTTTTAATAAAAATCAATGACCTTCCCCTTCTTTCAACAACTCCGGAAATTTAGCTTTAAATCGATTTAATCGAGGAATGGACACATTTTGGATATAACGGTTTTCAGGATGAAGTCGTTCGTAGTTTTGGTGGTATTCTTCTGCTACCCAAAACTTCTGAAAAGGTAACACTTGTGCAGCAACTTTACCCTTGCCAATTTCATTTTCTATTTCAGCAATTTTAGCGTCAATAATCTTTTTTTGTGTGGCATTTTGGTAAAAAATAATACTTCGGTATTGGCTGCCATGGTCGGGTCCTTGTCCATTTACTTGGGTGATGTTTTGCGAGCCAAAATACACATCCACCAATGTTGCAAATGACACCACCTTGGGGTCGTACTCAATTTCTACCGCTTCGGCATGACCTGTTAAACCTGTGTTGCTGGCCTCGTAGGTTGGGTTGGCGGTATGGCCGCCACTATATCCTGAAATAGACTCTTTTACTCCTTTTACACTTTCATAAACTGCTTCCACACACCAAAAACAACCACTAGCAAAATAGGCAAATTCATACCCCTTTTTTGCTGGAACTTGAATGGGTTTTATTTCTTTTTGCAATTTGGCTTCTTCTTTTTTATTTTTTTCGTTGGATTGGCAAGAAGCGGTAAATGTAAATAGTATTGCGGGGAAAAGTAAAAACAAGTATTTTTTCATGGGAAACTAATTTTTTAGGTTCAGTCGGATTCTTTAAAAATCCTTTCAAAAAAGTACAAAAAAAAAGCCTTCACAAGGTGAAGGCTTTACTTTAAGTTTTCAAAGAATTATTTCAAACTTTTAAATAATTGCTCCATTTTTTCTCTTTCTTCTTCTGCAAGGGCTGGATCCACAAGGATACGACCACTATGCTCATCGGTTATAATTTTTTTGCGAGCGGCGATTTCCATTTGTACTTGAGGTGGAATGGTAAAGAAAGAACCCCCAGAGGCACCCCGTTCGATGGGTACAACGGCAAGGCCGTTTTTTACATTGCTACGAATACGTTTGTAGGCTTTTACCAAGCGCTC
>JAWKMO010000023.1:0-25906 GCA_041392205.1 Flavobacteriaceae bacterium | reverse complement strand
TAAAAATTGCACTTCCTCCTCCTAAAGTATTTGTTTCATATAGCATTTAGGCTGAATAGCTCTATTCAGTAATTCATAATTAAAACCCATTTAAATGAAACAAATAGTAATTGGGACCATACTTCTGTGCAGTTATTTCTTACCAGCACAGAGCCTAAAAGGTATTGTATTGTCTGAAGAAAAAAATAAATTGGAAGGCGTGGCCGTCTTCAACAAAAATAGTGGTGCACATACCCATACGGATATAGAGGGTACCTTTTTTTTAGAAAATGTAACCGCAGGAGATGAGATTTATATTTCGTCTTTAGGATTTGAGTCCTTTGTTTATAAAATTGAACCCAACGATTTCTCCACTCCTTTAGAGATTGTATTAAAAGAAGCGACCATCTCACTAGATCAAATTGTTATTACTCCAAAAGTTGATGCTTTAAATCAGATTGTATCCATTGATCTGGAAACCAGCCCTGTAAAATCATCGCAAGAAGTATTGCGGAAAGTCCCAGGGCTTATTATTGGACAACACGCAGGGGGCGGAAAGGCAGAACAAATTTTTCTGCGCGGATTTGATATTGATCATGGAACCGACATTAACTTAACAGTAGATGGATTACCCGTAAATATGGTTTCCCATGCCCATGGCCAAGGGTATAGCGATTTGCACTTTCTCATTCCTGAAACGATTAATAAAATAGACTTTGGGAAAGGTCCTTATTTTGCCGAAAGAGGAGATTTTACCACCGCAGGATATGTAGCTTTTGAAACTTTGGACAAATTAAAAAACAGTTCTGTATCTGTAGAATATGGAGATTTTGATGCCCTTCGTACCGTGGGATTGTTTCAATTGCTGGACACCAAAAACAAGGATGCTTATTTAGCTACCTCACTCAATACCTTTAATGGCCCCTTTGAAAGTCCTCAAAATTTCAACCGTTTTAATATCATGGGAAAATACAACTTTCGTTATAACTCCCGTGATAAAGTAACCCTTACCGTTTCGCATTTCCAAAGTAAATGGGATGCATCGGGGCAAATTCCGCAACGGGCTGTGGATGCTGGTTTGATTTCAAGATTTGGAGCCATCGACGATACCGAAGGTGGAAATACAAGCAGAACCAATATTTTGGTCACTAGCAAACAACAGCTTTCCGATAAAAAGTCGCTGGAAAGCTTTGCTTTTTTCAGCCAATACCAGTTTCAGTTGTATTCCAATTTTACCTTTTTCTTGGAAGATCCTGTAAATGGGGATCAAATTAAGCAACAGGAAGATCGAAATATGATGGGGTTTCAAACTGTTTTTAAAAATACCAAAACATGGCTTTCGGAAAATGATTTTCATTACAGCGCAGGAATTGGCTTAAGGTATGACGATGTAAATGACGTAGGGTTGTTTCGCACCAAAAACCGAGACGAAATACTCGAAAACCTTGCTTTTGGAAACGTGGATCAAATAAATTCCTATGCCTTTTTGAACACGGACTTGACCCTCGGTAAATTCAAGATTAATCCATCTCTTCGGTTAGATTATTTTAAATTCGATTACGAAAACTTTCTTTCGGAAGCCTACGACAACAAAAGTGAAACCGAGGTTTTTGCTAGTCCCAAACTCAATTTCTTTTATAGTCCATCCGCAAATGTACAATTGTATTTAAAATCGGGAATAGGTTTTCATTCCAACGATGCCCGCGTAGTTATTGCCAATAATGGCAAAGAAATTTTACCTGCAGCGTATGGTTCCGATTTAGGAATTGCCTATAAAATTACCGACAAGCTATTCTTTAACTCCGCACTTTGGGTGCTATTCCTAGAACAGGAATTTGTGTATGTAGGCGATGCAGGTATTGTGGAGCCCAGTGGAAAAACCTTACGTAAAGGAGTGGATGTGGGATTACGATACGAACCCTTGGATTGGTTGTATCTATTTGGTGACATAAACTACACCCACGCCAGAAGTACCGAAGACCCTAAAGGTGAAAACTATATTCCTTTAGCCCCAAATATTACCTCCACAGGAGGATTTTCAATAAAGAATTTAAAGGATTTTTCTGGGGGAATAAACTACCGCTTTATTGGAGATAGACCTGCTAATGAAGATAATAGTATTGTAGCCGATGGTTATTTTGTAACCGATGTAAATGTGAATTATACTATCCAAAATTTGGAATTTGGAGTTATTATTGAAAACGTATTCGACACTCAATGGAATGAAACCCAATTTGCAACCGAAAGTAGACTCTTTAATGAAACCAATCCTGTGGAGGAAATTCATTTTACTCCAGGAACCCCCTTTTTTATTAGAGGGAAAGTCACTATTAATTTTTAAATGAAACCCAACAGCGATGTTCTTTTTTACTAAATTGCATACAACATAATTGTAATTATGAACATCGCTGTCCTTTCCCGAGGGGAAAACCTTTACTCAACTCAAAGCCTCCTTAAAGCAGGCATGGCAAGAAACCATACTATGGAAGTCTTAGATCCTGCCCTTTGTACGGTTGCTATTGAAAACAATAAACCCATTTTATATTATGCAGACGAAATTGTAAACGATTTGGACGCTGTAATCCCACGCATTGGTGCTTCCAACACCTACCTTGGTTCGTCACTTGTTAGACATTTGGAATGCATGAAGGTGTTTACTGTGGTGGGTGCCGAAGCAATACTACAATCACGTAATAAATGGACATGCTTTCAAATTTTGGCGCAATATGGTATTTCGGTTCCAAAAACCTATTTAGGAAACACCTACGATGCTGAAGTATTGCTAAAACTTTTTGGCAATGCTCCTTTAATCATTAAAATTTTGCAAGGTACTCACGGTCATGGTGTAATTTTAGCCGAAACACAAGCTTCTGCACTTTCTACCATTGAAACATTAAAAACCGCAAATGTTCGTTTCATTGTTCAAGAATATATTGCAGAATCTAAAGGAAGTGATCTTCGAGCGATTGTAGTTGATGGGAAGGTAGTCGCCTCTATGAAACGCCAAAGTAAGGAAGGCGACTTTAGAAGTAATTTACACCGAGGGGGCTCATCTCAACAAATACAACTATCGTATGAAGAAGAGGCCCTTGCGTTAAAGTCGGCTAAAGCTCTTGGGTTGGGAGTTTGTGGGGTAGATATTTTACAAAGCCAAAATGGACCTCTGGTTTTAGAAATAAATTCTACTCCCGGATTGGAAGGAATTGAAACTACCACAGGAATTGATATTTCGCAAAGTATTATCACCTATATTGAGAGAAATAAAAGCTAATGGCCAAAAAAAAAGCAAGTGTCATATATATTTTTGGAGAAGAAATTTTGCCTGGGCAATCTAGGGAACTAAATTTTAACTTTGCCAAATTACACACCAACACCCCTATTGATGTCCCCATTTTTATAGAACGTTCCCTTTATGATGGTCCTACCGTTTTATTTACCGCTGGTATTCACGGGGATGAAGTAAATGGTGTTGAAATTGTAAGACAATTAGTTTCAAAAGGAATTAATAAACCTAAAATAGGAACAACCATTTGTATTCCTATTGTTAACATTTTTGGATTTTTACAAAAAGTAAGAGATTTTCCAGACGGGCGAGATTTAAATCGATCCTTTCCAGGAAGTAAGAAAGGTTCCCTAGCAACACAAGTGGCTTATAAGTTAATGAACGAGGTGATACCCTATGTAGATTATTGTTTTGATTTTCATACGGGAGGCTCAAGTAGATTTAATGCTCCACATATTCGAATTGAAAAAAACGATAAAAATTTGGCTACTCTTGCAACCATTTTTAATGCCCCTTTTATCTTGTATTCAAAAAATTTGAAAAATTCTTTCAGAAATGCCTGCAAAAAACAAGGAGTGCCTATGCTTTTATTTGAAGGAGGAAAATCCAATTCTATTGATGATGTTATTAGCAATACGGGAGTAAATGGTTCAAAAAGGGTGTTACACCATTTAGGTATGCTTCAAAATAAATTTAAAGTTTCATCGCCCTCAAAATCTCCAGTAACCATCGCAAGCAGTAGATGGGTTCGGGCGCAAGCTTCAGGAATGTTTAAAACTTCAGTAAAAGTGGGCCAGTTTGTAAAACAACAGGATGTTTTGGGACATATTACAGATCCCTATGGAAAGATCCATTATTGGATTAAAGCGAGTAATAATGGATATGTATTTAATGTAAACGAAGCTCCTCTCGTATATGAAGGCGATGCTTTGTTTCATATTTCGACACAGGTTTTATAGTGGAAAAAAAATACCTTAGGGAATTATATAAAGCAAAGCGAGCAGCACTTTCCAAAGAGGAGCTAGACACTTTAAGTCTTGCTATCGCCAACCAAGCGTTACATGCTCCCATTTGGGATAAAACCTATTATCATATTTTTTTTCCTATTGCCCATAAAAAAGAAGTAAATACCGAATTCATACTCCATATCTTACAAGGAAGAGATAAAAGTATTGTTGTGCCAAAAGCCCATTTTAATACAGGTGAAATGACTTCTATACTCCTTCAGGAAAATACGCTTTTAAAAACTTCTCCTTATGGAATTCCAGAACCCGTTGAGGGTATTGAAATAGCTCCCCAACAACTCGATGTATTGTTCATTCCGCTACTTGCTTACGATAAAAACGGCAACAGAATGGGATATGGAAAGGGATTTTATGATCGATTTTTAAAAAAATGCAAAAAAGAATGTCGTTTTGTGGGACTTTCCTTTTTTGAACCCGAAGAAGCTATAGAAATAGATGCGCATGACATTCCCATACACACTTGTATCACTCCTTATAAAATATACAATTTTTTGTAGGAAATATTGTACATTTTATAAAATTTACTATCTTTCCACCCCCCAAATTTACGATTATGAGCTTCTTAGCACAAAAGAGAAGAAAAATTCTGTTAGGCGAAACTTTACCCGAAAAGATTCAAAATACTCCTTTTAATAGCTTTTATTATAAAGAACTGGCTAAACTTACAGGTTCTGGAGGATGGAGTGTTAATTTTTTGGAAAAGAAAAGCTTCCTTGATCCTGAAGCGAGAAGAATACTAAAAACGCCTCCCGATTATGTGCCATCCTTAAAGAAGGCTTTGGACTTTTATGCTCCAGAACATCAAGAATTTGCCGCAAAAACATTTTATGAATGTAGTAATGGAAAACCCTTTTCTATAGTAATAAAAATGTTGACTTTTGATAAAAACCCTTTTTGGGTAAAAGCGCTGGGCACACCCATTTATAATGAGCAAGAAGAAATAATAGGGATTCAAGGTGTTTTTCAAGACATTAATGAAGAGAAAATTAAAGAACTTAACTTAGAAAAATCTTTGCGCATTATAGAATCTCAAAATGCTAGAATGTTCAATTTTGCTTACATCATCTCTCATAGTTTACGTTCTCACGCTGCAAATTTTAGTTTGACCATGGAACTCTTAAAAGAGGCAACTCCAGAAGAAGAAACAGACTTAAAACATAATCTTTTTTGCATTTCAGAACAATTAAATACTACTATAGCGCACTTAAACGAAATCGTTTCTGCTCAAAATAAATCCCTTAAAGAAAAAGAGACTGTAACATTCTCAAAAGTGTTAAAATCGGTAGAAAATGCTCTAAGAATTCGTATTCAAGAAAATGAAGTAGACATTTTTTCTGAATTTTCTGAAGTCCCAAGCATAGAATATATTCCTTTTTACTTAGAAAGTATTTTTATGAATCTTATTTCAAATGCCATTAAATATCGTTCTCCAGATAGAAAACCTGTGATTGATATTTATACGTACTTGGAGGATAATAGACCTTGTCTAATGGTTAAAGACAATGGCTTAGGGATTGACCTTAAAAAATACGGAAACAAAGTATTTAATATGTATCAAACTTTTCATGATAGAGAAGATGCGGTAGGAATTGGATTGTTTATTGTAAAAAATCAAGTGGAAATGCTTCAAGGTTCTATTGAAGTTGAAAGTACCGTAGGAGTAGGAACTACTTTTTCAATTAGATTTTAAAGGGCTTCTTCACTTAAGTTTTGAGAAATTTCTGAATCTTTAGTTTCTTTCTTTTTAGGAAAAGCTCTTTTATTAAAAAGGATTAATAATCCTACGCCTACGCTTATAGCAGCATCTGCTACATTAAAAACTGGGTCAAAAAAGGAAAAGGAAAACATATCCACTACTTTTCCATGAAATAAGGTTCCATAACCCCCTTCGGCAGGCATTAATGAAGCTACTTGACCCATACTATCATTAAAAATGATTCCGTAAAATACCGAATCGATGATATTGCCAAAAGCGCCAGCAAAAATAAGGGCAATGGCAACAATTAACACTTTTGAAGTCTTTTTACGAACCGAATCCCACAACCAGTAACCAATTCCTACAATTGCTACCAACCTAAAAAGAGTTAATGCCAATTTGCCAAATTTCCCTGGTATTTTTGCTCCCCAAGCCATCCCTTCGTTTTCAATAAAGTAAATTTTAAACCAGCTAAACACATCTATACCATCGTATAATGTAAAGTGGGTTTTAATATATATTTTTGAAATTTGGTCTATTAGTAATACCAAAATAATTAGAACAATAGCTTTCTTTAAGGACATCTCTTTCTAAATTGCGGTAGCAAAAGTAAGTATTTATTTTGGGGTTTTTAACAAGCTTATATTCCCGTTAACACTTTGGGCTTTTAGGAGGTACAATCCTTCATTTAACAGTTGGTTTAGCACCATTCCGTTTTTGGATGATGCAATCCCCGAAACATTCTCTTTTGCAAACACCGTAATATCTCCTTGTTTAGTGTTTAAGGAAGCATTTCCTATAAAATTATACAAAACACAATGCCCGTCTCTTAAATTAACATCTAAATTAAGAATCTTCCCGTGCATTTCTAAAGAGGCTATAGTAGCATTAATAAATACTTCCATGCTTTCAGGAAGGGTAAGGGTCATTTCGATGGAAATGAGTTTATGTGCTGCTAATTTGTTGTTTTTTGCCTCAAAATAAGGGCTATAAGTTGGTTTTAACGTAAGTGTTTTTACTTTTTCTGAAGCTTCAAGGGTCACATTTTCAAAGTTTTCTCCTTCAATTTTGGTGGTAAGTTTTATTACTGAAGTTGGTTTGGTTTCAATTTTAATTTTAAAAACTTCATCACTTACAATTTCAAGTTTATCGAAAACACTTGTATCCCAAGATTTTTCTATCACTTTTTGCGAGTGCCCGTAAACAATACACCCAAAGTTTAGGAATAGAAAAAAACCCCACGCAAAAACGATGGGGTTTCTAATATTTCCTATAATAACACCAAATTTATTCAAATAAACGTCTTATTATTTTTGCATATTCTTCGCTTCGATACTCAAGGTTGCATGGGGGACTAATTTTAATCGCTCTGGATTAATTAATTTCCCTGTTACTCTGCAAATTCCATAGGTTTTGTTTTCAATACGGATAAGTGCATTTTTAAGATCGCGTATAAATTTTTCCTGTCTTATGGCTAGTTGCGAATTTGCTTCCTTGCTCATTACTTCACTTCCTTCGTCAAAAGCTTTAAACGTTGGGGAAGTATCATCGGTTCCGTTATTACTATCGTTTTTATAGGAACTTTCAATAAGTGCTAATTGCTCTTTTGCTTTTTCAATTTTATCTACAATAAGGGCTCTAAATTCCTCTAATTCTTTATCGCTGTATCGTGTTCTTAAATCCTGAGACATAATCTTTAGTGTTTTTTAATTTGTATCCTAGTTTCTATTCCGTCGAAAATAATTTCTGTACCGTTTACACTTTCTTCAAACGTGAGAACTTCGGTTAAGGTTTCTTGTTTAATATAATCTATATTTTGAGTTACTGCTGTTTGTAATATCGCTTCCTTTTGAAAGGTAATCTCAACGCGATCGGTTACTTCAAAACCCGTTTCTTTTCTAAGGTTTTGAATTCTATTAACCAATTCTCGAGCAATCCCTTCATTTTTTAATATAGGGGTAATAGTAACATCCAAGGCAACGGTAACTCCATTGGCATTGGCAACCAACCACCCTTCAATATCTTGAGAACTTATTATTACATCATCGAGGGTCAATGTACTATTTTTTCCATTATTAGCGATTGTAATTTCGCCTTCTTTTTCTAAAATGGCTATTTCCTTTTGCCCAAATGTGGAAATGGCTTGTGCAATGGCTTTCATATCTTGTCCAAAGCGTGGGCCTAATTTCTTAAAGTCGGGCTTTATTTGCTTTACCAAAATACCTGAACCTTCATCAATTAATTCAATTTCCTTTACGTTCACTTCGTGTTTTATTAAATCGGAAACCGATATAATTTCTTCTCTTTCTGAAGCATCCAACACAGGAATCATAATTTTTTGAAGTGGTTGACGCACTTTAATCTTCTCTCGCTGACGTAACGACAATACCAACGAAGATATTGTTTGTGCCTTCTGCATCTTATGCTCCAATGGCTTGTCTATAGATACGGTAGCTGCTTTTGGAAAGTTACTTAAGTGAACAGATGCTTCGCCTCCTTTCACTGTCCCTGAGGTCAAATCCTTGTACAAACGATCCATAAAGAAGGGCGCCACGGGGGCTCCCAATTGTGCCACGGTTACCAAACAAGTGTAAAGTGTTTGATAGGCCGAAATTTTATCTTCCCCATAGCTGCCTTTCCAGTAACGTCTTCGGCTTAAACGCACAAACCAATTGCTTAAATTTTCTTGGACAAATTCGGAAATTGCTCTCGTTGCCTTGGTAGGTTCATAATCGGCATAGGCATCATCTACTTTTTGAATTAAGGTATGTAATTCGGAAAGAATCCATCGGTCAATTTCAGGTCGTTTTTCCAGAGGAATCTCTGCTTCAGTATAATCAAAATGATCCAAATTGGCATACAAACTGAAGAAACTATAGGTATTGTAAAGCGTTCCGAAAAATTTATTACGAACTTCTCCAATGCCTTCAATATCAAATTTTAAGTTGTCCCAAGGGTTGGCATTGCTTATCATGTACCAGCGGGTCGCATCGGGACCGTACATATCCAACACTTCAAAAGGGTCTACGGCATTGCCTAAACGTTTGGACATTTTTTGTCCGTTTTTGTCTAATACCAATCCGTTAGATACCACATTTTTATAAGCTACGTCATCAAAAATCACAGTAGCAATAGCGTGTAAGGTATAAAACCATCCCCGGGTTTGATCAACCCCTTCGGCTATAAAATCGGCTTTACGCCACGTGTTTTCAACCTTCTCCTTATTTTCAAAAGGATAGTGCCATTGCGCATACGGCATGCTTCCGCTATCGAACCACACATCTATCAAATCGGCTTCGCGCTTCATGGGTTTTCCACTTTCTGAAACCAAAACGATTTCATCGACAATGTTTTTATGAAGGTCTATGGTAGCATAGTTTTCCTCTGAAAGATCTCCTACCGTAAAGTTTTCAAAAATATCCTTCTCCATCACTCCGACTTGAACTGCTTTTGCCATCGCTGCTTTTAATTCTTCTACCGAACCAATACAAATTTCTTCTTTACCGTCTTCGGTACGCCAAATAGGTAAAGGAATTCCCCAATAACGAGAACGCGAAAGATTCCAATCGTTGGCATTAGCTAACCAATTTCCAAAACGTCCTTCACCCGTAGCTTTGGGTTTCCAATTAATTTTTTGGTTGAGCTCAAACATTCTATCACGGAAGGAGGTTACTTTTATAAACCACGAATCCAAAGGATAGTATAAAATAGGCTTATCGGTACGCCAACAGTTGGGGTAACTGTGCACGTATTTTTCTACCTTAAAGGCTTTGTTTTCTTCTTTTAAGCGAATGGCAATTTCCACATCCACACTCTTTTCGGGTGCTTGGCCTTCTTCGTAATAGTCATTCTTTACATATTTGCCTGCCAATTCCTTCATTTCGGGACGGAAACGCCCTTGTAAATCCACTAAAGGCACTAAGTTTCCATTTTCATCTTTCACCAACATAGGCGGTACTTCGGGCGTAGCTTCTTTGGCTACTTTGGCATCGTCTGCCCCAAAAGTAGGCGCTGTATGGACAATCCCTGTACCGTCTTCGATAGTGACAAAATCTCCAGAAATTACTCTGAAGGCATTTTCAGAATGTTCAAAAGGAAGGGTGTATGGCAATAGTTGTTCGTAACGAATCCCTACAAGTTCCTTCCCTTTAAATTGTGAAAGCACCCTATACGGGATTTTCTTATCCTCCTTTGAAAAGGTTGCCATTTCCGATTCACTTTCGGCGACTTCATATTTTCCTGAAAATTGTTTCGAAACCAAATTTTTAGCCAATATAATGTTGATAGGTTCAAACGTATATTGATTGAAGGTTTTCACCAACACATAATCAATCTTTGGTCCCACCGTTAATGCGGTATTACTTGGCAACGTCCATGGAGTGGTTGTCCAGGCCAAGAAGTGGATAGCACCAAAACCCTGTAAAAAGTTGGGTAATGTATTTTGAATTGCTTTAAACTGTGCCACCACCGTAGTGTCCGTAACATCTTGATAGGTTCCCGGCTGATTTAACTCATGTGAGCTCAACCCCGTTCCCGCTTTTGGGGAATACGGCTGAATGGTGTAGCCTTTATAAAGTAAGTCTTTATTGTAAATCTGTTTTAACAACCACCAAACACTTTCCATGTATTTTGGGTCGTAGGTGATGTATGGGTCTTCCATATCCACCCAATAGCCATAGCTTTCGGTGACTTTGTTCCACACATCGGTATAGCGCATCACGGCTTTTTGGCAAGCAGCGTTGTAATCTTCTACCGAAATTTTTACTCCTATATCTTCCTTGGTAATGCCTAATTCTTTTTCAACCCCCAATTCAATAGGTAACCCGTGGGTGTCCCATCCTGCTTTTCTATCTACTTTAAAGCCTTTTTGGGTTTTGTAACGGCAAAAAATGTCTTTAATAGCACGTGCCATTACGTGGTGAATACCGGGTAGGCCATTTGCCGATGGCGGTCCTTCAAAAAACACAAAAGGCGTGGCTCCCTCACGTATGGCAATACTCTTTTCGAAAATGTGTTCTTTTTTCCAAAAATCGAGTACCTCCTCGCCTAGTTTAGGGAGGTTTAATCCTTTGTATTCCTTGAATTTATTGCTCATAAATAATTTTCCTTCAATAAGGGTGCGAAAATACTAAATTTTGAATAAATAGACTAAGGCATTTTTAAACAGAAAATCATTGTATTATTAAAAAGTATCTATCTTTATCGAACTAAATACCATTTATTGAAAAATGTTTTTTTTATTGTGGTAATCCTCCCCTTTTTTGGGTTTTCACAAAACTATGTGGACCTTTTAAAAATTGGCTACGGTCACACTTTTGACAACCGCTTTGAAGGGACCGAGTTTAGCACCGATGTCCTAGTTATTGAAACAGATCTTACATTGCCCATCCCCATAAATGAAAAATATGTTTTTGTAAGTGGTATCTCATTTACAAAAAATAGATTACAATTATTCCCTGATGCACCCTTTCAAAACCTATACGGTACTACGTTAAAAATAGGAATGCTAACCCAATATTCCGAAAAATGGAGCTCTACACTGGTAGTGTTGCCAAAAGTATCCTCAGATTATGAACAAATTTCAACTAAGGATTTTTATCTAGGAGGATTTGCCTTGTTTAAATACCAAAAAAAAGAAAATCTTATTTACCGTTTTGGGGCCTATGGTTCTCAAGAAGCTTTTGGTTTTTTTACAACCCCAATTGTAGGGTTCTACTACCAAAGCCTTAACAAAAAATTTGTAATGGATGTTTCTTTCCCTATTTCTACAGACATCAACTATACCTTTAAAACCATTACACTGGGCGTAGATTATTACGGCATAGGTAGAAGCTTTAATATTACCGAGGAGTTTGCTCCTAAAGTGTATGTAGACTTGGGATCCTTAGAATTTTCAAGTTATATCCAGTTTAACACCTTTTCAGATACTGTTTTATTGCGTTTAAAAGCGGGATATTCTAGTAATGATTTTGAGGTATATAAACAAGGGGATAGAATTGATTTAGGCTTGTCTGCTTTTAGTTTTGGGGATAATAGAACACAATTAAACCCGCAAATTAATGATGGTATGTTTCTACGCTTAGAAGCCCTTTATCGTTTTAACATTGAAAAACAAAAGAAAAAATAGAAATTATTGATTAATTTTAGGGTATGGAAAATACCTGTCCAGAATGCGGAAATAAAATTATTGGGCGAGCAGACAAGAAGTTTTGTAGTGATGCCTGTCGCAATTCATACAATAATGCATTAAATAGAGACTCTAAAAATTTAATACGAACGGTAAATAATCGCCTTCGAAAAAATCATCGAATCCTTGAGGCATTAAATACCCACGATAAAACTAAAGTAACTAAAGCAACCTTGTATAAAAAAGGTTTTCTTTTCGATTTTTTTACAGGAATTTACACGACCAAAGCTGGGAGTACGTATTTTTATGTCTATGATCAGGGATATTTACCTCTGGATAATGATTTTTATTTGCTTGTAAAAAGGGAAATTGAATAAGCCTCTTACTTCCAGTTATTTCCTTTTAATGTAATGGCAGCTTTAAGCACATCTTTTTGACTTATTAATCCTATTAGTTTTCCCTCCTTTACAATGGGAAATCGACGTCTACGGGAGTTTAAAAACTTATCGGCTGCGTCAAAAACATTCATATCCCCATCAATGGTTTCAATATCGGTAGCCATATGGTCTCCCACTTTAATGTCTTCCATGGGATGATTATAGTAACGGCTATAGCTAATTTGCTTCATGCAGTCTCCTTCAGAAATAATTCCAATCAATTCATTTTTGTCATTGACTACAGGTCCTCCCGAAATTTTTTTTCTAATTAAGGTATTCATAACCTCCATAACAGACTGCTCTGGTTTAAATGTGGTAAGTTTAGTACTCATATAATCGGAAACTTTAATATTTTCCGAAGAACCTTTTGTAGGCTTTACTCTCCGCCCTATATAACTCTTAATACTCATAATTTCAGTTTTTTACCCTTTTAAATATAACGTATTTTTCTGAAAATCAATTTCATTTTAACGGAATAAATTACATTTCGTCAATAAATTGTACTTTTAAAAACAAAACCTCCAAAAAATGAAACGCTTGCAAGCTTTTTTCTCTTTAGTTCTTATTGTAGGGCTTATTTATTATAGTTTTTATAGCCTTATGCCTCGAGAAGGCACTCCTGCAACACTTCCTGAAACCGAATTTTCTACCGAGCAAGCCTTACTCCCTTTAAAGGAAATTACCAAAGCCCCACATTTTATAGGTTCTGAAGAAAATATACGGGTAAGATTATATTTAATAGAACAATTAAAGGCTTTAGGTCTAAACCCTGAAACGCAAGAAGGATATATTCTCAATGAAAAATGGGGGGGAATGGATAAACCCGTTAACATCCTAGCAAAAATTGAAGGCACCGAAAAAGGCAAGGCGCTACTCATTTTCTCACATTACGACAGTGCGTTAGTTCCTTCCCCTGGGGCAAGTGATGCAGGAAGTGGTGTAGTTACAATTCTTGAAACCGTAAGAGCTTACAAAGCCTCTGGAAAGCAACCCAAAAATGATATTATTATCCTCTTTACCGATGGCGAAGAGGTGGGTCTTGATGGTGCAAAACTCTTTGTTCGTGAACATCCTTGGGCAAAGGATGTGGGTTTAGCACTTAATTTTGAAGCGCGTGGAAGTGGTGGCCCTAGTAATATGATTGTAGAAACAAACCAAGGAAACCAAAATCTCATTAAAGGATTTATTGAAGCAAACCCACAATTTCCAGTAGCTTCATCATTAATGTATAGTATTTACAAAATGCTTCCCAACGATACCGATTCAACCGTTTTAAGGGAAGAAGGAGATATTGACGGATTGTTTTTTGCCTTTATTGATGATCATTTTGATTATCACACTGCTAATGATAATTATGAAAGATTAGATAGAAAAACACTTCAACACCAAGGAAGTTATTTACTCCCTTTGGTCCATTATTTTGCCGATGCCAATTTATCTCAAATTAAAAGTGAAGAGGACTATGTTTATGTAAACTTCCCTTTTATTAAAATGATTAGCTATCCTTTTTCTTGGGTACTTCCAATGGCCCTTGGCGCCTTCATTATTTTTTTACTTCTTATTTACTATGGAATTAAAAAGGGAAGGCTCTCTAAGCAATACATTGCCAAGGGATTTGTTCCATTTCTATTAGCCCTTGTCGTTTCAGGTTTAGTAGGCTATTTTGGATGGGAACTTATTTTAAAACTATATCCTCGCTATGAAGAAATTCAGCATGGCTTTACTTATAACGGACACACGTATATTGCTTTTTTTGTAGTACTAGCTTTAGCTATAACTTTTGGCTTTTATCAAAAATTTTCAAAAAAAATACACCCCTCAAACCTACTTATTGCTCCTCTTTTTTTCTGGCTTTTAATAAACATAGGAGTTGCTATATATTTAAAAGGAGCCGCCTTTTTTATCATTCCTGTTTATTTTGCCTTAATATCTCTTTGGATTTTAATTAGACAAGAATTCCCCAATTTACTTTTAATGGTTTTATTGGCTGTGCCCGCAATATTTATTTTTTCCCCGCTTATTCAATTTTTCCCTGTAGGTTTAGGATTAGAAATGTTGCTTATTAGTTGTGTATTTACAGTGTTATTATTTGGGTTACTTCTCTCCATTATTGGATTTTATAACTATAAAAAATTGTTTTCAGCAGTGTTTTTCATCCTGGCCATCGGATTTTTTATCAGTGCTCACTTTAACAGCCAGTGGACAGAAACTACCCAAAAACCCAATAGTTTACTATATTATCAAGATGCCGATTCACAAAAAGCCTTCTGGGTTACTTACGATACCCTTTTGGACGATTGGACACGGGGCTATTTAGGCGAAAATCCCGAAGAAGCTTCCAATTATGTCGAAAGTGCGTCGGGCAGCAAGTATAATAGAGGCTATACCTTTGCTTCAGAAGCTCCTTTTAAAAACATTCCAAAATTTGATGCCTTTGTAAATACAGATACCATTATAGCAGAAGAACGCTTTGTTTCATTTACGATTTACCCCAAAAGACCGGTAGATGTTATAAGGTTATATGTAGATAAAAGTATTGTCTTCAATTCTCTTTCTTACAACGGAAAAAGTGTTGCAAAAGATAGTACTGGCAAAGTCTATAGCAATAGAGTGAGTAACGGACTTATAAGCTATTACGTATCTCCTAACGATACCTTAAAAGTTAATTATTCGGTTCCTAAAGAAATAGAAGTGTCTTTTAATGTGTTGGAATATTCTTTCGATTTACTAAAAAATCCCCTTTTCACGATTTCTGAAAGACCCAAAAATACCATGACAAAGCCTTTTGTTTTTACAGATGCCATTGTTATGAAACGCCTAATTAATCGAGAAACCCTTCAAAAAAGAGAAATCGACACTTTAATAACCCATCGGAATGAGTAAAACCATAGGGATTGCAGGATTGGGATGGCTAGGATTACCGTTAGCACAGCGACTTCTTACCTTAGGTTATAAAGTAAAAGGAAGTGTTACCTCTCTTGAAAAAGCAAGCGAGCTTCAAAAAAAAGGATTTGATACCTATTCCCTAACCCTTTCTGAAAAAGGGACCACTGGAAGCGTATCCTCTTTTCTGAAAAATGTCGATATTATAATTGTCATGATACCCCCGGGTTTGCGAAAAAATACGGGAAGTGATTATGTGTTAAAAATGACTTACTTCTTAAAGGAAATTGAATCTGCTGAAATTCCCAAATGCATTTTCATAAGCAGTACCGCTGTATATTCAGACGAACAAGCCGAAGTCACCGAAGCGATGGCGCCAAAACCTGAAACCGAAGCAGGGCGCCAACTCTTACAAGTGGAACAGTTGTTTTTTAATGCCCAATGTAAAAGTAGTATTGTTCGTTTTGGTGGCCTTATTGGTGGAAGCAGACAGCCCGTTCGCTATTTGGCAGGAAGAGATAACTTAAGCGGTGGAAACGCTCCCGTAAATCTCATACACAGAGAAGATTGTATTGCAATACTTTTAAAGATCATTCAAAAAGATGCGTACGGACACATTTTTAATGCCGTAAATCCGCAACATCCTATTAAAAAGGAATACTACATCCAAAAAGCACAAGAACTTACATTGGACTTACCTTCTTTTTCAGAAGATTTTTCAAATAACTATAAAAAAGTGGATTCTATTAATCTTCCTAATTTATTAGAATATACTTTCCAACGAGACATTTAAAAATCCGTATCTTTAAATTTCCTAATTTATTTGCAATGACTCAATTATTCAAACTATTATTTGGAGCTTTTTTTGTCACTTTTTCATTTCTATTTTCGGAAGTCAGCTTAGCTCAAACCTATCAAGAAAATTTATACAGCGCTCTAGAATATAGACTTATAGGTCCTTTTCGTGGCGGTAGAAGTGCTGCCGTTACCGGGGTTCCCAACAAACCCAATTTATTTTATTTTGGAGCCACTGGGGGGGGTGTTTGGCGTACCAATAATGGTGGAAGAACTTGGGAAAATATAAGCGATGGCTTTTTTGGAGGCTCTATTGGCGCCATAGAAGTTGCCGAAGACGATCCCAATGTAATGTATGTAGGAGGAGGTGAAAAAACGGTTCGTGGTAATGTGTCGTCAGGTTATGGGGTGTGGAAAACCGAAGATGCCGGCAAAACTTGGAAGCCCTCTGGATTGGAAAAAAGCAGGCATATTCCTCGTATTGCAACGCATCCTAAAAATCATGAAATCGTGTATGCTGCGGTACTAGGCGATATTTACAAACCCACAATTGAAAGAGGCGTCTACAAAAGCCAAGATGGTGGTAAGACATGGCAACGTACCCTTTTTGTTAATGAAAATGCCGGGGCAGTAGACCTTATTTTGGATCCAAACAATCCTCGAATAGTTTATGCTTCTACTTGGAACGTTCGTCGTACACCTTATAGCCTAAGCAGTGGTGGCGAAGGTTCTGCTCTTTGGAAAAGTACGGATAGCGGGGAGACTTGGAAGGAAATTTCAAAAAATAGTGGATTCCCATCAGATACCTTAGGAATTATTGGGGTTACCGTTTCTCCTCTAAATAGTGACCGCGTTTGGGCAATGGTAGAAAACAAAGAAAAAGGGGGACTTTACCGAAGCGATGATGGTGGGGAAACATGGAGTCTTGTAAATGACGATCGTAGTTTGCGTCAAAGAGCTTGGTATTATACAAGAGTTTATGCAGATACCGAAGATGAAAACACCGTTTATGTATTAAATGTAAATTATCATAAAAGTACCGATGGAGGTAAAACTTTCCAGAAGTACAACGCACCTCATGGGGATCACCATGATCTTTGGATAGCCCCTGAAAATCCTAAAAGAATGATTATAGGTGACGATGGTGGGGCTCAAATAACTTATGATGGTGGGGAAACCTGGAGTACGTATTACAATCAGCCCACTTCGCAATTTTATAGAGTGACTACAGACAATGCTTTCCCCTACCGAATATATGTAGCACAACAAGACAATTCGACCCTCAGAATTCCTCACCGTACCGAAGGTTGGAATATCGATGAAGACGATTGGGAAGAAACCGCAGGTGGCGAAAGTGCCCATATTGCAGTAAACCCAGAAGATAACGACATTGTTTACGGAGGAAGTTACGACGGCTTTTTAACTCGTTACAATCATAAAACAAAAACGATACGAAGTGTGAGTGTTTGGCCCGACAATCCCATGGGACATGGCGCCGAAGCAATGAAATATCGCTTTCAATGGAACTTCCCTATTTTCTTTTCAAAACACAATCCAAAGGTTTTATATACCGCCTCAAATCATTTACATAAAACCACCAATGAAGGCGAAAGTTGGGAGTTAATTAGTCCCGATTTAACCCGTAACGACCCCTCAAAACTAAAATCATCAGGCGGACCCATTACACAGGATAATACTTCGGTGGAATACTACTGTACCATTTTCGCCGCTGCTGAATCTCCAATTACCGAAGGACTTTTATGGACAGGAAGCGATGACGGTTTGGTACATATTTCAAGAAATGGAGGAAAAACTTGGGAAAACGTAACCCCAAAAGGAATGCCCGAGTGGATGATGATTAATAGTGTAGAACCATCCCATTTCAACGAGGGCACTTGCTACATTGCTGGCACCAAATATAAATCTGGCGATTTTGCTCCTTATTTATATAAAACTACCGACTATGGCAAAACGTGGAAAAAAATCACGTCGGGAATCCCTAATGAACAGTTTACAAGAGTGGTTCGAGAAGACCAAACCCAAAAAGGATTATTGTATGCAGGGACAGAAGCTGGGGTTTATATTTCCTTTAACGATGGAGAAACCTGGCAATCGTTTCAGTTAAATTTGCCTATTGTTCCTATTACCGATTTGGCGGTAAAAGACAACAACCTCATTGTCGCTACTCAAGGAAGAAGTTTGTGGATGATAGACAATCTTACAGTATTACACCAATTAAAGAACACAAAAACCGTTAGTTCGAACCCTTCTACAAAGCTTAGGACAGGCACTGTCGAGAACTACCTTTTTAAACCCAAAGACAGTTACCGCATGAATGGCGCTTCAAGAAAAGGCTCATTAACCACCGGTACGAATCATCCTAATGGGGTGATGGTGTATTTTAACTTAGAAGATGCTTCAGAAAAAGAAGTGAAACTAAGTTTTTTAAAGAGCAATAATGACACCATAAAAATTTTCAGCAGTAAAAAGAAAAAAGACAAATTGGAAGTAAAAAAAGGGAGCAATTGTTTTGTTTGGAATATGGAAGGTGAGAGTGCCGAAAAATTAGATGGAATGATCCTCTGGTGGGCCAGTTTAGATGCTCCAAAGGCTGTTCCTGGAACCTATAAAGTAGTGCTTCAAGTTGGCGATGAAACGCTTTCACAAAATTTCAATATCCTTCCCGATAAAAATGCCGAAACCGACATAGCAGGAATGCAGCGTCAATTCGATTTTATTACAGACATAAATAAAACGGTGGACAAAGCCCATAAAAGCATTAAAAACATTCGGAAAATCAATGCTCAATTGGAAGCCTTTCAGAAGCAATACAAAGACCATGAACCTGTAAAAGAATTGGTAGAAAAAGCCAAGAAACTAAGTGAGGATTTCTCCGAAATTGAAAAAGCATTATACCAAACAAAGAATCGAAGTGGGCAAGACCCTCTTAACTTTCCTATTAAACTCACCAATAAATTGGCTCATTTAAATAGTTTAGTAGGGATGGACGATTTCCCGCCTACCCAACAGGATATTGCTGTAAAAAATGATTTAACAGGAAAAATTAATGAAGAATTGATGCGCTTTGAAATGTTAGTTTCTAGTGAGATTAAAACTTTTAACGAGCAGTTTAATACCTTAAATTTGAATTATTTGTTTCTTGAAGAAGATAAAGACTAATGCTCTATTACTACCTTAAATCCCTTCATCTCATCTTTGTCATCACGTGGTTTGCAGGCCTATTTTATATTGTACGGCTCTTCGTGTACCAAATCGAAGCCTCTCAAAAACCCTCTCCCGATAAAGAAATTTTAGGGGCACAGTTTAAAATTATGGCAAAACGATTGTGGTATATTATTACATGGCCAAGTATGATTTTAGCCATTGGCTTTGCCTTGTGGCTTATTGCGCAGCGAAGCTTTTACTTAACCGATGGCTGGATGCAAGTGAAATTGGTTTTTGTAGCATTGCTAATTGCATACCACATAAAGTGCCATCTTATTTTTAAGGATTTGCAGAATGACCGTGTAAAATACACTTCCAATTTTATGCGTATTTTTAACGAAGGTGCCACCCTTATTCTTTTTTCGGTCGTGTTTTTAGTTACCTTAAAAAATGCGTTCAACTGGATTTATGGAACTCTAGGTATTATTGTATTTTCTATGCTATTACTGTTAGGATATAAATTCTATAAACGGATTCGAGAGGGAAAAAAATAATTTCCCTCTTTAAAGGAGGTTAGGGAGTTGTTAAAAATTTTCAATTTTATTAATTTAAAATTTTGGTGCAATTATTGCTAACTTTCCATCGTATTTTAACACCATGAGATTTTACAAATCCTTACGCTTTCGTATCTTTTTAGCCATGCTACTCTTGCTGCTCATGACCTTTATCGCATTGGCGGTTGTCACTGCCATTCAGTATAAAGAAGAAGCCGAAGATTACCATAGAGATCGTTTACTTCGAAAAGAAGCCAACATTAAGGAAAATATAAATTATGTTTTAAAAAATACTACCTATCCTGTAGAAACAGAATTTATACCTTTAATATTTAAAAGTAAGATTTATGAAATAAAAGACATACATAACCTTGAAATTCATTTATATGATTTTAAAGGAACCCTTTTAAAATCCTCCCGAGCTTCTTTTTTACGTGATACATCCTATGCAAAACTTTCAAAAAATGTTTTAAAACAGATAGAAGATTCCCCTTCCAAAAGTTATGTATACTCTTTTCAAGAAGACGGTCAAGAATACCAATCTTCCTTTTCCTATCTTACAGATGCTTCCTTTAAGCCCTTGGCTATATTAAATTTACCTTACATAGAGGATGATGGTTTTATTAATAAAGAACTTAAAGAAAATATTACCCGAGTAGGAATAGTTTACGGGTTTATGCTCTTTATCGCTATTGCCTTAGCGTATTTTCTTTCAAAATACATTACCCGTTCCCTAAAAACCGTTAGTGATAAAATTACCGAAACCCGTTTAAACCAACGCAACAAAAAAATTTCATTAGAAAAAGATACTTCTCAAGAAATTTATACCCTTGTGGAAGCGTATAATAGCATGATTGACGAGTTGGAAATAAGTGCCGCGCAATTGGCAAGCAGTGAACGTGAAGCGGCGTGGCGAGAAATGGCAAAACAAGTAGCTCACGAGATAAAAAACCCTCTTACACCCATGCGTTTATCGGTTCAAAGTTTTCAAAGAAAGTTTGATCCCAAGGATGTTAACATTACTGCAAAAGTAAATGAATACACCCATACACTGATTCAGCAAATAGATACCCTAAGCTCCATAGCCTCTGCCTTTTCTACTTATGCCAAAATGCCCGCACAACAAGATGAAAACCTAGATGTGGTGAGTATAACCAAACTGGCTTTGGATATCTTTAATGAAGAGTATATATTCTTCTTTTCAGAAGAAAAAGAAATCATTTCAAAATTTGATAGAACCCAACTTATTCGAGTTATTACTAATTTGGTAAAGAACAGTATCCAGGCCATCGAAAAAAGTAATCCCGCAGAACCCCGTATTGAAGTGCGAGTGTTTTCAGAAAATAACCAAACTATTATTACCGTTTCGGACAATGGTAGTGGTATTTCTGAAGAAAATAAATTGAAAGTTTTTGAACCAAAATTTACTACCAAATCCAGTGGCATGGGACTTGGTCTTGCTATGGTAAAAAACATCGTGGAAACCTATCAGGGTACTATCTCGTTACATTCTGTAGAAGGAAAAGGCACTACTTTTACCGTTTCTATCCCTCAAAACTAATAGGTTTTTAGTACCTTTCGGTTTTAAATTTTTTTTAAAAATGAAATCGAAAGACTATCAAAATATCTTGGTTGAGTATAGTGACGGAGTATCTATAATAACCATTCATCGCCCTTCCAAACTAAATGCCTTAAACCTTGAAACCATTAAAGAACTCCATAAAGCTTTTAAACGTGCTGAAAAGGACAAAAACACCAAAGTAATTATTATTACAGGTAGTGGTGAAAAAGCCTTTGTCGCTGGAGCAGACATAAGTGAATTTGCTGATTTCTCGGTCTCTCAAGGAGAAGGTTTGGCTAGCGAAGGGCAAGCGTTATTATTCGATTTTGTAGCCTATCTTTCTACTCCCGTTATTGCTGCTATTAATGGATTTGCCCTAGGTGGCGGTCTAGAGTTAGCCATGGCGGCACACTTTCGAATTGCCAGTGACAATGCCAAAATGGGCCTGCCCGAAGTATCCCTTGGCGTTATTCCCGGCTATGGCGGTACCCAACGCTTACCTCAATTGGTGGGTAAAGGTAGAGCTATGGAAATGATTATGACTGCGGGTATGATTGACGCCCATCAAGCACTCCAATACGGATTGGTAAATTATGTAACTCCACAAGAAGAACTACTCCCCTTAGCCAAAAAACTGGCAGAAAAAATAATGAAAAACTCTTCTGTGGCAATTGCTGCTGCTATTGAAGCTATTAATGCGGGTTTTGAAGCCGGTGAAAATGGTTTTGACACCGAAATTACTGCCTTTGGAAAGTGTTTTGGAACGGCAGATTTTGTAGAAGGCACACAAGCTTTTTTGGAAAAACGCAAACCTAACTTTCCGGGGAAATAATACTTTAGGAAATATTCCTTTTTAATTAGGAAATATTCCAATTTTTTAAATTAACTTTGAAGCAATTCACCTTCTTCAAAGTTTTTTATGTCCCAAAATATCAAAGGCCGTGGCGCCCAAAAACAAGTACACAATCGTTTTTTTGAACACCGTCATGAAACACTAAATGAATACCTCAACTTTTGTGAAATAGAGGGTGAAGAAGCCGATAAAAACAAAACCAAATACATCGATGTTTTTCCAAAAACTTTTGTGAACAAAGTAGAAAGCCCCGATGTAGGTATGGGCTACTCGGCAAATCCGTATCAAGGTTGCGAACACGGATGTGTCTATTGCTACGCCCGTAATAGTCATGAATATTGGGGGTATGGGGCAGGCTTGGATTTTGAACGAACTATTTTAGTAAAGAAAAATGCCCCACAGTTATTAGAAGACAAATTACGAGCTAAAAATTGGCAAGGCGATACCATTGTTTTTTCAGGAAATACAGATTGTTATCAGCCTATTGAGCGAAAACTGGAAATTACTCGAAACTGTTTAAAAAAAATGTTTCAGTATAAAAACCCTACGGGAATCATTACCAAAAATGCGTTAATTTTAAGAGATTTAGATATTTTAAAGGAAATGGCAAAATACAATATCATTGCCGTAAATATTTCTATTACCACCTTAAAAGAAGAAACCCGAAGGCTGTTGGAGCCTAGAACGTCGAGCATTAAAAACAGATTAAAAACCGTTGAAGTACTTTCGCAACATAATATTCCTGTAAATGTGATGCTGGCACCTATCATTCCATCGCTAAATAGTCACGAAATACTACCCTTAATAAAAACCGTAGCGGCTTTGGGAGCCAAAAGTGTAGCGCATACCGTTGTAAGATTAAACGGGCAAATAGCAACTATTTTTGAAGATTGGGTTCAAAAAACATTTCCCAACAGCGCCGAAAGAATCCTTAATCAAATTGCTGAATGTCACGATGGAAAGCTAAATGATAGCCGTTGGGGAACTAGAATACGCGGGGAAGGCACTATCGCCAAACAAATAGCAGACACTGTGTTGATAGGCAAAAAAAATTATTTGAAAGATCGCCAAATGCCTAAACTGGAGCGAAGCCATTACCTTCAATTAAAAGATCCTCAAACACGACTTTTTTAAACAATTCGAGAGGTAATTTGAGATTCAATTATATCGATAAGTGCCTCTTTTTCATAGTCCGAAACTTTTAAAACTGGGTGTACATAAAACGTTAAACGGGTCCCCAATGGAATGGGAAACATCCCGTAACGTTGCAATTTCCAAGAATTATTGATGCTAATGGGGAGCACATACGCCTGAGGAGCATGCTGAAACAAGGTAATCAAACCAGACCTCCTAAAAGGTTTTGGAACACCCTCTCTACTCCGGGTTCCTTCAGGAAAAATAACCAAGCTTCTATTGTATTTTGAAATATATTCGGCCCCCATTTTAATTGCTGCTGTGGCTTGTTTTGGATTTTTTCTATCAATTAAAACAGACCCTCCTTTTCGCAAATTATAGGAAACGGTAGGGATTCCTTTTCCTAATTCCATTTTTGAAATAAACTTAGGATGAAGCCTTCTCAAAAACCATATTATAGGGGGAATGTCCCATAAACTTTGGTGGTTAGAAACAATAATGATAGGAACCTTATTAGGGATTTTTTCTGAAATGGTGAACTTAAATGTGGTTCCAACAAGATGAAGACAAAGCACAAAAAGACCATTTACCAATCCTACACTTTTTTTATGAGCTTCATATCCAAAGAAATTTAATGCAACTCTTTGTATGACTTCAAAAAGTAATAAAAGGATTCCAAAAAGTAGGAAAAATAGAATAGAAAAAGGGTAGCTTAAAATTTTAAGTAAGGCTTTCATAGCCATCAAAAATAAAAAACCGCCTCCATAAAAGGGCGGTTTTAAGTTGCTATTTTTTTAAAATCTAACAATATTCGTTATAGGCACCTTTTAAGTTTTCTGCAATCATATCGGCACTTCTGCCTTCAATGTGGTGTCTTTCGAGCATGTGTACTAACTCGCCATCTTTAAATAAGGCCATAGAGGGAGAACTAGGCGGGAATGGAACCATAAGGGCTCTTGCGGCATCCACGGCTTCAAAATCTACGCCTGCAAAAACGGTGACCAAACGGTCTGGTGTTTTTGCATTTTGTAATGATATTCTAGCACCAGGACGCGCATTGGCTGCGGCACAACCACAAACAGAGTTAACCACCACCAGAGTTGTTCCGTCTTGGTGTATTGCTTTATCTACTGCCTCTGCAGTAAATAATTCGGTAAAACCAATTCTTGTTAGGTCTTCTCTCATGGGTTTTACCAAGGCTTCTGGATACATAATTTTAAATTTAAGTGTAACAATTAAAAGACAAAGATAACCAATTTCATACTGATAGTTCTTAAAACTATCCAAACACTTTTAAGAAAAGGTTATCTTTGTAATTCTTTTCAAACATTTTAAAAACTTTTCATGATTCGGTGGTTATTGGCTATTTTGGGCTATTCTTTTTTTAGGTTTCCTGGCGCAGTCATAGGATTTATTTTAGGAAGTATTTTCGACAATATAAACTCTGGTAAAACCAAGACAACTCGAGGTTCTATTTTTCAAAATTCAAGACAGGAAGTAACTCCAGCCGATTTTGAATTGAATCTTCTTTCCTTAGCTTCTTTGGTTATAAAAGCAGACGGAAATGTGAGCCAAAGCGAATTGGACTATGTGCGCCAATACTTTGTACAAGCGTATGGGAAAGAACGTGCCAATGCAACTTTTAAGGTTTTTAATGAGGTGATTAAAAAACGAGAGATTTCCTCTGAAAAGATAGGAGCTCTTTTACGGCAGCGTATGCGGTATGCGTCTCGCTTACAAATGATCCACTTTTTGTTTAGCATTGCTCAGGCAGACGGACTTGTTTCTACATTAGAAGTCAATGAAATTTCAACAATTGCAGGCCATCTAGGAATTCAAATGCCCGATTTTGAAAGTATTAAAGCCATGTTCTTTAAAAATCCCGATAGTGCCTATAAAATTTTGGAAATAGAACGCACGGCTTCGGTTACAGAAATAAAAAAAGCCTACCGTGATATGGCAAAAAAATACCACCCAGATAAACTTCAGCATATGGATGAAGCTTATAGAAAAGGCGCTGAAGATAAATTTAGAAAAGTGCAGGAAGCTTATGAGCAATTACAAAAAGAAAGGGGATTTTAGTAAGGTATTTAAAAATTGACTACTAATGGGGTATGAAAAATATATTCCCCTCCATTTTAATAGTATTTACGTGTATTGTTACGTTTTCACAAGAACCCTTTAATACAAATGAGGGTGTAGCGATTGAAGGGTATGATGTGGTTTCTTATTTTGAAGGAAAACCCGCTAAAGGAAGCAAAGAGTTTTCTTCGCAATTAGACGGAATTACTTTTTGGTTCGAGAATGAGGACCATTTATTTAAGTTCAACAAGGCCCCCTTAAAATACATTCCACAATACGGAGGCTATTGTGCGTATGCTATGGGGAAAAGTGGCGAAAAAGTTTCTATTAAT
>JAWKMO010000022.1:0-31670 GCA_041392205.1 Flavobacteriaceae bacterium | reverse complement strand
TGTTATCTTAAAATTGCACAAATGTATGCACAAAGCTCTAATGATTGTGGAGCTACGGTTTTTGAAAAGAGAGCGGTAAATTGGAAGGCAGCTGAAATGGCCGACAAAGCTGCTAGAGTAGATGGATCTATTGCATCGACAGCAAGGGAAGCAGCAAATAGTTACCGCCAAAGAGCTCCCAGTAAAAGTGATATATTTTCTGAAGGTATGGCTGGTAAAACAATCTCCTTTAGTTGTTGGATTGGGGGAAGTATAAAAGTTCCTAATCTATAAAATGAAGCAAACCCTTTATAGTTTTAAAAGCGCAGTGGTTATCTTGGTAACCATTGCGCTTTTTGCGTGTGAAGGGAATTATAAAAACGTACAAGAGCTGAGTTTGAAAGACGGGGCGCCTTCTTCAGAAGGTGTGGAAGTAAATTTGTTTTATACAGACTCTGGACAGGTAGTCACTAATTTAATGGCACCTAAGTTATTAGATTATTCAAATTTTGAATTTTCTTACCAAGAATTTCCAGAGGGTATCGAAGTACATTTTTTTGATAAAGAGAAAAAAAGTACTGTTACTTCAAAGTATGCTATTCGCTATAACGAGACAGGTATTGTAGACTTAAGGGAAAATGTTGTATTAACAACCGCCGATGGTAATGTACTTAACGCTCAACAGTTATATTGGGATCAAAAAAACAAATGGGTGTTTACAGACCAACCGTATCGAATTACTTTTAGTGATGGGTCATTTAATGATGGGGAACGTTTTGATGCAAATGAAGATTTTACCGTATTTTTGTCTCGAAATAATGATGGAGTACAAATGATAGATCAAAAAACCAATTCTCCTAATGGGCAATAAAATTTACCGCATATTCGAGTTTGCTTACATTGCAATGGCATTGTTTTCGGGATACTTAGTAATAACAAATTGGAATACCCATAGAGAACGAGCCTATATTTTTATTTTCTTTGGAATAGTTGCTATTTTTATGTTTTTCTTTAAACGGAAGTTTAGAAAAAACATAGAAAAACGAAATCAAGACCAATAAATGGACTATTCCATCCTAATTATTATCCTTTCTTTAATTTTTTCGGCCTTTTTTTCAGGAATGGAAATTGCCTATGTTTCAGCAAACAAAATTCATATAGAAATTGAAAAAAAACAATCCCATTTTTTAGCTACTATTTTACGTAAAATTACCAAGCGTCCTTCAAAATTTATTGCGACAATGCTGGTAGGGAATAATATTGCTTTAGTAATTTATGGCTTTTTTATGGGGGAAGTTCTCATGCGCTTAATCCCTGTTGAAGGCGCTGTTGGGTTATTATTACAAACGATTATTTCTACTATTATCATCCTCTTAACAGCAGAATTCCTCCCAAAAGTTTTTTTTCAAATTTATGCTAATCAATTAGTAAAAATTTTTGCTTTCCCTGCCTATTTATTTTATCTCCTTTTTTCCATCATATCGGAGTTTATTATTTGGATATCAGACTTGGTGTTAAAAGTAATTTTTAAAACAGAAGGAGATGCCGTGCAATTAAGTTTTAGTAAAGTAGAATTGGGAAATTATATTACCGAACAAATGGAAAGCTATGAGCAGCAAGATGAAATTGATAGTGAAATTCAAATTTTTCAAAATGCGTTAGAATTTTCTGAAGTTAAAGCGAGAGAAGTCATGATTCCTCGTACCGAGATTATTGCCGTAGACATCGAAACCACACCTAAAGAATTAGGAAAAATTTTTACGGAAACAGGGCTTTCAAAAATATTGGTTTACCAAAATAATATCGACGATATTTTAGGATATGTACACTCCTTCGAGCTTTTTAAAAAACCAGAAACAATAAAAAAAGTTCTCATGCCAGTAGTGTTTGTGCCAGAAACTATTTGGGCAAAAGATGTACTAAATATTTTAACCCGAAAACGAAAAAGCATCGCCTTAGTAATTGATGAATACGGCGGCACCTCTGGACTTATAACTGTTGAAGATATTATTGAAGAACTTTTTGGTGAAATTGAAGACGAACACGATTCAGTAGAACTTATAGAAGAAGAGCTTTCAGAAGGGCATTTTAAATTCTCTGCCCGATTGGAAGTCGATTATTTAAACGAGGAGTATAAACTCGATCTTCCCGAAGGAGAAAACTACGAAACCCTTGGAGGCCTTATTGTAAATATTACCGAAGAAATCCCAGAGAAAGATGAAACCTTAGAAATAGCGGGATATTCTTTTAAAATTCTGGAAGCCTCAAGCACTAAAATTGAGTTAGTAGAACTAAAAAAACTAACCCAAAATTGATTTAAAAAAAATACACTAATTTTTTACCATACTTTTTTCATAAATCGTTTGAAAATGGTATTTTCGCCCCCTATTAATTTTCAAGAAAATGGCAATATTAAATAGTATTCGAAAAAGAGGATTTTTCCTCATCCTTATCATAGCATTAGCGCTTTTTGCATTTATTTTAAGTGATATCATTAATAAAGGAGGAAATAACCCCTCATCACAAAATGTGGTCGCTACTGTAAATGGCACCGAAATATCCAGAGAGGATTTTATGGGTAAAGTTGATACCTACCAAAGATCGTTAGGCCCTAATGCAAATCCATCTCAAGCGATGAATACCATTTGGGATAGAGAATTAAGAAATATTTTATTGAAGCAACAAGCTGAAGACTTAGGTTTAGCTATTAGTGAAGAACAGTTAAACGAAACCCTTGCTCTCAGCCTTTCAAATAACCCTACCTTTCAGGATGAAAATGGAATTTATAGTGAGGCTAGAGTAATAGAATATGTGGCAAGTATCCAAAATAATCCAACTGCAAAAAAACAATGGGATGACTATATCAAAGGGGTTCGTGAGAATTTGGTTCAAACCAACTATGTGAATTTAGTACGAAGCGGAATGTTAACCACTCTTGCAGAAGGGGAACAACAATATCGTTTTGAAAATGATAAAGTAAACTTGGAATACGTTTTTGTCCCCTTTACAAAAATTGCTGATGAAGAGGTTTCTGTAACTGATGCAGAAATTGAAAAATATATTCGCGATAATGCTTCACAATTCGAAGTAGAGCCAATGGTTGATATTCAATACATTTCGTTTTCCGAAGATCCCTCATTAGAAGATATTGAAGCAGCAAAAAATGATGTAAATGCTTTAAAAGAAAATTTTTCTATGGCAGAAGATCCCATAGCATTTGTGAATAATCAATCTGATAATCCCTTTGTAGATCGTTGGTATTTTAAAAAGGATATCCCAGCTTCTCTTAAAGATACCATTTTAAACATTCCTCAAGGGGCTATTTATGGGCCTTATACGGTTGATAAAACGTTAAACCTAAGTAAGGTTATAAAAGCCATACAATTACCAGATTCGGTAGAGGCAAGACATATTTTAATACCGGTTGGTTTAAGTAGAACGGATAGTATTACTCGTACACCGGAACAAGCAAAAGCATTAGCAGATAGTCTTTTACTAGAATTAAAAAAGAATAAATCTAAGTTTGGGGATTTTGTAAAAAAATATTCTTCAGATCAAGGTAGCCTTGAAAAAGGGGGGCACTATGATTGGTTTACCTACAATACAATGGTGGGACCCTTCCGAGATTTTTGTTTCGAAGGAAATGTAGGAGATATGGGGGTTGTAGAAACTCAATTTGGATACCATTTAATTGAAATTGAAGGACAAAAAAACAAGCAAGAAGCTGTTAAGATTGCTACAATTACCAAAGAAATTGAACCGTCTAAGGAAACCACAGACCAAGTATTTTTTGAGTCTGCAAAATTTGAAGAATCCGTTCGTAATGGAGATTTTACAAAAATTGCCGAAGAAAAAGGACTTTCCCCAAAACCAGTAAACCGTATTGGTCGATTAGATTCTAATATTCCTGGTGTAGGTAACAATAGAACAATTATTAATTGGGCTTTTCAAGAAGATACAAAAGTAGGCGATGTTAAACGTGAGTATATCAATAACGTTTATGTGGTTGCTCAAGTAACTCGTAAGAGTGATAAAAAGGCTTTAATGAGTGTAGCCGAAGCTTCGGCTACGGTAACTCCTATTATAAGAAAACAGAAAAAAGCAAAAAAGATTCGTGAAGGCTTAACAGGAAGCACTCTGCAAGAAATGGCTTCGAGCCAAAACGTAGCCGTAAAAACCGCAGATGCCGTTACGAGACTATCCCCAACCATTGCCGAGGCAGGCACAGAACCGTATGTGGTAGGTGTGGCTTTTGGTAAAGCAGCTGGTGAAACGACACAAGTATTAGAGGGTGAAAATGGTGTTTTTGTGGTTCGGGTACTCGCGAAAAATGAAGCTCCTGCAATGGATAATTACGCTTCTTATATAAATCAACTTAAAAGTAGCATTAATGCTTCAACCGTAAATTCGAACGTATTTAAAGCACTTAAAAAGGCTGCCGATATTAAAGATAACCGTGCCGATTTTTACTAGTCGGTTCAGGTAAAAAGCTTTTTTAATTATTTACTAAAGTGTATCTTAGGGATATGAAATTCCTAGGAATTATATATATTTTTTTATGGTTGCACATAATTCCTTTATGTGCACAAGAACAATTAAAGTTTAAACTTATAGAGACCCAAGGTTTTAAAAAATCTTGGGTCTCTACTATTTCACAAGACACCTTTGGGTACCTTTGGCTAGGTACCCAAGATGGACTATACCGTTATGATGGGTATGAAATGCTTAGTTTCAGAAACCATCCCTATCAATCAAATTCAATTCCCGGAAATTGGGTTAGAAAAATTGATATTACACCAAAAAGTGAAATATGGATGGCCATATATGGTGGAGGACTTTCTATATTAACTCCCAATAATTTAAAATTTAAAAACTTTAATGTTGAAAATTCAACTTATGGAACATTTCTTAGAGAGGTAAAAGCTACACAAAATGGATTTATTTACTTGGTATCGGATGTGGGAGTTTATTGGTATAATCCTGCCAAGGATGAATTTGGAAAATTAGCTTTTGGTTCAATTAGCTCATCATTAGAGGAAGTAGGAGAAACTATTTTAGTTACCTCCAAAGACTCACTGCATATTTTTAATGCTAATGCCAATTTTCAAAAATCAATTGTTTTGAATTCCAAAATACGGGCATTGTCTAAATTAGAAAATGGAAAAGTCTTGGTTGGTACCGATAACGGTCTTAACCTGGTGCAAATTTCAGAAACAGAGGCAGAAATAGTATCCAGCCTTCCTTTTCAAAACATCTCTAATAGTTTTGAAAACAAAGTATATCTTTCTTCAAACAATCAAATTTATAAATACAATAGTACAGATCAAAAAGTAACATTAATGGATAGTGTTTCCTTTAAAGAGGCATCCATTCAAACATTATTTGTTGATAAAGATGGCTATTTATGGGTTGGGACAGAAAAAGGACTCTATAAGGAAAGAAAAGCGCTTCCTATTTTTGAAAACCCAAACGTTCCTTACCATATTCGAAGGATCACTAAACATAATAATACCTTGTATCTAGCCGGAAATAATGGCTTGTTCATTCAAAATAATCAACATATAGAGAATTATTTTGAGGAACATCAAATTACATCAATTCTGGTGGCAAACGAAAAATTATGGATGGGGACTTCAAAAGGTCTTTTACTTATTTTTGATATGGAAGGTAAATTGTTGAATCAAATACAAGTGGCTTCAGATAAATTGGAGGATAAAAATATATATGGTCTTTCCGAGGATAATTCGCATAGGATTTGGGTAGGTAGCTTAGAAGGAATATTTGTTTTTAATACTCATGGGGAACAATTAAAATACCTTTATTTGCCCATGGACACTACTATTAAAAACCAAAAAATTGTCCAAGTCCTTCAAGATTCCAAAGATCGATTATGGGTGGCTACTGCTGCTCATGGAATCTTTATGTTAGAAGATGTGTCGCAAAATAACCTTACTACTTCTATTAACTTTAAGAAGTTTATCTATACCCCAAAGTTAGCAACAGGACTAAGTTCTAATATAATTCTCTCTATTGATGAAGCCTTGGATGGAACAATTTGGTTTGGGACAGATAGTGGTGTGGTTTCTTTTAATGAGGAGCAGCAAAACTTTGAATATTTAGAAATAAACGGTCATTTTTTTGATAAAAAAGTAATGGCTGTTAAAGCAGATCTTAACAATAATTTATGGATTACCACCATTTTTGACGGCCTTTATCTATATAATAAAGATCGAAATATCTTTATAAACTATACAACAGAAGATGGTTTAATATCCAATGCTTTTTTGTTCTCCTCGGCATACCTCGATAAAGAAAAAAATAAACTTTTCTTCGGAACGGATGAAGGTCTTCAACAAATCAGTTTAAACAAATTTAATGCAAATACAGCCTGTAAGACTTCTTATATAAGTTCTCTCGTTACCTATAAGAATAGCGAGTCGAGTTTTAACCCCATAATGAATCCTTCCTCCAATGAAACATTCAATTTAACCTATAATAACCGGGATGTTACTGTCAATTTTTCAAATATTGATTACCACCAAATTGAAAAAGTAAAATATGCTTATTCTTTTAATGGATCTCAGTGGGTAGAATTGCCCCAGCGCACGGCTCATTTTACCAATCTTTCCATTGGAAAAAACATCATTTATTATAAAACCTACCCCATAGGACAAGACCCTAAATTTCAAGGTGAAGCAAATAAAATAACATTTTTGGTTGCCCCTCCTTGGTATAGAACTTTCTTGGCGTATGTGATATATTTTCTTCTAATTTCAGGTATTATTGTTTATATCTATGCCCTGTTACTAAAAAATAGACTGGCAAAACAAAAGGTGGAATCTGCAGAATTACTTGATGAAACAAAATCGAAAATGTATGCCAATATTAGCCACGAATTTAAAACCCCTCTTACCATTATAAAAGGAGTAACGGCCAGGCTTCTAAAAAAAGCAGAATTGCCCCAGAAAGAAAAACAAAGCATTGTATCCATTCAGGAAAATGGAGAACTTTTATTGAATCTGGTAAATCAAATGTTAGAGTTAGTAACGTTGGATAATAAACAGTTAATTCAGAATTATAAGAAAGGTGATGTTGTGTCTTTTGTAAAAAAATGTGTAGCGCTATTTTCCCCTTTTACAGATTCAAAAAAGCAAAAACTGCTTTTTAAATCTGACATAAAAAGTCTTACAATGGATGTGGACGATGTCAAACTTCAAAAAGTAATTAATAATCTTTTGAGCAACGCAATTAAGTTTACACCCAATGGCGGAAAGATAAATGTAACGCTTAAAAAAGAAAAGGAGGAAACACTTATTTTAGAAATTGAAGATACCGGAAAAGGAATCAAAACAGAAAATCTCCCTCATATTTTTGATCGATATTTTAAAACTTTCGACCTTGATAATAATCTAGGAAGTGGTATTGGAATGGAACTGACCAAAGGCTTAGTTCAATTTATGGATGGCACTATTTCCGTAGAAAGCAAAGAGGGAGAAGGGTCTAAATTTACAGTAAGACTCCCCATTAAGCATACAATGGAAGAAAAAGTAGATTTCTCATTTGAAAAACCTTTTGTAGCGTCCAATTTAGCAAATAAGGCAAAAGTAGAGAATACCAGTATTCAGGAGAAACCAGTTATTTTAATTGTTGAAGACAATGTAGAAATACGAAATTATTTCAAAGATCTTTTTGAAGACACCTATCAAATTTTAGAAACACCCAATGGAAAGAAGGCTCTAGAAATTTCAGAAAGCAGAAAGGTAGATTTTATTATAAGCGATGTTATGATGCCAGTAATGAACGGGTTTGATTTTTGTAAAAAAATAAAGAGTAATACCAAAACTTCTCATTTGCCATTTATTATGGTAACGGCAAAAACGGATGATAAAAGCAGGTTAAAAGGGTATAAACTTGGCGTAGATGCCTATATAGAAAAGCCTTTTAATGAAGCAGAGCTTGTTCAAATCATTGAAAACCTACTTGTTAAACGCAAAGAACAAATTAATTTCTTTAGGCAAATTTTAGAAATTAAAAAAGTGGACACTAAAAACACAAAACTCCATGAGTTGGATCTGTACTTTATTAAAACCATACAGGAATTTGCATTAAATAATCAGCAAGACAAATCCATGGAAGCCCTCGCCAGGCAATTATTAATGAGCAGAACACAACTTCACCGAAAAATAAAACAGCTTACCAACATGTCCATTACCCAGTACATAAACCATGTCAAACTGGAAAAAGCAAAAAAACTATTGCATTCTACCTCTCTTACTGTTTCAGAAATTGCTTATGAAATAGGATTTGAAGACCCTAAATATTTTTCCAAACTGTTTAAGAAAGAACAGGGGAAAACCCCATCTTCATTCAGGGAAATCCCTTAAAATAAGCTGTTTTCAATCATTTGGAACAATGTTACTCCTTCAAGTAACAATATTCCCCATTTTTTCATTTGTCAAAAAATAGATTTGTGATAAACATTAAAAAAAATGATGATGAAAACAACAACCCTTTTTTACCTTTTGCTTCTTTTTACTGCAAAATCATTTCTAGCCCAAGAGCAATTATCCAAAAATCAAATGAAATGGGATAAAGAAATTATTTACAAAAATTCACGCACACAGGAACTGAATGAACTTTATGCGCAATCCAAATTATTGGAAAACGCAACTCCCGAAGAAATCAATGCCAATAGGCTTGCCATTAAGAATGCTTGGATGAATATTGATCCACAGCGTGGACAGCTTTATAAACCGGTAGATAATGGAGGTCACACGGAGGATTTTATTGCTTCGGTAATTGATTATCAAAATACACCTACTCCTGTGGGGATACAGGGTATTAAATGGGCGCAGGACGTACAAATCCATGATTTGAGAGTGGATGGCGGTGTGGATTTGGTTGAATTTAACGATGGAATAGAAATATATGCCACTAGTTATCGTGCATTGCCAAACCCTACTTTGGATATTTTTGCTTCTTATACCGAGGGAGAAACTTGGCAGCCATGGCGTTCTATCATTTTTTCAGAACCTATTGTGAAATTTCAAGCCCTCAGTATGGTGTTCCTAGCGGCGATTGGCAGGTTTATTTGTTGGTTTATTACCTTACCCAAGGAACTTTTTGTTGGGATGAGATGGAATTTAAATTACGGGAGCATCCTACTGAAACACAGGCTATTACGGGTAATATTGTGGATTTTACAGTAGATAGGAATTACCCCAATGATACTGCCAATCAACGTGTTTTTGCCATTTACCAAAAGATGATAATAGTTTGTATGGAGCCAGAACCAATGCTGGGACCTATGGTTTTGATTGGGTGGATGAAGCTGTTGGGTTAATGGTGCTCGGTTTGAACCTTCTTTGTGCTACAGCATCCGCAGGCCATTTGGGATGGCATCCGTTTATTTGTCGATAGGGGCTTAACGGCAAGGGTAAATACCGATTATAACGACCCTAATGCTTGGGAACCGACCCATGTTTCTTGGAACAAGGAAGCGTTCGAGAATCCCTAAAACCTTCCATAAGGGCTGGAAAGATCTTCCGTAAACACAGACAACGTTATCGCGGTACTTCTCGAGGGCAGGAAGTACCGGAAAATACAACATACGAAGGTACATTAGGAAAGATGGGGCCGACTTTGGAAAGCTGGACACAATGCATCACCTGAATGGGATAAGCTACTAAGAGTGGATAGCTACATTAGGTATTCAGGGACTGATAGTCAGTGAAGGTAGCCTATTTAAGGCAATCATGATGGCTCAGAAAACAACAGGGCAATTGCTCGCCTTATGATGGTGATATTTTGCTATCCAGTGATTTTGCCTCCTTTGAAACCTTGAATGTTTACAACGGTTATCAACCCCTGGCTATTTCTTGTTTTCGATTGGAAGTAGGGGAAGAACCTATGATGGTTTTTGCAGGAACAAGCGCCGATGGAACCCACGGGGAAGGACTCTATTTTGATAAGGAATCTACCGTTTTAAGCACTATTTCTTTTGATGAAAATGACTTCTTTGTGTATCCCAACCCTGCACAAGATATCCTTGAGCTGGATTTGTCTTCAGTCACGCCTTCAAAAAACATCTCTTTGGTTGATGCCACAGGGAAGCAGGTATTGGAGAAAGATATTGCCCTTGCAGAGAATCATTTTTCACTAGACATCTCCCATCTCCAAAGTGGAATCTACTTTTTGACCGTGAAAAGCGAGGAAGGTTCCATGACCAAAAAAATCATTAAAAAATAATTTCGATATTCATAAACTTAGAAGGCCTGCCAACTTTGGTGGGTCTTTTATTTTAAAATCATTTCACCAAAAGGAATAATGGTGGTAAAGCCTTTTTCTGTAAAATAACCTTTATTGTTTCCAGTAGCCAAAATAAAGTCCCCACCCCAAGCTCCGAGACTTTTTAAGACATTTGGGTAGTCTTGAAATAGTCTTTCTTTAATAGTGGGTAACTGAATCATTTTTGAAATAAGGGTTTCATGATCAGAAATAATTGTTTCAAATTCCGAAAGTGTTTTAACCTCAATAAGCAATGAAGCAAGTTGGCTGATTTTTGAAATAACTGAAGTTGAAATAAGCTTACTATGGTATCTTTTTATGCCTTCTTTACTGTCCTGTTTTTTATTTAAATGCACAAAAAAGAGTTGGTCGGTAAAATTCCAATTGAGCCGAATTTTTTCAACTTTGGGTTTTCCCTCAATTAGAGAATATAAAATGGGTTCGTTGTTTTGAGCGGCAGCAATATCGTACCCACTGCCACCAAAGCTTTTTTGTAAAAGCTGAAACGCATCTACTTGCGCCCATTGCGCAATATTGTTAATGAGCGTCGAAGACGTTCCCAGCCCCCAACTTGTTGAAAAATTTAGTTTTGTGGATATTTTCCAATTTTTTTCTTTCTCCAGAAAAGAAGGATTTATTTTTTTTGCTTCCCTTAAAATTTGTAAGAGTTGATAAAGCACTTTATTTTCTTGCTCTGAAACAGTATCATTAATTTGAAAATTTATCTCAAACCAAACTTCTCCTTTTTCATCGAGGCTTTTCCAATGGATTCCTTCTTTTTCAGATTTTTCAACGGTTAACCCTTGCCCATATTTAGTTGGGATGGCCAAGGCTGTTGCTCCATCAAGAACTACGTATTCTCCAGTGAGTAATAGCTTTCCGTTACTGTAAAAGGTTTTCAAATTATTTTCGAAGTGTTTCAACAAAATCCACTACTTCGCTATGCGAAATGGTATGATTTTTAAAATGGGTAATTGCTTTTTTCTTTTCAGCTTCCGATGCTTGTAACTGATTTAAAATATTCATTA
Organism: Flavobacteriaceae bacterium; assembly: GCA_041392205.1. GTDB lineage: Bacteria > Bacteroidota > Bacteroidia > Flavobacteriales > Flavobacteriaceae > Halomarinibacterium. The sequence goes on along the minus strand of JAWKMO010000022.1, from coordinate 20,376 downwards.
AATGCATTTTCATATGCCCTTTCTGAATGCCCGTAGTAACCAAAGATCGTAAAGCAGCAAAATTTTGCGCCAGTCCTGCTACGGCTACTATTTGCATGAGTTTTTTTGCCGAAGGTTTTTGTAAGATTTGAAGGGCAACTTTTACCAAGGGATGTAATGTGGTAAGTCCGCCCACAGTTCCTAAAGCCAAAGGAATTTCAATCCAAAAACGAAAAATAGCACCTTCCATTTTAGCGTGGGTTAAACTGGTATAATGACCTTCTCTTGCTGCATAGGCATGAATGCCCGCTTCCACAGCTCTAAAGTCGTTTCCGGTAGCCAAAACAACGGCATCAATCCCATTCATAATCCCTTTATTATGGGTAACGGCACGGTGTGGTTCTACTTTGGCAATTTCAACAGCACGAACAAAATTTTTGGCAAAGGTTTTTCCGTCCACTCCATTGTTTGCCAAATCTTCAACCTTGCAACTTACCTCAGCTTTTACCAAACAATTGGGAACGTAATTAGACAAAATACTCATTACTACTTCGGGAAATTGATTTTTACTTTTGAAAGCTTCAAAAGTTATGGCTTCAGTTTCAAAAATCTTGGCAAATTGTTCTAAACAACTATTAATAAAATTGGCTCCCATGGCATCTAATGTTTCAAAAGTGGCATGGAGTTGAAAGTAGCCTTTCAGCTTTTGAGTACAATCTATTAGCTTTATATCTAGAAGACCTCCTCCTCTTTGTTGCATGTTTTTTTGTAGCGAAGCAATGCTGTCAATAAGTTTTGGTTTTACCGTATTAAAATAGGAATGAAGGGCTTCTTTTTCTCCATAGAAAGTAATGTGAACTTGTCCGTTTTTTTCGGTGGAAATCACTTCGGTTTTAAATCCGCCACGATCTAACCAAAACTTAGCCGCGTTGCTGGCGGCAGCCACTACTGAGCTTTCTTCAATAACCATGGGAATTACATAAGGTTCTCCGTTTATTATAAAGTTTGGCGCGATAGCAAATGGTAAATAGTAATTACTAAGGGTGTTTTCTATAAAATCGTCGTGAAGATTTTGCGTTTTTTTATTGGTATTCCAATACTTTTTTAGAGTGTCTTTATGCGAAGTGTCTTCGGCTAAAAAATGGGTAATGAGCCAGTCTATTTTCTCTTCCTTCGTTTTTTTTGAAAAACCAGTAACCGTTTTGGACATGAAATATTTTATAAACTAAGACAAATATAAAGCATTAAACCGTTTTACCCTATGTAATAGAAGTTTCAATATTGCTGTAATTAGGATAAAAACTCTTATATTTCGCTTTATTTTTAATAAAACGGACTTAAATAAATACATTATTTTGAAAAAAATCCTTGCTATTTCTGTGCTTGCCTTTCTTATAGCGCTTCCTTCGTCAAAAGCACAACAAAAAGACATAACATTAGAAGATATTTGGGGGGGCACCTTTCGCACTCAGTTTATGGATGTGTTGCATTCTATGAATAACGGGAAACAATACTCGGTCTTAGATTACAACCGTAGTTCAAACGCTTCTTCAATAGATGTGTATGATTATAAATCTGGAGAAAAAGTAAAAACACTGGTAAGTAGTAATGATTTACCCGAGGTGGCTTATTTTATTTCTTATGATTTTAGTAAAGACGAGTCTAAAATTCTCTTAGCTACCAATCTTCAGCAAGTGTATCGTCATTCTAGTTTAGGAACCTATTATGTGTATGATTCAGCATCAAAGAAAGCTACCCTTCTTTCTGAAAATAAAGTTCAAGAACCTACTTTTAGTCCAGATGGAAGCAAGATTGCTTATGGCTATAACAATAATTTGTATGTGAAGGATTTAACTTCTGGAATAACCACACAAATTACAAGTGACGGTTTAAAAAATGCCATAATTAATGGAATTACCGATTGGGTATACGAAGAAGAATTTGCCTTTGTACGGGCTTTTGATTGGAATAAAAATAGTGATAAAATTGCTTTTATCCGTTTTGATGAAACCCAAGTGCCTGAATTTTCCATGGACATTTATGGTAAAGAATTATATCCTAGTGAAGACACTTTTAAATATCCTAAAGCAGGTGAAAAAAATGCCGAAGTTTCCCTCTATATATATGATTTGGCATCTGGAGGAACCTCCCAAGTGGACGTTTCAACCTATAATAGCTATTACATTCCGCGAATTAAGTGGACCGAAGAGGCAAGTATTTTAAGTGTTCAACTCACAAATCGTCATCAAAATGTATTGGATTTGGTTTTTGTGAATGCCACGAATAATACTTCGCAATTAATTCATCAAGAAAAAGATGATGCCTATGTGGATGTAACCAACGATTTAACCTTTTTAAATGACAACAGTTTTATTTGGACCAGTGAAAAAAGCGGTTGGAACCATATTTATCATTACGATAAAACAGGAAAACTAATTAGACAAATTACCGATGGCAATTGGGACGTTACAAGCTATTATGGTTTTGACCCCAAAACAGGAAGGGTTTTTTATGAAAGTACCGAAAATGGAAATATTAACAGAGACGTTTATTCCATTACCAATACAGGAAAAAACAAAATACGACTAACCCAGCAAACTGGAAGTAACAGTGCCTCCTTTAGTACTGATTTTACCTATTTTATTAACACCTTTTCCAACACCGAAACGCCTCACACTTTCACTTTACACGATGGTTTAACGGGAAAACCCCTCCGTGAAATTAAAAACAATAACGAACTAAAGGAAAGTTTGAAAGGATTTAAAATGTCCAAAAAGGAATTTTCAACGATTACTATTAATGGGGAAGAATTAAATATGTATACCATTAAGCCGAAGAATTTTGATCCTAATAAAAAGTATCCTTTGTTTATGTATCAATATTCGGGTCCAGGGTCACAACAAGTGGCCAATAGATGGAATGGCGCTAATGATTATTGGCATCAAATGCTGGCTCAAGACGATATGATTATAGTTTGTATCGACGGAAGAGGTACAGGTTTTAAAGGCAGGGATTTCAAAAAAATGACCCAAAAAGAATTGGGTAAATATGAAGTGGAAGATCAAATTGCTGCAGCCAAAAAACTAGGATCATTACCCTATATCGATGAAGATAGAATAGGCATTTGGGGGTGGAGCTATGGGGGATTTATGTCGTCTAACTGCTTGTTTCAAGCGCCAGACACCTTTGCTATGGCCATAGCGGTAGCACCCGTAACGAGCTGGCGTTTTTATGATACTGTCTATACCGAACGCTATATGACTACCCCACAGGAAAATCCTTCTGGATACGATAACAATTCACCTATTACCCATGTAGACAAACTGAAAGGAGATTTTCTTCTAGTTCATGGGAGTGCCGATGACAATGTGCATTTTCAAAATACCATGCGTCTCACCGAAGCGTTGATACAAGCCAATAAAGATTTTGATTGGGCGGTGTATCCAGATGATAATCATGGGATATATGGAGGAAACACAAGACTCCATTTGTATCGAAAAATGACCAAATTTGTAAAGGAATCTTTAGGCACACCTAAAGAGAAAACCTTAGAAATTAAAAATTAATTTATCACTAACACCAACAATATGACCACCGAAGTTCAAAATCAAAAAACTTTTTTAGGACATCCCATAGGGCTGTTTATTCTGTTCCTTACCGAAATGTGGGAGCGCTTTTCTTTCTATGGAATGAAGGCATTATTAATCCTATATTTGGTAAAATACCACCTTTTTAGTGATATCGAAGGAAATTTATTGGTGGGTAGCTATGCCGCCTTGGTGTATGCTATGCCAGTGATAGGAGGTCTTTTAGCAGATCGATATTTAGGTTTTAGAAAAGCCGTTACTTTTGGGGGAATCCTTTTGGTTTTAGGACATTTAGGAATGGCCTACGAAGGAAAAGCGGCTACTGAAATGGCTACTGGAGAAATTGTTAGGGATGAAGGTGCGTTACAAGTCTTTTATTTTTCTTTAGCCTTAATTATTATGGGTGTTGGGTTTTTAAAAGCGAATATTTCATCCATAGTTGGGGAACTCTATAAACGAGGAGATGCTAGACGTGATTCTGGGTTTACCATTTTTTATATGGGGATCAATCTGGGTTCAGCCTTGGCAACAATCGTTTGTGCCTATTTAGGGGAAACATATGGGTGGAATTATGGATTTGGAGCCGCTGGAATAGGAATGGTATTAGGGTTAATAACCTTTACCCTTGGGAGAAAATATTTCTATGGAAAAGGGGAGGCTAAAGATGAAGCCCTTTTAAAAAGGAAATCTCCTCTAGGGTTGAGTAACGAATGGACTATCTATATTTTGGCTATCCTAGGAATATTTGTAGTTTGGCAAATGGTACAAAGACACAGTGTGGTAGAGGTATTGTTAATGGTGGCTGGTGCTGGTTCTTTAGTTTATATTGTTTGGTATTCATTAGTGAAGGCCAATAAAGTGCAACGAGATAGGTTACTAGCGCTTACCATACTTATCATTTTTTCGGTAATCTTTTGGTCTTTATTTGAACAAGCCTACACTTCTTTAAATCTCTATGCCGAAAGGATTTTAGATAGATCAACCAGTATGTTTGGCGAAATCCCAGCTGGGGCATTTTTGAGTTTAAATGCCATTTTTATTATTTTATTTGCCCCTGTTTTTGCGTGGCTTTGGATTAAACTAGAAAAAAGAAACATGAATCCCAATGCGGCATTAAAATTTGCTTTTGGAATTATATTAGTAGGATTAGGATTTGGTGCTTTAGTTTTAGGAGCCGATGTTTCAGGGACTGGAAAAGTTGCTATTATTTGGTTAGTGTTGGCCTATTTACTTCACACTTGGGGAGAATTATGTTTATCCCCAGTAGGACTTTCGTACGTAACAAAATTATCGCCCGCTAAGATTGTCGGTTTTATGATGGGGGTTTGGTTTTTAGCTACCGCAGGTTCCGAATATATTGCATCCCTTTTAGCCAATATTGCAAGTATAGATACTACAGGAGGTGTAGCTACCGATTTAATGGGAGCAAAAGCAAGTTATACCAATCTATTTGAAAAACTACTTTATACAGGATTAATATTTGGGGTTTTACTACTGGTTATTTCCCCCCTAATTAAAAAAATGATGCATAATGTAGATACCGATGAAAGCGGGGAAGACGAAATTCTAATGGAAGAAAAACATTAATTAAAAACCTATAATTATGACCGAAAATTCAACCGACCAATTTTTTAAATCGAAAGTTTTAGGGCATCCTTCCGGATTGTTTGTATTATTTTTTACCGAAATGTGGGAACGTTTTTCCTTTTATGGAATGCGAGCTCTTTTGGTATTATTCCTAACCGCATCATTAATGGATGAAGGCTGGGGGTGGCCTCGTGAGCATGCCATGGCGTTATTTGGTTCCTATACAGGGCTAGTCTATTTATCCACCATGTTGGGAGGCTATTTTGCCGATAAAGTGATTGGGTATCGTTGGGCCGTAGTGGTGGGTGCTTTTTTAATGACATTGGGTCACGGGTCTATGGCGCTAGAGACTTCATGGTCGATTTATTTAGGACTTGCTTTATTGGTTTTTGGTAATGGATTTTTTAAGCCTAATATGACTTCAATTGTCTCAGAAATGTACAAAGACAGGCCAGAAAAAAAAGATGGAGCCTATACCATTTTTTACATGGGTGTAAACTCGGGGGCATTTTTCGGAATCCTTTTATGCGGATATTTAGGAGAAAAAGTAGGATGGAGCCTTGGTTTTGGATTGGCAGGTATTTTTATGTTATTTGGACTGATTCAATTTTGGCTTTCTCAAAATATTTTCGGAAATATTGGACTTAAACCCAATAAAAATGATGAGAACTCCATTGAGGCCTTAGATAAGGACAAAAGAAATCCATTTACAACATGGCAGTTGGGCCTTATAGCAGTCTGTATTATTTTAGGAGTCATGTGGATTTTAAACGAACCTGCATCCTTAGTTACTGAAGGAAGGATTAATGTGTTTTCTTTTTTAGGCGACAATGGTAACAATATTGCCATTTTAACGGCACTTATTTTGTTCTTAATCTTATTGATATATCGCCTTACTCAGTATTCAAAAATTACCATGCAAAAATTGATTGCAGTATCGTTTTTTGCTTTTTTGACTATTTTCTTTTGGGCCATTTTTGAACAATCCCCCGGGACTTTAACCATTTTTGCAAGAGATTATACCGATAGGGTTTTGGATGGCAACTCTGGGACTATTTTTAAGATTGTAAATGCCAGCATGACTTTAATCCCCTTGGGGATTATTACCTGGGTTTTATACCTGCTTTTTAAACAGACTTTTAAGAAATATGCTATTGCTAACATTGTTTTAAGTTTAAGCTTTGTCATTGTGTGGGGAGTGGCTATATGGATGTTAAATAATCAATTTTCTGAAGAAAGCCCTGAAGTTCCTGCCTCTTGGTTTTCAACGTTAAATTCTTTATTTATTATCACTTTGGCGCCTTTGTTTTCAAAATGGTGGGAAAGTAAATACAATCCTTCAGCAAATGTTAAATACGGAATTGGGATGTTCTTGTTAGCACTAGGGATGGCCTGTGTAGCTTTTGGCGCTGGCGGAATAGAACCTGGAGCTCAAACAGCATCGGTGAGTATGATTTGGCTAGTTTTAGTATTTCTATTTCATACCATGGGCGAATTATGTATTTCGCCCGTAGGACTCTCTTATGTAAGTAAGTTAGTACCGGGAAGAATGATTGCTTTTATGTTTGGGGTTTGGTACTTAGCCGTAGCGATTGGAATGAAAGGAGCTGGTAAATTTGGAGAAAATATCGATAAAATTGCTAACGAAAACGGTATCAGCTATTTCTTTTGGATGCTCACTATTGTCTCTGTAGTGGTTGGTGTAATTGCCATTATTTTCCAACCAGTTATTAAGAAATTAATGCACGGAGTACGTTAATTAACAATACTTTTAACTAAAAAGCGTTCCCATTGTGGAACGTTTTTTGTTATCTTGAAATAATTTTTAAAATTTTATAAATGAAAATAATTATAGGGTTGTTTCTATTTGTTACAACAGGAATTCTCTCAGCACAAGAAATAAAGTGGATGTCTATGAATGAAGCGCTTGAAGCACAAGCTAAAAGCCCAAAGAAGATATTTGTGGATATGTATACGGTATGGTGCGGTCCCTGTAAAATGCTCGATAAAAATACCTTTAGTAATCCCGATGTAGCAGCTTTTATCAATAAAAACTTTTATCCCGTAAAATTTAATGCCGAGGGAAATGACACTGTTACTTATAAAGGGAAAGTTTATGAAAATCCCAGTTACGACCCTGCTAAAGCCAACAAACGTAATAGTGCACACCAATTTTCTAGGTTTATGGGTATTAATGCCTATCCTACGGTTATATTTATTGACGAAAACGGGAATTTAATTAACCGTGTAAAAGGGTATCGCACTCCACAACAACTGGAGGTGTTTTTAAAACTTTTTGGTACCGATCTTTGGAAAAATATTAACACGCAAGAAGCCTATCAGGAATATGTAGATAATTTTACCCCGCAATTTAAAGGGTAAATTAACTTTCAACCATGAAAAAACTACTTATCGTTTGTACATTACTTACAACATCCTTTGTTTTTTCTCAAGAAAAGATAGAATGGATGACGATGAATGATGCCCTTGCCGCGCAAAAAGAACACCCCAAAAAAATTATCATGGATGTTTTCACCACTTGGTGTGGCCCTTGCAAACTATTAGACAAAAACACTTTTAGTAACAAAGATGTAATTCAATTTATAACCAAAAACTATTATCCCGTAAAATTTAATGCCGAAGGCCCCGAAGAAATTACTTTTGAAGATTTTACCTATACTAACCCTAATTACCAACCTGAACGTAAAGGGAGAAATGCTACCCACTTTTTTGCAGATGCCTTACGTTTATCGGGCTATCCAAGCATAGTGTTTTTTGAAGAAGATGGGAAACTAATACAAGCCATTCCTGGGTATAAAACTCCCCAAGAATTGGAAATTTTTCTTAAAATGATTGCCAACGACGATTATAAAAAACTCACCACATCGGCTGCTTGGGATGCCTATCAAAAAAAATTTAAAGGAGAATTTAATTAAGAATAAAAGCTCCTTTTTCGCGAGTAGCATGAAACGGAATTTGTTTTTTAACACACGTTTTTTTCCACCTATTTATATAAGAAGTATAATTATTTCCATCGGCAATAATAAGTTTAGGTTGGATACTATCAATCATGCGTTCCAAATGTACTTTTGGGCTTTCCGAAAGGACTACAATCATTCCCTTTTTTGAAGGATAAACCCCCAAGCTATCCATCATCAAAAAGGTTTCTTTTTTAAAAGAAAAAAGCATAGGTAATTTTTTAATGCCTACTTTTTTATTCAAGGCAATTCGATAACTTTTTATAGGAAATTCTTCAAGAAGGTCTAAGGTGTCTTTTTGAAATAATAATAAGGAGTCTTTGTTAGTTATTGCCATCCATGTATTCCTCGGTTTATGAAAAATAACAAGTGATGGTGGTCTGGTTCCTTTTTCATAAAAGGAGGTTCCTAAAATAAAAATAATACTTCCTAAAACTCCAAAAATCCAACTTTTACGCCCATTTTTCCACCAAAAAATACCAGTAATAATCAAAAAATAAAACCCAAAAAGATGCAGTAATGAAAAAGAAATGTCTTTAAATAAAAAAGCCTCTTTCCCGGCTATCCAATGTATAAATGTATTGAGCCATTTAATAAGATAATGGTATCCTAAAGCAATACTTTCTGGCAAGAGATTTACTGTTGCTAAAAAAACTACCAAAACACCATATCCTAATATTATGGTTAAAAAAGGAAGAATCACTAGATTACTTACAAAAAATAATCCAGGAAATTGATGAAAATAGTAAACACTTAAGGGCGCAATACCTAATTGTGCCGCCAAAGTAACGGTAAAAATATCCCACAATAGTTTATCTATTTTAAACCTAGGTTTGTATAGTTTGCTTAACTGTGGTTGTAACCAAAGGATAAATAATACGGCCAAATAACTTAATTGAAATCCTACATGAAATAACCAATTAGGATTTATTAACAACAACACAAAAAGGGAAAGAAACAGAACATTAACCGAATTAGTAGGTCTATTGACCATGTTTGCCAAGGAAAAAAACGAAAACATAGTAACGGCTCTTACAACCGAGGGAGATAAACCCGCCAAAAAAGCAAACCCCCAAAGCAACAAAATAATGAATACCGATTTAAAAAATCCTCCTTTTTTAAAATACCCTATAGGAGATAAAATCCATGATAAAAGGACAAATATAATTCCCACGTGTAAACCCGAAACCGCTAAAATATGAATCGCACCTGCCGCAGCATATTCTTTATAAACTTCGGGGCTAATATTGCGACGTTGGCCTAAAACTAGGGCCTCAATAACCGCTCTTTCATTTTGCCCAATGGGTGTTTGTTGCAGTTTTTTTAATACATAATTTCGCCACATTTCAGCGCTCCCTTTAAGGGTTGGTTTTCCATTAGAAACCTTTACAATATATTTTGCGGAACTATTAATTTCATAATAAACACCTAAATTTTGCATGTATTTTTGGTAGTTAAATTGATGCGGATTAAGCGAGTTTTCAATGGTTTTTATTTCAGAAGGGAGCAATAAGACATCATCTACTTTTAAAGTTTTTTTAATACTATCTATTTGAAGATTCAGAAGCACTTTCCCTTTGGTTTTAAAAGCATCAATTTGAATTATTTCGGCAAGGTATTTTTCCTGAAAAGAATTCGGTTTTAAAACTTCTTTAATTTTTAATTGAATCAATCGGTGTGATGTTTCATTACCTATTTTTGAATAATGATCTTTTTGAAATTGTGGGCGATGTGTTTGAAATAGAGTGTATCCAATAAGCACAAAAAGGAGCAAAGCCGTGCTTTCAAAAAAAAGATTTGAGGAAAGTTTGTTTCGGTTAAAATACCCTATAAAAACTAAAAATAACAAACCTAAAGGTAAACCAAAGAGGAATGAAAATGGGGTAGGGAATAGATAGGCTAAAACAATGCCTATAATGATAGCTAAGGTAATTTGTATGATGGTAAAATGTATAAACTTCAATGGTAGCGAATGGTTATTCGCCTAAAGAATTAATTGGGAAGTGGTATAAAGATAAAAAATTAAATAATGCGCCTAACTTCAACGAATGCATTTTTCCAATAAGGTTCCTCTAGAGAAGATATTATAACGCCTTTTGAGGTGGTAGAATGAATAAAAAAAATCTCTCCTTTTTTGTTTTCTACTACCAATCCTACGTGATTTATGATTCTCCTTTTTTTGTTGGTTTGAAAAAAGACCAAATCGCCTTCTTCGGTTTCCTTGAGTTTTATAGAAACACCTTGGGTAGCCATATCTCTCGAAATTCTTGGCAGGGTAATATTTTCTTTTTTAAATGAAGTGTAAACCAAGCCAGAACAATCCATGCCATTTTTATCGATTCCACCAAATTTGTAACGAGTGCCTTCAAAGGTTTTTGCATAGTCTATAATTTTAAATGCTTTTTCTTCTGAAGTAGCAATCGATGTTTCTTTAATAATTTCTTTTTCAACACCTTTTTTTGTGCTTCTTTTTGATGTCTTTTTTTCCGAAACAACCACAGAGGGACGGTCTTTAGTTACGGGATTTGAAGTTTTTTTTGATACCCCACAAGCATTTAAAAGTATCATAAAGACAAGAAGAAGGGAATATTTTTTCATTCAATGAAAAAGGGTTTGGTTCTGCTAAAAATATAAAAAAATTACATAGCAAGACTTGAAACAATCAATTTTGCCGTTTTTTCACTAGCTCCCTTTCCGCCCAGCGCAACTTCTAAATCGTAGTAATCCAAAAATAAAACTGCTCGCTGGTAATCGTTTAAGATTTTGGTAAGTTCTTTTTTTAGGTTTTCGGTTGTAAAATCATTTTGAATAAGTTCTGTTACAACAGGCTTATCTAAAATTAAATTAACAAGTGAGATATACTTCAGTTTAATAATTCTTTTGGCAATCTCGTAAGAAATTTGACCACCTTTGTAACATACCACTTGAGGGACTTTATACAAAGCGGTTTCCAGCGTTGCGGTACCAGAAGTTACCAAAGCTGCGTGGGAAACACTCAATAGATCATAGGTTTTATTCAATAATAAATGCACGTTATCTTTTTTAATAAACGGACGGTAAAATTCCTTTTCTTGACTAGGGGCACCAGCAATGACAAATTGATAATCTTTAAAATCTGCTACTACCGAAAGCATCCCTTTGAGCATTTTTGAAATTTCTTGTTTTCGGCTACCGGGAAGGAGTGCAATGATAGGGCGCTCATCTAGGTTGTTTTCCCTTCTGAAAAAATTAGGGTCAACCAATTCTCTATCAGAAATTGCGTCAAGCAAAGGGTGCCCCACAAAATGAACGGGATAATTGTATTTTTTATAAAAATCCTTCACAAACGGAAGTACTACATACATGTGGTCTATTGTTTTAATAATGGTTTTTACTCTCCCTGCACGGGATGCCCAAACCTGAGGACTTATGTAGTAATGGGTTTTTAACCCTTTAGGTTTTGCCCATTTTGCCATGCGAAGATTAAAGCCAGAATTATCTATAAAAATGAGGGCATCGGGGTTAAAATCTAAAATATCTTTTTTACAAAGCTTAAAGAGTTTGGAAATTTTAGGAAGGTTTTTAAGAACCTCTGTAAAGCCCATAATGGCTCTATCTTTGTAATGAACCACAAGCGCCCCCCCTTGTCCAGCCATAAGGTCTCCTCCCCAATACCGAAATTGTGCATTAGGGTCTTCCTTTTTAAGTGCTTTCATTAGGTGCGAACCGTGTAAGTCCCCAGAAGCTTCGCCTGCAAGAAGATAGTATTTCATTAAAAAAAATAAATTAAATAGGCAGTTATTGCTATGGCAAAGGTAGCCATGAGAACGCCACGAGCTCTATATTCTCTATTAATTTTCAGAAAACCAAAAAAGGCAGCTAAATTAGGTAATGCTCCCAGCGTAAGTAACATCCACAGATTTTGTGAATCTAAATAGAGGTTAAAAGTATTGATAAAGTCTTGGTTTTTAAGTTTTGCAACTATAAAGGTACATACAACAACTCCTAATGAGGTACTTATAATTCCAACTAAAAAACCAATAAATATTTCTTTTTTCATATTATAGGTCCCAATCATTTATATCTTTTATTGCATGGTGTGCCGTTAAATCGAATTGTACGGGCACCACCGAAATATACCCATTTTTCAATGCCCATTCATCGGTGTCTTCCCCTTTATCTTCATTTATAAATTCCCCCGTGAGCCAATAATACTTTCTTCCTAAAGGGTTTTCGCGCTTATCAAAATTTTCAATCCAATGGGCATTGGCCTGTCTACAAACCTTAATTCCTTTAATTTCATTTTCTGAAAGTTTCGGAAAATTTACATTTAGCACCACTCCTTTTGGAAGTCCATTTTGCAAACATTCCAAAGTTATTTTTTTCACATACGCTTTTATGGGTTCAAAATTAGCATTCAAGGAATAATCTAACAGTGAAAAACCAATAGCGGGGATGCCTTGGGTACCCGCTTCCACCGCAGCACTCATGGTGCCGCTGTAAATGACATTTATGGATGCATTACTCCCATGGTTTATCCCACTTACACAAATATCGGGTTTGCGTTGCAAAATTTCGTTAGTAGCCAGTTTGACACAATCTGCTGGAGTACCGCTACAACTGTATTCGGTTTGTGGAGCGTTTTTATCGATACTTATTTGGTCACAATACAGCGTGTCATTAACCGTAATAGCGTGTCCCATACCACTTTGAGGAGAATCTGGAGCTACCACATACACGGTACCTATCTCGTTCATGACTTCAATTAATGTTCTTATACCCGGTGCTGTAATGCCATCGTCATTGGTAACAAGGATAAGTGGTTTTTGTTTTTTCATGGCGGTCAATCAAGGTATAAAAATAGGGTATATAATTCTGAAATCTAAATTCCAATTTCCATAAATTTTTCACCTTTTTGGGTTTAACAAAAAATTAGTATCATTATACTTTCTTGGCACGGTTTTTTAGCTATTTTAGAAGTCTTAAAAATGATGCTATGAGTTTTATGCAAAAGAATTTCAAAATTTTATTATTATCCGTTTTTGTAGCAGTTGCTTCATGCAGTTTTACTTCAAAACAATTTAATGACCCTGAAAAGGATAAATTATTAATAGATTTAATTACCTATGTTTTAGAGAAAGGGCATTATGACCCTAAAGAAATGGACGATGCCTTTTCTGAATCCATTTATAAAAATTTTATTGAGGCGATAGATCCGTTGAAGCGCTACTTTTTAGCTTCCGATTTAGATGATTTTAAAATCTACCAAACCGAAATTGACGACCAAATTCGAAACAAGGATATTACGTTTTTTTCGGTTGTGTATGATCGTTACATACAACGAGTAGAAGAATCTAAGACCTTTTATAAAGAAATTTTAAGCAAGCCTTTTGATTATACCATCGATGAAAAAATAAATGTTGAGTATGACAAACTTCCTTTAGCCACTTCTAAAAAAGAGTTAAAAGAACGCTGGAGGCAACAGTTAAAGTTTTCTACACTTTCCAATTACTATGATTTAATAGAGGCCAAAAAAACGTCCGATGAAAAAAAGAAAGAAGCCTCTTTAAAGAAAGAAGAATTTATTGAAGATGAAAACGCAAAGTTAAGTCTTGAGGAAATGGAAGCCAAAGCCAGAAAGACTTCTTTAACCGCCTTGGATGACTATTACGATTTTACAAACGACTTAGAACGGAAAGATTACTTCGCCGTATTTTTAAATACCATTGTAGAAGAGTTTGACCCACACACCAATTATTTTGCACCCCCAGACAGAGATCGTTTCGATTTGCGAATGAGTGGAAAACTGGAGGGAATTGGAGCGAGACTCCAAAAAAAGAACGATTACATTACGATTGTTGAGGTTATTAGTGGTGGCCCTGTTTGGAGGGGAGAACATATGGAGGTTGGAGATGCCATTTTAAAAGTAAAACAAGAAGACGAGCAAGAGCCCGTTAGTATTGTTGGAATGCGTGTGGACGATGCTGTTAAGCTTATCAAAGGACCCAAAGGAACTAAGGTAACTTTAACTGTAAAACGAGTAGATGGCACTATTGAAGAAGAAACCATTACACGGGATGTGGTAGAGCTAGAAGAAACCTATGCTAAATCAAGTCTTATTGAAAAGGCAGATAAAAAATATGGCCTAATTAATTTACCCGCTTTCTATTTTGATATGAAAGATTATGGTGAACGCAATGCCGCTACTGATGTTAAAAAAGAGATTGAAAGTTTAAAAGCTGAAGGCATGGAAGGCTTGGTTTTAGACTTGCGAGATAATGGAGGGGGTTCTTTGCGTACCGCAGTAGATATTGCAGGACTATTTATTAAAGACGGCCCTGTAGTACAAGTGGCTTCGGGTGGAAAAAAGAAAGAAGTATTAGAGGATGAAGATTCTGCAATTACTTGGGATGGCCCTTTGGTAATTTTAGTAAATGAATTATCGGCATCAGCTTCCGAAATTCTAGCAGCAGCGATGCAGGATTATAAAAGAGCTATTATTATTGGAAGCGAACAGTCTTATGGCAAAGGCACGGTACAAAATATGATAGATCTTAACCAATGGTTGCGTCAAAACGATATGGGGGATATGGGAGCACTAAAATTAACCACCCAAAAATTCTATCGTGTAAATGGAGGCTCTACCCAATTAGAAGGAGTTAAAAGTGACGTAGTCATGCCCGATAGATATAGCTACATTGAAATAGGTGAAAGAGATTACGACAATCCGTTGCCTTACGATAAAATAAGTCCAGCAAATTACAAACCATGGGATGGCTACATAGATTATGAAGGGACAATTAATAGAAGTAAAGAAAGAATGGCAAAAAGTGACCAACTTAGGTTAATTGATGAAAATGCCAAGTATATTAAAAGTTCACGAGACGAAAATGAAGTCTCTTTAAACATTAACACTTATACCGCCGATATTGAAAAAAGAAAAGCCGAAACTAAAAAGTTTGACGCCATTAATGAGTACGATAACAAACTTAGTTATCGTTCACTTCCTAATGAAGTAGCTCTTATGAAACAAGATACCACCCTTCAAGAAAAACGTAAAAGATGGCATAAAAATCTTGCAGGGGATATTTATATTGAAGAAGCCGTAAACGTGTTGGAAGATTTAAAATTAAGCAATATTAGAAACGGAAAAGTGGCCAACATTAAAAATTAAAAAATGGTCCCATCCAAATCTTTGGGTAACATAGCGCTCCAAAAGTTTAAAAAGAACGTTTGGGGCGTTTTTAGTTTTTCTTTTTTACTCCTTTGTGTTTTTATAGCATTGTTTGCATATGCTTTGGCACCTGATAATTCACAAAATGCAAATCAAATGCACCTTTCTATACATTCAAAAGCGCCGGGATTTAGTGTAAAAATGCTAACTCTGCCTTCTGAAAAAGTACAACAAGGGGGCTTTTCTATTTTTTTCTTTGGAAGAAAAACCACCGATACAGAAATTCCTATTTCAAATTATAGCATAAAGGAACATTCAATAGAAATAACCGAATATACTCTAGACGGTACCGCAGGTTTAACAAAAGAATATCCTTTAGCGGCTTTTCCAAAGCTTACTACTACTTCGCAGATATCTACCACATACATTTCAGAAAAGAAATTCCTTTTAGGGACCGATAAGTATGGCCGAGACCTTTTAAGTAGGATGCTGGTAGGGATTCGTATTTCATTGGCTATTGGTTTTATTGCCGTGTTTATTTCATTGATTATTGGGGTTTCTTTAGGAGCAATGGCAGGGTATTTTGGCGGGAAAATAGATGCTGCTATTATGTGGCTAATAAATGTTACTTGGTCCATCCCAACCTTACTTTTGGTGATTGCCATTACACTGGCTTTAGGCAAGGGATTTTGGCAAGTTTTTATTGCAGTAGGTCTTACCATGTGGGTGGAAGTGGCTCGTGTGGTGCGAGGGCAGGTAATGGGAGTAAAACAAATGCAATATGTAACTGCGGCAAAGTCTCTAGGGTTTAGTCATTGGCGAATCGTTGTAAACCATATATTGCCTAATAGTTTGGCGCCGGTGATTATAATTTCTGCCGCTAATTTTGCGAGTGCTATTTTAATTGAAAGTGGTTTAAGTTTTTTAGGAATTGGAGCACAACCTCCCATGCCTAGTTGGGGCGGAATTATAAAGGATCATTATTCCTATATTATTTTAGGGAAACCCTATTTGGCTATTATTCCTGGATTAGCCATTATGAGTTTGGTTACGGCATTTATGTTAATGGGAAATGCCTTACGGGATGTGTTGGATGTAAAAAATTAAAATGAAAAAAGCGAAATATTTTGCCTTACTAATCATAGTCATTACCTTACTTTATTTTGTAGAAAATTGGATTGTCAGTAACCAGAAATCTTATCCTAATATTTCAAAAGTCCAAGTAGAACCTTCTAAAGAATTTTCAGAAAACCTGCTCCCTAGTTCGACAACAGGAGCAGTTATTTATCATACATACTTTTCCCTTTCCTATTCTGAAGCCCATGAACAAGCCGAGTGGGTAGCCTACGAATTAAAAAAGGAACAACTTTCTAAAAACGAATTTAAACGTCCCTACTTTATGGAAGATAGCGATGTAAAAACAGGAGCTGCAGATTGGCGCAACTATAAAAATTCTGGTTACGATCGTGGGCATCTATGTCCGGCTGGAGACAGGCGATTTTCTTACGAGGCTTATCAAGAAACTTTTTTAACCAGCAATATAAGTCCGCAGGATCGAGAATTTAATGCAGGAGTTTGGAATTTTTTAGAACAAAAAGTACGTTTTTGGGCAGAAAAATATGACGGTGTTTATGTGGTTACTGGCGGTGTTTTGAAAAGAGGTTTAAAAACCATTGGCGATGAAAAAGTTTCGGTGCCGGAAGAATTTTTTAAAATTATTTTGGATGCTTCAGGAGGGAATTACAAAGTTTTGGCATTTTTAATTCCAAATAAAAAAACAGAAAACTCTTTTTACGACTTTGTAGTAACAGTGGATTTAATTGAAGAAAAAACCGGCATTAATTTTTTTGAGACATTACCAGATTCTATAGAGAATGAACTGGAGTCAAAAATAAATTTAGGAAGTTGGGGAAAACGTTAGCGATTGATATAATTTGAAGCATCCAGCTTCACAAAAATGAAGAGCAAAATAGTAAACCCCCAAAGGCTGGAGCCTCCGTAACTTATAAAGGGTAGCGGAATACCAATAGTAGGGAATAACCCTGTAACCATGCCAATATTTACAAAAAAGTGGAAAAAAAGAATGGCAGCAACACTGTATCCATACACCCTTCCAAAAGTAGTTTTTTGTTGTTCTGATAAGATGATGAGACGAATAATTAAAAATACAAATAAGGCAACTACAATTAAGGATCCCAAAAACCCCCATTCTTCACCAATGGTACTAAAAATATAATCGGTATGTTGTTCTGGTACAAAATTACCTTTTGTTTGTGTGCCTTGTAACCATCCCTTTCCCGTCCAACTTCCACTTCCAATGGCTATTTCGCTTTGATTGGTATTATAACCAATTCCTTTTTCGTCTACTTCTTTACCTAAAACAATATTAAATCGGTCTCGGTGACGTTGCTCAAAAACCGAATTAAAAACATAATTCACCGAAAAGGTAAACCCAATGCAAGCAGCAATAATAATTACATATTGCGTCCAGTTAACTCGTTTTCTTCTTTTTTTATAAAGTGTCATGGCTGTAACAATTACTAAAATACTAATAGCCATCCATGAAATTCCCAAAAGTAATGTACCTACAAAAAGTAAAGATGCAATGAAACCCATAAGAATAAACACGTAATTAAGTCCTTCCCGGTATAAAGGGAATACAAATGCGGCATACACCAGTGCGCTTCCGGGATCGGGTTGTGGGATAATAAATACAGCAGGTAACGCAACAATTAAAAAGGTACGGAGTTGGTGTTTTAACTCTTTCATGTTGGTTTGTATATCGCTTACATATTTTCCTAAGGCTAGGGCCGTAGCAGCCTTTGCAAATTCACTGGGTTGAAGACCAAAACTTCCAAAGGAATACCACGAAGTTGCGCCGTTTACATTCTTTCCAAAAACAAATAAGCCTAAGAGAGATACTAGAGAAAGAATATAAATAATACTAGAAAACCTTTCGTAAAACTTTGAATCAATGGCTAGAATAAATGTAATTAACACTAAACTTGTAGCGATAAAAAAAAGCTGTTTAAAGTAAATTTGATTAAAATCGAAAAAACCTAAAACGGAATCACTTAAGGATGCAGAATAAATATTTAACCAACCTATTAAAACCAATAGAAAATAGAAGATAATAATCCACCAATCCAATTGTACATTTCTTTTAAAATCGCCCATTATTGATTGATGTTAAAAGGTTGGCCGGTATACGGTTTGTTGTACTCCTCCATAAGACTGCCGTTAAGGACATAGGTTTCTAAATCTTTTCGGGAAATTTCCCCTTTCAAGTATTTTTCAATCATCAAACTTGCAATCTTACCTGCCCAACGGGATCCCCAATAACCATTTTCTACAAAAACAGCAATGGCTATTTTAGGGTTTTCTTTGGGAGCAAAGGCAATAAAAACCGAGTGATCGGTAAGTTGCATTCGTTTGCCATTAATTCTAATATAATTTTCGGCTGTTCCTGTTTTTCCACAAATGTTAATGCCTTCAACCTTCAATTGAGAGGCTGTTCCGTAATTGTATACATCAAACATTCCTTCTATGACAGGATCGAAATATTCAGGCTTAATGGTCGTTGTATTTTTTTGAGTGTATATAGTAGGAATAGTGTCTGCCCCGATAATATTTTTTATAATATGGGGTTTGTAATAATATCCTCTATTGGCTATGGCAGCAGTAAAATTAACCATTTGCATAGGAGTTAAGGATACTTCTCCTTGCCCAATAGAGTTTGAAATGGTAGCTGGGCTATACCAGTTGTATTTTGGGTATTGATAGGCGCTGTTATAATAGGGGCTATCTGGAATAAAACCTTTATTTCCAGCAGGTAAATCGTATCCTAAATAATTTCCTAAACCAAAACTAACCAAATGTTCTCGCCAATGGTCTATCCCTTCTTGAGGAGTGGGATATTTGTCTATGGTTCTTCTGTAAACGGTTGCAAAATAGGCATTACAAGAGTTTGCAATGCCAGGAATCATGCTCAATGGGGTGCTATGATGGTGACAACCTAAGGTTCTGTTACCATAGCGATAGCCGCCGTGACAGTAAATTTGCTCGTCTGTATCTATAACGCCTTCTTGAAGTCCAATAAGTGCAGTAAGCGCTTTAAAAGGAGAGCCAGGAGGGTATTCGCCTTGTAACACCCTATCAAATAATGGTTTTGCAATAGTATCATAATATAGTTTTGTAAAATTTTTAGAACGGTCTCTTCCTACCAAAAGGGCGGGATCATAATTGGGAGCGGCTACCAATGCTAAAATTTCTCCCGTGTTAGGTTCCAGAGCAACAATGCCTCCTCTTTTATTAATCATTAAATCTTCACCATATTGTTGTAAGGTTGCATCTATAGTAAGCATAATATCATTTCCACGGGTGGGAAGGGTATCAAAAATGCCTTCTTTATAAGGACCAATATCTCTATTAAATCGATCTTTTTGTATGTATTTTACTCCTTTAGAGCCACGCAAGACATCCTCATATTGTTTTTCAACACCCCCAGTACCAATAAGTTCACCCATTTGATAATATGGATTTTGCTGAATGATGCGTTCATTTACTTCAGAAATATATCCTAAAACATTGGCAGAGTGTTGTACGTGATAGTTGCGTAGGGATCTCTTTTGAATATAAAACCCCTGGTATTTATACATCTTTTCTGAAAGTGCCGCATAATCACTTTTGGTTAGTTGGGGGATCACTACCGAGGGAAGTCTTGGAGAATAAACAGTCGCCCTTTTCATAATGTCTATGAAATCTTCTTTAGTCATTTTTAGAAGACGGCAAAATTCTAAAGTGTCCAAAGGTTTTACATCCTTTGGAATCACCATAACATCATAAGAAGGTTGATTGGAAACCAATAAATTTCCATTTCTGTCAAAAATATAGCCACGTTGAGGATAGTTGTAAACAACTTTTATGGCATTATTATCCGAAAGGGTTTGGTAGCTTGTATTGTAGATTTGAAGATAAAAAAGTCTTGACGCAAATACAAGACCCGAAATGATAACTAAAGATAGTAGTAATAATTTTCTCATGAATGTTCTTTTCCGAATAAATAGAGACTACAAAATACCAGTATACTGGT
>JAWKMO010000021.1:0-31793 GCA_041392205.1 Flavobacteriaceae bacterium | reverse complement strand
TATATTGAAAAGGAAAAAAATAATGCCGACAAACTGAATCGATTAGAGGGTATCAAAATCCCAGAATCTTTTGACTATTCAAAACTGAAGTCCCTTTCATTTGAAGCAGTGGAAAAGCTTACCAAAATTAAACCCACAACTATTTCCCAAGCCTCAAGAATAAGTGGTGTTTCCCCAAACGACATTTCTGTACTTCTTGTTTATATGGGGAGATAATAAAAATTGTTTCACGTGGAACATCCTCTGGCGTCAAAAAACAACATAGAAGAAACATATATCACCACCAAAGACTTTTTGGTTAGTGGCGAGACATTTTCTTTGGTATGGGACAAAGAAAGAGCATTTTTGAAAACAATTCCACAGCCTTCAGGGGATGAATTGCCCAAGTATTATAACAGCGAAGAGTACATTTCACATACCGATTCGAAAAAAGGGCTTTTCAATTTTTTGTATCAAAGCGTTAAGGGAATTTCGCTCAACAAAAAAGCAAGTCTTATCAATAGGCTTCAAAAGCAAAAAGGAACACTGCTGGATATTGGCGCAGGAACAGGTGATTTTTTAAGAAAAGCAAAAGATCATCATTGGGATGTCCAAGGGATCGAAGTTAACGAAAAAGCAAGACAGCTTGCTTTTAAAAAAGGAATTGATTTAAAGACCTCATTAAACGATTTTAAGGACAAAAATTTTCAGGTAGTGACGCTGTGGCACGTTCTGGAACACCTGGCTCCCTTGGAAGAAATGATCGAGAAAATAGAATCTCTTGTAACTGAAGGCGGAAATTTAATTATTGCTGTCCCTAATTTTCAATCTTACGATGCAAATTACTACAAAGAATATTGGGCAGCCTATGATGTTCCAAGGCACTTATGGCATTTTTCGCAAGAAAGCATGCAGCTATTGTTTTCTGAAAAAATGAAATTGGTGAAGACCCTGCCCATGCCTTTTGATGCTTTTTATGTAAGCCTACTTTCAGAAAAATATAAAACAGGAAATGCCTTTTCCCTTAAAGCCTTTTGGATTGGATTGAGATCACACCTTTCTGCTATGCGAACCAAACAATATTCTTCCCTAATTTATGTCTTCGAAAAACAAAAAGAAGCCAAATAAGCACTTCTAAGCGCGGAACGATGTAAATCCAACAAAACCCTTGTCGGCTTCTTAATGCTAGCTTAAAACTCGTGGTTTTGAACAGGAATTCATTATTCAAATCTATTTTAAAATAGATTTATCATAACAAAAGCTTATACAAGTTCTTTTCTATGGATGAGCCTAGTTAATTGAATGGAAAGATCGGTAAAGATTATTTTTGGATTGCCGTTTCGCTCAATGTGATAAGAAGCATCTTCACAAGCAGTAACAATTTCAAAAATATTATTCTGGTGTACAAAAGGGGCAAATTTTTCAATTGAAAATTTTGCATCCTGGGATTCAAAATATAAAAGAGAATCTGCTGTATAATTTTTTAATAAAGCCTGGCGAAACAACTCAATGCAATAACCCAAAAAATTCTTTTGGGTTTCACGGCCCTTTTCTGCCATTAAATCACTCCAGTCCAACAATTCCAAAATTGCCTTTTTATTTCCTTTGGCCTTAAAGGCGGTTCGTACCCAAAGAATAAACCATTCTTCAAACAACTGCTCTTCACTAGTTCGCTCCATGAGCTGAAGAGCCTTATTGAAATCTCCCTGTGACTGCCGGCTCAATTTTATTGCTTCTGCTTCGGGGAGTTTCTTTTTGTCGATCAATGCTTTTGCAATGGCTGCTTCCGACAGAAAAGGGATTTGTAACTTTTGACAACGGGAATGAATGGTGTTGAGAATCTGCTCTTCTTTTTCGGTAAGCAATAAAAGGACCGTTTTATCGGGCGGTTCTTCCACCAGCTTGAGGATTTTATTGGCACACTCGGTATTCATTTTATCGGCCATCCAGATGATCATTACCTTATAACCTCCTTCGTAGGACTTCAAGGATAATTTTTTGGAAATATCTTCAGCTTCCTTAACGCTAATATTTCCTTGCTTGTTTTCGATCCCTAACTGCTGAAACCACTGAAAGAGAGAACCATAAGCATTTTTGGAAACAAATTCTCTCCATTCTTCTGAAAATGAATCAGATACAGCATTTTTTTTTATGGTTTCATTGGCATTGACAGGGTATACAAAATGCAAATCGGGATGCGAAAGCTGGGCTACATTTTTGGCACATCGATGGAAGGCTTCGCTGTCTTTTGGATGACTACTACAAAGTAATTGCTTTGTATAGGCCAGCGCCATTGGGAGTAATCCACAACCGCTGGGACCTACCCATAATTGTGCATGGGCAATCCTTCCTTTTTCTATGGTCGTTTGCAAATGGCTTTTAATGTGTTCCAGCCCGATGACTTCTGAATACTCCATGCACAAAACTACACTTTTTTCTTCAGGCAGGAATCCCTTAAAAAACTATATTTGTTTTAGAAAAAAACGATTATGAAGACTTTAAACGATTTTAATTTTCAGAATAAAAAAGCATTGATTAGGGTAGATTTCAATGTCTTAGCTCAATGCTCCAATTTAGATGACTGATGCAACACGAATAGAAGCAGCCAAGCCAACGATCATTAAGATTTTGGAAGACGGGGGCAGCTGTGTACTCATGTCACATTTAGGGAGACCTAAAGACCGGGAGATAGCTTTTTCACTGCGGCATATTGTGGCTACCGCAACCGAAATACTAGGGGTAACGGTTAAGTTTGTTGAGGATTGCATGGGTGATAAAGTAGCGGAAGCTGTTGCTAAATTACAACCCGGCGAAGTGCTGCTTTTGGAAAATTTACGTTATTATCCAGAGGAAGAAAAAGGAGATGTAAGTTTTGCAGAAAGGCTTTCAAAATTTGGGGACATTTATGTTAATGATGCTTTTGGAACGGCTCATCGGGCGCATGCATCCACCACGATTGTCGCTCAATTTTTTCCTAACAGCAAATGTTTTGGGTACTTGCTGGCTTCAGAAATTGAAAATGTTAACAAAGTCTTGGAGGATAGCAAGCCACCCGTCACAGCTATTATTGGTGGGGCAAAAGTGTCTTCCAAAATTACTATCATAGAAAATATTTTAGATAAAGTAAACCACCTTATCATTGGCGGGGGAATGGCTTTTACCTTTATTAAAGCTCAAGGAGGAGCCATAGGGAATTCGTTGGTTGAGGAAGATAAAATGGAACTTGCCCTGGATATTTTGAAAAAGGCGAAAACCAAAAACGTAGAGGTTCATTTACCTACCGACACCCTTGCAGCCGATGCCTTCTCCAATGAAGCAGCTACCCAAACCTGTGATATTTATAAAATCCCCGAAGGCTGGATGGGCCTTGATGCAGGTCCTGAAACACAGAAAAAGTTTGCAGCCGTTATCAATGCTTCCCAGACGATTCTTTTTAATGGCCCTGTAGGGGTTTTTGAAATGCCCAATTTTGCCCATGGAACCATTGCCGTGTGCGAAGCCATTGCAACCGCAACCCAAAAGGGTGCTTTTTCCCTTGTGGGTGGGGGCGACAGTGTTTCGGCGGTAAAACAGTTTGGCTTCGAAGATAAAGTAAGTTATGTGTCCACGGGAGGGGGAGCCATGTTGGAAATGTTGGAAGGCAAAACCCTACCAGGCATTGCGGCTATTTTGAGCTAAAAAGTTAAAAATTATGTCATTTCCAGTAAATGATTAATTTTAGCAAAATTTTTAACCTACTGCCTCGTTACATACCTATGCATAAAAAGGTGATTTTCTTATTGGTGTTTTTTTCTTTCGGAATTTTATTTTCGCAGGAAAATGAGCCATCCAAAAAAAACAAAAAGAAACAACTGCCCCAAAAAACCATTCAAGTGGTAGATTCCATAACGGTTCCAAAACTGGATGAGGAGCTTCCTACCACGGTAGTTGCTACGCAACTTAAGGATTCACTTGTATATGACCTGCAAGACTTGCAATTAGCCCGAAAAATAGACTCCACCTGGCTTTCGCAATTGTACAACAATGATCTTTTTGAAGACATTTACGGTTCGGTCCTTGAGATGGATTATGAGCCTGTGGAATATGAAGAGCTCCCCACCGAATTGCTCAAACAGCGGTTAAAAGAACTTGATGCTCGTACCCCGTTCCACGTGGAATACAACCCTTCCCTAGAAAGCGTCATTAAAGGATATTTAAAAAACCGAAGAAAAACCATGGCCCGTCTCATGGCCTTGAGCGACTATTATTTCCCCATGTTTGAAGAAGAAATGGCCCGCCAGGGACTTCCCATGGAAATGAAATACTTGGCCGTGATTGAATCGGCATTGGATCCCAAAGCAACTTCCCGGGTGGGAGCCCAAGGCCTTTGGCAGTTTATGTTTCAAACGGGTAAAATCTTTGGCCTTGAAGTAAACAGTTATGTGGATGAACGAAGCGATCCTTTAATGGCTACCGAAGCCGCTGCCAAATATCTAAAAAGTTTGCATAAAAGTTTGGGGGATTGGGATTTGGCCCTTGCGGCATATAATAGTGGCCCTGGAAACGTTTCAAAGGCCATTCGCCGTTCTGGGGGAAGAACCAATTACTGGAACATTAGGGAATTTCTACCGCAAGAAACGGCAGGATATGTCCCTGCTTTTTTGGCCACGATGTATATTTTTGAGTTTGCCGAAGAGCATGGTTTTAAAAGTCACGGCCCCAAATTTCCTTACATTGCTACCGATACGCTAAAGGTTAAAAAAATGATCACCCTGGAACAAGTAGCCAAGGTGACCAATTTGGATTTGGCAGAAATTGAATTTTTAAACCCTTCCTATAAGTTAGGGATTATTCCCGTTATTAAAGACGAAGATTATGTGCTTCGATTGCCTGTGGATGCCGTTGGAAAATTTGTAAATAATGAAGAAGCTATCTATGAGTTAGCCGAAACAGAATTCAATGACCGCGAGAAACCCCTTCCGCAGCTATTCGAACAAAATGATAAGGTTCGCTATCGTGTAAAAAGCGGGGATTATTTAGGGAAAATAGCCGAAAAATATGGCGTTAGTGTTAATCAAATAAAGCGCTGGAATGGCTTAAAAAGCAATAGGCTGGTTGTAGGGCAACGATTATCTATTTACCCTAAGGGAACCTCTATATCGGCTTCCGAAGGGAAAAAAGAAATGGCTAAAACCGAAAACCCAAAGACCTACACCGTGAAAAAAGGAGACACCCTTTGGAGTATCTCCAAAAAATTTCCCGATGTTTCTATAGAGGATTTGAAAAAGTGGAACGATATTAGTGGCAGTAATCTTAAAGCTGGGATGCAGCTTAAAGTTTCTAAAGGCTAACTTTTAAATCACATTTTCATGAAAGTATTGTTATACCCTTTGGTTTTTTGTACCATACTGTTTTTTTCATGTAATTCTTCAACAGGGAAACGGGACACGTCTTATTTGCCCGAATCGGTAGGGGCCATTAATGGGCTTCAAGTGGTTATATCCAATAAACTTTGGAATGACAGTGTGGGCGAAACCATAAGAAAGTACTTTGCGGCACCGGCAGATGGCCTTCCGCAAATTGAACCCATTTTTTCCATTAACCAGATTCAACCCGAAAACTTTAGTGATTTTGCCCGCACGTATCGAACCTTTCTTTACGTAGACCTAGGAGAGGCGGATACAGTAAGCATTAAGAAAAATTCCTATGCCAAACCACAAGTGGGAGCCTTTATTACGGCTACTTCGGAAGAAAAGCTCATGCAGTTAATAGATTCCAACCATCAAAACATCATTACTACCTTTAAGGCTTTTGAAATTAAAGAGCGCCAACGCAGGACCAATATTTCGCTTTTAAAGGTAGATTCCCTAAAGGAGCGTTTTGGGATTACCATGAAAATTCCTTCTGCCTACCGAGTGGCCTCAGCTTGTGGCGATTTTTACTGGATTCGAAAGGATCTTAAGTCCAATGGGAGCACCAACATTTTGATTTATGAAGTACCACTTAATGTAATAGGCCGCGACACAACCATTATTGGGGATATCATTAAAATGCGCGACACAGTGGGATCTGGCTATTTGCCAGTGGAGGATGACGGGCTTTTTGTGACCGAAGAAGCTTTTTCGCCGTCCCTTTTTACCACAGAAATAGACGGAAAATCTGCTTATGAAACCAAAGGCACATGGGAAATCAAAGACGATTTTATGGCCGGCCCCTTTGTGAATTATGCCATTAGGGACGAGAAAAACAATAGATACCTTATCATTACGATTTCATCGTTCTTATGAAAAAATATATCGCAGTTTGAGCTGTGGAATCATCATTAAATCCACGCAATTTTGAGTGACCCTATTTAAAAGTAAGAAAAAAAGCCTCGATGTTTTTGCATCAGCTTTTGCTTGAAATCATATAATCAATTCTTTTCTTCCAGTTTATCTTTGGGTCTTTTGAAGCATCCTTAAATTCTCAATTCGCTTCCCGCCCACGCATCAATTCTGATTTTCTTTCCGCCAAAAAAGCACAAACAAATTCACATGATACTGTTAATTAGCAAAAATATGCTATGGGGTAAATAATAGTGCTTCCATGAAAATAAATTTTATAAATTACAAAGGTGTTTCAAGAAATACTTAGATAGAACGTTTTCACTCTTAAGTTTAGCATAAACCCTGTACATTTACCAAATAGGCTCCTGTGAATGGAAAAAAGGAAAAAGAGGCAAAAAAATTGACCCGAAATTACCACAAGTACCGTTTGGTGGTGTTGAACGAAGAGACCCTGAAGAGCGTTTTTCTTTCAACGAACCGCTTGAACGTTTTTGCTTTTCAGTTCCATTTTTTGCGCTTGTTTTAATTTTGGAACCATTCTTTAATTGCCTTTACCCACTTCGCGAATACATTCCAGGGTATTCTTCTACTTCACTAAAGAAAAAGGCGACCGAACTTGCCTATGAAACCGACTCCCTTCAACAGAAAATACTCGTAAACCAGCAATACTTGGCTTCCATCAAAAAAGTATTAACGGGAGATGTAAAAGCAGAAAAACTTCAACAGATTCTATCCTTAGTGGTGCAGCAAGAAATTAGTGAAGTGGTTTTTACCCTCCAAGCATCTCCTTACTGCGTGAAAAGTATAATGTGAAGACAAATACAAACCTATTAACTATAGCCTCAAAGTAAACTTCTTGCATTATTTGTTCTCAACAGGAAAGGGAGATCACACAAGAGGTGCTTATCCTGAAAAGAAGCATTTTGGCATTGGATTTTATGACCGTAAAGGACAGTCCGGTAAAGGCCGTTGCAGACGGGACGGTGATATTTTCTGGGTGGACGGCAGATACGGGCCATGTTATAATCATCGAGCACGGATCGTGGGTCTCTGTTTACAAGCACAATGCTTCCTTGACCAAAGAACAGGGAGATTTGGTTGAGGCTGGGGAGGTCATTGCCACGGTAGAACTCAGAACTTTACTACGGCCATTCCATTTGAACTATGGAGCGATGGCTTTCCTATCAACCTCAAGAATTTTATAGATTTCAATTAAGATGTCACCCAAATCCTTCGGAGCCAAAATTTTTGCAATGGATGTGGTAAATAGCAACAAATATTGAAGGCTGCAAGACCACAGCTGGTGTTCCACAAAAAGGTTTCTTAACTGGTTTCATTGAAAAGGCAAAGAAACCCACCAGCTTGGAAAAGACCACCAATTTTCAGAAATAAAATCCTATGCAGATTTTGCCCAAAGGGTCTTATGAGGATTATGAAGCTTGCGCCCATATAGACAGGGCCTGTGGAAGGAAATGAAAATATCCTTTGGCCAAAAAATATGTGCCGCTTTATTTTGCAAAGACCTCTGGCACAACTTCTCGAGTTAAAACACATTCCATTGACCCAAGAGTCGCTTCCCAACATATTCGGGCTGCCCGAAATGCCATTCTTTGCTATATTCACGAAACAGGCACACCTGGAGTGGGTATGGGAAGACATTTTTCAGGCGGTGTTCTCTATTTTAAAAGAAAAAAAAAACGAGATAAAATTGGGCCGTTTATCGGGGATCGTGGCTATTTCGTCCCCAAGTACCTTCAAAAAAACAGGATGCCTCTGGGAAACCAACTGCATTGAAGACTGGGAAGAAAAGGTAAATGCCATTGTCGCTGAACCAAGACAGAAAACATGACCATTATTGAAGTAGATCTTTCCTGGGTACAACGTATTTTGAACGATTACATGAGGTAACGGCAAAAAGCAGACGGGGAGTTATTCAAAATTTTGAATTGTTTATCTATGCAGTAAAAAACCAGAACTTACCGAAAGAAATTGAAACCTCATTGGCAGGAAAATAGGACAGTATTGAATTGCACCTACTGGAAGGGTTTTTTGCTTTTCAGAACGAATGTAAAATGACAAGTGATTGCTGCCCAGTTGCAAGGCATCTTTACGAATTTGTTACAAGTGACGAATTTTTTTCAGAAACTCAAAACGTGCTATGCCCATTGGGGACGTAGTAGGAGTAAATTATGTTATGATCAT
This sequence comes from Flavobacteriaceae bacterium, assembly GCA_041392205.1. Classification (GTDB taxonomy): domain Bacteria; phylum Bacteroidota; class Bacteroidia; order Flavobacteriales; family Flavobacteriaceae; genus Halomarinibacterium. Next base: position 23,307 of record JAWKMO010000021.1, on the reverse strand, counting down.
TTCAACCAATGCAGGCTTGTGGGCCTATAACTTGGTGACACCGTGATGTTACCAACCACCCCTACAAAGCCATTGTCTCAAATGTACTGCTATTTCATTTCTGCGTTGGGGGAACATGCGGATTAAAAGAAGTGAAACAGTCATGAAAGAGGGCTATCGACCAAATGGGTTTCTCCATTACCGAGCTACCGTAGCGCCTAAAACTGAAACCCAAAAGTGGAGAACCCCCCCTCTACCATGAATGGTTGGTTGAATTTGAAAAAGCGCCTCAAAACCTTGAACAAATAGCGAAAGCTTTGGATCAATCTCCAAAAACAGAATAGTTATTATTTTGATTTGATTGACGGAAAAGGCTTCGCTTACTGGAAAAAATTTCCCCCTTGAAAGATTCTCCGTTTGCTGTCTATGAAAGTGAAGGGAAACCAGGCGCAGAACAAAGTGCCCGTGCTTTCCAACGACAGAAATATTGCCGATAAACTCCTCCAATTGCAAGCATAAAATAGTAGTATTTGGTAACATGTATCGAATAATCTACTCTTCATAAACGAACTCGAGCACAACAAGCTCCAGCGCCATGAATCGCCATCACTATGCATTTTGTTCAATCGTGGGTTTTATAAGCCTATGGGGATAAGCGGCGAAACCCTACGGGAGGCATTATTGGTGCTTCAGCCAGAAATTTATGGCTCCATTGCCGATGAAAAAATTGAATTGCAGGGGCTTCTCTATGTTATCGATAGGCTTCCTTATGGCATAGAAGAATGCAGCTTTATCAACCTTACCAGCGATGAAGGCTACAAAAAATCGCACTTCAAACCCATTATTCCAGCCAAAAGAAGACGCAACTGCTACCGCATAGACGAAGCACAAATGAACATTGAGATTACCCGTGGCAGGAGTGAAATTTACGACATTCTTACCCACCTTACATTTCTGTACATTGAGTCGCATAAAATCATGAAACAGGTGTTGGTGAACGAAAGCGGAGAACTCATTAGGGACTGGAAAAAACTTGAGGAAGCTGTTCTCGAAAAGAAGGAACTTACCCAAAAAGATAGGGAAATTGCCCTTACGCATACGGCCAATTTCTTGGGAAGAACCTTTGAAGAAGTCACCGAAGCCTATCCCCTTTTTGCTTGTAAGGAAGACGAGCACCGCTTCTTGAAAATTATCTATTACCTGGGTAAAGGAGCCATAGATGAAGTGTTGACGGATAAAAAACGCCTTATCACTTTTAGCCCTGTATTAAGGGAACGCTTGGGGCACCATATTCATGGGGAACGATGGGCTTACCGAATTAAAAAGGAACTCCACACGAGGGGCTGGCTACAACGCCCCCTGCACATTATAAGTGCCAATATGCACAGCGTGATGAATTCCCTTTATGCCGAATCCTCCCTTACTGTCGAAAAGAAAGGGAAAACAACCTTGCAGTTGTTTGAAGCCCTTAGCAAGCCCGAGAATAGCAAATTAAGGGATAAAGTGACTAAGAAGGCCCTTCAGAACGGGATGGTATACCTTGCCGATGAAAGTGGGACCAACATCGACGTGCAATTGTTTGACACCGAAAAGTTGGGGATTCCCTTGAGCACAGAAGAAAAACCCGTTCTTTTGGTCATGGATTATGCCTTTGGTGAACAAGCCTATGAAACCATGGACGAACTCCTTAAGCCCTATCACGATAACGGCAAAAAAGAATTTTTGAACGTAGCCTCCATTTCCATTATGGGGAAAGCTGGGATTTTGGAAGGCGGCAAAGGAGATATTATGATTCCCTCTTCTCATATTTTTGAGGGCACAGCAGATAATTACCCATTCAAGAATAAATTGAAGAAAAGCCATTTTTCCGAAAATGTAAAGGTATATTCTGGCGCAATGATTACGGTTTTGGGGACCTCCCTTCAAAACAAGGATATTTTAAGCTTTTTCTATCATTCCACATGGAACGTCATTGGTCTTGAAATGGAGGGAGCACATTATCAAAAAGCCATTCAATCGGCTTCCAAAATACGCGGAAGCATTAGCCCAAAAGTTGAGGTTCGGTATGCGTACTATGCGTCAGATAATCCATTGGAAACAGGAAGCACTTTGGCTTCGGGAGGATTAGGAACCACGGGTGTAAAGCCCACCTATTTGATCACCGAAAAAATTTTGCAACAAATACTTAAATAAAAACCATTGGGAAAGAAAAAGGTACTCATTACGGGAGGAGCAGGATTTATAGGATCAAACTATGTGTCCTATGCCTTGGACTATTTTGATGATGCCCTTGTGGTATTGGACAAATTGACCTATGCAGGAGATCTACAGAACCTTAAAAAAGCAGAAAACCATCCCAATTATGAATTTGTAAAAGGCGATATATGTGATGCCGCATTACTGCAAGAGCTTTTTGAGGCACACCAATTTGAAAAAGTGGTGCATTTTGCAGCCGAATCGCATGTGGACAATTCCATTTCGGGACCTGCTGCGTTTATAGAGACCAATATTGTAGGAACTTTCCAATTGTTGGAAGCCGCCTATAAATTCTGGATGACAGGGCCTAACCAACTCAAAGATCATTTTAGGGATGCTCGCTTTTTACATGTTTCCACCGATGAAGTCTACGGAACCCTCGGCGAGACCGGTTTGTTTTCGGAGAGCACTTCTTATGCCCCCAATAGCCCGTATAGCGCCTCAAAAGCCTCTTCCGATTTTATCGTTCGGAGTTATTTCCATACCTATGGGCTGCCTGTGGTAACAACCAATTGTTCCAACAACTATGGCCCCCACCAACACAAAGAAAAATTAATTCCTACCATTATCCGAAAGGCCCTTTCCGGGGAACCCATTCCCATTTATGGAGACGGTCAGAACATTCGGGATTGGTTGTATGTAAAGGATCATTGTGTGGGAATTAAAAAAGTACTGGACAAGGGAATTTTAGGGGAAACCTATAACATTGGCGGAAGAAACGAACGGAAAAATCTTTACATTGCACATACCATTTGTGAGATTTTAGATGAAATGCGGCCTATAAAAGGATCCTATAAGCAACAGATTTCTTTTGTTACCGATCGTCCGGGACATGATTTTAGGTATGCCATTGATGCTTCCAAAATAGAAAACGATCTGGGTTGGAAAGCAAAGGAAACTTTTGAAACTGGAATTAGGAAAACGGTTGCTTGGTATTTACAAAACACCCATAGATTATGAAAGGAATTATACTAGCAGGAGGTTCGGGAACTAGGCTTCACCCACTCACATTGGCTGTGAGCAAACAGTTAATGCCGGTATATGACAAACCCATGATTTATTATCCCCTTTCCACTTTAATGTACGCGGGAATTAGGGAAATTTTAATTATTTCAACACCAGAGGATTTGCCCCTTTTTCAAAAATTATTGGGAGATGGAAAAAAGTACGGTTGTGATTTTCAATATGCCGTGCAGGAACAACCCAATGGGCTGGCAGAAGCTTTTATCATTGGGAAAAACTTTATTGGAAAAGATAAGGTTGCCTTGATTTTGGGGGATAACATTTTTTACGGGTCTGGCTTAAAAGAATTGTTGCAGGCCAATAATGATCCAGACGGGGGTATTATTTATGCCTATCACGTTCATGACCCAGAACGGTATGGAGTGGTAGAATTTGACAAAGAAGGAAAAGCTCTTTCCATTGAAGAAAAGCCACAGTATCCCAAAAGCAATTATGCGGTCCCAGGGATTTATTTTTACGACAATAAGGTAGTTGAAATTGCCCAAAACATTGCTCCAAGCGCTCGAGGAGAACTGGAAATCACCGATGTAAATAACGCCTATCTTCGGCAAGGGAAGTTAAGCGTGAGCAAACTAGATAAAGGAACCGCATGGCTGGACACGGGCACCTTTGCATCCCTTATGCAGGCATCTCAATTTGTGCAAGTAATAGAAGAGCGTCAAGGTTTAAAGATAGGAGCCATTGAAGAAGCCGCTTATGAAATGGGATACATTTCCAAAGCACAATTGTTTCAACTGGCAGAGCCCCTCTTAAAAAGTGGGTATGGCAAACATTTAATGAAACTGGATTAACGTGGAAGTAGTAGAAAGCCCTTTAAAAGATTGTTTTTACTTAAAGCCCTCGGTTTTTCAAGACAAAAGAGGCTTGTTTTCCGAAACCTATAATAAAGGACAATTTGAAGAGATACTGGGGAGGGAGATTCATTTTGTTCAAGATAACCAATCTCTATCAAAATATGGGGTCCTGCGAGGGCTTCACTTTCAAAAGGGAGCAATGGCACAGGCCAAATTGGTGCGTGTTGCCTTTGGTAAAGTCTTGGACATTGTGGTTGACCTGCGGAAGGATTCTCCTTCCTTTGGAAAGCATTTTTCATTGGAGCTTTCTGCCCAAAATGGACTACAGTTGTTTGTTCCCAGAGGTTTTGCCCATGGTTTTGTGACCCTTTCGGAGGAGTCGGTGTTTTGCTATAAGTGTGATAATTACTATGATAAAACTTCAGAAGGGGGCATCATTTACAATGACGCAACCCTCCATCTGGACTGGCATCTTTCCGAAGAAGAATTAATAGTTTCGGAAAAAGATCTAGCACTTCCCACTTTTAAGGAGGCCATCCAATGAAAAGAATACTTGTTACGGGAGCCAATGGCCAGTTGGGGAATTGTTTGAAAGACCTTTCAAAAAAAGAGAAAGATCTTGATTTTGTCTTTACAGACAAAGAAACCCTTGATATAACAAACCCTGCTTTGGTAAAGACATTCTTTGAAGAAAACACCTTTGATTATTGCATTAATACCGCAGCCTATACCCATGTGGATAAAGCCGAAAGGGAAGCAGAACAGGCATTTAGGGTCAATGCAGAGGGAGTAAAGCACCTTAGTGAAGCTTGTGCACAAAACCAGGTAACTCTTTTGCACATTTCAACGGATTATGTTTTTGACGGAACAAAGCAAACCCCCTATACCGAAGATGATGAACCCCATCCCATCAATGTGTATGGAGCTTCAAAATTAAAAGGCGAACGTTATATTAAGGAGATTTGCGAAAAGTACTTTATTGTGCGAACCTCTTGGCTATATTCCCAGTATGGTCACAATTTTTATAAATCCATCACAAAGTTAGCAGAAGAGCGGGAAACGTTAACCATCACTACCGAGCAAACGGGATGCCCTACCAATGCAAATGATCTCGCAAAAGTACTTCTGGAGATTGTGGAAAGTGAAAACAAAGCCTTTGGCATTTACCATTACAGCAATGAAGGGGAAACCACCTGGTTTGGTTTTGCTAAGGCAATTGTAGAATTTTCAGGGCTTTCAAACCAGGTAAAGGTTGTAGAAACCGACTATTATCCTACTTTTGCAAAGCGACCAGTTTATAGCTTGCTAGACACAAAAAAAATAAAGAACTGCAAGAATGTTAACAATGAAGCTTGGCAGCGAAGCCTAAAAAAATTATTAGAGAAACAAAAAAACTAAAAAAATGACCAGTAATAAAACAGAAGAAATTGATTTGCTTTATTTATTTAGAAAAATTAGAAGCATATATACAAATTGGCTACTTAATTTATACAGGTTTATTGTTAGGTTTTGGTATGTTATAATTTTAGTGCTGGTTTCTGGGTATCTTTTAGGGCTATACCTTGAAAAAACTCTAGAAAAAACAAAAGAAACCCAAATCCTTGTTCAAATTAACTTTGATGCTGTAGATTATGTTTATGATGCAGTTGGCCAGTTAAAGAAAAAAATCAATGAAGGAGATGGTACTGCTTTGTCGGAACTTAAGGAAGATTTTGATAATCTGTTTAATGTCATGAATATAGAAATAGAGCCTATTCCAGACGTGAGGGATTTAGACAATGATATGGACCCTAACAACAGGAATGTAGACACTTTTTTAGAAAAGTCTAAATATGAAGATGACTTATTGCTTTCGGAAATGTTTGTCTCACAATATAAACTTCATAGAATCACCTTAACCACTGCTTCTGCCACTAACCCAAAAATAGTGTATACGATTCTCAAGTACCTAAACAACAATGCTAAATTTAATGAAATAAGAGAAGTTGGGGTAAAAAACTTAAAAAATGAAATTGCTGAATCACAACAAAGTATTTCAGAAATTGATTCGGTAATGATTGCTTATGGTACCGTGCTAGGAGATCAAAATAAAACAGGTTCAGTATATGTTAATACCTCCAGCAATGTAAATATGCATTTTTTGATTCAAGAAAAGACGAACCTTGTTCACAGCTTACAAAAATTAGAAACCGATTTGATCCGCTGCCAAGATGGGATCGTTTCCCTTGTTAATAAACCTATGCTACAAAAGAAAGCCTCTTTTTTAAACAGGACAAGTCTTTTAATGCCCATTATTTTCTTCTTTTTCTTTAGTGCGATTGTATATGTGGTCCATTTATTTAGAAAATTAGCTAAAATTGACAAAGAAACCCAAAAAGAGTAGCAAGAGAAATACATGTTCTCTCAACATTTAATGAATGAAGAAAAAAAACCTCATTGTCTTTGGTACTCGCCCAGAAGCGATTAAAATGGCCCCTTTGGTTAAGGCCTTTACAGCCGAAAATAATTTTGAGACAAGAGTATGCATAACTGCACAACACAGGGAAATGTTGGATCAAGTACTTTCTTTTTTTGAAATCATCCCACATTACGATCTTGATTTAATGAAGCCCAATCAAGACTTATATCACTTAACAGCAGATATTATAACCGGTATGAAATCTGTTATGGATGATTTTGATCCTCACTTTGTTTATGTTCATGGTGATACTACCACTACAATGGCAGCTAGCCTTACTGGTTTTTATGCAGGAGCAAAGGTTTGTCATGTAGAGGCCGGGTTAAGGACCCATAACAAATGGGCCCCTTTTCCAGAGGAAATGAACCGTTCTATTACCGGCAGGATTGCCGATTACCATTTTGCTCCCACCCATACCTCAAAGGCAAACCTTTTAAAGGAAAATATTTCTAAAAAAAATATTGTGGTAACAGGAAACACGGTAATTGATGCGTTACACTTTAGCGTGAACAAAGTTTCCTCAAAAGGATACTATGATTTAGAAATTGAAAACCTAAAAAGGAGAATAACATCAGAAACTATCCTTTTAGTAACAGGTCACAGAAGGGAAAATCACGGACAGGGATTTATTGATATTTGTATGGCGCTAAAGGAAATCGCCATGGAATTTCAAAAAGTTCAAATCATCTATCCAGTACACCTCAACCCCAACGTCCAAAAACCGGTATATCAATTACTGGGTGGAATCTCCAATATTTCATTAATTGAACCCTTAAGTTATCCAGCATTTGTTTGGTTAATGAACAAGGCACATATCATTGTGACTGATAGCGGTGGAGTTCAAGAAGAGGCTCCAAGTTTGGGAAAGCCTGTCTTGGTGATGCGGGAAACAACTGAACGCCCTGAGGCAGTGGAGGCTGGGACAGTAAAATTGGTGGGAACAAATACCAGTAAAATATTTCATGAAACCAAAAAGCTACTTGAGGATGGTGCACTTTACAAAGAAATGAGTATGTCGCACAATCCCTATGGAGATGGCAATGCCGCAAAAAGAATAGTAGACTTTATTAAACAATTAGACAATGCAAGATAAACCATCGGTGGTTATGATGGGCTTAGGCTATATTGGACTTCCAACAGCAGCCTTGATAGCTAGCAGGGGGCTCTCGGTAACGGGAGTAGACGTTAGAGAAGAAGTAGTGAATACGATCAATAAAGGACAAATACATATTGTTGAGCCTGATCTGGACGGATTAGTTCATCACGTTGTGAAAGAGGGCTTTCTCAGGGCGTCAATAAACCCTGTGGAGGCCGATGTATACTTAATAGCGGTTCCCACCCCTTTTAAGGAGAATCACGTCCCAGATCTTAGTTATGTGAGTGCCGCGGCACGAAAAATTATTCCAACCTTAAAAAGGGGCTCTTTGGTTATTTTGGAATCCACTAGCCCTGTAGGAACTACCCAAAAAATCCAGGAAGTTATTTATCACGAAAGGCCAGATCTAAAGGATTCTATTTTTATTGCTTATTGCCCTGAAAGGGTGCTTCCTGGCAATATTTTACATGAATTGAAACATAATGAAAGAGCCATTGGAGGAATAGATGAAGTTTCCACCCAAAAAGCCATCGACTTTTACAAGCATTTTGTAGTTGGTGAATTGCATCCTACCAATTCCAAAACAGCCGAAATGGTAAAGCTGGTTGAAAACGCCTCACGCGACAATCAAATTGCCTTTGCCAATGAGCTGTCCATGATTTGCGACAAAGCAGGAATTGATGTGTGGGAACTTATTCGGTTAGCCAATAAGCACCCAAGGGTTAATATTTTACGCCCGGGGGCAGGTGTGGGAGGGCATTGCATTGCAGTAGACCCATGGTTCATTGTTTCAGAATTTCCCGAAGAAGCACAGCTTATAAAAAAATCAAGGGAAATCAATAACCACAAGACCCAATGGGCCCTTGAGAAGATCAAGTCTACAGCCCTTCAGTATAAGTTGGACCATGGGAAACCAGCCCTTATAGCTTGTATGGGGCTCGCTTTTAAGCCGGATATTGATGATCTACGGGAGTCTCCCGCTTTGTTTGTTGCAGAACAATTGAAATTACAAGGCTATAACACTTTGGAGGTAGAGCCCAATTTAATTGCCTCAACCCTTAAGCCACTCATGGCTATTGAGGAAGCCATTGAAAAAGCAGATATCATTGTGTACCTTGTAGGGCATAAGGGTTTTAAAAATTTAAAAATTTCTGAATCCAAAATCGTTTTGGATTTTGTGGGCATAACATAACTATCATGAAAATACTAAAATATGTTGTCGTACTTATATCGATAAGTAGTCAAGCACAAACCTATTTTTTTGAGGATTTTAATTATGGTAGCTCTGCCCAAATGGATTCTTTATTTCTAGAGGACAAAAGTATTTGGGGGATGCACCTAGCAATGCCGGATATAGATATTAACAATAACGGAGTAGTTGATTCAATAGAAAAATTCAAGAAGACTTCTATCGTCTTGGATCCTTTAGATATAAAAAATCAAGTTCTGAAGATAGAACTTAATAAGGTAGACCCCTATTTTTATAGTAAATACTTTTGTTCGGACTACAAGACTTTGAATTTGCTAAATGACAGCATTTTAGAAAGAAATTACGATGATACAAAAAAGCTTTATTGTGTAGACTGCTTAGATAGTCCTTTGAAAGTTAGCTTGCCAGGATATAAAACCCATATGAATCGAAATGAGATTAATACTCTTACGTTACGGAGGCATATGTACAAAGCAAACAGAGACCATTGGTTTGGGATGAATATGTTAATCGACGAAAAACATCAACTAGACACTATAAAAAGTGGAGAAATTGTAACTCAGTTTCATTTAAAAGCAGGTAAAGGAATCAACCCTCCTATCGCTTTAATAATTAATAGAGGGCGCTTTATTCTTACTATTATAAAGAATGATGATGGAAAAGGCGATGTGTATGATTTAGGTCCTGTAGTAAAGAATGAATGGATTACTTGGAAATGGCACATTGTTACTTCTAAAACTGATAAAAAAGGATTAGTAGAAGTTTGGCGAAATGGTGAAAAACTGGCTACAGTTAAAGGGAAAAATGCTCATAAAAACGTTGCTCTTTATTTTAAATTGGGTATTTATAAATGGGGTTGGTGGGATTGCAAAGCAGCCTATAACTACAGTGGCTATAAAGCAATTTATTTTGATAAAATTTGGGCCAATGACCATGATATAACAAAAGGCTATGATGTCAAATAAGAAAATGCTTTACTATGCTTTTTAACTCTATCGACTTTGCCATTTTCTTTCCAATCTTCTTTATTTTGTATTGGTTGGTTGCCAGAAAGATTACTATCCGTAATATTCTAATACTTGCCGGGAGTTACCTTTTTTATGGATGGTGGGATTGGCGCTTTTTATTTCTTATCATCTTTAGCTCTTTTGTTGATTATTTTGTAGGTCTTCAAATTCAAAAAAACCAAAACTTAAAAAAAAGAAAGGGGTATTTAATCCTTAGTTTGATTTCAAATCTTGGCTTATTGGTCTACTTTAAATATGCCAATTTCTTCATAGATTCCTTTGCCCGTTCTTTTACCCTTTTTGGTGGAGAAATTGACCCAATAACATTAAATGTTATCCTTCCCGTAGGAATAAGCTTCTATACCTTTCAAACACTTAGTTATACCATAGACATCTACTATAAAAAAATTGAGCCCACAAAAAATGCTTTGGCCTTTTTCTCTTTTGTTGCTTTTTTCCCACAATTAGTTGCCGGGCCCATCGAACGCGCCAAACACCTACTCCCTCAGTTTTTTGTAATCCATAAGTTCAACTATCGGTATGCCCGTTCTGGGCTATTATTGATGGCCTTTGGTTTATTTAAGAAAATGGTCATTGCAGACCGCCTAGGAATAGTAGTGAATCACGTATATAATGATCCTACAGCTTATGGTGGAGGAGCTTTAATTGTTGCAACCATAGCCTTTGCCTTTCAAATCTATTGTGATTTTTCGGGGTACAGCGACATTGCTATTGGCGCTTCCAGGACATTAGGGTTTGACCTTATGAAAAACTTTGATGCGCCGTATTTTGCCAAATCCATCACCGATTTTTGGAGAAGATGGCATATTTCCCTCTCCACTTGGTTCAGGGATTATGTATATATTCCCCTAGGGGGAAGTAGAAAGGGGAAAATGCGTTTATACTTTAATTTATTTGTTGTTTTTGTGGTAAGTGGTCTTTGGCACGGGGCCGCAGTGACGTTTATCATCTGGGGTGCTATCCATGGAATATTGATTGTTGCGGAAAAAGCCTTAACAAACCTTGGTTTAAAGGCAAACAGAAACAAGGCCATCACAGCAATTTTTTTTACAGCCTTCACTTTTCTGTGGGCATGTTTTGCCTGGATATTTTTTAGGGCAAATAGTTTTAAGGATGCAATGTATGTCTCAAAAGGGATTTTCAATTTTGAAAAGCCAACCGATTATTTTAGTTTAGGATTGCCTTCTCATGAATTTTATGCTGGCATTGTTGCAGTCCTTTTATTATTGATTTTTGATTCCCTGCATAGAAAGTACAACGCTATAACATTATTGGATAAAATTCCTTTTTATGTACGCCCCATGTTGTATGTAGTCATCATATTTACGATACTTATTTTTGGTGTTTATGGAGAAGATAGTGTACAGGAGTTCATTTATTTTCAGTTTTAAGGGATGAAAAAACTAGTGTGTAAAGAAATTTAAAAACGGATATATTTTCATGATGAACCCAGAAAAATATACTAGGGCCATAGGCAGCAGATTAAATATAGACAGTGTAAAGTTTTAAAAAATGAAACAAAGGGCATTATCCATTTTCCTCTTTTTTTCCCTCCTTTTATTGGGGCTTATACATTTAAATAACGTTTTTTCCACAGATAACCACTTTAACAATACTATTGAGGCATTCAATAAGCTTTCTGATAAAACAAATATTGACGTGTTGTTTTTTGGCAGTTCTCATTCTTTTACGGCATTTAATCCTTTAATTATCAATAAGGAGTGTAAAACGCTCTCCTTTAATTTAGGTTCTGATGCCCTCCTTGTCCCTTTAACAGATTTGGTCATGGAAGAAGCCTTTAAAAAAACAAAGCCCAAGCTTGTTGTTATTGAAATTTATCCAGCCTCCATAAACGGCCCTGATACTGAAAGCAGCAAGGGATATCAGTTAAGAGCTTTTGATGTGGTTTCTAATTTTTCAAAAAGGAAATGGGTAAAGGCAAACAAGTTTTTTAATACAAACGAAGTATTTGGGGTGTATTTTCCATTGTACAGAAACCATTCCAAATGGAATAAAATGAAACTTCTTAAGCTATCAAGAACAGAAAAGTTCAATAAAAAAACTACCTTTTTTAACAACGGCTATATTGGCTTAAATACTATTTTGGATAGTGTTTCTGCAAAAAAATACAGGTCCTTTAAAACAATAGAAGCAAATGCCAAGAGCAAAGAAATCAAGATTAGTGATGAGGCCAAAAAGGAGATAAAAATGCTGATTGAATTAGCCAAAAGCCAAGGGGCAAATGTGTTGATTATTTCAGCTCCAGATCTAAGAGCAAAATATATGTGGGACTATAATTTTTATAAAAATATTAAGTTGATAAGTGAACAAAACGGAGCTAATTACCTTAATTTAAACGATTATTATGACGAGATTGACCTAGAGGTTGAAGACTTCAAAGATCCTTCCCACTTAAATATCACTGGAGCGTATAAAACCAGTAAATTTTTAGCGTCCTTTTTAAATAAAGCCTATCAACTTCCAGATCGATCTTTGGAAGAAACTTGGAAGAAAAACGACTCTTTATACCCAAAATTTTACAAAAAATTTATTGATAAAGAAAAACTTTTCTTTTCTAAAAAGATCAATGACTCATTTACGGAAACAATAGTCCTAGACTCGCTTATTATCTTTAAAGAAGGATTAGATTACAATTTTTCACTATCACTGGATACCCAGAAGGCTTATTTAAATGAAATTTCAAAGTATAATTTACTTGTAAAAATAATCCCTGAAGAAAGGGATATAAACTTGGTAAGTGAGCATAACAAATCAAAAGGATGGGAATTTGACAAATTGGATGTTCCTTTGGATGATATTGATGAAGGTATGCGCTTCACAATTTCAAGCCAAATAGAACATATTAAACAGATTGAAATGTTACTTTACAAAAAAGAAAAGTATGAGGGTGCCGTAGGTAAAAGAATTTTTATTTATTATCCAATATTTAAACAATGAAAGTGTTTAAGGTTACAATATTTATTTTTCTCTTTATTGGAACACTTACCTACCTTAATAAAGTTTTTCAGAACAAACATCATTACATTAATACTATAGAAGATTTTAATAGTTTATCTAATGAGACAAATATTGATGTTATTTTTTTTGGAAGTTCACATGCTTATACGGTTTATAACCCATTAATTATTAACCATGAATGTAATACCATTAGCTTTAACTTAGGATCTGCTTCATTAAAAACAGCTACAACGAATTTAATTTTTAAAGAAGCAATTAAAAGGACACATCCGAAACTAGTAATTTTGGAATTTTGCGATAGCGGGGTAAAAATTTCTCAAGATACAACAGATAAAACCGAAAAATTTCAACTTAGAGTATTAGATCAAATACCATTTTACTCTTTTGCTAAAGCAAAACAAATAAGCAAAATGTTTAATGCCCAAGAAATCTTAGGGACTTATTCAAATTTAATTCGTAACCATTCACTTTGGTACGAAAAAGAATATTTTGATCTGGAAAGAAGAAGGTATATTGAAGAAGATAAGTACTTTTTTTCTTCAGGATTTTTGGGAGTAAAAGCAGTAATTGAAGATGAAGTTGAAAAAGAAAGGTTCAAGGACTTTAAAGAGATTAAGACTTTTGAAAATGATTCTGGGTTTTTATTGGATAATGAAAATAAAACTCTTTTAATAGAGTTCATTACCACAGCAAAGGCTGTGGATATTGAAGTTTTGCTTATAGCCTCTCCTGAATTAAGAGCAAGACATAGAAATTACAGGATATATACTCAATTAGCAGATTTTGCAGAAGAGCTTAATATTTCGTTTTTGAACTTAAATGACCACGTTCTTGAACTGGAATTGAATCCAAATGATTTTTATGACAACCAACATGTTAATATTGAGGGGAGTTATAAGGTTAATAAATTTTTAGGAAACTATTTAAACAAGAATTATAATTTACCAAATCGTTCCAAAGAAGAAATTTGGAAAACCCAAGATAGTTTATACCTGGAATACTATAAAAAATTTGTTGATACTACTTCGTATTCTTTTCGCAAAAAACTAAATAATGCCTTCACAAAAAACATTGCATTAGATTCAATTAACATAGATGTTAAAAATGAAACTTTCGCTTTCCAGTTATTTTTAGATAAATCAAAACCCTTTCAAGATAGTATCAATGAATATGCATTACTTGTTAAGATATATCCAAAAAAAGGAGAAGAAAATAAAGTAAATAGTTATAACAAGAATAAAGGTTGGAATTTTGATAAAATGGATATTCCATTAAACACAATTGGTGATATTATTTCATTTAAAATTAATTCTAAAATAGATAGTATCGAAAAACTAGAGTTACTCTTATACAATAAAGAAAAATATGAAGGGGTGGTTGGAAATAAAATTTTCATACACGATATAAAACTTAATAGGTAGGCCTATGAGACATCTAGAAGCTATTATTATTTTATTCATAGTACTTGTTGGCTGTAAAGAAGACACTGCTCTTGTACAAACTTTTAATGATAACTTTGATTATCATAACTCTATTTGGGAAACTTATCAAGTTACAGACTCTTCCAGATTCATTTTAACCCCTGAGCCAACAAATTTTAATAATAACTGTTTAAAATTTTCTTTATTTCCTAATGATTTTCATGCCGGAAATAAAAGAAATGAATTTGTTTTACTGACTAATGATTCTATAGGAAGAGTAGTAGAATATTCTTTTAAGTTTATGTTCCCAAGAAGTTTTTTTGAAAAGGAAAAAAAGGTAGATTGGATTATGATTCATCAATGGCATGATGAACCACCTAAAGGTATTTCTTGGAAAAATTATCAAGAAAATACTAAACCCCCAATTGCACTTTATGTTTCAACAAGTCCAGATGGGCGACATAAAATAGTCTATAATTATGGTCTTGAATCTAATAACTTTCAAGAAAAGAAACATTTTATATATAAAAGATACATTAGACCAAATGTTTGGTATACTTTTTCGAATACTATAAAATGGAGTTTTAATAAAAATGATGGATATTCTATTCCAAGAATAAATGAAGAATATTTAACTTCAAAAGGACCCTATAAGGCGTCGCTTATTGAGGGTAATAATATGTATAATGAAGTATCAAACTATTTTAAAATAGGATTATATGGGTACAAAAAACATCAAGATACATTATTTATTTATATAGATGATTTTAAGTACACTCTCAAGGAAAGCAACCCCTAAATTGACTTCTTATCAAAACCCTAATTAATAACAAATACCTTTTCTATGGAGGCACTCTTATCTTTACAAGGGGCTTAGAGTATCTTGTTTTGCTTTTTGCCGCAGGGTATTTGGCAAAAGAGGAATACGGACAGCTAGAATATTATAAAAAAGTGATCGAGGTGGGTTCTTCTATCCTTGCTTTTGGTTTCCCAGCGCTTATTCTTAGTTATACTAGAAGTTTAAATAGTAAAGTCAGCTTTTTGACGTTGAGTATCATTACAATCCTTGTTATAGCAACTATAGCGCTCCCTTTTTTGTTTTTTGCAAAATGGCATTTTTTGTTAATACCTTTTATTTTTTATGCGTTATTCTTCAATGGCGGAATTTTACAATCCTATCTGTTGGTAAAAAAAGGAAGTAATTATGTTTCCTTTTATAAGATAGGCCTTTCAATTGCATTTTATAGTTTAGTTTTTTTTTATGTATATAGCGTAAAGGAAGGTGCAATGGCTTATGTATGGGTAAACTATATATTATTACCCGTGGTATTTATTTATACTGGATTTGAATTATTTCGAGAAAAAGTAAAAGTTGGTATAGTCAAAAAATATTGGAGGCTTTTTAAAAAATTATTACTAAGCTCTTTTACATTGGTTGTAAGTAATTTTGCAAATTTAATGTTTCTATATACTGATATTTTTGTTATTAAGTGGGTTTCTTCACAAGCAAATAGTGAAATTGCCGATTTTAGCTTTGCGCTTAATATTGCAAGTGTATTATTAATTGCGCCACTTACTTTAGTGCAGGTAAATATCGAAAAACTAAAGGAAAACAAACCATTTATTTATGAACTTCATAAAAAAATCAAAAAAGTTGTTATCCCTTGCGCTATGCTATTAATAGGAATTTATTATCTTTTGATTACCTTACTTTTCTTAAGGTACGAAGCTACTTTTGTATTATTTATAATTATTTTAATTGCTAAGATTTTCCATTCATTATCCTCACTTTTTGGGACAAACCTTCTCATTTATAAAAAGTTTATGGAGAACCTGATAATTAACATGGTAATGTTGGGTTTAAACCTAATTCTTTGTTGGGTAGGATATTATTTCTATGGGATTTTAGGCCTTTCTTTGTGCAGTGCATTTTGTCTTACTTTACGCTACTATATATTATTATACTATAACAAACGTATTGTTATCATAAAGAATTAATGAGAATTTATATTTCACAACAAATAAAAGATCTCTACAACAAATTTATTTCTTACTTGGTGTTAAAGTGGGCACTGCTATTATCGGTCTTTTTCCTCCCCCTCAACCTTTTTTTAAACAACCTGTTATTTACCGTTTTCTTTGTAGGGCTTTTGCTAAAAATACTTTTCAATGATACCCCCGGAATTATAAAAAGCACCTTCCAAAACTATATTGTAATTCTCATTCTATGCAGCCCCTTTATTGTTTCATTGGTAGGAGTTTTTTATACCGCTAACCTCCCCGGCGCGTTCAAGGACCTAGGAAGGCTTTTTCCTTTATTAATTGTAATTCCTTTGGTTTTTTATACCCCTCTTTTTTTCCATAAAATTTTAAATAAAATGCTTTACACTTTGTCGCTGGGAAGCCTTTTGGCAGCGTTCATTTGTTGGGCAATCTCACTCCTAGAAATCTATCATGCCAATGGCACCATTAACGATTTATTCACTCAACCCTATGCCTATCATTTTCTATCGGGTAGAGTTGGGGTTCACACTCCTTATTTAGGTTTATTTGTATCGGTTTCTATCTTTTATTTACTCCTTAAAGCATTTGAGGCAAGTTCAAAAAAACGAACATTAATACATTTGATATGGGCAAGCATTTTATTTCTATTTCTATTGAACTTATTGGCCAGAACTGCCTTGATCTCTTTAAGTTTAGGTTTAGTTGCATTTTTTCTATATAGAAGAAAATATATTTTGGTTTTTGCAGTAATGGCCGCGATAGCTTCTTTGGCTACTATTGTCTATGTGCAAGAACAAAACTTTTTGAGGGACAGGTTGTTAAACAGCATCAATATTTTTGAAGAGCAAACTATTTTTAGTAAAAAGGACGACCGTTTCCATCGTTTTAAAGCCTCCATTGAAGTGTTCAAGGAATTTCCTTTATTGGGCCCAGGGACTGCCTCCGAAGATCCCTATAGAAAGGCAGTCTATTATGATAATAGGGATAGTGAGGCGTATAATGAAAACTACAATGCTCACAATCAGTTCTTGGAATACTTAAGTACGTTTGGCATACTGGGAGGTGTTACTTTTTTATGGATTATATATGTATTGCTGAAGGATAGTTTTGGGACAAAAGACGTTTTTAGTGTTTTTTTGGTTTTTAGTTTTATTATGGCAAGTCTAACCGAATCTGTTTTGGAACGTTCTTGGGGTATTTCTTTTTATTTATTGCTGCTTTTCTGTATATACGGAAATAAACTTATACCCAATGAAATGGATTAATTATTTGAGTCTTTTATTGCTGCTTTTTTCTTGCTTATCTCCTAGAAAAGAAAAGAAAATAGTTCCCGTTGCTGCTCCCATTTTTGAATTGTCGTTAACTACAAAACCGTCCCACATAGAGGTAATGAATGTAAATTTTAGTAAAGAAGGTGCTAGTTTTGGAAAAGATCCAAAAAAGAATTCCTACCTGTATGTAGATTCAATTCCTTTTATACCAGATAATTTTAATATGTCCTGTTGGTTTCGTGTTGAAGGGGAAGAGGGCAAAATCGCTCAAGCACTTTTTAAAGCAATTGACACAGCTCACGCGCACAAACAATTCGGCACTTGGATTGCAGGATTTAGAATAACAGGAAGCCTTAACAGCAATTTCTTGAGTGCTAAAAATTTTTCAAAAAGTGAGACAAGATCAAGAGAGTATTACGATTTGCCATTGCTGGAATTAGGGAAATATTACTTTTTATCGATTAACAAAAAAGAAAAACAGATAGCATTCTATATCAATGCTGAACTCTACAAGGAATATACCTTGCCCAATGATACCGAAATTGGGATAAATTCTCTTATTTTTGGCGCATTGAACTTTGAGGGTCCTTATGTAAATCAATTTTATGGCAGGATAAGAAATTTTGAGATTTACAGGCAACCTCTTAGCCCAGATGAAATCTACTCTGTAAGCGTAAAACATTTTAACGAGATACAACCCTTTAATGATGCCTTCGAGCTAAGTAAATTTAATATAGCCCATTGAATTTAAAATTAACGTTAGCCAATATCACATTTGCCTTTATTATATTTTTATTGGCAGCCAAGTTTACATTTTCATATCTAAATGTAGATGTGGTTTGGTGGTTGCGGTACTTAACTCCCAACTACGAAAAATTTAACCCACTACACCTTCCCAAAAACACGACAGAGATAATAGAGTTTGCATTGCTCCCGGCCATGCTTTTTTATTTATTGATTAGTTTTAATAAACTAGGTATCCTAAAGCTCCCTATTTTTTTAACATGTATAATGCTCCTTTTAAATGGAATGACGGCATTCATAAATGACATAGGTATATTAGGTTCAATAAGGTTTACATTAAAAATATCAAATCCTATTTATTTTTTTATTATTCTTTTGGTTCAAGCAAATAGAACGGGTAAAAACCATCTATGGCTTATAAAATGGGCAATTGTTTATTTTCTATTTCTATCAACTGTCGCTTTGCTCTTCTTTGATGTGAGTTTTAATAGAGGGCAAGAAAGATGGCCAGTTTTCTTTTCGGGATTACATACACATAATTATATTCTTGCAGTTACTTTTATTGCCCTATCCTATTTTTTAAGAAAACACACATATATACTCTTGGTCTATTTCTTTATCACATTTGCTTTTTTAGCTTTTGGTTATGCCGTAAGAACAACCATGGTTTTTTATTTTTTTTATATGGCTGTTATTTTGTATCTCAAAGAAGATTTTTTCAAAAATATCTATGCAAAATTTATCGCCTATACCCCTTTTCTTTTGCTGTTTTTATTTTCCGTATTAAGGGATTTCGATTTTGATAGATTTTCTTCTGGACGATTAACCATGTATGCTAAAAAATTTCAAATTCTTGAAAACTATCAATTTCATGAATATCTTTTTGGAAGAGGCTGGGGATCAGATCTTGTAAAAACCGTGGAATGGTGGTATGCAGAAAAGGGATCACATAACGATTATTTAACCTTTTTTATTGAAAATGGGGTGTTTTTTTTAATGGTGTTTTTATTGTTGATTTCTTCGCTACTTATTCTTTCCAAAAAAAACCATGTTGTCTATGTTGCTTTAATATTGGGGTATTTGCTTACTTCTTTAATCAGTAATGGATTTGCCGTAAGGACGTTGGCAAGCTACTGGTTTTTCGCCGTACTAGCCTTTTTCTACATAGAACATAAAAACAAAACACTTTCTTTTGTCTAAAAAGATTGCTTTCATAGGGCCCTTGCCTCCTCCTGTTGGTGGCGTAGCTCTGGCAAATCTAAGGGTCCAGGACATCATTGCCAGAAAAGCGCCCAACTTTACAATAATTAACCTAAACACTTCAAAAAAAAAAATAAATGCAGATCTATATAAAAAGAAAGGACTTGCCGAGTTTTCCCATTTTCTAAAAAACATATTTCAATTAATAGGTTTTGTCTTCAAGCATAAGATTGAGATTTCCAATGTTTTTGTCGTCCCCAATACCTCATTCATAAGAGAAGCCTTATTTATTTTTATTTTAAAAATAACATCTAAAAAACTAGTGGTTCATTTACATGCCAAAACAGAAGGAGATCTTTTTTTACATGGCTTTAAGCTTAGGATTTTTACGGCCATCGTAGGTTTGGGCGATGTGATCTTTGTACTTTCAGAGAAGTTTCATAGGACTTTTTATTCAAAATACATTGATGCTAAAAAATTGGTTGTTCTTGAAAATTTTGTAGAATACAAACAATTTGATAACGATATAAGCAAAAAAAACAAGAACTTTCTTTATGTAGGAAGGCTTTCTGAAAAAAAAGGGTTTGAAACGCTTGTTGATGCTATGATACTTGCCAAAGAAGCTCTACGGGACCTTACAATTGAAGTATTGGGAGAATTTGAAAATGAAGCATTTGAACAAAAAATCAAGAATAAAATAGCATCAAATAATCTCGCAAATTTTAATTTTCACGGAGCTCAAATGGGAAAAGAAAAGACCCATTTTTTTAGAGAAAGTTCCGTATTTATTTTTCCTTCCTATTTTGAAAACTCCCCTATTGTTTTAAAAGAGGCAATTGCTGCTAAAATGGCCATCATTGCAACAGATATTGTAGAAAATAAGAATATTTTAGATGATTTTGAAAATAAAGAATATTTTATTGCTCAGAATCCATTTGACCTAGCAGAAAAGATGAAACTATTCTATTTCAATTGGGATCTAGTTGTGGAAATGATGAAAAACTCAGAAAAAATAAAACAATACGACGTTACCTTTGCCGAGAAGATAATTGTAGAGGCCCTAAAAATTTAATCCCAAGGATTTTGGAAAGTACCTTGCAGCCTTCATTAAAAAATAAAATGGCCCAGTGGATTGGCAACTATGGGCTCATTGTTCTTATTTGTTCTGTTTTAAAATGGGGATACAGAAAAATTTACATCTTTTCAAAAAGATAAATAAATTTTCCCTTGATACTTAAAGCGATTATTTCTGCTTTGTGCTATGTTTTTTTAGCCCTGAAAAAGGGCTTTCTCCCTATATACCTTGTAAGTTTTCGCTCATTTTTATTATTGGGCAATTGACCCTACAACCTTTACCACAAAAAACCTTATCCTTTTGGAAAATTTTTGCACCTGTTCATAGAACTCTCATTGTTATTAAACCCAATAAAAAATTACTTCCATGGGTCTTTTCTAATTTTCGAATGGGTCTAGTGCTTAATGGTATTTTTATTTGGCTAGGCTTATATTTGATATTAAAACTTTTTGAAAGTTATGCTGGAAGTCGGTTTGGGTATAACGGACTTTTCGTAACTTCTGGGGTGGGTTCTTATTGTGCCATTATTTCCTTGGGTTTCCCAAGGTACAAGTAAGTGTAAGGAAAACCTAAAGTTTTTAGTTATTTTATCATCCTTTTTCCTAATCGTGTAATTCAAGAAAACTGTTTATGCAGGGTCTTCTTCCCTTTTTTGGTACTTTTCAATCGAATTTTTCGAAAAAAAAAATACTTCCCCTATTGATACTTCTTTATATAGGATTTACTTGTTTTTTTTCAACTTGGCTTTTCGGC
Source organism: Flavobacteriaceae bacterium (assembly GCA_041392205.1). Lineage (GTDB taxonomy): Bacteria > Bacteroidota > Bacteroidia > Flavobacteriales > Flavobacteriaceae > Halomarinibacterium. Next base: position 2,016 of record JAWKMO010000021.1, on the reverse strand, counting down.
AAAACTCTACCAATTTGAAAAAGGGCCTGCGACATCTTTCTCTTATTCGAGATGAATCAAACACACAATACAATCCTTACTCCAAAAATTGGGATTGGGTTAACTATCTTTTTCGGAGGGATTCGATTATAACTTAAGATCTCAAATGAAATTCTTCGATTCAAGCTTTTTTTCTGGGGAATTATAGGCGGTGGGCTCTATCTTTATATACTCCCTTATCAATTTCTACATGACGTATTAATTAACACTGGGCCTATGGGTGTTTTTTTTCTTTTTGTGGTGATGCCATTGCAGGAAACTTTTTTGCATATGCTACCATAACAATATTTTTATTGTTATTTAGGGGAATTGATTCTCACAATGTAATAATCCTTAACCCACATAAGATAGGATGCACGGCTTCAACAAGGGTATTCAACACCTCCATCCATAACCTTTCCATGAAACCTTACAGCTGGTGGGATGACGCCATTGTCTATGAGAGCAAATCCACCATGTAGTGCGTCAATGCTGGCAAGATCGTGCGATGCAAAGATGCGCAACTGCGTCAGCGTCAATGAGAGTGACCTCATCAATGCCGATGGGCAAGCGGTGGTTTGGGCCTCCAAAATTTTGGGCAAACCCCTTAAGGAGCGCGTGGCGGGTATTGATTTGATGGAAAACTTGGTAGAACTCGCAGCAGAGAAAAACTACAAAATTTTCCTTTTTGGCGCCAAGGAAGAAATCGTTACCAAAGTGGTTTCCATCTTTGAAGAAAAACATGGTAACCCATTGATTGCCGGTTATCGAAATGGCTATTTTACCAAAGCGCAAGAACCCGAAATCGCCAAACAAATTGCAACTAGCGGTGCACAGCTTCTTTTTGTGGCCATTAGCTCTCCCACCAAGGAAAATTTCCTGTACAATTATAAAGAGGAATTAAAATCGGTCAACTTTATCATGGGGGTAGGCGGCAGTTTTGATGTGGTCGCTGGACTTACCAAAAGGGCCCCTCTTTGGATGCAAAAGGGTGGGCTGGAATGGTTCTATCGTTTTATCCAAGAACCCAAGCGTATGTGGAAACGTTATCTTGTTGGGAATAGTAAATTTATTGGCCTGGTGCTAAAGGAAAAGTTTTCCCGTTCAAAAAAGTAGGATAGCGCTAATTAGTTTCTTATTTTTAAATTCTAAATTTTTTAGACCGTGAGGGTACTTTTAGCATCCATATATCCTTTTATATTTTTGCTCCTCTTTTTTACCATCCCATTCGATACCTATTTTAGGGTACTTCCCAACCTATTGCTCATTGTGTTGGCTATTTTGTTTCCCATTGTGGTTGAAAAAAAGGATTTTCAAAAAATAAAAAGAAAAGCAGGAATTACATGGCTTGCTTTTTTTCTGTACGTGTTGCTTATTGTGCTAGTCACAGGAAGAATAGGGGAAGATGGGGCTGTTTTAAAAAAAGTACTATTAATTGCCGCATTAGTCATATTATACCTGCCGGTCAATAATTTTAAAAAAATCAACAAAGCGATCATCCTATCGTCGCTGGCCGCCATTGTGTATTCCCTTGTTAAACTCTTTATATTAGTAAATCAAGGGGTGGCCATTACATTTTTGGAATCTGCCACGGTTATTGAAACTATTTTAGTAGATAGGCTTTATTTAGGTCTTTTGGCCGTTTTAAGCATTTTGGCCTCTTACCAATCGTTGAGCCAAACCTATCATCCAGACAATCGGTATTATCTGGCAAATATTGTTCTTAATGTCCTCTTTATTCTGTTTATAGTCTCTAGGATTGCCATTATTGCCTTATTAGCCATTTTTATTCTTAGCTTGTTTCATTCACGCAAAAGGGGCCCACAACTCTTATTTGCCACCGGAGGAATCCTTTTAGCCGTAATGTTGGCATTTGTGCTCAACAATGACTTAAGAAAAAAAGTATTCTATAAAAACAATGCTGAAAAACACCAAGGATTAATTGCCAATACGTTGGCTTTTGAACCCAGGGCAATTATCTGGGACTGCGCGTTTATG
>JAWKMO010000020.1:0-31981 GCA_041392205.1 Flavobacteriaceae bacterium | reverse complement strand
CATTATTTTGAAAAAGGAGGAAGCGGGGCCGATATTGGCCCCTTAAAAAATGGAACAACTGTTCTAGCGGGCTTACGCCCCGATTCGCAAAGATATTTCGATTACCATCATGCCTCTAATGATACTTTTGAGGCCGTAAACAAACGAGAGTTGGAATTAGGTGCCGCTACAATGACGAGCTTAGTCTATCTTATAGATAAATATGGTACCAAAAACGAAATGGCTACTGTAAAAAATTAGCCCTCCCAAGGGTAACTGGAATTAATTACATAAAGCCCAAAAAAGATTGGGCTTTTTTATATTTTAAGGGGTAATTTTTCTTCGGAGGGAAACGTAAAGTATTATCGGGAATTACTTTAAGGTATTGTTTTTGCCAAACAAATTGTATCTTTAAGTAGGTAAAATTAATGCGAACCGTATGAGATTCCTTCCTAACATAAAGCGAACCTTTGGAATTTTTCTTCTAGTAGTATTATTTCTTCCCGATAATTATTTACTCGCGGAAGAACTTCGTTACGGTCATCCCTATCTTACCACACTTCAAGAACAAGCTAAGTTTAGTGAAGATTCCCTTCAGTTTTATAAAGACAGTGCCATTCTTGCCGCCAAAAATGAGGATATAAAAAAAGCGGCCTTTTTTGCAGAAGAATATGTTAAATATTCAACGGAAACTGGATTTGTAGAATCTCGATATTTTAAAAAATTTTCAGAATCTTCAGCATTTAAAGAATTAAAAGAAAAGTATAGCCTTACGATAACTTGGTTACATTTTTTCTATCTTTTTTCTGCTTTAATAGGCTTTTTTATTGGTTTTATGTTGTTTATTACTAAAAGTAAAGACAAAACGGCAACCCTCATTATTGCCATGTTTGTTACCATACATTCTTTATTTATATTTCATATATTTCTACATAGTACCAATTTAAAATTTAGAGTACCTCATATTTTATATATGTCTTCCATCTTTTCATTTTTATATGGACCATTACTCTATTTCTACTTTAAAAGAATTACACAAAATTATACCTTCAAAAAAAGAGATTTAATTCACTTATTGCCTACGCTACTTATTATGGTCATTATGTTACCGTTATTCCTTCTTTCAAAAGAGGAAAAGCTACACATTATGTTTGAGGTAGGTTCCTTTGACCGGAGGCCTTATTTATACGGAATTGTTACTTCCAAAATACTGTCACTTTTGGTTTATGGAGCGTTGGTAGTGTATTTGTTTTTTAAAAACAATCAGTTTAAAAACTATACTAATGAAGCTAGAAAATGGCTTTCAACTTTGGTAACTCTAAGCTCAAGTTACGTTATTTCTTATGCAGTGTACGGACTGGTTTTAGCGAATGTAATTCCAAAGTTTCCATTTTTATTTCAACTTCAAATTGTAGTAATGGCTATTATGGTAGTATATATTGGTTTTGCTTCTTTTAGAAGTCCAACATTGTTTGCGGGAAACTTTACCTCAAACAATAATAAATATCTAAAGTCGGGACTTACTCCCAGCTTTTCTTTGGAATTAAAAGAAGCACTTATTCAACTTTTTGAAAATGAAAAAATTTACCTTAAAAACAATGTAAGTTTGGACTTGGTTTCAGAATTACTAGGAACCACAAGACACAATACCTCGCAGGTGATTAATGAACATTTTGATCTTAATTTCTTCGAATTTATTAATAAATACCGCATTGCTGATGCGGTCGCTATACTTGAAAAAGAGACCAATGTTAACATCATCGATGTCGCCTATGAGGTTGGATTTAATAATAAAGTGACTTTTAACAAGTCCTTTAAAAAGTTTTTAATGCAAACACCTTCGCAATATCTTAACTCTGTTCGCACTTAGTTTTTTTCTTAATTAATAATAACTATTATGCTATACGGTTTGGGTTTTCTACTTTTGCTAGATAACTAACTTATCTGTGCTTCAACAATACACCAAAGAGTTTCGCTATAATATTAAATTGGCCACTCCCGTCATTTTAGGAATGTTGGGACATACCATGGTGGCTTTTGTGGACAATATTATGGTGGGCCAGTTAGGCACTGCAGAACTTGCTGCTGTTTCTCTAGGAAATAGCTTTATGTTTATTGCGATGTCTTTAGGGATTGGCTTTTCTACCGCTATTACCCCTTTAGTAGCCGAAGCTGATGGTGAAGGAAATATAGCTTACGGAAAATCCTCGTTTAAACACGGACTTTTTCTTTGTACCGTTCTTGGGGTAGTTCTATTTCTTATGGTGTTTTTTGCCAAACCGTTGATGCATATTATGAATCAGCCAAAAGAAGTAGTGGAGTTAGCCATGCCGTATCTTACGCTTGTAGCAATTTCATTACTACCTTTAATTGTTTTCCAAGCGTTTAAACAATGTAGTGATGGACTTTCCATGACCAAGTACCCTATGTATGCGACAATTATTGCTAATGTTGTGAATGTGATATTAAATTACATATTCATCTTTGGGAAGTTTGGTGTTCCCGCTTTGGGTGTAGTGGGTGCGGCGATTGGTACCTTGGCCTCTCGGGTAGTAATGCTCGCCTATTTGTGGTATCTCATGGCTCAAAATTTGAAATCTAAAGAGTATGTAACACATATAAAAATTTTTACATTAACCCGTTCTATGATTAATAAGTTATTAAGCTTAGGATTTCCCTCTGCCTTACAAATGTTTTTTGAAGTCGCTATTTTTACAGCGGCCATATGGTTATCCGGAATTTTAGGAAAGAATCCCCAAGCTGCTAACCAGATTGCACTCAATCTATCCTCTATGACTTTTATGGTGGCCATGGGCTTTAGCGTTGCAGCAATGATACGAGTGGGCAACCAAAAAGGAATGAAACGCTTTAGAGAGCTGCGCCGCATAGCTTTTTCTATCTTTTTACTTTCGTCCCTTTTAGCAGTTATATTTTGTGTAAGCTTTTTGCTCCTAAAAGAGCAACTCCCTAAAATCTATCTGGATTTTGACAATGCCAACAACATTGCCGATACGCTGGAAGTTCTAACAATTGCTTCTAAGTTAATGCTTATTGCCGCCATCTTCCAGATCAGCGATACTTTACAAGTAGTAGTTTTAGGTGCCTTACGCGGAATGCAGGATGTAAAAATCCCCACCTTTATTACGTTTATTGCTTATTGGCTCATTGGGTTTCCTATCTCGTTTTATTTGGGGATGTATACAGCGTATGCCAGTGCAGGAATTTGGATAGGCCTCTTGGCAGGATTAACCGCCTCTGCGGTGATGCTAATAATACGCTTTCAGTACTTAAGTAAAAAATTAATTGTAAAGTAAAGGATTTGAGAAATGGTTTTTTAGCATGGTAACAGTAACATGCCATAATCGCATAATTTTATTATTTTTTTTGAAATATTTAAAACAGATTCTATAACCTTTCAATAGAAGATTAATCCTCCTCCACTCGATTCTCATTAAAAGCAGAAGGGAGTAGTTTCGGGATGAGTTTAACCACCAAAGGAAGTAATAAAGCACCACCAGGAAGCATAAAAATAGTAAGCGACGGGATGGTTTTAAAAATATCGAGTAATTGGTCTTTTACTTTAGCCTTTTCTTCGGCTGTGAGATCACGAGAAGTAGATTGTCCTAATAACACTAATAGTTCACCACTTTCATTTAATTCTTTTAACAAACGTTTTTTGTTGCGAAGGACCAGTAGTTTTACCGTAGTAGTACTTTGTTTGTATAGCTGTTTTACAGGATGCGTATATTGAAACAGTTTAATTTTGTGTTCGTTGGTTAACGAAAACGCTTTTATTGCCTCCATACAACTTTCTAGATATTGGTTACTTATCCCTAAATGAAAGGCTATTTCCTTTAAAAAAAGAGTTTCGGTTGTGTCTATTTTTTTATCGTCCCAAACAGCAAGGCAACAAATATCAAGTACAAATTGTTTTTCGAGAATGGTTCTTTCTTTTAGTTGGTCTACCACTACGTGTGAAAAGATATCGCTACTATGGGTAGCATATTGTGCCGATTCTGATACCATTTCAATAATTAATGCATCGTATTTATTTTTTTTCTGCTTGCTCTGTAATGCCCAAATGCTAAACTGTATTAAGGTTTCTTCTAATGCTTCCAAATAATTTTTTAAACCTTTGGGATGTTGAAGGTAAAAACGAAAAGCCAGCACATCGCCAAATAGCAGTGCATACGTAAATAGTGAAGCCGCTTCGGTTTTTATTAGCGAATTAGATTCGTATATCCGTGCGGCAAGAATGTGTTCCAAATTTTCAGAAGCGCTTTTGGTAAAACGTAACTTTTGAAAAAAACCCGGCTTCCCTTTTTCTATGGTTTTATAAAAAAGCACCATGTCTTCTATAGCCTCTGGCATGGTAGCCGTAGGCTTTTCAGAATAATACATATATAACAGTGCGTGAAAAAGAGTAACCTTAGTATTTTCTTCTTGGGTTAATTTAAAATCGCTTACAGGCACCTCCAACAATGTTTTTATGGAAACGCCGTATATAAATCCACTTTTTTTTAGCGTTTCATAAAAAGACAATGGTCCAGTATAGGAATCTATAAGCGTTTCTTTTGGAAACTCGTTAATAAATTTATGGATCCAACCAGCGGAAGATGGGTTCATTTCTTAATTTTGTAGGGTAATGGGGTTTTTAAACATTTTTTTGTAATCTTTAAAACCAGAGACAAACTTTCTGCGTATATGAGGGAAAGTAAATTTAAACAAATAATAACCATTCATGTGAAATGCCCAAAATAATTTACTTTTAAACAAAAATAGATGATTAGGGCATTACATCTTACATTAAAAAACTAATAAATTAAAAAAATGAAAAAGACAAAATTTTATGGATTGCTCGCAATAGTGGCTATTGGAGTCTTTTCGGTAATCCTCGTTGCGGCAGATCACATAGATTCTCCGGCGGTAGCAGGAACCTCTGTGGATTTGGCAGATTTCTATGCTTTTGAAGGAACTAACCCAGATAACACGGTTTTTGTGGCAACCATGCAAGGACCCTTAACGCCGGGAGCGGTAACACAACAAGCAATGTTTTCTGAAGATGTGCTTGTTGAGTTTAACATAGACAACACAGGAGACTTTGTGGAAGATTTAGTAATTCAGGCCATACGACGAGATACTATCATGTATTTCTTTGGACCCTATGCCCCTAATGAGGTTGGTGTTAATAGCACTATTAGTAAAGACAACGTTTCTGGACAGGTAGAAATATCTGGAATCGATGAAACCATTATTTCTACTAATAACGGAATGTCTTTTTTCGCGGGACCTCGCCGAGATGCCTTTTATTTCGATTTTAACCAGTTTAATGAAGTTGTTTCTGGAAATGCGGCCCCCGATGGTTTTTTACCTTCTGGACAGGCTTCCGATTTTTTTGAAGGGTTAAATGTGTTGGCCATTTCTGTAGAGGTTCCCAATAGTTTGTTAGGGACCGCACCTCCTCACGTGGCTGGGGCAGTAGGGATTAATGGATTACCCGACGCATATAATGTTTGGGTTACGACTAAAAGAAAACAATAATTTTTAAAAAATCAAAAAGATGAAAATTCAACATATAAAATACATCGCATTATCACTTTGTTTGGGAGTCTTGTTTACCCAATGTAAAGATGACGACGATAACGGAAACATAATTGAACAAGCAAGTTGTGATGACGGCATAATGAACGGAGACGAAGAAGGAATAGATTGTGGAGGGAGTTGTACTTCTTGTTTTGATCTAGTAGATTTTAGTGGCACTTTTATTCAGGAAGATATTATGGGACGTCCTGGGGTTAATACTGTATTTAGTGGCAGTGGTACTGTAAAAGACATGTTTAATACCTCTTTAGTCACAGAACGCACTTCATTCCAGCCTATTTTTCAAAATACATTGGAATTATATCACGATGTTTACGGGAATGCTTTAGGGGTAAGTTTGGATTACGAAACAAATATTTTGGGACTTGATGCAGCGACCTTTACCACAGTATTAGCACAGTTTGATGCCTTACAAGTGGCACCTAACGCTCAAACAACCTATTTCGATCCTAATACTGGAATTGCTTTAACCGGAAGAACCTTAAGTGACGATGTGATTGATATTTCCTTAATCTTAATGTTTGGAGGAACAAGTGGTAGCCGTTTTGATGGTAACAACGGGACACCGCAACTTACCAGTGATGGAGTAGGACCGGGGAATAGAAATTTTACACTACCGTTCCCATATTTAGAAAGCCCCTTGCAATAACTATACTAAGAGTAACAAAAAAAAGAGCGACCAAAAGTTGCTCTTTTTTTTAAAAATAATTTAAAAATGAAATTACTTTATTTATCCCTAGGTTTACTCTTTTTAGTAAGTTGTAAATCGGATCCAAAATTTGAAAAAATTACGTCAGTAACAGCGTATGATAGCTATTTAAATACTAAAAATACGCCCACATTATACGAAACACAATTGCAACAAAACTTTTGGTCCAAAAGGCTTAACAAGGATACTACAGGTATTGGTGATATAGGCCCTTTAGCAGGAGTGTATGAACAACTTTTTACCGAAACAGGAAATATAAACCACCTTTTGGTTGCCGAAAAGTTGTATCAAAAAGGAATTGCCGTTGCAGCAGATAACTTTAGGGATGGTTTTGAGAGAGGGTTAGCAAAAAACTATATTTCACAACACCGCTTTAAAGAAGCAAAAGAGATACTTCAAAAAAGTTTTGAAAACAAGGCCCAAAAACGCCCTACATTACACATGTTATTTGATTGTGCTATGGAATTGGGAGAATATGATAGCGCCTATCAATACCTTTCCGAACTTAAAGATATGAGCGATTATAATTATTTAATCCGTATCTCAAAATGGAGCGATCATATTGGGGACCTCGATAATGCTATAAAATTTATGGAAATGGCAAAAGGAAAAGCCGAATCTCACAATAGTACCCCCCTTAAAATTTGGACCTATAGTAACCTTGCCGATTATTATGGTCATGCTGGGCGTATTAAAGATTCCTATGATTACTACTTAAAAACCCTGGCCCTTCAACCCGATAATAGTTATGTGAAAAGAAAATTAGCTTGGATTGTCTATGCTGCCGAAGGAAATACAAGGGAATCACATAGGATTTTAGATTCTGTGATGAAAAACCATAAGGTGCCAGATTATCTATTACTCAAATCTGAATTGTACACTTTTGAAGGAAATATATCTGCTTCAAAAAAAGCGGAAGAGGCATTTGTAAATGCTGTAGAAGAAGGTAATTATGGAGATATGTACAACACCTATTTAATTGAATTATATGCCGAAGCCTCTCCCAAAAAGGCATTAGAAATAGCTGAAAAAGAAGTAATAAACCGAAATACGCCTTTAATTAATTCTTATTTGGCGTTCGCACAATTAAAAAACGGACACATTGAAGAATCCTTAAAAACCATAGAAACTCATGTAGAGGGAAAAACCTTCGAACCTATGGCTTTGTACTTTAGTGCGCTGGTTTATAAAGCTTCTAGCAATACTAAAAAAGTGAAAGAAATTAAAAACGAATTAAAAGAAGCTACTTTTGAATTAGGGCCAGTAATGGCAAACCAAGTACTAGATTTATAAAGAATACCTACTTGTAGAAAGGAAAAAGGGCATCTTAATAGATGCCCTTTTTATATTTAAAAACTTTAGGTTATGGCGAAACCATTCCTAAGGTATACAACTGTGCTAAGGTAGGACTTTCGCTACCTCCTTCAGGCTCCAAGGTAATACCAAAGGCCTCAGGATCGGGAATATTTTCAAGTTTAAATACTTTGGTAGTGGTAGCTTCGTAATGATCTAATAACCCAATACTTCGCGGGGTTAAAGGATCCATAATTAACGACCACACTTGATATACTTTACCCGCAGGTGGAGCGGGTAACCCCCGTGCATCTATATAGGCAATTTTTTCATTGTCATTATAATAGACTTTGGCATAAGATTCTGGGGAAACAGCCTGATTTCCAGGAAGAGAAATTTCTCTATATTCCTTGGAACGAATAATATCTAATAAGTCTTGCGAAGTAGTTAATGCTTCTTCAGCCGAAGTTAATTTTCCTTTTAAAACGGCATTTTCGGTAGTGGTAACAAGTACTTTATTTTCTAAAGAGTTAGTTTCATTCATCATCCAAAAAATACCCATTAAAAATACAATAGCTGCTGCCCAGCCTGCGATGGTACTCCAATGATTCGATTTTTTGTGAGAATTAAGTTTTCGAACTCCTTTAATAGAATTTAAAACACCCTCCCACACCTTAGCAGGGATGGTATATTCTTCACCATGTGCTAAATTTATAAGAGCTGTTTCAATTTTTTCAACTTCATTTTTTACCTCGGGATAGTCGTTAAGGACATCCTCTACCTCCATAGCTTCTCTTTGTGATAAAGCCCCTGTAACGTATAACTCCAAGGTGCCAGAAGCTATTATTTCGTCTATGTTTTTCATACCTCTTGTAATGTCATTTTCCGTAATTCATTAATGCAATTTCGGGCACGGGTTTTAATAGTTCCTAAAGGAGTTTCCAGTGCTTCGGCGGTTTCATTTTGTGTATATCCTTTAAAATAAAGTAGGTCTAATAGTTTAATACAAAGAGGTTTTAATTTGTCTACAAATTTTTGAATCCCAATGGTATCGGTTCTCTGGTTTAAATCATTATGCCCACCAATAATATGTACGAAATTATCTGTAGATAGGTTTTTGTTGGTGTTCTTAAAAGATTTTGAACGGGTTTTATCGATGGCACTATTTCTGGCAATGTTTAATAACCAAGTGTAAAACCGACCTTTTTCTACCGAATAAGAACCAGAATTAGTCCATACTTTAACAAAGACATCTTGCAGCACTTCTTCTGTAAGCTCTTCATCTCGAAGAATGACAAAAATAACCGAGTAAATGGCTTTAGAATACATTTCATAAAGCTTTGAAAAAGCTTTTTCACTGCCTTGTTGCATTTCAAGAATGAGGCTATCAGGTTGGTTCATCCACTTAAATTTATTGTTGCTACTAAAATAGAGAAAAATATTTGATATCCTTTCAAAATAAAAACGGGATAGATTTAAACCTCCGGGTTTGTTAAAATATAACCATGCGTAATAAAATTGTTGTACACGACATCCTTTTTTAATAGCTTTACAACATCCTCACAATAAACCCATTAATTCTTAATCATTTTACTATGAAAAAATCTATTTTGCTTTTAGTTGCTTTTTTATTGTGTGTTGTGGTGTCAGGTATTTCGCAAAACATTCAACAAAGTATTCATAAACAACTTGAACACTTACTCGAAAACGACAAAATTTCCCAACCAGATATGCAATGGGTTATTACCAGTCAACACACTAGCCGGACTAGTGGTATTTTACATGTATATTATTCCCAAATCTTAAACGGAATAGAAATTTATGGAACTCAATCTAGCATTCATAGCTTGCCCAATGGACAAGTTTTTAAAGCAAACAATCATTTTATTAAAGATGTAACACAAAAAGCTGCGGGGCAAACCACCGCAACTATCGATGCAGTTCAAGCGGTTCAAGCTGCAGCGAATTATTTTGGGTATTCCGTGTCAGAAAACCTTAGTGTTATTTCACAAAAAAGTACCCTTAATAAAGAAACCATACTAAGCAAAGGGGGCATTTCGAAAAGTGACATCCCTGCACGTTTGGTGTACCAAATTACACAAGATGGAAGATTGGCATTGGCTTGGGATGTATCCATTGAGGAAATTGCACAACAAAATTGGTGGAGCGTACGTATTGACGCTTCTACTTCAGAAATAATAGATAAAGTAAATTGGATGTCTAGCTGTAATTTTGATCATGACCATAGTAATCATGAAATATTAGATTACAATAAGAATTTGTTCGATATCCCTAATTATTGTGAGTTGGTAGAGCGAATTTCAAACAACATAGCTATTCCAGATAGTTATGAAGTTTTTGCACCCCCATTAGAAAGCCCTTATTATGGTGCTAGAACTATAGAAACATTGCCTGCAAATCCTACAGCTTCTCCTTTTGGTTGGCACGATACCGATGGTGTTCCTGGTGCAGAATTTACTGTTACTCGAGGGAATAACACCAATTCTTACGAAGATGGGAATAATCCAGGGTTTCAACCCAACGGTGGTCCCACTTTAGATTTTACAGGGTTTCCTTTTGATCAAAATTATAGTGTGGCGACACCCTATGAAGAAGCGGCTATTACAAATCTTTTTTATTGGAATAATATTATCCATGATGTTATGTATATCTATGGATTTGATGAAGCTGCTGGTAATTTTCAAGAGAATAATTATGGTAATGGAGGGTTAGGTAGTGATTCTGTAAATTCTGAAGCACAGGATGGATCGGGAACGTGTAATGCCAACTTTGGTACACCCCCAGATGGAGGTAACCCTACTATGCAAATGTACGTTTGTGGAAATAAAGATGGAGATTTTGATAATCTTGTAATTTTTCATGAGTATGGTCATGGAATTTCAAATAGACTCACTGGAGGCCCTGCACAAGCAGGTTGTTTAGGTAATCAAGAGCAAATGGGGGAAGGTTGGAGTGATTGGTATGGCGCTGTAATGACTATTGAACCTGGCGATATGGGTACAGACCCGCGAGGTGTTGGAACCTATTTGTTTGGCCAAGGTCCTGGCGGAGCTGGTATTAGGCCATTTCCTTATAGTACCGATATCGCTATTAACCCACAAACGTATGATGACATAAAGACTGCGGCAATACCCCATGGAGTAGGCTCTGTTTGGGCAACCACATTATGGGAAATGACGTGGGGTCTCATCGATGCACACGGTTGGGATGCCGATATATTTAATTTTACAGGAGATCCAAACTTAGATGCTGGAAACGTAATGGCAATGGCACTAATTACAGAAGCTTTAAAATTACAACCTTGTAGTCCAGGATTTGTAGATGGTAGAGACGCAATCTTTGCAGCAGATGTTGCCATTTATGGGGGGATTAATGAATGTATTTTATGGGATGCCTTTGCAAAAAGAGGTTTAGGTGTGAGTGCAAACCAAGGCTCTTCGGGAAGTAGAAGTGATGGTACAGAGGCTTTTGATACTCCCAGTCAAACAGCTGCGTTTGTCGCTCCAGAAGATGTTTGTGAGGGATCACCTGTAGTTTCTGGGCTTGGAGGAGGAACACCTCTTGGTGGAGTGTATAGTGGGCCTGGAGTAACAGACGATGGTAATGGTGTTACATTTACATTCGATCCTATTGCAGCAGGAGTAGGAGTACATACTATTACTTATGAAGTTCCTGCCGGAAGTTGTTCTATAGCTTCTTCTGCCACCGATGATATCGAAGTTATAGCATTAACTGCTGGCCCCGCAACCACAGGAGTTAGTGATTTTTGTTTAGGGAACGATGTTACGGTTTCTGCAACACCGTTGGATCCATTAAATGTTATTAGGTGGTACGATGCTCCCACTGGAGGTACCTTATTGTTTCAAGGAAATGATTATACCTTTACTCCTGTTGGAAATACTAGTGTATATGCTCAAGAAACACCCGATGTTCCTTTATCTCAGTTAGTAATTTCTGAAATTACCTTACAAACCCCCGATCAATTTGAGATTCAAAATGTTGGACTTGCAGCAGATTATACGGGCTATGCAGTAGCTGTAAGTGAAACACCTTACACAGATATAAATACAGTAAATCCAAATGTTCAAATATTAGGCCCTATGGCTGCAGATTCTGTAATGAATTGGAATGATAATGGCGGCGCTGGCTATTGGGGTAGTAATATATTTTGGAATGATAATAACTCTGGATGGATTATTATCATTGATGATGCAGGTAACGTAGTTGATTCTGTTTTTTGGCATTTTTCCGCAGCAGAAATTGCAGGGCTTAATGTCACTATCAATGGCTTTAACATTACAGCTGCAGACCTTGACTGGTCTGGTGATGGTGCTTCTTTTACACAATCCTGTAGCGGTTCGTACCGAAGAATAGGCGATAATGATAATGCTACTAACTGGGCCAATGTTTGCTTAACATCAGACTATGGGGTTGCTAATGGCGATATCGATTTAGGAATTGATGGCTGTTTAGGTGAAAGAAGCGAGGTCACCGTAACTTTAGATGCATTAGCGCCAAACATTACCTGTCCTGCAAATGAAACCGTTCAAGTAAACCCAGGAGAGCCATACACATTACCAGATTATTCTGTAACAACTACTGTTACCGATAACTGTACAACTAGTCCAACAATTACACAGTCTCCAGTTTCTGGAACTAATCTAGGAGTAGGCTTGCATACAATCACAATGACTGCCGAAGATGAATACGGAAATATTTCAAGTTGTACATTTGATGTTACTGTAGAAGAAATTTTAGGAACAAATACTAATGCTTTAGAAAACCAAATCCTATTACTTCCAAACCCTTCTTATGGGAAGGTTCTTCTTATTAATAATAGTAACCAAAAATTAAACAAAGCTATTATTTCAGATGTTAATGGAAGAATCATATCTACAATTAGCTTAAAAGAAATGAATGAAAGTTTATCATTTTCACTTGAAAGCTATGCGCAAGGATTATATTTTATAACTATCGAAAGTGAAAACGCAATGGTGGTAAAGCGCATTATTAAAAAGTAATTAATTAAGAATTAAATTATTTAAAAAGACCCTATCATAGGGTCTTTTTTTTGTAGGGTATTTTATTTAATGGTTGTTATAGTATAAAGACATTTAATTTTGGCAAACTTTTTGAATTGATGACAAAAGATTTCAGTAAATGAAACATAAAGTAAGGGTTAGGCTCCACTAAAAAGAAACATTTACTTTGAAATAGAGAAGCCGTTTATGAGGGTATTAAGCGGCTTTTTCATTTTTAGGTAATGATTTAGTATTACACATATCCGTAATCAGTAAAACAGTAAGTAGCATTCCAAGATTGTAAATGGTATCTTCTATGGGTATTGTTCCTAACCGAATACCTAGATTTTCGGTATTGTTATACCATACTACAGGATCTTCAATAAAACTACCTGTAAGTATTCCATTTACTATAAAAAAGGGGATTAAAATCACTAAAAATGTAGCAAAAAAGTAAGGTAGTATTGATTTCTTGTAATTATAAGTTATTCCTAATATCAATAAGGCATACACAAAACTAACCAAAGTATACCATAAATGATAGTGATACCAGAGCAATACGATTAAAATTAATAATAAAAGAAGGTATATTATTTCTGTTACTTTTTTTGGAAAGGCAATCTTCGGAAACAACACAAGCAAAGCATAATGTGTAAATATACAGGCATAAGGAATGCAAATAAAAAAGAGCCATTCTTCTAAAGGAAGGTTAAATACAAAAATTCCTGTGGTGTATTGGGTATTGAAACCCCAATATCCTTGGTGGGTAAATACAATATCCCAAGGAATAAAAAGGGCCATCATTATAACGATACCCAAAAAAAGGCCACGCCATTTTTTATAGAACTGAAGCTTTGGGTGAAAACTAAATAAAAAAGGAATTATAAAGGAACCTAAGTTAAGCCAAAGGTAGAGGGTTTTCATTCCTTATTTTTTAAAGTATTTTAAGGGAGGAAATAACATTCCAAAGCACTCCCCTTCGCTTTTTCCAAGATGTTTGTGATGCATTTTATGGGCACGTCTAATTCCACGGGCATACCAATTATTGGCATTTCGAAAAAGCTTAAACCGTTGGTGAATAAAAATATCATGCACCATGAAATAGGTTACACCGTAAGAAAAAATTCCTAAACCTATGGGCAAACCTGCCCAAAATCCATAATATTGCCAGCGCACAAAGCAAAAAATACTAACTGCCGCATAGAAAATAAAAAAAGCATCGTTACGTTCCCACCAACTTTTATGATCCTTTTTATGGTGGTCTTTATGTAGACTCCATAAAAAACCATGCATAACGTATTTATGAGTAAACCAAGCCATAAATTCCATTGCGCAGAAGGTTCCAAGGAAAATGAGTATCCAGAATAAAATTGTCATCATTATTTAACCAAATTTAAACGATATTTTACATAGCTACGTGTTAAAAGGCCAAATTTTTCATAATTGGGGACACGAATGCGAGTGTTTTTAATTTCCAGCGCAGGCGTTTTATGTAATTTTTTCAGAAGCCTTTTGTAGTAGCGATAAGCCATAAAAACTCCAAATTTTGCTTCGGTAGGTAGTTTCAAAATACCTTCATATCCTTTCTGGAAATCGGCTTCAATTTCTTTAATGATATGTTTTTTAGAGATTTCATCAAGTTCATTTAGGTTGGTATTAGGGAAATAGGTTCTATTTAAACCATCAAAATCGGCTTTAAGATCTCTTAAAAAGTTTACTTTTTGAAAAGCCGAACCCAAACTCATGGCTGCTTCTTTAAGGGAGTCATATTTTTCAGAATCCCCTTTTACAAAAACTTTTAGGCACATTAAGCCTACAACATCTGCCGATCCATAAATATATTTATGGTATTCCTCTTGGGTAGCGTACACATTTTTTGAGAGATCAAGACGCATGCTAAGCATGAAAGCATCAATAAGCTCTTTATCAATACGATATTTTTTTACAGTAGATTGAAATGAATTTAAAATAGGGTTTAGGCTAATATTTTCTTGTAATGCGTTTTCAAGGTCCTTTTCAAATCTATCAAATAAAGTTTTTTTATCGAAGTCATGAAAAGAATCTACAATTTCATCGGCAAATCGAACAAAGCCATAAATATTATAGATATCCTGCCTAATTGTAGGGGCTAACATTTTTGTGGCCAGTGTAAAAGAAGTACTGTAGGTATGGGTTACCTTCATGCTACAAATTTCTGAAACGGTATCAAATAGTGCTTTCATGAATTTGCCATTTCTTTTAGTATTAGGTTTGAAACTATTTTTCCAGAAATAAGCGAGGGAGGGACACCCGGTCCAGGAACTGTAAGTTGCCCTGTAAAATAGAGCCCCTTTACTTTTTTACTTTTTAATTTGGGACGTAAAAAAGCAGTTTGAAGGAGGGTGTTTGCTAAACCATAAGCATTTCCTTTGTAGGAATTATAGTCTTCCATAAAATTAGTGATGCAATAACTATCTTTAAATATAACGTATTTTTTTATTTCTTGGTTGGTGATTTTTTCAAATCGCGTTAAAATTAAATCGAAATATTCATCCCTTACCTCTTCAATATCATCAAGCCCAGGTGCCAACGGAATTAAAAAAATGCCCGCTTCATTTCCAGTAGGGGCAGCATCTTTGTCTGTGATGGAAGGAAAACTAGCATAGAACAAGGGGTTTTCGGGCCACTGCGGGGTATCGTATATTGCTTTTGCGTGATCTTCAAATGAAACATCAAAAAATAAAGTATGATGCGCTACATTTTTCAACTTTTTGCTGAAGCCTACATAAAATAATAAACAGGAAGGAGCAAATACTTTTTTATTCCAATAGCTTTCGGAATATTGTCTGTAGGTTTTGTTTAAAAGTGTTTCGGTATGGTGGTAATCGGCCCCGCTTAAAATGATATCGGCTTTAATTTCTTCAGAATTGACTACTAAGGAAGTAGCTCGTCCGTTAGTAACGTTAATTTTTTCAACATTTTGGTTCACTTTAAAAACAACTCCTAAATCTTCTGCTAACTGTTTCATTCCCAATACAACGCTATACATTCCGTCTTTAGGGTGAAAGGTTCCTAAACCAAAATCTGCGTAATTCATAAAACTATAAAAAGCTGGTGTATTTGACGGTTTCGCCCCTAAGAATAATACAGGAAATTCTAAAATGGAGATTAATTTAGGGTTTTTAAATTCTTTCCTCACCTCTTTGCTTATGGTACTAAAAAATTGCCCAATTTTTTTTATCGTTACTGGAGTAACCAATTCTAAAGGGGAAAGGCCAGGACGATACACTAAGTCTTTAATAGCAATAGTATAATTGTCTAAAGCCTCATCTATAAATCTTTGAAGCTTTTGAGCGCTTCCAGGTTCTTCTTTTTCGAAGACTGTTTTAATTTTTTCTAAGGTATCTTCAATTGTTATAAAATCTTTTTCTCCAAAATAAACTTGGTAAGCAGGATTCAGTTTTAAGAGGGTATAATAGTGGGAAGAGTGCTTTCCAAAATCTTCAAAAAAACGTTCAAAAACATCGGGCATCCAATACCAAGTGGGGCCCATGTCAAATGTAAAACCGTCTCTATGGAACTGTCTTGCACGCCCCCCAAGCGTATTGTTTTTTTCAAAGACGGTAACCTTATGGCCTTCTTTTGCGAGGTAAGATGCCGCTGCTAAGGAAGAAAATCCGGACCCAATAATGGCTATGGTTTTTGTCATATTTTGTTTAACAAATATAATTTATTTTTAAACAAAAAATTAATTCGTATTAATTTTTGTGATTATTTTAATGTTTTAATTCGTTCCTCAAACATTTTTAAGCTTTGAATAATGGACACTCCTTTTGGGACGTTTTTTTCAGTAAGATCTTTTACCTTTAACCCCATAAGCCATAAGTTGATAGAATTATTTAAACCAATTTCGGTTTGAAATCTTTGAAGATACTCATGCACACTTTCGTGATCGGGTTTTACAGTAAAATAGGAAAGAAAAGTTAACGATTGATAATGTTTTAATAAGTGTTTAAGACTTTCTAAGGGGATGTTGTTTCCAAGGTAAATAGTATTAAATCCTTCGGAAAGAAGTTTGTAATTGGCAAAAAGTAAGCCTATTTCGTGAATTTCTTCGTAAGGGAGGTATAGTGCAAATTTAGGGGTGCTTCTATGAGTTCTTTTTTCTATAAGGGCATGGCTTTCAACAATTATTTTTTGTTTTATAATTTCTGAAATGAAACGCTCGTGAGCAGGGTCAATGCTTCCTGTTGACCATAAATTTCCAATATTAGTTAATAAAGGGATGAAAATATCAAAGAAAATATCGTTAAAAGATTTGGTTTTGCATAAATTGTTGTAGGTTGCTGCAAAGGCGAGGTAATCAAAATCGAACATAGCCGTTTTAAAAGCCTGTGTAGCATAGGCTTCCTTATTATCTTGTTCTTTTTCTTTAATGATTTTAGAAATTTCGGCTTCATTAAGATGGGCAATTTTGGAAATCTTGTAACCTTCTTTATAGAGAAAAGAAATGTTAAGCAGTCTTTTAAGATGATCTACATTGTAGTGCCTTATATTGGTTTCTGTCCTTTCGGGTGCTAAGAGATTGTATCTTTTTTCCCAAATCCTAATAGTATGAGCCTTTACTCCGCTAAGGTTTTCAAGGTCTTTTATGCTAAACTGTGTTTTAACAAACATAAGCCTATTTTAAACGAAGGTACTAAAAAATGATATTGCCCTTATAAAACCGTTTATTTTTTTTAAAGAACCATTAAACAATAAAATTAAGGAAGGTTTAAAAAGAAAAACGCTGAAGAAACAGCGTTTTTGTACCGAGAATGGGAATCGAACCCACACGTCCTTAGGACACATGGCCCTCAACCATGCCTGTCTACCAGTTCCAGCACCTCGGTAGCTATTTGTGTAAACGAAAAAGTCGAACGCAAAGTTCCGACTTTTCTATCATCTGTGACCTGGCTGGGATTCGAACCCAGGACCACCTCATTAAAAGTGAGGTGCTCTACCAGCTGAGCTACCAGGTCAATAAAAATTTAGCGGGCTCGTCACCCGCCTTTTGCAAATGGAAAAATTCTCTGTTTGCGGGTGCAAATATAATATCATTCTATATATTACGCAAAGTAAAATTCATAGAAATTTATTATTATTTTAAAATTGTCATATTCCACCTAGTTATTGCGATATTTGTTTTTATGAAATTGGTTTTAATTGGATATATGGGTTCTGGAAAATCTTCCATTGGGAAGTTACTTTCTAGTGCTTTAAATGTCCCTTTTTTAGATTTGGATATTTATATAGAGGAAAGGGAGGGAAAATCTATTTCGGCTCTTTTTGAAACCAAGGGCGAAATTTATTTTAGAAAAAAAGAGGCTTTTTTTTTAGAAGAAGCTCTTAAAACCCATGAAAAAATCATTTTAGCGACAGGGGGTGGCACTCCTTGTTATGGGACTATAATGGAAGATTTATTGAAATTAGAGAATGTTTTAATAATTTATTTGCAATGTTCTGTGGCTACCTTAACTCAACGATTATGGTTTCAAAAAAAAGAAAGGCCCCTTATTGCACATAGTAATACTAAGGAAGATTTACATGATTTTATAAGAAAGCATCTTTTTGAAAGAAGTTATTTTTATAATAAAGCACACAATAAAATTTTATGTGACACCTTTTCAGAAAAAGAAATTGTAGAAAAAATAGTATTGCAATTATTTTAATGAAATACTATAGTTGTTCTTTGTAAAATCTACCACCACATTTTCGTTGATAGATGTGGAAAGAGAAATACCCTTAAAATCAGCTTTAACGGGGTATTTTTTGTGGTTACGGTCTACTAAAACGGCCGTTTTAAATTGTTTTAACGGAATATCTAAAAAATGCTTTACACCGTAAATTAGTGTCGTCCCAGAGTTGAGGACGTCATCTACTAACAAAACTGATTTCCCTTCTATTTCAGATAACTTTAAAGATGTGGTAACGGTGTTAATGGGGTTGGGTTTGTTCATAGAAACTTCACATAAAATTACTTTAAACGGGGCAATTTTTTCAACTTCATTCTTAAGTTTTTTGGCTAGTAGAAAACCATTTTTGTGTATGCCAGCAATAACCACCTCTGTTTCATTAACATTGGTTTCATATAACTGATAGGCCATTCTTCTTATTTTATGGACTATTTCACGATGATTAAGAATTACAGTTGTAGTTTCCATGTTTCAAAGATACAAATTTAGTCTTCGCTTGATTCGGTAAAACCCTCCAAATCCCTTCGGTCTTTTTTAGTAGGTCTTCCCACTCCCTTTTTTCGGTAATATTCTTTAGAATACTTCAAAAGTTCTTGATTTTCAAATGCTTCTTTTGGAGTGGTGTCTGTTCTGTAAAGGTCAACCAATTTAGCACTAACACGGTTTTCTGGAATATCCAAGACTTCTAGTGAGTAGTTAATTTGGTCTTTACGTACACTTACGGTATCTCCAGGATACACCTCTCTGGATGGTTTTACAACATCTTTATTTACTTTAACAGCGCCCTTTTTGCACACTTGTGTAGCAATATTTCTTGTTTTGAAATATCGAGTACACCATAAATATTTATCCACTCGCATATAAAAGCGTATAAAACTACGTTAAACCTTCTACAAAAATAGCTGAAAATTGTATCTTGCGCCATCAAAAAAATGAAGATGAATAAAATTGTTTTTTTAACTTCCCTAGTTACCATAATGTTACTCTCTATAGTGTCTTGTAATAAAAAAGATGATGGGATTACTTTTGTCCCTGCTAGAGATAGAGGAGAAGAAGCCCCAATATCCACAGCCATTATTAAAGAATATTTAGAAACACATTTTTATAATTATGAAGAGTTTGCAAACCCTCCGGCAAATTTTGATTTTAAAATTAAGTTTGACACCCTCGCTGGAGAGAATGCTACAAAAATACCCTTAATAGATCAAGTAGCTTCAAAAACGGTCCCAGATAGAGTTGCTGAAGGAGTAAATTATACCTTATATTACCTAAATGCTCTTGAAGGAGGAGGTGAAAAACCTACGTTTGCCGATGTGGTAACACTACGCTACGAAGGAACTTTTTTAAATACCGAATTTACCCTATCTCCTTATACTTCTTTATTTGATAGTGCAGCTAGTCCCGTTAGTTTTGACCTAACAAATGTCGTCGATGGTTTTCAGGACGGTATGATCGAGTTTAAAACTTCGCCCACAGGGCCAATTACCAATCCTGATGGGACTATAAGCTTTGAAAATTTTGGAGTAGGAGCCGTCTTTATTCCGTCTGGATTGGGGTATTATGTAAGTCCGCCCAACGGCTCACCAATTCCGTTTTATTCGCAATTAATTTTTACATTTCAATTATATACCAGTCGCTTAGGCGACCAAGATGGAGATGGTATTCCCACTATATTAGAAGACCTTAATGGTAATAAACTTGAGGAAGATGATGATACCGATGGGGATAGATTTGCAAATTTCTTTGATACCGATGATGATGGAGATGGAAGACCTACTAGCCAAGAAATAACGGTTCGTGAGTATATCCTATTAGAGGGAGACCCTTATCCAACACTTGGCGTTGGGGAGTTTGAAATTAATTCTATTTTTAATGAGAATACCATGGAAACCACCATTACCACCTTGGAATATAAGGATGCTAATAATGATGGAATTCCAGATTATTTAGATAAAGATTTATAATAAAAAAAAAGTCCCACACTAAGAGGGACTTTTTTTTTGAAACATATTTTAGTTATTTTCTTTTTATCACTTTTAATGCTGCTTTTACAATAGCTTCCGCATTTAGTCCATATTTATCCATAAGTTGTGCTGGAGTTCCTGATTCCCCAAAAGTATCTTGTGTTGCTACAAATTCCTGAGGTGTGGGACTATTTTCTGAAAGAATTCTTGCAATACTTTCTCCAAGTCCGCCAAAATAGTTGTGTTCTTCGGCAGTAACAATACACTTTGTTTTATTAACGCTATTTAGAATAGCATTTGCATCTAGCGGTTTAATGGTGTGTATGTTAATGACTTCGGCGCTAATTCCTTGGTCGTTTAGCGTTTCAGCGGCTTGCAGTGCTTCCCAAACGAGATGTCCGGTGGCCACAATGGTTACATCAGATCCTTCTTGTAAATGGAGTGCTTTTCCTATTTCAAAAGGCTGCTCTTCAGAGGTAAAATTAGGTACGCTGGGTCTTCCAAAACGCAAATAGACGGGTCCTTTATGGTCTGCAATGGCAATGGTTGCAGCCTTGGTTTGATTGTAATCACAAGTATTAATGACGGTCATTCCTGGAAGCATTTTCATGAGCCCTAAATCTTCCAAAATTTGGTGTGTAGCACCATCTTCTCCTAAGGTGAGTCCCGCATGAGAAGCACAAATTTTTACATTTTTATGGCTGTAAGCAATGCTTTGTCTTATTTGGTCATACACCCTTCCTGTAGAAAAATTGGCAAAAGTACCTGTAAAGGGTATTTTCCCTCCTATGGTCATTCCTGCGGCAATACCCATCATATTCGCTTCTGCAATACCAACCTGAAAAAAGCGCTCGGGATGGTTAGCTTTAAAGTCATCCATTTTTAAAGAGCCTGTTAAATCGGCGCATAGTGCCACTACATTTGGGTTTGTTTTACCAAGTTCGGTAAGTCCAGCACCAAATCCTGAACGCGTATCTTTTTTACCTGTATCAATGTATTTTTTCATGAGTATATTTTCCAAATTAATAATCTCCAAGGGTTACTGGATTTTGGGAGAGGGCAATTTCCAATTGTGCATCGTTAGGGGCTTTTCCGTGCCAATCGTGAGTATGCATCATAAAATCGACACCATTACCCATAACCGTATGAAGTAATACACAAACAGGTTTTCCTTTTCCAGTTTTGGATTTGGCCGTTTTCATTCCGTTAATAATGGGTTCTAAGGAGTTACCTTCTTCAATTTCCATAACATCCCAACCAAAAGCTTCAAATTTTGTTTTTAAATTTCCAAGCGGAAGAACATTATCGGTAGCGCCATCTATTTGTTGGCCATTGTAATCTACAGTTACAATTAAATTATCCACCTTATTCCCAGAGGCATACATAATGGCTTCCCAATTTTGTCCTTCCTGTAATTCGCCATCGCCACAAAGGGTGTATACGAGGTGTGAATCGTTATTCAATTTTTTGGTTAGGGCGGCTCCTATGGCTACAGAAATTCCTTGTCCTAAAGAACCCGAAGCTACTCTCACTCCTGGCAATCCTTCGTGGGTAGTTGGATGTCCTTGTAAACGTGAATTTAACAAGCGAAAAGTATTTAATTCTTCTACTGGGAAATAACCAGAACGGGCTAAAACACTATAAAAAACAGGAGAAATATGACCGTTGGAAAGAAAGAAGATGTCTTCATCTTTTCCATTCATATCAAACCCATTATTACGCTCCATAATAACTTGGAATAGGGCTACAAAAAATTCGGCGCATCCTAGAGAACCTCCTGGATGACCAGAATTCACTTTGTGTACCTGTCTTAAAATATCTCTTCGAACTTGAATTACCAAGTTCTCGAAATGTTGAATATCTGGCATATTGTATATATTTTCTGGTTCAAAAATACCACTTTCAGAAAGTGAGGCAAAGTGAAAAAATAGGCAGTTATTAACGATTTGGTTGTTTTAGTTAACAGTTTTATAAATTCTAAATTCAGTTATTTTCTATCAGAATTTATAAAAGGTATCTTTGCTCAAATATTTTATAAAACTACATGACGTTTACACTAGAAGGAAAAGATCCCATTACAAAAGCAAGAGCAGGTACTATGACGCTAGGTCATGGGATTGTAGAAACTCCCATTTTTATGCCTGTAGGAACTGTTGGGACGGTAAAAGGGGTGCATCAAAAGGAATTGACCGATGAAATTAACCCCGATATTATTTTAGGAAATACCTATCATTTATACCTACGTCCTCAAACCGAAATTCTTGAAAAAGCAGGGGGATTGCATAAATTTATGAATTGGGATCGAAATATTCTTACCGATAGTGGGGGCTATCAAGTATATTCACTTTCGGCCAATAGAAAAATAAAAGAAGAAGGGGTAAAATTTAAGTCGCATATAGATGGAAGCGCTCATCTTTTTACTCCCGAAAATGTTATGGAAATTCAAAGAAGCATAGGGGCCGATATTATTATGGCGTTTGATGAGTGTACTCCATATCCTTGTGATTACCAATATGCAAAACGTTCTATGCATATGACCCATAGGTGGTTGGATCGATGTATTTCTCATTTGGAAAAACGACCCTTTCTTTACGGTTATGAGCAAAGCTTTTTTCCTATTGTACAAGGAAGTACCTATAAAGACCTTCGGAAGCAATCTGCCGAATATATTGCCTCGGTAGGAGCGGAGGGAAATGCCATAGGAGGGCTTTCGGTAGGAGAGCCCGCCGAGGAAATGTATGAAATGACCGAAATTGTTACCCACCTTCTTCCTGAAGATAAACCCCGTTATTTAATGGGTGTAGGAACGCCCATCAATATTTTGGAAAATATAGCGTTGGGAATAGATATGTTCGATTGCGTGATGCCTACCCGTAATGCCAGAAACGGAATGCTTTTTACCGCAAATGGTACGATTAATATAAAAAATAATAAATGGAAAGACGATTTTTCTGAAATTGATGAAATGGGCATTACTTGGGTAGATACTGCTTACAGTAAAGCCTACCTTAAACATTTGTTTAGTGTGAACGAAATGTTAGGAAAACAAATAGCCACCATACACAATTTAGGCTTTTATCTTTGGTTGGTTCGTGAGGCTAGAAAGCATATATTAGCAGGCGATTTTGCAACTTGGAAAAACACCATGGTCCGTAATATGGACAAAAGATTATAATGCTAAGCATACTCGATAGATACATTTTACGTAAATACTTAGGGACTTTTATTCTCTTACTATTGCTTTTTATTCCAATTGGAATTACCATTAATCTTGCCGAAAAAATTGATAAAATATTAGCCAATGAAGTTCCTTTTATTCAAGTAGCTATTTACTATCTGGACTTTACAATCTATTTTGCCAATTTGTTATTTCCTTTGTTTCTTTTTCTATCCATTATTTGGTTTACTTCAAAGCTTGCCAACAATACCGAGGTCATTGCTTTTTTAAGTAGCGGGGTTTCTTACTATCGCTTTTTAAGACCCTACCTTATTGGAGCTACTATGGTTTGTGTAGGCGCATTTTTCTTAGGAAATTATTTGGCTCCTTCCGCCAGTAAAGGGTTTAACGAATTTAGTTACCAATACCTTAACAAAAGTAGGGGAAAAGATAGGGAACAAGCCAATGTTTATAGGCAAATTAATGAAAATGAATACATTTATGTTAGCTATTTTAATGTGAAAGAAAAGTCTGGAAATAATTTTTCTCTAGAACATTTTGAGGGTAATAAAATGACCTACAAGCTTGCCGCCAGTAGAATTGTATATAATGAAGCAGATACAACTTATACCTTGTTCAATTATAGTAAACGGATTATCGGTGACAGAGAAGACCGTATTTATTCTGAACCTCAAAAGGACACCATTTTTCCATTTGAAATTGAAGACCTTACTCCAGTAGCTTATATTGCCGAAACGCTAAATTTTACAGAATTAAATTCTTTTATTGAAAGAGAAAAGGCAAAAGGATCCTCTTATATCAATCGATATGAAGTCGTACGCTATAAACGATGGAGCTTGCCTGTTTCGGCTTATATTCTAACCATTATAGCTGTGGCGGTTTCTTCAGTAAAAAGGAGAGGAGGAATGGGAATTAATTTGGCCATAGGAATAGGGATTGGAATGATTTTCGTTTTCTTTGATAAAATTTTTGGAACCATTGCAGAGCAAAGTACTTTTTCTCCTTTTTTAGCCACATGGTTTCCTAATTTTGTATTTGGAATTTTAGCCATTTACCTGCTACGCAATGCCAAACGCTAAACTGCTTAATTATTTACATCTCCATTTTATTGTATTTATTTGGGGATTTACCGCCGTTCTAGGGGCATTAATTTCTTTAGAAGCTATTCCATTGGTTTGGTTTAGAATGGGTATTGCCAGCGTTTTGGTGCTACTTTACATAGCAATCACTAAAAAGAAGTTGAAGTTTCCCAAAAAAGTACTTTTTGGATTTTTTATAGCAGGTTTGGTCATTGCCCTGCATTGGCTAACCTTTTTTGGTGCCATAAAGATTTCCAATGTATCCGTGACATTGGCCATTATGTCTACGGGCGCTTTTTTTACTTCTTTTTTAGAACCGCTTTTTTTTAAACGAAAGATTATTGTTTATGAGGTAGTTTTTGGACTTATAGCGGTTTTAGGGTTGTTTATTATTTTTCAAGCAAGTACGCAATATTTCTGGGGAATTTTACTCGCGTTAATTTCGGCTTTTTTAAGTGCTTTATTTGCCGTTATTAACGGAAATTATGCAAAACGATACGAAGCTTCCGTAATTTCTATGTACGAACTTATTTTTGGGGTACTTTGCATTACCGTTTTTTTACTATTTACAGGAGGTTTCTCCACAGCATTTTTTAAAGTATCTCTTTCCGACTGGGGCTACCTTTTTTTATTAGCCTCCATTTGTACTGCCTATGCATTTATTGCTTCAGTTCACGTAATGCGTTGGCTTTCGCCATTTACGGTAATGCTTACCATAAATCTAGAACCCGTGTATGGAATTATTTTAGCCTTATGGATTTTGGGAGATTCAGAAAATATGAGCCCGAAATTTTATTATGGGGCATGTATCCTATTGGTTACCGTAATAGCAAATGGAATTTTAAAAATGAATGCTTACAGAAAAAGTAAACAAATCCCCCTAAGCTAACAACAAAATTTTATCTTTGTAATTCAAAATAATCAACTTGAGCAAGAGAATCTATGGAATATCTTGATTTTGAATTACCCATTAAAGAGTTACAGGAACAGTATGAAAAGGCTTGCCTCATTGGTGAGGAAAGTGATGTGGATGTAACCAATACTTGTAAGCAAATTGAAAAAAAATTAGCTGAAACCAAGAAAGAAATATATAAAAATTTAACTCCTTGGCAACGAGTACAATTATCGCGTCACCCAGACCGTCCCTACACCATGGATTATATTAGAGCCATTTGTGGGGATTCTTTTTTAGAACTTCATGGGGATCGAGGTTTTAAAGATGATAAGGCTATGATAGGAGGTCTTGGTAAAATTGGCGACCAAAGCTATATGTTTATTGGCCAACAAAAAGGATATAATACCAAAACCCGACAATACCGAAATTTTGGAATGGCAAATCCTGAAGGCTATCGTAAAGCATTGCGGTTAATGAAATCTGCCGAAAAATTTGGAATCCCCGTAGTAACCTTAATAGATACTCCAGGAGCTTACCCCGGATTAGAAGCTGAAGAACGAGGCCAAGGGGAAGCTATTGCTCGAAATATTTTGGAAATGACTCGCTTGGAAGTCCCTATCATCGTAGTAATTATTGGGGAAGGAGCTAGCGGAGGTGCTTTAGGTATTGGTGTAGGAGATCAAGTATTAATGATGGAAAACACTTGGTATTCGGTAATTTCTCCAGAAAGTTGTTCTTCTATTTTATGGCGCAGTTGGGAATTTAAAGAACAAGCCGCCGAAGCCTTAAAATTAACAGCTACCGATATGAAAAAATTAAAACTTATCGATGAAATTATTAAAGAACCCCTTGGTGGCGCACACAGCGATAGAGAAGGTGCTTTTATAGCGGTTGCAAAAGCCATAGAAAAGGCATTGGATGAATTAAAGAACTTATCCCCAACCGATTTGGTAGAAAAGCGCATGAAAAAGTATTCAGAGATGGGGGAGTTTAAAGGCTAATTCCAACAATACCAACCCTTTTCAAAAATCCAATGGTTGACCATTGGATTTTTTTGTGGTTATCAACAATATTATTAACTTATCAACAGTTCAAATGTTCATGGATGGTGGACAGCAAGTTTTAAAATTCTATAGCATTGCTTAACAATTTTTTTACATTCGCCCTATGGAAAAAGTACAACCTCAAACCTCATATACCAGTCGCTCGGCTCAAGTAATTTCTTTAGAAAAAGGAAAATTACCTCCGCAAGCGGTTGATTTAGAAGAAGTTGTATTAGGAGCCATGATGATTGACAAAAAGGGAGTCGATGAGGTAATCGATATTCTTCATCCCGAAGTTTTTTACAAAGAAGCCCACCAGCATATTTTTGAAGCTATTTACAAACTCTTTCAAAGTAGTGAGCCTGTGGACTTATTAACGGTTTCGGCACAATTAAAGAAAGAAAAAAAACTCGACATTGTAGGAGGCGAATTTTACCTTATTCAATTAACCCAAAAAGTATCCTCTTCGGCTCATATTGAGTTCCACGCTCGTATTATTTTGCAGAAATACATTCAGCGAAGCTTAATTAAAATATCCAACGAAATTATTGAAGATTCGTATGATGAAGGCACCGATGTTTTCGATTTGCTTGATAGTGCCGAATCCAAATTATACGAAGTTACTCAAGGAAATTTAAAGCGTTCTTCAGAAACAGCGCAAAGCCTTGTTATTCAGGCAAAAAAACGCATTGAAGAAATTGCCAACAAAGAAGGGCTTTCCGGAATTCCTTCCGGTTTTACTCAGGTAGACAAACTTACCTCGGGTTGGCAACCTAGCGATTTGATTATTATTGCTGCCCGCCCTGGGATGGGGAAAACGGCTTTAACGTTGTCCATGGCTCGAAATATGGCTGTTAATTACAACATTCCAGTAGCTTTTTTCTCTTTGGAAATGTCTTCGGTACAGCTAATTACGCGTTTAATTTCTTCAGAAACAGGGTTGTCTTCCGAAAAACTTCGAACTGGAAATCTCGCAAAACACGAATGGGAACAGTTAAATGTTAAAGTTAAAGGACTTGAAACGGCTCCTCTTTTTATTGACGATACGCCGTCCCTTTCTATTTTCGATTTGCGGGCCAAGGCAAGACGTCTTGCTTCCCAACACGGTATCAAATTAATCATGATCGATTATCTCCAATTAATGACGGCGGGTACCAGTCAAAAAGGCGGTGGTAATCGAGAACAGGAAATATCTACGATTTCCCGAAACTTAAAAGCATTAGCAAAGGAATTGAATGTTCCAGTAATTGCTTTGTCACAGTTATCCCGGGCCGTGGAAACCCGTGGAGGAAGCAAGCGACCTTTATTGAGTGACCTTCGTGAATCTGGGGCCATTGAGCAGGATGCCGATATTGTAAGTTTTATCTATCGTCCCGAATATTATAAAATAGACGAATGGGACGATGAAGAGCGTACCCCAACTGCCGGACAAGCTGAGTTTATTGTAGCCAAACACCGTAATGGAGGCTTGGATGAAATACGTCTCAAGTTTGTTGGCCACCTAGGTCGTTTCGAAAATTTGGAAACCTTCGATTTCCCAACCGAAATTCATTCGCGTATGAATGACGCGGCCAACGATGATACCTTTAAACCTACCAACTTGCCCTCTCCCGATGAAGCCTTTGGCAGCTCTATGAACGATGATGTTACCCCAAGCGATGGGGATGATGGGATTCCATTTTAGATTTTAAATTTACAGGAAATGATAGTCGATTAGATTATTTTCGTTTTTCTCTATTGTAATTTCTATTACAATTTTTTTTAAGTCATCAACATAATACTCAAATTTTGATAAATTGAATTCTCTTCTTAAATTTTCTTTTTCATTTTCTAAAGAAATTAAAGTTTCATTAGTAAAAGGGAAATTAAATTTGTACGTTACTGAAAAGTTGTTCACTGATACATCTTCTAATTGTTTTTTAAAATTTTTAAGCATAAATAAATATTTTAAAGGAAGACTTCATTGACTTCCCATCTATAAAACGAAAAAGCACTCAATCTGTTTCAAAAAAAAAAATCAAATACAAATTTTAAAACACCCAATTTGGCTCAAAATTTGTCGTTATCTTAGCAATATGAATCGATTTATTTTCAGTTTCGTTTTCGTTTTTCTATTCAGTTTCAAAAGCTTTGGTTCCTATATCCTTATCCCTATGGATGCCGAAAGCCAAGCAGAGCATTTAAAAGCCTACGGTATTACCTACTGGGTTCTGGAAAAACAAATGAAAGCGAAGTGGTTGCTCAACTACCGCGGCGGTTCTTTTTTATTACCCGATTCAGAAGCCATTCGTAAAGAATGCCAAATTCGGGGTGTGAGCTTTGAAGTAATCAGCGATGCACAAACCAATCAAATTTTAGAAGAAATTAGCAGTCCGTCCCAGAACATGGAAGCAGTGGTGTTGGAAAAAGCTCCCAAAATTGCCGTCTATTCTCCCCCGGGAAACCAACCTTGGGACGATGCCGTTACGATGGTGCTAACCTATGCCGAAATTCCATATACGACCATTTACGATGAAGAGGTCTTAAGCGACCAATTATTGTTATACGATTGGCTTCATTTGCACCACGAAGACTTTACTGGCCAATACGGAAAGTTTTATAGAGCCTATCGTGCAGCTCCTTGGTATATTGAGCAAAAACGGGATGCCGAAGCGCTTGCCGCTAAGCTAGGATATAGTAAGGTTTCTGAAGCCAAAAGGGATGTTGCGCTAAAAATACGGGATTATGTTGTGGGTGGAGGATTTATGTTTGCTATGTGCAGTGCTACCGATAGTTTTGATATTGCACTTGCTGCCGAAGGAGTAGATATCTGTGAAGCCATGTTTGATGGCGATCCTAGTGAGGCAAACTACCAAAGCAAAATAGATTATAATAATACCTTTGCTTTTAAAGACTTTATTTTAGAAAGAAGTCCTAATGTATATGAATTTTCCTCTATAGATGTTACCGAAAGTAGAAGAATAAACAGAGACACAGATTATTTTACTTTAATGGATTATTCGGCAAA
Organism: Flavobacteriaceae bacterium; assembly: GCA_041392205.1. Taxonomy (GTDB): domain Bacteria; phylum Bacteroidota; class Bacteroidia; order Flavobacteriales; family Flavobacteriaceae; genus Halomarinibacterium. The sequence goes on along the minus strand of JAWKMO010000020.1, from coordinate 2,477 downwards.
GTGGGATCCTATTCCATGTATGTTGGTACAAAATCATACCGCTTTGGTAAAAGGATTTATGGGACAAACCACCGCTTTTGAAAGCACACAAGTAAAATCTACGGTTTTGGTAATGGGCGAAAATAAAAGTAATGGTGAAGCACGTTATATTCATGGTATTCGTGGAAAAGGTTTTTTCACCTTTTATGGGGGTCATGACCCCGAAGATTATCAACATCGGGTGGGAGATGCCAAAACGGAGTTGGCATTACACCCAAACTCACCTGGGTATCGATTAATACTGAATAACGTTTTATTTCCAGCGGCTAAAAAGAAAAAGCAGAAGACTTAATTTTCCCTCCTTTTTAAGGAGGGGTGCCCAAAGGGCGGGGTGGTTTAAAACAAAAAACCCGCTCAATGAACGGGCTTTTTTAGCGAAATAGGTTGTTATTACTAGGCTTTCAGCCTTATTTTACTTTGTTTACAATAGCTTCAAAAGCTTCTGGATGGTTCATTGCTAAATCGGCAAGAACCTTACGGTTCAATTCGATGTTATTGGCTTTAATACCTCCCATTAATTTTGAATAAGACATTCCGTGTAAACGGGCACCTGCATTTATACGGGTAATCCATAAAGCACGAAAATTTCTCTTTTTGGCACGACGGTCTCTGTAGGAATATTGCATCGCTTTTTCAACCGCGTTTTTAGCAACTGTCCATACATTTTTACGTCTTCCAAAGTAACCTTTGGCTTGCTTAAGCACCTTTTTTCTTCGGGCTCTTTTTGCAACTGAATTTACTGATCTTGGCATAATTTTACTTGTTTTTTTGTAGCAGGCGGTCTTATTATTGACACTTTTTATTTTTTAAAATTGTAAATCAAAAATCTACAATAGTAAATTAATAGGCCTGACTCCAGGGTTATTAATTTGTTTTAACCGGTCAAGGCAATTACTTCATACGAAGCATTTGCTTAACATTGCTCTCATCACTTTTGTGTACTACCGTATCGTGAGTTAAGGCTAGCTTACGTTTGGTCGACTTCTTGGTTAAGATGTGACTTTTAAACGCGTGCTTTCTTTTAATTTTACCAGTACCTGTAAGCTTGAAACGCTTTTTAGCACTAGATTTTGTTTTTTGTTTAGGCATCTTTCCTATTGTTTTAATTTATTTCGCTTTATTGTGATCTTCAGTTTAACGCTGAAGTATTATTTCTTTTTGGGTGTAATAAACATGGTCATCCGTTTTCCCTCCAATTTTGGCATTTGCTCAACTTTGCCAAATTCTTCCAAATCTGTTGCCAATCGTAACAATAAGATTTCTCCTTGGTCTTTATAAATAATAGAACGTCCTTTAAAGAATACATAAGCTTTAAGCTTGGCTCCTTCTTTTAAAAACTTCTCTCCATGTTTCTTTTTGAAGTCGTAATCATGGTCGTCTGTATTAGGGCCAAACCTAATTTCTTTGACCACCACTTTTGTGGCTTTAGCTTTAAGTACTTTTTCTCTTTTCTTTTGTTCGTAAACAAATTTTTTGTAGTCCATTATCTTGCATACGGGAGGTTCCGCATTTGGAGATATTTCTACAAGGTCCGATTCTAGTTCTTCAGCAAGGGCTAAGGCTTGTTTTATAGTATAAACACCTACTTCTACATTGTCACCTACAAGGCGTACTTCTTCGGAACGAATTTTTTCGTTTATCCGGTGTTGGTCTTCCTTAATGACTCTTGCCTGTCCTCGGGATCTTTTTCTTCGTATTGCTATGGCTATATTGGGTTTTAGTTAAACTTTAAATTCTTTAATTTCATTTTTTACTTCTTCTTGAAGCATTTTTGAGAAAGCTTCTATAGACATACTGCCTAAATCTCCCTCACTATGTTTTCTTACAGAAACCGTGCCTTCATTTGCCTCTTGTTCTCCCACAATCAACATATATGGGATTTTATTCATCTCGGCCTCTCTAATTTTCTTGCCAATAGTTTCGTTGCGGTTATCAACAAGGGCGCGAATTTCGTCATTTTCAAGCAAATTTAAAACTTTTTGACTGTATTTTTCATATTTCTCACTTAATGACAAAATACTAACCTGTGAGGGCATTAACCATAATGGAAAATTTCCGCCCGTGTGTTCTAACAAAATAGCTATAAAACGCTCCATACTACCAAAGGGTGCACGGTGGATCATTACGGGTCTATGTAACTCATTGTCATTGCCTTTATAAGTAAGTTCAAAACGTTCTGGAAGATTATAATCTACCTGAATAGTTCCTAATTGCCAACTTCTTCCTAAGGCATCTTTTACCATAAAATCTAATTTTGGGCCATAAAATGCGGCTTCACCTTCTTCAATGATATAATTAAGTCCCTTATCTTCTACGGCACTTATAATTGCTTTTTCTGCTTTTTCCCAATTTTCAAGACTTCCAATATATTTTTCGGGTTTTTTAGGGTCTCTTATTGAAACTTGGGTAGTAAAATCCTCAAAACCTAAAGCACCAAA
>JAWKMO010000019.1:0-42315 GCA_041392205.1 Flavobacteriaceae bacterium | reverse complement strand
ATTATGTGGGAGAATACTTATGTAGCGATACCTTTAAAATTTATGACCGATAAAGCCGTAAACGCAAGCATTGAAAAAGTAATGAATGGCCCAAGTGCTAACGATTATTATGCCGCAGCAGTCTATTATTTAGAGGCCGATAAAGACATTAACAAATCCAAAATGTGGATAGATAAAGCGATTGCTATGAGAGATCAACCTGCTTTTTGGTACTATCGTCAACAATCCCTTATTTATGCAAAAGCTGGCGATAAAAAAGGAGCCATTGCAGCAGCAAAAAAATCCTTAGAGTTAGCTACTAAAGCAGGTAATGAAGACTATATTGCCTTAAACAAGAAATCACTTTCTGTTTGGGAAGGAAAGCCTACATCCGATAAGTAATAACCTTTTCTTTAATTGTAAAAGCGCTCCCTGTTGAGCGCTTTTTTAATGCACTACTTTTTTTAGTTCGTTTCTATATTGGGAAGGATTTTTACCTGTAAACTCTTTAAACTTTTTATTAAAGTGCGAAAAGTTATTAAAGCCACATTCAAAACAAACATCCGTAATACTTAGGTGTTTTTCTGAAAGGAGTTTACATGCATGGACCAAGCGATAATCGTTTACAAATTGTGTAAACGTTTTTCCTGTCTTGTTTTTAAAATACCGACTAAAAGCTTGCTCTGTCATGCTAACCATGTCTGAGATTTCTTCTAATGAAATAGGCCTTGTAAATTCTTTGCTAACAAAGCTATATATGGTATCAAGGCGAACGGTATCTTGAGGACGGGATTCTAAATGAACGTTCGCTACATTTAGAATAGTATATGCTTCGGTTTCGGCAAGTTCCTGAAGAATTTTCAAAAAACCAATAAGCCTTTCAAAGGTAGATAGGTTTAAGAGCGCTTCGATTTTGGGACCAATGATTTCTTTAGCTTTTCCGTGGAAAACCATACCTTGTTTACTTCGGATAAGTAACTGGTTAATAGCTTTCATTTCTGGTGCTTCAAAAAAACCTTCTCCTAGGAAATCTTCTCGCACTTGAATTACCACTTCGCTTTTATTTTCAGTTAATCTGTCTGTAAACCCAAAGTGAGGCAAGTTAGCACCTATAAGTATAAGGTCGCCATCGGTATAATATGAAATATGATTGCCAATGTGTCTTTTGCCGCTTCCGCCATTCACATAAACCAATTCCATTTCTGGGTGATAATGCCAAGAAGCTGGATTTTCATCGTTAAATCCTTTGTAGTTATTTACCGAAAGAGAACTCCCATGCGAAGGTGCGATAGATTCGAAGAGGGGTGTTTTCATTTTTTTTATTTCAAAGGTACAAATGCTATGTGCGCATAGTATGTGTAAATTTAACCTAAATCTATGCTATTTTATCATTTTAACAAAATAGAAACACTTATTATGATAAAATAGCATATAAAATTGCAAAATAAGTAGGAGTACCGCTGTATAATTTGTTTCATCTTTGACCCATATTAATCATTAAAACAAATACTTATGAAAACGATGAAGAATGTAATGCTTGCAAGTTTGTTTGTACTATCTATGTCGGCTTTTGCCAACTATGAAAAAGTTACTACAAAAGAGGGTAACGTTACCATTACGCAAGAAAATGAAACCATTGCGGTTTCTGTACTAAATACACAAAATGCTACCTATAAACTATTTATTTATAGTGAAGACGGTACGTTGGTATTTAAAAGCAACTTAGGAAGTGAGGCCAGTATGGGTAAAGCTTTCGATTTTCAAACGGCTCAAAGAGGTACTTATACCTTTAAGTTGGTGACCAACGCGGGCGAAACGTTTGTTAAAGACGTTAAAATCTAGTTCGGTTTAGATTTTAATTTTGGTCGTTAGAAGAGAGAGCAGCGCAAGCTGCTCTTTTTTATTTTTTAAAGATGATTTGACCCGAAGGTATTTTAGTCTCCGTATTACCTACCTTAAGCTCATAAATAGCTTTAGCGCCCTCTTTTACTAGTTTGGCTCTGGCACTACCTTGCGCTTTATAAAAAACTATTGCGGTGTAAAAATAGTAAGTTTCGTTAGGACGAATAATTTTTTGTAAGCTGCTAGTTTCAAAGAATGTACTATCTAAAAACTCATTTAAATGTGAAATACCATAATTGAAGGCATCTATCTTCTCTAGGGTCATAGTTTCTGGTGGAAAGAATAAGCGTATGTGAGCATCTGGATGAGGAAAAATGGCAGAAGGCTCACTAGGATATACAAGTGAGAGTTCCAATGGCACCTTAGATATATTTGTGAGTTGATGCCAAAAAATAACATAACTATAGGTTTTTCCTTTAGTAGTAGTATAAGTGCCTCCGCCTTTTGGTAAGCTATTAGTTACCCTTACGGAATTTCCAAAATCATCTGAATAGGATGTTTCGGTATCTACCCATTTACTTTTAGTATTAGTTTGCGCTAAGCTTGGAATGCTTAGGGTAAGCAGAAGCATTAGGATAGATAGGTGCATGGCATATCTATTTTAGAGTAATTGCGGTTATACATTTCGAAAGTCTTTTGCTAAGATACCAAATTACCCTTTATACAATACCTTTTTAAAGGCTTCTAGTTGCGTTTTTACTCTGTAACTTAGTTTTTGCCTTTTCTAAGTTTTCTTCTTTCCTAAACAACGCAATTTTTACAATCAAATCGTATGGGATAGGCATGTCTAAAGGAAATTGGATAGCTCCTTTAGAAGTATGATAGGGCTTAAGTGTTGTTTCAAAAGCAATAATTCCAGAGGGAGAAGGGTAGTAACCTATGTGGTTTTTCATTGCCGCATAGTGTAATAGGTTTCCTTGCAATACCAAGGTAGGCATCCCGTATTTTATAGCTTCTGTAGCTTCGGGTACCGCCATTTGTAAACGTTTGCGTATTTCTTTTAAAATGTGTTGTTTTTCTTTAGGTTGCGAAGCTATATAAGCAGAAACAGATTCAAATTGCCGCATAGATTGTTTATTACTTTTAATTGTAATTGACACTAAAATACAAACAATCTATTAATCCAAAAGCCTATTTCCCTATAATATGCAACTCCGTAAAGTTTTTATCTACTGTTAATTCGGTATTACCGTTTACTTTTAATTTGGATAACGAGGTAACTTGGTTGTCTACTTCAATGGTGGTAATGGTAAATGGTAAGCGTTTTAAATCGAGTTTAAACTTGGCGTAGGGTGTTACATACTTTCCTTCTTTATGTTGCTGAATAATAAGTTCTTTAGGCTTCCCAGTTAACTTAAAAGTTCTAAAGCTGAAACGCCCTTTTCGGTAATCATATCCATCGTGTGCATCTTCATATAATACCGATTCTTCTTTCCCTTGTTTAAAATAGACTTCTAGTTCTACTTCGTCAAATTGCTTTTCGCCCACATATTGTTGAACTGGGTATTTTGGAATAATTGCCCCTTCTTTTATAAACATGGGGATACTATCTATATCGGCATCTACCCAGTGTTCTTTTCCTCCTTCAACCAACTCAAAGGTCCAGTAATTATACCATTTACCTTTTGGGAGGTACATTCTTCTTCCTTTGGCGTTGGGTTCTAAAATGGGGCAAACTAAAATGTTGTCACCAAATAAAAACTCATCAGTTCTATAATACGTTTGTGCATCTAATTGATCAAACAAAACTAGCGGTTTTATCATGGGCGTACCCTCCGTAACATATTGTCTGAAAGCGGTATAGATATAGGGTAATAATTTATACCTAAGTTCTACAAACTTGCGGGTAATGTTGGTGACATTTTCATCAAACGACCAAGGCTCTTGGTTGCCGTGATCACCCGAAGAGTGCACCCTACAAAAAGGATGAAAAATTCCTAATTGAATCCATCTTATAAACAACTCTCCTGTTGGCTGTTCTGCAAAACCGCCTATATCCGTACCAATAAAGCTCATCCCCGAAATGGACATCCTTTGTATCTGCTGATTGGCAATCCAAAGGTGTTCCCAGCTCGCTACATTATCTCCTGTCCAACTAGAGGTATAACGTTGCGTACCCGAATAGGCGGCACGGGTAATAACGAATGGTCTTTTTGGGAATACAAACTGCTTTACTCCTTTATAGGTAGCTCGGGCCATTTGCATCCCGTACACATTATGTGCTTTTGCATGACTACAAGCATTTCCGTCGTAATCATGACGAACATCCAGTGGAAAGGTTTTAGTGGGAACTTCCATAACAGCAGGTTCGTTCATATCGTTCCACACGCCATGCACTCCTATATCTTCTATTAATTCTTTATACAATCCACTCCACCATTTGCGTACTTTGGGATTGGTAAAATCTGGGAAATTGCATTCTCCGGGCCACACTTTTCCACGCATTAACGGGCCGTCGGCGCGTTTGCAGAAATAATCATTTTCTAGCGCTTCTTGATATACCCAGTAATCTGGGTCTATTTTAATGCCGGGATCAATAATAGCTACGGTTTTAAAGCCATCTTGCTCCAAATCGGCAATCATTTTTTTAGGATCGGGAAAATAGTCATGGTTCCACGTAAAACAGCGCCAACCATCCATATAATCAATGTCTAAATAGATAGCATCACAAGGAATTTTTAAACCTCTAAATTTTGCGGCAATTTCTCGCACATTACTTTCGGGATAATAGCTCCATTTGCTTTGATGAAACCCCAAGGCCCAGAGGGGTGGTAATTCGGGTTTTCCGGTTAAGTCGGTGTAGCTAGTTACTACTTCATTCATTTCAGGGCCATAGAAAAAGTAGTAGTTCATTTCCCCTCCTTGCGCCCAAAAACTGGTTACATTTCGACGTTCATGGCCAAAATCGAAAAAGGTTCTAAATGTATTGTCGAAGAAAATTCCGTAGGAAAGATTGTTGTGCAAGCCAATATAAAACGGAATGGCCTTATAAAGTGGGTCGCGGTCTTTGCCAAAGGCATATTCATCGGTCACCCAATTTTCTAAGCGTTTTCCTTTTAAATTGAAATGCGTAGGTTTGTCTCCAAGCCCATAATAACATTCCAATTTTTGCTCAAACTTACTCATCTTCACAATATCACTTCCGTGTTCGTAGCTGTATTCCCAATGAAAACCACTTTCATCTTCATTAATAAGATTTCCATCGATATCATAAATAGTTTTGCGCATATTGGCTTTGTCAATATGAAGGACCAATTTTGCGGTGGTAATTATATAGCGATCGGCTTGTTCAGAATATTCCAAATGATTGTACCCTCGTGCCACATCATTTACAATGGCATAGCTAAAATCTTTTGGAAAACTACCGTAAGTACTATATCGAAATCTAAGAACACTGTCACGAACTATGGTTATTTGTAGCTGAACGCCATTTTCGGAAGTAATAAGAAATTTGTCTTTTTCTTTGGTAAATCTTGATATTTGGGAAGGAAATTGGTTTCCTTTATGTTCTAGTTCGGTATTTATAATCATAGTTTATTCTTCAGATTAAGGCGCATTACAAATGAAAAGATTTCTGAATAAAATATAGGTATGGAAACTAAATTATTTCAGAAAAGTAATGAACAACCGAAATCGATTTCGTTAACTTTTTTCTTTGGAATGGACTCTTTTTAGAGCCATCATGCTTAAAGGTGGAAGGTCAAAAGTAGCCGATTGTTTTCGATATTGCCATTCTATTTTTTCTGAAACATATTGCTTTTTGACTGAAAAATTAGAGCCTCCATAAACCGTTTGGTCGCTATTAAAAATGAGTTTGTAGGTTCCTTCTTTTGGAAGCCCAATACGATAGTCCTTACGAGGCACAGGAGTCATATTGCAAATAACAATTACATTTTCCTTTTCTTTATTTCCTTTTCGGATATAAGAAATGACCGAGTTTTCGGAGTCGTTGTAATCGATCCATTCAAAACCTTCGCTACTAAATTGCTTTTCGTATAAAGCCGGTTCTTTTTTGTACCATCCATTTAAGTCGGAAACTAATTTTTGCACCCCTTTATGGAAGTCATATTCCAGTAAATGCCAGTCTAGACTTTGCTGAAAATTCCATTCTTCACTTTGACCAAACTCACCCCCCATAAAAAGTAAGTTGGCTCCCGGATGGGTAAGCATATAACTAAACAACAACCGCAAATTGGCAAAACGTTGCCACTCGTCGCCAGGCATGCGGTATAACAGGGATTTTTTACCGTAAACTACTTCATCATGGCTTAACGGAAGCATAAAGTTTTCGGTAAAGGCATAGGTCATGCTGAAGGTTAAATCGTTTTGATGGTGTTTTCGATAGATAGGTTCTTTTTTGAAATATTCCAATGTATCGTGCATCCATCCCATCATCCATTTCATACCAAAGCCTAAGCCTCCTAGAAAAGTAGGTTTTGAAACCATTGGGAAGCTGGTAGATTCTTCGGCAATAGTTTGTACCCCTTCAAAACTTCCGTAGATTTCTTCATTTAATTCTTTAAAAAAGGAAATAGCATCTAGGTTTTCCCTTCCTCCAAATGGGTTGGGATCCCATTCTCCCTCGTTACGCGAATAGTCAAGATAGAGCATAGAGGCTACGGCATCAACGCGCAAACCATCGGCATGGTATTGGTCTATCCAAAAAACGGCATTGCTTATTAAAAAGGCACGCACTTCATTTCTTCCATAGTTAAAAATGAGACTCTTCCAGTCGGGGTGATAGCCTTTTTTTCGATCGGGATGTTCGTATAAATGAGTGCCGTCAAAAAATCCCAGTCCGTGTGCATCTTCTGGAAAATGGGAGGGAACCCAATCGAGGATAACACCAATGTTGTTTTTGTGTAATTCGTCCACCAACAGCATAAAATCTTCAGGTTTTCCAAAACGGGAGGTAGGAGCAAAATATCCTGTTAGTTGGTAGCCCCACGAAGGATCGTACGGATATTCCATTATGGGCATAAACTCTACGTGAGTAAAGTTCATTTTTTTCACATAAGTTGTCAGTTCTTTTGCTAATTCTAGATACGATAGAGGCCTGTTTTCTTTGGCATTATGCATCCAAGAACCTAAATGTACTTCATAGACTGAAAAGGGTTGGTTTAACTGATTGGTTTTTTTTCGGGATTCCATCCATTTTGCATCTTTCCACTCATGATGGGTATCCCAAACGATAGAAGCTGTGTTGGGTGGATGTTCACATTTGCGTGCAAAGGGGTCTGCTTTTTCCGTTTTAATATCGTTGTGATGCGAATGGATTTTATACTTGTATTGGGTGCCTTTTTGTACGTGAGGGATAAAGCCCTCCCAAATTCCAGAACCATCCCAACGCACGTTAAGTGGGTGTTCGCCTTCCATCCAATAATTAAAATCTCCCACGACAGAAACGGCTTTTGCGGAGGGTGCCCAAACGGCAAAATAGACTCCTTTTTGCCCATCGAGTTCGGTGAGATGGGCACCTAATTTTTCATAGAGACGAAAGTGCTTTCCTGCTTTAAATAGGCTAATGTCAAAATCGGTAAAAAAGCTATGTGGGAGTACATTACTCATAAGTGAATTGTTAATTTAATTTCATAATGGAAGCAATACCTTCTAGAGGGATTACTGCCCAAAGGGGTCTTGCATTCATTTCGTAACCCAGTTCGTAAACAGCTTTTTCAAGCATTGAGTACTTTAAGACATAAATGCGTTCTTGACTATAGCCTATATTAATATTGGCATTTTGAATTTTTTCGGTGTAGCTTTCAAGAAAGACTCCAATAAAATAGCGGTATAATAATTCGCCTGCGTAAAATAATTCTTCTTCGGTTTGTGGGTATTTATCCCCATTATTAAAAATTGTAGCATAAATGGCATAATGAAACGAACGAAAGAGTCCAGCAACATCCTTTAAAGGAGGTTGTTTTACTTTTCTGTCGCGAATGGTGCTTTCGGGTTCCCCTTCAAAATCTAGAATATGGAAATCGCCATTTTTTACTAAAATCTGCCCTAAATGATAGTCTCCGTGTACCCGTAAACGCTCTCCTTTTAACTTGGTCCAATCAAAATCTAAAAAGCGTTTTCGAATTTCGTTTTTTTGTTCCAAAAATTGCTTGGCAAGTGTCAGAGTTAAGCCTTCCAATTTGTGCAAATTGTTTTCAACGGTGTTCAATCGGTTTTGAAATTGATACAACAATCTATTTTTTAGCCACACTTCATAATCCCCATTAAAGCGTTCTGGAGTAAAAGCGGTTTCTTCAAATTCGGAACCTAAAGCGATGTGCATTTCTGCAGTACGAATGCCCAATTGGCGTAAATTTTGAAAGAGGTTTAATCCGCCCCAATCGATAATTTCGGGGGGGACATCTCTAATTTTTAATCGGGCAAACATGGCTACATCGGGTAATTGATGAATATTGATGTGTTTATCGGACAGCGTTTTAAATACCTTATCTAGCTTTTTAAGCATGTATTCCCATGCATCACCATCGTTAGGCACTAATTCTTGCATGAGGGCTATCGTGGTGATGATATTTTCGGAATCTTTTATATTAATACTTCCCAGATAGGCAGGGGTATTTTGGAAACCTTTTTTATCGGAAAGAAAGCGTGACATTTCATAATCGGGGTTCTTGGTGGCATAAATTCGTCTAAAAAATTTTATAACACACTTCTCGTTAATGATTACCGATGTATTGCTTTGCTCCATTCCCATAAATCGCGAGGATTTATATTCGGTTTCCTTAAACCGGTCCCCTTTGTGATATTGCACCCTACTAGTGTCGTTTGCTTGGGAATTTAAAATGCGTTCAAAGACCAATTTTCGAAAGGCTTCCAAGTGTATTGCATCAATAATATAGCCAGCTACCTCATTAATGGTAAGTTTTAAAATACGTTCTTCTTTGGCAAAGCTTTCGTCGGTTACAAAGGCAATGGGTAGGAAATAATGCTGGTAAAAAGCTTCCACAAAGTTTACTTCCAGAATAAGACCATAATAGACTTCTTCCTTTTGTTGTATTCTAAAATACTCGGTCAGTTCAATGTACTTTAGTTTACTGGATTTACCACCATACCATCGTTGTTTTATAATATAATCTTCTAATACTTCCGAAAGAAACATTTTTACAAAACCTGTATCATCCATCAATTGTTCCCAAGAGGAATTAAAACTTGAAGGCATTTTCATTTTGGTAGTATCTAGTTTTGCCATTATTTTTCAATATTAAATACATGGAAAGGAAGCACGGGGTGTAACTCTACATAATTCCATTCTTTATCCCAAATATAACTGCTTTGGGTAATGAGGTCATGTACTTTTACGGGCTGTCCTTGATTAATTTTTAAGGAAGCCAAAGGCAATTGAAGCATTCCTTTTTGTGTGTAATAGGGGTCTAGATTTACAACACAAATAATTTCATTTTCTTGGGTTTGATCAAATTTATAGTAAGCAATAAGGGCGTCGTTTTCAATAGATAAAAATTCAATATTATTTGTTTGCTGAAGGGCTTTTTGTGCTTTTCGAATATGGTTAATTTTAGTGATAAGAGTGATAAGTTTATTTTTAATAGACCAATCCCAATGTTTAATTTGAAACTTTTCTGAATCTAAATATTCTTCTTTTCCTGGCAGTGCAGCCCCATGCATATATTCAAACACAGGGCCATAGATTCCGGTATTGGAGGACAGGGTTGCCGCTAAAAAGTATTTCTGAAGGTAAACAGCCTCAAGATTTCCCTGTAGTGCCCAAGGGTTTATATCGGGGGTGTTGGGCCAAAAATTGGGGCGAAAAAAATACCGTTGCTCTGTTTTTGTTAATTCATTTACATACTCAATAAGTTCGTGTTTTGAATTGCGCCAGGTAAAGTAGGTGTAAGATTGTGTAAACCCCTGTTTGGCCAATTGATGCATAATTTTTGGGCGGGTAAAGGCTTCTGAAAGAAAGAGGACATTAGGGTGTTTTTTCTTTACTTCAGCAATTAGCCATCCCCAAAAGTAAAAGGGTTTTGTATGCGGATTATCTACCCTAAAAATCTGAATGCCAAACTCTTCAATCCAATACAATGCAATGGAAAGCATATTGTTCCAAAGATTTTTCCAATCTTCGCTTTCAAAATAAATGGGAAGAATGTCTTGGTATTTTTTAGGAGGGTTTTCGGCATACTGCACAGTCCCATCGGGACGCCATTTAAACCATTGAGGATGTTCTTTTACCCAGGGATGGTCTGGAGCTGCTTGTAGGGCAAAATCCATAGCAATCTCAATACCTAATTTTTGGGCAGTTTTTACGAGAGATTTAAACTCTTTTTCAGTTCCTAATTCAGGATGAAGGGATGTATGACCTCCATGTTTTGAGCCAATCCCCCAGCACGAACCTACATCGCCATCTTGCGCGGTTGTGGTATTGTTTTTTCCTTTTCGGTTTACTTCTCCAATAGGGTGAATGGGAGGGAAGTAGAGAGTGTCAAAACCCATATTTACCACTCTGGGTAATAAAGCTTCGCAGTCTTTGAACGTCCCATGTTTCCCTTCAATAGAAGCGGCCGATCTAGGGAAAAATTCATACCAAGTACTAAAGCGTGCTTTCTCTCGATCACAATACACCTTAAATAGTTGGCTTTCATTTACTAAAAATTTTTCAGGATATTTTGAAAAAATATCGTGTAACTCCTGTGAGGTAGCCTCTTTTATGGCTTCGGGATAATACGCTTCTTCAAGGAAGAGGATTTTAAGCTTTTCTAAATATTTTTTTTCAGAAGCATGGCTATTCTTGATCGCTTTTTCAAGGTATTCAATTCCCTCTAATAATTCAGAAACTACTTTTTGACCATCCTCAATTTTACGATGAATACCATGTTGCCAATTAAGGGCATAATCGACCCAACCTTCTATTTTGTATTCATAAAATCCTTGCTTTTCTGTACAAAAGGGGGCCTCCCATACATCATTTTCAAGAGGTTTCATGGGATGATAGCTCCAATTTTTCTCTTTTTCGTGTTTATAACATAGGTTGGCAGCAATAACATCATGACCGTCTGCAATAACAGTGGCTTTTACAGAAATAATTTCGTCAACAATAGATTTTATGGGATAGAGACCGCCTTCTAATTGAGGGTGAATGTTTTCAATAACAACCCTACTTTGGTTTTGCATATAGTAATTTATTTTCTTAGCATTTGTTAAATATATAAAACGAATAGCAAATAAATAAAGACTTTACAATTTCTTTGAAAACGATAACGATTTCGGGTATTATTTCATAAAAAAAGGCTCTTAATAAGAGCCTTAGAGATTACGATTTGGGGAAATCTTAATTAATGATCGTCATCACTGGTTTCTATGGCAATAATAGATTTACCAGAAGAATAAACTCTGTTTTCTTCTAAATCTACCATCGCAGAATTGCTCAGTAAAATGGTAGAAATTTCAGGCGAATTATTAAATTTATTTTTTGCTATTATAAATTCTTTCAAGTTTCTACTTCTTGAAAGTACAACAGGAAGGTTTCCGGTAAGTTGGTTTTCAAAAACATTGAAAACTTCTAAATTTTCTAAGGAATTAATAGTGTTGGGTATTTCGCCAGAAAGCCTATTACTACTTAAGTGTAATTGCTTTAAGTGTGTTAAATTTCCAAAAGAAGAGGGGATGCTTCCCTCAATAAAGTTACCATTAAGAGCTAAAACTTCAAGGTAATTTAAATCTCCAATAGTGGTAGGGAGAGTCCCAGTAATCTTGTTAAAGGAGAGCTCCAAAACCCGTAATTTTGTGAGTTTTGAAATTGTATTAGGAAGTACTCCCTCTAAGTTATTAAATAGCATTTTTATTTCGGTAACGTGATTGTTTTCGATGGTAATACCCTCCCATTCTGTAACCGCCTTATCCATGGGCCAACTTAATTTCCAATGCTTTCCTTGGGTGGCTGTATAGAGATCTTTGAGTGCATTTAATTCACTTTCAGGAATTTGAGCACTTACAGTAATACTTAATAAAAACAGGTAAATGGTGAGGTAAAATAATTTCATAAGGCTTTGCTTAAAGAATATTCTTACATTAATTCTTAACAAATAAATAATAAATTCGATTAAAAACAAAATAAATTCGATGAAATGCATATAGTTTTCATATTCCTTGAAAAGGGTGCTCAAAATTAGTTCTACTAATTTTGTATTTTTACAGTATAATCTTAGCAATGATTACAAATAAATCTGAATTACTTACCGCCTGTAATGCAATGTGTAAAAATACATTGATGGAAACATTACAGATTGAATTTACCAACATAACCGAAACTACTATTGAAGCGAGAATGCCCGTTACCTCAAGGGTGCACCAACCCAATGGAGTTTTGCATGGAGGTGCTACAGTAGCATTAGCCGAAAGTGTAGGTAGTGCAGGTTCTTTCGTTATAAATGGCAACGATCAAATACAGGTTAGAGGGATAGAAATTTCTGCCAACCATGTAAAAAGTATTAAAGAAGGATATGTTTATGCCTACGGGGAAATGGTTCACAAGGGGAGAACCCTACAGCTATGGCATATTACTATTAAAAATGAACAAGATGAAATGATATCCTTTGTGAAACTTACCACCATTATTTTACGTAATTAACTTTATGATAGATCCATCAACTCTTGAACTTCTTAAGGAACAATATCAAAAGAAGTTTCCTTTTGTTATTTACTCTTTGCCTAATAGTCAGGAAGTTACCGTAATTCTTCAAAACAATAACACTCTTTATGACCCTAAAGATTTTTCAGAAAGAGCTTTTCTATTTTACCCATTTTACAAAAACCAAAAGAGTTATTGCATTCCTAAGGAATTTTCAAAAGTACGGAAGCAAAATTTAACCCTTAGGGAATTAGAGCCCCTTACATTAGCTGTAAAAGAAAGCCTTTTAGAAAAAAAGGAATATGAAGCGCTTGTTTCCAAAGCCCTTTTATTTATTAAAGAGCGTCATGCACAAAAAGTTGTAGTTTCAAGAAAAACGACCTTTTCTATTTCTAAAATAGACTTTGATGTTATTTTGTATCGATTATTTTTAATGTATCCTTCGGCATTTCGTTATTTATGGTATCATCCCGAAACGGGTATTTGGTGTGGTATCACCCCAGAGCTTTTATTACAAACTCAGGAGGACTGCTTTAGCACTATGGCATTAGCGGGTACCCAAAAAAGCTATGCCACCCAAAGAACGGAATGGGGAGACAAAGAAAAAGACGAGCATCAACTGGTGGTAGACGATATTGTAACTAAACTACAAAGTGTGTTATCGGTTTTAAAAGTATCCAAAACGTATACCTACCCTGCAGGTCCAGTCGTTCACCTAAGAACCGATATTACAGGATCTCTTAAAAAGGGAAAGACAAGCCTGCCAGAAATAGCCTCTCTATTGCATCCTACTTCCGCCGTATGTGGGACTCCAAGGAAAATTGCCCAGAAATTTATTGAAACCCACGAGACCTATAATCGGGAATACTATACAGGCTATTTAGGACCTTTAAAAGAAAACACACAAGAATCCAGTATTTTTGTGAATCTGCGATGTATGAAAATTGAAGAGAACCATGCCCACATATTTGTAGGGGGGGGTATTACCGTAGATTCTGTACCCGAATTAGAATGGTTAGAAACCCAATATAAAATGCAAACGATGCTTACGGTCTTACAACCTTTTCTTTAAAATATTGTTTTGGTGTTGTATCTTTGTAGCGAATGATTTATTCCTCCAAAATTCTTTCGCAAACCGTTGTTGAGCTTTGTCTCGCCAAAGAAATTGACCGTATTGTTATTTCCCCAGGATCTCGAAATGCCCCATTAATTCTAGGGTTTACTTTGCAAGAAAAAGCTACTTGTTATAGTATTGTTGATGAACGGTGTGCTGCTTTTTTTGCTATTGGAATTGCACAACAACTCAAAAAACCCGTGGCTGTAGTTTGTTCTTCAGGCTCTGCCTTACTTAACTATTATCCCGCCGTAGCCGAAGCATTTTATAGTAACATTCCTTTAGTAGTAATTTCTGCCGATAGACCCTCTCATCTTATAGAAATTGGTGATGGGCAAACCATTCGTCAAGAGAATGTATATGTAAATCACATTTATTATAGTGCTAATTGCAAAGAAGGGGATGTATTTCAAGAATACAATGTAAAGGAAATCAATAAGGCTTTAAATACCGCTATCGAAAAACAAGGACCTGTTCATATTAATGTTCCCTTTTCTGAACCCCTATACGATGTAATTTCAGAAAAAATGGCCCCCATCAAAAATATAAAACCAGCAGTTTTTTCTGAAGAAATCTCAAAAGAAGCACTCACTCCCTTTTTTGAAAAATGGAATGCTTCTAAAAAAAAACTAATCCTAGTTGGAACCTTAGCACCCCACACCCTAGCTACTGAACTACTTAATACCCTAGCCAATGATACTAGTGTATTAGTTTTTACAGAAACAACGTCCAATTTACATCACGAAAACTTTTTTCCATCGATTGATCAATTAATCACTTCCCTAAATGAAGAAGATTTTAAAAAATTGCAGCCCGATATTTTACTCACTTTTGGTGGGATGGTAATTTCAAAAAGAATTAAATCCTTTCTTCGTAAATACCAACCTAAAGAACATTGGCACGTAGGTACTAACAAAGCCAATGACACTTATTTTTCTTTATCACATCATTTTAAAAATCACCCAAATTCTTTTTTTAATCTATTTCTAACTGAGGTAACACCAGTGGAGTCTCAATTTCAAAAATATTGGCTCGCTTTAAAAAAGGAACGATTAGAGAAACATGCCCTTTTTGAAAGAAACATGCCTTATTCAGATTTTAGTGTGTACCATCAAATTTTTAGAAAGTTACCCAATAATTTGCAATTACAATTAGCAAATAGTACCGCCATTAGGTATGCCCAATTGTTTTCTTTGCCGTCATCAATAGAGGTGTTTTGCAATAGAGGGACGAGTGGCATCGATGGAAGTACCAGTACTGCCATTGGGGCATCGATAGGTAGTGGGAAACAAACATTATTAATTACAGGCGATTTAAGTTTTCTCTACGATAGCAATGCTTTATGGAATAATTATATTCCTAATAGCTTTAGAATTATTATTGTAAATAATAGTGGTGGCGGAATTTTTAGAATTTTACCCAAGGCAAAAAAGGTACCCCATTTTGAAAATTATTTTGAAACAAAGCATCACTTCCATGCCGAGCATTTATGTGAGATGTTTGGGTTTCAATATGCTTCTGCAAAAAATAAAGAATCTATTGAAAATGTATTGAAAGAATTTTTTGCTTTAGGAAATAAGCCAAAGCTATTAGAAATTTTTACCCCTTCCGAAATCAATGATGAGGTGCTAAATGACTATTTTGATGCTATTTCTTAGCGGTTGCTAAAATTTCTTTTGCCCAATGATAGGCTTCTTCTAACGAATCAAAAGATTGGAAGGGTTTTTTAAAGAAATTAGCCTCATACTGAGCGTTTATTCGACTTTCCATGGTATAGTTTACAAAAGCAAATCCTTTTATGGTAGGTACAGCCTCAAGGTATTTAAAATCGGTAGGATTTACAGAATAGGAGTGTATTCGATTACTAATATATACCAAGGGTCTAAGCTTCATAATCTGAATCCCTTTTTGAAGAATTTGTAGGGCTGTTTCATGAGATATAATTGCTCCCTCTTGGGCTTCAAAAACAACAATGTTTTCATAAAAATAGACGGTAGCCAACTTGGTTTTTAGAACGTCTAAAAAGGAAGCGTCTTCAGGAAGGTTATGAGGGTTTTTTTTCATTTTTCAGTTTTTAAAACTACATAAATCTTTCCTTCAAAACAATATAAGGGATTCTTTTTTTGAATAGGAAAAGAGTATCTTTGCCGCTATGATGCAACTGGGTGAATACAATACACTTACTATCTTACGGGAAACAGATCCCGGATTATTTTTAGGCGATGCGGAAGAAAATGAAGTACTACTTCCTCACCGATACAAGCCAGAAACCTACGAAATAGGAGATTCTATTGAAGTTTTTTTGTATTTGGATAATGAAGAACGACCCATCGCTACTACCGAGACTCCTTATCTTACTCTAAATACTTTTGGCTATTTACGTTGTAGCGATGTAAACAATTATGGGGCTTTTATGGATTGGGGATTGGTAAAACAACTTTTTGTCCCCTTTAAAGAACAGGCACGACCCATGAAAGTGGGACATTGGTATATTGTATATTTATATTTGGATGATAAAACCAATAGGTTGGTAGGCTCAAGTAAAACCAATAAGTTTTTAAGTAACGAAAACCTTACCCTTCAAAAGTTTGATGAGGTAGCTATCTTGGTCACTCATCTTACCCAACAAGGAGCCAATGTAATAATAAATGGAAAGCATAAAGGACTCATCTTTGTGGGCGATATTTTTGAAGACATTCGCTCTGGTGATAGGATGAAGGCCTATATCAAGAAAATACGAGACGATAAAAAAATTGATGTCGTTTTACAACCCCCAGGTTACCGAAGTATAGAACCCAACGCAAACTATATCCTTGACGAATTAAAAGCGGCAGGTGGGTTTCTTCCTTTTCATGATAAAACCGATTCTGAAACTATTAAAAACGAATTAGGGTTAAGTAAAAAAAGCTTTAAAAAGGCAGTAGGAAGTCTTTATAAGGATAAGCAGATTGTAATTGACGACGACGGAATCACTTTGGTAGGAAGTTAAAGTTGAGAAATGTAGAATCGTTTATAGTTTTTCCTTTCACCTTTCACCCAGAACCCAAGATTAAAACCCTCTCCCCACTCTGTATGGGGCACATCTAGGGCAAATTCCAAAGGGAGGACAGGGGTCTAGCATATCCAAACCACGTTGTTCTTTATACACAAAATTGGTCACTTTAGTTGCGCCATCTGGAGCGTACTGTGCATTCCCTCCAAAGGCGTCATATTTTTGCTGTAATGCCTCTACATTATAAGTTGAATTGGATTTAAACCGGTCTTGCTTTTCTATGGCGTCGGCCATATCGACCGCTTGCCAATAATTGTTTGAGGTTACTTTATTAAAATCGGTAATGTTCCTTATACTAAAATCCCTTTTAGGACCAAAGTCAATATCGAAGGCACTTAGCTCCGGTACTTCAGGAAGTGATTCAGCAGTGATAGTAAAATAACGAGATTCAAAATCATATTGCGCTAGAAGTTGTAGCGGCAGTAACAAGAGTATGAAAAGTAGTTTTTTCATTAACATCAAAACTATCAAAAATAACGCCGAAATGTTTTCTCCTTTTTAAAAATTTAACTTTTTGGAAGTTTCTTTAGGAACAGCTTCTTTATGTACCGTAATACTAATGGCTTTTAATCGCATATAGGCTTCACTAAAATACACATATCCACCATTGGCGTTATAGGCAGGATTAGTACCCCAACTGTTTTTTACTTTGTAGTATTTGGTGCCATTTTGGTCTTTTAGCATTCCCGTAATATGCATTAAATGGTCATCGGTAGTGGTGAAGTTTTCAAATTCCTCTTGTCGGTAGGCTTGCGTGACTGTTGCCTCAGGATAAATTCCTTGTAACGCTTTTGCATTATTTTCATTTTGGGCAGGAATAACCGCCACCCCGTCTTTGGAAGAAAACGTTTTTTCACTTACATCGCAATCCAATTCTACCGTAAATCCCTTTTGTAGCGCATAATCCAAAGTGGCCATTAGTTCATCCAAAGTAACATTGTACATACTCCCGTAGCTCCAATTATCGGGAATATTCAATATAAATTCTGAATAAAAAGGGGCATGCGTAAAACTGGTAAGCGTAACATAATCTTCTGCCTTAATTTTTAGCATGTCCCTAAAAGAGGCAGGCGTATAACTGTTGCCTTCAAACATAAATTGAGTAGGATTTTCCCCTAAATAAATATCCAACACCGCTTCAATAGCAGGTTTCCAGTGTTTACTTAATTTCTTTCCGGGGTTGTCTACGTAGGTTTTCAGCATGGCTTCTAATACGGCTACCAATTCGGCATGATTATGACTTTCGGCACCAGATAACAATCCATTAAAAGCGTCATTAGGAACCAAACCGTATTCTTTCACCGAATTGAGCACATCGTGGGCCAAACCGCCTTCACTAAACTGTGCTTTTCCCTGTCGCATGACAAAATTCGCTGCTTTTTTTGGGTAGGTATTGCGTACTTGGTACATTTCAGAAAGGTCTATTTGTTTCCCGGTGAGTCGCATTATTTCACTTTCCAGAAAGGAGGTACTGGAGAAACTCCAACACGTTCCTGTGTTTCCTTGGCTTATCACAGGGGTGGCTTCTAGGTCAATGATTTCAGTAAATTGATAGGGTTGTTGGGCGGAAATACAAATGGAAAAAAATGCCAGCACGGTGGCCATTACCCATGTTGAAATTTGGAATTTGAAATGTTTCATTTTGGAATTTTTAAAAAGTATCTTTGGGGTAAATTTACAAATTATGAATACACCCAACTGGAAAACCGCCAAAGAATATATTGATATCACCTATAAAAAAAGTAACGGTGTGGCTCGCATTGCTTTTAATCGCCCCGAAGTTCGTAACGCTTTTCGTCCCAAAACCACCAGCGAATTATTGGATGCCTTTCACGATGCTCAGGAAGATACCAGCATTGGGGTAGTATTGCTTTCTGCGGAAGGTCCTTCGCCAAAAGACGGTGTTTACAGTTTTTGCAGTGGGGGCGATCAAGCGGCACGTGGAAAAGAAGGCTATGTGGGTGACGATGGGTACCACCGATTAAATATTCTCGAAGTACAACGATTAATACGTTTTATGCCGAAGGCGGTAATTGCAGTCGTTCCCGGCTGGGCAGTAGGGGGTGGCCATAGTTTGCATGTGGTGTGCGATATGACCCTGGCCAGTAAAGAACATGCTATTTTTAAACAAACCGATGCCGATGTCACCAGCTTCGACGGGGGCTACGGAAGTGCCTATCTGGCAAAACTAGTGGGGCAGAAAAAAGCCCGTGAAATCTTTTTCCTCGGAAGAAATTACAGTGCCCAAGAAGCATTCGATATGGGCATGGTGAATGCCGTTGTGCCTCACGATGAATTAGAACAAACTGCCTATAACTGGGCTCAGGAAGTGTTAGCAAAAAGCCCAATCTCCATCAAAATGCTCAAGTTTGCTATGAATCTTACCGACGACGGAATGGTGGGGCAACAGGTATTTGCAGGGGAAGCTACTCGCTTGGCGTATATGACTGATGAAGCCAAAGAGGGTAGGGATGCCTTTTTAGAGAAACGCAAGCCTAATTTTAATAAAAAGTGGTTACCTTAACACATTAATCAAAAAGGATGAAAGAAATTACCTTAGTGTTTGTTGCCATGTTTTTTTTGGGTTGTCAGCAAAAAATTGAAAAACCCTTTTTAGGAACAGAAAATAAAAACCCTTGGTTTTTTCCTTATTTTGAAAAAGTAGATAGTCTCAACCCTATTTTAAAACCTTCTTCAGAACGTATTTTTATAGACCCCATTACTGGAAATTCCATTGCATGGGAAGAACGTAATGTGTTAAATCCAACGGCTGTAGTGAAAGGAGATTCGCTGTATTTACTATACCGAGCTCAGGATTCTTTGGGAACCTCTCGAATAGGAATGGCTGTGAGTGCAGATGGACTGCATTTTCAGAAAAAAGCATCGCCTGTTTTTTTTCCACAGAATGACTCTATGAAAATTTACGAATGGAATTATCGTAAAAGTGATTTGAGGCAAGAAAATTATGAAAGTTGTGTGTCATGCTATTTTGATGGCGTAGAAGATCCTCGTATTGTTTCCAGTGAAGACGGAACCTATTTTATGACGTACACTTCTTATGATGGTAAAACAGCACGATTGAGCATTGCTTCTTCCACAGATTTAAAACATTGGCAAAAACATGGGTTGGTATTAAGTGATGCAAAATATAAGGACGTTTGGTCAAAATCGGGAGCCATTGTTAGTGCTTTGGTTGGAAATCAGATGGTAGCCCAAAAGATTGATGGCAAGTATTGGATGTATTTTGGCGACACCCAATTGTTTATAGCTTTTTCAGAAGATTTAATTCATTGGACAGTAGCCGAAAATGAAGAAAATGGCCAGAAAATTTCGGTACTCCATCCTCGACCTGGCTATTTTGATAGTCGCTTGGTGGAACCCGGACCCTATGCCTTATTGAAAGAGGAAGGAATTCTATTGATTTACAATGCCAGCAATGCAGCCAATTTTAACGACCCAAATTTACCAAAGTTTACCTATGCCGCCGGGCAGGCATTATTTGATAAAAGTCAACCCTACAAATTAATTGACCGTACCGATGATTATTTTATTTATCCCAATAAAGACTACGAAAAGGTAGGCGAAGTAAATGAAGTATGTTTTGTGGAAGGCTTGGTGTTTTTCAAGAACACTTGGTTTTTATACTATGGTACCGCCGATTCAAAAATTGCAGTCGCCATCTATCAACCTAATAAAAATTAACTACTGTGTGAGGCATTTTCTATTTGCTATAGTATTAATAGTATTGATGGGTTGTTCCGAAAGACCTTCCATTTATGGCATTATCCATTTTCCAGAAAATTCAAACTATCAGCATACCGTGTACCTTATTCAGCCGCAACACCTCAACGAGTTGGCTGCTCCTTTCTTCGGTAAAGTGATTGATTCTGCTATCATTGATGACCAGGGTTTTTTTGAATTGAAACACCTGCCGCAAACTTCCGAACCCATGCTTCTTGAAATAGCCATTCAGAAGCAGGGAGACCATCTTAACTATTTACAAAACGATGATCCAGCTACCAATAATTATATGGTGTTTGTTTGGGAGAAAGACGAAACGATCGACATCACTGCTTCGGCAGCAGCGTTTCAGCAAACGTTCAGCATCGAAAATCCTTCCCCTGTAAATACCTCCTTGTTAACTCTTCGGGAGGTAAAACAGAATTCATTTCAAAAATACCTGCAAAACAAGCATTGGGAAGTACACGACGGAACGCAGCTCATGGAAAAAGAAGAAGCGGTTTTAAATTACCAAAAAACCCTCATCGATTTTGCCAATAACAGCACCCAATTCTTCCCATCCATGCTGGCATTGCGTTGGGTAAGTCCGCAAAACGATTATGAACGGGTTCCAGAATTCCTCTTTCAGCAATGCGAACAATGGAGAGATTATAATCATCCTTGGGCAAATGAGTTATGTGAGAAAGCAGATAAAGAAACCCTGCCCGTATTGGTAGGCGATCCTTTCCCTAATGCTAATTTACCGTTATCTACCGGAGAAATCACTTCTTTATATGCACACCTAGGGAAAAAGCTGACTATTGTCGATGTATGGGCTTCGTGGTGTGTGCCATGCCGAAAAGAAAACCGCGATATTTTAGTACCGTTATGGGAGCAATACTACGAAAAGGGATTTCAGATTATCGCCTACGGACTAGAAACCAGCGAGGAAGCTTGGAATACTGCCATTGAAAAAGACGGTGCCTATCGATGGCTACACGCCTCCGATTTACAGGGAGACGAAGCAGCATTTATGAAAACTCTACGTATACAAACCATTCCGGCCAATTTTATTCTAGATGCCGAAGGGAAGGTGATTGCTAAAAATTTGCATGGGGCAGACTTACAGCGGTTTGTGGCTACTTATTTTCAGCAATAACGGCATTTGTTAAAATTCCTTTTCCAATTTTTCCTTTCAATTCATTTATAATTGTATTTTTAGGTTTCAATAAAAACGAATCTAACCAAATACCCTTATTTTCATGCAAATTATTGAATCGCAAAAATCCTACGATGTCATTATTGTAGGCTCTGGTGCCGGTGGCGGAATGGCCACCAAAGTATTGGCCGATGCCGGACTAAAAGTCGCTGTGGTGGAAGCCGGCCCGTTCTTCGACCCCGCCGATGAAAAAACCCGAACCCAACTCAAATGGCCTTATGAATCTCCGCGAAGAGGTGCCGGTACGCAACGTGATTTTGGCGAATTTGATATGGCCTATGGTGGCTGGGAAATAGAGGGCGAACCTTACAATCAAATTGGAGATTCAAAATTCGATTGGTTTCGCTCTATCATGCTGGGCGGACGTACCAATCACTGGGGACGTATTTCCCTTCGTTTTGGTCCTAAGGATTTTAAAGGAAAAGACAAAGACGGCTTGGGCGATAACTGGCCCATTGGCTATGAGGATGTTAAACCCTATTACGATAAAGTAGATAAACTGATTGGTGTCTTCGGGAGTAATGAAAAACGGGAAAACGACCCGGACGGGTTCTTCCTTCCGGCACCCAAACCAAGACTTCACGAGTTGTATTATATCAAAGGCGCCAAGAAATCGAATGTGGATGTAATCCCATCACGGTTGTCCATCCTTACCAAACGCATCAACAACGAGCGTGGGGTATGTTTCTACTGCCGCCAGTGTAACCGAAGTTGCTCGGTCTATGCCGATTTCTCTTCAGGAAGTTGTTTGATATTTCCAGCTCAGAAAAACGGCGGACAAGTAGATTTGTATGTTAACTCCATGGTAAGCGAAGTCACTATTGACGACAACGGAAAAGCCACCGGAGTCAACTATATCAATAAGGAGGATAGAAAACAATACAGCCTAAAAGCCAAAGTGGTGATATTAGCAGCGTCAGCTTGTAGTTCGGCACGTATTTTATTGAATTCAAAAAGTGAGAAGTTCCCCAATGGTCTCGGTAACAGCAGTGGCCTCATAGGGAAGTACCTGCACGATTCCACCGGAACCGACCGTATGTTCTTTATCCCCGAAATGATGCACCGCAAACGCTATAACGAAGATGGTGTAGGGGGACTGCACGTCTATTCCCCTTGGTGGCTAGATAATAAAAAACTGGACTTCCCGCGCGGTTACCACATTGAAGTATGGGGCGGTATGGGGATGCCGGGTTACAGCACCGGTTTCAATCCCAATTATCTCAATAAGTATTTGGGCGAAAAAGTAGGGGGCTACGGAAATGGGTTACGAGAGGATGTGAAGAAATTCTACGGCTCTGTGATGGGGGTTTCGGGTAGAGGAGAGTCCATTGCTATGAAAGACAATTATTGCGAAATAGACCCTACCACCGTTGACGAATGGGGAATCCCTGTACTTCGTTTCAATTATCATTGGACCGACCACGAACGAAAGCAAGCCCGACATATGCACGATACCTTTGAGGAGATCTGCCACAATATGGGTGGTATCGTGTTGGGTGATAAACCCACCAAAGAACAGGACTACGGTTTACTCAACCCCGGACGGATCATTCACGAAGTGGGAACCACCCGTATGGGAAGCGACCCCAAAACTTCGGTGGTGAACGAGTTTGAACAGCTGCATGATGTTAAAAATGTGTTTGTAGTGGACGCCGGACCCTTTGTTTCCCAAGCCGATAAAAACCCCACCTGGACCATCCTGGCGCTGGCGTGGCGAACTTCGGACTATATTATTGAAGAATTGAAAAAACAAAACCTATAAGCCATGGATAGAAGAGAAAGTTTTAAAACCATGTTATTGGGCTCACTAGGAGCCGGACTTGCTTTACAAAGCTGTGTAGAAAATACACCGCCTGAAGTAGTGGAAGAGGCTATCTGGAAATATACCTACGGAAGGACTCCTAAAGAACAGGAGTTTGATGAAAAATTGCTATGTGAGGAGTTTTTTGAAGAAGACGAACTGCAACAAATAGAAACCTTGGCCAATCTTATTTTACCCCCTACAGAAGCCGGCAGCATTGCCGATGCCAACGTGGTACCCTTTATTGAGTTTATGGCCAAGGACGTACCCGAGTTTCAGACCAAGATTAAAGGCGGATTGGTATGGCTGGACATTTACTGCAATGCCAAATACCAACTTACCTTTAGAAGTTGTACCGAAGAACAACAAAAGCAAGTGCTGGACATGATTGCCTGGCCCGACCCTGAAGCCAAAGAGCATCCGCACGAAGTGGCTTTTTTCTCGTTGATGCGCAATTTGGTGCTCACTGGTTATTTTACCAGCGAAGTAGGGATTAAAGAATTGGGCTATAAAGGAAACACCCCGAACAATTGGGACGGAGTGCCACAAGACGTGTTGGACGACCACGGATTAAGTTACGACCCCGAGTGGCTGGCAAAATGTGTGGATCCCAACACCCGTGGGGAAATTGCTCAATGGGATGAAGAGGGAAATTTGATATCGTAGAAGTAACCCATGAACTTACTGCGTAATTTCTTTTTACTATTTTTTATAATTACAACACCTGTACTGTATTCACAGCAGCAAGCAGATTCCTTGCGTGCCATTTGGGAAAATATCCAACAACCTGACTTACTTCGTTTCCAAGCCCTACGGCAATTTGATCGATGGTATAGTCAATCCCAACCAGACAGTACCTTAAAAGTTCTCCGGTATTATTACCAATTGGCTGCCACAAAAAGGGAGACACGCCACCAATACCGCGCCCTTAATGCACAGGGAAATATTTATCGACTAAAAGAGGCCTATGATCAAGCAATACATTATTATCGAGAGGCTGAAAAACTAGCTATTCAGCTTAATAATCCCAATTTGCAAGCCATTATTACCGGCAATATAGGCAATGTGTATTTGATGCAACAAAAGTATCAGGAGGCTTTCAAATCGTATACCTCTGCATTACAGGTATTTCAGCAACAAAAGGATGAAGATGGAGAGGGGCGCATGTTAACCAGCTTGGGAAGTGTGAATATGACTATTGGAAACTACGATATGGCTTTAGATTATTTCAACAAATCTCTTTCAGTTTATAATCAAAACCCTTCCAAGGACAGAAATAGCGGAGTTACGTATATGAATATGGGCTGGATTCATTACGAAACCGAAAAGTATCAAGAAGCACTGCGATACTTTAAAAAAGCCTTGAATATCTTAGAAGAGAAAAATGAAAATTTTTTTATAATGGGTTGTTATACTTCTCTTGCTAAAATTTATCAAGCATTATTACAACCAGATACGGCGTATGCCTATGCCCAAAAAGGACTATCACTAGCTACCGAACTAGATTTTGAAAGTGGTATTCTAGAAAGTAAGTTGCTTATAGCACAGCTTACTTTGCCTACCAATGTGAAAGTTGCCACGCAACAAGCCGAACTCCTCGAAAGTGCCATTACACCAAAGCTCGACACCAAGATAAAACGAGATATTTATGAACTACTTTACCAATGTTACAAAAGTACGGGCATCTATGATAAGTCACTTGAGAGTTACGAACGTTATACAATATATAACGATAGCCTACAACTTATCAAGAACGATTTTGCCGTGGCTCGCGAGGCTGTGAAAAGTGAATTTGAAGAAAAGTTGAGGGAGGAACAGTTGGAAAATGAAAAAGCTCAAGCCCTACTAAAATTAAAACAACTAAAAACCAACATCGTCATAGTAGGCATTTCCTTGCTGGTACTTAGTTTGCTTATTTGGCGAATACGTAGCAATAATGAAAAAAACAAGAAACAATTAAAGGATTTACTAAATGAATTGGAAGCTTTGAAAAAGCAATCTAATAATGAGCCTACAATTCCTATGGAAATCTTTCACCTCAATAGGGAGCACATTGAAACAGCATTAAACCGTAAGTTGAATGATACCGATTGGAATGTGCTCAACATTCTCCTTGAAAATCCAGTAATAACCAACAAGGAAATTGCCGAAAAGGCCTTTCTTAGTGTAGACGGTATTGGCTCTTCTTTGCGCAGAATGTATGATTATTTTGAGGTAGAAGAAACCAAATACAAAAAAATTGCACTGCTCAATCGTGCGATCAAGCTTTCAACTCATCATTTTGGTTGAAAACGGTACTTTCACCCCTAAACGTGAAGTAAATTTTTCTATAAAGGTGCATTTTTGCTACAAAATTTAATAAAATTAACTATGAAAAAAATGGCCCTTTTATCTATTACTTGTATTCTTTATGCCGCGGGGGTAATCTCCCAAAACCTCGAATTTGTAGTAGCCAACCCACAGCCCAACTTAATTGAAGTGTATGGAGGCTCCTTTGCTTCGGGTGATATTGATGGGGATGGAGACCATGACTTGATGATGTCTGGTTTAAACCCTGGAAGAGACACAGCCTTGTACCTAAATGACGGCTCTGGTGGTTTCACCGAAGTTGCAGGAACTCCATTTCCTAATGCCTCAGCTACCGTAACCTATTTCATCGATCTGGATGGGGATGATGATTTGGATCTCTACTTCTCGGGAATTGGTTTTTCCATAGGGGAATTTACCCATATTTATCTAAATGATGGTACCGGAGTATTTACCCAACTAGCCAATTCATCGCTTCCTGAATTTCAGGGTAGCGGTGCCACAATAGGTGATGTAGATGGTGATGGAGACCCCGATATCATCATTGCCGCTCAAGATAAGAATGGGGTATATGTTGCCGATGTATTCCTCAATGATGGTGATGCTAACTTTGCGCCTATGGGAACGAACACTTTTACTAAGGTTAAACTCGCTTCCTTGGCTTTTATCGATATTGAGAATGACGGTGATGCCGATGTAGTCATTTCTGGAGAACAACAAAATGGAAGCCCCTCCACGCAATTGTATATTAATGATGGTACTGGAAACTTTAGTCCCGATGGGAACACAGTTTTTGAAGCCCACTTTGCCAATGATGTGGATGTGACCGATACCGACAATGACGGGGATTTGGACCTCCTAATGTCCGGGATGAATGGTACCAATGAACCTAAAACCCTTTTGTATCTCAACGACGGTACAGGAGCTTTTAGCTTGTTGGCAAATAACAACTTGCAACAAACCTTTGCGGGGGCGAATACCTTTGCCGATTTAGATAATGACGGGGATAGGGATATTCTCATTACAGGGTCACAACAAGGGGGATTGCCTAATATTTTTAATAAGGTCTATGAAAATACGGGCAATAACCAATTTGTGGAAGCCGCCACCTTGGGAGGTGAATATCTTTCGTCTTGTGTTGTTGAAGACTTTAATGGAGACGGACTAAAAGATATTATCATTATGGGGTTTGTGGACGATACTAATGTGTATTGGAATACCACAGAGATATTAGAAACTCCTGGCATCTTATTTAAATCGAATGAAGTGGTTCTATACCCCAATCCAATGAATGATTGGTTCACGGTCCAAAGCATGGAACGTATCAATCAAATAACAGTCTACGACTTGCTTGGAAAAACAATTTATGTTAAGAAAGTAGAACAGTTTGAGAGTACTCTGGATGTTACAAACGTAGCTTCTGGCACTTATTTTATTACCATCCAATTATCTGATTCCTTTGTGACCAAAAAGGTGATTAAGCTTTAATTTTGCCATACCATTAGATTAAAAGAGCAGTATTAATTACTGCTCTTCTTTTTTTACTTTTTATACGCCTCGGTGTGCACATTCTTTACTGTACACCCGCTAGGGTTGTTTAAGTTTTTAAAACGGACATCCCTCTCCATAGCTAAGGCACTGCTCAACCCAAACATCAAAAAGGGATTAAAGTGATTTTTTGCATTACAAAAAATGGTATCGAGAAGCGATTTTAGGCTAAGGGAACTGGGTTTTTGGTATATTAGACTGTTGGATGATTGGTATATTAGAATGTTGGATGGTTGGTATATTGGATATTTGCGTCTTGGTTCTTGGTTCTTGCGTCTTGCGTCTTGCGTCTTGATTCTTGGGTCCTAGGTTCTGGGTACTAGGTCATAGGTCTTTGTTTCTTTGAAACTTTGAAACTTTGCCACTGCAAAACAAACTTTTTACTATATTTGAGTGACTCCCCACAAAATTTATTGAAATTTAAAGTAAAGGATTGTTGATATCCTACTTATTTATCTGGATATCAAAAGTTCTTATGATGATATATTACGTTGCCAACAATACGAACAAAATAAATGGAAGAAATCGGAATTATAACTTTGTTACTAATCATTGCAAATGGAATTGTAACATATAAAGGTTTAAAAGATTTTGTTTTCTTCGACAAATTCTTATTCAATGTTGACCGAGTTTTGGTTGACAAGGATTATAAAAGACTTATTACTTCAGGATTTTTACACGCAGACTGGACTCACTTTGGGTTCAATATGATAACACTTTATTTGTTTAGCCAAAGCTTGGAATCATATATCGGAATACCTGCATTTTTGGTTTTGTATTTAGTGAGTTTAATTGGCGGAAATTTACTCGCCCTATATATTCACAGAAATCATCCTGACTATTCTGCTATTGGAGCTTCTGGAGCAGTTAGCGGATTAGTATTTGCATCAATTGGACTATTTCCTGGAATGGAAATTGGATTTATTTTGCTTCCAATTTACATTCCTGCTTGGCTTTATGGAATAGCTTATGTTTTATACTCGATTTATGGAATTAAAACAAAGAAAGACAATATTGGACACGAAGCTCATTTAGGTGGTGGAATTGTCGGACTTTTAATAGCTATTGGTATAAATCCAAGCATTTTACAAACGAATTACTTTCCCATAATTCTAATCCTAATTCCGTCTTTGATTTTTTTATACTTGATTGTAAAAAAACCACATTTTTTAATTGTTCAGAATCCATTTTCAAAATCAAAACACAATTTTACAATAGAAGACAAGTATAATTCAGTTAAAGCATCAAAACAGAGTGAACTGGACAGTATTTTGGATAAAATAAACAAAAAAGGTTACGACAAACTATCGAAAAAGGAAAAGGAAAAACTTAATGAATTATCAAAATAAAGTACTGTTGGCAACAATGTATAACCGCAATTACGGCGGTGGAGGGTTAAGTGAATTCAAATTCCTACAAAAACATTCCCCTAAGCCGAAAAAAACGTAAATTAAAACCCGTAAATGACGGTTATACGGAACCGTTATGGCTCATTTTAAAAGACGTCACCGCTAATGAAAACAAACAATAAAATCAAAATAATATGTTCGGAATAAAACACATCAAATTTGACTCAATGACATATGTTCTGCATTTCAAGAACGGAAACATTAAGCGAGAAGGTCGTGGGCTTTCATTTTTCTACTTCGCACCGAATAGCTCGATTGCAGCTATTCCTATGGGAAGTAATGACTTACCTTTTATCTTCAACGAATCGACAAACGATTATCAAACAGTAAACATTCAGGGACAAATAAGCTACAAAATAAGCAATCCCAAAACTCTTGCAGACGTATTGGACTTCACCGTAAATGACAACGGGCAGTACAAAAAAAACGACATTGAGAAACTAAACCAAAGAATCATCAATGAAGCACAGACAGCGACTTCGTCATTTATACACGAAATAAAATTGAAAGACGCAATTCGTTCAGCAAAGTCAATAGAAGAGAGAATTCTGGAAGGACTGAAATCATCTCAAGCCATTGCAATGCTTGGGATTGATATTTTAGGAGCAAATATTTTAGGTATTCAAGCAACACCTGAAATGGCAAGAGCCTTAGAAACCGAAACAAGGGAGAAATTGCAACAAGAAGCCGACCAAGCCATTTACGAACGTAGAAACTTTGCAGTTGAACAAGAAAGAAAAATTAAGGAAACAGAACTCAATACGGAAATAGCGGTAGAAGAAAAACAAAAACAAATCGCTGAAAAGAAAATGGAATCTGAAGTTCAAAAAGCGGATAACGACCGCAAACTTCGTGAAATGAAATTAGCGGCTGACATTGCAGTTGAAAATCAAAGAAAACAATTCATTGAACAAAAAACTGCAAATGACAAAAAAGAAGCTGAAGCACAGGGTTACGTTATTGAAACAACTTTGAAACCATACAAAGACATTGATTGGAAAACTTTAACAGCTCTGAATAACAACCCTGACCCAAAATTCAATATCTCACTTGCATTTAGAGAACTTGCCGAAAATGCAGACAAAATTGGCAATCTTAATATTAGCCCTGAATTGTTAGACACCTTGCTTAACGACAAGAGAGAAAATAAAAAATGAGCTTTGAATATGCCATAATTGTAAAGAATAAAACAAGACTTGAATCTTTGATTGAACGCTTCAATACAAAGGCTCAAGCAAAATTTTATATTGAAAGTCTTGGAGGTAATTTTGACGATTATGAGTCAGAACACGATATTTTTCATAATTCCTTAAACTCAATGCAAACACAACTATCACGAGTTGTCAAAAACAAAACTGTTGAGAGAATATATTTACCTTCCTTCATTTTTTCTGAAAAGAACCTGATAGTTGTCATTGGACAAGATGGACTTGTGGCTAATACTGCCAAATATTCTAAAGGTTGCCCAATAGTTGCAGTAAATCCTGATAAGGAAAGATATGATGGTGTTCTTTTACCATTTGACACTTCAGACTTTGTGGGTGGCGTGGAAAATGTTTTAAGCAATCAATATCAGTCTAAAACAATGCGGTTTGCAGAAGCAAAACTTAATGATGGACAAAGATTGTTGGCTTTTAACGACCTTTTTATTGGTGCTTCATCTCATATTTCAGCACGTTATAAAATTTCATTTAATCAAAACACAGAAGAACACTCTTCAAGCGGGCTAATAATTTCTACACCAGCAGGCTCGACAGGTTGGTTAAGTTCAATTTTCAATATGGCTTATGGTGTGACAAGTATGTTCGAGAAAAATCTTAAACCAAAAAGACCAAAACTTAAAGACAACGAATTACTTTTTGCAGTTAGAGAGCCATTTAAAAGTATCAGAACACAGACAGGAATAACAGCAGGAATTATAAAAAACCAAAACCAGTTGCTAATTGAATCACTAATGCCTACAAGTGGAATAATATTTAGTGATGGAATAGAAACAGACTTTTTAAAATTTAATAGCGGTTCAATTGCCACTATTGGAATTGCACCCGAGACAGCCAAAATAGTAACGAAATAAATAAAAAACGAACCATAACAGCGTGTAAGAGAAATAGCGGATTCAGTGCTAAATCAAAAGTCAGTGCTTTTAATAAAAGTCAGTTACAAACTGAAAGTGAAGTGCATTTTAAACCGCCACTGCGCCAAGCGCCGAACCGTTGAATACAATTTAAAAAGTGAAAAGATTTCAAGATAAAAATAGTACCCTCAATTATTTTACCAATAAAGTTTTGGTTGAATGCCCAAAGTGTCGAAAACGAGCAATTGTCACAAAAGAAGAACCCGTAACGTACTTTTCGAAAAGCACATTGAAATGTCCAAATTGCTTTCATTCAGAGAAGGGTAGAAAAGAATCCTTTTCAGTAGAACTTAAATGTCATTGCCCTAATTGTGCAGCAGAAATAGAATTTATCATTCCGAATGTTAATGAGAAAAAAGAGACGGTTGCGATTACGTGTTCAAACTGTGGAACAACCGAAAATTATAATCCGAGAAACATAGAAATACAATGGATGTATTTAGCAACTGGAAAACCATCCGATTCTTATTTTGGATTACCCTTGTGGTTGACCGACAATTTTAGAGGTAATAATTTTTGGGCATACAATTATGAACATCTCGAATATTTAAAAAATTACATTTCAGCTGACCTCAGAGAAAAGAATGGGCGAAAACATTCAACAATGGTTGAGAAACTACCAAACTGGATGAAATCAGGAAAGAATCGTGAAAAACTTTTAAAACTAATAACCGAATTGGAAAGAAAATAAAACGGAATACAAAAACCGCATATCAGCTATAAATTCCTAAAAAAACTTACAAAAACCCAAGATACTCACTCTGGGTTTTGTTGTTTATTTCTCATACGCCTCCGTATGTACATTTTTAACCGCCCTGCCGCTAGGGTCATTCATGTTTTTAAAACTGGTGTCCCATTCTCAATATCTTATAAATTCATCTATTATTATCAATCGGTTTTTTGGTAACCTATTCTAAAAAAATCTAAGCAA
Source organism: Flavobacteriaceae bacterium (assembly GCA_041392205.1). Lineage (GTDB taxonomy): Bacteria > Bacteroidota > Bacteroidia > Flavobacteriales > Flavobacteriaceae > Halomarinibacterium. The sequence goes on along the minus strand of JAWKMO010000019.1, from coordinate 10,596 downwards.
TACATTTTAATTAATTATATTTATAAAATCGTAATATTTCATTTTTTAATAAACACTATTCATCAAATGATTTCAAAAGTATTTGTTATTCGTATTTTATTTATTGTAGTTATTTCTTATAGTTTACAATCTTGTTTTATTGGTAAATCTATCGAAACCAAAAAAATGAGGTCTGAATATACCGAAGAGAATGAAGCTATTCCACCAGACTTTGGGAAAAATAAAGAGGAAGTCCTTTTGCTTCAGATGGTAGGATTAGGAAGGGATAATTTTATGAAAAAAGCAGCAAGGAAAAATTATGAAGGACCTTATGAAGTAGTGAAACCTAATGTTGATATCGATGAAGCCTATCCTGATAAGGTAAAATATCGCTGGATTTTTGATCATGACCTAGGTACAAGCTACTCCACTAAAGGAATACATAACTCTGCCATTCATTCCAATAATTACAAAAGATACTATGTATACGATAGGCTAAATGATAAAAAATATTCTAGTGGTGCAGAATTCACATATTATGCTCAAGGATTAAAAATATACATGGAAGTATTAAATAATAAGCGCAATGGCATATAAAATTACCTTGAAGTACAAAATACTTCTCATTTTCTTATCTATTTTTTTGTATTCCTTTGGGCAGGAGCAGGCTACTGAATCTGAAGCGTTTTACATATTTGAAACTTATGATGATTTTAAACAAGATAAAGGAACCTACCTTGGTATTTTTAATGGCATCTCTACCGACCCATTTTCTTTTAAGATTTATTACATAACACCGGATAATAAAAAGGACTCCAAAGTAATGAATTCACTTTGGGGCTTCAAGGTGGGAGACTACTATTTTAGGTACAAGAGAGGAAGGTGGAATTCACCTATGTTAATTAGAGGAATTAGAGGAAAAGTGTTTTATTATGAAGGGGAGCTTTTTCTTACTATGATGCTTCACGATTCAGATTCTGGCACCACTGAGAATACCAAAAATCTAGTGTTATATTCTGATGACTTAGAATCGGATTTTATTAAAATAGATAAGTTTTCGAAACGGGAAAAAGATAACCCTATGTTTGTTGAATTGATACCCTGTATTGAAAAAGCGCTTGATCGCTATGGTTATAGTGCAAAGTTCAAATCCTTAACAAAATGTATTGATTCCTTTATCGATGAGGAAGTTGATTAATTTGACCCAATTTACTCCTAATACGCCACCATATGTACATTTTTAATGGCACCTTCACTACGCTGATTCTCACGTCACACCCAAAAATCGTGACTGCCGATGCTCGGCCGAATCAGTCGCCAGTCGTTGCTTGGGGATAGCCCGGACCGTTAGCGGCAACCATTAGTGACATTAACGAAAATAAATCAACTTCCAATAAAGATATAAAAGCTAAAATGAGACTATGATTAAATATCTCTGTAACAGACAAATTACATATAGTTTACTACTACTAGTATTTTTTAATTCTTGTAATGGACAAGTCAAAACTAAACCAACAGATGATTTAAAAAACACAGATACTAGTACTATTGGAACACCTAAACTTTTAAAAACACAAGGTTCTCGCTTTGGTGATAATATTCATTGTAGTCTTAAAGATAAACAAGGAAATCTTTGGTTTGGTACCACTGGGGAAGGTGTTTATCGTTATGATGGTAAATTATTCACTCAATTTATTATTAAAAATGATCAAAGTAATAATTCTGTTTGGTCTATTTTAGAAGATACTATTGGAAATATTTGGTTTGGGACCAGTGATGGTTTATATAGGTTTGATGGGAAAAAGATAGTTACTGTTCCTTTGGAAACAACAAATTCAAATACTACTCTAACTAGTAATTCAAATTCAAGAATTACAGTAGGGGCAATGATGCAAAGTAAAAATGGAACACTTTGGTTTGGTACCAATCAAGGAGTTTATATATATGAAGAGAACTCGTTTTCTGCTTTTCTAGATAATGAGCACATTGTAAATACGAAAGGTCTGCAACTTAAATCGGTTGAACGAATGTTAGAAGATGAAAACGGAAATATCTGGTTCTGTTCGGGAATGGGAGGTGGAGAAGGTGTTAGCCGTTACGATGGAAAAATCCTAACCAATTATAAACCGAATGGTGATGCTTGGGTGCCCTATATTTTAGAAGATGAGGCGGGAAACATTTGGTTCTCGGGAAGAAGTAACGGTTATTTTCGATATGATGGAAAAACGTTTACCGATTTTACAGAAAATCTTCCATTCAGTCCAATTGTAGAAGAGAAAGCTGGAACAATTTGTCTTGAAGGAAACGTTGGATTTGGTCCAATATTAGAAGATAAAGCAGGAAATATTTGGTTCACTGGAAAGATGAGTAGGTTTGGAGGCGTCGGAGGTATATGGCGTTATGATGGGAAATCCTGTACAAATTTCACCCAAGATGGTTTGGAAGATTATCAGGTTTGGTCTATGGTAGCGGATAACGCAGGAAATATCTGGATAGGAACAAACAATACAGGCTTATATCGTTTCGATGGAAAAACCTTTACGGATTTTTCGGAGAAAGCGTCTAAGTAATAATGGTGTATTTTGTACTGTAGAAGATAACGATGAAACCTTTGGTTCGTGTGTTTTTTCTGTCCTAATGTTCTTATGCAAATCCGTTGTGTGTCACTTTTAAGAAAACAACCTTAAAAACGAAAATACTTAAACTAAAAAAATTAAATTATGAAAGCGTTCAAATTGATGCTAATTGGATTCATTTTTGGGACTTCCCTGACTTTTGGACAATCAAACGATGAAACAGAAATCAGACGATTAGAAAAGTATTGGACAGAATTACTTGATAAAGGCGATACTACCTCATTATTGGAAATTTGGTCGGAAAACTATGTGGTAAACAACCCAAATGGAAAAATCGTAACTCCTAAAGAAATTCTTGCACTTATGGAAAGTGGTCATACCTTTCCTAAAGTGGAAAGAATAATTGAAAAAATCACATTCAATCAAGACATTGCAGTTGTAATGGGTAAAGAATTGCAACAACCGGCAAGTATGATTACCAACCACAACGAATGGATACCTAGGAGGTTCACCAATGTTTGGATTAAAACAGAATCTGGATGGAAATTAGCAGCAAGACAGTCATCCCCAGTAATTACTCAATAGCCTATTTTAAAATAAAAACGAATAGGCTACACCCGCATATCAGCTATAAATTTCTTCAAGATTTCTTGCAAAACCCGAAGCTAGCGGCTTCGGGTTTTTTATTTACCTTACTTTTTATACATCTTCGTAGGCACTTCAGCAAAAAACTCCCCCAAAAGGATGCTATCAAAATAATTTCTCCAAAGACTTATTTTTCAATCAATAAAAATCGTGTTTCCATATAGTATATATCCCACATGCGTTCTCCATCAGTATCTTTTTTACTACCGCGATTACTACTAAAATAAAAGTACTTCCCGTCTGGGGAAAAACTAGGAGAGCTTTCTGATTGTGAGGAGTTTACTACAGGGCCTAAATTTTTGGGTGTAGACCAACGGTTTCCTTTTTTTACGCAGTAATACATATCTGAGCCTCCAAAGCCATCATAGCGGTCATCCGAACCAAAAAATAAGAGGTTCCCATCGGGCGAGAGGGTTGCAGAAGTATCGTAATTTTTGGTACTCGATGGGGGTATTAATTCTATAGGCCTGCTATAGGTTCCATCCTTTTGTAAGGTAGCCATAAAGATATTGGTAGCATTTGTTTCAGATCCTTTGGTCCAATAATACAGATTTCCTTGAGCATCGGTCATGGGACCTGCTTCATAATTGGCGGGCCAAACATTCCCTTTTTGCATCGATTTATTAATGTCCCTAGATAAAGGTTTAGGAGCAGACCAACCCTTGTTGGTTTTATCCATCATCCAAATATTCATATCCATTTTTTCTGAAGTGTTTCCATCGGGCAGGGGTCTATAGGACGCAAAGTAAAATTTACTGCCGTTACTTGTAATAAAGGCGGCTTCATCTTCATCGGTAGAAAAGGGGGCTATGGCGGGTTCGCTCCAAGTGGTTTCAGTTTTGGTGGTCACGTAGATTCGTTTTTGTCCCGTATTAATATCCCTTCTTGTAAAATAGGCTGTATTGCCATCGGGCATAAAGGTAATTCCCCATTCGTTTCCATTGGCAACAGATACGACGCCTTCTTCAAAAATTTGGGGTTCATCAATTACTAGTGTCCCGTTTTCGTATCGTTTTCGTGAAAGCAAAACGCCATCTATATCATAGGATGTTTCAACACCTTCTTTTTTTCCGTTTAGGTAAGTTGCATCGTTTTGCAATTGTCCGTTTTCATAGTAATCCCTGTAAAATCCTTGCGCGATATCGTCTATGTAAAAACTTTCCGAACGCAATCTACCATTGGGGTGAAAATATTCCCACCTTCCATTTCCTAAACCATTTTTCCAGTAAGCGCGATACCGCAGATTTCCATTAGGGTACCATTCCAGCCAAAGACCTTCGGCTTTTCCTTGGATAAGTGTTTTCCAAAGCGAAGGACTTCCATTGGCGTAATGCTCCGAAATAATGCCTGTGTAGGTCTTGGGGTTAATATCTGCTTCTCTTGAAATTTGTAATGGTTCTTGAATTTGAGCTGTCGTTTTTTGAAGAAAGGTTATTCCAAAGATTAGGATGGAAATTTTTAATAAGTGTTTCATAGCTTTTGTTTTACTATTTCAAACCTATAAAAGAACATAGAAGAGCCAAAGGGAATGTCGGCAGGCTTGAAAATAACCCGATGAAACGGTTACAGGAGGATTTTTTTGATCTCGGGCAAATAGGAATCGCTTACTCTTATGTCCTTTCTATTGTTCAAAATAAGATGATAATACCGATCTATTTTTTTTAACTCAACAATAGCATTCGTATTGACAAAATGCGAACGATGTATCCGTAAAAAAGTGGAAGGAGAGAGGATGTCCTTCAGTTCCGAAATGCCCTTTGTGGAAAGAAACTCCTCATTTTTGGTAAACACTTTCGTATAATCGCCAAAACCTTCCGCATAGAGTATATCGGTTACTTGCACCATCATTTTTCGTGTTCCTTTATGAAGAATGACTTTAGAAGGATATTGCGTTTCTTTTTGAAGAAGTGCTTCTGTTAGCGGAACGACATTTTCTTGATTTTTTAGAATTCTATTCAGGGAACTTTCAAAGCGTTTTTTTCCATAAGGTTTTAGTAAGTAATCCACGGCGTGAACTTCAAACGCTTTAATAGCATATTGGTCATAGGCAGTTGAAAAAATGACTTCCGGGATTTCATCCAATTGCGTTAATACTTCAAAACCATTAAGCCCTGGCATTTGAATATCTAAGAAAATAGCATCGGGTTTTAGCGTATTAATTAATGCAACAGCCTCCAAGCCATTTTTGGCTTCCCCAATAATGGATAACTCTGGGTGCATACCAATGTAATGCTTTAGCAAATCTCTAGCATCCTGCTCATCATCTATGAGTATAATTGTTTTCAAATGGTAAAGGATATTTTAGTGCCCGAGGGTAGATTGTCTTCTATTTTTAATTCGGAATGATATATTTTTTCCAAGCGCATTTTGGTATTGGTAAGCCCTAATCCTCTAGAAAAAATTACTTCTTTATTTTTAATCCCAATGCCTGTATCTTCAATGGAGCAATGCAACTGACTTTCTTTTTCTTTGATGCGAATAACCAAAGTGGAAGCGTCTGTTTTGGCCGCAATTCCGTGATTAATGGCATTTTCAACCAAAGGTTGTAGTAACATAGGAGCAATTTTGCGAGGGTATAGTTTTTCAGATACTTTAAACGAAAAGTTGAGACGCTCCTTTAGTCGTATCTGCATCAACTCTAAGTAGCTATTTATAAAATCCAGTTCTTCTTTAATGGTAACAAAATCGTTTTGCGAAGCGTAGTTTTGATACCTGAATAAATCGGATAATTGCACAATAAGTTCCCTAGTTCGTTCATTCTCTGGCGGTATGGTTGCATTAATAGAATTGAATAAATTATGCAAAAAATGGGGATTTAATTGCGATTTTAAGGCGGTGATTTCACTTTTTAGGGTTGTTTCTCTAAGAATCGCTTTTTCCTTTTCTTCCTTTTTGAATTTTTTAAAATACCCATAGGCATGAATAAAACCAAATTGTACTAAATAAAATAGCAACAACATATAAAGTGTCCAAACCGTTTTATAGCCTCCAAAATACATCGCCCAACCAAAAACTTTTGTTACAGATGCCAATGAAAAATAACAGATTGAAATGTATAAGGGTAAAAATAATAGATGAGATAAAAGTCTAATTTTAAGAGGGTATTTTTTTAAAAGGATAGCAGTAATAAACCAAATAGGTATTGTGACTAAAAAACTAATGATAAATTGCGCCCCTGCAGCAGCAAAAAACTCTTCAAGATCAAAATAAGGGGGGTGTCCAGAATTAAAACCGCCCCAAGAAATCCAACTTGCTGTGTAGTAAATAAGTACAGATACCATGTAGAAACCCAAGAATAAAAGGGCTTCTTTTTTTGCAATTGTTTTCATTATTTTTTTAAACATTCTCATATATAATACAAGGTAAAGAATATTTTAAAGTTGCATTTGCAAATTAGTTTAGTTGGTAAATAGTTCGATGAAATTGATATATCATAAAAAACCGAAGCTCTAAGACTTCGGTTTTTATACACCTTACTTTTTATACGCATCCGTATGCACATTTTTAACCGCCCTGCCGCTAGGGTCATTCATGTTTTTAAAACTGGCATCCCATTCCAACGCTACCGCACTGCTACATGCCACACTGGGCACCGAGGGTACGGTTAAAGCCGCCGCATCACTGGGGAAGTGCTCTTCAAAAATGGTTCGGTAGTAAAATTCCTCCTTACTGGTGGGGGTTTGTATGGGGAATCTATATTGCGCATTGGCGAGCTGCTCGTCGGTTACTTGGGCGTTTACCATTTCTTTTAGGGTGTCTATCCAACTATACCCCACGCCGTCACTAAATTGTTCTTTTTGTCGCCACGCTACCGCTTCTGGAAGCATATCTGCAAAGGCTTCCCGCAAGACCCATTTTTCCATGGCTTGTTTGTCTTTAGGGCTGCTTTGTCCTGCAATAATCATTTTGTCTTTTGGGTTTAACCGCATCGCCACATCCATAAACTCTTTGTCCAAAAACGGCACCCGACCTTCAATACCCCAAGACGCCAAGCTCTTGTTGGCACGCAGGCAATCGTACATATGGAGCTTATCCAGCTTACGCACGTTCTCTTCGTGAAAATCCTTGGCGGAAGGTGCCTTATGGAAGTATAGATACCCGCCAAAAATCTCATCGGCTCCTTCGCCAGAAAGCACCATTTTAATGCCCATGGCTTTAATGGCACGCGCCAATAAAAACATAGGGGTAGAGGCACGAATGGTAGTAATATCATAAGTTTCAACATGGTAAATTACATCACGTAGCGCATCGATCCCTTCTTGTATGGTAAAATGAATTTCGTGGTGTACGGTACCCAAATGGTCGGCTACTTTTTTCGCTGCCGCCAAATCGGGGGAGCCTTCCAGTCCAATGGCAAACGAGTGCAATTGTGGATACCAAGCGTTTTCCACGTCGCCGCTTTCAATACGCTTGTCGGCATATTTTTTGGCTAGGGCAGAGGTAATCGAGCTATCCAATCCGCCGGAGAGTAACACCCCGTAAGGTACATCACTCATCAATTGGCGTTTTACGGCGGCATCTAAGGCTTTGCGTAAATCGTCAATAGAAGTTTCTTTGTTTTTTACATTGTCAAATTCCATCCAGTCGCGGGTCCACCAACGGGTGACTTCGCCGTCTTTGCTATACAAATAGTGTCCAGGAGGGAAGAGTTCAATTTTGGTACAAACGCCTTCTAGGGCTTTTAATTCTGAAGCCACATAAAAGGTTCCGTTTTGGTCCCACCCCATATACAATGGGATAATCCCCATATGGTCACGAGCGATGAGGTAGGCATTGTTTTCGACATCGTAAAGCGCAAAACCAAAGATTCCGTTTAACTCGTCTAAAAATCCAGCGCCTTTTTCTTGATACAGTGCAAGGATGACTTCACAGTCACTTTTGGTTTGGAAGTTGTACTTGCCTTCAAATTGTTTGCGTAATTCTTGATGGTTATAGATTTCCCCATTGGCGGCCAATACCAGTTTTTTATCTTCTGAAAATAGCGGTTGTTTTCCTGAGGTGGGATCTACAATGGCTAGACGTTCGTGCGCAAGAATGGCCTTTTCATTGTCGTAAATTCCGCTCCAGTCGGGTCCGCGGTGACGAATACATTTCGCCATAGTTAATAATTGAGGTCGCAGCATAGCTGCGGGGCGTTTAAGGTCGAAGGCACATACAATTCCACACATAGTATTTCCCGCGAAGGCGGGAATCTGCTCCCAACCTTTTTTTGCGGTCTCCATTTTTTATATCCTGTTGAAAGGACTTATTAGTTATACATTACTTTATTAGGTTCCTGTTTTCACAAGAATTAAAAAACCCGTCAAATTAGAAACTTGACGGGTTCGATATACGGTACAAGTTTCGGTTACGGGTTTCCGTTGGTATTGTTATTATTATTGAAAACTGATAGTAACATATCTTGTGTTTTGTCTAATTGGTTTTGTAAATATCGAAGTTTTTTCGAATAAAAGAAATTTTAATTACTTTTTTTTAGCCACAAATTCACAAATGTTTTTTGTTGTCAGGTCGAGCACAGTCGAGACCTTTATAAAAAACTGAAATTGTAATAGTTCTCGACTGCGCTCGAACAGACAGGAGGAGCTCCCGATTTGCTTTGCAGGCTGCGTTCAAAGAAAATTTATTTTCTTTTTATCCAATGCTCGACTAGACAAATACTATCTCAGCTTCGGAAACTCTTCTGGATTACTTTCGTGCATCATGGCATAGACCTTTTCAAACACATCTTCGGTAGAAGGTTTGGAGAAGTAGTCACCATCGGTGCCATAGGCAGGACGATGCGGTTGTGCTGCAAGCGTTTGCGGTTTGCTGTCTAGGTATTGGTATCCGTTTTGTTCATTCACAATCTGTTCCAAAATATAGGCCGAAGCACCACCCGGCATATCTTCGTCAATTACTAATAACCGATTGGTTTTCTGAACACTCTTTACGATATCGTGATGGATGTCCAGCGGTAATAAGGTTTGTATGTCAATCACTTCGGCATCAATGCCTACTTGTTGTAATTCTTTAGCAGCTTCTTGTACAATACGCAAGGTACTTCCGTAGGACACCAACGTAATATCACTTCCTTCTTTTACGGTTTCCACTACGCCAATGGGGGTTCTAAATTCCCCTAAGTTGGAAGGCATTTTTTCTTTTAATCGGTAGCCGTTTAAACATTCTATAATCAAAGCGGGTTCGTCACTTTGTAGTAGGGTATTGTAAAATCCCGCTGCTTTTACCATATTACGGGGTACCAGAATATACATCCCGCGTAGCAAATTAATCAGGGCACCCATTTGTGAGCCACTATGCCAGATGCCTTCCAATCGATGCCCACGAGTTCGCACGATTAAGGGAGCTTTTTGCTTTCCAGCAGTTCTATAGCGTACAGTAGCCAAATCATCGGTCATAATCTGCAAGCAGTACATGATATAATCTAGGTACTGAATTTCGGCAATAGGGCGGAGGCCTCTCATGGCCATTCCAATGCCTTGCCCTAGAATGGTAGCTTCGCGTATTCCAGCATCGCTAATGCGCAATTCTCCATACTTTTCCTGAAGGCCTTCCAAACCTTGGTTTACGTCCCCAATGGCGCCACTATCCTCTCCAAAGACAAGGGTTTCTGGGAAGTTTTTAAATAGGGTGTCGAAGTTTTCACGTAAAATAACACGTCCATCTGCTTCTTCAGCATTGGCATCATAGGTAGGGAGTACTTCTGGTATGTTGGTGGCTTTATTGGGTAATTCCGAATACAGATTCGAGCTGTATTTGGGTTGTACAATATCGAAATAGTTGTTTACCCAATCTTGCAATTGCTTCTTTTCGGGGGTGTTTTCTCCCACCACATAGCGAAGCGCTTTTCGGGCTTGAGTAATTACATCCCTTCGGAGAGGTTCTTTTACTTCGGCCAATTCGTTTTTAATTTTTTCGATAAAGATTTTATTCGGACTGCTGTCGGCTAAGTTACCTATAAGCGTGAGTGCCTCTTTCTGTTCCTGCTTGTGAGGTGCTAGAAAAGCATCCCAGGCTTTTGTTTTTCCTTCTCGGACTTGTTTTTTTATGTTTTTTTCCAGTTCGTCCAGTTCCTCTGCTGTGGCAATATTGCTTTCCATCATCCATTCGCGCATCTTTACATTGCAATCATGGTCTTTTTCCCATTGCAATCTTTCGGCATTTTTATAGCGTTCGTGGGAGCCACTGGTAGAGTGTCCTTGCGGTTGGGTGAGTTCTATTACGTGAATTAATACGGGTACGTGCTCTTCTCTAGCAATTTGTCCCGCTTTTTGAAAGGTTTCCACTAGTGCAGGATAGTCCCAACCTTTTACTTTAAAAATTTCATAACCAGGTTGGTCTTCGGTGCGTTGAAATCCGCTCAAAATTTCTGAAATATCTTCTTTGGTGGTTTGGTGTT
>JAWKMO010000018.1:0-42950 GCA_041392205.1 Flavobacteriaceae bacterium | reverse complement strand
TTTCAAAACTATTGATGAATAACAATTAAATCAATGGGTTTATCATCATCGCTTTTTATGACAGTAGTAGATTTTGATCCTTTATTATCATCTATCGATATTTTTATAGCTACAATTTCACCAGCATCATTTCTTTTTACATTCTTGTAAGCAAAATCAATATTTTTGGAAGCTAATTCAGTTTTCATTTTAGAAAGTTCTGCATCACTTGTATTTTTGTTGATTATTACACTATCCTCTGAGCCAGAAATAACTGCCAGATTCCTATTTGATCCACTTCCTGTATTTGCTATGGCATAAGTCATGGCTTCATTGCTTTCTTTGTTATACACAGCAATTTCTTTTTCTTTACGTCGTTTATCCATTTCTTTTTTTCGTTCCTTCATTTCCTCTCGCCGTACTTCCATTTCTTCATTTATCTTCTCTCTTCTTATTTCCATTTCTTCCTTGCGTTCTTCCATTTCCTTTGTTCTTCGTTCCATACGCTCTACACGACGTTCTTCTGTTGCTTCAGACCAGAAACCACTCTTTCCTTCTTCGTCTATGTAAAAATGAAATTCATCAATACCATCATCATCGGTTACTTGATAATTTCCATTTCTAGAATCGGTACTCGAATAATTCATTGTTAAAGAAACTATTTCCTGAACATCATTTCTAACAACGGTATAACTAAGGTCGATTCCGTATTTTTCTTTCAGTTCCTTTTTAATCTTTTCAAACGCTTCATTACTGGTATTTTTGGTAATCTTAACACTGAATTTTTCTCGAACTGTTAATTCTTGAGATGAAGATTGAGTAATATTTTCTGAAGGTTTTTTAACGGTAACCTTGGTCCCCTCCAATTTTGTTACATCCTCTTTTTGTTCTAAAAAATTTACTATGGGCGTTTCCTTAACAGAAGATTTATTAATAGATTCTTTAGGTTTGGGAATCGTTTTATAAGTAATCACCTCGGTCACATTAAAACTCCATAAAAAGAGCGCCAATAGAGGAAGAATAATCCCAATTTTTAAAACATTTACTTTTCTTGAATTGCTTTTGTTTAACATAATGATTCGTTTTTTGATGAATGATTGATAAAAATTATTGGTAAGTGCGGGTACTGTATAGGTTGATGAAGCCTTTACCAGTGCCAATTGATATGCTTTTTTGGAAGCTATTTGTTGTACGGTTTTATTATCGGCGATAAATTCCAGATTTTCTTCAATACTATTTTTAAATAGCCAAGCTATGGGGTTTATCCATTGGAAAATGAGTAATAAATTAGCCAAAAGGATATCTGCAGAATGCCATTGACTGGCATGTACTTTTTCATGTTTAATAATCATTTGTAATTCTTCATCAGAATGAAGCGAAGGGTTATAAACAATATAATTAAAGAACGAAAAAGGAGCTTGTTTTTGACTCGTCTTGATGTGTAAAACACCTTCAATTTTTTCAGGATTTCCAGAAATAAATATTCTTATTAAGGAGCTCAGCTCTTTTGCAAATCTATAAGCCATCACTAATACCCCAAAGCCATACACACCTAGTACAACATCCCAAAGCGTCATCGAAAATGTTTCCACCAGTTGTGGAACATAGCTTTTTGAAGAAATTTCAGAATTTAGAGCGTTTGTTATTTCAGGAATTTCAATAATGATAGTTTTGGTCAATTCAATAAAGGGTAAAATAATGGCAGCGACAAGTCCAAAAAGTAGAAATTGTCTTTTCGCATGAAACAACGTGTCTTTTTGTAACAAAAAGAAATAGACCGTGTAAAATAATAGCAATACCCCCGCCGACTTTATTATGTAGGTAAGTAATTCCATATTATTTTTTGTTTTCGATGATGTCTAAAATTTCACGAAGCTCCTTGGCGCTAATTTTCTCCTCTTTAGCAAAGAATGAAACCATACTTTTGTAATTATTATTAAAATAGCGCTTCATAGCTAAATTCATAAAACGTTTTGTATATTCTTCTTTAGATATAATTGGGTAGTATTGATGTGTTTTTCCAAACGCAGTATAAGAAACATATCCTTTTTCTTCCAAGTTTCTTACAATAGTCGAAATCGTATTATAATGATTTTCGTTTGGTAAAATTGCAATAATCTCTTTAACAAAAGCCCTTTCAAGGCTCCAGAGTGCTTGCATTACTTCTTCTTCTTTATTGGTTAATTGTTCCATAATTCAAACTTAAAACTATTTTTTTAGTTATACAACTAATATTGTAGTTATATAACTGAATTTTTAGTTAAATATTGTTTTTATAAAATTTTTTTATGAAAAATACATTCCTTTTTCTTAATTGTTATCTTCGCCTCATAACTTATTATATGAGCATACTATACATTTTTCTTGGGCTCACCCTTTTAGTTGTAGGAGGTGAGTTTTTGGTGCGATCTTCGGTGGCACTTTCTTTTAAGTTGAAACTATCAAAAATGGTAATTGGGTTAACGGTAGTTTCTTTTGCTACTTCGGCTCCTGAATTATTAGTTAGTTTAAATGCAGCTATAAGTGGTTTTAGTGACATCTCGCTAGGAAATGTTATTGGTAGCAATATTGCGAATATCGGTTTGGTGTTAGGAATTACTGCGGTAATTACACCCCTGGCAATAGATAAAGATTTTTATAAAGTTAATTGGCCCGTAATGATGTTTGTTTCTTTAGCCTTATTTGTATTACTTCGATCTGGAAAGGTACTTTCCAGAATAGAAGGAATTGGATTGCTACTACTATTGGGTATTTATCTTTGGATGTTACTCTCTAGCGCAAGAAAAAGTAAGGAAACTGTTAGTGACGCCACAGAAGAGATTAACGAAACCCTTGCTAAGGTATCCAATTTCAAAATTTTTATTTGGTTGCTTATTGGGGGGGTTGCCCTTTGGGGCGGTAGCGAGCTTTTAGTGAAAGGGGCTGTATCACTAGCCGTTTCTATGGGGGTAAGTGAAAGGGTCATTGCTGTTACTATGATTGCGGTGGGAACTAGTGTGCCAGAATTAGCGGCATCGGTGATTGCTGCAATTAAAAAAGAGAAAGCCATTTCACTGGGAAATCTTATCGGTTCAAACATATTTAATATTGCCTGTGTACTAGGAATTACGTCATTAATTCAACCTATTTCAGTAAAAAGTGCGGAAGTACTAAGTAATGATATTTATTGGATGCTAGGCTTCGCTATGGTGCTAATCCCTTTCGTTTTTTTGCCTAAAAGATTTGAAATTGGCCGATTGAAAGGATTTATTCTCGTTATTGCGTATACCCTTTTTGCTAGTATGGCATTTATTAATTAAAACGGGTGTTTTTTGAATTTTAATAATTTATTTTTCAGAAATTAACTTTTTAAGGGGGGGGGGTGTTGATAAAAATATTTATTTTTTTATAAAAAAGTATAAAATTATAGGGGGTGTATTTAAAATTCACATATTTTTGCACTGTTTAATTTACTTTTTAATAAAAATAAGTCAAAAATATGCCAACACTTCGTTTTAAAGCCATCTATGAAACCTTCAACCGAAAACCTATTGAAGTAAAAGAACCTGCTCGTCGTTCAGAAATTTTTGGAAACAATGTTTTTAACGAAACGGCTATGCGTCAATACCTTACCAAGGATTCTTTTAAAAGTGTTATGGATGCTATCGTTAATGGTTCCAAAATTGACCGCTCTGTAGCCGATCACGTTTCTACAGGAATGAAAGAATGGGCTATAAGCAAAGGGGCGACCCATTATACCCACTGGTTTCAGCCTTTAACAGGCGCCACCGCTGAAAAACATGATGCTTTTTTTGAAACGATTGATGGCGGTATGGCTATTGAAAAATTTGGTGGCGGACAGCTAGTACAACAAGAACCCGATGCTTCTAGTTTTCCTAATGGAGGGATCCGAAATACCTTTGAAGCACGGGGGTACACCGCTTGGGACCCTACCTCTCCTGCTTTTATTTATGGTACTACCTTGTGTATCCCTACCGTATTTGTAGCCTACACAGGAGAAGCTTTAGATAATAAAACACCTTTATTGCGTTCGTTACAGGTAGTTGATAATGCTGCCACAGCAGTGGCAAAGTATTTTGATAAGAATGTTACAAAAGTAGTTGCTACTCTTGGATGGGAACAAGAATACTTTTTAATAGATAAATCCTTAGCAGCCTCGAGACCCGATATTAGTTTGGCTGGAAGAACCTTGTTAGGTCATTCTTCGGCTAAAGGACAACAATTAGATGATCACTATTTTGGTTCTATTCCAACCCGTGTGCTAAACTATATGCGCGATTTGGAAACGGAATGCATGCTATTGGGTATTCCAGTAAAAACTCGTCATAATGAGGTAGCGCCTAATCAATTTGAGTTGGCTCCTATATTTGAAGAAGCGAACCTCGCGGTAGATCATAATTCTTTACTAATGGATGTGATGGACAAAGTAGCAGACCGCCATTATTTTAAGGTATTATTTCACGAAAAACCATTTGCAGGTATTAACGGAAGTGGAAAACACAACAACTGGTCTTTAGCAACGAGTACAGGGGTAAACCTATTAAGCCCAGGCAGTACTCCTATGAAGAATCTTCAGTTTTTAACTTTCTTCATTAATACCATTAAAGCTGTTAATGAATACGAAGAACTACTGCGCGCCTCTATTGCAAGTGCCAGTAACGATCATCGATTGGGAGCAAATGAAGCGCCACCGGCAATTATTTCGGTGTTTATTGGGTCGCAATTAACGGAAGTTTTAGATGAGCTTGAAAAAGTGACCGATGGCAAACTTTCGCCAGAGGAAAAAACCGATCTTAAATTAAATGTCGTAGGTAAAATCCCAGAAATTTTACTGGATAATACCGATCGTAACCGTACCTCCCCGTTTGCCTTTACCGGTAATAAATTTGAATTTCGTGCGGTAGGCTCTTCAGCAAACTGTGCCAATCCTATGACGGTTTTAAATGCTATTGTGGCAAAACAATTAATCGATTTTAAAGCAGAAGTAGATGTTCTAATTGAACAAAAAAGCATGAAAAAGGATGATGCCATTTTCAATGTGCTTAGAGAATATATAAAACAATCCAAACGCATTCGTTTTGAAGGAGACGGGTATGGCGATGCTTGGGAAAAAGAAGCCAAAAAAAGAGGGTTAAGTAACCATAAAACCACTCCAGAAGCTTTAAAGGCAAAACATTCCAAAAAATCAATTGCCCTTTATGAAGAGTTAGGTATTTTAAATAAAGTAGAAATTGAAGCACGTCATGAAATTGAAGTAGAAGAGTATGCTAAACGCATTCAGATTGAAGGACGTGTGCTGGGAGATATAGCTAGAAATCATGTAATTCCCACCGCTATTAGATATCAAAATATCTTAATCGAAAACGTACGCGGACTCAAAGAAATCTATGGCGCAGGCTTTAAAAAATTAGCCACAGAACAAATGGAGTTAATTGAAGAAATAAGCGAACATATCTCCAAAATAAATGCTAGCATTACCGCCATGATCGAAGAGCGAAAAAAAGCAAACAAGCTAGAAGATATGGAAAAAAGAGCCTTTGCCTATTGTGATAAGGTAAAACCGTATTTCGACGAAATTCGCTACCATTGCGATAAACTAGAATTATTGGTAGACGATGAGCTTTGGCCGTTGACAAAGTATAGAGAGTTGTTGTTTACACGTTAAAAAACTTAAACTGATAAGAAGTCCAAAATGTAGGTTTTGGACTTTTTTATTTTTTACCTTTGCCCCATGAGCAACGAAGTTTCTAAAAGATATGCCCTGCGCGGGGTTTCTGCCGCCAAAGAAGAAGTCCATAATGCCATAAAAAATGTGGATAAAGGGCTGTTTCCAAAAGCATTTTGTAAAATAGTTCCAGATTATTTAACAGGAAGTAACGATCATTGTTTGGTGATGCATGCCGATGGTGCCGGGACCAAATCCTCACTGGCATATATGTATTGGAAAGAAACAGGAGATATCTCTGTTTGGAAAGGCATTGCTCAAGATGCCCTTATCATGAATATTGATGACTTATTGTGCGTTGGGGCAGTCGATAATATTATGTTGTCTTCTACTATTGGAAGAAATAAGAATTTAATTCCAGGTGAAGTGATTTCCGCCATTATTAACGGTACGGAAGAACTCATTGAGGAACTTAAAAAATTTGGTGTAAACATCCACAGTACGGGAGGAGAAACAGCCGATGTAGGTGATTTGGTGAGAACTATCATTGTCGATTCTACCGTGACAGCACGGATGAAACGAAGTGAGGTAATTGATAATGCCAATATCAAACCTGGTGATGTGATTGTAGGGTTAGCTTCTTATGGGCAAGCGACTTATGAAACCGAGTATAATGGCGGAATGGGTAGCAACGGATTAACTTCGGCACGGCACGATGTTTTTTCAAAAGAATTGGCGGGTAAATATCCGGAAAGTTTTGACGCTTCGGTACCAGAAGAGCTCGTGTATTCGGGTTCCCAAAAGCTAACCAATGCAATAGAAGGAAGCCCAATAAATGCTGGGAAATTAGTACTTTCTCCTACCCGAACGTATGCACCCATTATTAAAAAGATTCTTTCAGAAGTAGATACGAATCAGTTACACGGAATGGTGCATTGTAGCGGTGGTGCACAAACCAAAATTTTACATTTTGTAGAGAATCTCCATATTATAAAAGATACTTTATTTGAAGTACCACCCCTTTTCAAATTAATCCAACAGGAGAGTGGAACCGATTGGAAAGAAATGTATCAGGTGTTTAATATGGGGCATCGAATGGAATTGTATATAGCACCAGAAATCGCACCTCAAATTATCGAAATTTCAAAATCCTTTAATGTGGATGCGCAAATTGTGGGGCGTGTTGAAGCTTCTTCAGAAAAAAAATTGACTATTAAAAGTCCACTGGGAGAGTTTCATTACTGTTAATACAAGCAACCATATTTTATCGTAAATTTGCACTGCCAAAATGGAAATGGCGGGTACCCTTATGCTAGAAAAACTTCAAATTATAAAACAACGTTTTGATGAGGTAAGTGACCTTATCATTCAGCCCGATGTGATTACAGATCAAAAACGTTATATTCAATTAAATAAAGAATACAAAGATTTAAAAGCCTTGATGGATAAAAGAGACGAATATGTTTCTTTATCGAATTCTATTAAAGAAGCCCAAGAAATCATCACCGATGGCAGCGATGCTGAAATGGTGGAAATGGCAAAATTAGAATTGGAAACCGCTCAAGAACGATTACCAGAATTGGAAGAGGAAATAAAATTTCTTTTAATCCCAAAGGATCCGGAAGATGCTAAAAATGCAGTCATGGAAATACGTGCTGGAACGGGTGGCGACGAAGCAAGTATTTTTGCAGGCGATTTATACCGTATGTACACAAAATATTGCGAAAGTAGAGGATGGAACATTAGTGTGGTAGATGCAAACGAAGGTACCAGCGGCGGATTTAAAGAAGTAATTTTTGAAATAACAGGGGAAGATGTTTATGGAACTTTAAAATACGAAGCGGGAGTGCATCGTGTACAACGAGTACCTCAAACCGAAACGCAAGGCAGAGTGCATACCAGTGCTGCTACGGTAATGGTCCTTCCAGAGGCAGAAGAATTTGACGTAGAATTGGATATGAGCGAAGTACGAATTGAACGTACTACTTCTACGGGACCCGGTGGGCAATCGGTAAATACCACCTATTCTGCTATTAAATTACATCACGAACCTACCGGAATGATAGTAAGTTGTCAAGATCAAAAATCGTCTCATAAAAACTTAGAAAAAGCGCTCAAAGTATTGCGTTCCCGTTTGTACGAATTGGAACTTGCCAAAAAAATGGAAGCCGATTCTGCCAAGAGAAAAAGTATGGTTTCTTCGGGAGACCGAAGCGCCAAAATTAGAACCTATAATTATCCTCAGGGACGTGTTACAGACCATAGGATAAACTTAACGTTGTACGATTTAGGAAATATAATAGATGGGGATATTCAAAAAATAATTGATGAAATTCATTTAGTAAGAAACACAGAGAAATTACAAGAATCGGGAGAAGCATTTTAGGGGTTAAAGCTAAAGGGTGCTAGGTCCTAGGTTTAGTTAAAATGAGAAATTTTAGAGAGCTAGATATTTGGAATGAATCGATAAAGTTAGTGGGTAAGGTATATATACTTACTCAAACGCTTCCCGACACCGAAAAATTTGGATTGGTTTCTCAAATGAACCGTTGCGCTGTTTCAATTCCTTCCAATATAGCAGAAGGATGCTCAAAAGAATCCCAAAAAGATTTTATCCGTTTCTTACAAATGGCTTTAGGTTCAGCTTTTGAATTGGAAACCCAATTTGAAATTTGTTTTGAATTAATGCTTTTGGAAAGAGAAAACACAAATGAAGTTGTTTCCGAAATAATTACCTTGCAAAAAAGAATAAAGTCTTTAGCAAATTATGCCAAGACTCAATAGATACCTTTCACCCAACACCTATGACCTTTGACCGTTTAGTCGAACAAATTCACAAAAAGAAAAGCTTCCTCTGCATCGGCCTCGATGTGGATGTTGATAAAATCCCAATACATTTACTGAAGGAAGAAGATCCTATTTTTGCTTTCAATAAAGCTATTATAGATGCAACTCATCATTTAGCAGTAGCCTATAAACCCAATACTGCTTTTTATGAAGCTTATGGAATTAAAGGTTGGCAAGCACTTCAAAAAACCATAGAATATTTAAATAAAAACTATCCCGATATTTTTACCATTGCCGATGCCAAACGAGGCGATATTGGTAATACTTCTAAAATGTATGCCAAAGCCTTTTTTGAAGATTTGGGCTTCGATTCGGTGACGGTAGCGCCTTATATGGGGAAAGATTCTGTGGAGCCTTTCCTTTCTTTTGAAGATAAACACACCATTCTTTTAGCTTTAACTTCTAATGAAGGAGCTTTCGATTTTCAAACCAAAGAAGTAAATGGAAAGGAACTCTATAAAATGGTAATTGAAACTTCAAAATCTTGGAAGAACAGTCAAAATTTAATGTACGTAGTAGGTGCCACCAAAGCCGAGTACTTGGTTGAGATTCGTCAAATGATTCCAAATAGTTTCTTACTCGTTCCAGGAGTAGGAGCGCAGGGCGGAAGTCTTCAGGAAGTGTGTCACTTCGGTATGACTAAAGACATAGGCCTACTAGTAAATTCTTCGCGCGGAATTATTTATGCTTCAAACAAAGAAAATTTTGCTACTGCAGCAGCTTCCGAAGCACAAAAAATGCAACAGGAAATGCAAACGATTTTAGATAATCGTTAGTCCTGTAATACAAATACTTTTTTTAATAAATCGGTAGTTCGAGAAGACACTTTGGTACGTATATTCTTTTCTTCTACCGAAATCATTTTATACACCCCTTTTAAGGCTTCGTTGGTGACATAATCGGTTAAATCGGGGTTTACTTTATTCACTAAAGGAAGGGAATTATATTTTGTAATGATATTAGTCCAAATCTGGTCGGCACCTACTTTGCTAAACGAATTTTGAATGACAGGATTGAATTTGGCATACAAAGCGGTTTGGGTTTTTCCTTCCAAATAGTTAGTAGCGGCATTATCTGGGCCTAATAAAATATTTTTAGCATCAGCAAACGTAATACCTTTTACCGCATCCACAAAAATAGGCGTCGCTTCTTTTACAGCATCTTCGGCAGCACGATTCAACATCAGTAAGCCTTGATCTGCAAGGCTTGATAACCCAATATCACGAAGCGTTTGATCCACTTTCTGAAGTTCTTGAGGTAGTAAAATCTTTACTAATTGGTTTTTATAAAACCCATCTTTTTGGGTGAGTTTGGTCACTTGTTTGTCAATGCCAAAATCCAATGCTTCGCGCAAACCATTGCCTATCATAGCGTCACTTATACCGCCATCGCCATTGGGAAGGGTATTGACTACATTTTGTAGTTCGTCACACGAGGTAAAGAAAAATACCGTAACAATCAAAAAAACTTTTTTCAACATGGGTTTCATTTTTATAATTTCAAAGATACTACTTAAAATAAAAACCATTCTAAAAAAGTGCTTTTGTAAAATTGTAAACAATTCCTTCCTTTCATTGTGAATTTCGTAAATTTGTGCTTCTATAATTCATATGTATTGCCAATGCAACAAATTCCTCCCTATCAGCCCAAACATAAAGTTCGAATCGTTACTGCCGCTTCCTTATTTGACGGCCACGATGCTGCCATCAATATCATGCGCCGTATCATTCAGGCTACTGGGGTGGAGGTCATTCATTTAGGTCACGATAGAAGTGTGGAGGAAGTGGTCAATACGGCCATTCAGGAAGATGCCAATGCCATTGCCATGACATCCTACCAAGGAGGCCACAACGAGTACTTTAAGTATATGTACGATTTGCTACAGGAAAAAGGCGCCGGACACATCAAGATCTTTGGCGGCGGCGGCGGCGTGATCTTACCCTCAGAAATTAATGACTTAATGGATTACGGTATCACCCGTATCTATTCTCCCGATGACGGTCGCGAATTAGGCTTACAAGGAATGATTAACGATTTGGTTCAAAAATCGGATTTTCCCGTGGGCGATTCTTTAAATGGAGAACTGAAAGACCTTTCGAAGAAAAACCCAAAAAGCATTGCACGTATTATTTCTGCTGCAGAAAATTTTCCAGAAGTAGCCAAAGAGACCCTTAAAGAAATTCATAAAAAGAATGAAAAGGCTACTATCCCGGTACTCGGAATTACCGGAACGGGTGGCGCTGGAAAATCTTCTCTGGTGGACGAGCTGGTGCGCCGTTTTCTTATCGATTTTCCTAAAAAGACCATCGCACTCATTTCGGTAGATCCTTCCAAACGGAAAACCGGTGGTGCCTTGTTGGGGGACCGTATTCGAATGAACGCCATCAACAACCCCAGAGTCTATATGCGTAGTCTGGCAACCCGCCAAAGCAATCTGGCCTTGTCCAAATACGTGAATGAAGCCATTGAAGTGTTGAAAGCCGCCGAATACGATCTCATTGTTTTAGAAACTTCAGGAATTGGACAAAGCGACACCGAAATTTTGGAGCATAGCGATGTGTCTTTGTACGTAATGACGCCCGAATTTGGTGCCGCTACACAACTGGAGAAAATTGATATGCTGGACTTTGCCGATTTGGTCGCCATCAACAAATTCGACAAACGAGGGTCACTGGACGCCCTTCGTGATGTGAAAAAGCAATATATGCGTAACCATAATTTATGGGATACGCCACAGGATCAACTTCCTGTTTACGGAACCATTGCTTCCCAATTCAACGACCCAGGAATGAACCAACTCTACAAGGCCATTATGGATACCATTGTAGCGAAAACCAATGCCAACTTAAAAAGCAGCTATGAGATTAGCGATGAGATGAGCGAGAAAATCTTTGTGATTCCGCCGTCGCGTACCCGTTACCTTTCTGAAATTGCTGAAAACAACAGGAATTATGATAAAGTAGCTTCGCAGCAAGTAGAAGTGGCTCAAAAACTCTACGGTATTTTTAAAACCATTTGTTCGGTAACACGTGTCACTTCGAGCGCAGTCGAGAAGTCATTCCTAATAAAATTAGGTTTAGATACTGAAACGATTCTGAATCTAGTTCAGAATGACAAAAGTACCGTCAGTTCGAGCGCAGTCGAGAACAAGGAGCTTTTAAAATTACTTTTTAAAGAATTCGACCGTGTAAAAATGGATCTCGACCCGCATCATTGGGATACCCTTATAAATTGGAATGCTACCGTAAAACGTTACAAAGACCCAATTTATAGTTTTAAAGTTCGGGACAAAGAAATAAAGATTGAAACCCACACCCAAAGTCTTTCGCATACCCAAATTCCTAAAGTGGCGTTACCAAAGTACCAAGCTTGGGGCGATATTTTACAGTGGTGTTTACAAGAAAATGTACCGGGTGAATTTCCGTATGCTTCAGGACTGTATCCCTTTAAAAGAACGGGGGAAGACCCTGCCCGTATGTTTGCAGGTGAAGGTGGACCCGAGCGTACCAATAGGCGTTTTCATTATGTAAGTCACGGATTGCCAGCCAAGCGCCTTTCTACAGCGTTTGATAGTGTGACGCTCTACGGAAATGACCCAGGCTTACGTCC
Source organism: Flavobacteriaceae bacterium (assembly GCA_041392205.1). Taxonomy (GTDB): domain Bacteria; phylum Bacteroidota; class Bacteroidia; order Flavobacteriales; family Flavobacteriaceae; genus Halomarinibacterium. Next base: position 30,850 of record JAWKMO010000018.1, on the reverse strand, counting down.
CGATATCTACGGAAAAATTGGAAATGCTGGAGTGTCCATTTGTTGTCTGGACGATGCCAAAAAATTGTATTCGGGTTTCGATTTGAGTGATGCGATGACCTCAGTGAGTATGACCATTAATGGGCCAGCCCCCATGTTGTTAGGCTTTTTTATGAATGCCGCTATCGACCAAAACTGCGAGAAATACATCAAAGAAAACGGTCTTGAAAAAGAAGTCGAAAAGAAAATAGTAGCCATTTATAAAGAGAAGGGAACCGAAAGACCAAAATACCATCGAACTTCCTGAAGGCAACGATGGACTAGGTTTAATGCTTTTTTAGGCGTTACGGGTGACCAAGTCTTGCCGGCAGCTATTTATTCAAAAATAAAAGCGAAACCCTTCAACAGGTTCGTGGAACGAGTACAGAAGCCGATATTTTTAAAAGACCAAGCGCAGAATACCTGTATTTTCTCTACGGAATTTGCCCTTCGATTGATGGGGGATGTGCAGGAATATTTTATTCAGAAAAAAGTACGGGAATTTCTATTCGGGGTGTCTCTTCCGGGCTATCACATTGCCGAAGCAGGGGCCAACCCTATTTCGCAGTTGGCGTTTACCCTCGCCAACGGATTTACCTACGTGGAGTATTACCTGTCGCGTGGGATGGATATTAATGATTTTGGCCCCAATCTGTCCTTCTTTTTCAGTAATGGAATCGACCCCGAATATTCGGTCATTGGGCGCGTGGCTCGTAAAATATGGGCCAAGGCCATGCGTGATAAATACGGCGCCAACCCTAGAGCGCAAATGTTGAAATACCACATCCAGACTTCCGGAAGAAGCTTGCACGCACAGGAAATTGACTTTAACGACATTCGTACCACGCTACAAGCCTTGTACGCCATTTACGATAACTGTAATTCGTTACATACCAATGCCTACGACGAAGCCATTACAACACCTACCGAGGAAAGTGTGCGTCGTGCTATGGCGATTCAGCTCATTATCAACAAAGAATTGGGCTTGGCAAAAAATGAAAACCCTATTCAAGGTTCCTTTATTATTGAAGAATTGACCGATTTAGTGGAAGAAGCCGTTTTAAAAGAATTTGATAGTATTACCGAGCGTGGTGGCGTGTTGGGAGCCATGGAAACCATGTACCAACGTAGTAAAATACAAGAAGAAAGCTTGTATTACGAAACCCTAAAGCATAATGGCGAGTTTCCTATTATTGGGGTAAACACCTTTTTAAGCAGTAAAGGATCGCCTACCATTTTACCTGCCGAAGTGATTCGCGCTACCGAAGAAGAAAAACAGGCACAGATTCACACCTTAAAGCAATTGCAAAAAAGCTACCCCAATATGGCGAAAGAAGCTATAAAAAAAGTGCAACAAGCCGCTATCCAAAACAAAAATATTTTTGAAGAATTGATGGAAGCCACCAAAGTGTGCTCGCTTGGGCAAATTACCAGTGCCTTGTTTGAAGTAGGAGGGCAGTACCGTAGGAATATGTAAGCAGGATGCCAAAATTTTCAAGCTAGCACAGAAAATTTTGTGCATATCGCTTATCCCGAGCGGCGTCGAGGGATCTGGCAAGTCGCTTATCCTGAGTATTTCGACTACGCTCAATATAAACCCCGTCGAAGGGTCTAAGCATAAGGGGTCTTTGTCATTCCCTGCGCTTGTGCTGAGCCTGTCGAAGTATGACAGGAAATCCATTTAGGGACGCCCAATCAAGTTGAGCGTGACAAAACAAAAAACCAAGTTACGCCGTGCTTGGTTACTAAGAGTTTGAACATTGTAAAATACTATATAACATTATAAAATGAGTTTTTTAACAGCGGAATGGCGAAAACTGGCAATGGCAAACTATATAGTTCCGCCGGAACTGCTAGCCCCCTATGTTCCCATTGGCACTGAGTTGGATTTATGGGAAGGCAAATGTTATGTAAGCTTGGTGGGTTTTATGTTTTTAAATACAAAACTGCTTGGGGTAAAAATTCCTTTTCACTCGAATTTTGAAGAAGTCAATCTTCGGTTTTATGTAAAACGGTTCGATAGCACCGGGTACAAAAGGGGAGTGGTCTTTATCAAAGAAATTGTCCCCAAACCTGCGCTTACCTGGGTAGCGAATACCGTCTATAAAGAAAATTACGAAACCCTGCCGATGAAGCATCGTTGGGAAATTTCCTCCCATCAAAACGAAATCACCTATCTATGGAAGAAAAACAACTCTTGGAACACCTTTACAGTCATTACAAACGGAGTTGCTGAGCCTATCCCTTCAGACAGTGAAGTCGAATTTATCACCGAACACTATTGGGGCTATGCCTGTAAAAACAAAAGCGCCTCTATTGAATATGAAGTCACCCATCCTAAGTGGGAGCATTATCCGATACAAGAATTTACCATAGACGTAGATTTTAATAAGGTCTATGGAGCCCCATTTGGGTTCCTGAAAGAGCTACAACCTACTTCTGTGTTTTTAGCCGAAGGTTCCCCTATTACGGTAGAGAACAAACGGGTGATTAAGGCATCATACTGACTGAAGGGTAGTGGTTATCACGACTCACGATTCACGATTCACGATTCACAACTCACCCTTCACCCTTCACCCATCACCCTTGACCCTTCACCCATCACCTCACAAGTAGGGATACTTCGTGTGTAATCCGTAGTTACTTCATAGATACTCCGTATCAACAGTATGGATATACCAAGGTTATACCATAGTTATACCGTGGTTATACCATTCTTATAGTATGGTTAATAGTAAAATAAATGCAGGAAAATAGGCACGATGTCCCGTGTAGCAGATACCACCTCTTAGATAACGAAAATTATTTGGGTTTGGTATCTGCAAATGAGCTATCAAAGGTATTTTTAGCTATATTTGGGGAGACTCCCCACAGATTTTATTCAGTATAGTATAGTTTAGTTTAAATACTTAATTATTTTAACTAATAATTAGATAGTTTTTATAAAACATATATGCGAAAAAGAAATAAAAAGTATATACCAAATAAACGAAATAATCCTGCATTACTTAATGTAAGAGTAAAGGAACTCGAAGATGAATTAAAAAGATTCGGGAAAAATATTGATGCAATTTCGAAATCACATGATATACATATTACTATGCTTAGTAATTTTGCTCGTCATGATATTAAAAATTCCATTCAAAGTATAGATAGTGTAATAAGTACAAACACCGCTGATGAAATTACTGATGAAAATTTAAATACAATAAAACTTAATTTAAAAATCATGCGGGAAACTATTGATAATTTTTCAAAATTAGTCCCGCATAGTGGTGATAATAAATTTTCATATAATAACCTCATAACTGCGGTAGAACTGTTAAATAGAAATAATTTTTATGAAAATAAAATAACTCTAATTAAAGAAAATACAGTTGATCAAAAAATTTATTTCAAATTACCTTTTCAATCTGTTATACAAATGATTAATAATATTGTAATAAATGCAACAAAAGCCTTGAGTAAAATTAACGAAAATCGTAAAATAAAATTTTCAGTATCCTTAACTGATAGCTTTGTTCAATTAGATATATATGATAATGGTGAGCGTGTGGATAAAAAAATTGAAAATAGAATTTTTGAATATGGTGTTTCAAACACTGGAGGTTCTGGAATTGGATTACACCACGCAGAATATTTATGCGACCTTTATAAAGGTTCAATAAAATATTGCCCTCTTGAAACAGGTGAGTTTACAAAATATTTTTCAATATCTTTACCAATAATACCATCATAGTAATGAAAAGAAGTGTATTAATTATTGACGACATAAAGGAGCAAGCAGAAGGGCTTGAAAAAGGGCTTAGAAGCTTAGTTTCCAAAGAATATGATTTTTCACATGCCTATGATGAGAAATCAGTGTTAGAAACAATTGAGAATAGGTATTTTTCATTAGCAATTGTTGATTTAAGAATGGATAATTTTTCAATTGATGGTATTGAAATAATTAAGAAAATTTTTCAAACAAACCCTTTTGCAAAAATTATTATAGTATCTGCATTCAAAGGTGAATATTTGCTTCAATTGAAAGAGATATTACTAACAGGAAAAATATTAGATATTCTAGATAAAGAAGATTATGATATTTGGATTCCTAAAATAGCAAAAAAAATTGAAGATTACCACGAAAGTATTTTTGAATCACCTGATGAAATTAATAATGCATTGTTAGAATTTTATTCGAATGCAAAAAATGAAAGGGATCCATTTATTAAAGGGGAAAAGTTTGAGCACTTTGTTAGTTTATTATTCCAATCTATAGGATTTAATAGTATTAACAAAAGAGTTATTGATAAATCCTTAAATGAAGTAGACTTAATTGTTAGAAATGAGATTAAAGACCCATTTCTTAATAAATTTGGCAAATATATTTTGATTGAATGTAAAAATAAGCCTACTGATAAAGTTGATAAAAATACATTTATTGTGTTCGGAAGAAAGTTGGAAACAACTAATGGTTTGGCTGAATTAGGTATAATTGCTACAACAGGATATCTCACTAAAAATACCTATATAGAGGCACTTAGAGACTCTAAGGATGTTCGTAAAATAATTTTTATATCTAATAATGAATTTAATAGATTAATATTAGCTGACAATAAACTAGAAACTTTTAAAGATATAATTGATGAGCAAGTAAAAGATAATTAATAGTTTTATTAACTATATCTTTTTAAGATAACAATTCTTAGGCATATAATAATTTATTGTAAAAAAGAAAAGCAAAGCAAAGCAAAGCAAAGTTCTTCGCTAACCCCCACCAACACTACAAACACCCACTTTGGCATATTTTATGTTTTAAATAGCATACCTATACAAATGAATTAGGCATTTAAAACAAGAAATTATGGGAGCAACCTTACACTATCGATTTGAAAGACGTTCCAAAAACTATTTCGACTGGTTGTTATACACCGTCAAATCACAACGTTATCACGAAACAGAAGCCATTATTGTGCCTGCTTCTAAACCTGCCTTAAAAAAATAGCATACGTATTACAACGTCAGCATCCAGGTGCGTTGTAACTTCCGAAATAATTTTAGTTCTTTGCGCAGGATGGGCATAAAATCCTTCCCATTGCTATGGGTGTTTTCCAAACGCTCACAGTTTTTATAAAGAGAGTTGGTAAGACGGTTAACTTGTGCGGCGTATTTGTGTTTTTCTTCAGAAAAAGTTTGGCTTTCGGCCTTTAAAATTTCTGGGGCCAAGTTCACCGACTGCTGGACAATGTCTCCCGAAAAATAAATGTTGGGATGCTCTTTTCCGTTGGATTGTAGGTAGCATAAGTCGTCCACAAAGTAGTGGGAGATACTTCGCGAAATACGAAAAATTTCTATAGCCTTTTGGTACAAAGGCGAATAGGAATAGTGTTGGGGCACTGGGTGGTACATACGATTAGCAATCCTTTTTTTGAAAGTCACCCAAATTTACCAACATTATAGCAGATGCTAATTTCGATTTTAAAGTAAAAATTAGATTTTACTTTAAAATTATTATATTTAGCGTTAAATTTATTACTAAATGAAACATGACCCCCTTAACCGAAAAATACTCAAGTGTTTACAAACGAATGCTCGTCAGTCTAATGCAGAAATCGGAAGGCAAGTTGGTATTACCTCTCCAGCAGTAAACGAAAGGATAAAAAAAATGGAAGATGCTGGAATCATTAAGGGTTATTATGCCAACATCTCTCCTTTTGAGTGTGGCTACCAACTTAAAGCCATTATCACCCTGCGTGCCTTTATGGGAAAATTAAAACCCTTTCTTTCTCATGTTAAAACCTATGATGAGGTATTAAACTGTTACCGTATTACGGGTAATGAAAACATTGTTATGGAGGTGGCTATAAAAAACCAAAAACACCTCGAAAGCTTTATCGATCAACTCATTGTATATGGCGAAACCAAAACCCAAATTGTCCTTTCACAAGTAGTAGAAAACAACGAGGTAAAACCTGTTTAATAGGTTGTTATTTCTTCAGATTTCTTCAATAATTTTAATAACCACAAGGTAAGTATCGCTACTCCTGAAAGCACTATAAAAAATACGTACCAAGTCATGTCAAAACCAAAACGGTCTACCAAGTTCATACCCGTGTTATGCCCTAAAATGTGCGCAAAAGACCAACTCATACTATACAAGCCCATATAACTGCCTTTTCTTCCTTTAGGCGCCATAGAAAGTGCCAAGGCGTTGGAAAATGGTGAACCTATCATTTCGCCAAGCGTCATAAAAATCATTCCTATAATAAGAATACCAGACCAAGAAGTAAAATTAAGTACTAGGTAACTCACTGCCAAAAAAGCAACTCCCCAAAAGGTAGCCATGGTTTTTGAAATTTTAATTCGCTCAAGCCAACCTACTAGAGGCATTTCAAAAAGAACGATCATAATACCATTAATAAACAACAAAAGCCCTATAAGATCTGCTGAAAGAAAATGCGCTTTTTCATAGTAAATAGGCATCACCGAAAAATACTGCACAAACAACATTCCATTCAAAATCATAATGAGTATTAACAATAAATACAAGCTGTTTTTGTAGGGTGAAATACCTTCTTTTACGACTATTTCTTTAGTTTCTCCAGGTTTTAGTTTTTTGGGTTTCAGAATAATAAATAACAACACCGAAGAAATCATACATGTAAGCCCGTCTATCCAAAACAACGAATTGTAATTAATTTTTGCAATAATAATTCCACCAATAAGTGGACCAATGGAAAACCCAAGATTTATAGCCAAACGAATTAGCGCAATACCGCGAGTAATATTTCCTGGTTTACAATAGGCATCACAGGCTACAAAAATGGCAGGACGATACGCATCGGCAATAAGAATGAGTCCAAAAACCCCTGCACAAATTCCGTAGAAGGAATTTAAAAATTGAAGACTGATGAAGCCAATTCCTCCAAAAAACAGACTCAATACAATTACTTTATAAAAGCCAATGGCGTCGGTTAATTTTCCACCTAGCCACGCACCTATAAAAGAACCTACCCCAAAGCAGGTCATAATAATTCCCACTTGTGGCAAGGTAAATCCTTTTTCGTTTACTAGGTACAAGGAGAGAAACGGAATAACCATGGCTCCTGCACGGTTAATAAAAGTAACCAAAGATAGTAACCAAATTTCTCGAGAGAGCCCTCGAAAATTTTCGATGTACGAATTGTAAATTTTTTTCATGGTTGGTGTATAAAAATAAAACGTCCGGCGAAAAGACCGGACGTTTTGTGATTAATTTATTTTATAGATATATCAATACATAGGCATCCGGTTCAAGTTTTTGCAAACTTGAGTGACAATAAGGATGGTGTATGTATTTCTCATTTTTTTATGAATTCTGATTTTCAAATGTAGTAAAAAATGCTTTTCAATTATCTTTACTGAAAATTTTTTCAAATGAAATATCTAATTCTGAATATTTTACTACTAGCAAACCTTTCTATAGTAGCACAAACTGAAGCCGAAATACGAGACGAAATTAAAACCTATCAAACCGAATTGAATAAAGAATTTATAAATCCAGAAACCACCATTTTGGATGAAAAACATTTTGCAGATTTTGGTGGATTGGAATTTTATCCTATCAATTTGAAATATAGAATTGAGGCTAATTTTGTGCGAACCCCTAATGAAAAGCCCTTTTTAATGAAAACAACTACCGATAGATTGCCTGAATATGTAAAATATGGGGAAGCGCAATTTGAATTAGATGGAAAAGAACTTCAGTTAATTTTATACAAAAGTACTGACTCTTGGGGCGACCCTGAAAAATATGGTAATCAGCTTTTTTTACCCTTTACTGATTTAACCAGTGGAGATGGAAGCTACGGAGGCGGACGTTTTATGGAGGTTACCATTCCTGAAGGTAGGACCATCATTTTAGATTTTAACAAAGTGTATAATCCCTATTGTGCGTATAATAGCAGATATTCTTGCCCTATTCCACCTGCCGAAAATGATTTACAAGTACGTATAGAAGCAGGGGTAAAGGATTTTGGGGAGCATTAAATAACTTTTACTAGCCAAATCCCCAAAAAAACAACGAAAAAGCCAATAACAAAACTAGCTAAGGTATATAGAGCAAAAAGGCCAAAATCTCCATTTTTTAAGAATACATGATTTTCATATGCAAAGGTAGAAAAGGTGGTAAATCCGCCGCAAAAGCCTGTGGCTAGTAAAAGTAAGGTGTTTTGTGAAATGGTTTCATTTTTGGCGGCATACCCTAAAATTAACCCTATTAACAAACTGCCTATGATATTTGAAACGAAAGTCCCAAAGGGGATGCCGCTTTTATGACTGTTCCATAGCGTGCCCATAAGAAATCGCAGAACACTTCCTAATCCACCCCCTAAAAATACGAGAAAGAGTTGCTTCATAGGTTATGGATTTCTTTCAATTAAAAAATTATCGATTCGTAAGTCTTTAAAAACGGGAATATAAACGTGGGTTTCCCATTGCGCTGGATTAGGAATAGTGCCAGGATCGTTTGTATATACTTCAAACATTTTATGAGTAGGATCTTTGACCAATTTATTATCCAAGATGTATTCCTCTCCCGCTTTATAGGTTTCTGGCAAATTTAAGTAGTTCCCTTTTAAGACAATTTTTACTGCGGTAAGAGGTTCCATAAAACCACAAAGGACATCACCTTCGGTTATTATCATTTTTTCTGACACGGGAATTGCCGTTGTAAAAATGGTGGTCTCATTAACATCGTCCCATTCATTATAGATGGTAAAAGGCATTCCACTTTGTGGGATGTTATTTTGCTCCATAAAACTCGCTACTTTTCCAAGCATAATCCCCATTTTTGCTCCCAACTCTTTAGTGTTACTGGCCATAGTGGTAAATAAATAATACCCCCCGCCATAGTCTTTTATACCTTCTACAGTAATCGTATATTTTTTCATTTCTTCTTGAACCCCTGCTTCGATATTATCTAAGCCCATTTCGAGCATCTCCTTTAGGGTACTCGTATGTTTTTCTTTTTTGAAAAACTGAGTTACCTTCTGTTTAAAAGTGAGCTCACCCATCATTCCCCAAGTAACTGTTGTGGTAGTATTTTCGGTAGGGTCTAATTTCCAATACATTTGGTTTTCTGAATCCACAAAATGTATTTTCTGAAAAATGGAATCGTTTTCAGAAACAGCTATTGTTTTTACCGTACCCTCACCTAAAATAGTGCTTTGCCAAGAATATCCTGCATTTGCGCCTACGGTAATTTCTTCAAAAGTCATTTTTAAATTGGGGTCATACACCATCCAAGGGCCCCATTTTTGCCAATTTTTTAAATCATTAATTTGCTCAAAAGCCAGCGAAACGGGTATTTGCATAGATTTTGTAGACGAGACATGAAAACTACTGTCCTTAGTTCCAATAAATACTGAAAAACCAATAACGGCAATTAATAGAAGAAACAAAAGATATTTTAAAATTTTCATCTTGAGCGGAAATGGATTGGTTTTGCTAAGGTAATTAAAATGTTTGTTTACTTGACTTTACGAATTGGAAACAACTCCTAATTATTTGTACATTTACAGAAATTTTAATCTAACTAACATGATGAAAAACTTTTTTTTATGGATGGTAACCCTTTCAAGTTTGTTCTTTTTTTCCTGTAAAGATTCAGAAACAAAAGAAACAACCGATACTAAAGTTACCGAACAAAAAACCGACAACTTTGAGTATATGGTGGAGCAATTCGCCGATATAAAAGTCTTACGTTACAAAATTCCAAGTTGGGATAATCTTACCTTAAAAGAGCAACAATTAGTATATTACCTAACTCAGGCAGGACTTGAAGGTAGGGATATTATGTGGGACCAAAACTACCGTCATAATCTTACTATTCGTAAGGCCTTAGAGAATGTGTACACTTCGTACCAAGGGGATAAAACCACTTCCGATTGGAAAAATTTTGAAACCTATTTAAAGAGGGTATGGTTTAGTAATGGAATTCACCACCACTATTCTAATGATAAACTGAAGCCAGATTTTTCTTCAGACTATTTAAAAGAATTACTTGCTGCCACAAACACTAACCTTGACGGAGAAGCTTTTGAGGTGTTATTTAATGATAACGATGTTAAAAAAGTAAACCAAGCCAAAGGAGTAGATAATGTTCTGGAAAGTGCGGTTAATTTTTATGGACCCGATGTTACTACCGCCGAAGTTGAAGCATTTTATGCCAAAATGAAATCTCCAGACCCTTTAAAACCCCTTTCTTATGGGCTAAACTCCAAACTGGTAAAGGAAAATGGCCAACTTAAAGAATTAACGTATAAATCGGGTGGCTTATATGGAACAGCCATCGATAAAATAATTGGATGGTTGGAAAAAGCCCAAGGTGTTGCCGAAAACCAAGCTCAAGGGGATGCCATTGGACTTCTTATTCAATATTATAAAACAGGCGATTTACAAACTTGGGACGACTATAATGTCGCTTGGACTGCTGCTACCGAAGGGAATATCGATTATATTAACAGTTTTATTGAAGTGTATAACGATCCTATTGGCTACCGTGGTTCTTACGAAACTATTGTACAAATAAAAGATTTTGACATGTCCCAAAAAATGGCAGTACTATCTGAAAATGCCCAATGGTTTGAAGATAACTCTCCCTTAATGGAAGAACATAAAAAGAAAAACGTAGTGGGTGTTTCCTATAAAGTGGTAAACGTAGCCGGCGAAGCTGGCGATGCCTCCCCAAGTACTCCTATAGGTGTAAACTTACCTAATGCCAACTGGATTCGTGCCGCGGTAGGAAGTAAATCTGTTTCTCTTGGAAACATTATCGATTCTTATAATAATGCAGGTTCTTCGGGTAGATTAAAAGAATTTGTAAACGATTCTACCGAACTTGCTTTGGAAGAACAATATGGGCAAATTGGAGATAAATTGCATACCGCATTACACGAGGTTATTGGTCATGCTTCTGGGCAATTAAATCCCGGTGTGGGCGAAACCAAAGAAACCCTTAAAAATTATGCCTCAACCTTAGAAGAAGGTCGTGCAGACTTGGTAGGATTGTACTATTTATATAACCCAAAATTACAAGAATTAGGGTTGGTTGACGATTGGAAAAAAGTGGGAATGGCTGCTTATGATGGGTACATACGTAATGGATTAATGACACAATTAATTAGATTAAACCTTGGAGATGATGTAGAAGAAGCACATATGCGTAATCGCCAGTGGGTAAGTGCTTGGGCGTTTGAAAAAGGAAAAGCAGACAATGTAATTGAAAAAATTACCCGCGACGGAAAAACGTATTTCAATATTAATGATTACGATAAATTACACGAGTTATTTGGACAATTATTACGCGAAACACAACGTATAAAAAGTGAAGGAGATTTTGACGCAGTTCAAGCCTTAGTAGAAGGTTATGGAGTAAAAGTAGACCAAGCACTGCATGCCGAAGTGTTGGAGCGTAACAAGCAATTTACTTCGGCACCCTATAGTGGTTTTGTTAACCCAGTTATTGTTCCTAAAATGGATGAAAATGGTGAAATAGTTGGTTTCACAATTGAACAACCTGCTACTTTTGAAGAGCAAATGCTGTATTACAGTAAAACGTATTCAAATTTATAATCATTAAGAAAAGTAAAAAAAAGGCTACCATTACGGTAGCCTTTTTTTATTTAGAATTTGTTGGTTGAAACTATTTCACCCGAGCTTGAAATTCAGAAATCACATCTGAATAAGAACGTAACACACGGTCCCATTCTTTGTATAATTCATCGGCTTTTACACTGGTTAATGCCGCTCCTGAATATTCACTAATAAGTTTTGCTTTAAAAACAAGGGGGTCTGAAGAAGCTTGTTTTACAATAATTCTAGTTCTTACCGTATTCTGCTTAAAAGCTTTTAAGGACCAAGCCGTGCGAAGATACCCAGTATCTTTGTCGGTCATTTCAATAACATCAATATAATTAAGCACAATTTGATTAATTAATTTCCAAGCGGTATCCTTATCCATAGTATTTACAACAAGCTCAATATCCACATTGGCGATATCGGTTTGGATAGAAGCATCATAAGAGTCGTCTCGCTTCATTTCAAAGTACTTGGATTTTTCCCAAATACTTGTTTTGTTGTTGCATATTTCAAGTTGTTCTTCTAAATAGCCAACTTTTCTAATCGAGAGGTTTACACAAGCATCTTTTTCAACTTTAAGTTCGGTAGAACCTTTGGCAATCATTTTCCCATTAACCCAAATTTCGGCGTCAGATTGTGATACACCAATAGTAACTTTTTTGCCACCAACTATTTCTGCAAATGTTGTAGTTGTTGTAAAAGCTAATAAAAAAAGGGTCATTAAAATTGTGAGGGGAGTTAATTTTTTCTTCATTTTTAAATGGTTTAGTTTAGTTAATTATTTTATAAATATAAGGATTGTAGTTTATTTTCATAAAATTTAATTTTTTAATTAGTTAAAAACAACCTCTTAAGCTCCACATCCCAAGAGGCTGTTTAACAAACAAACTACAACCAAAACACTTTTTTTAATACGGTAAAATTGAATAAATTCCTAACGTAAATCTATACCCTATAGGGGGTATTTTTTTTAAAAAACCCCTTAAAAAGGGGCTTTTAAAATTGGGTTAGTTAATAATGAGTTCCAAATGAACTAAAGGGTTAATTGAAATTGAAGACATTGGTCCGCATTTATAGTAAAATTTCCTTGCCAAGTATAACTACTGCAACTGGCATTGTAAGAGTAATTGCCTGGGCTAAGATTGTTAAAGTTTCCTCCAGCACTTGTATTGTCGCAACTTGGGGCACTGCCAAAGTAACCCGATATCGTTGTACTACCCACACCAGAAACAACAACACTTATGGGGCCACAACCAAAATCTTGGTTTATCCAAAATTTTACATCGCCAGTGTTTCCACCTCCACCTCCACCACCCCCAGCACCTGGCAGTAGGAGTTGTCGAAAACAAGAATTAGCTTCAATAGTTACCGTTCCGTTCCAGTCGATTCCTTGGCAAGTAGCGGTATAAGAATAGGTTCCTGGAGAAAGATTGCTAAAGTTGGCTCCGGCACTTGCGCCACAATCTGGAGCAGTTCCATAATATCCGGTAATGGTATTGCTCCCCACATTAGAAAGAGTGACATTTATTGGACCACATCCAAGATCTTCATTGACATAAAATATTAATGACCCTGCATCATTTCCATTTCCGCCACCTCCATTACCACCACCATTGCCTCCTGCATCGGAGCAATCTACTCCATAACCCGTGACAACTACATCTACCGATCCATTGGCATCTAAATTAGCTTCCAAAATAAATTCTACACCATTAATAGCTATGGTACAAGTATTGGGAGGAATATCTCCTAAATTATGAGCAAATAGTGTTACATAGTTAAATCCGTTATTTGTAAAATTATAATCTACAGTAATTGGATTACTGGGACCATCTAGGGTTTGTTGGTTAATAATTGTGTTTCCATTGGCAATAATAGATACGACATCCCCATCTATTTGCCCGTGATCCCAAACTTGTATGGTTGTAATACGACTTGAAATTTCAATACAACCTAAATAATTGTTGGGTCTTCCTGAAGTTGTTGAGGGAATAATAGAAGTTTCATTAACCTCAACTGTTTCCTCTGGATTGGGAGTTTCTTCCTCTTCACACGAAAAAAATGAAATTAATAATAACGTAAAAAGAAGGAGTTTTAATTTTTTCATGATAGTGTATTTTATGTTAGTAGGGGTAAAAATAGTGGCATCCCTATTTCCATAAAATACCCAATAACAGGGATTTTTAAAAATCGTATTTTTTATCTAATGCATACCGAAGCAATTCTCCTTTGCCAGAAAGCCCCAGTTTATGAATCATGTTTTTACGGTGCTTTTCTACAGTGGAAACGGCGGTGAAACGAAGATTAGCTATCTCACTAGTAGATTTACCTTCCCCTATAAGTTGGAGGATTTCTCTTTCACTCTTAGAAAGGAGTGGTTTTTTTTCAGAAGTATTAATGCCTTCTTTGATAGTTTCTATGTTTAGGGAAGCATCAAAAAATTGGTTTCCTTGCGCCACTGTTTCAATAGCTTTTAAAACTTCTTCCAAAGGCGAATTTTTAAGTAGATATCCCGAGGCACCCGCAGCTATCATTTGGCACACAGCTTCTTCTTGATCAAACATAGAAAAAGCAATGACTTTAATATGTGGAAATTGTTTTTTTATCAATTTGGTCGCTACAATGCCATCCATTTTGGGCATTTTGATATCGGTTAGCACCACTTTGGGTTGTTTTCTTTGTACCATTTCCCATAGCGTTTCGCCATCGTTTGCCATACCTACAATTTCAATATGATCTTCATATTTTAAAAGCAAGGCTATTCCGTCTACAAGGCTTTGGTGGTCTTCGGCAATGGCGAGTGTTATCATAAGGGTAATTCTATTAAAATACTGGTTCCTTTATGGGGTGTGCTATCAATTTCAAGAGTCCCTTCAAGGTGTTCTATACGTTTTTCGATACTGCCAAGACCCATTCCTTCTTTTAAATGATTTTGTCTAACATCAAATCCTTTTCCGTTATCTTCTACAATAATGCTAAGCATATCTTGATGTTGTGTTATAGAGATATTTGCTTCGGAAGCTTCCGAATGTTTTATAATATTGGTCACCAATTCTTGAATAATCCTAAAAATAGTAATTTCCAAAGAGGGCTCCAATTTTTCATCCAATCCAAAGTCCTGAACTTCAATAGAAAGTTGCCCGGTTGCAGAAGCATTTTTTGCTAAGGTAACAATAGCGGGAAGCAACCCTTTTTTGGCAATAACACCACTATTTTTAAGATGTGCCATAGAGCGAACCTCTTTATAGGCTTGGTCCAGTAGAGTTCCTGTTTTTTGAAATAACTCCTCCATCGATTCTAATTTTTCTTTATTTTTAGAAAGATGGTCAAATTGTAATTTTGCGGCAGAGAGGGTAGCGCCTACACTATCGTGCAAGTCGCTGGCCAGACGTTCCCGTTCTTTTTCTTGGCCAGCAATCATAGCATCGATGGCATTGAGTTCCTGATCTTTAAGGATTTTTTCCTTTTTCTGGATTTCCAATTCTTTTTCCTGCTCGGCAATACGTTGTTTGCGTTGGGTGTTTTTAAATAGTAAAAAGCCAATAATTGAAACCGTCACTAAACTTCCACCAAGTCCAATGGCAATGTTTTGGTTTTGTTTCTTTTTTTGTTGTTCTATAAGAATTTGCTTTTCTTTTTCAGCTGTTTGGAGCTCAACATTTAATGCCGAAATTTTTTCTTTATTCGTTTTAAAATCTTTTTCTGCCTCATAAATCATAGCTTTTTCCAATAGGTAATAAGCACTATCGTATTCTTTTAAAGGTTCGTGCACATATTGCGCCTTCCATTTTTCCCATGAGTAAAGGGAATGTTCATAATTTGATTTGTTGAAATAGTTTCTGGCTTCCAACAAATATTCTTTTGCTTGTTTTGGTCTATTTTGCGTTGCTGCTAGGTTGGCAAGTTCGAACAAGGCATAACATTTTGTTTTATGATTATAAATATCATCGGGTAATTTTAATATAAGTTGGTTGTAGTAATAGGCACTATCCTGATTATTAATAACTCTATAATATACAGCAATATCTTCATAAAATCTTCCTTGTAAAGCACTGCTTAAATTGATATTTCGGGTAATTTTTAATAATTTTTTTGAAGTTTCAAAAAATACTTGAGGCGAATGGATTGAATTTGCATAGAAACTATTTTCATAAAACGTTGCAATGGCTTCATCGGTTTCGTTTTCTGCTAATGCTTTAAATGTTTCAATATATTCTTTGTAGGAATCAGTAGAATGTACCACTTGAAGGGTGTATAACTCAATAATACCTAGTAAGCTTAATTTAAGTAGTTCTTGGTTTTGTATCTCTTTTGAAAGGTTATACGCAGTATTAAAATAGACAAGTCCTGGATAATTGTCGGTCTCATTATTTAAAATGTAAAACCCCAAGGTTAAGTGGTTCAGTATTTCTATAATTTTAAGAGTATTTTTTGGGCTTATTTTTGACACCAAAATAGAGTCTGCATACCTCATTTGCCCACGATGCTCCATAACCTGCATCAAGTTTTGAATGGAATTTTTTACTTCAAGATCTTCAATAGCAACAATAGTTAGTTTTACTTCTGAAAAATCGTGTGCTACAAGTTTTTTTAAAGCAAGATTTTCTTCAAGGCTAGATTGCCCGTTAGAAAAGTAAACGAAACAAAATAAGAAATAGAAAATACTAATTAAAGGTTTCAAATTATCGCAATACGTACAAAGTTGAGTTTCTACATTTAAAACCAGGTTTAAAGCCCATTTTTTCTAAAGGGGAGTCTGGGTTAACAACTCTTAAGTTGCTACTGTAAGCCGTATCGGGAATTGTTTTAATAGCTCTGGGTAAATAGCGGTTTCCGTCTCTGTAAAAAAATTCGGAGTCAAAAACACCATTGCAAAAAGGGTTTTCGGTTTCACTACCCCAAATGGGAGCCAGCTTTCTCTCAACCACTAGGAACACTGCTTCATCTTGGGGAATGTCTTTAAATTGATCCATGGAGGAAGAAGGTTTTATCGTTTTTAAAGGCGTTGTTTTACCACTTACCGATGCTCTCAATTCAAGAGTTATTGTTATTAGATGCACTTTTTCTTCAGAAAAGGAATTTAATTCACACGTAATATTAAAATCTTCATTGAATTCTAGTTCTAATATTCCTTTGTAATTAATGACGGATAATTCAATTTCTGAAATATTTCCATTATTCTTACTAAATTTTCCATAAATAGCATAAGTAGAATTATAAACTTGGCCGGATTGAATAAACTGTGCTAGATCTGATTTTAGATTTAAGTTGCAAATAAAATTTTCATCGATTGGAATCATTTTTTTGAGTTTTTAATTAGAATTTTTAACGACGTTTAAAGTTGGATTAAAATGGAGACATTTTTTATACCCAATACAGGGTATTTTTAATAAAACGAAATGGTAACTGCTTTAAATTTTTTTAAAGTTATATGGAATACAAAGAAACTACAACTTGTATAAAATTTTATTTTTTATTATACTGAAAAGTTTTATCTTTTTAGATACATCTTCGCAGCCACTAACAAAGCCAAAAAAATCATAAAACCAATCAATACCCAAAAACTGCCTTTAAATTGTTTTTTATGAAGATTTTTATCTTTTTTGTAACTAAAAATCATAATAGTCACAAAAACAATCAAAAAACAAATAGCAAAAATAAGTTGACCGGTAGAAAACATAAATTGTTGTAGTTTTACAAGTACAAAAATATTAAAATAAAAAGGTTTCGACTGCGCTCAACCAGACAAATGATTTTACCATGAAGAATAAAATTGCTGCTGTCCATGAATTCCACACCGCCTTTGGATTAGGAATTAAAAATACTCCTACCGCCAATTTGGGTGAAGATAAAAATTTGTTGCGCTATAAACTTATGCGCGAAGAAAATGAAGAATACCTTGAAGCTGCCAACAATAACGATTTAGTTGAGGTGGCAGATGCGCTGGGAGATATGCTTTACATACTTTGTGGAACCATTATCGAACACGGAATGCAACACAAAATAGAAGCGGTATTTGAGGAAATCCAACGCAGTAATATGAGCAAACTGGGAGCCGATGGAAAACCTATCTATCGCGAAGATGGAAAAGTATTAAAAGGCCCAAACTACTTTAAACCTGATATAGAAGCCATTCTTAAAAAATAACTATATCCTTCCCCTCTGGGGAAGGTGTCTGTAAGACGGAAGGGGACATTTCACCACTGGGGAAGGTGTCCGAAGGACGGAAGGGTACTACACCACCTTATACCTCCACCCAAAAGGATCTTCGGTGAGGTTGTATTGAATTTCCAATAATTCTTTTTTAAACCTCGAGGAATAACTATTGGAAATTTCGGGGAGTTCATATAAAACATCTTTAAAGCTAAAGGCTTTAACAGGACTAATCACCGCGGCTGTTCCTGCTCCAAAAATCTCTTTTAATGTTCCTTCTTTGGCAGCATCTACTAGTTCTGTAACCGTAAGTTTTCTAACATCCACTTTTATTCCATCTCTTTCGGCAAGGGCAATCACACTTTTTCTAGTGACTCCATCCAGAATACGATCACTAGTGGGTGCCGTTATGAGCGTATCGTCAATTCTGAAAAACACATTCATGGTACCCGCTTCTTCCAAATATTGATGAGTATTGGAGTCGGTCCAAATTACTTGCTGAAACCCTTTTTCTTTTGCCAAATTGGTAGGGTAAAATTGTGCTGCATAATTTCCTGCCGCTTTTGCAAATCCTACGCCACCATCTGCAGAACGGCTATAATGCTCTGCGATAACTACTTTTAATTCTCCACTATAATAGGCACTCACCGGAGAAATAATAATCATGAATTTATATTCATTAGATGGGGAAGCCGAAACACAGTTTTCATTGGCTATAACAAAAGGTCTAATGTATAACGAATTTCCAACCCCTTCTTGAGCCCAATCTTTATCTAAGGTTAATAACGTTTCTAATGCTTCAAAGAAAAGTGCCTCGGGAAATTCTGGTATTGCTAGTCTTTTAGAAGAAATATTGATGCGTTTAAAATTTTCTTTAGGTCTAAATAAAAACAGAGAGCCCTTTTGATCTTTATAGGCTTTCATACCTTCAAAAACCGCTTGACCGTAATGAAAAACTTTTGAGGCAGGATAAATATGTAAGGGTCCATAAGGACGAATGGTTGGTTTTTGCCAAGCACCGTCTTTAAAATCACATTCAAACATATGATCGGTAAATGTTTTTCCAAAAACAAGGTTATTAAAATCTACTTCTCCTTTTCGGGAAGTGGATGCTTTTTCTATTAATAGGGAATGTTCTTTGGTAAAACTCATCTTAGGTGTTTAGACTTCAAAATTAGTCAAAAAAATGGGCAATTAAAACCTAAAAAAGTAATAAAATTGCACTATATTAATTGTTTGTTTAAATTATACTGTTCTAATGAAAAAAATAGCGTATTTACTATTATTAACTCTTGCTTTTACAAATTGTAAAAATGCGAGTGATTCGAAAGAGATGGAAGCATCTTCTGTTACAGAAGAAAAAGTCGCCGTAAACTATCAAGTTTTTGGGGAAGATTTTAACCCAGAAAATGTGCTTACAAAAGAAGCCATGATTGCCAAATATAAAAACTTAAAGGTAGGAGATACCGTTGAGGTAAATTTTACTTCAAAGGTTAATAGTGTTTGCCAATCGAAAGGTTGTTGGATGCGATTGGATTTGGGAGAGGACGAGTCTTTTGTAAAATTTAAAGACTATGGTTTTTTTATGCCAAAAGACATTGCTGGACAAGAAGTTATTGTTTCTGGAAAGGCTTTTGTTGAGGAAACATCGGTAGAAGATTTACAACATTTTGCTAAAGATGCTGGAAAACCCCAAGATGAAATAGATGCTATAACAGAATCTAAGTTAACGCTGTCTTTTTTATCTTCTGGAGTATTACTTCCAGAAAAGCAATAAGTGCTTAAGCGCGAATTTCGTACCACGGGAGATGGTTCCTTAACCTTTTATCTCCCCGATTGGAATGAACATTATCACTCCAAGCACGGAGCCATACAAGAAGCCTTGCATGTCTATATAGATGCAGGGCTTCAATATTTTTTGAACACTACTAAGCAAAATACAGTTGCCATTCTAGAAATTGGATTTGGAACTGGGCTAAATGCTTTTCTTACCCAACAATTTTCAGAAAAGGAAAATAGTTTTATTGAATTTACTGGAGTTGAAGCCTATCCGGTCCCTATTTCTGAAATAACAACATTTAATTACCCTAAGTTGCTTAAAGCACCCGAAGAAACTTTTATGAAACTTCATAAAACACCTTGGGAAGAGTCGATTCAAATTTCGGAAAAATTCGTGCTAAAAAAGCGAAAGCAATTTTTTTCAGAAATTGAAGATAAAAATGTATTTCATATAATTTATTTTGATGCCTTTGGGGCAAGAGTACAGCCCGAACTTTGGACAGAAACAATTTTCAAAAAAATGTACGAGGCTCTTAAAAAAGAAGGCTTGCTCGTTACCTACGCCGCTAAAGGAAGTGTTAAAAGAGCCATGCAACAAGCAGGTTTTAAGGTTGAAAAATTACCGGGCCCTCCTGGAAAGAGAGAAATGCTTCGCGCTGTAAAGTGAGAAATAGCGAAGGATTCTTATACCAAAGTAAAAAGTAGGCGATACAAATTCAAAAAAAAATACCTTTACTAATTTATATACAATTGCATTTCCCAATTCACTATTAAGGTTACGTTAATATGTCCATGATTTCTTTTACAAAAATGTAATTTTATAAAAAAAAGCTTTGAAAAGTAAAATACTTATTGCCGGAGCCACGGGGCTTATTGGAAGAGAATTGGTTAAAGAATGTCTTAAGGAAGGAATAGACATACATTATTTAACCACCAGCAAAAAAAAAATAGAACAAAAGTTAGGCTACCAAGGATTTTATTGGGATCCCTCAAACAATATAATTGATATCGCTGCATTTAATGGGGTAACTGCTATTATTAATTTAGCAGGCGCTTCTGTTGCTAAGCGCTGGACGGCATCCAATAAAGAAGAAATCCTTCAAAGTCGTACTCAAACAACTACTCTTATATACACTACATTAAAGCGAATAAACCATTCTGTGTTACATTATATAACTGCGAGCGGTGTGAGTGTGTATCCAAGTTCTTTAGAACACTTATATGCTGAAAAAAACCCACTCATAGCAGAAACCTTTTTAGGAAAAGTAGTAATGGCTTGGGAGGAAGCAGCAGATAAATTTTTAGACTTAAACATTCGAGTTGCTAAAGTAAGAACTGGGATTGTACTTTCTAATACGGGAGGGGCTTTATCCAAAATGGTCCCCCCCATAAAATGGGGAGTTGGTGCAGCTCTAGGGACGGGTGAACAATGGCAGTCTTGGATTCATATAAAAGACCTAATTAGAATTTACCTGTATCTTCTTCATAACGAGTTATCTGGCATCTTTAATGCGGTTTCTCCCAATCCCGTTACCAATAAAAAAATGACGCAAGTTATTGCAAATCATTATAATAAATCTTTGTGGTTACCTAATATTCCTGCGTTTGTATTAAAAATGATCCTAGGTAGTATGGCAAACATTACTTTAGAAAGTCAATTAGTCAGTTCTCAAAAGCTAGTGGAAATGGGGTTTCAATTTCAATTTGTGAATTTAGAAAACGCTATTGAAGATGTATTATAAAAAAAGGCGACCTATGGTCGCCTTTATCGTATTTTATTGTGGATAGGATTACCTTTTATTTGCTACCAAAGTAACGGCTAGCTCGATTTCGTCGTTAATAAATTTATCTCCTAAGTTGTCAAAAACAGATTTTGAACCATAATTAACATCCCATTGAGTTCTATCAATAGTAAAAGTTTCGGAGGTAATTTTTACCAACGTATCTTCCATTGTAATCGTTGCAGGAAAACTTATATTTTGAGTTTTCTCTTTTATCGTTAAATTTCCAGAAACCATGGTTTTGCCATCTACTGTAGAAACACCTGTAAGTTTAAATGTTGAAATTGGATATTGAGTGACGTTAAAAAAGTCACCTTCTTTTCCTTCTACAGTACCCTTTAGATGAGCTTCTAGATTAGATTTCATATCGCCTTCTAAGTCTAAACTGGTAATGGTATTCATATCTATAACAAATTCTCCAGCTTCAATAGTGTCCCCAGATGTAGCGACAACACCCTTTGCAATGGCAATAGTACCATTATGGCTTCCAAGGGGTTTAGAACCTTTCCAAGTAATTTGTGATGCTTGGTTATCTACATAGTATTCTACTGCTACAGGAGCTGCTTCGGCTACTTCTTGAGCCTCAGTAACACCTGCTTCATTTTTGTTTTTACAAGAAATAGTAGCCATACTTACTAAGGCAATTATTGCACAATTTAAAAAGATTTTTTTCATACCTATATTGGGTTTTTATTTGAACAGGCAAAATTAGGTTATCGAAAAATAAATCCATCTTAATTTTATATTAAATTTATAAGTGACATTTTGACATTTTTTTTAGAAATGGCAGTACTTTTGCAAAGCCACAAAAGCAAGTAATGGATTATCCTATGAGTAAAAAAGTTAAAGAAAAAAGTTCGAAAGCAAGCGATGTAAAAGATGAAGTAAGTAAAGCTTCGGAAAAGCCAAAAAAAGAAAAATCACAACTCGATGTATTAAAAGAGGAAGTAGAAAATGAAAAAGATCGCTACTTACGTCTTTTTGCCGAATTCGAGAATTATAAAAAACGAACTGCAAAAGAGCGTTTGGAGTTATTTAAAACCGCGGGTCAAGAAGTGATTACCTCATTATTGCCTGTTTTGGATGATTTTGAAAGAGCCTTACGGGAAATTGAAAAAAGTGAGGATGATACTCTTTTCAAAGGTGTTGAACTTATTAGCAATAAACTAAATGAATCCCTTCGGCAAAAAGGCTTGCAAATTATAGAAACAACAAAAGGAGACGACTTTAATGCCGATATTCACGAAGCCATTACACAAATCCCATCCCCTTCCGAAGAGTTAAAAGGCAAGATTATAGACGTCATTGAAAAAGGATACGCATTGGGAGAAAAAATAATTCGCTACCCTAAGGTAGTTATAGGAAACTAATATGAAGGAAGATTTTTATGATATTTTAGGTATTTCAAAAAATGCTTCGGCTGCCGAGATTAAAAAAGCGTACCGTAAAAAAGCAATTGAATACCATCCCGATAAAAACCCAGGCGACCCAAAAGCTGAGGAAATGTTTAAAAAGGCAGCAGCGGCTTATGAGGTATTAAGTGATCCCGACAAAAAAGCACGTTACGATCAGTATGGGCATCAAGCTTTTGAAGGAGGTGGTTTTGGTGGCGGCGGTATGAACATGGAAGATATATTTAGCCAATTTGGCGACATCTTTGGAGGAGCATTTGGTGGCGGTTTTGGTGGCTTTGGTGGTTTTGGAGGTGGCCAACGCAGGGTAAAAGGAAGTAATCTTCGTATAAGAGTAAAACTAACCTTAGAAGAGATTGCCCATGGAGTGGATAAAAAAATTAAAGTTAAACGAAAAAAGCAAGCCGCAGGGACCACCTATAAAAGTTGCTCAACTTGTAATGGTCATGGACAAGTAACCAAAATCCAAAATACCATTTTAGGAAGAATGCAAACCTCCGTAACCTGTAGTACTTGTGGAGGTGTAGGACAAATTTTAGATCATAAACCTACCGGTGCCGATGCTCAAGGAATGATAGTTTCTGAAGAAACCGTTTCTATTAAAATTCCAGCAGGAGTAGTCGATGGAATGCAACTAAAAGTTTCTGGTAAAGGAAATGATGCTCCAGGAAATGGTATAACGGGGGATCTTTTAGTGGCTATTGAAGAAGAAACCCATCCCTTCCTGCAAAGAGAAGGGGATAATCTTCATTACGATTTATATATTAGTATTTCGGATGCTGTGTTAGGAACCTCAAAAGATATAGAAACTGTTTCTGGAAAAGTGCGTATAAAAATTGAACCGGGAACCCAAAGTGGAAAAATTCTTCGGTTGAGAAGTAAAGGAATCCCCAGTATTAATGGATATGGAACAGGCGATTTGTTAGTTCATATAAGTGTTTGGACCCCAAAATCTTTAACAAAAGAGCAAAAAGATTTTTTTGAAAAAATGAAAAATGATGAACATTTTTTCCCTAAACCAGAAAAAGATGACAAATCCTTTTTTGAGAAAGTAAAAGATATGTTTTCTTAAAAATATCTTAATTAAATTATTTTTTTGTCTATATTTGAAAGTCGTTAAATTCTTTTAACGATAATTTTTCTTTTTCATAGCAATTTTTTTCCCACCCTTAATTATTTAAGGGTGGGTTTTGCATTTAATAAAAGTCCTTTATTTCTGTAACAATAGATGGTATCGTACTACCAACATTTAAAATTCTCTTAATTGCTTTAATGCTTTAATTTGAAATCCTAACTTTACAAGGCAAAAAAAATATATGGAAAATCTCCTCGTTGCAAAAAATGTTTCAAAATCTTACGGAACATTTACAGCATTAAATAACATTTCTATTGAAGTACCCAAAGGAAGTGTTTTTGGTTTATTAGGACCCAATGGTGCGGGAAAAACTACGTTCATACGTATCATTAATCAAATCACTATGCCCGATAGCGGCACTGTTTTTTTAGATGGCGAAGCTTTAAAACCTGTTCACATTCAGCATATTGGCTATTTGCCTGAAGAACGTGGGTTGTATAAATCTATGAAAGTTGGGGAGCAAGCGGTGTATTTGGCACAGTTAAAAGGACTTTCTCAAACAGAAGCCAAAAAACGGCTTAAAATGTGGTTCGAACGACTGGAAATAGGGGATTGGTGGAATAAAAAAATACAAGAACTATCCAAAGGAATGGCGCAAAAAATTCAATTTGTTGTTACGGTACTCCACGAACCTAAATTGCTCATTTTTGATGAACCTTTTAGTGGATTTGACCCTATCAATGCCAATCTTATTAAGGATGAAATTTTAAAGCTAAGAGACCATGGTGCTACCATAATTTTTTCAACACATCGTATGGAAAGTGTAGAGGAAATGTGTGACCACATAGCGTTAATTCATAAATCAAATAAAATTCTCGACGGAAAATTAATCGATATTAAACGGCAATACAAATCCAATACTTTTGAAGTAGCACTATTTACCCCAAATAAAGAAGAAGTTTCGGCATTGCTTAAAGAAAAATTTCAAACTTTTCCAGCAACTTATAAGACTATAAACGATGAATTACAGTATAAAATAAAAATTCCAGAAAACCATCAGCCTAACGATCTTTTGGGTTTCTTGTCAAATTTAGGGCAGATTACTCACTTTGTGGAAGTAATTCCTTCGGCAAATGATATTTTTATACAATCGGTTAAAAACAATTAATACTCTTAAAAATGAATCATCTTTCACTAGTTATAAAACGGGAATACCTTAATAAGGTTAAAAATAAATCCTTTATTATTATGACGTTTTTAAGCCCCTTACTTATGGTGGGGATTTTTAGTTTGGTGGCCTATTTATCACAACTTAATAACGATAAAGTGAGAACCATTTCGGTTTTGGATGAGAGTGGGTTATTTGCCAATCAGTTTGAGGATGATAAAAATTTAAAATTTCAAGTATTAAAGGGGATTTCTAAAGAAGAAGCAAAAACAAAAGCAGCGAAAGAAGAAGTGTATGGTTTGCTTTTTATTCCGAAGAGTGAAAACATAGATGACCTTTCCAAGAAAATTATATTCTACTCTGAAGACTCTCCATCACTTATGGTTATGGATAATATTGAAGATGTTATTCAAAATAAAGCCAATTCCCTAAAACTGAAAGAAGCTGGAATGGACGCAGCGCTTATAAAAAGCCTTAAGGTAAACATAGAACCCCAATTAGAAACTTTTGGAGGGGAAGAAACTTCCAAATTAGGATCGGGGCTTAAGCTTATATTTGGAGGAGCTGCGGGTTATTTGCTATTTATGTTTATCATTATTTATGGGAATATGATTATGCGTAGTGTCATTGAAGAAAAAACGAGTCGTATTATTGAAGTCATTATATCTTCAGTAAAACCCATAAAACTCTTGTTGGGAAAAATTATTGGAACATCATTGGCAGGAATAACACAATTTATTGCATGGATAATTCTTATTTTTATATTGAGTCTTGTTGTAACCACTATTTTTGGAATCGACCCTAGTGCGATCCAATCTCCCCAACAAGAAATGATAGCACAAGTACAAAACAACCCTGTGGGTATGGAAGGAATTATTGTTGATTTGGTTAGAGAAATTAATAATATGCCCATAACCAATTTACCAATTTAAGTTATGTTTCTTTTTCTTTTTTAGGGGGCTATTTACTCTATGCTTCTTTATATGCCGCTATTGGTGCTGCTGTTGATAGTGAAACAGACACACACAAATAGTTTATAAAGATACCTGAGGATACTTCCATTAATTTTGGCAATAGTAAGTGTAGGGTTTTTCACTCTGTAATTGAACATCCTCACGGTACTGTCTCACAAGTTTTTTCTTTTATCCTTTCACTTCCTGTGGTGATGCTTATGCGGATTCCTTTGGGGTGCTCCCTTATGGGCAGTGGAGAGATTTTTTCATTACTTATATTATTTGCTACCTTTATGGGTACCGTTTGGTTTGCAGCAAAAATTTACCGAGTTGGAATCTTGATGTATGGAAAAAAGCCTAGTTATAAAGAATTAATTAAGTGGATTAAATACTAATCATGCAAGAACAAGTAACCGAAAAAATTACCGAAGTAGTAAAGGAAGACATTTGGGGCTCTATTAAAGAGTTTTTAAATTGGGGTTTTCATTACGGCGAGGGAGATAATTCTGTTCACATTACCATTGGACTACTTTTACTTGTTATCACCACATTTATAATTTCAAGCTATCTTTTATTAGCCATTCGAAAATTATATACCCGTAAAATGAACGAAATGGATACGCAAAAATTTATTAGCGTTTTCAAGTTCATAAAATACATCGTTTATATTATTGTTATATTTACTACATTAAGCCTTGCAGGGGTTAATGTTACTCCGGTATTAGCCGCTTCTGCAGCCCTACTTGTGGGTGTTGGACTTGCCTTACAAGAAGTCTTCCAAGATATTATGGGCGGGATTTTAATCATGGTCGATAAATCCCTAATGGTAGGAGATATTATTGAAGTAAACAACAAAGTGGGTCGTGTTATTGATATTAAATTAAGAACTACGCGTGCCATTACCAGAGATGATAAAATTTTAGTCATCCCAAATCATAAATTTCTCACAGATACTATTTATAATTACACCCAAAACCATAAAACCACCCGCGAATCGGTAACTGTAGGTGTAGCTTATGGTAGTGATACTCAAAAGGTAAAGGAGTTATTATTAAAAAGTATAGCAAACGACAAACGAATTTTAAAACGTCCAACCCCTTTTGTACTTTTTGAAGATTTTGGTGATTCGGCTTTAGTTTTTAGTATCTATTTTTTTATTTCGGATAGTTTTATAGACCCAGGCATTAAAAGTGATATTCGTTTTAAAATAGACAAAATGTTTAGGGAACATAATATTATTATACCCTTTCCGCAAAGAGACGTACATATTATTCAAACAGAAAAATAGACATGTCTTGGAAAATGGAACCTAACTTTAAATAGCGTATACCGCATAGTTTTTATTTTATAATTCTTAAATAACAAATGGCATGTCCAAAATTTTAATCATCGAAGACGAATCGGCTATTAGGCGGGTATTGGTAAAAATTTTAACCGAAGAAAGTACGACCTACCAAGTCAACGAAGCTGAGGATGGTCTTGCAGGAATCGAATTAATAAAAAAAGAAGATTTCGACCTTATTCTTTGTGATATTAAAATGCCTAAAATGGATGGTGTTGAGGTACTTGAAGCAGTGAAAAAAATAAAACCAGAAATCCCTATAGTGATGATTTCGGGTCATGGCGAT
The DNA here is from genome assembly GCA_041392205.1 of Flavobacteriaceae bacterium. Classification (GTDB taxonomy): domain Bacteria; phylum Bacteroidota; class Bacteroidia; order Flavobacteriales; family Flavobacteriaceae; genus Halomarinibacterium. Next base: position 3,279 of record JAWKMO010000018.1, on the reverse strand, counting down.
TTAGATACCGCTGTAAACACGATGCGGCTTGGTGCTTTCGATTATATATCAAAACCTCCAGACTTAAATAGACTCCTAAACACAGTTCGCATTGCCTTAGATCGAAAAGAATTGGTGGTTGAAAATACCCGACTTAAAAAAAAGGTAAGTCAGAAATTCGAAATGATTGGCGAGTCCCCAGCCATTTCGCAAATAAAAAATATGATTGAAAAAGTAGCCCCAACTGAAGCAAGGGTTCTTATTACAGGTCCTAATGGCACTGGAAAAGAACTTGTGGCTCATTGGCTTCATGAAAAAAGTGAACGGGCCAAAGGACCTATGATAGAGGTAAATTGTGCGGCTATTCCTAGCGAATTAATTGAAAGTGAATTATTTGGACACGAAAAAGGAGCTTTTACATCGGCTGTAAAAGATCGAGCGGGAAAATTTGAAGCCGCTAATGGAGGCACCCTTTTTTTAGACGAAGTGGGTGATATGAGTCTTTCTGCTCAGGCCAAAGTATTGCGGGCTTTGCAGGAGAGCAAAGTGCAACGCGTAGGAAGTGATAAAGATATTAAAGTAGATGTACGTGTTGTGGCTGCCACAAACAAAGACTTAAGTAAAGAAATTTCGGAAGGAAGATTTAGAGAAGATTTATACCATCGCTTAGCTGTAATTCTTATTAAAGTTCCTTCCTTAAATGAACGCCGAGAAGATATTCCGCTTTTAGTAACCTATTTTGCAAAGAAAATTGCAGAGGAACATGGAAATACTCAAAAAAAGTTTTCAGAAAAAGCCATAAAACTGCTTCAGGAATACGATTGGACAGGAAATATTCGCGAACTACGTAATGTTGTAGAACGTTTGATTATTTTAGGAGGGCAGGAGGTAAGCGAAAACGATGTTACATTATTTGCTAGTAAATAAACACCATGACAGAAATAAAAAGCGCCGATTTTTTAATTGATAAAAAAGTAAAACTAAAAGAACTAGCCACTTTTGAAGATTTCCAACTTTCAGAAAAAGAATTGGAGGAAGCCCTTGAAAAAACAAGAAAAAAGTTGGGAGATCTTCAGGATACCATGTATGCCCATGGGAGATATTCGGTATTAGTTTGCTTGCAAGGGATGGATACTGCCGGGAAAGATAGTTTGGTCCGTGAAGTTTTTAAAGACTTTAATGCACGAGGAGTGGTGGTATATAGTTTTAAAGTCCCTACCGAACTTGAAAAAAAGCACGATTTTTTATGGAGACATTATATAGCCTTGCCTGCCAGAGGTAAATTTGGTGTTTTTAATCGAACGCATTATGAAAATGTCCTTGTTACCCGTGTGCATCCTGAATATATTTTAGGGGAGTATCTACCCATGGTGATGAAAGTAGAAGACATTAATGATGAATTTTGGGACAAACGTTTTGAGCAAATAAATGGTTTTGAAAAAACAATTGCTCAAAATGGGACGATTATTTTTAAATTCTTTCTTCATCTTTCAAAAGAAGAACAAAAAAATAGATTGCTTAGAAGATTGGAGCAGAAAGAGAAACATTGGAAATTTTCTCCTGGCGATTTAAAAGAACGTAAGCTTTGGGACGTTTACCAAGATTGTTATGAAGATGCCATTAATCGCACATCAAAACCCCATGCCCCTTGGTATAATATCCCAGCAGATAATAAACCTGCGGCACGTTTGTTGGTAGCTTCTATTCTTCTTGAAGAATTAAAAAAATATACCGATATTCAAGAACCCGAATTAGAACCCGAATACAAAGCAAAAATTAATGAATACAAATCCCAACTTGAAAACGAATAGCCTAACTTCACTAAAATCCTTGCTGCTTTTATGTGGAAGTTTTTTATTTACTCTAAATGCCATTTCGCAAAAAGTAAATTCTGAAGATTCTCTTATGCTTCGCAAAATTTACGATACCGCATTGTTAGAAGGAAAAAGCTATTCATGGTTAGAGTATTTATCTAATGAAATTGGTGGAAGACTTTCTGGCTCTTTAGAAGCCGAAAAGGCGGTACTATATACGAAGGAACAATTAGAAAAATTAGGACTAGATAACGTTAGATTACAACCCGTTATGGTGCCTAAATGGACCCGAGGTATTCCCGAATATGCTTATATAGAAACTGCGCCTGGCATCACCTCTTTAGCAAATATTTGTGCTTTGGGAGGTTCTGTTGCAACCCCCGATGGAGGATTAAAAGCCCAAGTAATTGAAGTAAAGGGAATAGAAGATTTAGCCTCTTTTGGAAAGGAAAAAATACAAGGGAAAATCGTTTTTTATAACCGTCCCATGGATCCAACCCTCATATCTACCTTTAGTGCCTATGGAGGTTGTGTGGACCAACGCTATGCGGGTGCTATGGAAGCCCAAAAATACGGAGCTGTTGGGGTAATTGTTAGGTCGATGAATCTTCGTAACGACGATTATCCACATACGGGTTCCATGACCTATGGGGATACTCCCATAAATAATCGAATTCCAGCCTGCGCTATTAGTACTTATGGTGCCAACTATCTTAGTAGCGCCCTAAGAATCCAACCCGATTTAAAATTTTATTTCAAGCAAAATTGCAAAGTTTATCCCGATGTCCAATCCTATAATGTGATTGGTGAAATTAGGGGAACCGAATTTCCCAATAACTATATTATTGTTGGAGGACATTTAGATTCCTGGGATTTGGGTGATGGGTCTCATGACGATGGTGCAGGATGTGTGCAATCGATGGAAGTACTACAAATCTTCAAGAAAATGGGGTATAAACCACGCCATAGCATTCGTGTTGTGTTATTTATGAATGAAGAAAATGGACTTAGAGGAGGTAATAAATATGCCGAAGAAGCCAAATTAAAGCAAGAAACGCATGTATTTGCTTTAGAAAGTGATGCTGGCGGATTTACCCCACGGGGTTTTTCATTTGATACCGATGACGCTAATTTTGAGCAAATTGTAAGCTGGAAGCCTTTGTTTGAACCCTACTTAATTCATTATTTTGAAAAAGGAGGAAGCGGTGCCGACATTGGCCCCTTAAAAAATGGAACAACTGTTCTAGCGGGCTTACGCCCCGATTCGCAAAGATATTTCGATTACCATCATGCTTCTAATGATACTTTTGAGGCCGTAAACAAACGAGAGTTGGAATTAGGTGCTGCTACAATGACGAGCTTAGTCTATCTTATAGATAAGTATGGTACTAAAAACGAAATGGCTACTGTAAAAAATTAGCCCTCCCAAGGGTCACTGGAATTCATTACATAAAGCCCAAAAAGATTGGGCTTTTTTATATTTTAA
>JAWKMO010000017.1:0-45703 GCA_041392205.1 Flavobacteriaceae bacterium | reverse complement strand
AGCGGCGATTTCCATTTGTACTTGAGGTGGAATGGTAAAGAAAGAACCCCCAGAGGCACCCCGTTCGATGGGTACAACGGCAAGGCCGTTTTTTACATTGCTACGAATACGTTTGTAGGCTTTTACCAAGCGCTCTTCAATGTTTTGTTCATATTTTTCAGATTCCTTTAATAAGGCTTGCTCTTCTTTTTCGGTTTCTGCCAAAATCTCATCAAGTTCTCCTTGTTTGTGCTTTAAGTGGTTTTCACGTTCAGCCAAACGACCTTTGGTTTCTTCAATAACAGCTGTTTTTTGCTCTATTTGTGCTTTAAACTCTTTTATGTGTTTTTCGGCTAACTGAATCTCCAATTCTTGATATTCAATTTCCTTGCTTAAACTGTTATATTCTCGATTGTTGCGAACCTTATCTTGTTGGGTGGTATACTTTTTAATGAGGCTTTTTGCTTCCTCTATCAAGTTTTTTTTATCCTTGATGCTTTCTTCAATACTCTCAAGATCATTGGTTAATTTTTCAAGACGGGTATTCATTCCGGCCACTTCGTCTTCCAAATCTTGAACTTCAAGCGGAAGTTCCCCGCGAACATTTCTAATTTCATCTACACGAGCATCGATTAATTGTAAATCGAATAGGGCTCTTAATTTCTCTTCTACAGTGGTTTCAGTTTTCTTTACCATACATTAAAAATAACTTACAGGATTGGTGTTTACTTTTGACAAAACGACTGCAAAATTAGTAATTTTTTTGGTAAGGTAAGCAACTAATAACTCTTTTGTGTATTGTTCACTTTCATAATGCCCTATATCGGTTAAAATTAAGGCTTTTTCTGCCATAAAAAAGTCATGATATTTTAAATCGGCAGTAACAAAAGCATCGGCTTGTGCGAATTTGGCATCTGAAATGGCAAAACTACCACTTCCTCCTAAAACCGCTACTTTTTTAATAGGCCTCCCTAATAATTCGGAATGTCGAATGACCCCTGTTGAAAATGTTTTTTTCAAAAGTTGGAGAAATTTCTTTTCTGAAAGGGTTTTTGTAAATTCTCCCAACATCCCTATTCCTATATGCTGGTGGGTATTTTCTAAAGTTGTAATTTCGTAGGCGACTTCTTCGTACGGATGATTTTCAAATAAGGTTGTTAGAATTTTTCCTTCCAAATGTTTTGAAAAAGTTACTCCAATTTGTGTTTCCTCTTCAAAATGTAAGGCGCCCTTTTTTCCTAACACAGGGTGGGCACTTTCATTGCCTTTAAAACTTCCCAGCCCTTGGATATTGAAACTACAATTTTCGTAATTCCCAATAGCACCGGCACCTGCTTTAAATAAACTATCCCGCAGTTTTTTAGCAGCTGTATGAGGAACAAATGTGATTAATTTTTTTATGACTCCTTTTTGGGGAATAAGGATTCTTCTTTTTTTGAGATTTAGTTTTTCACAAATCATGGCATTAACTCCATTCCAAGCATTGTCTAATGCCGTGTGAATTGAAAAAATGGCAATGTCATGTTTAATTGCCTTTTGGATTGTTCGCTCTACGTAACTATTCCCTGTGATTTTTTTTAATCCTTTAAATAGGATGGGATGAAAACTAACAATAAGATTACAATTTTCTGTAATGGCTTCCGCTACAACAGTTTCCAAAGCATCAAGGGTTACTAGAATTCCAGTAACTTTGGCGTTAGAATCTCCCACCAAAAGGCCCGTATTGTCAAAATCTTCAGCATAAGATAACGGTGCCAATTCCTCTAAAACAGCAATTACTTCTTTTACAGTCATATTCTTTATTTATGGTAAAGATAAAAAAGTATATTTTCGTAGAATGAACTTTCGGAAATTCCTTTACCCATTTTCTATTTTATATGACAGTGTCACGACACTGCGCAACTATGCCTATGATAAAGGATGGAAGGGAAGTACACAATATGATATTCCCATTGTATCTGTAGGAAATCTTTCGGTGGGAGGAACGGGAAAGTCCCCTATGGTAGAAACCCTCATTTCCTTTTTAAAAGAAGACTACCATGTGGCTGTTTTAAGCCGTGGGTATAAGCGAAAAACAAAAGGTTTTTTTGAAGTTACTTCTACCGCAAGTGTTGAAGAGGTGGGAGACGAGCCGCTTCAGTTTAAGCATAAATTTCCCGAAGTTACGGTTGCTGTTTGTGCAAATAGACGAGAGGGAATAGAAAAACTAAAAAATAAGGCAGAAGTTATTATTTTAGATGATGCCTTTCAACATCGAAAAGTACAACCCGCATTAAGTATTTTACTTACTTCTTTTTCCGATTTATTTATAGACGACTTGATATTACCCGCTGGAAATCTAAGGGAATCCAAAAAAGGAATGGAACGAGCCCATATTATTGTGGTAACCAAGTGTCCTGAAAGGGTTGCGTATGCCAAATTACAGGAAATTCAATTTAGGATGTCATTGAAACCACATCAAAGTGTCTATTTTTCAAAAATTGGATATAACGAAAATATGGTTGGAATTTCTGAAACATTACCTCTGGAGTATTTAAAAAACAAGCCTTTTACGCTAGTCACTGGAATTGCAAATCCAACGCCATTAGTAGATTTTCTTAAAAATAAAAACTTCCTTTTTCAACATAAAAAATTTCCCGATCATCATTTTTTTTCAACCTCAGAAATACAAATGCTTCAAAAGGAAGAACTCATTTTAACAACCGAAAAAGATTTTAAACGCTTAAGTCACCGACTTCAAAAAAGAGCGATTTATTATTTGCCTATTCAAACAAGGTTTTTAAATGAACAGGAAACAGTTTTTAAAAATGAAGTGCTTGGTTTGTTGGAAGAATTTAGAAAAAATTAATTTTCAACAGGCATTTTTTTGTTTTCCAAAGTGCGATAAATTTTTTCAAAAAATTCTTCTGTTTTAAAGGGCTTGGGAATAATTTCATTAAAACCTGCACGATAAAAATCGTCTAAATTTTCATCAATAGTTACTGCAGTAAGTGCAATTATAGGGAGATTTTTGTTAAATTTTCTAATTTCCTGTGTTGCTTCAATACCACTAATGCCGGGCATGTGAATATCCATGAGCACTATCTCGAAGTCATTTTCCTGTACTAGTTTTATGGCATCGGTACCGTTGTCTGCTACCTCGCAAACCATTTTGTTTTTTTCGAGGATTTTTTTAGTAATCATTTGGTTAATTTTGTTGTCCTCAACCACGAGCACTTTTTTGTTTTGTAACGACAATAAATCTAAGTCAAAACTAGAGCTTCTTGCATCCTTAGTTTCTAAGGATTCTTCCGAAATATTGAAATTAATATCGAACCAAAACTTAGAACCTTTCCCAAGCTGACTTTCCAGCTGTATTTTACTGCCCATAAGTTCTAATAGGTTTTTAACAATGGCAAGGCCTAATCCTGTGCCTCCAAATTTTCTATTAATTTGAAGGGATGCTTGGGAAAAAGATTCGAAAATGCTTTTTTGTTTCTTTTTGGAAATCCCTACTCCGTTGTCTTCAATTTCAAAATGAAGTAAGACTCTATTATTAATTTCTTTTATCTTTTTAATTCTAATAAATACATTCCCATTTTGGGTAAACTTAAGTGAGTTACCAATAAGATTAATGAGTATTTGTGATAGCTTTAAGGGATCTCCCATTAATTTTTTAGGGATGGTTTCGTCATATTCTAATTGAAGGTTGTTCTTTTTGTCATCGGCGGTTTTCTTTAAAGCAATAAGGACATCATTTATTCTTTTTTTAAGATCAAAACTTGTTTTTTCAATCTCTACCTTATTTGCTTCTAATTTGTTAAGGTCTAATATGTTATTGATAAGTGATAGTAAGTACTCTCCAGAAAACTTTAAAGAATTAAGGTGTTCTTTTTGGTCTGGTTTTGGATTTTCTTCCAATAGTAAATGGGTTAGTCCAGTTACTGCATATAAAGGGGTTCTTAACTCGTGCGTTATGGTAGATAAAAATTGGGCTTTTGCCAAAGAGGCTTTTTCGGCCTTTTCTTTTGCCAATTGTAGTTCGGTATTTTTATCTTGAAGTAGGTCGTTGGCCTTGGCTCTTAAATTGTTATTTTTATAAAGGGAAAGCGTTAAAAGCGATAAAATTACAATAAGCGCAATGCTTAGACCCGTAGTCATTTTTCCAAAGCTAATGGATCTTTTTTGTTTGTCGATTTCACTTTGTTGCTTATCAATTTTCTCGTTTAGGTTTCCAATATCATTTTCCGCATCAATTCCTTTAGAGATGGCCGTTAAAAAAATTTGATATAAAGAATCGTTTTTTTGCTCATATAACAACATATTTGCTTCAGCCAAATCGAATTTATTTTCTTTTAAGGCTATATACGATGCTATTTTATAACTATCTATTTTTAATTTGATATAATTATTTTGCTTAATGATCGCTAGTGATTTTTCTAAACAACTTTTAGAAACTGATAATTCATTTTCAATAGTATTGTTGTTGTGATTTAAGAGGGCTTCCGATTTTTTTAACAAAGCAAATGCATTTTGGTAGGAAAGGTTATTTTCTTCGAAAATGGGAAGTGCGGCATCTAAATAATTTATACTAGCTTCATAGTTACCCTTTTTTAATTCCAATATACCTTTTCCAAAGATTACATTGGCTCTATTTACTTCGTCGTTGGTTTTGGTGTACCAGTTGTCTGCAATTTTTAAATACTCTTCCGCAGAGGTAAATTTATCAAGTTGAATACTAATGAAGCCTAACAAGGTGTAGGCTTCGGCAAGTTCTTTTTCTTTGGAAGTATTTTTTAATTCTGCAATAATTTTATTGGCTTCTTTTTCAGCTTTTATAAAATTATGAAGTTTATAGTGTAACTCGGTTATGCTAAAAAGGACTTGCAAAGACGCATCTTGGTAGCTTGATTTAAAAGCTAGTTTGTTGGCTTTTGAAAGCGTAATAATAGCGTCATCATATTCTTGATTTTGAATATGCTTTTTTCCTTCGGCGTGATATTTATTTATAAGCGCTAACGTATCCTTCGCTTCTTGCGAAAAACCAACACTTACAAAAAAAATCAGCCATAGGGGGGCTAAGGTTCTATATCTTTTTATGAGGCACCTCATGTACTTTAAGTACTTGGGCGATAAATATAGTTATTTTACCGAAAATTGTAAGATTAAATCTACAATTCTCGACGAATAACCCATTTCATTATCGTACCAACCAATAATTTTAACCATTTTTTTTATAACGGAAGTCATTCCTGCATCAAAAATGCAAGAATGACAATTTCCAACAATATCGATAGAAACAATAGGATCCTCGGTATATTGTAAAATCTGTTTTAAAGAGGTTTCGGAAGCTTTCTTAAAGGCAGAATTTACTTCCTCAATGGATGTTTCTCGAGCCACATTAAAGGTAATGTCTGTAAGCGAACCGTTTGGCACAGGAACCCGAATTCCGCATCCTCCAATAGCATCGGCTAAATCGGGAAAAATTTTAGTCAATGCCTTTGCAGCTCCTGTGGTAGTTGGAACTATAGATTGGCCCGCCGCTCTCGCCCTGCGTAAGTCTCGGTGAGGCTGGTCGTGTAAACTTTGATCGGTTGTATAGGAATGCACCGTAGTTATATAGGCTTGTTCTATACCACAAAGCTCGTGAATCACCTTTAACATGGGGGCTGCATTGTTTGTGGTACAAGACGCATTGGAAATAAGAGTGTCTGAAGGCTCCAAAAGGGCTTCATTTACCCCTAAAACAATGGTTTTGATATCGTCTTCTAGGGGAGGTACCGAAAGGATCACTTTGTTTGCTCCGTTTTTTATGTGTTTTTGAAGGAGTTCCTTAGTTTTAAACTTTCCGGTGGCTTCTATAACCATATCAACTCCTTTCCAATCTAAGTTGTCTAATTCTTTTTCTGAAGTATAACGAAAACGCTTTCCTGCTACTATAATGCAATTTTCTTCGGAAGTTACTACCGCACCCAGTACTCCTTGAATACTATCGTATTTTACCAAATGTGCCATGGTTTTTACATCGGCAATATCATTAATGGCAACGACTGTAATTTTAGGATGATTAAGCAACAATCGAAAGAGGGTTCGACCAATTCTGCCAAAGCCATTAATGCCAATGGTTATAGGCGCTTCCATTTAGGCTATATGTTTATGGGCTTTATAGGAAGAACGTACCAAGGCGCCACTCTCCACGTGACGGAAGCCCATTTCCAGTCCAATTTCTTCATATTTTTTAAACTGCTCTGGGGTAATAAATTCTTTTACCGAAAGATGTTTTTTGGAGGGCTGTAAGTACTGCCCTAAGGTAACAACATCAAGGCCTACATTTCGTAAATCTTCCAATGTTTGAAGGACTTCTTTTTGGGTTTCCCCAAGACCCAACATAATGCCACTCTTAGTGCGATTAATCCCTTGTTCTTTTAAATAACGGAGTACTTCTAGGCTGCGCTCATATTTGGCTTGAATTCGTACTTCTCTAGTGAGACGTTTTACCGTTTCCATATTATGGGAAACTACTTCGGGAGCGACTTCAATAATACGGTCGATATTTTGGGTTACCCCTTGAAAATCAGGAATCAATGTTTCGAGTGTCGTTTCGGGATTCATTCTTCGAATGGCCTTAATTGTTTCGGCCCAAATAATAGAACCCATATCTTTTAAATCGTCACGATCCACCGAGGTAATGACCGCATGTTTAATGTTCATGATTTTAATCGAGCGAGCCACTTTTTCGGGTTCTGCCCAATCTACCGTTTCGGGACGTCCTGTTTTAACCCCGCAAAAACCACATGAGCGGGTACAGATATTTCCCAAAATCATAAAGGTAGCTGTGCCTTCGGTCCAACATTCTCCCATATTGGGACAACTTCCAGAGGTGCAAATAGTATGCAGGTTATACTTATCGACCAAGCCTCGTAGCTCGGTGTATTTTTGTCCCGTAGGCAATTTTACCCGAAGCCACTTGGGTTTTGGGGTAGGTTTTTGAGGGTCTAAAATCTGTGTCTCCATAGCTAGCGCAAAGATACAATTTTAAAAATAGTACCATTCAAATTCTAAGATTCTAACAACAAATTTTGACTTTCTCACAAAGAAACTAAATACCAAACACTAAACCCTACAAGTACTAGAATTCCTAAAAGACTAAACCCTTTTAAGGATTTTGAAGGTTGTGCAACTTTAGGGGTATGTTTTCCGGTGAGTAATACATAACTTATGATGGCATAAAAGGGAGCTGTTAAAAAAGACAGTACGGTTGCTATTTGTATCAAAAAGCCCATTTCAGAAACAAAAAAGAAAAAAATAGAAAGGGTTCCCACAATTAAAATCAATAACCAAACCAAGTACCCATGTTTAAAGGTTTTTTTAAAAAGTAATTCACTACTAATATGCATCACTCGCGGGGAAGCATCCAGTGTGGTTAGGGTCGTACTAAACATGGTGGCCAACGCTGCAAGACCAATAATAAACTTGGCCCAATCTCCCAGACTGGTCGTGTACATCCCAATTAACTGATTGGCAAATTGGGTGCCATTACTTGAAAAGATTTCGCCACTGCCAAACATTACCAATGTCCCTAGAATCATAAAACATACACCCAGAAAGATAGTTGTAATATAGCCAACATTAAAATCGAAAAGGGATTCTTTAAACAATATTTTGGAATTTATTTTCGCTTTTTCAACGGTCCAAATAGACTGCCAAATGGTAATGTCCAGTGGTGCCGGCATCCACCCCATAAAGGCGATAAGGAAGGCAACTCCAACGGCATCTTTGGGGAGTATTTGCTGAAAGGAAAACGAGGTTTCAAATTTGGTAAAAGCCAGTATAACGGCCAGTATCGTACTAATGGTTAATAGAATGACAATGTACTTCATGAGCGAATCGAGCACTTTGTACTTTCCCAACAATAAAATCAAAAAACCGCCTGAAGTCACCAAAGTAGTCCAAAGTACTAGAGAACCACTTTCAAACAAAGAAGAAGCAATCCCTGCTGTGACGATGGTGACTGCAGTTTGTATGGTAAACATCGTAGCAAAAGAAACTAAAAAATAAGCTACTAAAACTCCCTTATGCATTTTAGCAAAGCCTTGTAATAAATTTTCACCTGTTGCCGAAGCATATCGTGGCCCAAACTGAAAAAAGGGATACTTCACTATATTTATAAGAAGTAACGCCCATAGTAACCCCAACCCAAAATCGGCACCTGCTCGGGTAGATTGTACTAAATGAGACACTCCTATGGCCGCACCGGCAAATAAAAATCCGGGACCAAATTTTTTAAGCAGCTTTGTCAATGGCTTTGATTTTGAGTGATGATTTCTGCCAGCAATTTTTTTGCTCTAAGTAAACGCACTTTTACATTACTTAGAGGTTCTTCCAAGTGGTCTGAAATTTCGGTGTAGCTCATTTCCTGAAAATATCTAAGATTAATAATTTCTTGATAATGAGGTTTTAATAATTTTATAAATCGTAACAATTCGGCCAGATTTTGTTCGGTAATCAGTTGGTCTTCTTGGGAAGGGCTTTGATCGGGTATTTTTTGTACCATTTCCACACTAGCATCGGTGGTTTGAACATAAATGGAGGCGTTTTTTTTTCGGGATTTATCTATTTGAATATTTTTTGAAATCGTAACCAACCAAGTTCCAAAAGCATACTTTTCATCAAAGGTTTCAATTTTATCGAATGCTTTTGAAAAAGTTTCAATGGTAATATCTTCGGCATCGTGTTCGTTACTAACTCGTTTTAGCTGAAAACCATATACCAAATTCCAAAAGTGATCCAATAAAAAGTTGAAGGCACTTTGCTTGCCTTCTTTTGCTTTCTGAATTTGTTTTAGAATTTCTTTTTCGGTTATTTCCAACGTTTTGGTTTTGTAAAGGAATTTGTAATAAAGATAGTTAATTGAATGAAAACTAAAATGATTTCAAAAAAAGGTAAAAAGGGCGGTAAATCATTTTCTTTTAAGAGCTTGGCTCCTTTTCCTATAAAAAGATATTGAAGGGTAATTCGGAAAATAATTAAAGACAACGGAATTTTCCAATCTAAAAATAGCAAGGAAAGAGATCCTAAAACCCAAAATAGAAGCGTACTTAAAAAATACCCTCCTAGTAATAATCTATGGTTGCGCTTGTAATATTTTGAAGTGGTAATATGCCTTCTTTTTTGAAGTATCCAAGCTTTGAATGTTTTTTTTGGGATAGAATATGTAAATGCACTTTCGTCATAACAAAGTGCGGTATTTTGAGCAGTTGCCGCTTCGTTTACAAACAAATCATCGTCCCCCGATGCTACTCGCATATGGCTCATAAAGCCCCTATTTTCATAAAATAGATGACTGGTATAGGCTAAGTTTCTTCCTACGCCCATGTAAGGAATTCCAGCACGTGCATAAGAAAAGTATTGAATAGCTGTCATTAAAGTTTCAAAGCGAATGAGTTTATTTAAAAAGCCTTTTTCCTTTAGATAAGCACCGTACCCTAAAATGAGTTGCTTTTCTTCCGAAAATTGTGCTGTCATTTGCGAAATCCATTGGTCACTAGCCGGGTGGCAATCGGCATCGATAAATAGAAGCCTTGGGTGGATGGCTCTTTTTATTCCTAGGGTTAACGAATATTTTTTGTTGCTCCAAAAAGTTTCATTGTTTTCAATAGTTACGGAGTGTACTCTTGGGTCTTGTGCGACAAAGTTTTCAATTACTTCCTCTGTATGGTCTGAAGAAGCATCATTGATAATAATAACTTCAAAATTAGGATGCTTCTGATTTAAAATTTTTGGAATGTTATTTTTTAGGTTTTCGGCTTCGTTCTTAGCACAAATAATTACAGAAATAGGAAATTTTTCTTCTATTTTGAGAGAGGGGCTTTGCGACAAAGAAAATTTAGAAAAAAGAATGAAGTATGCAGTATTTGTAATAATTACTGCTAGAAAGATGCCAAGTAGCAACATAGGCTACGAGAATTATTTTTCGGGGTTTTCGTTGCAGGTGCCAAATTGGTCTGGTGTTTTACCACAAAAACCACACGCTTCTCCATCCTTATTTAAAAAGGGGCTCTGGCTGGCGCAGGTACCAGCAAATTTCCCATCCTTTTTTGCCCAAAGTTTAATAGCAATACCAGCAACGGCTAATAATAATAAAATAAGTGTGAGAACTAAGATACCCATAACGTTTAATTGTACCGCAAAAATACAATCTTTCTTGCTTTTTTGGAAAGAAATTAAGTATTTTTAGCATCAAAAATAAAAGGGTTAGTATGTATATTTTTAAAATCATTTTCGTCTTTTCAGTAATCACACTAATTGTTAGTTCTTGTAAGCAAAATGACAAGGAAGCCGCTTCAGAAAAAGGCACAGAAATTACAAAATCGGCTGAAAAACTTCCCCAAAAAGTATTAAGTGAAGAGGATAAAAAAGTAATAACTAGCGTATTGAGTAAAATGATGGTAACCCCAGAATTAAAAACTTTTACAAGTTGTTCCGTTACAGTAGAAATTACCGATCTTCTTTCTAAAGAAGAGGGGCCATTTACCGTTTTGGGTTTTAGTAATACTGCCTATGAGACCGTTCCGGAAAATATAAGAAATCCCTTATTAAGGCCTGAAAATAAAGAAACGTTTGCAAAGCTTATCAAAAATCATGTAGTAAAAGGAGGTTTTAGTTCTTCCGATTTAGTTAAAAATATGAAGAGTACTGGCAATGTGATTTTAGAAACTTTAGGAGGTGCTAAATTGACCGTCTCGAAAGAAGGAACCGATATCGTTATTTCTGATTCCAAAGGAAAAAAGCCAAGGTTATAAAAAGTGATATTGTTGCTGGAAACGGTTTTGTGTATGTAATTGATGCCGTTTTACAACTATAAAAATTAGATTACAGTTACCTCTGGAACAATATCAATTCCAAAAAGTTCTTTTACTTTTTCTTGAATTTTTATAGCTAATTCCCAAAGATCTTTTCCTTGTGCATTGCCATAGTTTACCAATACCAAAGCTTGATTTTTATGAACCCAGCATCGCCAAAGCGTTTTCCTTTAAAACCGGCCTTTTCGATTAACCATCCTGCTGGAATTTTAAACTCGGTAGGAGTGACTTCATAAAATGGCGCTTCAGGATATTGTAAGTGAAATTTTTGAAAAGTTGCTGAAGAAATGACGGGATTTTTAAAAAAACTTCCGCTATTTCCTAACAATTTTGGGTCTGGTAGTTTCGATTGTCGAATGGCTATTACCGCTTCTGAAATAGCTTTAATATTGGGGTTTTCAATATTTTGTTTTTGTAATTCAAGTTGGATGTCGCCGTAGGAAGTTTTTAAATTATGATTCTTTTTTGTGAGTTTGAAACGTACCGAAGTAATAATATAATTGCCTTTTTCAGCATTTTTAAAAATAGAATCACGGTACCCAAATTCACATTCTGTAAGACCGAAGGTTCTTTCTTCCAAAGTGGTTTTATGAAGGGCTTGACAACTTTCAAATACATCTTTTAATTCCACTCCATAAGCACCAATATTCTGTATGGGTGCGGTGCCCACATTTCCTGGAATTAAGGATAAATTTTCTACCCCTCCCCATTGATTTTGAATGCAATACTGCACAAATTCATGCCAATTTTCTCCGCCTTGAGCTTCAATAATTATATGAGAATCATTTTCAGAAATAACTGAAATTCCTTTCAAATTAATGTGAAGTACCAAGGCATCTATATCCTTTGTAAGTAGTATATTGCTTCCCCCTCCTAAGACAAATAAAGGGGTGTGTTTATGAGATGAAAGAATGGCTAATAAGGTCTCTTTTGAGTTGACAGAAGCAAAATAACGTGCTTTGCAAGCAATCCCAAAGGTGTTTAATTCTTTTAGCGATTTGTTTTCTTCAATGTGCATTAGTCTTGGTATTGCTCCAATGCAGCTTTCAAAATTTCAACAGCTCTTATAAGGCTTTCTTTTTTTAATACATACGCAATACGCACTTGATTTAATCCAACCCCGGGAGACGAATAAAACCCTGCTGCGGGTGCCACCATAATCGTTTCGCCGTTTACATCAAATTTTTCAAGTAACCATTGCGCAAAATCATCGCTATTTTTAACGGGAAGCTCTACAATACAATAAAAAGCACCTTTAGGAACACCCACTTTTAAGCCTGGTATTTCTTGTAAATGTTTTACTAAAGTATCTCGACGGTCACTATATTCTTTTATAACATCGTTAAAATAACTTTGCGGAGTTTCTAATGCAGCTTCACTTGCAATTTGTGCAAAAGTAGGAGGGCTTAACCTTGCTTGGGCAAATTTAAGAGCTGTTGCAATGACTTGAGGATTTTTGGAAACCAAACACCCTATGCGTGCACCACACATGCTATATCGCTTAGAAACCGAATCGATAATAATGCCGTAATCTTCCATGCCTTCTTCTTGCAAGATGGAATAATGCTCTAAGCCATCGTAGGTAAACTCCCTATATACCTCGTCTGCAACTAAAAAAAGATTGTGTTTTTTTACGATGTTGCATAAGGTTTGAATTTCCTCTTTTGAATATAAATAGCCCGTTGGATTTCCAGGGTTGCAAATAAGAATTGCTTTGGTTTTGGGGGAAATTAACTTTTCGAACTCAGCTATGGGAGGTAACGCAAAATTGTCTTCAATTTTTGAAATTACGGGGATAATGGTTACCCCAGATGCCGTGGCAAAACCATTGTAATTAGCATAAAAAGGTTCTGGAATAATAATCTCATCCCCTACATCACATACAGTACCCATTGCAAACAACAACGCTTCACTTCCTCCTGTTGTTACAATAATGTCTTTCGCTTCTACCGCTATCTCTTTACTTTTATAATAGCCGGCAATTTTTTTTCGATATTCTTCTGATCCTTCCGAACGAGTATAGGCCAAAATTTCTAAAGAGTGGGTAGTAACGGCATCCATGGCAATTTGTGGCGATTTAATATCGGGTTGTCCAATGTTTAAATGGTATACCGTTTTGTTTTGCTTGTACGCTTTTTCTGCAAAGGGAACCAGTTTCCTAATAGGTGATTCTGGCATATGTTGTCCTTTATGAGATATAGAAGGCATATTTTTATAAAATTAGAGAACAAAGTTGCAAAATAATTATTAAAATTTCGGGAATTGAAATTGCTTTTGTTATAATTTTTATATCTTTTCAATGAATGATATTTCCTAAAACCCCCATCGGTTTGTATTTTGTTTTAACGCTCTTTGTAATGGCGTCATTGGATCTATATTCTCAAGTAGGGTTTAGATTGCCAAAGGATCAAAAAAGAGATCTAATAAAATTCGAATTATTGAATAATTTGGTTGTTCTTCCTTTAGAAGTAAATGGAAAAGAGCTTACGTTTATTCTAGATACAGGAGCAAAAAACTCGATGCTTTTTAGCCTTTCTGAAATTGACTCCATCGAAATAAAAAATGTGACTCCAATAAAAATTAGAGGATTAGGAACAGGAGGAACCGTAGACGCCTTAAAGAGTTTAGGAAACCACATTAAAATTGGGGATGCTGAAGATAAAAACCACACCTTGTTTGTAATATTTGATGAAAATATCAATTTCTCTCCTCGTATGGGAATCCCCATTCATGGAATTTTAGGGTATGATTTTTTTAAAGATTTTATTGTAAAAACAGATTATAGTTCGGAAGAGTTAACTATATATAATCCAATACATTACAAAGAAAAAAAATGTAGAAGATGTCAAACCCTCGACATCTTTTTAAAAGAAGATAAACCCTATGTTACTACGCCTATACATCGACAAAATGATACTACCAATGTCACTCTTTTAATAGATTCTGGGGCGAGTGATGCCTTATGGCTTTTTAATGAACAATGGAGTATTATGGAAACTCCTAAAAATTATTTTGATGATTTTTTAGGGCTAGGTATTAGTGGTGGAATTTATGGAAAACGATCAAAACTGGAGGGTATTAAGTTTGGAGATTTTAGTTTTACTGAAGTTAATGTAGCCTTCCCAGAACAAGAAGCTATTAAAGAAATTGTATTATTCGATGAGCGAGATGGTAGTTTAGGGGGGGAATTATTAAAGCGTTTTACAGTGACTATGGATTATAGAAGCAAAAAGATGATTTTAAAAAAGAATAAGTACTATAATACTCCTTTTCATTATAATATGGCGGGTATTGTTGTGGAACATGACGGCTTGGTTTCTATTAGTAGTTTTACAAAATCGGAAGAAATTAGTCTTGAACCTGGGGTTAACTCGGCTAATAATTCTATCGAAATTCGCGTAAATCCCATTCTTAATTTCTTTTTGGCACCTAAATATGTTATTGTAGAAGTTCGTGACGAATCTCCCGCTGCACTCTCAGGAATTATTAAAGGGGATGAACTGGTTACTATTAATGGAAAACCTGCTTATAAATACAAGCTTTTTGAAATTACTGAACTTTTCTCTTCAAAGAGTAACCGAAAAATAACAATGGAAATAAAACGTAATGGAAAACTACTTAAAAAGAAATTTGTTTTAAAAGAAGTGATATAAAAAAACCGCTCTTATTGAGCGGTTTGTATTTTAATTTTAATGAGTTTAATTTTCTAGTACACTTTTATTTTCTAGAACTTCTCCTTTAATTTTCAGAGCTTTAATTGCTTCAGTAGCATTAGAATAGACGGTTACCGTTTTTCTAATAGGTCCTACACGATTGGTGTCGTATTTTACTTTAATTTGCCCTGTTTTACCAGGGGCGATAGGATCCTTTGGTTTTTCAGGAACGGTACATCCACAACTCGATTTTACATCACTAATAATTAATGCTTCCGAACCTGTATTTGTAAATTCAAAAACACGAACGCCATCACTTCCTTTAGCGATTTCACCATAATCTACAGTGTCTGTTTTAAATTCAATTTTAGCTTGCGCTTGAGCGGCAAAACTTACTAGTGCGACAACAGCAACTAAAATAATTTTTTTCATGATCTTTTAATTTTTGGGTTACTAAAGTAAGTAACTTTTAAACAAAGTGCAAAATAAGTTATTCACTTTTATAATCTTTAACTTATACCTACTTTTGCAAACTACATTTCAAAAATTAGACCAAAAATGGCTTTGGAGTCAAAATACAGTGCAAAAAATGTTGAAAATCGCTGGTACAACTATTGGATGGAACACAATTATTTTCATAGTGAAGTAAATGAAAAAACGCCATACACTATTGTAATTCCGCCCCCAAATGTAACAGGAGTATTGCATATGGGGCATATGCTTAATAATACGATTCAAGATGTATTAATTAGAAGAGCCCGTTTAAAAGGGTTTAATGCTTGTTGGGTGCCCGGAACCGACCACGCATCTATTGCTACTGAAGCCAAAGTAGTTGCGAAACTAAAAAGTGAAGGAATTGATAAAAATACGCTTACCCGTGATCAATTTTTGGAACACGCATGGGAATGGACGCACAAACACGGCGGAATTATTCTTGAACAATTAAAAAAATTAGGGGCCTCTTGCGATTGGGAACGAACCAAGTTTACTATGGATGAAGACCTTTCTGCTTCGGTAATTAAGGTTTTTGTGGATTTATACAAAAAAGGACACATTTATCGCGGTTATCGAATGGTCAATTGGGATCCACAAGCCAAAACTACCTTAAGTGATGAAGAAGTAATTTATGAAGAAAAGCAAGGAAATCTTTACTATTTAAACTATCAAATTGAAGGAAGTAATGAGTTTGTAACTATTGCTACCACACGCCCCGAAACCATTCTAGGAGATACAGCAGTATGTATAAACCCAAACGATGAGCGCTATTTTCATTTAAAAGGAAAAAAAGTAATTGTTCCTATTTGCCATCGTATTATCCCTATTATTGAAGACGAATACGTAACCATGGATTTTGGTACAGGATGTTTAAAAGTAACGCCTGCACACGATGAAAATGATAAAATGTTGGGGGATAAGCACCGTCTCGAAATCATCGATATATTTAATGATGATGCTACACTGAATAGCTTCGGAATGCATTACGAAGGAAAAGATCGTTTTGTAGTTCGGAAAGAGATCGTAAAAGAATTAGAAAGCCTTGGAGTTATTTCAAAAATGGAACAACACCTCCATAAAGTAGGAACCAGCGAACGTACAGGGGCTGTGATTGAACCTAAATTAAGCGACCAATGGTTTCTAAAAATGAAGGAATTGGCACAACCAGCTTTAGACGCCGTTTTGGAAAAGGAGGTGAATCTAGTGCCTGATAAATTTGTGAATACCTATAGGCATTGGATGGAAAATGTGCGCGATTGGAACATTAGTCGTCAATTGTGGTGGGGACACCAAATTCCTGCTTATTATTACGGCGATAGAAAGGAAGACTTTGTGGTTGCCGAAAGCCTAGAAGAAGCAGTTTCTTTGGCACAAGAAAAGTCGGGAAATAAAAATCTTTCCTCTTCAGACTTAACTCAAGACCCGGATGCATTGGATACTTGGTTTTCTTCATGGTTGTGGCCCATTAGTGTTTTCAACGGAATTTTAGAACCCAATAATAAAGAAATTAATTATTACTATCCTACCAACGACTTGGTAACGGCACCCGAAATTCTTTTCTTTTGGGTAGCTCGTATGATTATCGCTGGATACGAATATAGAGGAGAAAAACCTTTCCATAATGTCTATCTCACAGGAATTGTTCGCGATAAACAACGCCGAAAAATGAGCAAGTCTTTGGGGAACTCCCCAGACCCTATCCAATTGATTGAGCAATACGGTGCCGATGGGGTTCGTGTGGGGATGTTGTTAAGTTCTCCTGCAGGAAATGATCTTATGTTCGATGAAGATTTGTGTAAACAGGGAAGCGCCTTTGTAAACAAAATTTGGAATGCCTACCGATTAATTGATGGTTGGGAAGTTGCTGAAATTGATGAGTTGGAAAGCTCAAAAGTAGCCATAAAATGGTACCAAAATAAATTTCAACAAGCATGGGTTGAAATTGAAGACCATTATAGCAAATACCGAATGAGCGATGCCTTAATGGCAACCTATAAATTGATTTGGGATGATTTCTGTTCGTGGTTATTAGAAATGGTAAAACCCGAATTTGGACAACCTATTGCTGCCAAAACCAAAGCTGAAATAATTGTGATTTTGGAAGATAATCTTAAAGTTTTACATCCTTTTGTTCCTTTTATTTCGGAACATATTTGGCAACATATCACCCAAAGAACACCAGAAGAAGCTTTAATTATTGCATCTTGGCCAAAACAAGGATCGTTTGATGAAACGATTATTAAAAACTTCGATTTTGCTTCGGAAGTAATTTCAGGAATTAGAAACCTACGAAAAGAGAAAAACATTTCATTTAAAGAAAAAATTTCTCTTTCGTTAATGAATGCTGAAAAAACTTCAACAGCATTTGATTCTGTGATTTCCAAATTGGGAAATCTTTCCGAAATAAATTACATCGATTCAAAGCTGGATGGTGCCCTGACTTTTCGTATAAAAAGCAACGAATATTTTATTCCAATAGGAGGAACCATTGATATACAAGCTGAAATTGCTAAACTCACCGAAGAATTAAAATACACCGAAGGTTTTTTGAAAAGCGTACAAGGAAAACTGAAAAACGAACGTTTTGTAACCAGTGCTCCCGAGCAGGTAGTGGCTATAGAAAAACAAAAAGAAGCAGACGCTTTAGCAAAAATTGAAACCCTAAAAGCAAGCTTGGCTAGCTTAAAGTAATAGCTATTCTTTAAAGGCTAAAATATCTCCAGGTTGGCATTCTAAAGCTTTACAAATAGCTTCAAGAGTGCTAAAACGCACTGCTTTGGCCTTTCCGGTTTTTAAAATGGAAAGGTTGGAAAGAGTGACATCTACTTTTTCAGAAAGCTCGTTTAATGACATTTTTCGGGTTGCCATCATTACATCTAAATTTACAATAATGGGCATAGCTAAATAGTTAATTCGTTTTCGTTTTGAAGCTCAATTCCTCGTTTAAAAATAGTGGCAATGATATATACAATGGCTGCCATTAAAATAAAGGCTTGACTATCTACCCAAAAATCATTGAGTTTGTCGATTTCATAAGCGTGATGTTGCATGTTTTTTGTCACTTCCTTAGCAATATGACTTATCACTCCTATAGAAAAAGTATAATAGGCAATACTATTTATTTTATTAGCTACATAGCTGCTAAAGGGGTTTGATAGATCTAATTTGCGCAGCAGTGTGATGACTATGTAGAAGAGGTGTGCTTTTAAAACTGAAATAGTAATAACAAAGCTATACATCCCAAAAAAAATCCATTTATTTTGTTGGTATACACTACTTAAATCTAATTTTTGATATAGGTTCCCAAGATATTCGGGCTTAAACACACTAAAAAGAAAATTGATAATTAATCCGCCGGCTTCAATACACAAGCCCACAAAAATAACCCAAGCAATAATTTGTAGGGCTTTAAAAACGAAGTTGTTACTTATTGACATCATATATAGTTAAATTGTATGTCGCAAATATCAATAAAAAATTATTGATAAACAATAAATATTTATTTTTTTTCAAATTTATTTTGAAATCTTAAACAATTTCACTTTTATCACTATGGTAGAATCGGGGGAAAGATTAGGAGGATACTCTTTTCGTTTAGACAAATTTGGAGGGATAATCATTTTACGAATTTCTCCTTCTTTCATCCCTGTAAGGCCTTCATCTTCGCCTTTCGTAGCTTGGTTGGTACCTACAATAATCTCAATAGGCGTATCGGTATCCATATTGGAGAAAAGGACTTTTCCGTTACGGTAGCTAATAGTTTCATAAATTAAAAGGTGATCTCCTTTTCTAGCTCCAACTCCCTTACCTTCATTAAGAATAATGTATTGAAGCCCCGAGTTGGTAGTAACCATTTTTCCTATTGCAGGCGCTTTTACATTCTTTTTTGAAGTGCCACAGCTAGTTAATGAAATAAGTATAAATACTATTGCAACATATTTCATAGAAATAAGGTGTTCGGTTTATACAATAATTACCTAAATCTAAAGATACTTTGTTTCCCTCAAAATTATGTGAAGTCTAAGTTAAACATCCATGGAGTTGGATGGGGTTTTAATAGGCCTAATTTATTTTAATCGAACCGCTACAAATATCACCTTCCTCAACACCTTGTACCCACATACGCAGTTGCTCTGTGCGTATTTGGGTAAGTTCTTGTAAATAATTTGAAACGCATGCGGGATATCCATCCCCATATTCACCTCCTTTATTTTCGTAGGGATATTTCATTGCCAGTTGGGCGTCGCGGTAGGTAATCCAGATGCGCTGTACAGCTTTTAATTTTTCAATAAAAAGACTCTCTTCTTGGTATTCTTTCAAAATAGTTTGGTACACTTCGTTGAGTTCGGCATCCGCCTTTTGGTAATCGTTGTGAGCTTCTTGGTTCATTTCTGCTTGGCTTTGTGAAAAAGCAGTTAGGTTTATAACCAACAAAGGGAGTAGGAGTAGTTTTTTCATACAAGTTATACTAAAGATTTTATTTTTGCGTACTGCAATAGAATCATCGTTTTAGCATCGTTAATTTTACCAGTTTCAATCATACCATAGGCTGTATCAAAATCCAGCTCTAACACTTCTATATTTTCATGTTCGTCTTCCACACCTCCGCCATCGCTTACCTTCATATCATTATGGTATTCGGCAGCAAAAAAGTGAAGAATTTCTGTTACCGAACCTGGCGACATATAGGCTTGAAACAGTTTTTGTACTTCCGTAATTTTATAGCCTGTTTCTTCTTCGGTTTCTCTTTTAATGCAATCTTCTGGGTTATCTGCATCTAGTAAACCTGCACAGGCTTCAATCATCATACCGCTTTCATTCCCATTAATATAGGTAGGTAACCGAAATTGTTGGGTTAAAATAACAGTTCGTTTTACTTTATTATAAAGTAAAATAACCGCACCGTTGCCTCTATCATAAGCCTCACGCACTTGGGTTTCCCAAGTTCCATCTTTTTTTTGAAAATCGTAAGTTATTTTATTTAAGGTGTACCAATTGTTTGAAAGGACTTGGGTGTTTTTAATTTTTATGGAAGGGTTTTTCATTCTAGTGTATTAATGCAAGGGTCTTTTTTTAATCATTCCGCCTTTGGTGTCCCTAATGGGATATTGTATAACAAAGGCCGAAGGGTCTATTTTTTCTATTTCGAGAAGTACTTTGGTAACTTCTAAACGGGTGACCACGCAAAAAAGTATTTTACGGTCTGGATGGGCACTGCCTTTTTTTCCAAAGCCACCATCACTTCTAAAAACGGTGATGCCACGTCCTAATTTGGTAGTAATGGTGTCTTTAATTTCTTCACCATAATCGGAAACAGTCATAATACCAATATATTCTTCAATTCCATTTAAAATAAAATCGATGGTTTTTGAAGCGGCCAAATACGTAAGCATAGAATACATTGCGGTTTCTACACTTATCATTAATGCGGCAATACCAAATAGGGCAATGTTAAAGACGGCAATAAAGTCGCCTACCGTCATACTAGATTTCCTACTTACAGTGATGGCAAGTACCTCGGTACCATCTATTACCGAACCTCCTCTAATAGAAAGCCCAATACCGGCACCTAAAAAGAAACCACCAAAGACGGCAATAAGGAGTTTGTCATCGGTAATGGTAGGAAGCTCTATAAAATGAACTAAGGATGCCAGGGCAATGATGGCAATGGCACTTTTAATGGCAAAGGATAGGGATACTTGCTTAATGCCTATTAAAATAAAAGGAAGATTTATTAATACAATTAATAACGAAAGGTCTAAGCCTGTTTGTATTTGAAGCAATAGCGAAACTCCCATAGCACCGCCATCTAGAAAATTGTTAGGGAGTAAAAATCCTTTAAGCCCAATACTTGCACAAATAACTCCTATTACTATAAAAACAAAATCCTTAATGTTTCTTTGTAAGACAATTTGTTTTACTAATTGGGTGCCTTTGTCCTTTATTTTTTTCCGCATAGAGGTAGGGTGTTTTGGGAATTAATCCTAAATTAGGAAAACTTTATGGATTATTTGATAACTGAAAAACTTGTAAAGCATCATTGTTATTACATACAAAAATATAGTCTTGTTGCTTTCCTTTAAGTAATACCAAAGACTTGGCATTGTAAGGTGCCCAAAAGCCACTTTGCTTATACGATACCGCCGTAAAATTGGCTTTACCGTCGTTTAATAAAATAACTCCTTTACTAGCATCTGCCTTTGTGATACCAGATTGCGCCGTAATATCCTCAAATTTTAAATTTCCCTTGTTTAAGTATAATTGGTCCTGAAATAAATTACTCACAAAAAATATATCGGGTAAACCATAGTTGTTAAAATCTGCTCTTGCAACTCCAGCTCCCATATATACATGCATAAAATTGAAGTAGTTAAGTGGTACAGATTCTTCAATTCTATTTTCAAACGTAATCTGTGTCTTATTGGAATCTAAAATTTCAATAAGTAGGGGAGAAGTATCTTTTAATAACGCTGGTTTATTAAATTCATCAATGCTAAAATCTTTATTATTACAGGCAGATACAATTACACAAAGGGCGAGTAAATTTAATATACGTTTCATCTATACCGTATTTGAATTTCATTAAAAGAGAAAGCATTTGTTAGCCAAAATAGGTTAAATCCAGTTAACTTCCTCTAGCATTATTTATTTTGGTTTCCGTTTAAAAATACAATAATTTTCCTTCTGTGTATTTGAAGATTATAAATAGTAAGCATTAATTACGATACAAAAAATACTGATGTACGGTTTCTATGTATTTTTGTTTAGCCTCTTGAGGCGAAAGTCCTTGCACTTGAAACAGTGCATTGGTTTTAAAAGCATTTATAAGAGGATTGGTACTGCTTGGAGAGTTTTGGTCGTTGGTAGCGTGCTTGTAATAAGCATAGAGCTTAAGTAAAATATCTGCTGGAAAAGGTTCTACATAATTATTAATGCTGCGAACAGCTTCTTGAAAAGCATTATCTAATTCTTCAGGCGTCATGGGTGGAAGCTAAAACAGTAATTCCTCCTGTTACTTTTTGATTTAATGAAACGGCTACTTTT
The DNA here is from genome assembly GCA_041392205.1 of Flavobacteriaceae bacterium. Taxonomy (GTDB): domain Bacteria; phylum Bacteroidota; class Bacteroidia; order Flavobacteriales; family Flavobacteriaceae; genus Halomarinibacterium. The sequence goes on along the minus strand of JAWKMO010000017.1, from coordinate 23,691 downwards.
ACATCTAAAGGTAAAAAAACATCTACTCGAGAACCAAATTTTATAAATCCACTTTCACTAGCTTGGGCAACAATGGTTTTTTCTTTAGCATAATTTACAATACGTTTGGCAAGTGCACCTGCAATCTGGCGATGCAAAACGTCTCCAAAAGATGGGTTTTTTACGACTACGGTTGTACGTTCATTTTCTTCACTAGCCTTTGGATGCCATGCAACCAAATATTTCCCTTTATGGTATTTACTGAAAACAACCTCGCCACCTACAGGGTATCTTGTTATGTGTACATTTAAGGGAGACATAAACACCGAAATTTGCAAACGTTTTTCGTTGAAATATTCTTTTTCAAAGACTTCTTCTATCACCACAACCTTACCATCTACAGGAGAAAGAACTTGATTTTCGTTTAATGTAATAGGCCGTTTTGGATTCCTGAAAAATTGAAGAATAAGTATTAAAAAAACTAAGGCAATTGCATAAATAAGGTACTGAAGCCATTCCATTGTTATAAAATTTTTTGTAACAATAAAAACACCAGTAACTAGGATAAATGTAAATAGAATTATTTTAAAACCTTCTTTATGAAACATATTCTACAATTTCTAAAAATGAATAAATAAAGGGACTCACAAACAAAACACTATCCAATCTATCATAAATTCCTCCGTGCCCGGGCATTAATGTACCACTATCTTTTACCCCCGCTTGTCTTTTAAATTTGGACTGAATTAAGTCCCCAAAGGTACCTAAAACAGATACCATAATGCCAAAACTAATCCATATTGGAAAACTTAAATGATTGACATATTTAAAGATAAAATAGCTTGCGAGGAGTGTGGTAAAAAAACCTCCCCAAAACCCTTCTATCGTTTTTTTTGGAGAGATACGTTCTAAAAGTTTTCTTTTTCCAAAATTTTTCCCAATTAGGTATGCAAAACTATCGTTAACCCAAATAAGGATAAAAATACCCACGATGATTTCGGGTAAAAAGATTCCTTTTCTTAGCGGGATTAATGTTAAAAATACAAAACCTGCAATAAGATAAAGATAAGGTAATGCATTTTTTTTTCTCGAATGATAGGTATTTTACTAGTAACGAGAATTTTTTAATAAAAAAAGGTTAACAAAAACAGCAAGAATGGCATAGAGTGATATTGGGTTTTTGTCAATTACCCAATAACCAAATAAATAAAATAAGGCTATAAAAATAAGATAGGATACATAGCTTTTTAAATGGACTAATCGTTGAAATTCGGTTATTGTTAAAATTCCTAAAAATAAAAATAATGTCAAAAACACTTCTGAAGGACTATGGCAAAAATAATGATGGTAATATATAATAGCCCCGAGGATTCCCTGAACGATAAGTTTTCTTATGAGTTGGTTTAAAGGTCTTCTAGTAGCAACAAATACATAAGTTTTTCACTACTCCACAACTCATAAAGTCTTTTCCTTGTCGCATTCAAAATCCTGAATGGTAGTAATGTTGTGATGTGGTTTTCATTTTTACTTTTAATAATACGAAGTTCTTCGCTAATATTTTCTACAAGTTGGCTAGTTGTAGCAAATATGATGAAGTTTAAGGAAGTTCATGTAATTTTTCTTTATCTGGTTGGAAACAAAGTAATATGGAACCATTATTAGATACCATGATTCGCATCTTGAAAGAAAAAACTGAGATTTTTCTTTTTCCTGAAATTTAGATTGTAGCCTTTAAATTTTTCAATAAGTTGTTCGTCTAAGCAAAACACTTTTTCGTACCAACTGTTTTCTAATAAAATATTGTCAAAAGACCTACTTATTTCGCCCTTAATTTTCACAGTATAAAAATTTCCCACCATTTTTATTAAAATTGTAGGTAAATTTTTCATCCATAGAGTTTAGCCTCGGGGTAATATTTACTTTATCAGCGCTATTTTGGGTAACTTCTGGACTTGGTTTTATTTTTTAAAAGTCTTTTAAATAGACTCATTTAAATAGGGGTATTGAGGCGTTATAGGCTAAACTCAAATATACTAAAATCTTAAAGAAATAGCTTTAAAATTATTTATGATAACGTCATTTTAACGAAAAGTTGGATTATTCTTGAGTTTTTACCTCTTCAACATCCTCTGAAGTAATTTCTTGCTGTTTTGCCAATGCTGAAATGGGCTCTTCTTTAATGAAGGGTCTTTCTCCAAAAATACGTTCTAAACTTTCTTTAAAAATAACTTCTTTTTCTAATAGTTCAGTTGCCAACTCGGTAAGTTTGTCTTTATTTTCTTCAAGAATTTTAATGGCTCTTTGGTATTGCGTTTCAATCATTTCAGAAATTTCTTTGTCAATCATTTCTGCAGTTTTTTCGCTGTAAGGCTTGCTAAAATTATGACGGTTTGTCCCACTAGAATCGTAATAGGTAAGGTTTCCTATTTTATCATTAAGACCATAAATTGTTACCCATGGCGCGAGCTTGTTTATTACTTTTTCCAAATCGCTTAATGCTCCTGTAGATATTTTATTGAAATAACTTTCTCTGCGTACTCTACCTCCCATAGTAGCAACAAGCATTTCGTCCAGCATTTGCTCGGGACGCACAACAAGTCTTCTTCGGCAAATACCAAGCAGCACCTAAAGACTGTCCACGAGGAACAATAGTTACTTTAATTAAAAGGAGTGTAAGATGTTCCAGCATCCAACTTACCGTTGTGATGTCTAAGAACATGAAAAGCAATGGCTTTTCGTGCACTAGGGTAATTATTTTTATTTTCTTTTCAAGCCCAATTTCACAATTCCTGTCTACGGCATCTAAAAAATCTTGTCTTCCTACTGCTTTTTTACCTTTTCTTTGCCGCAATAAGAGCTGCTTCATTACATACATTGGCAATATTCGCACCCGAAAACTAGGCTTGTTTGGCCAAAAGTCCATATCTACAGATTCATCTTGTTTTAGAAGTGAAGGTGCACCAAAAATTTTTACGTCTTCTTGTCGGGTAAATCCACATAAATTTGGCGATCAAACGGCCAGCTCGTATTAAGGCTTTATCCAAAACATCGGCACGGTTTGTAGTGGCGAGGATAATTATATTGGTATTGGTGCCAAAACCATCCATTTCAGTAAGTAGTTGATTCAGTGTGTTTTCACGTTCGTCATTTGATCCTGAAAAGTTATTTTTTCCACGGGCCCTACTCTATGGTATCAATTTTACTCCATGTAAAAATAATCGCTGGAGATTTGTCTTAGCTTGTTTAAATAAATCCCAGTACTCTAGAGGCACCAACCCAATTAAACATTTCTACAAAATCGATCCAGATAGTGAAAAGAAAGGGACTTTGGCTTCAGCAACACAGCTTTCAGCTAAAAGTTGGTTTCATCAGTTCTCGTGACCAACTAATAAGGCTCCTTGGAATTTTTACCCCAGTGAGGTATTTATCTGGGCTTTTAAAAAGTCAACAATTTCTTGAATTTCTTCTTTAGCTCCTTCCAATCCTGCAACATCTTTAAAGGTTGTCTTTACGTCTGTTTTTTCATCGAAAAGTTTAGCTTTAGATTTTCCAATGTTAAAAATTTGTCCTCCTGCACCTCCACCTGCTCCTGCAGACATACGTCTCATGATATAAATCCAAACACCAATAATGACGGCAAAAAATAAAATGGAAGGTAAAAACTCTGCCCATAAATTAGACTCGGTCGTCCAGCCTATTTTTGTCGATAGGCCGTTATCCTTTATAATTTGGGTGGTATTGTTTTCAAAGTTTTGAAGATCCCCAAATTCAAATTGATAGATAGGATCTTTAACACTAGGTTTTATAAGTTTATCTTTAAATTTACCATTTTGTAGCTCTTTTTCATAGGCCTCTTCGGTAAGATATACTTTCGCTACTTTTTTATTAATGATTTCAATTTTTTTGACTTCTCCTTCACGAAGCATTTTTTGAAAATCTATTTGTGTAGTTTTTTCTGGGGCTGAAAGTGAGTTTCCTCCAAAAAATTGCAATCCTATAAAAACCAAGAATATGGCAATATAAATCCAATAAGCATTAAATTTTGGTTTCTTTATTTCAGGCTTGTTATTTTCGTTGGCCATATGGCTTTTTTTTAGTTTAATAAGAAGTTTTTATGAGTACTGTTTTTGCATCGCCCCATAGGCCTTCAATGTCGTAAAATTCTCGAATGTGTTTTTGAAATACATGAACCACGACGTGAACGTAATCCATAAGCACCCATTCGGCATTATCACTTCCTTCAACATGCCAAGGTTTTTCTTTGATGGCTTTACTTACAAGTTTTTGAACGGAATTAACAATCGCATTAACCTGTGTATTTGAAGTACCATTGCAAATAATGAAGTAATCACAAACGGTGTTTTCTATCTCCCTAAGATCTAAAATTTGTATGTCTTGACCTTTTACCTCTTCAATTCCTCTAATAATTTCTGTGAGGAGTAAATCTGTTCCTACTTCTTTTTTTTGCATTAAAAACTTTTTATTTAGGCAAAGTTATTACTTTTTTGTTTCTTGAAACGTTTTAATTTTTGAGATTAACACAATATTAATTCATTTGAAAATAATCAAAATTAGTGCCATTGGGTCTACCAATGACTATTTAAAAAAACTGTCTAAAACCAGTTTGCTGGAAGATGTAACTATAGTCCAAACACTGCATCAAACCCATGGGAGGGGGCAAATGGGTGCATCTTGGCAGTTTGAGATAGGTAAAAGTTTGGCTTTCAGTATATTTAAGTATATTAAAGCATTGTCTATTTCGCATCAATATGTAGTAAATTTTGCAGTAAGCTTGGGCGTTAAAAAAGGGTTAGAATCCCTTGGAGTACCCAAAGTGTCTATTAAATGGCCAAACGACATAATGGCAGATGGTAAAAAAGTATGTGGTATTTTGGTGGAAAATCAATTTCAAAAAGATCAAATTTCGAGTTCCATTGTTGGTATTGGGATTAATGTAAACAATACCCAATTTTCAGAATTTCCGCAAGCGAGTTCATTATTACTCACAACGGGAACCTTATTTTCCTTAGAGGAGGTTTTTGAAAAAGTAGTAAAGTCGGTCCTTTCTGAATTAAATGTATTACCTAAAACCACTTTTGAAGACTATAAAGCAAAATACGAAGCACACCTTTTTAGAAAAGGAGTAGTATCAACTTTTGAAGATCTAGAACGGAAGAAATTTGTAGGTATTATTGAAGGTGTTTCTAATCAAGGGTTACTTATTGTGAAACTTAACAACGAAACCTTACAAGAATTTAGGCTTAAAGACATTAAGTTGTTGTATTAAAGCGCTTCCAATTTATCGGTAAGTGTTTCCAAAAATTTGGTTATGGGACTTTTAATCATCATAGCCATCATGGCATTAAATTCTCCACTAAACAACAATTCAACTTCAGCGCTGTTTTGTGAAACTTCTTGAATGGTTCCTGTTAATGTAAAAGGAATTTTATCACTTATAGCTCCCAGTACAATTTTACTATAGGGTTCGGTTTCTTTTGTTTCTAAAGCAATTTCGGGCATTCCTTTTAGAGCAAAAACAAAAGCATCTTCGCGAATGACTTCAAATTTGCTAATGTTGTCTGGCATAAGGGTTTTAAAGTTTTTTACATCTTTCAAAAAAAGAAACACCTCTTGGGCATTTTTATTGACGATTGTTTTTTTACTTCTAATTTCCATAGATTTTTAATGTCATTAGTTTTGGGTTTTCTAAAGGCCTGTCTATTTCCATGCTGCTGGATTTTTTCTCCAATTAGCAAGTGCTTCTACTTCTTGTTGGGAAATATAATTGGCTTTTTCGGCTTGTATAAGCAAGTTTTCGTAATTGCTAAGCGTATTTAATGGCACTTTTGCTTTGGCAAAGTTTTCGTCTGCTTCTGTAAATCCATAAGAAAAAATAGCGACCATTCCTTTCACGTGAACCTTTGCTTCCCGTAGGGCTTCTACCGCCAATAAACTACTTTTTCCTGTACTAATAAGGTCTTCCACGACCACTACATGTTGGTTTTCTTCTAGGTGTCCTTCAATTTTATTTTGCCTTCCATGAGCTTTCGCTTCGGGACGAACATAGCAAAAAGGAAGGTTGAGGTAATCTGCAACCAACATACCTATACCAATAGCGCCGGTGGCAACCCCTGCAATTATATCGGGTGTTCCGTAAAGTTCTTCAATTTGTTTTGCGATATGCTCTCTTAAATAATTTCTAATTGCTGGGTATGAGAGGGTTAATCGATTGTCACAATAAATTGGAGATTTCCAACCCGAAGCCCATGTAAAAGGGTTTTGTGGTTGCAATTTAATTGCATTTATTTGTAAAAGTAATTCGGCTGTTTTTTGAGCTGTTTCTTTTTTTAAGATCATACTGCAAATGTATAAAGTTTTTGTCAATGAGATTCCTATTATTCTCTCTACAGAGAAAAATATTGGTAAGCAATATACTTCCATACCTTTAAAGGAAGTTAAGTTTAAAAAGCTTATTAATAAGATAACTAATGGCGAGTTATTATACGTTAATATTTATCATAAAAATGGTGAAAAGCTAGAAAAATTTCTTCGTAAGAAATTACCTGTTGTGGAAGCAGGTGGTGGTATGGTGTATAATAGCAAAAAGGAAATTTTGTTTATTCGTCGTAATAAAAAATGGGATTTGCCCAAAGGGAAAGTAGAAAAAGGGGAAAGCTATGAGGCGGCTGCCATTAGAGAAACCATTGAAGAGACGGGTGTAAAAGACCTCGAAGTTCGAAGATTTTTAACAAAAACCTATCATGTTTTTAAGCGTAATGATAAGTTTAAACTCAAGATTACCTATTGGTTTGAAATGTTTAGCGATTATAATGGGCCATTAATTCCAGAACCCACAGAAGGCATTAAAAAGGTAAGTTGGAAAAATTTTGAAAAATCACAAAAAGCGCTTCAAGATTCTTACGAAAATATTAAACTTCTTTTCCCAAAAGAATATTTAATTCCGCACCCTAACGATAGGATATCGCAAGAATGAGGTTTCATAATGAGGAGATTTTTGATAAATCCAATCTAATTGAGCGTACGCATTTGTTGCAAAATTTGAATCCTCTGCTTTTTTTGTTTCAAACTGTAATTTAATATGGGGATTTTCATTTAAAAACTGCGCTGCTATATCTTCCCAAACATAGGGTGAAAAGCCTTCTTTTTGCTGTAAAATAGTATCGAAATAATTCCAATTAAAGAAGGAGTCTACTGCCATGGGTTCTAGAGTTTCTAGTAAATACCGGATTCCATCTTGTTGTGTGTAAACAATGAAATCACCTTCTTTAACTAAAACATCTTCAACAAGGGTTACAACTTGTGTGTTATAATGTGGGTAATGACCTTCGTAAGGATTTTTAAAGGTTTCGTAGTTTACAATTTTGTAAACCTCTGCATTCATAACGGTATCCTTTTTAACTTCAGTAAGTGATATGTTATTATTTTTTAGTTGTTCTATAACATTCCAATATCCTTTTGGGATAATGTATTTGGAAGGAATTGTAATATTTTTTTCGGAAACAAACTCATTGTAATAGGCAACGGGCTTTGTAAAAGGCTTGTTTCTATGGTATTTTAAACGGTTGCTCCCTGTAACAGAACTGGGTTCCATGGTGCCTTCATATCCCTTAAATTGAAGCGTGGTGGTTTTACTGCTATCTAATTTCCAAGAAATAGGATACATACTACCAATACTATATTTTGAAAAGGATTCTTTTTTAAGTTCTTTAATTTTTAGAACATCTTTTTCTGTAATATTTATAAAGCTTTTCATTAGCTCGTAATTGCCCTCTACTCTCTGTTTATAAGGTTTAAGCATATGAGTTTCTACCATCATTCCTAACGTATTAAATAACGTCGTATAGCCTGTTGAGTAACGTGGATAATCCATAAATTGAGAAAATCCAGTTTCTGGTGTTCGGTTAAAAAGATTTACGTAAGGGGTAATATCCCATTCTTTTTGCAACAAAGAATCCGCCAATTGAGGCATCAAGGAAGTTTGTAAATAATTTCCTAAGGTACCTCCTAATTTATTGTGCTGTGTAAAAAGATGTGTGAGAACATATTGATAATCGGCACCATTACTTACATGATTATCAATAAATAAATCGGGTTTTACCAGATGAAATATTTGGGCAAAAGCTTTAGCATTTTTAGAATCCGCTTTTATAAAGTCTCTATTTAAATCGTAGTTTCTTGAATTCCCTCTAAAACCGTATTCTTTTGGGCCATTTTGATTGGTTCGTGTTCCCGAATTCCTATTTAAAGCCCCGCCAATATTATAAATGGGTATTACTGCAATTAGGGTATTTTGCGGGGGTTTAATTTTTTGTTGAGCCAAATCGCGTAGCAGCATCATAGAAGCATCAATGCCGTCGCTTTCCCCAGGATGAATGCCATTGTTTATAAGCAACCGATTTTTATTATCAGTTTTGGAAAATTCGTCTTCTACCGATGTATTTACGGTACCTTTTGGATTATACACCACAACATGAAGGGGTTCTCCACTGTCTGTAGCTCCCATTTCATATATTGAAATAGTTTGATACACTTCGGCAAGGTTTTTATAAAATGAAATAACTTCGGGATAGGTTGGGGTTTCTGTGCCTTGGGAGGTTTCAAAAAGGGTTGTAAAATCTTTAGTATTTTTTTCTTTTTTAGAATTACAAGCTACTATAAGAATTGAGAGGAGAATATAAAAAAGGAAGGATTTCATTTGTATAAAATAGTTATCATTAGGAAAACTTTGTTCCAACTTTAGTAGGTATGGAATGCTTGGCTTAAACATCTTCGGTACGTTTGAAAAATTTGTTAATGGACATTTTATAGTATAACTTTTAACAAATATAAAAAGGAATAGTGAGAACTTTCCTAAAATAGATAGAGGAGCCATTGGGCTCCTCTATGTATTAACTATTTTATTGAAAATTATCCGTTCATGGAAATAAGAAACTCTTCGTTATTTCTTGTTTTCTTAATTCTATCATTTATAAATTCCATGGCTTCTACAGGGTTCATATCGGCTAGATATTTACGCATGACCCACATCCGTTGGATGGTGTTTTCATCAAGTAATAAATCGTCTCTACGGGTACTTGAGGAAGTAAGGTCTATAGCAGGGAAAATTCTTCGGTTAGATATTTTTCGATCCAACTGAAGTTCCATGTTTCCTGTTCCTTTAAATTCTTCAAAAATAACTTCGTCCATTTTGGAGCCTGTTTCCGTAAGTGCTGTAGCAATAATACTTAAGGAACCTCCATTTTCAATATTACGTGCAGCGCCAAAGAAGCGTTTGGGTTTGTGAAGTGCATTGGCATCCACACCACCACTTAATATTTTACCACTAGCGGGTTGTACCGTATTATAAGCTCTAGCCAAACGAGTAATGGAATCTAGAAGAATGACCACATCGTGGCCACATTCTACCAGTCTTTTTGCTTTATCAATTACAATATTGGCAACTCTAACGTGCTCTGCAGCTTCTTTGTCGAAGGTAGATGCAACGACTTCTCCTTTTACGTTACGTTGCATATCGGTTACTTCTTCAGGGCGCTCATCAATTAACAAGATGATTTGATAGACTTCTGGATGGTTGGCAGCAATGGCATTGGCAATGTCCTTAAGCAACATCGTTTTACCTGTTTTGGGTTGTGAAACAATCATCCCTCGTTGTCCTTTTCCAATGGGCGCAAAAAGATCAATAATTCTAGTAGAAACGGTGCTTTGTTTTTCAGCAATATTAAATTTTTCGGTAGGGAAAAGGGGCGTTAAATGTTCAAACGAAACACGATCTCTCACAACATTTGGGTTGAGCCCATTGATTTTACTTACTTTAATGAGCGGAAAATATTTTTCACCTTCTTTAGGAGGTCTAACTTCTCCCAAAACGGTATCTCCTGTTTTTAAGCCAAACAAACGAATTTGCGATTGAGATACATAAATATCATCTGGAGAAGATAAATAGTTATAGTCACTAGAACGTAAAAAACCATACCCGTCTTGCATGATGTCTAAAACACCTTCACTTTCTATAATACCATCAAACTCAAAGTCTGGCTCCCGATAACGATTACGGGTATCTTTATTGCCATTTTTGTTAAAATCTTTGTCATCATTCCTGTTAGGATGATTTTTTGTGTTTCCGTTAGGATTGTTGTTGTTATTAAAGTTTGTTTTAGAGAGGTCTTGACTTTTATTTTTGTCAGTTTCTGCTTTAGGATGTTGTGTGTTTTGGTTATTTTGGTTTTGTTGAGGGTTTTGTGTTCCCTTATTCTTAGCATCATTACGATCGTTAGGGCGATTATTTTGAGGGCGTCGCTCTCTTTGTCGATTTTGGTTTGTGGGCTGTTTTTCTTGAGTAGGTACTTCCTTTTTTTCTTGGGGGGTTACTTCTGGAACTACTTTTTTCTCTTCAACAGTAGGATTTTGTGGAGGTTTATTTTCTTGCACAATGGCCTTCACTACATTTGGGTTGGCCGCTTGATAATCTAGAATTTGATAAACCAAATCCGATTTTTTGAGTGTTTTAAATTTTGGAACACCCAATTCTTTAGCTAAATCCTGTAATTCAGGTAGCTTTTTTTCATTTAATTCAGAAATTTCAAACATTTAAAATAATAGATAAATTTAGTGATATGTGTTTTTCAATAATGGGGTAAATTAGTTGAAAATGTGTCTGGAGACTAAGTAACCTTTGTTGAGATGGTTACGAATTGTTACTGCAATATTACAACAATAATTTAAATGTTGTATTTATTTTTTATGAAAGAAAGTGTATTTTTGCCTAAAATAAAAAAAAACTGTGTTACAGCGCATTCAAACGGTATATATGATTTTCTCTATTTTGGTTATGGGGCTATTGTATATTTGGTTTCCTGTGGTGGAAGATGCTTCAAAAACATTAGTTATTTCAAAAACGGAACCCTTAGTACTAGGACTAGTATTTGTGCCTGTAATAGTAACACTTCTTTCAATTTTCAATTTTAAAAAGCGGCAACAACAATTTGTACTTAACCGCTTATCCATCTTATTAAACTTTGTATTACTAGGCGTTTTTGTATATCGATCGCTAAAGGTATCCGGAGAAACTTTGGTTTCTGAGAAGGGTATTGGGGTACTACTTCCCATCATTTCTATCGTTTTTCTAGTGCTGGCCAATAAGGCTATCAAAAGGGACGAGGATCTCGTAAAATCTGTAGATAGATTACGTTAAACAACCTCTTAGTATTTATTAGTGCGAAACCCTCAAAACATGCCATTTTGAGGGTTTTTTAATAAATGCGATAGCAGCCTCTTTCCCTTTCTTTAGTAAATAGGATTAATGCAACGTACAAATTTGAAATTTTTAAAAATGAAGTTTATATTTTTTTTAAATAGCTATCTATTAAATTCGATAACTTCCAAATTTTTAATATTCGTTCCTTCTATTTCAAACCGAAGCATCGTTCGTACTTTTTGAAACCCATGAATACCTACCGCACCGGGATTCATATGAAGAATTCCTAACTTTTTATCATTCATCACTTTTAAAATATGAGAATGCCCCGAAATAAATAATCTAGGAGGATGGGTTATTAGTTCATTAAAAATTCTTCGGTCATACCGTCCCGGGTACCCACCAATATGGGTCATCCAAACAGGGACATCTTCACATAAAAACCGATTGTCTAAAGGGAACTCTTGTCGTGTTTTGGCATCATCAATATTTCCATACACGGCACGCAAAGGTTTCATTTTTTTTAGCGTATCGGTTACCCTTAAATCCCCAATGTCTCCAGCGTGCCAAACTTCGTCTGCTAAGGCAACATATTTTAAAATTTTTTCATCGATATAACTATGAGTATCGCTTAAAAGGAGAATTTTTTTCAAAGTTGGAAAGTTTCAAGGCTACAAATTTACAAAGTTTATGAGTTTGGTAGTTTGTGTTTTTATTTTTTAGCCAAGTCTTCTTAGTTTGTTTGTAGTTGTTGAAGTGTTTTAAATTTTATGAGGTAACTAGATTTTGTTTTCGAAAAAAAGGGAATTCGTCATTCGTAAATTGTAATTTTGTTATTCCCAAAAAAGAATACTTTGCGATATTTTATAGAAATAGCGTACAACGGAAAGAACTATTGTGGTTGGCAAAATCAGCCCAATGGAATAAGTGTACAAGAAATTTTAGAAAAAGCACTTTCTGCCCTTTTAGGCGAGGCAATCCATGTTACAGGAGCGGGTAGGACCGATGCTGGCGTTCATGCAAAACAACTTTTTGCACATTTTGATTATTCTGAAATAAAAGAAATGGAAAAATTAGTGCACCGTTTAAATGCATTTCTTTCTAAAGATATTTCCGTAAAAAATTTATTTAAAGTAAAAGAAGATGCCCATGCAAGGTTTGATGCAATTTCAAGAGGGTATGAATACCATATTACGCAAAAAAAAGATCCTTTTTTAGAAGGACTCGCGTATGAGATTTATCTTAAACCCGATCTTGATCTCATGAACAAAGCAGCAGCGATTTTATGTAGCTATCAAGATTTTCAATCTTTTTCACGTTCAAAAACCGATGTAAAAACGTATTATTGTACTATTGAAAAAGCGATTTGGGAACGTAAGGATACCCTTTTAATTTTTACCATTTCTGCTAACCGTTTTTTGAGAAATATGGTACGAGCCATTGTAGGAACCTTATTAGAGATAGGGTATGGAAAACTTACATTAGAAGATTTTCATCAAATTATTGAAAGTAAGAATAGAAGTAATGCAGGAGCTTCTGCTCCCGCACACGGATTGTATTTAACCAAAGTGGTGTATCCAGAGAGTATTAAGTTATAATAATAAAAAATCCCGCTTTTACGGGGGGTGTATATGTCAGAAACCGCAGGAAAAGCTTTCGATTTTAAACTATTTAAACGTTTATTGGGGTACACAAAACCCTATAAATGGACCTTTGCTTTTGTAGCATTTGCGGCCATTGCAATTGCTGCATTGGGAGTTTTAACTCCCATTCTTTTAGAAAAAGCCATAGACGAAAGTATTCTCCCCAAAGATTGGAATGGGCTGGTATATTATGTGGTTTTAATGATTCTTGTTTTATTGGGCGAAGTACTCTTCAATTTTTCTTTTATTTACTATGCCAACTGGTTAGGTCAAACGGTTATTAGAGATATACGAGTAAAGCTTTTTAAACTCATGATGAGTTTTAGAATGAAATATTTCGATAAAAGTGCAGTAGGTAGACTCACCACACGTGCTGTAAACGACATCGAAACCATTGCCAGTATTTTTAGTGAAGGTTTGTTTACCATTGCGAGTGATGTACTTAAAATGGTTGTTATACTAGGGGTTATGTTCTACAAAAGTTGGGAACTTACCCTCATTTCCATTGCTATTTTACCCGTTCTTATTTATGCTACAAGGGTATTTCAACGAGCTATGAAAGTGGCTTTTGAAGAAGTTAGAAATCAGGTGGCTAACTTAAACACCTTTGTGCAAGAACGAATTACTGGGATGAAAATCGTTCAAATTTTTGCACGGGAAGATGCCGAATACAAACGTTTTGTAGCAATTAACGAGGAACACAAAAAAGCATGGATTAAAACGGTTTGGTACAACTCTATTTTCTTTCCCATTGCAGAAATGTCGGGTTCCATTTCGTTAGGTTTAATTGTTTGGTACGGGGGACTCCATGCTGTGGCAGATGAGGTGGCGCTGCGTGGGGATATTACTTTAGGAGTAATTACGGCCTTTATTCAATTGTCGCAAATGTTGTTTCGACCCCTTCGAATGATAGCGGATAAGTTCAATACCCTGCAAATGGGAATGGTAGCTGCTAACCGAGTGTTTGGAATTTTAGACACAAAATCACACATTGCGGATGAAGGTGAAATTGAACTAAAAGAGACCCAAGGTGATATCGAATTTAGAGACGTACATTTTGGGTATAACGAGGAGGAAGAAGTAATTAAAGGAATCTCTTTTAAGGTGGAATCTGGACAAACCATTGCATTGGTTGGGGCTACAGGGGCTGGAAAATCTACTATTATTAATTTGCTTTCACGTTTTTATGAAATTAATAAGGGCGATATTCTTATTGATAAAACTTCTATTAAAGAGTATACCTTACCTTCGTTACGAAGCCATATTGCGGTGGTACTTCAGGATGTATTTTTATTTGCCGATACCATTTTAAATAACATTACTTTGGGTGATGAAAGTATTACGGAAGAAACCGTTATTGCTGCAGCTAAGGAAATTGGTGTGCACGAATTTATTGCTTCGTTGCCCGATGGGTATTATTATAATGTTAAAGAAAGGGGTACCATGTTGTCTTCAGGACAAAGGCAACTCATTGCCTTTTTAAGAGCTTATGTTAGTAAACCCAGTATTTTGGTTTTGGATGAAGCAACCTCTTCGGTGGATAGCTATTCTGAAGAAATGATACAAACCGCTACCGATAAAATCACAAAAGGACGCACTTCTATTGTGATCGCTCATCGATTGGCTACCATTAAAAAAGCGAGCCAGATTATAGTCATGGATAATGGGAAAATAGTTGAAAAAGGCACCCATCAAGAACTTCTTAAAAAAGAAGGCGGATTCTATAAAAATCTTTACGAGGTCCAGTTTATAAAAGAGGAAGCGATGTAGGAAATATTTTTCTTTGCTTTTTCAGCTTCGAGCATTTTTTCAAAAATACCCTCTCGATACATAAAATAAGCTTGAATGAGTCCTTGAATTAGTAAGGCAACCGTAATAATACCTATAAAAAGAAGGGTTCGTAAAATAATGCCTTCTGTAGTTAACTTTAATAGTCTTTTATAGCAAAAGGTAGTGTAAAGAATTAATCCAATATTAAAAATACTCCCAGCAATATAGAAGTTAATGCCCAGCATTCCTAAGAGGGTTATAACTACAGCACTTGTCATAGAATATTGAGAAATTATATACGTCATGGTAACAAGATGCTCCGTAAAATTGAGTTTTTTTAAGGTTTTAAAAACTAAAAAAGCTATGAAAGCATATAGCGGGAGATTTATTAAAGAGATAAGCGAATAGTAATCGTAAATCCAATCCAAATTCGAGTACCCTGCAGGGACATTACTGGGCATTAAGGCACTTAAATCCATTACTTCTGGGAAAAACTTCCTAAGAATAAATAATTGGATTCCGGAGAGGGTTACTGCCAAAGCGAAGTAACTAATTACATTGACATATTTTTTACGAGTGCCCTTTATATAGCTTCCAATGACTTCTTCTGGTTTTTTAAAAAGCGTTAGATAGGTTTGTAAAAACGTATTGTCATAATTGAAAAATTGCTCTACAAAATCGGCCCAAAGATTTTTTACAGTAAGTCTATTTCTAATAACCTTTGCCCCGCAATCACTGCAAAAATTATTGGTTTCATGAAGTGTTTTTTGACAGTTTTTACATTCCATCGTTAATCTTTTAAATCCTTTTCAATAAGTTTTTGAAGTTCGTCTAAATCTTCAAAAAGCACAAAATCCCCTTCTTTTAAATAGGAAATTTGCCCATTTTCTTCAGAAACTACAATACACACGGCATCTGTTTTTTCGGTAATACCTAATGCCGCACGATGCCGTAATCCAAAGCGTTGCGGAATGTTTTTATCGTTGGAAACGGGTAAAATCACTCGGGTGGCCGTAATAATGTTGTCTTCAATAATAAGGGCGCCATCATGTAATGGGCTATTTTTATAAAAAATGCTTTCCAAAATAGGCTGGTTTACTTCAACATTCATAGGATCTCCGGTGTTTTTTACAAACTCAAGACTATTGTTGCGTTGCAACACAATAATAGCCCCGGTGTTGCTTTTACTCATTTTGGCACATGCAGCAAGGATAATGGGAATGTTTGTGAGAATTTCAGAATCGTTAAAAAGATTGAATCGTTTAAACATATTTTTTCGAGCAAAAAAATTGGTCGTTCCCACCATTAATAAGAATTTCCGTATTTCTTGCTGAAAAACGACAACAATAGCAATCATTCCAGCGCCTAAAAAACCGCCAAGAATCCGACTCATTAAGAGCATTTCTAAAAATTCAGTAAGCTTCCAAATCGCAAAAAGAATTACAATTCCTATAAAAATATTGATTGCAACCGTGCCTTTTACTAATTTGTAGAGATAATATAACAGGAATGCGACAAGCACGATGTCGATAATATCAATAATTCTGATATCTAATAAATCCAAGTGTTATGGGTTTTTGTAAAGGTACTTAATTTTTGAAATTTTCAAGCAATGCAATACATTCTATAGCTTCTTTTACATCATGTACCCTTAAAATAGAAGCGCCTTTTAACAAAGCAATACTGTGAAGTGCTGTTGTTCCGTTTAAGGCTTCTTCGGGGGTAATTTGGAGCGTTTTATAAATCATAGATTTTCGAGAAATCCCTACTAATATAGGAACTTCTAGTATTTTGAATAATTCAAAATTATGCAGCAACTCAAAATTATGTAGTCGGGTTTTGGCGAAGCCAAAACCCGGATCTACTAGTACATCGTTCATTCCTAATTTTCGAGCTTCCACTAATTTTTCAGAAAAATAAAACAACACTTCTTTGGTGACATTTTTATATTCTGAATGTGAAACCATTGTTTTGGGATTTCCCTTCATATGCATCATTACATAGGGCACTTTTAAAGCAGCAACGGTTTGCATCATGTTGCTATCCAAATTCCCAGCCGAAATATCATTTACCATCACTGCACCTGCCTCCACACTTTTTTTTGCAATTTCACTTCTAAAAGTATCGATAGAAATGAGTGCTTCAGGAAATTCCTTTAACACCGCTTTAATGGCAGGTATCACTCTATGCAACTCTTCGTTTTCTGAAATTTCTTCGGCACCGGGTCTAGAGCTGTATCCGCCTATATCCAAAAAAGTAGCCCCTTCTTTCAGCATTTTTTCAGCTTGTTTTAAAATAGCCGCCTCATTTTTTAACTTTCCTCCATCATAAAAAGAGTCTGGAGTACAATTTAATATTCCCATGACCTTTGGTGTTTGTAAGTTTATTAAGGTTCCTTTGCAAGTAAGGGTCATAGGTTGGATATTTAGATTGTTAGATTAATAAACTATTCGATATTTTGGGTATTCGATTATTGGGTTACAAAAATTCTGGTTTTAAAATACGCTCAAACTTTGTTACTCCGAAACTTTGAACTCTTAACAATTTAAGCGAAATTTACGCAAAATCTTAAAAAACGCATGCCCGATACTGTAAAACAATACGATGCCGTGATAGAAACGTGCAGAACGCTGTTTATAAATAAAATGAAGGACTATGGAAGCGCTTGGCGTATTTTACGATTGCCTTCACTTACCGACCAAATTTTTATAAAAGCACAACGAATTCGAAGTCTTCAACAAAATGCCGAACGAAAAATAGATGAGGGAGAAGCAAGTGAGTTTATAGGCATTATAAATTATTCGTTAATGGCATTGATTCAGTTGGAAAAAGGTGTGGTAGCACAACCAGATGTATCCCTTGAAGAAGCCACAAAGTTGTATGATGAGAAAGTAGCACTTACGAAACAATTAATGATGGATAAAAACCATGATTATGGCGAAGCCTGGCGTGATATGAGGGTGAGTTCTTTAACCGATTTAATTCTTCAAAAATTATTACGAGTGAAACAAATTGAGGACAATCTTGGGAAAACATTAGTAAGTGAAGGCATTGATGCCAATTATCAAGATATAATTAATTATAGTGTTTTTGCCATGATTCACCTACAAAGTAAATCCCAAAGCTAAAATTCTAAAATCCAAATGGATTGGAAGTTTGATTTAGAGGAAAGAACATTTCTATTTGCAGGGAGTTGTAGAGCATCAATAAGGATTTAAAACCTACATTAGCAAATATTGAAGATGGTAAACTGTTAATTACATCTTCAGGTTCAGTAGGAGCTAATTACATTGAAGCTAATGAAAAATGAGGAAATAATTACTTTATTAAAAGAATCGGAAGAATTACGTAAGATTATTTCTTCTATTATTAACAAGTTTAGATACCCTTTTGGGTTTTGGTACTTGAAATTTGAAATTTATTAACATTATGAAATATATAGTAGGCGTAAGTAGAATATTTGTTGGAATTTTATTCATTATCAGCGGACTTATTAAGCTGAATGACCCCGTTGGGTTTTCTTTTAAACTACAAGATTATTTTGCCCCCGATGTATTAAACCTTGAGTTTTTAGTTCCCTATTCCTTAATGATTGCGCTTTTTGTTGTGGTGTATGAAGTGATGTTGGGTATCATGCTCATTCTTGGCTATGCAAAAAAGTTTACATTATGGAGTTTATTAGCGATGATTATTTTCTTCACTTTCCTTACGTTTTATTCGGCCTATTTTAATAAAGTAACCGACTGTGGATGCTTTGGAGATGCATTAAAATTAACCCCATGGGAGTCCTTTTGGAAGGATATTGTATTATTGGTTTTAATTCTTGTTATATTCTTAGGGAAAAAGCACCTAGTTCCTTTTTTTACTGCAAATGTTCGAAGTATAGTGGTCATGATTTCCTTTGTACTTTGTCTTTGGTTAGGGTATCACGTGCTTATGCATTTACCCATTGTAGATTTTAGAGCCTATAAAATTGGAAATAACATTACCGAAAAAATGACAGTTCCAGAGGATGCTTTGCCACCTATTATAGAATACCAATGGGTTTATGAATTAAACGGAAAAGAAACCGTAATTAAAAATACAAATGGTATAGACCCAAAACCCGAAGGCGGAAAGCGTATAGAAGTTAAAACCCATTTTATTCGTGAGCCCTACGAACCCCCCATCCACGATTTTACAATAGAACGCGACGGAGAAGATTTTACGGAAGCCTTTCTCGCAGAAGAGAAACTTATTGTTGTAATTGCCTATAACCTAGACAATACGGAAATCGAGGGCTATGCCAATATTAAAAAAGTAACCGATGAGGCTTTAAAGAAAGGCTATAAAGTGATTGGACTTTCCGCTTCAAGTACGGCAGAATCTGAGGATTTGGCCAGAAAGCAAAAACTGAATTTTCAATTCTATTTCTGCGATATGACGACGTTAAAAACCATTGTACGTAGTAATCCAGGGATATTAGAATTAAGCAAAGGAACCATTCTTCAAAAAGAGCACTGGAACGATACCGAAGATTTTAAAATAAAGTAACTTGTTTCTATATGTAGTTCAAAAAATAGGATATGCTTTGCTCACATTATTTGGAGTAGTAACCGTTATTTTTTTATTGTTTACTATTCTTCCTGGTGATCCTGCCAGAATGATGTTAGGGCAAAATGAAACAGCAGAACAGGTTGCTATTGTAAAAAAAAAATACGGATTCGATAAATCTTTAGGCGCACAATATTGGTTGTACATAAATGATCTTTCTCCACTTTCTTTTCACAGTAAAACAGAAGGG
Organism: Flavobacteriaceae bacterium; assembly: GCA_041392205.1. GTDB lineage: Bacteria > Bacteroidota > Bacteroidia > Flavobacteriales > Flavobacteriaceae > Halomarinibacterium. The sequence continues at coordinate 4,301 of JAWKMO010000017.1, read as the reverse complement.
GATTATTCGTTTCTTTCTCAAGGAAAATATGAAGCCACCCAGCTTTTTTCAACCCAACAAACGGCGACTGTTTTAAAGCTTCCGTATTTACGGGAGTCCTTTCAAAAAAACGGAAAACCCGTAAGTAGTATTATAATCGAGACACTACCCAATACGGCAATTTTGGCAATTTCTGCTATTATTATTGCGATGGTATTAGGTGTTTTCCTTGGGATTATTTCTGTCCTATTTAAAGATAAGTTTTTAGATAAATTCATTCAGCTATTTAGTATCTTGGGGATGAGTGTTCCTTCTTTTTTTAGCGCCATCATTTTTGCTTGGCTCTTCGGATTTGTATTACACAAATACACTAATTTAAATATGACTGGAAGTTTATACGAAGTAGATGATTTTGGGGAAGGAAGCTATATTCAATGGAAAAACCTTTTGCTACCTGCAATAGTTTTAGGGATTCGTCCTTTGGGGGTAGTCACACAGTTAATGCGAAATTCGTTATTAGAAGTGTTAAGTCAGGATTATATTCGTACCGCAAAAGCTAAAGGGCTGTCTTTTGCTAAAATCATTCGAAAACATGCCTTGAAAAATTCTTTAAATCCGGTTGTGACTGCCATTTCAGGATGGTTTGCGTCTATGCTAGCAGGAGCGGTGTTTGTGGAATATATTTTTGGATGGAACGGCCTCGGAAAAGAAATTGTGGATGCTTTAAATACCCTAGATTTACCCATTATTATGGGTGCAGTTTTGGTAATTGCCACCTTATTTATTGTAATCAATATTATTGTAGATATTATTTATGGTTGGTTAGATCCCAAAATTAGTAGACAATAATAACTGAATAGTGATTAATCGAATAATCCAATAATCCAACATACTAACATACCTAATTATGAGAACCAAAATAGTCGCCGGAAACTGGAAAATGAATTTACATAGAGATGAGTCCCTTCAGTTAATAACCGATATTAGCACCGAAATTCAATATCACGATTTAAATGGAAACCGAGTAATCGTATTTCCTCCATTTATTAATGTGGGGTATGTTATGGATTCTGGAAATAGAAACTATCAAATTGAAGTAGGGGCACAAAACTTACATCAGGCAGAAAGTGGGGCTTTTACAGGAGAAGTGTCTGCGCAAATGCTTACTAATATTGGTGTAAATACCGTTATTTTAGGCCATAGCGAACGGCGTGAATATTTTTCTGAAACGGATAGCCTTTTAAAACAAAAAGTAGATACGGCTCTTAAAAATGGGTTGGAAGTAGTTTTCTGTTTTGGCGAAAAGCTAGAAGAGCGTTCTAACGGGAATCATTTTAAAATTGTAGAAAGTCAGTTGAAAAATGCTTTGTTTCATCTTTCCGAAGCACATTGGAATAACCTCATTTTAGCCTACGAACCCGTTTGGGCCATAGGCACTGGCATGACGGCTACGCCCGAACAGGCACAGGAAATGCACTCATTTATTCGAAAAACACTATCCAATACCTATTCAGAAGCATTGGCCCAAGGGGTTTCTATTCTTTATGGAGGAAGTGTAAAACCCGATAATGCGGGTGAGATTTTTGGTAAACCCGATGTAGACGGCGGACTTATTGGTGGAGCTTCCTTAAACGCTTCCGATTTTGCAGCCATAATTAAAGCGATGTCATGAGTGCCATTTATATTGAATACAATTTTACGGTGGAGCCGTTGCAACCTGCTTCTGAAATTTTAATTGCTGAATTGGGCTACGCAGGCTTTGAAAGTTTTGTAGAAACAGAGAATGGTATCTTAGCTTATATCCAAAAAGATGAGTGGAATAAAGATATCTTGGATGAGGTTGAAATTCTAAAAAGTGAAGAATTTAAAATTGATTTTTCATTCAAAGAAATTGAACAGGTGAATTGGAATGAGGAATGGGAAAAAAATTTCGAACCTATTGTTATTGCTAATACTTGCGCAGTACGAGCTTCATTTCATAAACCCTTTAATGTAGCCTATGAAATTGTCATAGAACCCAAAATGTCTTTTGGTACCGGGCATCATGAGACAACCTTTATGGTGCTTCAATGTATTTTAGAAAATAATTTTGAAGAAAAAACGGTCCTCGACATGGGATGTGGGACTGCTGTACTGGCTATTTTGGCCGAAATGCGAGGGGCTTCAAAAATTGATGCCATTGATATTGATGATTGGTGTGTAGAAAATTCGGAAGAAAATGTATTGCGGAATAAGTGTACCCAAATTAAAGTAGCCTTGGGAGATGCCTCGATATTACCTAAGAATCCAGTTTATGATACCATTATTGCCAACATCAACAGAAATATCTTACTTAACGACATGAAATCGTATAGGGCTTGTCTCAAAAAAGGAGGGGAGTTGTACTTAAGTGGTTTTTATAAAGAAGATTTACCAATCATTATTAATTGTTGCAATAAGTTGGGACTTCAATTCGTTGAAAACAAAGAAAAAAATAATTGGATTGCGGCAAAATTTGTACATTAGTTGCCATGTAAGTTTCTAACAATGAGTACCAAAGAAAAATATGAAGAAGATCTTCTCGTTGCAGAACAGGAAGATTTTGAAAACCAAATAGTATTGTATAATGACGATGTAAACACTTTTGATCACGTTATTGAAATGCTGGTAGCTACCTGCGAACATACTGCTATACAGGCCGAACAATGTGCCATAATTGTACATTACAAGGGGAAATGTACGGTTAAATCCGGTTCTTTTGAAGACTTAAAACCGCGTTGCAGTAAATTATTAGAAGCGGGTTTAAGCGCAGAGATAATTTAATTTTTTTAATTGCTTATACCTCTTAATTTTTTATATTTGCACCCCTAAAAGGCCTCGTGGCGCAACTGAATAGCGCATCTGATTACGGCTCAGAAGGTTACAGGTTTGAATCCTGTCGAGGTCACGAATAAACAATTCAAAATAGAAAAAACGCCAAGCTTGCTTGAGCGTTTTTTCTATTTTGAATTGTTTTCAAAGCGGAGCTTTGTCAGGAGAGGCGTGAGCCAATCCTTTTATTTGAAAGCGGAGCTTTGTCAGGAGAGGCGTGAGCCAATCCTTTTATTTGAAAGCGGAGCTTTGTCAGGAGAGGCGTGAGCCAATCCTTTTATTTGAAAGCGGAGCTTTGTCAGGAGGGGCGTGAGCCAATCCTTTTTTGAAAAAGATAGGCTTATTAGAGTCACAAAAATTCTAAACTATTGTTTAGGATTTTTTTTATGGTTACTTTTAACCATGCTCGACCTTGAAGACTACATTCGTATTATTCCTAATTTTCCAAAGGAAGGAATTATTTTTAAAGATATTACTCCTTTGCTTTCATCACCAGAGGCTACTGCTCAATGTTTAAAAGAATTGGTACAATTAGTAAAGGGTAAAAAAATGGATAAAGTAGTGGGTGTAGAATCACGAGGATTTTTCTTCGGAACACTTTTAGCCCAAGCATTGGGAATAGGTTTTGTTCCTGTAAGAAAGCCAGGAAAGCTTCCTTTTACAACGATTAAACAGCCCTACGAATTGGAATACGGTTGGGATGCTTTAGAAATTCATGAAGATGCCATAAAAAAAGGAGAAAAAGTATTGGTTCATGACGATGTCTTGGCGACAGGAGGTACGGCAAAAGCAGTATGTCAGCTTGTTGAAAAATTAGGAGGTGAAATTGTACAGTGTAATTTTATTATGCAATTGGATTTTCTTGATGGAAAAGATAAATTAAAGAAATACCAAGTAGCTTCGATATTAAATTATTAATCCAATGCATTTTTAGTAACCCAAAGCCTATATCCAAATAATAAAAGCTGAAGCTTTGAGGCCTTTGCTAAGTCAATTCCATTCTTAGTAAAACTTGGAAGTAGTTTCTTATTCAGTTTTGCCAATATTTTGAAAATAGCTTTTCGCATAGCTAAAAATAATAAAAGCCTCTTATAAAGAGGCTTTTATCCATAACTATTTCAAAACTATTGGTGAATAACAATTAAATCAATGGGTTTATCATCATCGCCTTTTATGACAGTAGTAGATTTTGATCCTTTATTGTCATCTATCGATATTTTTATAGCTACAATTTCACCAGCATCATTTCTTTTTACATTCTTATAGGCAAAATCAATATTTTTTGAAGCTAATTCAGTTTTCATTTTAGAAAGTTCTGCATCACTTGTATTTTTGTTGATTATTACACTATCATCTGAGCCAGAAATAACTGCCAGATTCCTATTTGATCCACTTCCTGTATTTGCTATGGCATAAGTTATGGCTTCATTGCTTTCTTTGTTATAAACAGCAATTTCTTTTTCTTTACGTCG
>JAWKMO010000016.1:0-50750 GCA_041392205.1 Flavobacteriaceae bacterium | reverse complement strand
AAAGTTTGCAAAGTTAGCTGGCTTCCTTCATCCCACGCTCATCATACTATAAAGTTCAAGCCCTACGGGTTTTGAAAAAAATATTGCACCTGTGGTCAGGCACAAATTTCAAAACCTTTTCCATCAGCAATATTTTTTCCAAAAAACTTGACAGTATGTCAACGCCATCAAAGAAACGGCTTTCTTTTTTCTCTTTTTCTTTGTAAAAAAAATATTCATTTTTTTATTTCTGATGCAAAAGGAAGCAATCTAAAGCAACAAAATCCATATCTAACGAATAGCATAAAAGTTGCCATATATTTCAATGGAAGGTACAACTTCGTGTCAAGTCCGTACCAAGTCCGAAGAAAAGTAAGTTTCATTTAAATTATTTATGTTATGGGTAAAATTGCTCAAGGAATTTTAGGAGGGCTTTCCGGTAAGGTTGGAAACATTATCGGTGGAAGCTGGAAAGGTATTGACTACATCAGAATTAAACCTTCAAGTGTAGCCAATCCAAGAACAGTAGGTCAGGTAAACCAAAGAACCAAGTTTACTGTGACTTTAGAATTTATTCAGGCTGTAAAACCATTCATCCAAAAAGGATATAAGTTTTTAGCAGTGAAGAAAACAGCATTTAATGCTGCGATGTCTTATGTGTTGAATAATGCCATCACAGGAGTCGAACCAGACTTTGAGGTGGATTATGCAACCGCATTAGTAAGTAGAGGCGGTTTATCAGCTGCTTTGAACCCTTCTACAGATCTTGCAACACCTGGAGAGGTAACTTTTAACTGGGATGATAACTCTGCTGAAGGTAACGCCAACGCTACTGATAAAGCAATGTTATTGGTTTACAATCCATCAAAGAAAGAATCTATTTCTTTAACAGATGGTGCAGACAGAACAGAAGGAACTCAAATTGTTGCAATACCAACAACCTACGCAGGAGATACTGTAGAGCTATTTATGGCATTTATAACTGCCGATGGTAGCCAAGTATCAAACAGTACTTATTTAGGCTCTGGGATAGCCAATTAATAGCTTGGTGCTTTTATTTGAAAACCGCTCAAATCGAGCGGTTTTTTTATGCTATATTAGTAAGTGAATTTATTAATGATTGCTCTTGTTTTACTCTTTTTATGCATTTTTTGTATCCTATTTGTTGCCCAAACACGAGGAACCCTTTATTTTAAAGAAAAGTTAAATATTGTATCGGGAAGTAATCTTAGGCAACTCCTTTCATGGTTAGTACTGCCGTGGTCCATATAATTAATGAAGAAAGAAAAATCCCAATAGTATTTGCATAAAAGGCTTTGTTTTTTTCAATTTTAAAAAGGTAAGTAACAATACTCCCTGCATAAACACCCGTTCCTGGTAGTGGGATCATTACAAAAATAAGCAATCCCCAAAAGCCATATTTCTGGATTTTACTTTGAGAACCAACCTTAGCTCTTCTGGCGACCCAAATGGCAATTTTTTTATACGTATACCAACCTAATAGATAGTGATTCACTTTCTCTAAGAAAAACATCATTAATGGAAACACCATAACGTTAGCAACAAAAGCAACAATAAAAACCAAATAGATATTGGTTCCACTCAACAATCCCACGGGAATTCCCACTTTGGCTTCTCCAAAGGGCGAAATACTCCATAGCATGACGGTAATAAGCTCTTGAATCACAATTCAGTTTTAGTAAATGCAAAAATACGATGCTTCTTAATACAAATATTTTTTGCCATCATAATTTTATATTAAAGATTGTAAAACGTTTATTCTCAATAAAGTGATATGATTATTATCATTTTTTTTCTTTTCAATCTATAGTACTTTTTAATCGATTTAAAAATTCATAAAATACGGGTATTATGGAACTAAAGAAAAACCCAAAAATAAGCATCGCCAAGTGGAGTCCTACCTTTTTTTTAATGGGGTTGGCAGTGATGCTTTTTATCTCTTACCAAGCTATAGAAAGCAAATCGTATGAAAAAGAGGTAGCTTCTGGAAACGTATTGGACGTTGGAGACGATTTTGAAGATGTGATTCCTATCACAGATCAATTAACACCCCCTCCTCCTCCACCCCCACCAAGCTTTACCTCACAAGTAATTGAAGTGGTCGAAAATGATACAGAAGTAGACGAATCCATTATAGAATCTTTAGAAACAGATCAAGACCAAATTATTGTAGAAATTGAAGATATTGAGGAAGTAGAAGTAGAAGAAGAAGAAATTGTATACGTTCCCTTTGCTGTCATTGAAGATGTCCCTATTTACCCAGGTTGTGAATCTAAAAACAATAACCATGAAAGAAAACAATGTTTGGAGGTAAACGTGATGGCGTTTGTTCAAACTAGATTTAACACTGAATTAGCTAATGACCTTGGCCTAGAAGGGAAACAGCGAATAAGTGTTCAGTTTAAAATTGATAGAAATGGTATTGTAACCAATGTACGTGCTAGAGCTCCACACCCAAAATTGGAGCAAGAAGCAATTAGGGTTATTGAGTCACTTCCTAAAATGATCCCAGGAAAACAACGCGGGAAGCCTGTTGGGGTTTTATATGCATTACCCATTCTTTTTAAAGTTGAAAATACCCAATAAGAAAGCATAACCATTAAGCAACCAAAAATAGAAACGCTAGGGTAACTACTCCTAGCGTTTTTTGAAAATTAACTTCGTGCTTTCGCACACCTAAAACTATCTTTAATCAATCTCTATATTTGAAGATTGTTCCATTTCTTTTATTTTTTTTCCCGAAAAACTATAGGAAATCCCCAAATTAATGAGGTAATCTGCAAAAGCGGCATCTCCATTTCGAAACTGTCCAGTTAAATTGGAGGTTTCTATATCGGTTAAGCTTTGTGGACGCTCTCTTCGAACGGCAATGGGTACATTTAGATTTAATGAAAAGTTATTTTTTCGGAAAGTAATTCCAGGATCTATAGAAAGAACATTTCCAGGTCTTCTAAAACCGTTTGAGTCTCCTATTAAATCTTCTACCGGAATTCCTTCATAACGAGCACCCAGGGAGCTTGAAAAGGTGCCTGAAAATGTATAACTAAAACCACCCCGCAATGAAAATTGATCGGGTACAGACATAATCGCTTCATTTTGTAATACTGGACTAAGCGTCTCTCTAAATGTTCTTGTTTCGTTTATATCTCTGGGATTTAAAAGATAAAATCCTCCTGCGTAGGCATAGAAATCTGTAGCCATTTTTTGATAAACCTGAAAATCTATTGTAAAACCAAAACCCCCATCTCCAGGTTGGATAGACTGATCGACAGGACGAACTTCGGGTCTTCCATCCACTCCTACATTGTAAAAAATGTCGGCGGCATTATAATCTCCTGTAGGCAATTTAATTCCCGCACCCAGAGCTATGTTTCCATTTTCATGGGTTTCGGGGTTTAAAATCCAATAACCAACTCCTACCCGTATATCCCCTAAACCTCTACTATAGGTAATGTGTCTTGAATTTCTTCCATGCTCGTATAAAGAGGAACGGGTATTAATTACGGTAGGAATGGTTATACCTAAATACATTCGTTTGGTTATACCATAGTTTATTGAAAAATCCCAGGAGTGAGAATGGTTCACTACTTCCGTTTCGTTGGCAACCCGATCGGGCTCTTCTTCTGTTCCTCTAAAATGGCGAAAGGACTTGAAATACCTATAATTTACACCCAATTGAAAACTTCCTTCATTTAATAAATTGCTTTCTAAACTGTTACCAACGCTGCATGAAAAGTGCTTTATAGCCACACATCCTTGAGCTTTTAACCCAAAAACGCTCAAAAAGAAAAGAGAAAAGAATAATAGTAGTTTCATAAATTTGGTTTGTTTTTGTTTAGGCTAAAGTAACACTACCTAATATAGCCATGGGAAAAGCATAGTTTAAATAAATTAATGAAACATTAAAGAAGTTAACAATAGTATAATAACAAGAAAAACCATTGTTTTTTTTAGTAATATGGTACTGTAAAATTTGAATCGCAAAAAATTATATATTATCATTCTTGTGGTTTCGGTGGTTGGATTATTTGTAATTCAATACCAATACTTGCATATTGGACTTAACTTAGCAAAAGTTCAATTTCAAAAAAAGATTGGAGCGGCAGCGATTAAAATAAAAGAGGATCTTAGCACTCAAAACCAACTTACCTTTTTAGTGGGGCATGCCATTACGCAAGACGATTCTTATTTTAATACCAGTATGGATAGCATTCAGGATGCTTCAAGGCATTTTTTAAATGATTTTATCACCCATAGACTTACAATAAATGGCATAGACAAGGATTTTTCTTATCGTTTATTTACCAAAGACACTTCAGACTACTTAACAAGCCCAATACCCTATGCAAAAAATGAAAAAATAATAACCTACCCAATCGAATTAGAAGGGTATTTGCCATTTCTGGTAAAGAAAAATTTAATCCTTGAGCTTCAATTTAAAGACATTAATAATTATTTTCTTTTTCAGTTAAATGGCTTAACAATCCCAAGCTTTATATTTATGCTTGCCATTATTTTTGTCATTATTTGGGTATTGCGTTCATTTTATTGGCAGCGATCCATTATAACAACCACCAACGATTTTATTAACAATCTCACACATGAGTTAAAAACACCGGTTTTCTCTATTGGTTTGGCAACAAAAATCTTAGAAGAAAACGCTTTGGATAGCCAAAAACCAATAATCGCTTTAATACAACAGCAAACTGAGCGAATGAAAATACATATTGATAAGGTACTAGAATTAGGAGCGATGGAATCGAATAAAAAATTATTCGAGTTAAAAGAAATTAATTTTACCCCTATACTAGAAAAAATTTGTGAAGACTTTTCACACCTTGCCACACTAGAAAACATTCATTTTTCATATACCCTTGAAAATAAAAAATTTCTATTATTAGCGGAAGCCTCACATTTAGAAAATGCCATTAACAATCTTTTAGATAACGCCAAAAAATACGCTGAAAATCCTATCGTAACCTTACACGCCTTTCAAAGAAATAAATTTTTACATATAGAAGTGCAAGACAACGGTATTGGCATTTCCAAAAAAGAGCACGATTTAATTTTTAAAAAGTATTACAGAGTACCCAATGGAGATACCCATAGGGTAAAGGGATACGGACTTGGATTGAGTTATGTGAAAGAAATTATAAAAAGACATAAAGGAAAAATTACAGTTAAAAGTGAAGAAGGAAAAGGAACTAATATTTTATTAAAACTACCATTATTCCAAGAATAAAATGAAACAAAAAATCTTGCTTGTTGAGGACGACCCCGCATTAGGATATTTACTAAGGGAATATCTTACGATGAATGATTTTGATATTTCACTGGCAAAAACTGCTGCCGAAGCTATGAAACTACTTGAAAATCACGATTTCAATTTAACTGTTTTAGATATTATGCTTCCCGATAAGGACGGGTTTGAATTAGCAAAAAGTATTAAAAATCTTCACCCTAACATTCCGTTCGTATTTTTGACGGCAAAATCTTTAAAAATAGATGTTCTTAAAGGATTTTCGCTTGGCGCTGTAGATTATTTAAAAAAACCCATAGATGAAGAAGAATTGGTTGTAAGAATAAAAACATTACTCTCCCGAATACAAACCCAAGTTACCCCTGAAATAATAGAAAAGGTATCGAAGATTGGAAAGTACACCTTTCATTTAAAAAACCAACAATTAGAAATTAACAGAAAAAAAATAGACTTAACCAAAAGAGAGTCGGAACTCTTACAATATCTAATTGCTAATAAAAATAACTTATCTACTCACAAAGAAATTCTTACCACGCTTTGGGGGAAAAGTGATTATTTTAACAAAAAAAGTTTAAATGTTTTTATTACTCGCCTTCGAAAATACCTGCAAGAAGACCCTTCTATTAGCATTGAAAACATTCATAAACAAGGCTTTATTTTAAAGATAGAAAATTAAATTTTTTAAAACTTATAGGAATATCCTAAGCCTGCACCCATAACTGTATCGATTATATTACTGGTGTCTATTCCTCCAAATAAATGAAAAGTACCATATTCTTGGGTAGGATATTTTATTGAAAGATAGTTGTTAAAGGTTTTAATGGCTTTAGGAAACGGGTTACTATACCTTCCCAAACTTTTAATACTACTGCTTTTAACCTCCCACAAAAAGCCTTTAACCGTTCCTGCAAATCCAAAATGGTGTGCAATCACTCGATTACTAATAATACTATTATTTTCTGGTGATATTTCAACCGTTGGATCTACCATAATAAAAGGCAAGCCAATGATATTTTGTTCGTATGTCCAACCACTTCTATAAATAGCGTTGCTAAAATAATTATCGGCTCCAACCCCTCCCTTACTTTGGTTGTTGGTGGTAATAAATTCATATAAAAATGCCGTAACTATTTTTGATTTTGCGGGTTCAAAATAGGCGCCCCATGCACCGTCTGGAAAATTTGCAAAAGCGGTTCCAGAGCCATCTTCAAAAGGATGGTCGTGGTACATTGAAAAATTACCGACATTGTTTTTAAAACCATATTCCAATAAATAGCTTCCTAAATGATTACCTACAGCATTAAACAGTTCGCCATCGGTACCAATTTCAGAAGATTTACGAGCCGTAAAAACATCAATAAAGGCGTTGAAATCGCTTTTTAATTTTCCATACTCTGGTGAAGTCCCTCCCCATTGAACATAATGCTGTATTTGGGCTCTTACTCTGTTATTATTCTTAAAATCGATATGTAATGCTACCCGTTTATAATGCAATTTTACATTATCAACAAATCGATCATCATTTAAAACAAAATGCCCAATACCCCAATCTACTGAAAAAGTTTCGGATAATTTAATTGGATTATTTGCTTCTAAAAGCAAACCCGGAAAGGGTCTTGTGTTGTTCGAAAAAAGAATATTTTTATTGGTAGCCGAAAGTCCATATTGCACTTTTTGCGCTGTTTTTGCACCTACGGTTGCTTTTATCCAACTGTTTTGAAACTGAAGAAATAAGTCGTTTCGCTGAAACTCATCCTTTACTTCATCTCTATAAAAAAAAGAAGCTCCTGCTGTTAGAGAAGCGTTTTCGGTGATTGTATACGCACTTTCCAGTCTCCCTAAGCCAGAAAAATTGGAAGCACTACCTACTTGTGTTGCTGTATTTGTATAAAACCAAAATGGATTGTAATCTTTGGTCGATGCTATTCCCATACCCTCTACACTCCCACTCCATACAATTGATTGTGCTAAAAAAGAAGTCGAAAAAAAAATAGCGATGATGGGCAACAAATGACGCTTCATTGTTAGCGGTTAAAAAATGTTGATTTTAACCCCTTCTTCTCATTACTATAACTATAGCCATACTTATTACCATAGCCAAAGTTGCTTAAGGAAACATTATTTAACACTCCGGCAACATTGACTAAACGATTGTCAGTAATAGCATCTTGTAAGAATTCTAGAAGTCTTTTTTCAGTATAGTTAGCTCTAAACACGTACAGTGTTACATCGGCTAGTTTATTAATTAAAATAGTATCTGTTACTAACATGGAGGGCGCCGTATCAACAATAACAAAGTCATAACTATTGCGAAGTTCTTCAAAAAATTTCTTGGTTCGTTCTTGCATTAATAACTCGGCTGGGTTTGGCGGGATGGCACCCGAAAGAATAATAGAAAGATTATTATTATCGGTACTCTCCGCAGCAATATCACTAATGTGTATCGAAGGGTCTATAATATATTCGGTTACTCCTTTTTTATTTTGCAATTCTTTTGGAAGGTAACGGTGTAATTGTGGATTCCTAATATCACCCCCTACTAATACCACTTTTTTTCCAGTTAATGCTAGCGTAAGCGCTAGATTGAAAGCCACAAAAGTTTTTCCTTCACCTTTAATGGTAGAGGTAACAAAAACGGTGTTCGATTTATGGGTATTTTCAAGTTTGTTTATAAAAAGGTATTGTAGGTTGGTTCGCAAAATCCGAAACGATTCTGCTAAAATACTACGGTCGTTTAGCTGTATAAGTTGCTCTTCCCCTTTTTTCAACTTAGGAATTTCACCAATTAAATTTAAATTAGGTAAGGCAATTTCAATATCCCTTCGATTCAAAATTTTGTTATTTAGGAGATCTTTGAAATATATAAATATAAAGGGCACTAATAACCCCATCAAAAAAGAACCTAAATAAATCAGTGACTTTTTAGGAGAAATGGGCGCATTACTACTATAGGCTCTATCTACTACTTTGGCTTTTGGGGCCGTTACCGCCAAGGATATTGCGGCTTGTTCCCGTTGTTGAAGGAGAAATAAGTACAATTGCTCTTTTATACCTTGTTGCCTTTCAATACCTCTATAAATTTTTTCGTTGGTAGGTACTTTAGATAATTTAGAATTTAAGACCGATTCTTGAAAGTTTAAATCTCTAAGGGAAACTTTAAGGGTATTGGTGGTGGTTTTTAAACTACTTAAAATATTTTGTCGAATTTCGTCAATTTGGTTATTCACATTTATTACAACAGGATTTTTGGCCGTTGAGGACTTTAGCAACCTATTGCGTTGTAAAACAAGTTCGTTGTAGTTATTAACCGATTCTGAAATTTCGGCTCCTTCAATACCAATATTAGAGGGCAACAAGTCGTTTTGAGACGAGTTTTCCATATAATCAATCATGGTATTGGCCAATTCTAATTGCGTATTTACATTAAATTGACGTTTTTCAAACTCACTGGCATTCTCCAATATTAATTGGGCTTGGGCTTCAATATTGGTGATCCTATTGGAGCTTTTAAAATTTTCTTTTCCAGTTTCAACAGAATCAAGCTCTTTTGTAATGATTTCCAGACGCGAGTCGATAAAATCGGATGTTTTTTTTGCCACTTGTCCTCTATCATCTATGGCGTCTTTATTGTATTGAAAAACAAGCTCATTAATAAAATCTTCGGCTTTACTCTTTACAGGGCTTTGCATACTTATAACCACCACATTACTATTGGTCATTTCATTAACCACAGATAATTGATTTTGAAAGGCTGAAGCTACTTTATCTAAATCTTTATAGGTAACCGATATTTGCTTTGATTTATAGGTGTTGAATTTGGCAATATTATCTAAGTTAGGAATTACAGTAATACTCCCAAAAGGAAGGGAAACCTTTTTCCCAAAGGTGTATACCTCATTAATAGATTGGGTTTCCGTTTCTAATTTAAACTCATTTTCATTTTGAATTTCAAAAAATAACTTTGGAATCACCAATGCCTTATCCAAACTATCATTTAAAGTTAAAAACTGTACTTTAAAGGGTTTGTATTCATAAAGTTCGGAGGTTTTAATGGTTCCAACAGACTCGTATAAAACGTTTAGGTCTAACGCATTTACGACTTCTTTTATAATACGTTTCGATTTAAAAATGGCGATTTCGTTTTCAATTTTATTGGTTTGAAATCTGGATAAAAATCCTCCTAATCCAGAGAAAGCAGCCAACTCATCTGCGTTTCCACTTCCTTTTTCATCTTTTATAATTATGGTTCCTGTAGAAAGATAGGAAACCGTGGTGTATCTAAGGTAAACAAAGGCAAGACACAATGCTATAATTGCCCCAAGAACAAATACATACCAATACTTTGTGTACTTTTCTACAATTTCCCTTAAAGAAAGTTCGCTTTGTATGTAATTGGGCGGTGTATTCATGTTATCGGGTTAGGATAATAGTAGTGCTTAAAATTATAGTAAACAAAGAGAGTAACGCTGGAATATCGGGGATAAAACCAGATTTTTTGACCCCTTTTAAAGAGGGCTCTACATACACCACATCATTTTGCTTTAAAAAATAATAGGGACTAGTAAAAAAATCAGTTTGGGTAAAATCTATTCGAGTAACTTTTTGTTTACCCGCTTCTTCTCTAATAATCATGAGGTTTTTTCGGTTTCCATCTTGTGAGATATCCCCTGCTAATCCAATTGCTTGCGGCAACGTAACACGCTCGTCTGCAATACTGTAAACCCCTGGTTTATTAACCCCTCCTATAATGGTGACTTTAAAATTCATAATTCTAACATCGACAACTACCTCTTTAATAAATTCTGAAAGTTTTGACGTTAACATTGAAATTACTTGTCCTCTAGTTTTCCCTGCTACTTGTATTTCTCCAAGCACTGGAAATTGAATGGTTCCTAAATTATTTACCAGATACCCTTGTAATAACTGATTTTGATTACCCATTCCACTATTTTCCAAATTCATTTTAAAGGGTGCTACTACCGCTTCATCAATGGAAGATACTGTAATATGCAAAATATCATTCGCCTCTATTTGTGGTTCAAATAGGTTTTGTGATTGACCATTATTGAGTACTTCAGCATCTTGAAAATAGAGTATTTGTTTTTTGGTGGCACAAGAGGTAAGAAGTAATAAACTAAACGTGAATAGAAATATTTTTTTCATTTGCGAAAGAATCTTCATGCAAATATAAGTTTTAAATGGAAAAGAGGAATGTTTCTAAGAATTATAGTTTTTCTAACGATTCTTGAGGCATATCATTATCCAAACTTTTAAATTGTGAATTTTCACTTTTAAATTCGGGGACAAATTCCTTAAGCAACTTTACTACTTTTAAATCTTCATGTTTAGTAGCCGTTTTAATAATGGTTTTTATTTTTACTTTAATTTCTGAAAAATTCCCTGAAGGAACTTTTGAAATCATAATTTTAGGATGGTGCGTAGGTAAAGTAGTAGCAACATCATTTAATAGTTCTTCATATAATTTTTCCCCCGGTCGTAATCCTGTAATTTGAATGTCTATATCCTCATAAGGTTCTAGACCAGAAAGACGAATCATTTTTTCGGCTAAATCTAAAATCTTAATAGGTTTCCCCATATCAAAAACAAAAATCTCTCCCCCTCTACCCATGGTGCCTGCTTGTAATACCAGTTGGCACGCTTCAGGAATAGTCATAAAATACCGTATAATATCTTTATGTGTAACGGTTACGGGGCCTCCTTGTTCAATTTGTTTTCTGAAATGCGGAATTACGGAGCCACTAGAACCCAAAACATTTCCAAAGCGGGTTGTTATAAAACGGGTATATACGCCTTTTTCATTTTGAAGCGATTGCACGTACATTTCGGCGGCTCTCTTGGAAGCTCCCATGACGTTTGTAGGGTTTACCGCCTTATCGGTTGAAACCATGACAAACTTTTCAATTTCATAATTTAAGGAGAGTATGGAAAGATTTACCGTACCAAGAATATTGACATAAATAGCTTCATGAGGGTTTCTTTCAATTAATGGAACATGTTTGTAGGCTGCCGCATGATAAACAATATTGAAAGCGTATTTTTTAAATAACAATTCCAAACGGTACATATTGCTAATATCGGCTAACTCAATAATGAAATTAAGTTTGGGGTAATTTTGAAGTAGGTATAACTCTAATTCGTGTAATGCAGACTCCGCTTGATCCAAAACAACAATTAATTGCGGTGAAAAACTTGCCAATTGTTTTACAATTTCACTACCAATAGAACCTGCACCCCCGGTAACCAAGACTGTTTTTCCAGAAATATCCTTTTTAATAAGTTCGTTGTCAATTTTTATTTCTTCTCTTTCTAAAAGGTCTTCAATTTGAATGGGTTTAATTTGATTGGTAATATCTTCTTTTTTATTCCACTTCTCCATGGAAGGGACATTAAATATTTCCAACCCTAAAGAGAGGCAGTCCTCCACAATTTCATTTCTAACTTTTCCAGTTAAGGTTTCACTTACCACTAAAACGCCGTCTAGAGAAAGCCTTTTTAAGGTGTCTAAAAAACTTGTTTTAATTGGAAAAACAGGCTTGCCAAAAATTTTATATCGTTTAGAATCTATGTTATGAGTAACAAACCCTATAAGCTGAAATGGTAAACTAGATTCTGTTGTAATGGCTTTCCCAAGAGAGATCGTATCGTCGTCTACTCCTACTATAACCACCTTTTTCTTAGACAAGCCCGAGGAAATACTTTTTAAATATTGATAGGTTTCTTTAACCGCTATACGAAATAAAAGCATACTCGCAAAAGAAAGCAACATATACAAAATAAGGGAGGTCGTTAAAAAAATACGCTGTCCGTTAAAAAAAGCATAGCTAAAATTAAACATCCCAACGGTAATAAAAGTAGAGACCGATGCAAATGCCAATTTTGTTATATCGGTAAAAGTAGAATGTCTAATAATTCCCGAATAGGTTTTAAAAAGAAAGAAAAAAAGGATATTCACTAAAACTACAAAAAAACCTTGTTGAGGAATGGATAAGATTTGATGAAACTTTATAGGGGTTCCAGATAGTATTAATACCATCACGATGAATGAAAGCGTAATTATGGACGCATCAATTAATACTACAATCCATCTAGGTAAATACTTTTGATCTAAAAATATTATCTTATTATCACCGCTATACAGCTTGTTTAGTATGTTATTTTTCTTTTTCAACGATTCCTAAAATACAAGCGGTAAAGATATTGAATATCTATGCAAATTGCTGAATAACATTGTTAATCCTTTGCAAATCTTCTGAAGTAAGGTTGGATCCTGAAGGTAGGCATAATCCTTGCAAAAAGAGTTTTTCTGAAACTTTTTTGGAACCGTAAAATGGAGCCTCTTGAAATATGGGTTGAAGGTGCATTGGTTTCCAGAGAGGTCTAGATTCGATCGTTTCTTTTTCTAGCGCATTTCTAAGTTCGTCTCCTGTAAAAGAGGCTACTTCAGAATCTATTAAAATACACGTTAACCAATGATTCGAAAAATAATCGCTAGAGGGTTCTGTAAAAACCTTAACACCCTTAATTTTGGAAAAAATCGTAGTATAAAATTGATGGTTTTTACGTCGTTCTTGTACCCGCTTGCTAAGTACCTCCATTTGTCCACGACCAATTCCTGCGCAAATATTACTTAGCCTATAATTATATCCAATTTCAGAATGTTGGTAATGAGGCGCATGGTCCCTTGCCTGGGTTGCCAAAAAAATTGCTTTCTCCTTTATGGCCTCTGAAGATGCAACCAAAGCACCCCCTCCAGAGGTAGTAATAATTTTATTTCCATTAAAAGAAAGGATGGATATGTCTCCTAGGGTTCCACACATCTTGCCCTTATAGCTACTTCCTAAAGCTTCTGCACTATCTTCAATAATGGGGATATCGTACTTTTTTGAAATGTGGGAAATCGCATCTACTTGATAAGGCATTCCGTATAAATCTACCGCAATAATAGCCTTTGGTTTTTTTCCTTTAGAAATTCGATTCTTAATGGCTTCTTCTAATGCTATAGGACAAATATTCCATGTTTCTATTTCACTATCAATAAAAACGGGAGTCGCTCCTAAGTAAACTATGGGATTTGCTGAAGCAGAAAAGGTCATACTTTGGCAAAGTACTTCGTCATCACGTTTAACGCCTAATAAAATTAATGCCAAGTGCAAAGCTGCTGTCCCCGAACTCAATGCAGCAACAAAATTATTGTTCCCTAAAAAGGTTTCTATATCTTTCTCAAAACCAATAACATTGGGTCCTAAAGGTGCCACCCAATTAGTAGTAAAAGCTGCTTCAACAAAGGAACGCTCTTTGCCTCCCATGTGTGGTGATGAAAGATAGATTTTAGTCTTCATGTGGCGTGTTGTATTTCACTATTCTTGCGGGATTGCCATATACTACTCCATAATCTGGAACGTTTTTAGTAACTACAGCACCTGCGCCAATAGTGGCCCATTTTCCAACCGTAATTTCGGGTAAAACAACACTCCCAGCCCCCACTAAAGTCCCTTCCCCCACAGTTACCCCTCCCGAAATGGCTACATTAATTGCCACATGAACAAAATCCCCAAGGGTACAATTATGGGAGACTGTGGCGTTATTATTTATAATACAAAAATCCCCTAGGGTTACTGCGGCATCCAAAACAGCATTAGGAAGTACTAACGTCCCTTTTCCTAAAATAACAGAGGGATAGACAACACTCTTTTGATGGATAAAATTTGGAAAAAGAGCGTTTCCAAAAAAAGCTGCTTTTTCTTTTCTAACCTTATTATTACCAATACTTATACACATATACTTTGAGGAAACCTCTTCGCCCTCTAAAGATTTTAAAGGAACCTCTAGTATGCTTTTTTTCTTTGGGTTATCATCGTAAATCACTTTAGGCATAAATTCCCCCAAGCTTTTTATGAGAGCTATTGTTGCATAACCATGCCCTCCTCCTCCAAAAAGTATAATGTCTTTCATGAATTAAGAATTTCCTTTAAATCGCTCTGTTGTAGCTTGGTTTTCTGCATTTATATCAGATTGTAAAAACACTTTTCCGATCGTTTTAAAAATAATTTTTAAATCTAATGCAAAAGTAACATTTTGAACATAGAAAACATCTAATTCAAATTTTTCATTCCAGTGGATTGCATTTCTACCATTAACTTGAGCCCACCCAGTAATCCCGGGTTTTACCCTATGACGAAGTTTTTGAAAGTCATTATAGAGCGGTAAATATTCTGTTAATAAGGGCCTTGGACCCACAAAACTCATGTCTCCTTTTATTACATTTAGTAATTGCGGAATTTCATCTAAAGAAGTAGCCCGTATAAATTTACCTATTCTTGTTAACCGTTGGGAATCTGGAAGCAACTTTCCTTGTGCATCACAATGATTGTTCATGGTTTTAAATTTAATGATGGTAAAGATTTGTTCATTTTTACCGGGTCGTTTCTGCAAAAAGAAAGGAGTCCCTTTATTAATAACACCTAATATTACCATACAAGGTATAAAAATGGGAAGTAATAGAATAAAAACTATTACTGAACATAAATAATCCAAAAAAGGTTTTACTATTCCTTTATACATTCCAAAAATTTACTTTATAAACGTTTTGTATTCATCTACTAACGCTTCCCAAATTACAATCCTATCATACTTTTCAAGGATGGATTGTCGTGAATTATTTTTCATAGTCGTATACAGCGATTTATTCTCTAAAAGTTGTTGCATGGCATCAAAAAGTGCTTTTTCATCTTTTTTAGGAACAATACGACCATTAAAACCCTCTTTTATAATTTCATTGCATCCATTAATATTTGAAACAATCGAAGGTAACTCCATGGCCAATGCTTGTAAAACGACATTGGGAAATCCTTCACGATAACTTGGAAACACCAATGCGTCGCTTATAGCCAAGTAAGGTCGAACATCGTCTTGATACCCTATTGAAATTATTTTAGGATTCGTTTCCATTTTTTCTATTGTCGCTTTGGGTAATGGATCTAAATCCTGCTCCAAGGGGCCTACTAATAGTAGCTTTATATTTTTATCTTGGAATGCTGAAAACGCATCAATCAATTCTACAATTCCTTTATCTTTAACAATCCTTCCAACAAAGATAAAAACAAATTCTTGGGGTAAAATTCCGAGGTTTTTCCGACTGTTTTTTTTAAAAACAGCATCATACGATTCCGAAGAAAAATACTGTGTGTCAATACCATTGGAGCTCCCATTTCCAATTACTAAAAGTTTTTGAACAGGGGCAAGTTTTTCTTGTATAATAAAGGATTTTAGTCCTTCCGAATTGGGGTATACTTTTGTTGCAAAACGGTAGGTAAGCCTTTCAATAAAAACAAGTAACAATCGCTTTATACCGCTTGCTTCCATTAAAGGCAATCCTGCCACGGTATGCAATCGAATAGGGACATTTGCCAACCAAGCGGCCATCATCCCAACAATTCCTGCTTTGGGAGTGTGTGTATGAACTATTTGTGGTTGTTCCCTTTTTAAAAATTGGTAAAGTTTATAGACCGCAATGCTATCCATAAATGGGGTTATTTTACGGGTGAGTTTTACATAAAAACAGGAAATGCCTTCTTTTTTGGCATACCTTTCCAATCGTTCTTTTTCTGAACTTACTGCAATTACCTCAAAATGGTTACTCATAAACGCCAGTTGCCCTTCTAAAAGTTTTTCAAGAGAAAGAGGGATGGTGGTTATACGGACTAATTTGTTTTTGCGCATAATTGAGTGTAAAATTGAACGTGGGCATCAATTAACTTATCTAAACTGTAAATTTTAGATCTATGAATACAAGATTCTGTAATGCTTTTATAAAATACTTCACTATCTAATAACTGATTAATGTTCTTTGCTAAATCTAAATAATCTTTGTGTTTAAAAAGAAGTCCTGCGCCATGAACTAACGTTGACAGCCCAGAAACTTTTGATGCTATTAATGGTTTCCCTGAAGCCATTGCTTCAATTCCAAATAATGAGAGCCCTTCGTGATTAGAGGAAAGGATGGCAATGTCAGCCATTTTTAATAAAGCGGGAACATCTTGGCGTATCCCCAGAAAAAGTACTTTTTCTTCAATTTCCAAAATCTGGGCAAGTTCTTTCATTTTTATTTGCAAAGGACCATTTCCAACTAAAAGTAGTTTAATGGGTTTATCGACAAAAGGGATGGATTTAAGGAGTGTTTCGTAGTCTTTTTCTTTGGTAAAACGAGCCACCTGAATAAGTATTTTTTCTTCCTTTTTGATTTTAAATTGTTTTTTATCTAAGGCAATTGCATTTTGAAAAACGGAAAGATCAACCCCATTATGGATTGTTTTAAAGTAGGAATTTTTGAGTTCCAAATGCTTTTTTAAAAATAATTTCACTTCCGTTGAAATGGTAATAATGGCATGATATTGCTTATAAATAAACCGATCTACAA
The DNA here is from genome assembly GCA_041392205.1 of Flavobacteriaceae bacterium. Lineage (GTDB taxonomy): Bacteria > Bacteroidota > Bacteroidia > Flavobacteriales > Flavobacteriaceae > Halomarinibacterium. Next base: position 34,053 of record JAWKMO010000016.1, on the reverse strand, counting down.
ATCGAAAAAATAGAAATTTCCTCCTTCGGTTTACCGTACTATGTTCCGTAAATACTAATGGCGTTTTTGAAAAGGAAATGAGCTTTGCAAAGGCTACCCAATAAAGACTTGGAAAAAGATGCACATGGACGAGATCTGCTTTTTTAAGAAAAGGAATGATTTTAAAGATGATTAATGGATTATAAATATGGATATGTTTAATTATGTGAATAGTGCCAACCCTTAAACTACCTAGTTTATCCAAAAAAGGGGTTCGCTTCCCATTTAATAATAGCAAATCTACTTGAATTCCTCTCTCGGTAAAACCAAGTAAAGAATCGCATACAATTTTTTCGGCACCTCCAGTTGCCAAACTATTTATGATAATTAATAGCTTCAATGATATCTATTATAAGATTGATTTTCTTTTAATTGGCAAGAAAAAGAATAACTCCAAAGATAAATAAACAACAATGCCGGAATAAACATGTTTTTTTGACGCAACATGATCCCTAAATTTCCTAAAATAAGTGAAAAAGAAATTACTCCCATTAGTAAAAACAAAGTTAGGCTCTTATAAATAAAATTTCCTTTAAAAAACATTTTAAAGGGATTAAGCTTAATAAGTTTAAGGCTTACTATTAATAGAATAAGATTTTCAAAGGAGGCCAACAAAGCAAGGACTCCGTTAATGTCAAAGAAAAAAGGACGGTACAAAAAAGTAAAAACTTTTAAAGGAAATGGGTACTCTGAGATATCAACACTGCTTCCAGTATGATCGCGACTAAGTTTTTCAACTTTATCATTTGAATAAGAAGATAGGGTATCGAAATCGAAATTTTCAATACGCAGATATAACATAATACTATTGAAAAATAAAACGAAAGTGCTAATAACAACAATACTTAACACAATCTTTGAATACACTTTTAGTTTTCCATCCAATAAAACTCCTAAAGCATAAGATCCTACCATGAAAGCCGCAATGTGTGGACGGGCAAAATATGCCAATAAAAGTGCTAAAACAATTTTGCCGTAATGTTTTTTAATATCATTAATTCCATAAAAAAATAGGGCAATACAAAAAAATAATAAGGAATCTTTACCAATACCAACCGTCCAGAAATGCAAGTTTGGCAAAAAGAATATCCAAGGAAATAATTGGACACCTAATAATTTGGGATTGTATTTAATATGCTTTTTAAAAAGCAAATAAAAATAAACAAACCCTAAGAAACCTATAAAAGCGTACATTATAGATCCTGTAAGCAACGATAGTTCCAGTATTTTACTTGGGAAATAATTAAGCACATACATAAAGTAGGTGCCAAATCCTAAAGAAAAATAATCGAGTATAGAGGTATTGGTATTTTGTTTAACCGTTTCCCAATAATTAATGGCATCTCCCCCATTTGCTTGAATATAAAAATAGAATATAAAGCAAATTATTAAATGATAACTCCAAAGATAGTTTATTACTTTTATGTCGGACTTTTCTAATAAATTCTTAAAAAAAAGGGAGCTATTAAACCCAATTAATACCGTAATAAGAATTAATACAATGTCCAGTACATTTTCCATTTTACATTGTGTTGTTTAGTCCCATTTATGAGAAGAAAAATTAGTTCTTTTATAAGCGCCCCATTGTAACAAAATAAATATTCCCATTCGGAAAGCAAAAAACCAAAGGGCTCCAAACAAAGGAACGCTATGATTAGGTAGGTTTGAAAAATAATAAATCAATAGGCCTATTAAAACTGCAACCGTATAATATTTTAGCCTAAAAGTATCCAAGTTTCCAATCCACTTGCTATAGGTATTTAAGCCATATTTTACTTTGGCCGCATGCTCCAACGTTCTTGGCAAAGGAAACAATAAGGCTACGGTTAAAAAAGTACTATAGGCTATTTTAAAATCTAGAAATAATACCGTGATAGAAAGGTATTTTGTTGTACTTAAAAAAAAGTAAGTAACTATATTCCATCTGCTTCTCAAGGTGTTATGAGCATAAAAACTGCTTCGTGAAAGCAACATTCCTATTAAAAAAAACAACAAATTACATTCTATAAAACCTTGTTTATCCATAAAATAAAGAGCCCCAATACCCAGAACACTGATTCCAATTTTAAAGAAGCGTATTTTTGAGAAATTCTTTTCTATCGATTGAATTTTATCTTCCGAAATTCTTAAAGTAGGATTTTTCTCTTTTTTAATGGTAAAAACATCATTTTCGAGATACCCAATTTCATAACTCGAAATCCAAATTATCATTCCTAGAATAAACGTGATAAAATAATTGAGAAAAAGAAAGTCTTTAGAAATATAAATAATACCAAAAAGAAAAAGAGGATAAACATAGAGCAGGGAAAACAATTCCGATTTCCGTTTAAGTCTAGAATAAAATAAATAATAACCAGGTATGAGCAGTTTTTTATCCATGCTGCATTTTATACAAAAATAATTTCGGTTTTACTGGAGACTTTGTCCTTCCAATAGGTTTCATTTTTTCTTTGTCCAACCAAATAGGCTTTTTCAGATTGTTGGACCAAAGCCACGTCTTCTTTGCTATCGGTATAAACAACCCTTTTAGCATTGGGTTTTAGAATACCTTCTTGAGTCAGTTTTACGTGCTTTTTTCCTTCCAAATCTTCTATCATTTTTCCTGTAAATCTATGGTTATTCACTGCTAAAATGGTTGAGACATAATTTGTAATATCAAAATGTTTTGCAATGGCTTTAACAACAGGTTCTATAGATGCAGAGACAAACCAGATTTCCATGTTGGGATTGTTTTTTGTTTTAAGTAAGATGTTTTTTACAAAGGCAACTTCTTTATGTATTAAAACTAATTTTACAAATTCATTGGCTTCAGTAGTCACCATAGATTCGGGTTCATTTTTGATAAAGCTCACCAAGAAATTTCGAATCCATTTTTTATATCCCAAAAAGGTCAATAATTTCCATATAACCTTTGACACCAAACTAAAACAAAACTGATACTTCCTATACTTTGAACCGTTATTTCTTTTGAAATAAAACAATAAAAAGTCATAGGTGGTATTGGAATGATAGAGTGTTCCACAAATATCAAAAATATGTACTTCTTTATTCTGCATTTGCAATGGCCTTATGGTACAAAGCTACGGTTTTATCAATATCGAAAAAGTTTTTTCCAACAGCTCTGGCTTGCATTTTTATAGCATAATCTCCATGAACGTTTACACACCATTCCGAAATTTTAGGCATTGAAATCTGTTTCAAATCATTTATAATAAAAGCACATTTCAAATCTTTTAACATAACATCGGTATCCCCTATTCCGGTATTGCTAATTACGGGGACACCACAAAGTAGATATTCGCCAAGTTTAATTGGGCAAACTCCTTTCATTGAAAATTTGGGCGAACGAAGCGAAAAAGCAATATCGCTATTTTTTATGTAGGAGGGTACTTCCGCTGGCAAGACTTTTAATAGATTTATTTTTGAGTGTAATTTTGTAAATGAACTTGAGATAATATCTTCAGCAAAATCAAGGTTTCCAGAAAGAATTGTAAAGGTTGAATGGGGATTGTGAAGCACTACATTTTCAAAAATTTTAAGCATTTCGGGAAGCATATATTGTGGGCCTAAAGAACCCGCATAAATAAAACGAACGCCTTTTGTAGGTTTAAAATCTTCTTTTGGAAGCATGTTAAAAACAGCTGTATCCTTTCCGTTGGCAATAACGGTAATTTTATTTTTATCAAAATTATACCCCGCTCTTTCGGTAAGGATTTCCTTGGCAGCCTTTGAACGGCACAGTACTCCATGGGCCTTTTTTAAAGCCGTTTTTTCAAAAAAACGATACATTTTATAACGCAATCCTTTTGGGTTCCATCCAGAAAAATCAACGCGTTCGTCTTGCGAAAAACCATCGGCATCAAAAAGATAAGTGGCTTTTGTATTTTTTATAAAACGGTTCACAATGGCTGCCGAAGTAGTAGCACGAGGCATGATAATTTGGATATCGTGTGTTGCTACATACCTTTTTACAAATTTAGATTGAATAAATAAGGCTTTCAACAAACCTAACATGGCAATTTTTCGGGAAACATTTAGGCTAGTGTAAGCAACCTTTTGAGCAGCACATATAGCTTTGGTATGCTGCAATCGTTGAGGGTTGCCCCAAGTAAATTGAATGATATGAAATTCGTGGCCGTAGGCTGCATTTAACCTACTAAAAATAGGCAAGAAAAGACTTTCTATATAATTGGTTTCGGGACCATCCCAAGTAACAAAAAGAACTTTTTTCATGAATAATATAGTTTTCCTAATTCCTTTACATGGCTTTGTAATGAAAATCTTGAAATTACAGTTTTTCTAGATTCTTTACCAATTTCTTCAAGCGTTAAGTAATTTAAACTATGTATTTGTTTCATTTTATGATAAAGTGCCATGGTGTCTGCTACGGGAACCAACCAACCGTTTTTTCCTTCTGTAATTATTTCTGGAGCTCCGCCAACTGCAGTGGAAATAGCGGGTGTTCCAGAATACATGGCTTCCAATAAAGAGTTGGAAAACCCTTCTGTAAATGAGTTCAGCACAAAAATTTTAGATTTTGTTAGCAAGGGATAAGGGTTTTTAATATAGCCTACAAAAGTGACACAATCTTCAATCCCCAATTCTTTGGTTTTTAATTTAAGAATATCAAGTTGCGCGCCGTCTCCTGCAATGGAGTATTGCACGGGGAAACCTTCTTTTTTTAACAAGGAAACAGCCTCTAAAACGCCTAGGATGTTTTTAACAGCAGCCAATCTAGAAATGCTTACAATGGATAGGGAGTTTACATTTTCGAATCTATTTGGGGTAATCTCTGGAAAGGAAATAAAATTATGGATTGTTTTCAGCTTTTTGGACGGTATACGATAGTTTAGTTGTAAACTATTGGTCACCAGTTTTGACTCACCAACCACATAATGAGCATATTTATAAATCCAATAAAATATCTTTTTAGCGAATTTACTCTGTGAGGTAATTCCAATTTCTTCAGCAATAATTTTAGGAACGCTAGCAAGTTTTGCAGCAATAACTCCATGAAAATTGGCTTCAGCACCCGAGGTATGAACCACTTCAGGTTTTTCTTTCTTAAAAAACAAATACAGCTGGTAAATTGTTTTAATGGAAGGAATTTTATGGTTTAAATTAAAGCAAACTACCCTTTTGCCGTTTTCAGCAATGGTTTTGGAAGCACTACCGCCTTTACCTATGGCGCAAAAAACCCATTCCTCTTTTTCAGTTTCATAGTTGGAGAGATTTACCATTTTGGTTTCGATGCCTCCATAATCTAAAAAAGTAGAAAGTCTAATTATTTTCATTTTCAGCAAATTGCTTTTTCCAAATTTCAATATTTTGTTCTGGTATCTTAATTTCTGTTTTAAAATTACTCGCCAATAATCTTTCTAAATCATTAATATTTTGTCTTTCCAACACAGGAATATTAAAATCTTTTTTCTTTTCCAAGGCACGGTTATCAATTCCTATAATAATAGTTCGCCGTTTTTGTTGGAGTGCCCGTATTCCCCCATGAAGTCGAGTGCCTATATAATCGCACGTATTTGAATTCAAAAAATTATCGTAAGCGCTAAGATTTGGGGCAATAATTTTTACTCGTTTAATTAAATCTTTTGGGAAGCTATGTAAGTAAGCATCATCCTTTTTCCCTTGTATCCAAAAAAACACATTGCTATAATTTTTTAATAAGGATTCTATTAAAGTTAAATCACGATTTACATCTTGATCATAATCGGTAAGTGTAAAAACAACTGTATCGGATTTTGTATTGGGAATTTCGAGACAGTGTGTGGGTGTAAGTTGCCACATTGTTGGGCAAGCAGTATTTAAAACATTTTTAAACCCTATTTCTTTTAAATAAGCTTCCGTATAGGAATCCCTAACAGAATGGATATAATTATCATGTAATAATAATTTTAATAATTTTTTTGTGTAAAAATTTGGTTTTTTTTGATAATTACGCCACCCAACCCCCATGGTAATTACTCTACGCTGAATTAAAAAAGCTTTCGGAATAGATATATTCCATTGTTTGTATTCATTCATTTTGGAGGACAAAATATTAGATCCCCCAAGTATGGTAAAATCTGCGTTTCGAATATGGGATAGAGATGCTTTATAAATTTTTTCATGAGTAGGGATTTTTAAAAACCTACCCATAGAAAAAATATAGGATAGCTCTTTATTAACAGCATCCATAATTATTTCATCTCCTACATTTGAAGTTACAATAGAAGTGTCAAGTACCGAGATATTTTTTACCGAATCCATTATCATTTTTATATTTTAAAATTCAATTCTTTTAGACATTTATATTTTTCTTTTATATGCCTCATTTATAAGAGATACCGTATTTTTATAGATACTAGGGATAAATAGATATAGGGTTAGTATATAAAGTAACAGGTATAAAATGCTAGCTATAATAATAGTGCCCAAATCATTAAAATAGGGATTTGTAAAATACATAAAAACCCAAATCATCATACCCGAAAATAAGGCCGTAAAAAACACCTTTGAAAAATCTTTTAGTTGCGCTATTAGTCCATAGCCTATTAATCTACCACCATACCAAGCATACAAAACGAAAGATAAAAAGAATGCCGCCATTTGAAAATAAAGAAGCCCATAAATTCCAAAAGGGATTAAAAGAAACAAGCCCGGTGTTATTATTGCTTTTTCAAAAATGCTAAGTTTTAATAGTAAGCCACTTTTTCCTTTAACTTTTAAAATATTAGTGTTATTCTTTCCTAGGGGCACAAAAATACCAGCGAGACAAATAAGCTGAAAATAAGGTACGGCAGGCATCCATTTTTCAGTAAGAAAAAAGCGAAATAGTGGTTCGGCTATAAAAGTAGCTAATAACAAAATTGGAATAATTATAAGTGAAACAGATATAAAAATTTTTTGGAAGACCTTTTTCATTTTTACATCACTATCTTGGATGGTCGCTAATAAAGGGAACGTAACTTTATCCAAAACTTCTTGCAAATTATAAATAGGAAGATTTGCCAATGTCTGGGAACGTGTAAAGTAACCGAGTATTTGTGGTGAGAATTGCTTACCAATAACCACATTGTAGATATTTTGAAAAACACCATTAATTACACTACTAGCTGTAAGTTTTGAGCCAAAACCAACATGCTTTTTAAAATCTTCTTTTTTGAATAACCAACTTGGCCTCCAACCCGTTTTAAACCATAATTGAAAAACATCCACAATTGCTTGTGAAATATACATCCCAACCAAACTCCAAACACCATACCCTTTAAAACCCATATAAATTCCTACAATACCACCAATTAAAATAGAGGGTATTTTAATTTTTAAGGTTAACTTAAAATTTAGCTCTTTTGTAAGTTTTGCAAATTGGATAGTGCTGAACGAAAAAATGACAATAACAATAGCATAAATACGCAATAGTCGGGTAAGTTCTTCTTGTTCAAAGAATAAAGCAACATATGGTGCTAAAAAATAAATACAAGCAAAAAAGAAAACACTAAAAATTATATTTAAAAAAAACACGGTAGAATACTCTGCTTGCGTAGGATCCTTTGTTCTTATTAATGATGAAGATAATCCGCCATTCATAAGTACACGACCTAAGGCTATAAATATTGAAATCATTCCTATAAGCCCAAAATCTTTTGGTTCTAAAATTCGAGCCATTAATACAGAAATGACTAAATTCAGTATTAAAATTAATAGCTGTTGACTCGAAGCCCAAAAAAAGGCAGATAAGGTAGTTTTTTTAAAACTCATGTATTAAAAGAAAGAAATTGCAAATTCAAAAAAACAATTTATCATAAATTATAAAGTAGCCTTATTAAAGACCCTTCATATTTTTTTTCAAAAGTAATTCTTATAATTGGGAAACCTTCTTTTTTTAAGTAATACCTGTATTTTGAGAATAGTAAATGGTATTTTCTTTTTCAAATATTGTTTGTAATTTACTTACTGTTTGCGCAGTTATTTCTAGGGATCTACGGTTTTTAGTGCTTACAATACGTCTAAAAAAATAATGTCGCAATTTAATAGGAAGTATTTTTGAAAATAGTGGCTTTACATTTAATTTTCTACTCCAATACAATAGTGTTTTAGTTCTTATTTCTTTTGAGCTGTTTTTATTTTCAAAAAAGGATATTTTGTTGATATCAATTTTTAAAAATTCAGAAATAGTAATTGAATTTATTTTTGGTTCTTTTTTAAAATCTTCTAAAAAAAGTATTAAAACTTCCTTGAAATGCTCTTGATACCTCTTTATTGCCGCATCATAAAAGCTCATAGATAAACAACTATACCATGGCAGGTTTCCCATTTCGTATTTTTTTATCTCTTCTTCGGCAATTTGCTGAAAACTTTTGGTTACCCTCCCTAGCCCAACATCCATTTTATAATGTGATATCATTCGTTCTAAAGGATCGCGCAACATGATAACAATTTTTGCCTCTGCATTATACTGTTGTATTTTTCCAGCCGAATCTGGGCTATGCAAATAAGCCGTACTTGCCTCTGCTAGATAGGTATGTTCCTCTTCAGCTGCAGCAAATAATAATTCATAGTCTTCAAGCCTATTAACTTTTGCTATATGCAAGGGTTTTAGGGGTGCTTTTTTTAAGTAAGAGTTAAGGTTAAAAAAACCAGGAGTATAAAGTGACTTTGGCAATTCATCCATAAAAAAATGGGGCTCTTTTATAGGACAGGCATAAATATTAGATTGCTGAGAAAGAAAATGCATAAATGACGTAGTTCCTGCCCGCATAGCACCAACAACAAAAAGGTTTACACGTCTTTCTCTCATGAGAGTTTAAAGGTTTTTAGGAATTTATAAATGGGAATTTTTGACGTATTATGGATGAACCAAATTAGCCATCTATATTTTTTATTTTTTATAAGACTTAAAAATTGAACAAGTAACTGCTCCTTTTCAGACTTAGAAAAACTTCCACTGTTTTTAAAATACATTATTGTTATAAATCTTTGAAAGTATTCTTTAAAATAAAGTTTTTCATTTTCAGAAAGGTTTGTATTTACTGCCTGAATTGTTTTAACATAAGTGGCAAAATCGGTAGCTGAAAAAGAAAATGTTGAGGCACTGTTTGTGATGCTTTTTTGGTAAAAGGATAACTCTTTATTTATAAAAACCACCGGATTATTTTCACAAATACGAATCCAGAGATCGTGATCTTCGTGTTGCTTCATTCCCTCTCGAAAAAGTCCTTTTTCAATAATTAATTCTTTATCCATCAATCCGTTAGAAGCATTTATAGGAGCCAGAAATTTACTTATTACTTTAAAATAATTTACCGTAGCTGTGGTCTCATTTTTGGGTAAAAAGCAATGTTGATAACGTTCGGTTTTAGCAGCAAAAATACGGCTTCTTCCTGTGGCAAAAACCTTATGGTTTGGGTATTCCTTAATTGCATAAACCATACTTTCCAAAAAAGTGGGCGCCCACCAATCATCGGCGTCCAAAAAAGCAATCCAGCTATACATGGCGTGTTTAACACCTAAATTTCTCGCTTTGGAAACCCCAGAATTTTGAATCGTAATTAAGGTTAACCTTGCATCTTTGAAACGATTAACTTCCTTTTCAGAAGTATCGGTACTGCCATCATTTACTACAATAATTTCATAATTTGTATAGGTTTGACTTAAAACCGATTGTAGGGCTTTTGCGATAAATTGTTCCTTATTGTAAAGCGGAATAACAACTGAAATCAAAACCTAGTCGTTTAGGATTATGAATGAATAAAACAAAATTACGACAATTTGACCTTGAAAAAGAGCCTAAACCCGTCTCTTTCCTATTCTTTTATCAAAAAACTTTTTGGGAATCATAGAAATAGCGTTATTTGTTTAAAATAATAACCCCTTGAACTATTATTTTTTAAGTCATATTACCCGGATTTTTTTAGCAAAACTTCGTAAACACCATGCGAATGAAGAACCCCTTTTGGTTTTTTCAAAAGATTTTATTGGAGAAGAAGTATTTGCGTATGGCTGCTATGAAAAATATGAAATAGAAACCATCTCCAAAGTGCTGGATTTTGATACTTCCCAACATCATGCACTGGATATTGGGGCAAATATTGGCAATCACTCTAGAGCGTTTTCAGGGTTGTTTAAAACTGTGTTGTGTTTTGAACCTCATCCAACAATTTTTGAGGTTTTACAACTTAATACCAAACATAAGGATAATGTTAAATGTTACAATTTTGGATTGTCCAGCGAACAAAAGAATGCCTTCTTAGAAATTCCAAAATATAATTTAGGAGGAGGTTCCATCACAAACATACAAACCCAACATACCATCCCCATAGCTCTTAAAAAAGGAGATGACTTTTTGACCCAACCTTGTTCCTTTGTAAAGATCGATGTAGAAGGGCACGAAAGTGAGGTTATAAAAGGAATGCAAAAATTTTTGGAGCAGCACAAACCCATCATTTGTTTTGAACTTATAAATGAAGAAGTTTCTGGCAGTAAAATTATTACGTTGTTAAAAGAAATTGGATACACCCATTTTTATGTTCCTTATCATAAAAGTTTGTTTCCATACTTAAAAAGAAAAAGATTCTTTGTAAACTTTATCGATGGTATTTTATTTAAGAAATCGCACCAATTAATCTCTGAATCCCAATTTAATAACGCTTACTACAATCAAATTTTTTGTGAAAGCGAAGCTTCCAGCTTTCGTTTAAAAAAGAAATTTATTAAAAAATGATGATTCCTTCTCCTTATAAAATAAAAGCTACAAGATCATCCCAGCTGCAACCGTTTCATGGGTAGAATCGTCTATTAACACAAAACTTCCTGTAATTCTATTGTCGCGATATTCATCTATCATTAAAGGGCGTGTAGTTCTTACTTTTATACGAGCAATATCATTCATTTTTAACTCTTTATCTTCTTCTTCCCTGTTATAGGTATTTATGTCAATTTTATAGATTACTTCATTAATCATTGCTTTTTGTTCATTAGAGGTATGTAAAATGGTATATTTTGCACGATGCTTGGCATTTTGATTGTGTAACCAGCATAGCATCGCATCAAATTCTTGCACAGCTTGCGGCTGATTGTTGGTTTTTACAATCATATCGCCCCGACTTATATCGATATCATCTTCCAAGTTTATGGAAACCGACATAGGTGCGTAGGCTTCTTCCAAAGCGCCATCAAAAGTATCTATGGTTTTAATTTTGGAGGTAAACCCCGAGGGCAAAACGGTAACATCATCTCCTGGTCTAAAAATACCACTGGCAACTCTACCTGCATACCCACGGTAATCAATAAATCCGTCTCGCTGCGGGCGTAAAACGGTTTGTACAGGGAAACGAGCATCTATTTTATTGATATCACTACTTATATGAATATGTTCTAAAGTATGCAGTAAGGGAGCACCTTGATACCATGGCATGTATTCGCTTCGGTTAACCACATTGTCCCCGTTTAAAGCACTTATGGGTAAAAAACGAATGTCTTTTACATATAATTTTGAGGAAAATTCTTCAAATTGGGCGATGATAGTTTCATATACTTCTTCCGAATAATCCACCAAATCCATCTTGTTTACACATACAATTATATGAGGTATTTGAAGTAAGGAAGCAATAAAAGCGTGCCGTTTGGTTTGTTCAATAACGCCTTTTCGGGCATCAATTAAAATAAGGGCAGCATTGGCCGTGGAAGCTCCCGTAACCATATTTCGGGTATATTGTATGTGTCCCGGTGTATCTGCAATGATAAATTTTCTTTTGGGTGTCGTGAAATAACGATAGGCAACATCAATCGTAATTCCTTGCTCTCGTTCATCTCTTAAGCCATCGGTAAACAAAGCTAAATCAACACCCTCATACCCTTTTCGTTTGCTTGTTGCTGAAACAGCTTCCAATTGATCTTCGAAAATGGCTTTGGAGTCATATAATAACCTTCCTATAAGCGTGCTTTTCCCATCATCCACACTTCCTGCGGTGGTAAATCGTAATAACTGATTATTGTCTATTGCCATTGTTTTTCTTTAAAAATATCCCTGTCTTTTTCTATCTTCCATTGAAGTTTCACTTCGTTTATCATCACTCCTATTTCCTCTTTCGGTTTGTTTCATTGCTGAAACTTCCAAGACGATTTTTTCTAATGTATCGGCTTCACTTTCGATGCCTCCTGTTATGGTGATATCGCCAAGGGTTCTAAATCGTATTTTCTTTTTATGAATTTCCTCTCCTTCTTCTAACTTTAAATATTCTGAAACAGGAATCCAAGAGTCGTTGCGCCAAACCACCTCCCGCTCGTGGGCAAAATATAACGATGGAATTGAAATCTTTTCACGCAGGATATAATTCCAAACATCCATTTCCGTCCAATTGCTAATTGGGAATGCTCTAAAATGCTCTCCTTCAAAATGTTTTCCGTTTAAAATATTCCATAATTCTGGACGCTGATTTTTGGGATCCCATTGTCCAAAATCATCACGATGGGAGAAAAAACGTTCTTTAGCACGTGCTTTTTCTTCATCTCGTCTTCCCCCTCCAATGGCACAATCTATTTTATTACTTTCAATGGCATCCAGCAGTGTTGTAATTTGGAGGGCATTGCGTGTGGCATTTTTTCCTCTTTCTTCAGCAACACGACCTTGGTCAATAGATTCTTGCACAGAGCCCACAATAAGCGGAACACCAAACTCTTTAATTAATTCATCTCGAAATTGAATGGTTTCAGGAAAGTTATGCCCCGTATCTACATGCATTAAAGGAAAAGGTATTTTTGAAGGATAAAAAGCTTTCTTTGCTAAATGTGTCACCAAAATAGAATCTTTCCCTCCTGAAAATAAAATTACGGGATTTTGAAACTGGGCCCATACCTCACGAAGAATATAAATGGCTTCCGATTCTAGCTCGTCCAAATAATTTAAATAATACTTACTCATGCTTCAAATGTAATTTATTCACTATCGCTTTAAAAATAATTTCTACAGAATCTCCTACGGAAAGGGTTGTGGTATCAATTTCTACGGCTGGCATAGTAGGTGCTTCATAAGGAGCATGTATCCCCGTAAAATCCTTTATTTCCCCTGCTCTCGCTTTTGCATATAGTCCTTTTACATCTCGTTTTTCACATGTTTCAATAGGGGTGTTTATATAAACTTCTACAAAATTTTCTGCTCCCACAATAGTTTTTACGTTCTCTCGATCCTTTCGGTAAGGAGAAACAAAAGCAGATAACACAACCAATCCTGCATCCACCATTAAATGCGCAACTTCGGCAATACGACGAATGTTTTCGGCACGATCGTTGGGTGAAAAAGTAAGGTTGTTATTCAGTCCTTTTCGAACGTTATCGCCATCCAAAATATAAGTGTGAAAATTATTCTTTAGCAACTTCTTTTCCAAGGCATTTGCAATTGTGGATTTGCCAGAACCCGATAGCCCTGTAAACCAAACTACTAGGGACGAATGCTTTTTTTGAAGGTTTCGATCCCTTTTAGTCACCTGAAAATGATGCGGAATGATGTGATCCATGTTTCGTTTATTCGTTTAAAGTCCTTCTTTTTTCAAGGCCAAAATCAATTTTATACCAAACGCGTTCGTGTAAATAATAGAGCCCCATTTTAGTTAGTAATTCGGCCACCCCTATTTTTAAACCGGTAAATGGATTCCCTGAAATGATCCAAGAAATAAGCATGGTATCGGTGGTTCCCACGGCACGCCAAGTTACTGTTTTTGCCAAATGGCGCTTTCTACTTTCTAAAATTTTACCACTTTTACTTAGGTTAATTTTAAACCAAACACGCTCATGCAAATAATATAACACCATTTTTGTAATTACTTCTGAAAAGCCAATTTTTAAGCCCGTTATTGCATTTCCGGTGATAATCCAAGAAAGCAAAATAGTATCCAAGGTTCCTAAAATTCTCCAGGTAATCGCTTTTACAATATGTCGCGCATGGGAGTTAGCTTTCATACAACTCGAACTAAGAAAAAGGGATTCCTTAAATCTTCTTTGTTATACTGAAGGGGTTTTTGAGTGTCTTGATTGATTACCGAAACTCCCACTGCTTCGCAAATTGCCTGCCCTGCGGCAGTATCCCATTCCATGGTAGGTGCAAAACGAGGATAGATATGGGCGCTTCCTTCGGCTATTAAACAAAATTTTAAAGAACTTCCTTTGGAAACAATTTCAACTTTGCTTTGCCTTTCAATGGCTGAAATATACGATTGGGTTTCTTCATTTAAATGCGAACGACTGCCTACTATTTTAATAGGCTCTTGTAATTTGCTGGGTTTTATTTCAGAAGAATTTTCAACAATGAATGGCACCGATTCGTCTTCAGAAAGTACCACTTTATAGGCTTTTGAAAGTCCTTCAATCGAATAATATAGTGTTTTGGAAACGGGAACATAAATAACCCCCATTATGGGTTTCCCGTTTTCAATTAATGCAATGTTAACTGTAAACTCCCCGTTGCGTTTAATAAATTCTTTGGTGCCATCTAAAGGGTCTACGATCCAACATTTCGACCATTTTTTTCGTTGGGCATAGGCTATTAGCTTATTTTCTTCACTGATAATAGGAAAAGGGGTTTCTTTTAAAAAAGACTGGATTACTTTATTGGCCATTTGATCGGCTAGGGTTAAAGGTGAAAAATCGTCTTTTACCGTTACAGAAAAATTGGTTTCGTAAACGGTAAGTATTTCTCTCCCAGCTTCAATAGCAGCTTTTATAGCAATTTCTAGGTTAGAATTCATGGGGTTTATTAAGTTCACAAAGGTAACACAAATAACAAAAGGTGTCTCACTAATTCATGCTTCGGGGTTTTTAAAAAATCAAAAAGTATTTCATTTTATTTATTTTAGAGATATGTTTTACTACAGTGTTATAAAATACCTACTTTTGCATCAAAATTTTTTACAGATGAAATACCTATTATTTTTTGCTTCCATTTTCTTGTTTATTGCATGTAATAAAGAGTCTAATACCTACACATTAAAAGGGAGTGCCATGGGTTTTCAAGATGGCACCCAAGTATTTTTATACCAAATAGACCAAAACAATCAAACTAAGGTTATCGATACCTTAGTGATAAACAATCAACAATTTGAAGAGAAATTTCCAAAAATGGAGGGTACTACCCTGCAATTATTAAAGGTGGAAAATTCGTCCAACAATATTGTATTTTTTGTTGAAAACGAAAATCTTTCGGCACAACTCTATGCAGATAGTATTGCTGCCTCGTATGTTACCGGTGGAAGGCAAAATGAATTGTATAATGAGTTTACAAAAACCGTAAAAGGTTTTGTTGCCGAAAAAATAGCATTAAACAAGGAGTTTCAAACAGCACAAGTAGCACAGGACCAAGAGCAAATGCAAGCGCTAAGACAACAAAATTTAGCGATTGCGGCAAAGGAGAAGGACTACAAGCGTAATTTTGTTATGAGTAACACAAATTCGCTTTTTAGTATGATGTTGCTTTCGGAATTGTTTCAGCAAAAAGAATTTACAGCCGAAGAAGCCACAGAAATTTTAGGGAAACTAACCCCTTCTATGGCCACAAATCCGGTAGTTGTGCAATTAAAAAACAACATAGAAGCAGCAAAAAAAGCGGATATTGGAGGTGTTGCACCAAATTTTGAAGCGCCTACCCCTTCGGGTGACATGCTCTCGCTTAACGAAACGCTTGGAAAATATACAATCATCGATTTTTGGGCGTCTTGGTGTCGCCCTTGCCGTATGGAAAACCCCAATGTGGTAAAAGTTTACGAAAAGTACCATGACAAAGGCTTAAACATAATTAGTGTGTCGTTGGATAGAGAAGGACAAAAAGATCGCTGGATACAAGCCATAGAAGATGACAAAATGGATTGGTATCATGTTTCCAATCTTATGTTTTGGCAAGATCCTATTGCACAACAATATAATATTCGATCGATTCCAGCTACTTTTTTACTGGATGAAAAAGGGAATATAATTGATAAAAACTTACGCGGTCCTGCTTTAGAAGCCCGTATTGCAAAATTGTTGGATTAGTTTAGTTCAAAACTAACATTTACAACTACTCTAATTTCCATTTCACCGGGAGCCATGGTTTGAGATTCTGAAGAAGTATCCATTGCCATCATTCCTCTTTTTAACATAGGAGAGGGTGTATTGTTATTCTGAAATTCACTAATTAACAAGGCTTTGCCTACGGTTTGATGAAGTACAGACGCATATTCTTCTGCTTTTTTCAAGGCATTTTGAACGGCTTTTATTCGTGCTTCACTTTGCAAAGCAGTCATTTTTGAAGAAGTAAAAGAAATCCCGTCAATTCTATTAATTCCTGTCTCTAATAGTCCCTTCATAATAGTTTCGTACTGAGTTAAATCCTTCAGTTTAATAGAAAGGGTCTGGTTGGCTACATAAGTATATTTTTTGGTGTTATACTCGTAGTTTTTACTCAAGTTTAAATATTCGGTTTTTACATATTTTGAATCGATTCCGGCTTGTTTTAGAAATTGAAAAACTTCATTTACCGTTTGGTCATTCATTTGTTTTACCTCTTTTGGGTTATTTCCAGTATGTTCTACCCTTGCGGTAATGGTTACTTCGTCTGGGGTTACCGTTACAATTCCTTCGCCACTAACATCTACAGAAGGTTTTGGTAATGATTGTGCATTCATAAAAAAAGAGGTTAAAGGGATTAATAATAAGGATTTGTAATTCATGATTTTATGGTTTTAAATTTTACCCAATTTGTATAACACAAACAATACCAAAATAGGAAGTGCTAATAAGGCCACAAGCCAGAGGTGCGTTTCAATAATAGAAGGGACAAAACCAATGGTGAGTAAATATCCTGCAATGGCTCCCCCAAAATGAGCGTCGTGCCCAATATTTCCCAATTTCTTTTTCATACCATACATGGAATATCCCAAATATAAAATCCCAAATAACCAAGCAGGAATGAAATTTATTGACATATCAGGCTCTAGAAGAATACCTGAGTACAAAACTCCCATAATCGCGCCACTGGCACCCACCGCGCTATAATGAAACTCTTCTTTATGCATTACAAAGGAAAGGAGATTTCCTGCCAATAAGCTTAAAACATACACCAATACAAATTTTGAAACACCCAAACTGATAATCACTACATCGGCAAAAAAATATAAAGTCAACATATTAAAAAGCAAATGCCCAAAATCTCCATGTAAAAAACCCGAACTAAACATCCGTATTTGCTCCCCGCGACGGATCCCAGCAATATTGAATTTGTACCTTTCAAAAAAAGAAAAATCATTAAAGCCTATAAGTGAGATAATTACATTTGCGGCAATAATAATGAGGGTGGCAATATGAATATTTTGCATAAGGTTATTTTTAAGAAAGTACTGTTTCTATGCCATAAATTTAGTTAGTTTTGTGCTAACATTCGCTATGCAAAGATTAGTTTATAGTTTCCTCTACCCTATCATTTGGATTATTTCAAAATATCCTTTTTGGTTATTATACTTTGTTTCCGATACTATTTTTTTAATCCTTTACTACCTTATTGGATATCGAAAAAAAGTGGTTTATAGCAACTTAAAGCTTGTATTTCCTGAAAAATCAGATATCGAAATCAAAAAGATTACCAAAAAGTTTTACCGTCATCTTTGCGATATGATGTTAGAATCTATTAAAACCCTATCGATCTCGGAAGAGGAACTAAAAAAGCGGTATGTTTTTACTAATGTAGAAGAAATACACGCCTTAGAAAATCAAAATCGAAGCATCATTCTTATGTGCGGTCATTATGCTAGCTGGGAATGGAGTTTTATACTACAAAAATATATAAATCATAAGGGGTATGCGGTTTATAAGAAAATTGAAAATAAATATTTTGACCGCCTTATAAAGCGTATAAGAGCCAAATACAATACCCATTTAATTACTACAAAGGAAACCATTTTCACCTTAGGCGCCGAAAAAAGCAGAGGGGTACTTACTATTAATGGATTTGTGGCAGACCAATCTGCCAAACATTGGAAAGCGCATCATTGGCAGGAATTTATGGGAATTAAAGTTCCCGTTATAACAGGACCCGAAATGCTTGCAAAAAAACTAGATATGGCGGTCGTTTTCTTTGCGGTAAAAAAAATCAAGCGAGGCTATTATCAAACAACGTTTAAAACCCTTACGGTAGAGGCCACAAAGCATCCCGATTTTGAGCTTACCGACACCTATTTAAAACTAGTGGAAGCGCAGATTAGGGAAGAGCCTGCTTACTATTTATGGACTCACAAACGATGGAAATACCGAGATAAAGTCCCGCAATCATTTCAGTAATTAAAACTGAAACCAATTATCTCCTAAGTAGGAATCTATTTTCCCATTTTCTGAAATATGACGATAATGCATTCCTTCTAGCAAATAGTCTTTTTTCCAAAGGGAGGCATTATTGGCAAGTTCAATTAATGAATCACACACAAATTTCATTTCGTCGTTAGTAGTTGTTGGATGAATAGAAACGCGAATCCAACCAGGTTTCATTTCGGCGACCCCGCAAAGTACTTGTTCTAATATTTCAGAAGACTTTTGCTGGTCTATATGCAACAAATAATGTCCATAGGTTCCTGCGCAACTACATCCTCCACGAGATTGTATCCCAAAACGATCATTCAAAATTTTTACTGCTAAATCGTGGTGCAATCCGTCAATGTTAAACGATAGGACCCCTAATCTTTCTTCATGTTCTTCAGCTAAAATCGATATTTTTTTGCAGGATTTAATTCTTTTGAAAAAGTACTTCAAAAGCTCTTCTTCTCTTTCTATAATATTTTTTACCCCCATTTTTTCTTTCAGCTTTATGGCTAAAGAAGTCCTAATTACCTGTAAAAATCCAGGGGTGCCGCCATCTTCCCTTTCTTCAATGTTTTCTATATACTTATGGGTTCCCCAAGGGGTTGTCCACTGTACGGTACCACCCCCGGGACAATCGGGAATTAAGTTGGTGTATAATTTTTTATTAAAAACAAGCACCCCACTACTTCCAGGGCCACCTAAAAATTTATGGGGGGACATAAAAATAGCATCCAAAGCCATTTCAGGGTCTTCTGGGTGCATATTAATTTCAATATATGGGGCCGAACACGCAAAATCGACAAAACAAAGCCCGTTATGTTGATGCATTAATTTAGCCACTTCATGATAGGGCGTTTTTATTCCCGTTACATTAGAACAACTCGTTATGGAGGCAATTTTAACAACGGTATTTTTATACTTTTCCAACAGTACTTGAAAATTTTCTAGACAAAAAAGACCTTCTTCATTGCAAGGCACCACTTCTACTCTGGCAATAGTCTCTAACCATGAAGTTTGATTGCTATGGTGCTCCATGTGGGAAATAAATATTACTGGCCTGTCTTCTTCTTTAATGGTAATAAGATCTCGTACCTGCTCAGGAATTTTTAAACCCAATATTCGTTGAAACTTATTTATGGCCCCCGTCATTCCCGTTCCAGTGGTAATTAACACATCATCTTCACCTGCATTGATATGCTTTTTGATAATTTGTCTTGCGGTATGATAAGCACGGGTCATGGTGGTACCACTTACAGTCGTTTCGGTATGGGTATTGGCTACAAAAGGACCAAAATCTTGCATTATTTTTTCTTCTATGGGAGTGTAAAGTCTTCCGCTAGCAGTCCAATCGGTATACACTATTTTTTTTAGTCCATAGGGCGATTGAAACGTTTGATCAATCCCCAAAATATGCTTTCGGAAAGGTTCAAAATAAGCCTCAAGTTTCGAAACTTCTGGTAGGGTTACAGACTCCATAGAAATTGTTTTCACTGTATAAAGGTAAAAAATTATAGCTTGGCAATGGTTTTTATTTCATTTATAAATCGGTCTGCCAAAGCATCGGCTTCGTTTTGTGAGAGGGCCTCAGTATAAATTCGAATGATAGGTTCGGTATTCGATTTACGCAAATGGACCCAGTTTTCAGGAAAATCTATTTTCACTCCATCAACGGTATTTATTTTGCCAGAAGCATAATTCTTTTCTATCGTTTTAAGGATTAAATCCACATCCAATTGAGGAGTTAATTCAATTTTCTTTTTGCTCATAAAGTAGGATGTGTACTGTTTTCGGAGTTCACTTACCGTACCATTTTCTTCTGCCAAATGACTTAAAAATAAAGCAATTCCTAAGAGACTATCCCTTCCGTAGTGCAATTCTGGATAAATAATACCCCCGTTTCCTTCTCCCCCAATGACCGCATTCACTTCTTTCATTTTTTCTACTACATTTACTTCACCAACGGCACTGGCATAATAAACACCTCCATGTTTTTCGGTAACATCGCGCAAAGCCCGTGAGGAGGACATATTGGAAACCGTGTTGCCCTTTTTGTTTTTCAGAATATAATCGGCTACTGCCACAAGTGTGTATTCTTCCCCAAACATATCTCCATGTTCATCTACAAATGCCAAGCGATCTACATCGGGGTCTACCACAATGCCAAAATCGGCTTTTTCTTCTTTCACCTTTTGCATTAAATCTCCCAAATGCTCTTTTAAAGGTTCTGGATTGTGCGGAAATTCTCCGTTGGGGGTACAAAATAATTTAAGGGTTCGAACTCCTAAAGCGTCTAAAAGTAAGGGTACCGCAATACCTCCTGTGGAGTTTACTGCATCTACAACAACGGTAAAGCCGGCTTTTTTTATGGAATCAGCTTTTACCAAATCCAACGCTAAAATTTCATCAATATGAATATCGATATAAGCATCATTTCTTGAAATATCCCCCAAATCATCCACTTCGGAAAAATGAAAATCCTCCCTTTCTGCTAATCTCAAAATATCCTGCCCCGCGGCAGCATTTAAAAATTCGCCCTCAGAATTTAAAAGTTTTAAGGCATTCCATTGTTTGGGGTTATGACTTGCTGTAAGGATTATTCCGCCATCGGCATGCTCTAAAGCCACTGCCATTTCTACCGTTGGGGTTGTCGATAATCCTACGTCCACTACGTGTATGCCTAATCCAACCAAAGTGTTCATTACCAATTGTTGAATCATCTCTCCAGATATTCGTGCATCGCGCCCTACCACCACTCGATAGTTTTCCTTATTGCGCTGTTGTTTTATCCAAACGCCGTAAGCGGCAGCGTATTTTACCACATCTATTGGGGTTAAATTATCGCCGGGAATACCCCCTATAGTACCGCGAATTCCTGAAATAGATTTAATTAATGTCATTGTAAAAAACTTTCTGCAAAGATACTTTTTATAGCCACATTTCTAAAGCCAATTTTGTAAATTGTCCTAATGAATTTTTTAGCACATATTTACCTTTCGGGAAACGATGAAGGTGTTATTATTGGCAATTTTATTGCCGATGGGATCAAAGGAAAAAAGTATGAGGCCTTCCCGCCTTCCATTCAAAAAGGAATTTTATTACATCGTGCTATCGATAGCTTTACAGACCAACACCCTATGGTAAAACAAAGCACGGCAAGGCTTCATAAAAACTATGGCCATTATAGCGGGGTTATCGTGGATATTTTATACGATCATTTTTTAGCCAGAAACTGGGCACAATACCACAAAACACCGCTTTCTATATACGTTGACAATTTTTATGATTTACTTCGGAAAAATTTTGAAATGTTACCCAGCCGCATTCAACGTATGATGCCTATAATGATTAGCCAAAACTGGTTGTTGAGTTATGAATCTGCTGAAGGAATTGCTCGTATTTTAAGTCAGATGAATATTCGCACCAAAGGAAAATCGAAAATGAACCTAGCTATTTTGGAACTTGAACAATATGACAAAGAGTTTGAAGAAGAATTTACCTCATTTTTTTCCGAATTAATCGCATTTACCGAAAATAAACGATCCCAATTATGAAGCTTATGATCCCTTTATGTTTCCTTGTCCTTCTTTACAGTTGTAAGAACGAAGTGCAGCAATTTACCACTGCACCTGCCAAGAAGGTTAAAAAAGCCGTTATAACAGATAGTGCTATGGTTGTTTCGGCAAGAGAAGAAGCTTCTAAAATAGGAATCGAAATTTTACAAAAAGGGGGCAATGCTTTTGATGCTATGATTGGCACCCAACTGGCCTTAGCTGTAGTGTACCCCTATGCGGGTAGCCTATGTAGTGGCGGATTTATGGTGTATCGTACGCAATATGGTGAAATAGGGACGTTGGATTTTAGAGAAAAAGCACCTTTAGCCGCTTCGCGAGAAATGTATTTGGATGAAAAGGGCATGTTTCTTTCCGAAAAAAGCAAAGTGGGCGCACTTGCAGTGGGGGTTCCTGGAACCATTGCAGGGGTTTTTGCGGTTCATGAAAAATTGGGTTCGCTCCCTATTGAAGAAATACTAGAGCCTGTTATACAACTAGCAACAAACGGTTTTGTTGTAACAGAGATGCAGGTAGAACGATTTACTAAATTTAAACCCATTTTTGAAGAAGTAAACGGTGAAACATCGCTATTTACAAAAACATATAAGGTTGGAGACACTTTTAAAAATAAGGCGCTAGCAAACACTTTAAGAAACATTGCAAAAAATGGGAGAGCAGAATTTTATCAAGGGAATACTGGGAAAGCCATGGTTTCCTTTATTCAATCGAAGGGAGGAATTATAACGATGGAAGATTTAAACGCCTATGAAGCCGTATGGAGAGACCCCATTGTTTTTAATTACAAAGATTTAAAAATAATTTCCATGCCACCGCCTTCCAGTGGCGGCATTTGCCTAGCACAAATCTTAAAAATGGTGGAACCTTTTGCCATTTCTAAATTTGAACACAATTCGCAAGCGTACATTCAATTACTTGTGGAAGCCGAAAGGCGAGCGTATGCCGATAGAAGTTACTATTTAGGTGATCCCGATTTTGTTGAAAATCCCATAGATTCTTTACTTAACGAGACCTATTTAAAAAATAGGATGCGTACTTTCAGTTTTGATAAAGCAACTCCTTCTTCGGAAATTGGTTACGGCACCATATCGGGCTATGAAAGCCCTGAAACAACCCATTTTTCAATTGTAGACGCATTTGGAAACGCCGTTTCCACTACCACCACACTGAATTCAGAATATGGTTCAAAATTGTACTCAAAAGAGCTTGGCTTTTTTTTAAATAACGAAATGGACGACTTTAGTGCCAAGCCTGGAGAGCCTAATATTTATGGGCTTGTAGGAGGAGAAGCCAATGCTATAGCGCCTCAAAAAAGAATGCTCAGCTCTATGACACCTACCCTTGTGGAAAAAGAGGGAAAACTATTTATGGTGCTGGGAACTCCAGGGGGTGCTACCATTATCACTTCGGTGGTACAAACACTTTTAAATGTATATGAATTTAATATGAATATGCAGGAAGCAGTAGATGCCCCAAGATTTCACCACCAATGGCTCCCAGACGCCGTACGCTATGAATTGGATCGGTTTCCAGAAGATCTAATTCACAAACTTACTCAAAAAGGATACCTGCAAAACAAAGAAGTAGACCCTATTATTGGAAAAGTAGATGCCATTCTTGTTCGTGCCAATGGGAAACTCGAAGGTGGCGCAGATAGTCGAGGAGATGACACTGCTGTAGGATATTAAAGACGACAACCTTCTTTTTATGTAGTTAATCGGTAAATCATACCGCATTATCGATTTGTAAGTATTTTACTACATTTTATAGGTTTTTCAACTATTTTTGACTGTTAAACCATTTTCAAAATTCAGTTGTATTTTCAAAAATCAGTTGGGGTTACCGTAAATAAGACTATTAAACATATCTATTTATAGGGGCTTTTGCATATCATGAAAGGGACGTCATTTACTAAGGATTTATACGCCATCATTCCACTAATACTTAGTGGTTTGTTGTGTATAAGCTTGATTTTTCTTTTATATGACAAAGTAATTTCCGAAGAAAATTTTAGCGCTACTCTTAAAAGCGTTTCTACTATTTTTATTGCCATTAGCGGTTTTTTAGCGGCTATTATAATGGTCTATCTCGCGGCGGCGGCACTCAATTTAAAAACCACTCGACAAACCGCCATTGATGCTTTAAGCAAACTCACACAAAAAATGCATCTCTTTAGAAACATCATAGAAATTCTAATAAATTCAAAAATCTGGCTCCCAGGATTAAAAGAATATATCGATGAAGAGTTTGCCGGACTAACCTTTTTTGAAGTGAAAGAATTTTATAGAGGAAAGTCAAAATTAGCCATCGAATTTTTGCAAGAACAGCATAACTTTCAAGATACCGAGATGCTATACTTAGAGCTAAAATCCCTTTTAATGACCGATCCTAAAGAAAAGAAACTTCCAGAAAATAGTAGTTATCCTAGGGTGTACAACAAAGAGATTGTAGCGAAATGGATCGAACACAAATGTGGATCTGGTTTATGGTACTACTTTGGATACAAATATGGGGATTTTAAACAGTCGCTCGACTATAATACGGTCTTTGAAAGACATCAAGACAAAATCATGACACTTGCAAATACCATTGATAACGAGTTTTTTCAAGACTCTTCTTTTAACGAAGTGTTTTTAGCAAAATTGGGAGAATATATGCATAATGAAGTAATTCCCAAACTCTATCAGGTGAAAGGAAATACTGAAAAAACCTTACCCAGTATGATGCGTTACTTGTACTTCATTTTTCTTTTCTTGGTTATTTTTGGATTGTTATTACCCCTAGCACACCTACTTTTTAGCCTTCATATTGTATTATTAATTATCAGTTTTTCTTTTGTTTCCAGCACGATTTTCTTTATTGCCATTAGCTTTTACCAATATATTGTAAAGGAAGCTAATAGTTAAATTTTAACGTAAATTCCTCATTTTTGATTGGGCGTGCATGGCGCATTTTAAAAGCATTTAAGTACCTTTGCCAACTATGGTAAAAAAGGATAATGTGATTGAAGTTTTAGGAGCAAGGGTTCATAATTTAAAGAATATTGATGTCATCATTCCACGTGATGAGCTAGTAGTTATTACCGGACTTTCGGGAAGCGGAAAATCATCCCTAGCCTTCGATACCATTTATGCAGAAGGGCAACGTCGCTATATTGAAACTTTTTCGGCATACGCTAGACAATTTTTAGGAAATCTGGAACGCCCAGATGTCGATAAAATTGAAGGACTCTCCCCTGTTATTGCCATTGAGCAAAAAACGACTAGCCGTAGCCCACGTTCTACTGTAGGAACCATTACCGAAATTTATGATTTCCTTCGTCTTCTTTATGCAAGAGCCAGTGAAGCATACAGTTACGAAACCGGCGAAAAAATGGTAAGTTATAGCGACGAACAAATTAAGCAGCTCATTCTTACCGATTTTAAAGATAAAAAAGTGAGTATTCTCGCCCCAATTGTTCGTTCCCGAAAAGGACATTACCGCGAGCTTTTTGAGCAAATTGCCAAGCAAGGTTTTGTGAAGGTACGCGTGGATGGCGAAGTGGTAGATATCACAAAAGGAATGCGGGTAGACCGATACAAAACACACGATATTGAAATAGTAATCGATCGTCTTAAAATTTCAGAAGAAAGCGATCACAACAAACGGCTTACCGAAACCATTCTTACAGCCATGTACCACGGAAACGATGTAATGATGGTTTTGGATAACGAATCTAATGAAACACGATACTTTAGTCGTTCCTTAATGTGTCCCACTAGCGGTATCTCCTACCCAAATCCAGAGCCTAATAATTTTTCTTTCAATTCGCCAAAAGGGATGTGCCCTAATTGCAAAGGATTGGGGAAATTATATGAGGTAAATCTCGATAAAATTGTACCCAATAAAAAACTATCTATAAAACAAGGCGCTCTTGCCCCACAAGGTCCCCAAAAAAACAATTGGGTTTTTAAACAATTAGAACTTATTGCATATCGGTATCAGTTTAGTTTAAGCGACCCTTTTTCTAGCATTCCAGAGGAAGCTAAAGAAATTATTTTTTATGGTGCGAATACCACCTTTGAAGTAGCCTCAAAAACACTGGGAATTACCCGTAATTACAAAATAGACTTTGAAGGAATTGCTACCTTTTTGCAAAACACCTTTGAAAATAACGAATCCAAATCGTTACAACGCTGGGCAAAGGAATATATGGATAAAAAAGAATGCCCCGATTGTAACGGGAGTAGGCTTAGAAAGGAATCTATGTATTTTAAAATTCATGGAAAAAGCATTGCCGATGTATCGGAAATGGATATTGAAGAACTTTCTGAATGGTTCTTTAATATTGATAAGCACCTTTCAGAAACACAGCTAAAAATTGCTTCCGAAATTTTGAAAGAAGTGCGCTCCAGACTAAGCTTTTTAATGAATGTGGGACTCAATTATTTATCGCTAAACCGTAGCTCAAAATCGCTTTCGGGAGGGGAAGCACAGCGCATTCGCCTGGCCACACAAATTGGGTCTCAACTCGTGGGAGTGTTGTATATTTTAGACGAACCTAGTATTGGATTGCACCAAAAAGACAATCAGAAATTAATTCATTCCTTGCTTCAGTTACGGGATGTGGGCAATTCGGTAATCGTGGTAGAACACGATAAAGACATGATAGAACATGCCGATTATGTAATAGACATTGGTCCGGCAGCTGGGAAACACGGAGGCGAAATCGTATCCCAAGGGACTCCCTCCGAAATCTTAAAACATCAAACCCTCACCGCATCCTATCTCAATGGATCAAAATCGATTGCTACCCCCAAAAGTCGAAGAAAAGGAAACGGTAAAAGTCTTACCCTTAGCGGTGCTACCGGGAATAATTTAAAAAATGTTTCCGTAACCTTTCCGCTAGGTACCATGATTGGTGTTACGGGGGTATCGGGCAGTGGAAAATCTACTTTAATCAATGAAACCCTCTATCCTATTTTAAATGCACATTTCTTTAATGGGGTTAAAAAACCCATGCCTTATAAAAGTATTAGCGGACTCGAAAATATCGACAAAGTCATTGATATCAATCAGTCCCCAATAGGTAGAACTCCTCGCTCCAACCCTGCTACCTATACGGGTGTTTTTTCTGAAATACGAAATCTTTTTGCACAGGTTCCTGAGGCCATGATTCGAGGTTATAAACCGGGACGTTTTAGCTTTAATGTCGCCGGAGGACGATGCGAAACCTGTCAAGGCGGCGGGCTTAAAGTCATTGAAATGAATTTTTTACCCGATGTGTACGTCGAATGTGAAACCTGTCAAGGCATGCGTTTTAATAGAGAAACACTAGAGGTTCGATACAAAGGAAAATCTATTTATGATGTCATGGAAATGACCATAGATGAGGCTTGCAACTTTTTTGAACACATTCCCAAAATATACCGCAAGCTTAAAACCATTCAAGATGTAGGACTAGGTTATATTACGCTAGGACAACAATCTACTACCTTGTCTGGTGGAGAAGCACAACGAATTAAATTAGCTACCGAATTATCCAAAAGAGATACGGGAAATACCTTCTATATTTTAGACGAACCCACAACGGGGCTTCACTTTGAGGATATTAGAGTCCTTATGTTGGTACTAGAAAAATTAGTGGATAAAGGAAATACGGTCATTATTATCGAACACAATCTCGATGTAATTAAAATGGTAGATTATATTATCGATATTGGCCCCGAAGGTGGAAAAAAAGGAGGCAAGCTGATTGCTGAAGGGACTCCAGAGGAACTCATAAAGAATCCCAAAAGCTTTACGGCACAATTCCTAAAAAAAGAATTACATTAGTTTAAATTGCATTGCGTATGAGAACTGAAAACAGACATAAAAATTGGAACGAAATAAAAACCAACGACTCTTGGGCCATCTTCAAAATCATGGGAGAGTTTGTGGAAGGGTATGAAAAATTAAGCCGCATAGGTCCCTGTGTTTCCATTTTTGGATCGGCACGAACCCAACCCCATCATAAATACTATAAACTAGCCGAAAGTATTGCCAAAAAAATTACCGAAAACGGCTACGGAATTATCACCGGAGGAGGGCCTGGGATTATGGAGGCGGGAAATAAAGGGGCCCATTTGGCAGGAGGAACTTCGGTGGGTTTAAATATCGATTTACCTTTTGAGCAACACGACAACCCCTTTATTGATAAGGATAAAAGCATTGACTTCGATTACTTTTTTGTGCGAAAGGTGATGTTTGTAAAATACTCGCAAGGATTTGTGGTAATGCCAGGCGGATTTGGAACCCTAGATGAACTTTTTGAGGCTATTACCCTTATACAAACCCATAAAATAGACCGTTTCCCAATTATCTTGGTGGGAAGTGAATTTTGGAGCGGATTAATTGACTGGATTAAAAAAACGCTAATCGAACAAGGAAACATTAGCCCCAAGGACATCGATTTATTCAATTTGGTGGATACGGAAGATGAAGTATTAGAAATTTTAAACAACTTCTATAACGAATACAATTTAAGTCCTAATTTTTAAGGAGTACACAAGGATGGGCAAAAGAATTGTTTTTTATGTCTGCACACTTATTCCGTGCTTTTTGTTTTCACAGAACAATATAAAAGCCATGGTGTATAATCTACTGGAATTTCCTGAAGCAAATCCACAAAACCGCGAGTTAATTCTTAGGGATATTCTAACAGAATTTCCCCCAGATATTTTTATGGTATGTGAATTACAAAGTGACCTAGGGGCCGATTTTATCCTTAATACCGCCTTAAATGTAAATAACATCCTTTACGATAAAGCTACGTTTGTACCCAACCAGTCTGGAAATGCCAACCTTCAACAGTTACTTTTTTTTAGAAAAGATAAATTTATCCTAGAAGCCGAAGAAATCCTTCAAACTAATATTAGAGATATCAACCATTATACCCTTACCTTGCGTACCGCCGATATTCAAAACAACCCTGTACGTATCGAAATTTTTATTGGTCACCTTAAATCTAGTGAAGGGGGAAGTAACGAACAACAACGGCTAGAAATGGTATTGGAGTTTACCAGTAAACTGGAAGCATTAGACCCAAATGCATTTGTTATTTTTGCGGGCGATTTTAATATATACTCCTCTACCGAACCTGCCTATATCGAATTACTGGATACCACCAATGCCATTACTATGTTAGATCCTATAGATACCCCCGGAGCTTGGAGTGGCAATATAAACTTTCAAGACATCCATACCCAAAGTACTAGAGTAAGCTCTGGGCCTTTTGGGGCTGGAGCTGGAGGCGGATTGGACGATCGTTTCGATTTTATACTCCTTTCTGAAAATATGCTTAGTGATCCAACTTTTCGCTATATTCCCAATACTTATAAGGCTTTTGGAAACAATGGGAATTGTTTCGATCAAAGTATTAATAATACCCAATGCTTTGGTAGTTTTAATGCAACCCTACGCGAAAACCTCTACAATATGAGCGACCATTTGCCTGTGATTATTGAGTTTGAAACCGATCAAGAAATCATTCTTTTAAACACCCCCAGCCCCAAAACACAAATGGCTACTTTTAGTATTCCCAAGACGATCGTCTCACAATTTTTAGAAATACAAAACACCAATGACCATCCCATAGAGCTACAAATGATAAGTACTTTAGGACAACACATCACCCATATTTCTTTAAAAAGTAGGGAAAGTGTGACCTTAGATGTTTCTTATTTACCCACAGGAGTTTATTATGTAACCGATACCTTTAAAATAACAGGGGTCAAAAAATTTATAAAACAATAGTTTGAATTTTACAAAAGGGTGCATACTGTTTTTTGGATTACTGGCTTTTACCATAAAAGCGCAACATACTTTAAGCATTAATGCGCATGTAAATACAGAAACACAAACCTTATCGATTTCTCAAAAAATAATCTTTGTAAACGATTCTGATTCCTCCCTTTCAGAAATTATGCTCCTGGATTGGGCCAATAGTTTTTCTAGCAAAACCACTCCTTTAGCCAAACGTTTCGCAGAAAATTTTAACAGCGCTTTTCATTTTGAAAAAGATAGTAACCGAGGGAGAACAACCATAGATTCACTCTATAATTCTACAAACCCCTCGCTTTTATGGTCTCGCTTAGAGGGCGAAGACCTTATTAAAGTTACGCTGGATAAGCCACTACTTCCCGGAGAAACTTTTGAAATAGCGTTACATTACAGCGTAAAAGTCCCCAGCGATAAATATACTCGCTACGGACTGTCTAAATACGGGGATTATAAATTGCGCTATTGGTTTATTGCGCCTGCTGTATACCAAGACGGTTGGCAAGCATACCACAATAAAAATGTGGATGACTTTTTTATGAGCCCTTCCCATGTTATTGTCAATTTTCACTATCCAAAAGCGTATTCCTTAATAAGCGATTTAAACGTTCTCTCAGAAACCCTTATAGACGATACTAAAATTGTGCATTTAGAAGGAACCCAACGCATGAGCATTCCTATTTATTTGGATCAATCGTTAGGCTTTAATAGCGTTGTAACCGATAATTTTGAAGTAATTACCGATCTTAAAGACAAAAAAATTACTCCGGCTATTAAAGCGCTTCAAATTGATAGAATCACTCATTTTTTGGAAGAAAAATTAGGCCCCTACCCTTTTGATAAATTAGTCATAAGTGATGCCGATTACCGAATAAGCCCTGTGTACGGTTTAAATCAGTTACCCGATTTTATAAGCCCCTTCCCTAACGGCTTTGAAATGGATTTGGAACTCCTTAAAACCATCACTCGAAAATATCTGGAAAATACCCTTTATCTTAATCCAAGGGAAGAGCATTGGTTATTGGGAGCACTTCAAATATACTTAATGATCGAGTATGTAAACACCTACTACCCAGATATTAAAATTATGGGCGATTTAAGCCATTTTTTTATTGTTAGATGGTCGCACGCCAGTACACTCGAATTTAATGACCAATATCCCTTCTTATATTTAAATATGGCGCGAAACAATTTGCATCAATCCTTAGTAACGCCAAAAGATTCCTTATTAAAATTCAATAAAAATATTGCTAGTGATTATTATGCGGGCAGCGGATTTAACTATTTAAGTGATTATTTAGGTAAAGAAGTGTTAGCCTCTTCTATTTCATCGTTTTACAACAAACACAAACTTCAATACACCACAGCGCATTCCTTTAAAAATTCCCTTGCAGAAAATACCTCCCTCCCTATCGATTGGTTTTTTGAAGACTATGTTGGAAAACGCACTCTAATCGATTTTAAAATCAAAAAAGTTGCTGTGGAAGGCGATTCGTTACGAGTTACCCTTCTTAATAAGGAAAAAAACAACCTGCCTATTTCTCTCTATGGGCTTCATAAAGAAAAAATCATTTTTAAACAATGGGTGGCTCCTTTTGATAGTATCACAGAAGTAACCGTACCCAAAGAAAATGTAAAAAAATTAGCCGTAAACTACGAAGGCATTGTCCCAGAACTTAACCAACGAAACAATTATAAAAAAGTAACCGGATTGCTTAACCGACCTTTACAATTGCGCTTATTTCAGGATGTTGAAGATCCAAAATACAACCAGTTGTTTTTTATGCCCGTGTTTCAATACAACCTTTACGACGGATTAAGTTTAGGTGTAAAATTATACAACAAGACTGTTTTGCCCAAAGACCTTCATTACAGACTCGAACCTCAATACGGTTTCCGTTCCAAAGCCATGGTCGGAGGGGGCGGAATCTCCTATACGCAACGTAGGCAAGATAGCCCTCTTTATGCTATTCGGTATGGGGTCTCTGGCAATACTTTTTCCTACGATTCCAATCTTTTTTACCGAAGATTCTCTCCTTATGTAACCTTTGCCTTTCGAGATTCAAAAGATCTTCGAAAAAACACAAAACAGTTTATTAATCTCCGAAATGTAAATGTACAAAGAGACAATAATCCCAATAATCCCAATCAAGAACCCAACTACAATGTATATAATGCCCAATTTGTGTATTCCGATAATAATCTGATCGATTTTTACCGCGGATTATTCGATGTCCAAGTGGCAAAAAAATTCAGTAAAGCCTCACTACAATTAGAATATCGAAAATTATTTTTAAGCAATCGGCAAATTAACATTCGCCTTTTTTCGGGGATTTTTCTGAACAATAAAACCGAAACCAACGACGATTATTTCAGTTTTGCTTTAGATCGTCCCTCCGATTATCTTTTCGATTATAACTACTACGGAAGAAGCGAAGCCAGCGGACTCTTCAGCCAACAATTAATTATCGCTGAAGGAGGCTTTAAATCAAAATTACAACCGGCCTATTCAAACCAATGGATTACTACCGTAAATGCCAGTACCAATATCTGGAAATGGGTGTATGCTTATGCCGATGGTGGAATCATTAAAAATACAGGCTTTGAACCTAAGTTTGTCTATGATAGCGGTATTAGAGCCAGTTTGGTAGCCGATTATTTTGAAATTTATTTCCCTTTGTATTCCAACCTAGGTTGGGAGCCGGGTCTTGGAAATTATGACCAGCGCATCCGTTTTATCGTAACCTTAGATATTAAAACCTTATTGGGCCTGTTTACAAGGAAATGGTATTAGTGTACAATAGGATTATAGGAAATTCGTATTTTAGTAGCTAACAACTAATAACCAAAAAAATGAAAACCGCAAAAAACAGTATTCTTGCATTTTTAATACTCATTTTAGGAGCATGTAGTGGATCGGATGCGTATCAAGGTATGTGGAAAGCTACTAATGAAGCAGGAGAACATCTGGATATTGAGTTTGGTGAAAACGATCTTTTTATTACTCAAGAAAGTAAAACGGAACAATATCAATATTCCCAAAATTCTATAAACATTTCTAATGGAGTAAAAACCTACGGTATTACCCTAAGTGATGGAAGATCTTTTCAAATACAATTTCCCATAAAAGGAGATGAATCTAAAGGCGCCATGCTAGACAGCAATGGTCGCGCCGTCTTTATCATTAATCGGGATGATTATATTGGCTATAAAGAGGTGTACGGACTATAACAAAGCACAAACCTAGTATCCAAAATCCCTAATTTCATTACCTATGAACCCTTTTAACGATT
Source organism: Flavobacteriaceae bacterium (assembly GCA_041392205.1). Classification (GTDB taxonomy): domain Bacteria; phylum Bacteroidota; class Bacteroidia; order Flavobacteriales; family Flavobacteriaceae; genus Halomarinibacterium. The sequence goes on along the minus strand of JAWKMO010000016.1, from coordinate 1,049 downwards.
GGCGAATCATCATCTTACTCTGCCTTACTCTAGGTTTAGCACCCTTTTTTCCCGAACCTCATCTATGGGGAAAACTAAAATGGATTGCCGGAGGAGCAGTAGGAATGACCCTAAAAGATTATTTGGACGTCCTTTTACACGGCGCCCCTTTCCTTTTACTCATTCGCAGGGTTTTTATTGAAATAAGAAAAAAGAATGAAAAATAATCAGTAAAATTATTGTTTTAGTAAGAATCCCTTAAAATTTTGGCATTGTTCTGCATTATTATTTTCCCTACTTTTGCAAGGTAACACTCCCACTATGCAAACAAATCCACAAACCAACAGTGCCCTTTCTTTTGACGATTTTAAAGCCGAAGTTTTAAAAGATTATCAAGTGGCGGTTACCAGCCGTGAATGTAGTTTGCTAGGAAGACGGGAGGTCCTTACCGGTAAAGCAAAATTTGGAATTTTTGGCGATGGCAAGGAAGTGCCACAGCTCGCTTGGGCAAAAGCCTTTCAAAAAGGAGATTGGCGAAGCGGCTACTACCGCGACCAAACTTTTATGATGGCCCATGGCCAACTTACTATCGAACAATTTTTTGCAGGACTCTACGCCCATACTTCTATGGAAGCCGATCCTATGAGTGCAGGACGCCAAATGGGAGGCCACTTTATGAGCCACAGCATCAACGAAGATGGCTCATGGAAAAACCTTACCGAGCAAAAAAATAGCAGCTCCGACATCTCTCCTACCGCCGGACAAATGCCACGATTGTTAGGATTGGCACAGGCTTCTAAAATTTTTCGAAATGTAGAAGGTGTTAAAAAAATGACTACGCTTTCAATTAACGGAAACGAAGTGGCATGGGGTACTATAGGAAACGCCAGTACCAGCGAAGGCTTGTTCTGGGAAACTATGAATGCGGCAGGCGTATTGCAAGTTCCTATGGTGATGTGTGTTTGGGACGATGAATACGGAATTTCTGTCCACGCCAAACACCAAACTACCAAAGAAGATATTTCAGAAATTTTGAGCGGATTTCAACGCACCGAAGACCAACCTGGTTA
>JAWKMO010000015.1:0-50959 GCA_041392205.1 Flavobacteriaceae bacterium | reverse complement strand
GACTGAAGAATTAATAGGTATAAATAGAGATAATTTTGACTTAAAAGTATCAGAATTGTTAGAAAAATCTTATTAAAATAAATAGCGAGCAATTGAAACTTCTACTACCTAAAGAATAAGAAATAACTGGTGCCAACAACGTGTATAATTCATTGCTAATAAAGACTTTAACTGTGGTTTGTGCTTTTTTATTGGGTCGCTATTAAAGCCATTTAGCGATATTGTTATTTCTTTTAGGTTTTGCAAACCCCAAAAAATTTATAAGGCCAAAATAGCTTTAATAGCTTGTTGTTCAAACGTAAAATTATAGCTATTTTACACGCAACAAATCATATACAAGACCGTTCTCTACAAGCATAAAAAAAAACAGAAATGAAAAAAGCCCTAACATTTTTACTAGTCCTAACGATTTTAACTCAATCATACAGTCAAAATAATTATGAAAATTTATCAAAAGAGTTGTTGGAGCAATTCAAAAACTCTGAATTGACAGGATTTGCAGTTTCAATTATCAAAGCTGATAGTATTCTCTACAAAAAAGGATTTGGCTTCGAGAACATAGAAACTAAAAATGAGTTTACAATAGAGAAAAGATTTTACATTGCTTCTATATCGAAGACATTTATTGGAATTGGATTAATGAAGCTTGTTGAAGATGGTGAATTAGAATTGTCAACACCAATTAATTCAATATTACCATTTCAAGTGATAAATCCTAAGTATCCGGATAGTGAAATTACTATTGAGCAATTGGCACGACATACTTCGACTATTTTAAATGGGGATTTAGGATCAAAATCTTGGTACTTGGATAAAGAATTCTCGTTAAGAAAAAAAGAAATAGGAAAAACAGCATATAGTGATTTTAAAAATTGGTCCCATAATTCAAAAATAACTTTAGGTGAATTCTTGAAAGAGAGTTTGTCTTACAATGGAAAACTATATTCAGAAAAGAATTTTTCGAATAAAAAACCAGGGGAGCAATATCAATATAGTAACCTTGGAGCAGCTCTAGCCGCTTATATAATTGAACTAAAAACTGGAATTGAATATGATAAATACATTGAAAATTTTGTCACTACAGAACTAAATTTCGAACCAGGTGTATGGAGACATATACCCGATAATGAATTACCTACTACTTATTTTCAAACCAAGGTCCAAACCCCAAACCATAGGCCTATCTTATACCCAACAGGAGGCATGATGCTATCTTGTGATGAATTAACTCTTTACCTTCAAGAAATGATTAAAGGATTTAATGGTAATAGTCAATTACTAAATTCAGACTCTTTTCAGCAAATGATGTCAGCAAAAGAAGACACTCAGAATCCTGGAGGTATTTTTTGGGAATTAAAAGGCAATAAAATAGGACATAATGGAGGGAATTACGGCGTTACCTGTTTTATGAGTTTTGATAAAAATACAGGAATTGGTAAGATATTTATGACCAACATAAGTTCATATACTGATAATGAGTTACTGAAAGAAATGGTAGCTATTTGGAATAAATTATCTGAATATGAATCAAAATTTGAATAAAATAGCCAGCAGAGAACAAGCGTTAGCCGACAATGCTCCTTCGCCGCCTAGGGATAGCCCGGACCGTTACCTGCAAGCTAAAAACATCTTGCTAACAATGACAAATAGAAAAATTAACAAAATCCTGACCTTTTGTTTCGTAACAGTTTGGATTATGAACGGACTATTTTGTAAAATATTAAACCTTGTTCCAAGACACGAACAAATTGTAGCAAGGATATTAGGTGACGACTACTCCCAACCATTGACAATCCTAATTGGACTTCTAGAAATCATTATGGCTGTTTGGATTTTAAGTGGCTATAAAACAAAGTTAAATGCTATTGTCCAAATTCTAGTAGTTGCTTCAATGAACATACTTGAATTTATCCTAGTACCTGACTTATTGCTTTGGGGAAAACTAAACTTACTCTTTGCATTTATTTTCATTTTAGTTATTTACTACAACGAATTTCATCTTACCAGCAAACAAATCAACTAACTCGATGTTATCATTCTTAAAAGACCATCCATTTGCAGTTGAAGCGTATTTTGAAAGTTCGCTTGTTTTGACTTTTGCAGTTTCAAAAGAACAATTACAAAATCTAATTCCAGAATGTTTACAACTTGACACGTTTCAAGACAAATGGGCTTTTGTTGCAGTTGCAATGGTTCAAACAAAAAACCTGCGACCAAAGGGTTTTCCTAAATTTATGAGCTACGACTTTTTTCTAATAGGTTATCGTGTTTTTGTTCGCTACACAAATAATGCAGGTAAAAGTTTGCGCGGTTTGTATATTCTGAAATCAGAAACAGACAAAGAAAAAATGGAATTCTTTGGAAACCTATTTACACATTACAATTACAGCACAACAGACATAATGCAAATTGAACAACAAAACACAAAAGAAATATCCTCTATTAATTCAAAATTCAAAATCACAATTGACACAATGGAAGAACAAGTTTCTTTACCTGAGCATTCCCCTTTTACTGACTGGAAGGAAGCAAGAAGATTTGCTGGACCTTTACCTTTCACGTTTACCTATAATAATGCAACCAAAGAAGTCCTAATCATTGAAGGAGTAAGACAAAACTGGAAACCAAATCCAGTTAAGGTAAGGGAGTATCATTTCGATTTTTTAAATATGTTAAAACTTATAAATCCAGTATTGGCAAATGCTTTCATAATTAAAAATATTCCATATTATTGGAAAAAAGGCAAAATTGAACAATGGAAATAAAAAGGCGAAGGTTTCAAGGCGTAATAAATATTTTAAGTTTCAACCGACACTTTTATGTGTTTGGGCTCATTGCTTTGGCTTTAATTATAGGAAGTAAATTAATTTTCAATTGGAATAACAGTTTGTTATGGGTGGTTATTTTGGCATTCCTATATGGACTAATAATGCCGTTAGTTGTTTCCGTTTATGTTTATGACTTATCTGGCTTTTATAATTTTGATTGGTTAAAGAAAATGCAAATAGAGGATGCCAAAGGCAAATTCAATTTGAACATTAATGCTGGCTTTGACGAAACAAGCTATATAATAAATAATGTTTTCCCTCAATCTAATTTACAGGTATTTGACTTTTATAACGCCAAACAGCATACAGAACCAGCAATTATCCGAGCAAGAAAAGTGAGTTTGGTTTATCCGAACACTCAACAAATCAATTCAAATTCAATTCCCTTAAATGATAATTCAGTTGATAATATCTTTTTAGTATCAGCCATTCACGAAATTCGCAGATACGATGAGAAAGTTCAATTTTTAAAAGAATGTCGTAGAGTTTGTAAACCAAACGGCAATGTAATTATGGTTGAACACTTGAGAGATTTTCCAAATTTTGTAGCTTTTACAATTGGCTTTACACACTTTTTCTCAAAAGCAACTTGGAAAAAGGCATTTGAAGAAGCGGAGTTTACATCATTTAACGAAAAAAAGTTTACGCCCTTTATGTCTATTTTTAATTGTTGTTAATTATGGAAATACACTTTATAATAATGGGTGTTTTATTAATTATTTTGGCATTGGTTCACATCGTCTTTCCAAAATACTTTAGTTGGGACAAAGAACTTAAATCTTTGAGCTTAATCAATAGACAAATGATGATGGTACATACGTTTTTTATTGCATTAACAATATTACTTATGGGTTTACTTTGCTTGACATCTTCTATCGAACTAATGGAAACCCATCTTGGTAAAAAAATATCACTTGGAGTTGGAGTCTTTTGGACGGTTAGACTTTTTATACAATTCTTTGGATATTCAACTAATCTTTGGAAAGGTAAAAAACTTGAAACCTCGATACATATTTTATTTTCAATATTATGGATCTATTTTAGTTTAATATTTTTGATAAACTATTTTACTTTAAAATAAAAAACCAGCATACAACAACGCCTATTCCCACTGCGTATTTTGATAAAAGAAAAATTGCAACTTTATAAAAACTTAAAAACTACACCAAAAAAATTGAATTTGACGAAAACAAATATGATTAAAAGTGTAAGAATACAAAGTAAAAGACTTTTATTAAGACCATTTATTGAAAGTGATATTGAAAATGTTTTCAAAGGGCTTTCTCACCCTAACATAATTAAACATTACGGAGTTAGTTTTGACAGTTTGGAGGCAACTAAAGAACAAATGAATTGGTTTGCAGACCTTGAGAAAGAAGGAACGGGAATGTGGTTTGCTGTATGTTCATTAGATAATAAAATTTTTTATGGTGCAGGGGGACTTAATAATTTGAATAAAGAACATAAAAAAGCAGAAATCGGATTTTGGTTACTGACCGACTTTTGGGGAAAAGGAATTATGACCGAAGCTATGCCACTAATATGTAACTATGGATTTCATGAATTAGGACTGCATAGAATTGAAGGCTATGTCGAATCGGACAATATAAATTGTAAAAACGCAATGGCTAAACTTGATTTTCAACACGAAGGAACAATGAAAGACTGTGAAATTAAAAATGGAGATTTTATTAGTTTGGAGATCTACTCAAAAATTAAAACAGAAAACAAGCCAAACACGCAACAACGGCTATAATTCAGCTGGGCATTGTGATTAACAGAATTAATTTTCCTAAATTTAAAATATTAACTATCTGACTATTGTTTGATGAGGCTCCACACTCCCAGTTTTCGCCTGCTGCGAAGCCGCCGAGTCGCCACCAGCCCCACCAAAATTATAGCCCGGACCGTTGGCAACAAGCTAAAAACATTACACTAATGGACGTAAAAACAGATTGGGATAAAATAAGAAAGCACTTTAATAAGAGTTTCAGTTCAAATTTTTATGTTTCAATTGCATCTATAGACTCAGAAAATAATCCCACTGTTACACCAATCGGGTCATTGTTTTTGAATGATAACCAAACTGGATTTTACTTTGAAAAATTTCCGACAAAATTGCCTGAACACTCAAAAAGCAATCCTAAAGTATGTCTACTCGGAGTGAATAGTGGACGGATTTTCTGGATTAAATCGTTGTTCAAAGAAAAGTTTACAGACTTTCCTGCAATTAAACTTTATGGAGAACTTGGCGAAAAAAGAAAGACGACCGAGATGGAAATTTTTCGATTGAACCGTAGAATGAAAATTACCAATGGACTTAAAGGAAATACCTACTTGTGGAAAAAAATGGAATTTGTCCGTGAAACAAAGTTTACCAAAGCCGAAAAAATCAACCTTGGAAAAATAACCGCCGAATTATAAAAAAACCAGTTGCCAACAATCACTATAAATAATTGCTTGTTCTCGCTTATTTCTGAAAATTGCTTGCGCCAGTTCGCTTCACTCGTGTCTCGCAAATTTTCAGTTTGGTGTGTACTTGCAAAGTTTTGTGCTTCGAAACCCTTTCAAATATGAAGCCCGGAGCCGTTGGAAACAAGCTTGAAAAAACAAAATGAATAAATTAAAAACTGGAGAATTTTACGGAAGACATTTCGAAAAATCAGCGTTTCAAAACATTGTAACTACAGACACCGAATACACGCATAGCAAAGTTGATTGGCATCATCACGAAAACCCATATTTTACTTACTTGCTGCAAGGGAAATTATTTGAATCAAATAAAAAAGAATCTTACTATTTAGAACCAGGAAGTTTACTTTTTCATAATTGGCAAGATGCACATTACAATATAAAGCCCCCAGAATTTACAAGAGGATTTCATATTGAAATGAAAGAGAATTGGTTTGCAAATTTTGATGTACAAATAACAGATTTTGAAGGAAGTATTAATCTGAAAAATCCTTTAATCAAAAATTCAATGAACAAAGTATTCGTTGAATCTAAAATAAACGACCAATATTCAAATTTAAGCATCGACACATTATTGATTGAAATATTCAGTAATTTAAAGGAAACTAAAGAAAAAAAAACTAACAATCCTATTTGGGTAAAAAAACTTCAAGAACTACTAATAGAAGAACAAATTGATTATTCTTTAATAAATTTAAGTTCAATTTTAGGTTTACACCCAGTGCATTTATCAAGAGAATTTAGTAGATATTTTGGGACGAGTTTAGGAAATTATATAAGACTAATTAAAGTCAATCAAGCTTTTAACCTGATCGTTTCAAACCAATTTTCAATGACAGAAATCTGTTATAAATGTGGTTTTTATGACCAAAGCCATTTTATCACAAACTTCAAACGAATTTACTACACCACACCTTCAAAATTTTTGAAGAAAATTTCCCGATGCTAATTTTATACAATTTTGGAAAATTAAATAATCTCATCTTTGTTTCTTCATCAAAAAACACTCAAAAAATGAGACTTCAAGGTATCACAACTTTCTTTTTTATACTTCTCACATTTAGTTTGTTTGGCCAAAATATGGCAGATTACACATCCAGTTGGGAGGGAACAATAGAAAATTCAAAAACATTCAACTTTATAGTTGTAATAGAGAATTTAAAGACTGATAATGCTGTTTTTAAAATTTCTAATGGTAAAAATATAATTAATCAAACATTCAAAATTGATTTAGATAAACGTATTAAAATAGCAATAAGTGAAAATTTATCTTTTAAAGGAGATTTATCAAAAAATGGCAAAGAAATAAACGGATTTATCAAATCTGGTTTATTGTTGTATCATATAAAACTAACCAAATCGAAAAAGAACTCTTTTGTAGGGGCTTGGAATGCATTAATGGTGGACGACCTTAAATCTCTAAACTTCTATTTAAGTGTAGAAAACGGTTTGGGTGATGATTATCAAGCATATCCTATTCTTGCCGATGACCGTTTTACAGGAACTTGGTGTGCTAATTTCCAAAAGAAAAATGACAGTATTTCATTTTTAGATTTCAAAACAGGATTAAAATTTAAAGGGAAACTATTTCCTCAAAAAATTCAATTAGGTATCTATTTAGGAAATAGCTTGGTTATGCAGACAGATTTAAAAAAATCTCAAACCGATTGGGAAATAGGTGGATTTGTGACTAATAAAAACAATGGAAATCTTCAACTTAAGGAAATGGAATCGCTCATTTTAAAAGATTCATTACCTAATACGCATGCTGTTTTAATTTCAAAAAATGGCAAGATTATTTATGAAAACTATTTTGACGGCTACAATTCAGAAATTCCTCACGATACGCGTTCAGCATCAAAAAGTATTTCTTCTGCCATAGTAGGTATTGCAAAAGACAAATTATTATTTAATAATGTTGACCAATCCATTTTTGAATTTGTCCCTAAAGAATATCAAATTTATAAAGACAGCTTAAAAAGAAAAATAGACATAAAAAGTCTGTTAACTATGAGTTCGGGCTTGGATGCTGTTGATTTTGGCATTAACCGAAAATCGGTCGCATCAGAAGATAACTACCAACCTACCCAAGACTGGACTAAAACTATTTTACAAGCACCAATGATTAATGAGCCGAATACACACGCCAACTATGGTTCTGCCAACCCATATCTTCTTGGAGTTGCCATGGACTCTCTGGTTTCTGAACCATTGGAGTTGTTTATGGACAAAAACCTATTTCAAAAATTGGGAATTTCAAATTACATTATCCAAACCGATATGACTGGTCGTCCCTATTTTGGTGGCGGAATGTATTTAACACCAAGAGATATGATGAAATTTGGAGAATTATATCTTAACAAAGGAAAATGGAATGGAAAACAAATTTTGTCAGAAAACTGGATAGAAAACACTTTTAAAAATTATCGTATTTTAGAAAACACATTCAATAAAAATGGATATGGATATTTGTGGTGGCATTACAACTATGAATTTAACGGAAACTCTATAGAATCTGTTGAGGCACGCGGCGCTGGGGGACAATATATTTTTGTGCTTTCCAAATTAGAAATGGTCGTGGTAATAACATCTGGAAATTATAGAAACGGGAAAACACAACAACCTGAATTGATTTTAGAAAAATATATATTACCATACATGGAAAACTGAATAAAACCAGTTACCAACAACATATTAAAAAATGTTTCAAAATCTTAAATTTATTGGCTGTTGTATTATTAATAATCTTTGCTAATCCGAAAATTTCGTGCTTATTTACACACAACTTTTCATATAAAAATACATTGCCTTAATTTCAACTAAAAAACAATGAAAATGAAAAACATAACCATAATCCTACTATTTCTTTTCACAATAGCCAACGCACAAAACTATAACGGAACTTGGGAATCCTTGGGTTACGGTAGACTATTGACCATTGAAAATGAGAACTTTGAAATAAAGGATTATACTGCTATCTCCTGCATTGCTTCGATGAAAGGTAAACTGGAGGAACTAACCGACAAAATTACTCTTATAAATGACACGTTGACCATTGCCAACGGCATCAACAATTACTTCTTCGTTCGCTCAAATTCGGATAAATGTGTAAATCAAAAAAAGAAAAAGGACGACCCAATTTACAATTTTGAAGTATTGGCAGAGACTTTTAAAAATCACTATGCCTATTTTAAAGAACGAAATATAGATTGGGACAAAATGTACCCTAAATACCGCTCCCGAATAACCAAAAACACTACAAATCTAGAGTTGTATATTGCCATTAAGGAAATGTTGGACGAGTTTGGAGATGAGCACATTCAATTTTCCGCAACTGATAAAATTGAAAAAAAGGCAATGCAATTGTTTGCCAAAAAATCAGATGAAGAAAAACCAAAAAAAATACCAAGTTGGAAATTGGCAGAGCAAGTAGCGATTACATTTTTAAATCCTATCAAATCCAAAAGAGGTGGAACTATTCGATGGGGAATTGTAAACGACAATATTGCTTATCTACAAGTCAATCAAATGCTTGGCTTTGGGGATTACGGTATTGACGATAACGCCACTGTTCCTGAATTTTGGCAACAATATGTCCCGAAAATGTCCCGAAACAGCGTATTGGCTTTAACCAATGACGAGCATAACGGCATTGTCGACCTAATGGACGAAGTGATGAAAGACCTAAAAAATACCAAAGCATTGATACTTGATATGCGATTTAATGGTGGTGGAAAGGACGAAGTAGGATTGGAGATTTTAAGTCGGTTTAATCCTGAAAAAAAGCAAGTCGGTATTAAAAAAGCAGTCCACGGCAACGGCTTTTCGACCCAAGTGCCAATCTATATTGAAGGGACTCAAAACGCTTACACAAAACCAATTTATTTGCTAACAACGAGGGCTTCCGCTAGTGCGACAGAAATTTGCGTTTTGGCCTCATTGAGTCTGGAAAATATCACAAGAATTGGAGGAAATACTGAGGGCATCACTTCGGATATGTTGGAAAAAACGCTGCCCAATGGCTGGGAATTTAGTCTTTCAAACGAAATATATCTGGATAACAATGGGAAAAACTACGAACACACAGGTATTACACCGGATATTTTAGTGTATGAATCTGACACAAGAGCGGAACAATTTCAAACTATAAAAAAAGGACTTGAGAGCAAAAATGATCTTGCGATTGAAAAAGCAATCGAATTAATAAACGAATAAAAAACTACTAGCAACACTAGTTATAAATAATTGCTTGTTCTCTCCTACTTTCATAAAACCAGCGCATTTTAATTTGTGTTTTTTTTGTTAAATTCGGTACTTTAAAGCAGCACTAAGGATACACAAAACTATTGGCTGTAATGCAAATAACAGATTATAAAATGAAACTAAATGAAAAAATACTTACTGCCAATTGCAATTTTATTATTTTCAAACTTTCTTTATTCACAAGAGCTCAATCAGGAGTTTTTTTCACAAGACATAGAAAATTTTTGGGAAGCCTACGATAAAATAACTTCAACCAAAGATTCTTTACTTCAACAGAAATATCTTAAAGAACTTTATTTAGACAAAGCGACCGAAGGATTAAAAAGTTTAGTCCTTGTTAGAAATTATACTCAAAAAGAATTTTTAGATTACATCGTCCATAGTCCAAAATTTTGGAATTCTATTAAAAATAACACTTTAAATGTAAACAAACTTTATCCCGAAATAGAAGCAGCTATTAAAAAACTGAAATCACATTACCCAGAATTAAAGCCGATGCCAATCTATTTTTCAATTGGTGCCTTTAGAACAGGAGGGACAACCTACGAAAATAAAGTCTTAATTGGTTCAGAGCTTTCTTTAGCTGATGAAAATACAATTACAGAGGAATTACCAGAATGGAGAAAACCGTTTTTTGTGGCCTATAAAAATCCAATTGAAGGATTAGCCTTATTATGTACTCACGAATATATTCATGCACAACAAAAGGAATTTGAAGATAACCTCCTCTCCTATTGCCTCTATGAAGGAATTGCAGAATTTGTATCATGTAAAGTAACCGACAAAGAATCTACTACCCCTGCAATAAAATTAGGTAAAGCCAATCAAGATGAAATTGTCAAACAATTTGTGAAAGATCTCTTTACGGGTGAAAATGTTTATAATTGGATTTGGGGAGAAAATCAAAACCACTTAAAAGTAAGAGATTTGGGTTATTATATGGGTTATGAAATTGCAGAACGCTATTACCACAAATCCTACGATAAAAAGAAAGCCTTAAAGGAATTAATCGAACTCGATTATACAAATGAAAAGGAGGTGGAAAGAATCGTTGATGGAACAAAATTTTTGCCTAAAACATTGAATGAATTGTATTTCGATTATGAGAGCCAACGTCCTAAAATTATTTCCATAAAACCTTTTAAAAATGGAAGTCAGAAAGTAAGCGCAAAGATTTCTCAAATCACAATAGAATTTTCGGAACCAATGGATGATTGTTGTCGTGGTTTTGATTTTGGAAATTTAGGCCAAAATCATTCTATTCAAATAAAAAATATAGTGGGTTGGTCTGAAGATAAAAAAAGCTTAACAATAGAAATTAACGAACTTAAACCCAATTGGAATTATCAATTAACCATACAAAATTTTAGAAGTCTAAACGGACTTAGACAAAAAGACTATCTCATAGAATTTAAAACAAAGAAAAGATAAGCAATACAGCCAACAGAGTATAAGCATATTGCGATAAAAGGCATCAATTTAAACTTACAAACCATTAACAAATAGTCTCGACAAAGTGTCTATTAAGGTTTAAAAAATCCCATAGAAGGTTTATAAGTTACCGTTAAGTGCAATCTTAGGACAGCGAAAAAATAGTAAAATGAAAAACTTGAAAAACATAGTTTTACCAGTCATTTTAGCCACAATTTGGATAAGTATTTCCGAGTTTTTACGAAATGAGTTTTTGCTAAAAAACTATTGGACAGAACATTATGAAAAATTAGGCTTGACGTTTCCTTCTGAACCCATTAACGGAGCTATTTGGGGTATTTGGTCGCTATGTTTTGCTATGGGTATCTATGTTATTGCAAAGAAATTTTCATTTGCACAAACCACTATCATTGCTTGGTTTATGGGTTTTGTACTAATGTGGATAGTAACAGGAAATATGAGTGTTTTACCTTTTGAAATATTAACTTTTGCCATTCCACTTAGTATTTTAGAAACATTTTTGGCAGTTTTAATTATAAAAAAAATGAGTAAATGACAGAATTAGAACTGATAATTGATTTACATAAAAATTCTGATAGACAAGGACCTGGCAGCGAAAATGACACTTTAAGAGCACTGAGTTTTTTAAAATTTTCAAGTAATAACAAATTAAAAATAGCAGACATTGGTTGCGGTACCGGTGGGCAAACCATTACACTTGCCAAAAACTTAAACGGACAAATAATTGCCGTTGACTTGTTTCCCGAGCTTTTAAAGGAACTCAATAAAAAATCTCAAACATTAGGTTTAAAAACCAAAATTGTAACGCATCAAAAATCAATGGACCATTTACCTTTTAACAAAGGAGAATTTGACCTGATTTGGTCAGAAGGTGCTGTTTATAATATAGGATTTGAAAACGGGCTGAAAAAATGGAGCGACTATTTAAAAGCCGATGGTTATTTGGCTGTAACTGAAATTACTTGGATAACTCGATCTCGACCAAAAGAAATTGAAGAATTTTGGAAAGTACAGTACCCAGAAATCGATACTGCATCTAACAAAATCAAACAAATAGAGAACAACGGTTATTCGCTTGTAGGATATTTTTATTTAAGTCAAGACAGTTGGCTTGAGACGTATTACAACCCAATGCAAGCAAGATTTGAAAATTTTCTGAAACGCCACAACAATTCACAACTTGCAAGAAAAGTAGTTGAAGATCATCAAAATGAAATCGACTTGTACCTAAAATACAAGGATTATTACAGTTACGGATTTTACCTAGCGAGAAAAAATGAATAAAAGCAGCACGATAAATAATATGGCAAAAGAGCTAAAATATGAGAGTAATTATTTTACATAAACAAACAACAAAGAGAAAGGTTAAGTGCATTGTAATTAGACTCTAAGCATAGCCAAAACATTAAAAAAATTTAAGAAAAACGCAATGAACAAAATCATATTATTTTTTGTATCGCTCGCATTTTGCTCTTGTAATGCTCAAGTTAAATTTAATTCGAACATTGAGTTTACTTCAGATTTAGAAAATTTCGAGAACCTATCAGGGTTAAAAAAGACTTTAAAAAATGTTGAGATAGTTGCCCTAGGAGAAAATACTCACGGACTAGGGGAAGTATTTGAGGCCAAAGCCGAATTGGTCAAATTTTTACATCAAGAATTGAAATATGATTTAGTTCTTTTTGAATCGGGATATGGCGATGCAGCATTAGCTTGGGAAAAGTTTAATTCACTATCAACTAAAGAATTTACAAGTGTTTTTAGCTCGAACTTTTACTACAATTCAGAAGAAATTGAAAATCTTGTGAGTTATATAAAATCGCAACATGGAAAATTAAAAATTCAAGGTTTCGATTGTCAACCACAACAAAACTATCTCATAAAACGAATGGCTGAAATTGTAAAACCCGTAGATTCAATTTTGGCAAAATCGGTTCCCTTGGAAATGAGAAATTTTAATAATCTCTATCAGTTTGAAAACGACAAAGACACATTAGCATTTAACAAACAACGAGATAGGTTTATTGATTTTTTGAACCACTATACTAACTTTTTAAATAAAAACGCAAATAAATTACTAACCTCAGGAACAACAAAAAATGAAATTGACATTTTAAAAAAATCAAATGAAATTTTTGTAAATACCTATTCCAAAATCCACATTGGCGAAATGATGAGCTGGCCTATTTCAGATAACATTAGAGATAGGTCATTATTTGAAATCGTAAAATCATTTAAGCAAGAAAATCCCGAATCGAAGATTATTATTTGGGCACAAAACAGCCATATCGAAAACAAATCAAAACCCAATTACAATGTAAATTGGATGGGACATCAACTTAAAAGGAGTTTTGGCGATAAATACTTTTCAATTGGAGCAATTGTTTATAGTGGAAAAAATCTAAATTATAACGGCACTTTTGATTTTGAGCATACAGACAAAAACTATTTGGCTTATCATTTGAATCTATTTCAAAAAGAAAAGTATGTTTTAGACTTACGCAAACACAATAAAAACGATTTTACCAGCAAATTACTTGTAGGAATGGAGAATTTTGGAAACACCGCTGAATTCATTGCTAAAGATAGGTTTGATGGACTACTTTTTGTTAAATATAGTGACATTCCAAAGTTGCTTGAGAAAGAATAAATACGGATTAAGTTATGAAGCGGAGGTGTAAACATAATATAAGGATATTGCTAAACAAAAAATTAAGGCATATTATCCTATAATGGAAGCATTTAATTTGGATTAAACCTGTAATATGATACTATTATCAACCGATTTTGATTATTGTCTCGTCTTGAAAAGGCAGCCTAATTTTAAACCTTATGGCTAAGAACGACAAAGTATTAAGACGGTATTCAGAAACTTCTAAACTGAAAACTTACCACTTAAAAACGAAACAAGAACGGGTTAGGTAAACGCTACGTAATCAACCTTATCACAATTCACAATTTATTGGGAAGTTACACGATAATATTTCATGTAAACCCTAGTAGTATTGTGTCCAACTTACATTGAGACTATATAACAAAAAAACCAGCCAAATGGCTGGTTTTTATATTTTTTAATAAAAGAAAATTATCCTTCTAGCTCTTTCTTTTTGGCCTCACGCTTAAGCTTATAGTTTTCAATTAAAGCTCCTGTAATCCAATACGGAATAAAAGAGATTAAAAAAATCATTAACCAAAAACCAATGGTTAAAATGGTTAAAAATGCTAAAAAACCTAAATATTGATCAAATTCAAACATAATAGCGTGTTTTGTTGTGCAAATATAACAGGTTTTTTTCAGAAAACATAGTAGCAAAATGCATTTTATTAACCACAAATAAACACTCCCTATCTTGAAGAAAAACCTTCAATTTTGTACCTTTGCATGGCTTTATAATGCAATACACATGGACTACCGAATTGAAAAAGATACGATGGGCGAGGTACAAGTACCTGCCAACAAATTGTGGGGAGCTCAAACCGAGCGTTCTCGAAATAATTTTAAAATAGGAAGCCCTGCTTCCATGCCCCTTGAGGTAATATACGGATTTGCCTATTTAAAAAAAGCAGCAGCGTATACCAATTGCGAGCTAGGAGTACTTTCCGAAGAAAAAAGAGACTTAATAGCGCTCGTGTGTGACGAGATTTTAGCGGGTAAGCATGATGAGCAATTTCCGTTGGTGATTTGGCAAACCGGAAGTGGCACACAGAGCAATATGAATGTAAATGAGGTTATTTCCAATCGTGCGCACCAATTGGCTGGAAAAACAATTGGACACGGAGAAAAAACACTTCAACCTAATGATGATGTTAACAAATCACAATCGTCCAACGATACCTTTCCAACAGGAATGCATATTGCTGCCTATAAAAAAATTGTGGAAGTGACCCTTCCAGGGGTGGAGCAATTACTGAAAACACTACAGAAAAAAGCAGAAGATTTTAAAAAAGTGGTGAAAATTGGGCGTACCCATTTAATGGATGCCACTCCCCTCACCCTTGGTCAAGAATTTAGTGGGTACGCGTCGCAATTAGACCATGGCTTACGTGCCTTAAAAAATACCTTACCGCACTTATCAGAAATGGCATTAGGAGGAACCGCTGTAGGAACTGGGATTAATACCCCTAAGGGTTATTCTGAAAAAGTAGCTGGCTATATCGCTAAGTTTACTGGATTGCCCTTTATTACTGCGGAAAATAAATTTGAAGCCCTTGCAGCACACGATGCCATTGTTGGAACCCACGGCGCATTAAAACAACTAGCGGTTTCCTTAAATAAAATTGCCAATGATATACGAATGCTCGCCAGTGGCCCTAGAAGTGGAATTGGCGAAATTAATATCCCAGCCAACGAGCCAGGCTCTTCTATTATGCCCGGAAAAGTAAATCCAACACAGTGTGAAGCAATGACGATGGTTTGTGCGCAAGTTATAGGAAACGATATGGCTATTACCGTAGGTGGAATGCAAGGACATTATGAGTTAAATGTTTTTAAACCAGTAATGGCAGCCAATATATTACAATCTGGACAATTGCTGGGTGATGCCTGCGTTTCTTTTGATGAACACTGTGCTCAAGGAATTGAACCTAATTATGAGGTTATTAAAAAACAATTAAACAACTCTTTAATGTTAGTAACCGCCTTAAACCCTAAAATAGGCTACTATAAAGCGGCAGAAATTGCCAATACAGCACATAAAAACGGTACTACCTTAAAAGAAGAAGCGGTTAATCTTGGCTATCTTACGGCTGATGAGTTTGAGGCCTGGGTAAAACCTGAAGAGATGATAGGAGAGGTTTAAAAAGGAGCTCTTCGTAATTAATCTAACTGTCCCTATGGGGCAGTTTTTTTGTACTAAAATCCGATTAAGTGCAAAAATATTAGATTAAATGTAAATTTTGTTTATATTGCTATCCCCAAATTGATTAAACCTACTTATATGAGGACAGTAATTTTACTTCTTTTTATGGTCTTATCGACGGCTAATTTTGCCAAAAATACGACCCATAAAACAGCTATTAAAACCCCAGGAGTATCCCTTAAAAGTATTGAAAAATCAATACTTAACAAGCAATATGGAACCGAGTTTAATGGCCCAAACTCGGTTATAAATTCTTCCTATTTATCTCCCCCAGTAGAGGCTTCATTTTATTTAAATGAACATTTATTCTTTTCAGATCAATTTTTTAATTTTGAAGAATTTTCCTACAAAAATAATGCACTTGGTGGTGGTTCATCTGTGTTAATTTTTGATGCTAACACAGCTATTTCAGAAAAAACTTCAATAGATACAGTTACCATTTTTCAACAAGGGTTATTTTATGGTTTTGTTGCCACCTTAATCATACTCAACTTAGTATGTTTTTTCTTGTTTGATGAAAAAACCTTCTTACTGTATTCTTTGGTCATTACAGGAACAGCCATGTTACTCTTTTTAAGCGATGACCTTTTCAACTTACTAGGCATGCACACCTTTGAAAGTGTCTCTATGGTACAATCCCTTCTATTATTTATAGCGGTTATGTGTACTGCAGTGTTTACAGAAAAGTATTTAAACCTTAAAGAATTTGCACCAAAAATGAAATGGACGGGTCTTTCTTTACTTAGCATTGCGGCGGTAGCTATCATTTTTAATGCAATAACTCCGAAATTCTTTTTTTCAACACTTACAAATAGTACATTGTTTGCCCTATTGTTTGTTTATTTTATGGCAGGTGTCTATTTGTTTAGTAAGAAAAATTATGCAAAATTTTATGTGATAGCCACCTTTATTCCGTTGCTATTTGGTTTTGACTTTTTTGTACTTAGCCCCCTTGGAATTGAATTTTTGTCTACCCAAACATCGCATATTAAAGTAGCGGTTATTTCAGAAATGCTTATTCTAACCTACGCCAATATGTATCGAATGCAGGCTATGAAAGAAGAAAATGCTTTGAGGCAAATTGAAATGCGAATTTTCTTAAAACGGCAAGAAGCTTTAAATACACGTCAAAAAACCGAAAAATTAGTGGAAGATGTCTATTTAGAAAATTTAATTATGCATTACGATTTAGATGGTTTAGAAATTAAATTACTTCAATATATTTCAGAAGGAAAAGACAATGCAAAAATTGCAAGAAAACTAAGTACAACCGAAACGGAAATTGAAGAAATGACTAAAGAATTATATGAAAAACTTGAAATAGGAGAACAAATCCAGCAAGATTATAGAATGGTTGAACAACAACCCGACTATATTTACAATTAGTGATGAATTAGTTAATAGCTTTAAAAAGGGATGGGTAAACTCATCCCTTTTTTATATAGTATTTTTTATAACTGAAATAAGATATAAAACTTAATAACACAAAGAAGATTATTAAATAATATACAAAGCTTGGGGTTACAGGAACATCACCACTTGCATAAGAATGCAATCCTGTGAGATAGAAATTAACCCCAAAATAGGTCATCATAATACTGGCATACGCAAAAATGGCAAAGACATTAAAAACCCATCTTCCTCGTAATCCAGGCACCAATCGTGCATGAATGACAAAGGCATATATCATAATACTTATTAAAGCCCAAGTTTCCTTAGGATCCCATCCCCAATAACGTCCCCAACTTTCGTTAGCCCATTGTCCTCCTAAAAAATTGCCTATAGTAAGCATTACTAATCCAACCGTTAAAGACATTTCGGTAATGGTCGAAATTTCTTTAATATTTAAATCCATTTTGGTTTTATTCCCCTTGGTTGTTAACACCATCAATAACAAAGCCACCGCCCCTAAAATCATTCCTAGGGTAAATGGACCGTAACTTGCTACAATCACTGCCACATGAATCATTAACCAGTAACTATCCAATACAGGCTGCAAATTGGAAATAGCCGGATCTACCCAACTTAAATGTGCTACCCATAATAACATAGAAGCCACAAAGGCGGTAGATGCAATGGTTAAATCACTTTTTCTACCAAAAGCAAGTCCAAAAAACATGGTAGCCCAACTTACATAAATAATACTTTCATACGCATCACTCCAAGGGGCATGGCCACTAATATACCACCGTGCTACTAATCCAATGGTCATTAAAATAAATAACCCCCAAATAGCAACTTTACACAGCGTTATAAGCCATGTAAAAAGCTTTCGTTCTTTAAATATTTGAAAAATAATAAAGAGGAACATAAAGGTGCCAAACATTATATAGTAGTGATAGAGCCTGTTAAAAAGGTCCACTTTATTGTATAAAATTTCGGCATCGACTTTCTTTTCTGAAAGTAATACTTCGTTTCCATAACGTTTCTGAAATCCTGTAATGCTTTCTAAAAATTCCTCGGCGCTACTATAGTCTCCTGTAGTTCTAGCATTGCGTAAGCTATCAAAATATAAGGGAAGAATGTTTTTGGCATACAAAGAGTCCATGCCTTTAAACTGCGCTTGTTCTAATTCTGGATAAGACAACCACTTATTATTAATGTCGCCCGGAATGGGGAAAATTTTTAAAATTCCACCCCCTAAAGCATTATTTAATAAATAGGATTTTTCGTATAGCTTAATAAAATCCTTTTCAAACTGATTGGGATTTACTTTTGAAGATGCTTCTTGAATATACGGGTCTATTTTGTTGTTCCCTCGCTCATCAAACAAATCGATTAATGAAATACTTTTAGTATCCTTAGGAACGCCCAAAATCTTTTTAATACTATCATTTCTCCAATCCAATTTTATAATAGGAATTCCGTACCAGTAAGTAGGAAATTCGGTCATGGATAAAAATACTTGGTCTGGATTATACCCTTCAAAAACATTTTTGCCACTTACCTTCCGAAGCAATTCGCTTGCAAAAGTGTTTACAGGCTTCATTCGCCCATTATCTTGTATCACTAAGCGCCCAAATTTAGTGGCATGCTTTTCAGAAACCATATGGGCTTTAATAACAGAATCTGCTTCCGCTTTTTGAAGCAAATGTTGCCCAGATTCTTGTGAAAAACCTGTACAAGAAATTAGCAAAACTAGCAACGTAGTTAATGTTGCTTTTTTCTTTTTGATTTTATTAAGGATTTTCTCCAAGTCGGTAAAACGAGTATTGGGAGCAAACAAAATCGCCATGAGTCCAATATACAACAAAAAATACCCTATATAGGTAATCCACGTTCCCCACCAATCATGATTAACAGAAAGTACCGTTCCCTTTTCATCGGGGTCAAAAGAGGCCTGAAAAAACCGATAGCCTTGATGGTCTAACACATGATTCATAAAAATTTCGTAATCGAAAAAATCGTTTTCAGAGGCCGCAACAGTTACTTTGCTTTTAAAAGCCGAATAGGCTTTTTCTGTTCCAGGATATTTGTCTGCAATAAAATCATTCAGGGTAATATTAAAGGGCAGTTTATACGCTTTAGAGCCATAGGCAAGGTTTACTTTGAGTCCGCCTACTTCGGTGGTAACGGGCTCTGGCGCCAATCCTTTTCCGCCAAGTAGGTTTACGATTTTGGTTTCGTTATGGGAGGTTACCTCCAAAACCAATGCATCGGTGCCTGTTTTTTCAGATGTATTGGCTTTTACAATTCCGTAGCTTCCTTTAGTAACGGGCGCTGGAAAAACAAATGCTGTTCCTGCCAATTGATATAACGATCTAAGTTGCAATGGCTGGATACTATCGGCTATTACTTCCCCTTGAAATTGGTCTGCCATACGCATAAAAGAACCCTCAAAAGGGCTTTCAATAGTGTAAGTGCTATCGGTTGCGGTAATATTAATAGCCCCCGAAGTAGGGTTGTTTACGGCAAAAAGTAAATTATGGACATTGGCGACCTCCCCTACTTTTAACCAGTGTTCATGACGATTTCCATCTCCTGCCTCGACAATTTTAAAATAGGGATCTCCAGTTTCCGACGGAATTACATCTTCTTTTGCATTTTCAATAAAGTCCTTAAATTGAATGGTAACGGGTTGTTTATTATAATCGGTATTAATGGTAAAATTGTTATTGAGCCTTTCTGAAAGCCGAAGCAATTTAGGGTCTAAAAAACGGCGCATTTGTACGCCATCAATTTTATAATCCCCATCGATATAGGTCGTGAGGTAGGTATTTTCTGAAAGAAAAGTACTTTCTGTAGCACCTTCACGAATATGCATTACGCCTTCATACCCAATGTAACGTGTTACAAAAGCCCCTACGAGAATTAAAATGAAAGAAACATGCAAAAGCAGGGTGGCCCATTTTTCTTTTCGGAACAATTGAAACCGAAACATATTCCCTAAGAAATTAATCACAAAGAAAACCATAATTGCCTCGAACCACCAAGCATTAAAAATCATTTCACGGGCGTAGGGTGATGGGGGCCTTTCGTAGCCTTGATCCATAAAAGTACCCACAGCCATGGCGGTAGCAAAAACAATAAATAAAATAGCGGTAAGTCTTGTGGAGAAAAGGATTGCGGCAAGTTTCTTTGGCATTCTGCTAATTTTACTGCAAAAATACGGAAAGTTGGCTTAAAAAGAAGCCTACTTTAAGACATAAAAAATAGTAAATTAGCAAAATGATTTCAGTCGTAATTATTGGCTTCGGAAATGTAGGACAACACCTTTACAAAGCGTTCAAAAAAAGAAACGTACAGGTTTTGCAAGTGTATAGTCCATCCCTTAAAATTTCAGAAAAAAAAGGGACCCAATTTATTACTAATGTTGCTCAAATGGCAGCTGCAGATGTCTATATTGTGGCAATAAATGACGATGCCATTGCATCCTTCACAAGATCGCTTCCATTTAAAAATAGACTTGTGGTGCATACTTCGGGAACTGCCGATATAAAAGATATAGCTTCCCAGCATAAACGCGGGGTTTTTTATCCGCTGCAAACGTTTTCAAAAGATTCAAAATTAAAATGGAAAACAATTCCTATTTGCATTGAAGCCGAAAATGAAAAAGATTTAAAATTGCTAAAGAAATTAGGAGAAACACTTTCAGAAAAAGTGGTGGAAATTGCTTCTGAAAAGCGACTTAAATTACATTTGGCTGCTGTATGGGTTAATAATTTTAGCAATCATTTATTTCATTTAGCAGAAGATTTTTTGAAAGAAGCCAACGTTGATTTCGATTTATTGAAACCATTACTCCTGGAAACCGTAACAAAACTAAATTCCATTTCACCCGCTGAAGCCCAAACTGGTCCCGCAAAAAGGCAAGACAAAAAAACCATGGAAGCCCATAGGCTTTTATTAAAAGACCCAAAACACAAAGAAATTTATACCTTATTATCTGAGTCAATTCAGAAAAAATTCAATAAAAAATAATCATTTTGGAAAAAAGTTATAAAGAATACTTGCAACATATAACCACTTTCGTTTTTGATGTGGATGGTGTCTTAACAGACGGCACCGTATTGGTAAATACCGATGGTGAAATGCTTCGTAACATGAATATAAAAGATGGTTTTGCCCTTAAAACAGCCATCGATAAAGGATACAACCTTTGTATTATAAGCGGCGGGAGCAATGAAGGCGTTCGCAAACGACTGGAAGCCCTGGGAATAAAAGAAGTTTATCTAGGCACCCATTTTAAAACAGGTACTCTGGAAAATTACTTTGCAGAAAATAACATATCACCTAACAATGTATTGTATATGGGTGACGACCTTCCCGATTATGCTGTAATGAATAGCGTGGGATTTCCCTGCTGTCCACAAGATGCCGTGCCAGAAATTAAACATATTTCAAAGTACATTTCCCACAAAAAAGGAGGCAAAGGTTGTGTGAGGGATGTGATTGAACAAGTATTAAAAGTGCAAGGCAACTGGTTTAATGGCGGTGATGCCAGTGCGAAAGAGGGGTAATAGTGATTGGGTATTTAAAAATTATACGTCCCATTAATCTACTGCTAATACTACTAGCACAATTGCTCATTAAATACTTTTTATTTCAATCCTTTGAGGTTGCCTTAGCTTTAAATTCCCAAAGCTTTTTTCTATTGGTTTTGGCAACGGTTTGTATTGCAGCAGGAGGAAATATTATTAATGATATTTATGATGTGGACATCGATACCATTAATAAACCAAAAAGAGTCATTGTTGGGAAAAGCATTTCAGAAAGCAAAGCGTATAATTATTACATTTTTCTAACTTCATTAGGAGCCGTCCTCGGATTTATAGTATCCAATACTATTGGAAAACCTGGCTTAGCCGTGGTATTCATTTTGGTGGCAGCACTTCTTTATTGGTATGCAACGTTTATAAAATCGATGCTGTTAGTGGGTAATATTCTTATTTCAATTTTGGTAGGTTTTAGCTTACTTATAGTCGTGCTTTTTGATATTTTTCCTGTGCTAAACGAAGATGACAAACCGCTGCAATTACTTCTTTCAAAAGTAGTATTAGGGTATGCCATAGCAGCCTTTTATTTCAACTTCATACGAGAAATTGTAAAAGACATACAAGATATTAACGGCGATAAAAATGGGGGAAGAATTACGCTACCCATAGTTTTAGGAATAGCAAGAACAACCACCCTAATTTTTGGACTGGGAGTTTTTTCACTATGTATGATATTAATTTTTGCTTACAACAACCTTTATAAACATTCTTTTTTATTGTTTTATTTTATTTTTTTAATGGGAGGTCCATTGCTCATTTTTTCAATAAAGGCTTGGAATGCAAAAAAACTAAAAGACTACAAATTACTTTCAATCCTGTTAAAGATTATCATGCTTTTAGGTATTTGTTCGATTTCCTTTTATACCCATATTTTATAAATGATGAATTTTAATTTTGAAAAAGACTATATTTTAGAAAACGAAAGGGTTTTGCTTCGACCTTTAGAAAAAGGAGACTTTGTGCAACTTCTCGATTTTTCCTTGAAGGAGCCCGAGCTCTGGACCTATTCGTTAGTCCCAGCTCAAGGTGAAGAAAACCTAAAAAAATATATCGATCTTGCAATAACCAATAGAGCCCAACACGACTCTTATCCTTTTATCGTTTTTGATAAAAAAACAGGACGCTATGCTGGTAGTACCCGATTTTATGATATTCAAAAACACCACAATACCCTTCAATTAGGCTATACATGGTATGGAAAGGACTTTCAAGGAACAGGGCTCAATAAACACTGTAAAGGGTTACTTTTAACTTTTGCTTTTGAAACAATGGGGGTCGATAGGGTAGAATTTAGAGCCGATAATAATAACAAAAAAAGCATTGCGGCAATGCTAAGTATAGGCTGTACAAAAGAAGGCGTTTTAAGAAGCAACTGTCAAGGATTGGACGGTAGAAGGGATAGTATTGTATTAAGCATTCTAAAAGAGGAATGGTTTTTAAAAGTAAAAACGATGCTGTTTAATAAACTAAACTAATTTTTACTTATGCTGAAGGAAAAATTAAAAAACTACCAAATAATCCTTGCGTCTGGCTCTCCCAGAAGGCAACACTTTTTTAAAGCGCTAGAGATCGATTTTACCATCGATGTTCGCGAAGTAGAAGAAGTATTTCCTCAAAATTTAAAAGCGGCCGAGATTACCGATTTTTTAGCACAATTAAAGGCTTCTGCATTTACCAATCTTTCTGAAAAAGATATCTTAGTTACCAGCGACACCATTGTTTGGAAAGACGACAAAGCCATAAACAAACCTACCCATTTTGAGGATGCGGTTGGGATGCTTCAAAATTTAAGTGGCAGCATGCACCAAGTGTTTACATCGGTATGTTTTACATCAAAAAATTTTCAAACTATTGTAAACGACTGTACCCATGTTTGGTTTAAAAATCTTTCTTTGGAAGAAATCCATTATTACATAAACACATGCAAACCTTATGATAAAGCAGGTAGTTATGGCATACAAGATTGGCTGGGATATGTAGGAATAGAGCGGCTGGAAGGATGCTTTTTCAATGTTATGGGGCTTCCCACAAGACTTGTTTATAAAACGTTAATGGAAATTGCCAACCAATGATTTTATAGTAATTTTACAAAAAACACATTTCCATGCTTTTTTCCAAAACCTTATTTTTATATATCATCATCCCATTACTACTTATTAGTGGTTGTAAAAATTCTGAAAAAAATCTCATCCCACAGTCTATTTCAGAAGTAAACGAAATCAAAAAAAGAGAAATCCCACAAGAATTTAAGGATTATTGGTATAGCGGTCATGCCGAAATTACCTCTTATAACCTCCTACAAGAACGATATGGGGAATTGCGAAAGGGAAAAGTGGTAAACATTTTTGTAACCGAAGATTTTTTGCCAGAAATTCAGGTAAAGGCAGATAATGTTTCTGAGGAAAATATTCCTGTTTTAAAAATTAATCAAGTAAAAAACTACCTCACAGGAATTTATCCCTATTCGGTTATGACCAGTACTTTTTCTCCTGTATATAATACAGATCATGCCATTAAAGTATCGTTTAGTATGCAAGAATGGTGTGGTCACGCCTATGTTCAACTCAACGGAAAAAAGAATTTTGAAATAGTGAGCCATTCCTATTTTGAAGGGGAAGCAGATCAAGAACTTTCCATAACAAAAACTTGGCTAGAAAGCGAACTATGGAACATCATTCGTCTAAATCCCAATGAATTACCTACGGGCGATATACAAGTGCTTCCTAGCTTTGAATATTTTAGGATGAGCCACCAAGAAATTAAACCCCATGAGGCTTATGGTAAGTTAATGCAAGGAGATTCTATCACTACCTACACGCTAGAATATCCCGCCATTAAAAGAAGTCTTTCTATTTATTTTAACAGTCATTTTCCCTACGAAATTGAACGCTGGGAAGAAATACATCCAAACGGACTAAAAACTACCGCCGAAAAATTACATCGCATCACATCAAAATACTGGTCTCAAAACGGAACCCAATTTGAATTTTTAAGAGATTCTCTGTTACTTAATTAATCCTATGATAGAAAAATACGCTTTTCAGGTAATCCTTACTGCTAGCATTATTTTGGCACATCTTATCCTAAGATGGATTTTAATATATGTGGTAAAACGTTTTGCCAATAAATCTGAAAAAGTTGAACACCGTACTGGACTTATTATAAAGTATATCAATTTTGCAATCATTTTTGGTATTATTTTAAGTGGGGTACTTGTTTGGGGGGTCGATTTTAGTAGTGTAGGCGTCGTACTATCATCTGTATTTGCCGTTATTGGAGTGGCATTATTTGCACAATGGTCTATTTTAAGTAATATTACCAGTGGTGTTATCATGTTTTTTACATTCCCCTACAAGATTGGCGATTACATTATTATTCACGATAAAGAATACGATTATCAAGGCACTATTGAAGACATTAAAGCATTTCATGTTTTACTAAAAACTAAAGAGGACAAATTAATTACTTACCCTAATAGTTTAATGCTTCAAAAAGGAGTAAGTGTTGTAAAACCAGAAGAAATAGAAGAATTTCTACAAGAGGAAGAGGAAAGTGCTACCCAACACAACATCGACTAATACTTAAAAAAAATATTATGTTTAAAAAGCTACTTCTAATACCCTTATCCCTTTTATTCGCTTCGCCTTTTATTGTTGCGCAACATCCCAAAAAACCAACAGCTTCAGAGATTTACCACAATCTACAAAAACTTAATTTTTTAGGCTCGGCACTCTATATTGCAGCGCATCCCGACGATGAAAATACCCGGCTTATCTCCTATCTTGCCAATGATGTAAAAGCACAAACAGCTTACCTTTCCATCACCCGAGGCGATGGGGGACAAAATCTAATAGGCACCGAATTAAGTGAGCTTTTGGGGGTTATTAGAACCCAAGAATTACTTGCCGCCCGAAGTATTGATGGAGGACAACAGTTTTTTACTCGAGCTAATGATTTTGGGTATTCCAAACATCCCGATGAAACCCTTGAGATTTGGAATAAAGAAGAAGTATTAGGCGATGTAGTACTCAACATAAGGAGGTTTCAACCGGATATTATTATCAATCGTTTCGATCATCGCTCGCCAGGTAGTACACATGGACATCACACTTCTTCTGCCATGTTAAGCATGGCGGCGTGGGATTTAACGAGTGACGCTTCAAAATATCCTAATTCGGCAAAAACCTATGGTACCTGGCAACCCAAACGTCTTTTTTTTAACACTTCTTGGTGGTTTTATGGGAGCCGTGAAAATTTTGAAAAAGCAGACAAATCCAATCTTATGGAAGTTGAAATAGGAAACTACTACCCAAGTCTGGGGCTTTCCAATAACGAAATTGCCGCTTTAAGCCGAAGTATGCACAAATCGCAAGGATTTGGAAACACAGGCAGTAGAGGTTCTGAAATGGAATATTTAGAAGTACTCAAAGGGGAATTACCCAAAGATAAAAAATCTCTTTTTGAAGGCATTAACACTACTTGGTCCCGAATTGAAGGAGGCGAAAAGATTGGGGCTATTTTATACCCAATCGAAAAAGATTTCAATTTTATAGATCCTTCAACTCATATTCCAAAACTAATGGAGGCTTATGAAATACTCCAAGAAGTACCCCAAAGTCATTGGAAAACAATTAAACTGGGTCAATTAGAACAACTCATTGCAGATTGCGCTGGATTATTTTTGGAAGCCGTATCAGATCAGCAAACGGTGGCTCCTAAGGGCAATGTAATAGTAACTATTGAAGCTATAAATCGTTCTGAAATAGATATAAAATTGAATTCTGTTTCTTCTTCCCTAATTAGCTTCCAAACCCCGTTAATGCCAACACCTTTAAAGTATAATAAGCCGCACTCCGAAAAAAGTGTTCCCCATACTTTTAATGGAACGCACTTTTCAGCACCCTATTGGCTTAATGAAAAAGGGACTCTGGGAATGTACAATGTAACCGATGAAAGTCTTATTGGATTGCCAGAAAGAATCCAACCTTTTCCTGTTCAATTTAATATGACAATTGCGGGAAAACCGATTACTTTTGAGCGTACGATTACTTACAAATATAACGATCCTGTTAAAGGCGAAGTGTATCAACCTTTTGAAGTACTCCCCGAAGTAACCACTTCCATTCCTGAAAAAGTGATCATTTTTTCAACAAACAATGCAAAAGAAATACCTATTATTGTAAAAGGCGGTCGTGAAAATATTACGGGAACAATTTCGCTCCAACATCCTAAAGGCTGGGTTGTTTTCCCTCAGGAACAGGTCTTTTCATTAGGACCCAAAGGCGATAGCCAAACCCTTATTTTTAAGGTAACGCCACCCAAAGAACAAAGTGAGGGCTTCTTAAAACCTTTAGCACAGGTAGGAGATGTTTTTAGTGATAAGGAATTAGTTACCATAGATTATGATCATATTCCATTTCAAAATATATTAATGCCGTCACAAGCAAAAGTGGTGCGTATTCCTATTGAAAAAAAAGGGGAAAGCATTGGGTATATTAACGGTGCGGGAGATGCCATTCCAGAAAGTTTAAAACAAATTGGATATCAAGTAACCCCCATTGCTCCTTCCGAAATTACTTCTGAAAACGTACAACAATTTGATGCAATTGTGGTGGGTATAAGAGCCTATAATACGGTTGAAGAATTACAATTTAAACAACCCATTTTAAACGATTATGTCGCTAAGGGAGGCACTATAGTAGTTCAATATAACACCTCTCAGGCATTGGTAACAGAAGACCTCTCACCGCTTCCATTAAAGTTATCTCGCAACCGTGTTACCAATGAAAATGCAAAAGTTACTTTTTTAGCGCCAAATCATCCTGTTTTAAATTCACCCAACAAAATTACAGCAACCGATTTTGAGGGATGGGTTCAAGAAAGAGGCTTGTATTTTCCAAACCAATGGGATGCAGGCTTCACCCCTATTTTAGGAATGAATGATACCGGTGAAGCAGAAACGCAGGGTGCGCTTTTAGTAGCATCCTACGGAAAGGGATTTTATGTCTATACAGGACTCAGTTTTTTTAGGGAGTTACCTGCAGGGGTTTCCGGTGCATTTAGATTGTTTGCCAATTTACTATCTTTAAGAAACTAAATGGAAGAACAAAAATCCTCACGAGACGGCTTACGGGTGAAATTCAGTTGGAAATATAAGTACACCTGGGTTTTACTGCTCAACCTAGGGTATTGTATTGTATTTTATTTTTTAATGAAAAGCTATTCGTAGATGGAAAAAATCGATTGGATAGTGTTACTCGCCACCTTAGCTTTTATAGTACTCTACGGAATGTACAAAGCCCGTGGCAATAAAAATGTTACCGATTACCTTAAAGGCGGAAACCAATCCAATTGGTGGACCATTGGGCTAAGTGTCATGGCTACGCAAGCTAGTGCCATTACCTTTTTATCAACTCCAGGGCAAGCTTTTCATGACGGCATGGGGTTTGTTCAGTTTTACTTTGGATTGCCTATTGCTATGGTAATTATAAGTGCTGTTTTTATTCCGTTGTATCACAAGATGAAAGTCTTTACCGCCTATGAATTCCTTGAAGGCCGTTTCGACCTTAAAACACGCACCCTTACCGCGCTTATCTTTTTAGTTCAACGCGGACTTTCCGCAGGGATTACCATTTTTGCGCCTTCCATTATCCTATCGGCTGTTTTGGGATGGAATTTATTGTACCTCAATATCATTATTGGTGTGCTGGTCATTATTTACGTGGTAAGTGGGGGTACCAAAGCAGTAAGTATAACCCAAAAGCAGCAAATGGCTGTGATTTTTGGAGGCATGTTTCTCGCTTTTTTGATTATTCTGAATTTTCTTCCGTTGGATATTTCTTTTAACAAAGCTCTGGAAATTGCAGGCGCTAATGGAAAAATGAACATTCTGGATTTTTCTTTCGATTTTGAAAACCGCTATACAGTTTGGAGTGGACTTATTGGTGGAACTTTTTTGGCACTCTCCTATTTTGGCACAGACCAAAGTCAAGTGCAACGCTACCTCTCTGGTCGAAGCGTAAAACAAAGCCAAATGGGGCTTATTATGAACGGCTTTTTAAAAGTACCTATGCAGTTTTTTATCCTGTTGATTGGGGTAATGGTGTTTGTATTTTATCAGTTTAATGCGTCCCCATTAAATTTTAATCCGTCTGCTGTAAAAAGTGTTATGGCTTCAGAATATGCCGATGAATACAAAGCTCTGGAAGTAGAAAAAGCGCAACTTCAGAAAAACATTAAAAGAGAGCAACTCTTGTATTCCCGCACTGAAGATGTCGCTTTACAAAAAACACATCTCAATAAGATTGTAGCGTTAAATACTTCCGAAAAAGCATTGCGAGAAGAAGCCAAAACTCTTATAAAACAAGCCAACCCTATTAATGAAACCAACGATAAGGATTATGTGTTTATTCATTTTATCCTCACACAATTACCCCGAGGACTTATTGGTTTGCTTTTAGCGGTTATTTTAAGTGCCGCCATGTCCTCTACTGCCAGTGAGCTTAATGCATTGGGGTCCACTACCGCCATCGATTTATACCGAAGAAATGTGCACGGAAAATCTCCAAGCCATTACCTAAGTGCTTCCCGATGGTTTACGCTACTTTGGGGTGTGATTGCTATTGGTATTGCTTGTACTGCTAACTTATTTGATAATTTAATACAATTAGTAAACATTATTGGCTCTCTTTTTTACGGAAACATTCTTGGGGTATTTTTATTAGCCTTTTTTGTTAAGTTTATGAAGGGCACTCCAGTATTTATTGCCGCATTAATTAATCAAGCTTTGGTCGTTGCTTTATTTTTGTTGGACAAGTATGAAATTATTAATTTACCCTATCTATGGCTTAACTTTGTGGGGTGTGTTACGGTAATGGGTATGGCTGTACTAATAAACTCAGTTTGGAAAAAGACCGCTATAACCTAGTCTCATCTATCAAAAATAGCGATTGATTATAAGAACCATAAAATGAAAATTACTGTTTCAAGGATTATTAGAAAAATTAAAAATGTATTCGGGAAAAATCCAAATTCCTTTTTGAAAGAAATAACAGGCGTTATTCATATAGGAGCAAATATTGGCCAAGAACGAGATCTTTATCAATCTAATGGATTAGCTGTAATTTGGGTGGAACCTATACCAAAAGTATTTAAACAATTAGAATACAATCTTACCAATTATAAAAACCAAATCCCTTTACAGGCACTTGTAACAGATGTAGAAGATAAAGAATATGTATTTCATATAGCAAATAATAATGGGGCTTCTTCTTCCATTTTCAATTTAAAACACCATAAGGATATTTGGCCCGATATAAATTTTCAGGAATCCATAACACTTACAAGTACCACCTTACCCACTTTGCTAAAAAAAAATTCCATAGATCAAAGTAACTATCAAAGCTTAATCATAGATACTCAGGGATCAGAATTATTAGTTTTAAAAGGATGTTTACCCATACTCAACCAATTTAAATTTATTAAAACTGAAGTTGCCGATTTTGAAGCTTATGAAGGCTGCTGTACCCTAGATCAAATAAACCATTTTATGAACACAAATGGTTTTCAAGAATATAGTAAAAGGGATTTTGCACAAAGAGCCAAGGGAGGAAGGTATTATGACATTATTTTTAAAAATCCCCTTTACCAAGATTAAAGAATGATTTTTAATTAAATAGGTAAAATTTTATTTACACTTTCGTTATGAACGTTGCCATCGTCATCCTAAACTGGAACGGAAAAGTTCTACTAGAGCAATTTTTGCCTTCGGTGGTGGTGCATTCTCAAGGAGCGACCGTGTATGTAGCAGATAACGCTTCTAGTGATGACAGTGTAGCTTATGTAAAACAAAATTTTCCTTCAGTACAAATCATTCAAAATACTGTTAATGGCGGCTATGCCAAAGGTTATAACGATGCCTTACGGCAATTAACCGAGGATCTTTTTGTACTACTTAATAATGATGTGGAAATAACAAAAAATTGGCTCACTCCTATCCTATCAGCTTTTAAAGAAGACCCAAAACTAGTTGCAGCACAACCTAAAATTTTAGATTATAAAAACAAAAACTATTTTGAGTATGCCGGCGCCGCAGGTGGTTTTATCGATAAATTAGGCTATCCTTTTTGTCGTGGACGTATTTTCGATACTTTAGAAAAAGACGAAGGACAATACAATGACACTATCCCCATCTTTTGGGCATCGGGGGCTTGTTTGTTTGTAAAACAGGATAATTTTTGGAATGTAGGTGGTTTTGATGAAGATTTATTTGCTCATCAAGAAGAAATTGACCTATGCTGGCGATTACAAAGTGTTGGGGGTATTATAAAGTATCTAGGAGCATCTACTGTGTTTCATTTAGGCGGCGCTACACTTTCTAAAGCAAATCCCCAAAAAACCTTTTTCAATTTTAGAAACACCTTACTCGTTCTTCTAAAAAACCGAAAAGGCTCTATTGTTTATGTTTTGCTTTTTATCAGGCTTTTACTAGACGGTATGGCAGCCCTTCAGTTTTTATTGCAAGGGAAATGGACTCATATATGGGCGATATTTAAAGCGCATATAAGCTTTTACAAATGGTTGCCAAAGTTCCTTCAAAAAAGAAAAGAATACGCTTCAGCACATCCCTACGGAAAGGTAAATTCAATTGTTCATAAGTACTTTATCCAAAAAAAACGTACCTTTAACAATCTTTGATAATTTTAACTTAAATTATTGTTAAGGCATCTTTTTTGATATACCGAATTGCTAATTTTGAACAACTAAAACATACTAACAATGATGAAAAAGCTTTTTATTTTAATGATTTCTGCTGGTCTTTTGTTCACTTCTTGTGTATCAAAAAAACAATATGCAGAACTTGAAGCAAAACAAAAACAAACTCAAGATTTATTGAACACTGCTACCGTAAAATTAAACGCGTGTGAAGCAGATAAAGCCGCCGCCAATGCCACCATTGCCGCTCTTGAAAAAAGAATAGCAGATCTTAAAAAAGATAAGGAAGACTTAATTAAAAGTTCTAAAGACCTTACCATCCTTACACAACAAGGGGCTACCAACCTAGAAAAGTCCTTAGAAAGCTTAAAGGAAAAAGACCTAAAAATTACCCGTTTACAAGATGCGCTAAACAAAAAAGATAGTGTAACCCTTGCCTTGGTTACAAGTCTTAAAAAAGAAGTGGGGCTTAATGATACAGACATAGAAATTAATGTTGAAAAAGGGGTGGTTTTCATCTCCCTAAGTGATAAAGTATTATTTAAGAGTGGAAGCTACGAATTGTCCTCCAGAGCCAATGAAATTTTAGGAAAAGTGGCAACCGTTATTAATAGCAAACCCGATTTTGAAGCTTTAGTAGAAGGGCATACAGACAACGTTCCCTACAAAAGTGGGGTGTTGTTAGACAACTGGGATTTAAGCGTAAAACGCTCTACCGCGGTGGTTAGAAAGTTAAAAGAATTGGGAGCTAACCCAGCTCAATTGATTGCTGCCGGTCGTGGCGAGTTTGTGCCTTTGGTACCCAACACAACTGCTGAAAACAAATCGACCAACCGTAGAACTAAAATCTATGTGTTACCTAAGATTGATCAGTTTTATACCATGATCGAAGAAGAATTAGAAACCCTTTCTAACGAAGGAAATTAATTTCTTCCCAATAAGAAAAAATGGAAAACTCGGCCTTGTGCCGAGTTTTTTTATACTGCAAAAAAAATTAGATGCGATCTACAAAGCACCTTTCAAATTAATTACCTTTGATCTATAACCGTTTAAAAAAAATTAAACTATAATAACATGAAAAAACTTCTTACCGTATTATTTGTAACACTTGTAGGTGTTGCAACCGCTCATGCGCAATTAACAAAAGCTGAAAAAGACGCAGCAGTTGCGGAAATGACAAAAACTCACGACCATCTTTTAGCTAAAATTAAAGGATTGAACGAAGCCCAACTAAACTTTAAAAGCAGTGAAGATGCTTGGTCTATTGCCGAATGTGTAGAACATATTGCAATATCTGAAACGAACCTTTTTGGAATGATTATGGGAACCCTAGAAACCCCAGCAGATCCTTCAAAAAGAGAAGACGTGAAAATGACCGACGAACAAGTAATGGCCATTATTGTGGATAGAAGTTTCAAAGTAAAAACTTCGGAAGCTTTTGAACCTAGTGGTAAATTTGGCTCTTTTGAAGAAACAGTTTACGAATTTCTTACCAAAAGAAAATCGAATATAGCATATGTTTCCTCAACCGATGCCGATTTACGAAATCACTATGCCCAATTACCTTTTGGTACCATAGATGCCTATCAAGCGTTCTTATTTATGTCCGGTCATACGGAAAGACATATCCTTCAAATAGAAGAAGTGATGGCAAACTCCGATTTTCCTACTGAATAAAAATGAAAAACCTCAGCGTTGCTGAGGTTTCTTTTTTTAGTAAGGCCAATTTACATGCAGGGGTTTCTTCATCCATGGAAACGTAATGATTGAAAAAGAAAAAGGAAACTGGTTAATTAACAAATCATAGGCTTTCTTTTCAATATTTAATTCCCAGTTGTCTGATTCTTTTTTAAGGAGACCATTCCTAATTAACCAACTACCTCTAAAGTTATCGATGGAGGTGTGTCCAATAACCGACCAATGAATGATGGCCGCTACTATTAAACCATCCATCAATTCTTTATCTGCTTCAGAAATTAAAACTTCAGTTGTAAGCAGTGTTGAAACCTCAACACCACAAAGGATTTTATTCAAGAATAAATATGCTTCGTCGGTGGTGGTATTACCTATAGCTAAATACTGTAAACAATGGACAGCCTTAAATTGAGTCTCTTCAGAAATAAATTGGCTATCTTCCATAAGACCTAATCTTTGGAACAGTAGAGGAAAATAACTATTCAACAACACAAGCCCGGCATTATTAATAACAGAGGGTCTGCCTAAATCATTCATTGTTTTTAAATATGCTTTACTTGAAAATAACTATATACCATTTCTAATGTTTCTATGACCACTTCGTTAGTATTAGAAAGTAGAGGGCTTACCGACCACTTCACTGGATACGCATTATAAAATTGCCAACTCTTAAAAATTACACCGCTACCAGTATCTAAAAGTTGTACCAAAATAGTATGTGTTTTAATAGGATTCGACATATTCCCTTCTAGTGTTTCTTGACACCACCTATGTAATGCTGAATTTTGAGAAGCCATCCCTCTTTTTAGTACCAAATTTTGAATTGTAGGAAGTTGATGGACAAATCTATTTTCCCCTCCTTGAGCAATTTCATTTGTTTCCATTTGTGATGAAATTCCTGAAACTTCTTGAAAACCATATTCTTCTCCATTAAAAGATAGCGTAAAATAGAATCCAACAGGTGGTATTTTTTGATTAGCCATTGGTAATAGTAAGTTGTTCGTGAGCTATTTCTAGGGTATCCACTGCTACTTCATTTCCGTCACCTTTTAAATCGGTACTGGTAATTTTAGTGGGCCAGGCATTGTTTAATTGCCATTGCATGGTGATACTTCCATTTTCGTCTAGTAACTTAATCAGTATTGTTCGTCTTTTAATGGTATTCATAGAAATTTCTTGATGCCAATTCCAAAATGCATGGTCATTGACAAAAACCCCTCGTTTCATAGTGACATTCCCATATTTAGCTATACCGGGCATTTTTTCAATAGAAAATTCAGGGGAATTACTTTTTCGGTATTCTATGATTTGGTTTTCAACATCTAAACCGGAGACTTCTTGAAAGGACACCCCTTTTAATTCGGTTCCTAAATCTACTTCAAATCTAAACTTTGGTATAGGCCATATTGGATCATTGTTTGCCATATCTTTCTATTTAGTTTTTTATATATGAATATATATTTGTGATGAAACTTTTGTTATATCATCATCAGCCTCATAAATTTCAAAATCATCTGGGTTGGGAACAGGAAGAACTTTTATAATCACTTCTTTGCTACCATTTTGTAAGGTTTTTACAAGGCTAAAATTGTATTTAGACATTTCACTTAGATTAAGTAACCTATTCCCAGAAGTAAACTTTAAAGCTTTATAACCATTTGGTAATGATTCCTGTTGAGGACCTAAAAAATCAAAATCTTCATGAGTTTCAATTTTCAAACCTTCTATGTTTAACCCACTTTGATTGATAATGTAATAATCCCATCGGGTCGCTCTGGCTTCAAAATAAATGCTGTAATGAAGCGTCTGGCTTTGAAAATCTAGTAGGTCCTTCAAATAGATACGTATGCTAGCAAAGTCATTTTGTTTAGCTTCCTGTATGGACTTTAAATGAATGCTTTCCTGCTTGAGCTCATTTAATTGATTTTCTGAAGTATACAAATATGAAAAGTTTTCCGCTAAGGGAAGTTGTGTATAATTGATAAAGTATGGGTCGTTATTTATAACTGTAAATTCCAAATAATCTAACTCATTACCTGCCGAAATACTATTCATAAAATCTGGAATGGAATCAGATTTAATAAACACTTCAAATCCAGAAGGAATAATTCTTAATAGCATTCCTAAACGCTCCATCAATTTTATTGTTTCAATGAAAGGTCTAAATGACATGTTCTTTACATGACCACTTTCAAAATACTCATGAAAAACTGCTACTTGAAAGACGGGGATAAAAGTGATTGGAGCCATATAAATTAGTTAAAAACAGTATTCTAAATTCTAGTAATTAAAGATACTGTATTCATGCTTGGTGCATGTAGGTGTTTATACGTAAGTTTCGAAAGATTAGATATCCAAATCACCCTTACCTTCCCTCACTAATACAGGTTCATCTCCGGTTAGGTCAATAACTGTAGAAGGAATATTACCCCCATAACCGCTATCAATGACAAGATCAACTAAATTTTGCCACTTTTCATAAATCAATTCGGGATCGGTAGTGTATTCAATCACCTCATCTTCATCTTTAATAGAGGTAGAAACAATAGGATTCCCCAACGCTAGAACAATCGCTCTAGCTACCGAGTGGTCTGGCACACGAATCCCCACTTCTCTTTTCTTTTTAAATACCGAAGGTAAATTATTGTTCCCCGGAAGAATAAAGGTGTAAGGGCCTGGCAGTGCTCGTTTTAAAAGTTTAAAAGTAGGCGAATCTAATTGTTTTACATAATCACTTAAATTACTTAAATCGGCACAGACAAAAGAAAAATTGGCTTTTTCTAATTTCACTCCTTTTAGGGAAGCAATTCGTTCTAAGGCAGATTTATGGGTAATGTCACAACCCAATGCATATACCGTATCACTGGGATAAATAATAAGACCACCCTCCTTCAAAATCTTCACTACTTTTTGAATTTCCTTGGGATTGGGGTTTTCTTCATATATTTTAATGAATTGCGCCATACCTTAAAGATACAACCTAATCACCACAGAAAAAAATCTATTTTGAAGGCTGAATTAAATCCCAGAGATTTCCATATAAATCTGCAAAAACCAACACTTTACCATACACTTCTGCCGAAATAGGTCTTATAATAGTAATATGGTGTTGTATTAAATTTTGATAATCCCGCTCGAGATTATCGGTATATAAAAAAAGAAAGACTCTCCCGCCGGTTTGGTTGCCTACAAATTGAAGCTGTTCTTCATTTTTTGCTTTTGCCAACAATAAGCAACAATCATTTTTGGCTCCTTTGGGTTTTACAACCACCCATCGTTTTCCCTCGTCCATTGGGGTATCTTCTACCAAATCAAATGAAAGCTTCTTTACATAAAACTGAATAGCCTCATCGTAATCACGAACTAGTAATGCTATTTTGGAAAGGGATTGTTTCATAGAGTTAGAATAGAAGGTTCGATCCGTTACTTTTTTAAGGATTGGGCTTTGTCACTAAGATAAGAAATAGCCGCTCCAAAACTGGCAACGCCAGAAAAAATTAAAACAACAGTAATAAGCCTTCCCACATGAGTTACTGGATAAAAATCACCATAGCCCACCGTAGTAATAGTAATAAAACTCCACCATAGGGCATCTTCAGCCGTTTTTATGTTTCCTACATCTTTTTCTACATACAACACAGCCGTTGTACAAATAACCAGTGTAATAAAGGCCACAAAAACGATAAAGCCGTACAAAGAACTCTTTTTGTTTTCTTTGATAAATTCTATTAAAAGTTTAATAGATTTTATTATTCTGAAAACTCTAAAAATTCTAAAAACCCGAATATAACGCAATTCTGAAACCACCGGAATAGACGAGAGCAAATCTAACCAACCAATGGTGTACATATATTTCCATTTATTTTTAGTCGAAATAAATTGATGCAAAAAATCGTATAAGAAGATGAGACAGAGTATAAAATCGAAATAGGTTAAGAGTTTGTAGAGTTCTGAAGTTTCGGGAATAAACAGTGTCAAACTTAGCAATACAATACTGAATATTGACAGAAGCATGATGATAATGTTGGAAACAGAAATCATACACTTAATTTTTTATCACGTTCAGTTTTGCAAACCGAAGTAATAACTTTTTTAATCCGCCATGTTCAAAATCAATTTCGGCTTTGGTATCGGCACCCACGCCTTCAATTTTTAAGATTTTCCCTTTTCCGAATCGAACGTGTTCTACGATAGCACCTTCAGAGAGATTTGCATCTTCGGCATTAAAGTTTTTGTCACTATTACTTTTTATGGGTTTTAATCTACGTAATTTCTGTAATTGGGCTTCGGTAGGGCCTTTAGAGGGTGTTCCTGAGGAGGGCTTGCGCAATCGCAACTTACTTTTATCAATATCATCAAAAATATCGGCATCGATTAAGGGTTTATAGCGATTTTCGGTCATAGGAGTGAGGTACTCCAGATAACTATCATCTATCTCTTCAATAAATCGGCTGGGCTCTGCATCGATTAACTTTCCCCAACGGTAGCGTGTTTGTGCATAAGTTAAAAAAGCTTGCTTTTCGGCACGAGTTAATGCCACATAAAACAAACGGCGTTCTTCTTCTAGCTCGGCACGCGTATTCATACTCATGGCACTGGGAAATAAATCTTCCTCCATCCCAACGATATACACATACGGAAACTCCAATCCTTTTGCTAAATGCACGGTCATTAAAGCCACTTTATTATCTTCTCCCTTATCATTATCCATATCGGTGGCCAAAGCCACGTCTTCCAAAAACTCCGAAAGGTCACCTTTGGCATCGGCCAATTGCTTTTGTTCTTCCACAAAATCCTTCATCCCGTTAAGCAACTCCTCCATATTCTCAATACGGGCAATGCCTTCGGGGGTTCCGTCTTTTTTTAATTCGGTAAGTAATCCCGTTTTTTTGGTTACATGCTCGGCAATTTCGAAGGCATTGTAAGTTTGATTCAGCACTTGAAAACTTTGGATCATGGTAACAAAGTCTTGCAACTTCCCTTTGGTGGGATTATTCAGTTTTAAATCGATTTTATCAATATGCTGCATGACTTCAAAGACCGAGCGATTGTAATGATTGGAAGCCACCACCAATTTATCTATCGTGGTATCGCCTATTCCCCTAGCTGGATAATTAATCACCCTTTTTAAAGCTTCTTCATCCTTAGGGTTTAAGATTAATCGCAAATAAGCAATGACATCTTTTATTTCTTTCCGCTGATAAAAACTTAACCCTCCGTAAATTCGGTAAGGAATGTCTTTCTTTCTTAGCGCATCCTCAATCGCTCGCGATTGGGCGTTGGTGCGGTACAACACGGCAAAATCATCGTACTTTAATTGATGATTCATCATGGTTTCAAAAATAGAGCTGGCTACAAATCGGCCTTCGTCCCCATCGGTCATGGTTCGGTTTACCTTTATTTTGTTTCCTTCGTCATTGGCCGTCCAAACCACCTTTTCCAAACGGTTTTTATTCTTTTCAATAATACTATTGGCGGCATTTACAATATTTTTGGTAGAGCGGTAATTCTGTTCCAAACGATAGACCCGCACATCATCATAATCTTTCTGAAAATTGAGAATGTTATTAATATTAGCACCCCGAAAAGCATAAATACTTTGCGCGTCATCCCCAACAACACAAATATTCTGAAAACGGTCACTCAAGGCTCGTACAATTAAATACTGACTATGATTGGTGTCTTGGTACTCATCCACCAAAATATACCGGAAGCGATTTTGGTATTTGGCCAACACATCGGGAAAACGGGTGAGTAGCTCGTTGGTTTTTAGCAATAAGTCATCAAAATCCATCGCCCCTGCTTTAAAACATCGGTCCACATAGTTTTTATAAATATCCCCCAAACGTGGTATTTTGGCCATGGCATCGGCTTCCATTAACTCTGGATTGTTGAAATACGCCTTTACCGTAATTAAACTGTTTTTATACGAAGAAATACGGGAATAGACCTGTTTGTACTTGTAGATATCTTTATCCAGATTCATTTCTTTTATAATGGCCCGAATCACACTTTGACTGTCTTGGGTATCATAAATAGTAAAGTTGGAAGGATAGCCCAATTTATCTGCTTCAAACCGAAGCAACTTCGCAAACACACTATGGAAAGTACCCATCCACAGATTTTTGGCTTCACTTGCGCCTACAATTTGCGAGATCCGCTTTTTCATTTCACGAGCCGCCTTATTGGTAAAGGTGAGTGCCAAAATGGAAAACGAATCTACCCCTTGAGACATGAGGTATGCAATTCGGTAGGTAAGCACACGGGTCTTCCCCGAGCCCGCTCCCGCAATGACAATCATCGCCCCATCTTTTTGTAAAACGGGGGCTAATTGGGCATCATTTAATTGTTCTAAATATTCCTGCAAGGGTATTTTTTAGGAGGATTTTTAAAAGGTGAAAAATAAGGAAAATACTAGGATTGCATGAAACATTACACCAATAAATTATAAACAATAAAGAAATGAGTTATTTCAAATTTTTAAAACAAAAACTATATTTACAAAAACAACTCAATTATGAAACCGTACCTCTTCATTTTATTTCTGATAATTTCTTTTTCCTCATTTCCTCAGGAAAAGGAAAATAGTAAAATAATTAATGAGTTAAAAGCGAAGATTGCTACTTCAGAAAAGGGTGAAAAGCTAAAATGGATGGATAGCCTCATCCCTTTGATTGAATTTAATGAGGACCACCAATACACAAACTACATTCAAGAAGCTGTTAAACTTGCCCTTGAAATTGACTCCGTTTCCAGTGCTACAAATAATACGGCTGATTTTATTTATTACAATAACTACATACTAGGTGACCCCAAAAGAGGATTGCAAATTTTCAAGGAATTTGAAGGAAAAGAAAAAAACTGCAAAAACCTTAAGGCCATTACCAATTTTTACATTTATGGATCAGATAGTTATTTTCATTTAAAAGATGCCGAACACAGCTTAGCTCTTTTACAAATCGCCTTGGAATATGCCGAAAAATCCAAAGAGAAAGGAAGAATTGCTACGGTGCTCGCAAGAACGGGTTTCGTAAAATTGGATGAAGGTAAATTTGCGGAAGCCTCGCAAAGCCTTCAGCAGGCTAGAAAACTATTTATGGAAGTGAAAGATACCTTGAATATTTTAGGCATCAACAACTC
Organism: Flavobacteriaceae bacterium; assembly: GCA_041392205.1. Taxonomy (GTDB): domain Bacteria; phylum Bacteroidota; class Bacteroidia; order Flavobacteriales; family Flavobacteriaceae; genus Halomarinibacterium. Next base: position 10,540 of record JAWKMO010000015.1, on the reverse strand, counting down.
CCTTTCTATTCTTTACAGCCAAAACAAATTTTATAAAGAAGCGCAGGATATTAGGGATGAGTCTATTGAAATTTCAAAAAAAGTGGCAGGGAATCCACAGTTGTTTGTATTATACTACAATACCGCTGCAGATTACAGAGAACAAGGCAATGACGTAAAGCGCATTGAATATTTAAAACTCATGAAAACGGAATTTGAAAAAACACCAGAATATAACATATTTGAAGGCCTTGTTGTAAGCGAATTTGTCATTGCCTACGCCGAAACCGATAGCTTGGAATTAGCAGAATCCTATTACTCAAAATTAAAAAACAACGAAGCAATTCTTGAAAAAGGAAATAACAGGGAATTCTTTTTAGAAGCCTCCAAGCAAATATCCTTTGCAAGAAAAAACTATCAAGCTGCCATTTCTTATGGTTTAGAACATCTTGAGCTAAAGAAAAAACAAAGCTCTTTTGTTGAAATTTATAATGCCGAAAATTTCTTAGCAAAGGTATATCGCGCTATAGGAAATAAGGAAAAAGAAAATGAACATCTGGTGTCCTATTACAAGATAAAAGATTCCATCTCCAGCATTAAAAATGTCCAAGCCCTTACCTACTACCAAACCATTTTCGAAACCGAAAAACGAGATCTTAAAATTCAGGCACAGGAAAGCAATATTGCGCTGTTGGATGAAAAGAACAAAGTGAAGAACCAATGGCTGTTGTTTGGTGGCCTGGGAAGCTTGGGGCTTTTTGGCTTTGTTTGGGTGGTGCGCTCCCGAAACTTTGCCCGAAACCGACAAAAACTTCAAGAACGCTTTACTAAAGACTTATTGAAGACTCAGGAAAATGAACGAGCCCGTATTGCTTCCGAGTTGCACGACAGTGTGGGACAAAAACTCTTGATGATTAAAAACGCACTGGTTTCCAAAGAAACCGAAAGCAAAGCAGAAGTTGATCTGGTGGGTGAAACCATTAAGGAAGTGCGTGAGATGTCCCACAGCCTCCACCCCTTTCAGTTTGAAAAATTAGGATTAGTAACCTCTCTTAAAAACATGGTGGAAGCCTTTCAGAAAAATTCCAATGTATTCTATTCGGAAGAGATTGAACTTCAGGACGGACTTATTGACAAAGAAAAAGAAATTTATATTTTTAGGATGCTCCAAGAAGCCATAACCAATGTAGAAAAACACGCAGCAGCCAAAGCTTGCAATCTTACGGCAGAAACCACCAAACATGGGGTCATTTTTACGCTGAGGGACAATGGGAAAGGGTTTAACCCGGACGATATGACCACCCATGGTTTAGGTATGAAAACCCTTAAGGAACGCGCCTCCTTTATTGGGGCAACCTTGGATATCAAATCTAAAATAGGGAAAGGTACCACCCTCACTCTTAACATCCCGAGCGCATGAATCCATCCATTATTGTAGCAGACGACCATCCCATTCTGTTAACCGGCACCAAAGTCTTTTTGGAAAGCAAACGTTTTAACGTTTTGGCAACAGCACATGATGGCAACGAAGCCTATAATGCTGTGTTACATCATCGTCCAGAGATCGCCATAGTAGATTTCGATATGCCTAAACTGAATGGTCTGGAAGTGGCAGGACAGTGTCTAAAAAATAATCTTTCTACAAAAATCATTATCCTAACCCTTTATAAAGAAGAGGCTATTTTAAATGAAGTAGGCAAAAGCATACAGGGTTATTTGTTAAAAGAAGACGCACTACAGGAAATTGAGTTTTGCATTCAAGAAGTGTTAAGCGGAAAAACTTACATAAGCAAACACATCGAGGAAGGCATTCACTTTTCAAAAGAAACAGAAGTGGTAAAATCGCTCACCGTTTCCGAATTGAAAATACTACGGTACCTTGCCAAAAACTTTTCCTCTTCGCAAATTGCCGAAGAGCTCTTTATCTCCAAGCGCACAGTTGAAAAACACCGTAGCAACATCATTAAAAAACTAGAAATCCCACCCACGCAAAACGGTTTACTACTTTGGGTGCAAAAACATCCCGAACTTTTTAACACCTAACCCCTTTTTCAATCCTTCATTATCACATTACCTCATTACCTCATTAACTCATTAACTCATTAACTCATTCCCTCATTAACACATTCCCTCATTAACTCATTACCTCATTAACTCATTCCCAATACGTAGGTATACGCATTTTATTTTAAAGACCAGCTCCCTAGTTTTGGAGTATGGAATTAAAACCAAACCCTCTTGAAGATACCCTTATTAGTGAAAGACTTCCCCTGTCACAAATAGAATTAGAAATTTTAACCCTTATCAAAGCGGGTTATATTTCAAAAGAAATTGCCTCTATACGCAATTGCTCTTCACGAACCATAGAAAAACACCGAAGCAATATCATTAAAAAGTTAGGGATTGAGTCCTCCCAACACGCGCTCTTGTTGTGGATTGTTCAAAACCCTCAATATTTTGATCCCTAAAACCCCTTTATAAAATAGTAACTCATTCATTCATCAACTCATTAACTCCATAACTCATTAACCAATACGTAGGTATACGCATTGACTTAGAAACACATAAAATATAGTTTTACTTTCTGAATATTTAATACAATAGATATGACTAAATTTAATTTGATAAGTGCCTTATTAATCTCAATAATGGGCATAACAAGTTTATTAGGGCAAGGGAATACCGCCCGTATCGACTACGGACTGGGATGGGATCTTTCCAAGCCGGATCTTTTACTTCCGGCACGAGGCGGAAACATTTATCCACTCACTGAGTTGGGAACCATTTTTCCAACTGGAATGGAATATTCCAGAGACGGCACTAAACTTTTTGTAATTTCCCGAACGCCGGCTCCTTTAAGTACGACACAAGTTACGGTGACCACCTTCGACTTAACGCAACCCTATACTTATCCCAATATCTGGAATAGTTTGCGTCAGGTTGAAGGAGAAGACAGAATACCATTGCTTCCCAATAATCACAGATTTACAGGTTTGGCATTCAGTAATACTGGTACCAAGTTATTTACAATAGATGAGGTAGATAATGAGTTAAGGCAATACAGTTTAATCGTTCCATGGACACCAAGTGCAGGGATGATTGTTACAGCAACCTACCCTACCAGTGGAACTAAAGTCAATTTTAGTAGAAATGGGTTAAAAATGTATATAAGTTCTTCTGGGGGTAGAATTTTTCAATTTACCCTAACCAATGCTTTTGATATAACCAACGTATCTTACGATGGATTATTTGAAGCTAACTTACCACCTCAAGAATCTATATCTGACTTCGAATTTGATAAAAATGGAACCCGACTTCAGATTTCAACTAGCAGCGGCTTCTTGTATTTATATGAACTGAATACCTGGTTTGATGTAACAGGAACTGTAACTGAAGCGGGGTCCCATAACTTCTTAGGGATTGTCTCAAATTTCCAAAAGACAATGTCTACACCCAATGGTAGTAAAATGACCGTCTTTGGTTCGTTAGGTTCTAGTAATTACGTTATCATGGATTTAGAAATGAATACCGAAGGTTTTAAAGAGTTAGAAGCCAACGATGGACGAGTAGAGGGAAAAATGACCATTACCTGTACCAATACCCGTTTTCGACCCAATACTACACTGGTATATGGAGTCGACTACGTGTTTGGTTATTTACCTCCAGGACTTATACCCAACCTTACCACCAATGGCTTTGGGGATATTGCCACCCTTACCTTTTCAGGGCAGGCCTTAAATAACGATGCAGAAGATGGGATAGAACTGGTCATCAGCATGCTTACTCCGGCTTTCGTAGTACCCCCAAGTACGTTGCCTGTAACTAACCGATTAAATGTATCAACAGGCGTAGATATTGTTTTTAGACGCAACTCGAGTATCTACTACGGCAATGGCTTTAGTTTGGCAGCGGGGTTAGAGGAAACTAGTAACGTACTACCTTCAATCACACACCCACAAGATCCTACCAAAGTTGAAATAAGCCCGGACGGACGACACGTCTACATTTGGAATCATATTAGTCTATTTCAGTCGGTACACCATTATGAACTATCCACACCTTTCGACTTAACCACTGGAACCTATATTTCCAGTTGGAATGATAGTAGAAACAGACAAATATATGATCTAAAAATAGAGGCCAACGGAAGACGTTTATTTATTTCAGCAAATCTGGATGATTTGGGAATAACCAGGATTACTCAGTTCAATCTTTCCATACCGTATGATCTCAATTCCGCTTCACGAATCGAAGTTGCAGATCCTAATGATCCTAGTGATCCTCCTATTAGCAGAGGGTCTCCCAGATTTTTCGATTTTAGTTATGACGGGATGAAAGTGATCACCGAAATGGCTGGAGTTAATGGCCGCTTTGCAACCGAAATTACCTTACGGAAGCCGTATGATCTTTACGGGTATAAATATTCTGACGTTGGAGACCTTTATTCCGAATTCGACTTCAAGGATTTCTCAAACAACACTCGACATGCCTATGGCGCATTCTACACTCCCAAAGGGGATCATGTTTTAGTATATGGTGAAGGGGACGATATCACTGTCCCAGGTAACCTTCTAATACCTGCCATACGTAAATACGTTACAAATCCTCCTTTCACTACATTGCCTGATCAAAGCGTAACCTCCGTGGAACAATATAATGAAGGAGTGTTCCCAAGAGTCTTTGGAATGGCACCCGACAGGAACGGAACCGAGTTCTATGCATTAAATCCTCTTGGTACCGGAACCTTGAAAGCCCTAAAAATAGTAGACCCAACTCCCTTTGTGGAAACTGGTGCTAATAATGGCGTCATCACAGGACAACAGCGCATCTACATTGTAGGAGGAGCTCTCTTTAGAACTCCGGGAGCGGTGTTAAGCTATGGAAGTGACTATACCATTCCTAACCTGCCCGCAGGACTCACCCCTGTGTTAACTGTAAATGCTGCAGGCGACAGTGCAATTTTAACGTTAACAGGGGCTGCAACTAATCATGCGAGTACCGATTCTGTGGATAATTTAATCTTTGATTTCTCCTCTTCAGCCTATAGTGGTACGGTAAGAGATATTGACATCAATTTTTCACAATTTACCGAATCACGTATTTCTATTCGTTTTCTACCAGAGCCTCCTGTAGCCGTTTGCCAGAACATTACCGTTGAATTAGATGCCTCTGGCACTGTAACTATCTCTGCAGATGATGTGGACGGAGGTTCTATCGCCGATGGGGGTATTGCCTCTAAGACCATCAATATCGATACCTTCGATTGTTTCAATATTGGCGCTAATTCTGTTGTTTTAACTATTACGAATAATAGTGGAGTCTCATCAAATTGTACCGCAATTGTAACCGTAGAAGATAACATCGCGCCTGTTGCAGTTTGTCAGGACATTACTGTAGAACTCGATGCCAACGGAAGTGTAACTGTTATAGCTACAGAAATAGACGGTGGTTCCATAGACAATTGTTTTATTGCTGGCTTAGGTATTACACAGGGAACTTTTACCTGTGCCGATGTAGGGCCAAATACCGTAACCCTTACCGTTACCGACAGTGCCGGAAATTCAGCTACCTGTACGGCAGTGATTACCGTGGAAGATAACATTCCACCTACGCTCAATTGTGCACCAGATGCCTTCAGGGATACCGACCCAGGAGTATGTACATACTCCATCGTTGGAACCGAATTTGATGCTATTTTTTCAGACGATTGTGGTAATGCAACGATTACCAACGATTTTAACAATACAGCTACCCTTGTGGGTGAAACCCTTCCTTTAGGAGAAACAGAAATTATTTGGAGGGTGGATGATGGGAATGGTAATCTGGAGGAATGTAATACGTTCATTACGGTGGAAGACAACGAAGCCCCAACCGTAACCTGTAATTTCACTACCATAAATGCACAAACAGATCCCGGACAGTGTACCAGAACCATTGTTGCCACATCTTTTGATCCAACAGTATCAGATAATTGTGCTATTCTTTCTGTAGCCAACGACTTTAATGGTAATGACACCCTGGTAGGAGCAGCGCTACCTCTTGGGCAAACCATCGTAACCTGGACGGTTGAGGACGAAAATGGGAATACCAATACCTGTTCTATTACCTTCTTTGTAAACGATCCTGAAGACCCACAAATAACCTGCCCTGCTAATGATACCCGAAACACCGATGCAGGCCAGTGTTCCTATTCGGTAGTTGGTACCGAATTCGATGCCACCTTTACCGATAACTGCACTAACGGCAGCATTACCAACAATCTCAATGGAACCGATACTCTAGCAGGGGCAATACTGTCCGTGGGAGACAACACCATAACTTGGACGGCCGATGATGGCAATGGAAATTCGGTTAGCTGTACCACAACAATTACTGTACAAGACAACGAAGCCCCCATGGCCGTCTGTCAGAACATCACAGTACAACTGGATGCTAGTGGAAATGTTTCAATCACAGCCAACGATGTAGATGGAGGTTCTAGTGATGCCTGTGGCATTGCTTCCACATCCATCGATGTTTCCACCTTCGATTGCAGCAACGTAGGGGCCAACAACGTGGTTTTAACAGTTACAGATGTCAACGGAAACAGCAGCCAGTGTACCACCGTGGTCACCGTGGAAGATACTGTTGTTCCTTTGGCACTGTGCCAAAACATTACGGTACAACTGGATGCCAGTGGCCAAGCTTCCATTACCGCCAACGATGTGGACGGCGGCTCTAACGATGCCTGCGGAATAGCCTCAACCTCCATCGATGTGTCCTCGTTTGATTGTAGCAACGTTGGCACCAACAACGTCACCCTTACTGTCACCGATGTCAACGGGAACAGCTCACAATGTAGCGCCGTGGTCACCGTAGAGGATACCGTGGTACCCAATGCAGTGTGTCAGAACATTACGGTACAACTGGATGCCAGTGGCAACGCCAGTATTGTGGCCAGTGATGTGGACGGTGGCTCTACCGATGCCTGTGGCATTGCCACTACCTCCATTGATGTTGCCAATTTTAATTGCAATAACCTAGGGCCCAACAACGTCACCCTTACCGTCACCGATGTGAACGGGAACAGCAGTACCTGTGTGGCCATCGTCACCGTTATCGATGATATCGCCCCGGTCATAGCCTGTCCTGCAGCTATTTCGGTTAGTACAGATTTCGGAGCTTGTAGCGCCGTAGTCACCTTTACGGACGCCCTAGCACTTGATAATTGCAGTGTATCGGTGGCTCAAACCGCAGGGCTGTCTAGTGGCAGTGCCTTCCCGGTAGGGGTTAGTACGGTTGAATTTACCGCTACCGATGCAGGGGGCAATACCTCCGTCTGCAGCTTTACCATCACCGTGACCGATACGGCCCCGCCCACAACCCTATGCCAAAACATCACCGTGCAGCTCGATGCCTCCGGGAATGCTACCATTACAGCGGCCGATGTGGACGGGGGCAGTTTCGACAACTGTTCCTTGGATACACTCGCTATCGACATCGACACTTTCGATTGTAGCAACGTAGGGCCTAATAATGTGACTCTTACCGCTACCGATATTTACGGCAACAGCAGTTCTTGTGTAGCGGTGGTGACCGTGGAAGATGCCACCGCCCCCGTGGCCGTGTGCCAGAACATCACCGTACAGCTCGATGCCTCGGGAAGTGTTACTATTGACCCTGCATTGCTCGACGGCGGTAGTACCGATGCCTGTGGCATCGATGCTTCGGCCTATTCGGTAGACATCGATACCTTCGACTGTAGCAATATCGGGGACAACCCCGTGACTCTTACCGTCACCGACGTGAACGGGAACAGCAGTACCTGTTCGGCCATCGTGACCGTGGAAGATGTCACGGCACCCGAGATTGTTTGTCAGGATATTACTATTGAATTGGATGAAAACGGCGAAGCGACCATTGTACCTGAAGATGTGATCGCTTCCAATACCGATGCCTGCGGCAGTACCACTACTTCCGTGGATATCAGTTCCTTCAGCTGTGACGACATAGGCTCCCCGGTACTGGTCACTGTATTTTCAGAAGATAGCTTCGGAAACATTTCCTCTTGTACTGCGTTAGTTACCGTAGAAGATGTTTTGGGGCCAGTATTCGACTCCGGCACACTTCCCGTGGACGTCGTTCGACAAGCCGATGAAAACGGAGAATATATGCTGGAAGACTTTACCGTGGACGTTACCGTGTCCGACAACTGCAGCGAGCCTTTGTTACCTATTGTCATTGGTCAGGACCCTGCCATAGGGACAATACTTACCCCCGGAATTTACGATATTACTCTTTCGGCAATAGACGACTTGGGGAATGTAACAAACTATGTCTTTCTCCTTACCGTGGAAGAGTTTTTGGGAACGGGTGACCTTGCCATCGACCTGTCGACGGTGGTCCTCTACCCCAACCCTACTAAAGCACTAGTAAACATTAGTAATCCGCAACAGATAGCTTTGAAGCAACTGGCCATCTACGATCTCACCGGACGTTTGGTGAAATCCTTCAACCTGTCGAAGATGGGCTCCGAAACGTCATTGGATGTTTCTACCTTGGCTAGCGCTTCCTACCTGGTGGTAATTGAAGGCGAAGGCATCCTACTCACCAAGCAACTTGTGAAAGAATAAAAGAGAATCTGAACTAAATTACAAAAACCTCCAAAGCACTTGCGATGGAGGTTTTTTTTTGACTAGTAATAAACCGCATTCATTCATTCATTCATTCATTAACTCATTAACTCATTAACTCATTAACTCATTGCCTATTACGTAGGTCTACGCATTTTATTAAAAGAGTCAATAGCCTAATTTTAGAGCTGGAAGTACTGCGCAATTACGTAAAAATACGGATTGTAAATAGTTGTTTTCAACACTAGTTTAGCCTTCCATAAGTAGTCTTTTAACATCAACATTTATAATATGAAAATTTATAACAACTCAAACAAGACCATTACCTATCATTTTTATGAAACAAAAGATACCTCATATCTATTAGAAATACCGCGCGGACTAGGTGCTATTCTTCCTAATAAAATTGGTGAATTTGCCGAAGATTCCTATCCTGAAGTAAAAGTGGGAATTTATGGAAAGCCCCAATTACTTCTGGGGGTTGTACACTATCCCGATATCTACGTAAAAGCGGGGACCATATACCATATGACAGATGACTTGGTCTTTGATGGAACCTCGCTAAAAATAGCAGAAGTCATTCTTGCTAATGATTCGTTTACCGATATTATTTCCAACGAATACTCTTTCATCGATACCCGAAACAATAACGAAGATGTAAAACGACAGATTTCCTTTGCACTCAAAAATTCCACCTCGGTATCACAAAGCATTCAAAAATCTATGGAACATACCAATTCAGTAGAAGTGGGTTCCAAGATTTCAGGAGGAATTGGAGATAAAGCTACAGGCGAAGTAAATTTTAAATATGCGCATAAAGCAGTAGAAAAATTACAAACTACGTATGAGACCAAAGTGAACAGTGCTTGGGAATCTTCCATGAGTGAATCGTATGTTTTAAAACCCGGCTTCATCTATTGCATTAAGGTATCATGGAAGTTGAAGATGAGAAAAGGAACCATTGGCTATTTAAGTGAAAAAACGAACTATACCATGATCGATTCGGCTTCGGGCTCGCTAATTACCCCTGCGGCATACAAGTCTGAAGCAGCCATGCCAAAAGATGTGCGTGAGGAATTCCAAAAGTTCTTTTAGTATTTAAATAAATATCCTCTTTTCTATAACAAAACCCTACCTCATGGCAGGGTTTTGATTTTTCTAATGGGTCACTACTCCATATTTTATAAAAATCCAAAAGTCTGGAATACGTAGGTATACGCATTTTATTTTTAGGTATATACGACTAGTTTTGGGTTATGGAATTTGAAGAAAGTAATCCTAAAGAAATAACTTGTAACGAGGCACTTCCACTATCTCAAATAGAGTTGGAAATACTTATCCTAATTAAAGAAGGGTATATTTCTAAGGAAATTGCCACTATGCGTCATTGCTCTGCTCGAACCATCGAAAAACACCGCAGCAATATCATTAAAAAGTTAGGGATTGAGTCTTCCCAACATGCGCTTTTGTTGTGGGCTTTACAAAACCCGCAACATTTTGATAACTAAAACCCATCTTTAAAATTAGTACCTCATCAACTCATTACCTCATCAACTCATTAACTCATCAACTCATCAACTCATCAACTCATCAACTCATCAACTCATCAACTCATCAACTCATCAACTCATCAACTCATCAACTCATCAACTCATCAACTCAACAACTCATCAACTCATCAACTCATCAACTCATTAACTCATTAACTCATTAACTCATTAACTCATCAACTCATTAACTCATTAACCAATACGTAGGTCTACGCATTGATTTACATACACATAAAATATAGTTTTACCATTGTAATAAAAACCAAGAAAATATGAAAACATCTATCCTCCGCCTCCTAACAATGAGTATCATGATAATGAACTCACTAGGCATCATGGCACAAACTGTAGACGTGGGCGCTATTAATTCATTAGAAGTAAACCGTCTTGACACATCGT
>JAWKMO010000014.1:0-52119 GCA_041392205.1 Flavobacteriaceae bacterium | reverse complement strand
TAGTTAGATGTCGTAAGTGTATCAAAGCCCTACACAAACTAGGTTTACTTTTACGAAGCCACTAAATCGATTGCCGCAAACCAAGGCCTTCGAGTGACTTCCTGCTTGCCCGCCTTGCGGGCCGAGGCATTATCTTACTGTAATTCAGATTATGCAGCTAGGGCGTAGTTATTCTCGCCGTTTAAAAAAGATGAAATATGAGATTTACGAGCTGTATCCCAGCGCTCGACATGCTTACCGTACAATGAAACCCGCTGTCAAAACCAGTCGGCCCCAGTAATTTTTCAATGAACTTTTGGCTGGCAAAGATACATTAAAAAGCTATCTTTGCACACCTAAATTGATATTCAAAAAGTATTCCAAATGCCCATTACCTTTGCTATTATTAAAGAACGAAAGAATCCGCCAGACAGACGTGTTGTTTTTTCCCCTGAAAAATGTCAAGAAGTCATACAACAATTTCCCGAGGCAAGAATTATTGTAGAAGCATCAGACATTCGAGTTTTTCCCGATGAAGCCTATCGCAACGCAGGTTTTGAGGTAAAGGAAGATATTTCAGAAGCCGATGTGATGCTTGGTGTAAAAGAAGTACCAGTAGCGGCTTTAATTGAAAATAAAAAATATTTTTTCTTCAGTCATACCATCAAAAAACAGCCTCACAATAGAAAACTCCTGAAGGCTATTTTGGAAAAAAATATTGAACTTTTTGACCACGAAACCATTGTAAATAAACATAACCACCGTTTGATTGGTTTTGGCTATTATGCCGGATTGGTAGGTGCTTACAATGGTTTTAGGGGATTAGGATTAAGAGATACTTTATATAGTTTGCCAAAGGTAGAATCCTTGCCGGATTTGGATGCTGTAAAAAGTGAATTAAATAAAATTTCACTCCCCAATATTAAAATTATTCTTTCGGGAACGGGCAAAGTTGCCAGAGGGGCTAAGGAAATTTTAGATCATTTAAAAATTAGGGAGGTAACCGATGCGGAATACCTTTCCGAAGATTTTGAAGAGCCTGTGTATTGCTTAATCGATGTGACTGAATACAATAAAAGAAGTGATGGCGGTGCGTTTGATAAGAATGCTTTTTATGTAAATCCTGAAGGGTATGAAAGTGATTTTATGAAGTATGCCAAGGTAAGTGATCTATTTATTACAGGCCATTTTTACGGAAATGGGGCTCCTTATTTATTTACAAAGGAAGATGCAAAAAGTCCCAATTTCAAAATTAATTTTGTATCCGATATTTCTTGTGATGTAGAGGGTCCTATAGCTAGTACCATACGCGCTTCAACCATTGCAGCACCTTTTTATGGCTATGACCCCATAGCCGAAAGTGAAGTACCTTTTGGTACTCCTAATAGTATTGGGGTAATGGCTGTAGATAATTTGCCTTGCGAATTACCCAAAGATGCCAGTGAAGGATTTGGGGAGATGTTTTTGGAACATGTAATTCCGGCTTTTTTTAATGGAGATGTTCAAGGTATTCTGGAAAGAGCAAAAATTACCGATGCGGAGGGGAAATTAACACAACGTTTTGCGTATTTACATAGCTATGTATTAGAATTAAAAGAATAGGTTAGTTAGAATATTTTTCAATTATTAAAACAGGTATTATCCCCAATAAATAAGATACTAAATCCATAAAATCAAAATGAGTACCCAAAATAATTGCTGCAACAGCGTCTTGAAAACCCAATAGTTCGGCTAAGTTGAAAAGCTGAAGCAATTCTACCAAAAAGGCAAACATCAAGATTCCATAGAGTAACTTTTTGCTGCTAACTTTCAAAAATAGTTTCAGGAAACAGTAGAGTAAGGGAATCACCAAAACATCTCCCAAAAAACCCCTAATGAACTTGTGAAAATGAAATACCGCAATAGCAATTTCAGTAACCAGAAGCAATAAAAAGATCCAGAAATACCGACTCATTTTTGAAGTAAAGAGAGCCTTCCCTCTCCTTGAAAAAGAAGGCTCTTTTAACAACTTATTCATTGCCCCAATCAATTTTTCGGGATGCAAACATGATGGTCGCAAGTATGACAAACAATCCTATACTTCCTACCAGTAAGGCATAGTTTTCCAATTGTATAATAACATAAATAAATCCATATAAGGAAGCTAGCGATGCACCAATTAGTAAAGGAAATTTAAATCCGTTTAAGATTACCCGGGAGTACAATGTAATAAGCCCTAATACCGAAGCCGCTGCAATAACATAGGCCTTAAAAAAGGAACTGTGTTCAGAAATGGAAATCAATAAGGTGTAAAACATCACCAATGCTAGACCAATCATAATATACTGGAAAGGATGGATGTAAATTTTACTTACAATTTGAATTAATAGAAAAACCAACAAAGTTAGGCCAATCACCATGAACCCATATTTTGCCGTACGCTCACTTTTTTGGTATTCGTCCACAGGAATAATTAGCTTGGTTCCAAAGGCAAATTCTTCCAAATCGGGAAGCTCGTTAAAAAACTGCTGCTGAAATTGGCGATTAATTTGAAGTACTTTCCAACTGGCTTTAAAACCTTCGTTGGTAATTTCGCGGGAACCATCATCGGGTAAGTAATTACCATCAAAACTAGGAGAGTGCCAGTTGGAACTCATTTGTACCTCGGTTTCTTTTCCAATAGGAATAAATTTAAGGCTTTCACTACCATTTACTTTTAAATGAAAAGAAAAGGGAATGTTTTCAGTAACTTCTCTCGGAAAATTAGAGATATTTTCGGTTTCAATGGTGTTTAAGTAGGCTTGTGCGTATTTTGGAGTCATTGCCAAAGTTTCATTGGCTACATTCACTTCAATGGTGTTTCGAATTCCTTTAAGATTGGAGGTTTTAATTAATACCGAAATTTTATCCCAAATTATGTCTTCTGCTTGTATATCCTTATTGCTTAAGTCAATCTTCGGGAAATTTCCCTTCACCTCAATTTCAGAAGTAAAAACCACCGATTCGTAAATGCTTCTTTTAAGAGGTTCGGCTTTCGTAATAACTTTCGCATCAATATCCAGTTGGTCCGGAAAGAGGTAGGCATAGTTGATGATTTCTTCGGTTTTCATTTCAAAAACCTTGGTTTCCGGGAGATAGATTTTTTCTTCGCGATAGGTCTTGTAAGGAATTTTTAAAATGGGGCCCGAAAGCAAAACTTCGTTCCCCCATTTACTGTTTATCTCGCGGATTACTTCTTGTTGACGGAATGCTCTTTCTGTAATTAGGTTTTTTACAAATTCCAGCGGAATTAATAAAACGAATAATAAAAAGCCAACGACAATCATTCTGGCGGTGATGGAGGTTTTTAGCCATCCGGTAAATTTTTGTTTTTTAGGTTCCATTTTGAAGGGTTTAAAGGGGTTAAAAAAAGAATAATAGGTATCCGTAGCCAATGGCTACAGGAATATTTAAGAGTATAATAAGCAATGAAAAAAAGGTTTCTAGTTCATTTCTTTTAATGAGTTGAATCAGTAAAATGATAAAAACAGTAAGATTGTGGACTAGGGCAATAAGAAGGAATACAATTCCAATTAATGTGACCCCTGAAAGGTATCCCAATGCCCATTGAATGAAAAAAAGCAAGGTTCCTAAAATAAAATAAATGAGTGCCGTTTGTTTCGCTGTTTGTAATGTCATATTACTTTATTTAAAAATAATTTGGACCGAAGTGCTGTTGAAAAAATGGAATATTGTAGTTCTTTAATGGGTACATGCAGTAGTTTGGAAAAATCAAAATCATGAAAATGATTTGCCTTTTTACCGATGGTGTAAGAGTCAAGGTAGTAGGGTAGATATTCTGGAAGTAACATGGTGCCTATTAAAACCACACCATAACCATACAAACTCCTTTTACCATTTCCGAAGCATAGATATTGCAAGGCTATTTCATCTTGTTCATTTGTACCATATCCGGTAAGTACATGATAGGCATCATGGCGTTCCACTTTAGGGATTAATTCAAACCCGTGGCTATCGAGAAATGTTCCCAAATGAAATCCAAAACTAGCATCAGAGAATTGAAGTAATTCCTTTTTGGTAATTCCCCATGGAGTTTTCTTTTTTTTAAAATGTGTGATGTAAAATTTTTGAGAAACCTCAAATAACCAAGCAACCCATTTTTTTCTGTATTTTTTCATAAAGTACTTTGTATTTCAAAGTTAAATGCTAAATTTTTTTTATTTTTTAAGTAATTTCTCTAATGCATCAATGTGTTTTTTAAACTCCCGTTTTCCCAATGAAGTGGCACTATATCGAGTATTAGGCTTCCGATCAATAAACTGCTTTTCAATAGCTATATATTCGGCATTTTCCAGGGCTTTAATATGGCTAGCAAGGTTTCCATCGGTGACATCGAGCAATTCTTTTAAACGGTTAAAATCGGCCTCCTCATTCACCATTAAAATAGACATAATCCCCAATCGTATTCGGTGATCAAAAAGTTTATTTATGTTTTCTATAATCCCCAAAGTCTATTGTTTCTTTTCTTGCAAATACATAATACTTCCATAAATTATATGCATTACTCCAAATCCAAATATCCAAAACAAGAATCCGTAACCTGGAAAGGCAGCACAAAGTAATCCAGCTATTATTTCCACATAACCTAAATATTTTACATTCCCAATGGTGTATTTTGAAGCATTTACGAGCGCTAGACCATAAAAGATGAGCATTAACGCGGCAGTAAGGCCATAGTGTTGGCTATTCAATTTAATTAAAATATAAATCCCCCCGGTAACCAACGGAATCATAAAATTGAGTAATAACCTTTTGGTCGTGTCATCCCAAATTTTGGCATTATTGGCTTTTGCTTTTCTGGTGGTAAGAAGGTAGGCAGTAACGATACTTAAAACGGCCACGGCAATTAATATTCCAATAAGCATTTTAAAATTCCAACTGTGTAGTGTAACATATTCTGCTTCAGGAAAAAAGAAGAAGTAGGCAATAGCAGCACCCATTAAGGCATACATTCCAGCAAAAATTCCCGAGAGTCCGCTCAAGGAAATAAAACGTGAGGAACGATTCATAAGATATTTAATCTCACTAATGTCTTTTAAATAATTTTGCTCATTCATATTAAAGTACTTTGAATTACAAAGTTATTATTTAATATTGTTTTTTTACTCTTTTTAACAAAAATTTTATTTAAAAACTAAAATGTATTTAATACCGGTTTTTATCCCTCAAAAAAAAGGGGTTTTACCCTGTAAAAAAACAGGAAAAACCCTGTGTGTTTTAAAATAAAGAATTTAGATATTTGAAAAAATGATGTATTTTATGTTTCATTTATAAATACTCAACTAATAATAATTGTCTAAAATTAACTGGGGAGTTAATTGTGCGGTTATTTAGTTAATAAGGTTGCTTGAAAAGGCAACCTTTTTTTTATTTTTAAAGCATGAAACCAGCCGAAGACTATATCCTAAAAAAACCAGAACCCTTTAAAAGTATGTTACTTCAAATTCAGGTAATAGTGGAAGCTACCTTACCAAAATTTGACCTACTTTTTAAATGGAAATTACCCTTTTACTTTTCTGAAAATTGTCCTATTTGCTATTTAAATGTTACCAAAGGCTATGTAGATGTTTGTTTTTGGCTCTCTAACGACTTTTTAATTAAGCACCCAAGCCTTATTACTGAAAATCGAAAACGTGTAAAATCCTTGAGATATCGAACCCCAGAAGAAATAGACGCTACATTGCTTGCGGATTGTATTACAGAAGCTTACCGAACTAGGGCAGAAGGTTTTAAAGTGCGTTAACAGTTTTTCGAATTGCCACCAAATCTTGCAATAATTTTTCAAGCAAACTTAAATCCAACATATTGGCCCCATCACTTTTGGCATTTTTAGGATCAAAATGGGTTTCAATAAAAAGACCATCCACACCCACTGCAATACCAGCTCGTGCGATAGTGCTTATCATTTCGGGGCGTCCTCCGGTAACACCCACACTTTGATTGGGTTGTTGTAAGCTGTGGGTCACATCCAAAACGGTAGGGGCATACTGTTGCATGGTTGGGATGCCTCTAAAATCTACAATCATATCTTGGTAGCCAAACATGGTGCCACGGTCGGTAATGAGTACCTGTTCGTTCTGGCAATCGGTGACTTTGGTGACCGCGTGTTTCATACTTTCGGGGCTCATAAACTGTCCTTTTTTAAGGTTAACCACTTTTCCGGTTTCGGCAGCGGCTACTACCAAATCCGTTTGGCGTACCAAGAAAGCGGGTATTTGTAATACGTCTACATATTCTGCTGCCAAAGTAGCATCACTTATTTCGTGAATATCGGTTACCGTAGGAACATTAAATGTTTCGGAAACTTTTCGAAGAATTTTGAGTGCTTTTTCATCGCCTATTCCTGTAAAACTGTCAATACGGCTGCGGTTTGCCTTTTTAAAACTTCCTTTAAAAATGTAGGGAATTTCAAGTTTGTGGGTAATTTCAACAATCTTTTCGGCAATGCGAAGTGCCATGTCTTCTCCTTCAATAGCACACGGACCGGCCAATAAAAAGAAATTATTAGATTGGGTGTGTTTTATTTTCGGAACCAAGTCAAGTTTCATGTACTATAAATTTAAGTGGCAAAGATACTAATTTTCAATGTTGAAGTAGCTTATTTCTATTTTCAGAACGTTTCAAAAATAATAATTTACTTATGCACTAAATATTAAGGAAATAGCAGTACTTTTGCACGTCCTAAAAAAGGGGAAGTCATGAACATTAAAAACATTGCTATTATAGCCCACGTAGACCACGGTAAAACAACACTTGTTGATAAAATTTTACACCATTGTAGTCTCTTTCGTGAAAACGAAAAAACGGGCGAATTAATCCTAGACAATAACGATTTGGAACGCGAAAGAGGGATTACCATTACCTCAAAAAACGTTTCGGTAATATATAAAGACACTAAAATCAATATTATCGACACTCCCGGTCACGCCGATTTTGGTGGTGAAGTAGAGCGTGTGCTAAACATGGCAGACGGGGTTTTGTTGCTAGTAGATGCTTTTGAAGGCCCTATGCCTCAAACCCGTTTCGTACTTCAAAAAGCCATTGCATTGGGTAAAAAGCCTTGTGTGGTTATTAATAAAGTAGATAAAGAAAACTGTACTCCAGAGGAGGTACACGAAGCGGTTTTCGATTTAATGTTTGAATTGGGTGCCGAAGAATGGCAGCTCGATTTCCCTACCGTGTACGGTTCTGCAAAGCATAACTGGATGAGTGACGATTGGAGAAAACCAACTTCCAATATCGAACCCCTTTTGGATATGGTATTGGAACATATTCCTTCTCCTAAAACGGAAGAAGGGACCTCTCAAATGTTGATCACCTCTTTGGATTATTCTTCTTTTACTGGGCGAATTGCCATTGGACGTTTGCAAAGAGGAATTTTAAAAGAAAATATGCCCATTTCTTTGGTGAAAAGAGATGGTAAGATTGCAAAATCACGAATTAAGGAGCTTCACATTTTTGAAGGTTTGGGACGTAAAAAAGTAACCGAAGTGAAAGCCGGAGATATTTGTGCTATTGTAGGCTTAGAAAGTTTTGAAATAGGTGATACCATTGCCGATTTTGACAATCCTGAAGGACTGCAAACCATCGCCATCGATGAACCTACGATGAGCATGTTGTTTACAATTAACGACTCTCCTTTCTTTGGAAAAGATGGAAAATTTGTAACTTCTAGACACATTAAGGAGCGTTTGGAAAAGGAATTAGAAAAGAACCTTGCACTAAGAATGACCCCAACAGACAGTGCCGATAAATTTATGGTATTTGGTAGAGGGGTACTACATCTTTCCGTTTTAATTGAAACGATGCGTCGCGAAGGGTACGAACTTCAAATTGGACAACCTCAGGTTATTATTAAAGAAATTGAAGGTGTTAAATGTGAACCGGTGGAGGAATTAACTATCGATTTACCGGAAGAGGTGAGTGGTCGCGCCATCGATATGGTGACCATCCGAAAAGGAGAAATGACCAGTATGGAAGGTAAAGGCGAACGCATGATCTGTAAATTCTTAATTCCCTCCCGAGGGATTATTGGCTTGCGTAATCAATTGCTTACAGCCACTGCCGGAGAAGCCATTATGACCCATCGTTTTTTAGAGTACCAGCCCTTAAAAGGCGGTATTCCTGAAAGACAAAATGGAAGCATGGTTTCCATGGAAAATGGCACTGCGATTCCTTATTCTATCGATAAATTACAAGAAAGAGGACGCTTTTTTATCGACCCGGGAGAAGATATTTACGAAGGACAAGTAATAGGGGAAAATTCTCGTCAAGATGATATGGTGGTGAATGTTACTAAAACCAAAAAGCTAAGTAACGTACGTTCCTCTGGTGCCGATGACAAAGCAAAGATTGTTCCTGCCATTAAGTTTTCTTTGGAAGAGGCTTTGGAGTATATTCAAAAAGATGAATATGTGGAAGTAACCCCAAAACATTTACGCCTAAGAAAAATTTTACTAAAAGAAGTAGATCGCAAGCGGGGTAAACTTTAAGCGAAATAAAAGCGGAATCTAACCGTTTTTTAGTTACTTTGTTAATTCCTTGTAAAATTTGGGTAAACAATGAGTAAATTTTTAATGATATTTCTATACTTCGATCCAGGATTGGGCGCTATGATTGTGCAAGCCATTGTCGCTGCCGCCGCTGGGATTTTGTTATTTTCGAAAAATGTAATGTACAAGATTAAGTCTTTCTTTGGACTGGTAAAAGAGGAGGACAAAGACTACCATTCCATTGATATCGAAGAGGATGAAACCCAAGAAAATGAATCAAAAAAATAATACACATGAAGCCTCTTTTAGAGATCCATCGGGATATATGTTTCACGATGGGGATAGGTTACGAAGAGTTATAAACCCAATCTATTTTCAACAATATCAAAAACTAACATCTTCTGGTTTTTTTGATACTCTCTTTAAAAAAGGCTTGTTAATTCCACATACTGAAACCTCAGTTTCAGAGAATCAAATTATCATTACCCCAGAAAAGATTCCATTTATAACAAACCCCTATGAATGGAGTTTTGAGCAGTATAAACATGCAGCCCTTTTAACCCTCCAAATACAAAAATACGCCCTTTCAAAAGGATTTATTTTAAAAGATGCATCGGCGTATAATGTTACTTTCCATAAAGGAAAACCCGTTTTTATAGACACACTTTCCTTCGATTTTTACGAAGAAAGCACTCCTTGGCGTGCGTATAAACAGTTTATTACCCATTTTTTAGGTCCTTTGGTATTAGCCTCTTTTTATGGTACTGAAATCTTTAAAATGATGCAAACCCATATTGATGGCATTCCTGTAAAGCTAATAGCTTCCTTACTTCCGAAGAAAACAAAATTAAGTGCCACACTATACACCAATATTCATTTATTGGCAAAAATGGAAAGTAAGCATAATGAAGATTACAAAGCCGAAACGAAAGTAGCTAAACTTTCAAAAAAAGCCCAAAACACAATCTTAGAAAGCCTTTTTAACTATATCAAAAAACTGAAAGTTAGTGAGGCTACAGAGTGGGGAAATTATTATCAAAAAACCAATTATAATCCCCATGCTTTTGATGAAAAGAAACACTTGGTAAAAGATTGGGTGATGGCATTACAACCCAAATCGGTAATTGATATAGGGGGAAATGATGGCACCTTTGCAAGAACATTTTTAAGTCAAGTCCCTCACGTTTTGGTGACGGATATAGATAGTAATGCCGTAGAATACAATTACTGGCAGACTCAGCAAAACAAAGAAGAAAATATGCTTCCTTTTGTGTGTGATGTATTGCAACCTGCACCAGGGATTGGATTTAACAATACCGAAAGAGACTCCCTCCTAAAACGATTACAAAATTATGGCCCCGATGTAACATTGGCATTAGCCTTAATTCATCATATTACACTTTCTGGAAATGTTCCTTTTATAAAGTCTGCCGCCTTTTTTGCAAAATTTTCAAAGCATTTAATTATAGAGTTTCCAAAAAGAGAAGATTCTTGGGTAACCTTTCTTTTGGTTAGAAAAAGGGAATTTATAAATCATTTTGATTTTTACAATCAAGAGGAATTTGAAAAAGGATACTTAGGTTTTTTTGAAATTGAAAAAAAGGAAGAGATTAAGGGGACAAATAGAGTGCTTTACTTACTTAATCGAAAGCCATAAATAAGTAACGATTGTCTTTTTTAAAAGCGCATATCAAAAATATAAAGAACCATCCCGTTGTTTTAGGACTTGGCACGGGTCTCTACCCATTGCTGTTTTATTATACCCACAACTTTAGTTTGATTAATTCAAAAAACATATTTTGTTTTTTTGTTTTTTATACCTTCTTTTTCCCATTGTCTTTTTTAGTAGCTACCAGCTATTAAACAAAAGAATATCCTTATTAAAACAGAGACAACATCAAATACTCCTTTTTTTTAGCGTACTGTTTTTTTTAACGTTTATTTCCCTTTGCATTTATACCAAGCCCCCTTGGTGGGTGGTAAGTAGTATCTGTTTAGGAAGTGTTATTTTAGCTTGGTTTGGGTACAAACATTTTATGTTCTTTAGTTTTTCAGTATTTATTAGTGGCTATTGGCTTATTTAGTTTTTTACCCAGAGTGTATTCACAACTTCATTCGTAGAAGGTTGGAAAGTCCAACCCGATGATATTGAAACTGTCATTTTTAAGAAAAAACCGAATGTATATTACATTCAAACCGATGGTTATGTAAACTTTTCTGAAATAGATAAGGGATTCTACCAATACAATAACGATACTATAAAACAGTATTTACAAGCAAAAGGGTTTACTATTTATAAAGATATAAGGAGTAATTACACGGCTACTTTAGAATCGAATATGGCCACCTTTGTAATGAAACATCATTTTTACAATAATGGATTCAATTTTTCTGAAATAATGAATGCCCGTGAGACCATCATTTCAGATAATCCAGTACTTACCGTATTTAACAATAACGGTTATAAAACGCATTTTTTAGCAGAATGGCCTTATTTATTATCAAATTTCCCTACCATGGGATATGATTATTGTAATTTTAAATACGACGATATTTCACTACTCTCTGAAGGATTTGACCAAAGCAAGGAAATTTTCAGTTCTTTAAAAGAGGTTTTTGATAGCACGGCAACGCAACCTAGGTTCTATTTTATGGAAATTTTAGACCCAGGCCATGTTGAATCTAGAAAAGCCAGAACCCTGGGTGCTAATAAAGAAAAAGAAAAATATTTTAAAAAACTTCAAAAATGTAATCGCAAGCTTGTTGAAATTATCAATTTTATTGAAGCTAAAGACCCAACCGCTTTAATTATTATCATGGGGGATCATGGAGGTTATGTAGGCTATGATTATATGTTGCAAATAAGGAAAAAGCAAGATAATAGGGATTATTTATATTCTGCTTTTAGTACTCAATTGGCCATTAAGTGGCCCGATGAAGGGCATGTCGTAGTAGATGATTCTATAAAAACAGCCGTAAATCTATTTAGAATTTTGTTTAGTTACTTAAGTGAAAAGGAACAGTATTTAACCAATTTACAAGAAAATGGTAGTTATACTATTATCGATGAAGGTGCTCCCAAAGGAATCTATCAAGTGATAGATGAAAAGGGCAATATAGTATTTAAAAAAAATTAATTTGATGCCTCTAAAAAAGATTGGAAATAGTATTTCAAACTTTGTGAATAGTAATAAAGATTTTCCTGTAATTGCAGCAATAGCAGCAGGGTTGTACCCAATTCTTTTTTATTATTCAAATAATTATCCTCTGGTTAATAGCTGGGATCATTTCCTTTTTTTTATGGGTTCTTTTTTACTTTTGCCTATCGTTTTATTTGTGGGGGCTCATAAAATTTCACGGCTTCCGTATTTTAAAAAAGGGAGAAAATACACACTCCCATTTTTAAATTTCTTTGCCTTTATATTTTTCTTAAAAATTTGTTTGTATGGTGGTTTTCAGAAAAAAATTATAGGCGTTTTATTTTTAGTTGCTTTATTGTATAGTCTCTTTTTTTATAAGCATTATTTAAAAATTGTAGTAGTGCAATATTTTTTAGCGATACTAGGTTTTTTTGCGTTATTGAATACCTTATTTATATATCCTTTACCATCGCAAGAATGGAAAACCCCAGTAGATGATATAGAAAAGGTAAGTTTTAAAACCAAACCCAATATCTATTTGATACAACCCGATGGTTATGTAAATTTTAGTGAACTTAAAAAAGGACACTATCAATTTAAAGACAACTCTTTTGAAGATTCTTTACGTCAATTGGGGTTTATAAATTATCCTAATTTTAGAGCTAATTATGCTTCTACATTGTATTCCAATAGTGCTACTTTTATGATGAAGCATCATTACTATAATGGGGGTAGTGTTTTTAATGAAGCCATAGGCGCTAGAGAGGATATTGTTTCAGATAATTCTGTTTTACGCATTTTAAAAAATAATGGGTATAAAACCCATTTTATTTCACAATCACCTTACTTACTTCTCAATAGACCTAAATTAGGCTATGATTATAGTAATTTTAGTTACAAAGAAACCGGTTTTTTAAGCACAGGATTTACAGGAGAAAGATATGTTGAGCAAGAAATGGAAATGTTATTGGCTGAAAACAGAAAGCACCCAAATTTTTATTTTATTGAATTTTTCTCACCAGGACATATAAATGGTAAAAAAGAAGAATCTGAAGGGGTCCAACAAGAAAAGGAAAATTGGTTTACTCGATTAAAAATAAGTAACAAAACCATAACAACGCTAGTAACTCAAATTTTAGCAAAAGATCCAAATGCTTTAATTTTAATTCTTTCGGATCATGGGGGGTTTGTTGGGATGGAATATACGGAGCAAATTTATACTAAAACCCAAGATAGGAACACGCTTAATTCTATATTTAGTAGTCAGTTGTCCATCCATTGGCCACATAATAATGCCCCCTCAATAGATGTTAATTTTGTATCTTCTGTAAATGTTTTTAGAATTTTATTTTCTTATTTAAGTGAGAATAATCAATATTTAGAATACTTGCAAGAAGATGCCAGCTATACACTTATTCGTAAGGGCGCAGAAAAGGGAGTATATAAAGTTATTGGCTCTAATGGAGCGATATTATTTGAAAAGATTTGAAACTTAAAAATGAAATTTTTATTTAGGGATATAAAAAACCACGCCATTTTTTCATTACTCGCTGGATTGGCTTCGGGTTTATACCCTATCCTTTTTTATTATTCAAACAATTTTGCCCTTGTAAATTCTTGGGAGCATCTAAACTATTTTTTGTTTTTTTTTCTATTGCTACCCGTATCAGGATTTTTTTTAATTTTTCAATTATTTAACCTTCCTTTTTTAAAAAAATGGCAAAAATATGTGTTGCCATTTTTAGCCGTTTTTGTCTTTCTTTTTTTAATGAAAGTATGTTTGTATTCAGGCTTTCAGAAAGAAATTGTAGGAGTCATTTTTTGTCTTTCTGTAATCCTTTCCTTCTTGTTTTATAAACATTTAAAAAAGATTGTAATTTTTCAATTTTTATTAGCAATAATAGGAGTTTATACAGTTACAAATACATTAATAAGCCAAGCCAATTTTTCAGAAGAATGGAAAAAACCCACAGACGCTATTAGCCAAGCCCTTTTTAAAAAGAAGCCAAATATTTATTTCATTCAACCCGATGGGTTAGTAAACTTTAGTGAATTAAAAAAAGGGAAGTATGAGTTCGACAATTCCTATTTTGAGAATTACCTCATTGAAAAAGGATTTAAAAATTATGCAAACTTTAGGTCTAATTATGCCTCAACTCTCTCTACCAATAGCTCCGTTTTTATGATGAAACATCATTTCTATAACAAAGGACTTAGCTTTAGTGAAGGGGTAGATGCTAGGGACGTAATTATCTCTCATAATACTGTTTTAACTACTTTACAAAACAATGGCTATAAAACCCATTTTATTTCAGAAGAACCTTATTTTTTAATTAATAGACCTCAAATAAGTTATGATTATTGTAATTTTAATTTTGACGAAATTGGATTTATAACGAAAGGATTTGGTTTTCAAAAAGACATTTTAAAAGAGGTAGATACGGTGCTATCTTTTACAGAAGCGAAACCTAAATTTTTTTTTATTGAATTTTTTAACCCAGGCCATATTAAAGGAAGTAAGGAAACTTCCAGAGGCAGTAAGAAAGAACGCGAGGCTTGGTTTGAAAGTTTACAAACCGCAAATTATAAATTGGAGCATTTAATCAATTCAATTTTAACCATAGACCCAGAAGCATTAATAATGATAATGGCAGATCACGGAGGGTTTGTAGGGATGGAGTATACCAACCAGATTTACGAAAAAACACAAGATAGAGACATTATTTATTCTATCTTTAGTAGCCAACTTTCAATCCATTGGCCTAATAATGAGGTGCCCAAAATAGATGAAAATTTTAAATCTTCGGTAAATGTTTTTAGGATTTTGTTTTCCTATTTAAGTGAAAATAATGCGTATTTGAAAAATTTGGAACCCGATGAAAGCTATGTAATTATTAACAAAGGTGCTCCCAAAGGAGTGTATCAATATATAAATACTGAAGGAAATATTGTTTTTAAAAAACATTAAGTTATTATAACCGTTAAAAAATATTCAGCAGAAGATAAATGGCTTTGGAACGAATTTGTTTCTAAAGCCAAAAACGCAACTTTTTTATTTGATAGAAATTTCATGGATTATCATAATCATCGTTTCGAAGATTATTCGTTAATGGTTTTTAAGGATGATTCTCTTTATGCATTACTTCCTGCAAATAAAGTGGGATCTAAATTGTATTGTCACCAGGGCCTAACCTACGGAAGTTTTATACTACATGAAAAAGCCACTTTGCTTAATGCGTTCGAAGCTTTTAAGGGACTACTACAGTTTTTGCATTCTGCTGGAATAGAACAGCTTGAAATTAAAGTAATCCCTACTTTTTATAACCTTATTCCTAGTGATGAATTGATTTATTTTTTATACAAGGCAAAGGCACAGTTAATTAAAAGGGACCTCCTTATGGTTATCGATTATAACCATCCCTTGCCCTTTCAAAAAAACCGGAGGGAAGGTATTAACAAAGCCAGACGAAATGGATTAAAAGTAACCATAGATACTAATTTTGAAGGGTTTTGGAACGAAGTACTTATCCCAAACCTACGGCATAAACACCAAGTTAATCCTGTACATTCCCTGGAAGAAATTCAAAAACTGGCCTTAAATTTTCCCGATAATATAAAACAAGTTTCTGTTTATAAAGACAATAAAATAATAGCAGGAACTACAATTTTCCTCACCAAAACTACGGTTCATCCGCAATATGTGTCAGGAAATGCTGCTAAAAATATGTATGGAAGCTTAGATTTGGCTTACGATTTTGTAATACACCATTTTAAAGAAGGAAGGCGCTATTTCGATTTTAATATTTCCAGCGAAGAAAATGGTACCGTTTTAAATACGGGACTCATTTTTTGGAAAGAAACTTGTGGTGCACGTGCATTTGCCGCAGACAACTATTTGGTGGAAACGGCATCTTATAAAAGTTTAAACCTGGCAATTAAATGATACCCTTTCTAGATTTACACGCTATTAATGCTCGTTTTGATTCCCATTTTAAAGATGTATTTCAACAATTTTTAGACTCGGGTTATTATATTTTGGGAAACCAAGTGTCTTTATTTGAAGAGAGGTTTGCTACCTATTGCGGGACAAAGCATTGTATAGGTGTTGGGAATGGGTTGGATGCTCTTCGATTAATTTTGGAGGGGTATAAAATTCTAGCTGCTTTGAAAGAAAAAGATGAGGTTTTAGTGGCTTCCAATACCTATATTGCAACTATTCTAGCAATTAAACAAGCGGGCTTAACACCCGTTTTGGTAGAGGCAGAAAACAACACTTTTAATTTTAATTTGGAAGCATTTTCAGCGCAAATTTCTTCTAAAACAAAAGCCATTATGCCGGTTCATTTGTATGGTCAAATTGCTCCCATGAATTCATTGTATAAATTTGCCGAAACACATAAACTACTTATTATTGAAGATGCCGCTCAAGCTCACGGTGCCGTTTTTGAAAATGGTAAAAAAGCGGGAAATTTGGGGGATGCCGCTGGGTTTAGTTTTTATCCCACAAAAAATTTAGGGGCCTTGGGAGATGCAGGTTGTATTACTACTAATGATGATGCCTTGGCTGTTGTGATAAAGAAATTACGAAACTACGGTACTTCATCAAAATATGTAAATGAAGAATTGGGATTTAATTCCAGATTGGACGAATTACAAGCCGCCTTTTTAAGTTTAAAACTCCCTACCTTAGACGAAGATAATAAAGTAAGAAGGCAAATAGCCACCCGATATCTTTCTGAAATAAAAAACCCTAAAATTAAATTGCCTTTTTGGGATGGCTCCCAAAATCACGTATTTCATTTGTTTGTAGTTCAGGTGGAAGATCGAACTAATTTTATTTCTTATCTCACTGAAAATAACATAGGAAATTTAATTCATTATCCCATCCCTCCACACAAGCAAAAGGCTTTAACGGAGTTTACGCAACTAAGTTTTCCGATTACTGAAAAAATCCACAGAGAAGTAGTAAGTTTACCCATAAGTCCGGTGATGACTACTACACAAGTGCAACAGGTAATAGAAACATTAAACCTTTATTAATTGAAAATACCCAAGTTTATTAGGGAGAATTTATTGCTGAAGATGACCTCTTTAAATGCGGTAGTGATCATTATTAGGCTTATTATCTCCTTTTTTATTACGCGTGAAATTACAGGGATCGTTTCCAAAGGGCAGTTTGCAGACATAGGGAACTACCGAAATCTTATTGCTCAGTTAACATCGCTTACCTCTTTGGGTGTTTTTAATGGTATTGTTAAATACGTTTCAGAAAACAAGAACAATAAACAACAATTGGAAAAATTGTTTTCAACAGTCACAGTATTTACCATATTAGGTTCTATCCTCTCTTTTATCGTTTTGTTTTTTTGGGCCGATTATTTTTCGGTTAAATACTTAGGCAACGAAAGCTATGCCTACTTAATTAAAATTACCGCAGTTATTATCCCATTTATTAGTATTCAGCGGGTGTTTAATGGGGTTATCAACGGGCTTTCACAATACAAAGCATTTTCAAAAATTGAACTTATTTCCTATATCATAGCTTCTGCTTTAACCCTTTGGTTTTTGTATTACAAACAGTTTGACGGGGTTATTATATCTATCGCTTTAGCGCCGTTCATCCAGGTGGTCATTATGTTGGCATTGATGTTCAAGTTGTTTAAGGAATACATTCAATTTTCTAAATTTCAGTGGAATGGCCCCTTTGTGAAAGGACTACTAGCCTTTACCCTTATGTCCTTTGTCTCTACTATTTTGGTTCAAGAAATTGAAGTATGGATACGTAATATTATAGACTATAAAATTGGGGAAGATGATGCCGGCATTTGGACCGGATTAATGGCTTTTTCTAAAAACTATATGGTGTTTTCCAATGCGATACTTACCCTATATGTGATTCCGAAATTTGCGGGAATCGATACCCGGGTTGGGTTTATGAAAGAATTGGGAAGTATCTATAAAACCCTATTACCCCTCTTTGCCGCCGGAATGATTTTGATTTATTTTTTGCGTTTCTTTTTAATTGATATTCAGTTTAAGGGCGATTACAGTGCTATGGCACCCTTATTTAAATGGCAATTATTAGGGGATTTCATAAGACTGGCTTCGGTTATTCTGGCTACCCAATTTATCGCCAAAAAAATGGTTTACCATTTTATTATTACCGAGTTACTTTCCTTGTTTCTTTTTTATGGATTTGCTTATTATTTTATAGATGATTATGGGGTAGAAGGGGTTACTATTGCACATTTTGTAAGGTACATCATTTATTTTGTGGTAGTGTATGTATTAATTGCTAGAAATCTAAAAAATAAATCGGAACCTAAACCTACTCTTTAATTTTCTTCCCAGGTTTTGAGATATGTTTCCGCTACCTGCCTGTAGTGGTGGTGTTTCACAATAAACGAACGAGCATTTTCTCCAATTTTCAGTATTTTTTCAGGATGTATTATGAGGTCTTCCAGCTTGGATACTAAATAGGGAACATCGGGAAGTGCATTAATACATACCTCATCTTCTTTTACTTGGTATTGCTCTAAAAACTCACTTTCAGCACCTGTAAACACGACTTTACCTTTAGCCATAGCCTCCAAGGCATTATATCCTTGGTCCCAACCCAGTACTTGGTCTAAAAGAATATGTGCTTGGTCATAGAGATTGATATATTGTTGATAAGGGATGTTTTCAGAAATGGTAACAGAAACACATTCCCCATATTTTTTTGTTATAATAGCTAAAGCTTCTTCAAAATACGAAATGCCTTTGGTGTGGTAATTATTTTTATTAATTCCTAAAAAAATAGAAATTTTGGTGTCCCTTTGGAGTGGAAGTTCTTTAATTTTATCAACATTAACGGGATTTGGAATAAGCCCCAGGTACTTTGAATTTCCCTGTAATGGGATATGATAATCAAGATCTGAAGCAATAATACCGCGGAGTAAAGGTTGTATTTTTTTATGCAAAACTTTAAAACTTGGCTTTACATATTTTGTGGCAAACTCATATTTTTTTTCAGGAATGCTTTTGTTTTTGTAACCCCATAAGATGTCGTACCGGGTTTTATTGTTCAATAAATAGGTAACACTATTGTAATCTGTACCACAACACAATAAAAAAAGTTTCCCATTATGTTTATGAAGGAACCGAATAATTTTAATTTCGTCTTTAGGTAGTGCCCCAAAAGGGCTTTCATTAATTAATTGTACTACATCAAACCCTTTTAATTTTTCAGATTGATTAAAAAACTGTTTTTTTAAATTTTCAGAAGTAATGTCTATTTTAAATATTCGGTAGAGGAGTACTTTTATTTTTTTTAAAACCCCACTTTCAAATTTTCTTTTCAGTAAAATATCTGCAGGATAACCTTTAAAATAATCACCGGTAGCTATAAGTGTTACTCTATGCCCATGTAAAACAAGTCCTTCTTTTAATGAATTATGTAACCTACTGTATTCTCCTACAAGAAGAATTCTCATAATCGCCTATATTTGTAGTGTGAGATAAAATTACAACAATTAATTGGACACAGGTAACGAGAATTTTTCAAAAAAAATTTGTATTGTTTCAATATCACTAGGAGGTGGCGGTGCAGAGCGATCTACTGCCATACTTTCTCAAATGTTAGAAAGTCTAGGACATACGGTTCATATAGTCATTACAAAAGACGCTGTCGATTATCCCTTTGCTGGATCACTATTAAATCTTGGAGTTTATAAAAAAGGAACTATTAAAATACTTAGGATTATTAACAGATTACTAATCTTTAAAAAATATTTAAAAAAGCATCATTTCGATTTTATTATCGATAATCGTACAAGATCTACAAATATCAAAGAATTAATTTACTTAAAATACCTATATAAAAACATTCCATTAATTTATGTAGTGCGAAGTGCAGAATTAAAAATGTATTTCCCCTCGTGGGAATGGATTGCCAAAAAAATGATTCAGAAAAGCGTCCATATAATTGGAGTTTCTAAAGGAATCGCTATAAAAATTAACAAATATTACCGTACCGAGAAAGCAATTTTTATTTACAATCCCATAACTATTAATAATGAAATTCCATTCCAGCCTGTAAAGAAACCCTTTGCTATATTTGTAGGACGTTTAGACCAGTTTGTAAAGAATTTTACACTATTACTGGAAGCTTATAAAATGAGCACTATTTGGGAAAAAGGTGTGCATTTAAAAATTTTTGGAAAAGGGCCGGATGAAACCTTTATTTTAGAAGAAATAAAAAGACTTCATTTAGAAAATTTTGTAACTCTTGAACCGTTTACTTCAAATATTTTGCCTTGTATGAAAGCTGCCAATTTTTTAGCTTTAACTAGTAGGTTTGAAGGTTTTCCTAGAGTATTAATTGAAGCCTTATCAGTTGGGACACCGGTAGTATCAGTTGATTGTGAAACAGGTCCTTCTGAAATTATTAGCCATAATCATAATGGTTTACTTGTAGAAAATAATAATGTAACTAAATTAGCTAATGCATTTTCATCTATGATAGATGATAAAATTTTGTATAATAAATTAAAAAATAATAGCATAGCAAGCATTCAAGAGTTTTCCACTGAAAAAATTTCAGCAAAATGGCAAGTACTTTTAAATGAATAACTTATGATAACTATTGCAGAGGCAAAAATTATTAATATCCCCAAAATAGCTTCTGAAGAAGGGCTTGGAAATCTTTCTGTGGTAGAAAAAGATTTAATTCCTTTTAGTATAAAAAGAGTGTATTATTTGTATGATGTCCCTTCCAATGCAATCCGAGGGGGTCATGCACATAAAGAATTGCAACAGTTTTTAGTGGCTGTAAGTGGTAGTTTTGATGTAGTACTGGACGATGGCAATTCCCGAAAAACAGTTCATTTAAACAGACCCTATTTGGGGTTATATATCCCACCGGGACTTTGGCGTGAATTAGAGAATTTTTCTTCAGGTGCCGTTTGCCTCTCTGTAGTAAGCGATGTTTATAAAGAAGAAGATTATATTAGAGAATATCAAGAGTTTATCGCCTCAAAAGGTGGTTGATTGTATTCCTACCCGTGTCATAAATCCTTTAATTTTTAATAAAATTAGAAGTATGGGTCTAGGGAGTTTCATTATTATTTTTTGTTTTTTACTTAAGTTATTCGCATCTATTTTTTGAATGTAATTTTTAAAAGATATTTTATCCCCAGCTAGTTTATGGCTAAGACCAATAAAAAATCGATTAATATCTAAATACTGTTTTAAGTAAGGATATTGATGGATAAGAGGTTCGTAACTATCCAAATTCATATACTTTCTTAAAAGGGTAGGGGCGTGGGAAATTCTATTACTGGAATCTAAGTTATGCCTTGCTGTAATCGTGCAGGAAAATGCTAAAGGGGCCTCTAATGCAGCCCGTAGCCAAAGGTCTGTATCTTCCCCAGCACCCATAGTAATAGCCGCATTAAAACCGTTAAGTTGGGTAAAAAAATCTTTTTTAAAACAAACGGCCGAAGTCCAAGCAAGAGGGTCTGCTAAGCTAAGTTCAAAATAATTAGAAATACTTCCCATCCAGTTTTTAGGCTTTTCCAGTACTGGAGAATTCATAGGAATGATTAATTTATGAGTTACTTTTTTTTCATAAGCAGTTGCGTACCATAAGTGGTTGGGAAAGGAAAGGATAAGATTGTATAGATTATCTAAATGGTTAGGATGCCAAAAATCATCGGCGTCCAAAAACACGATATGTTCTGTGTTTACTTTTTTTACGGCGTAATTTCTTGTTTTTGCAACGCCTTCATTTTGTTTTGAAAAAAGGATAATGCGTGGATCTTTTATGCTTTTTACAATAGTTTCACTAGCATCTGTAGAACCATCATTAACTACAATTACCTCAAAGTTTGTATACGTTTGCTTTAAAAGACTAGTAATCGTGTTTAAAATATCTTTCTCTTTGTTATAAAGAGGAATAATAACAGAAAAAGCAATTTTATTTTCCATTTTTAAGGCGTATAAAATGGTTGAGTCTAAACACATCAAATAAAAATAATATGGGCCGTTTGGAAAGCAGGTTGTATTCTATAAATTTATAGAAAACGTTGAAAAATCCTTGGAACAGAAAAATTAAATGAATTTTTTTTAAATGATGAAATGCTCTTTGTATGGGGAACGAATTTTCTTCTATATAATTGTTTTTTTCCAAGAAAAACAAGGTTTCTATAGATCGCAATGATTTTTCTAAAAAATCTTTGGAAGTTTCTATTCCTAAATGATATACAGGATTGTCTATATGTGTCACGACAGCGTTTTTTTCTGCAAGTAATATTTTAAAATAAAGGTCTAGTCCGTACAATGGAAAGTTTAAACGTCTTGATAAACTTAGAAATAGGCTTTTTTTTATCAAAAAACATCCCGAATTTATAGAAAGATAGGGTTCTTTTTTTCTGCTTTTTAAGGGTAAAGATTCCCGTTTTTTTCCATAATACCACCGTAATAATCTATCTTTTGTAGGAGTTGCATTTTCATAAGTAATTCCGCCAAAAATAATATCGGGATGCTTTGCGACGGCATCTATAAATTCTTCCAAAAAAGTATCCTTTTGAGGCATTACATCGGCATCCAAAAAAAGGGCATAGTCATATTTCGCCTTTTTGGCTAATTGATTTCTAGCTTCAGTTCTTCCTATATTTTCTTTCGATCTTTCATAAAAACAATTTGGTAATTGGGTAATGCTTTCATTTTCTGGAAAAGGAAGCGTGGAAGCATCATCAAAAACCAAGATTTCAAAAGGAAAATGACATTTTATAGCCTGATTATGTAAGAAACATACTAGGGTTTTTATAGAATAATTATAAACCGGAATTAAAATAGATACCATTAGCCTTTAATTATCTTTATTTAAAGGGGTGTAAATGTTAAAATACTCATTTTCTTCAATAAGTTGCCATTTGTTTTGAAACGCAAACAGGATACTATAGTTTTCTTTAGCATACACTTGAGTTACTTCTTTTTCAATAAAGAGCGTTACCTTTTTTTGGTAAAGCTGATCTAAAAGTAAAGCGCTTTTATCATTTATTTCAACATCCAATACCCAATCGGTTCCAATAGGATTTACAGTTTTGGTAAGGTAATGGGCGAGGCACATAGAAGGAAGTACGGTAAAATTGGGATATTGAGAGGCTAGGTTTTTTAATTCTTGATATTTTTCAAAAGTAGCTACGTCACTTTTTATAAATTGTAAAGGCTTAAAAACGGCTCCCATGTCTTTGTTTAATTCCCTTCTATTGCTATCCATGTAAGGGGTTTGATACCCTATTGTAAATGCTACTAATAATGCAATGATAGAAGCATAGGGAACATACTTGTTTTTGAATGAATCGCTTTCTTTAAAAAGAAACAAATAAATTCCTAAAAGAAGAGGAGTTGCATAAAGAATAGGAGTTCTGTAACCGTTACTTATAGAAGCACTCCAACTTAATAGTAATAAAAATAGTAAAATCCCGTAGTTTTTGTTTTTCAGAAATTTTATACTGAAAACCACTCCCGAAAACAAAAGCATAATCTGGGTTATGTTAGGAACTACTTTAAAACTAGGTTGCGATACATACCATTTTGCAAAATAGAGCGCAATTGCGGTTATTATAAGTAAAAAAGTAAGCTCTTTTGGCAGCCATTTTTTTGAAATAAAAATTATAAGGAAAGAAATCATAACCCATAATAAATTATTTTTTAGGGCTAAGTAATAGGGTTTAATACTAGCTTCAATTAAGGCCGAACCACCGGTTCGGTTAAATATTTGCTCCCACATGGGAAGTAGAGAATTACTCGTATGCTTTAGCACAAGGTAACAACCCACCCAAAAAAGTGTAAATAAGAAAACAAATTTTATTCTTTCCCTTTCTTTAAAATAAATGAGGAAGCCTACTAAAAATAGGGGCATGAAAAAGAAGGACTGTTTTGATAAGGTTCCCAATACCAGAAATAAAGAACCGAAAAACCAAAACCACTTTTTTTCTTTGTTAAAAATAAAATACACTCCCAGTATCCAAAAAAACACACCATCTGTAGTATTCCAACCCATTGGAGGATAATTATGAATACTAAAAATAGCTCCCATTAAGGCAAGTAAGTATGTATTTAAAGAAGTGCCTAAATTTATCTTATGGTTAATTATCTTTAGGGTTAATAAGCTATAAACAAAAATTTGCACATAAAAAAAAGCACGATCTAATAAGTAGCCATAAGTTTCAGAAACATATAAAAATAGCGTATGAACAAAGGCTGGAATTGCAGGGCGAGTGTAAATAAAATCCCGATGGGGTAATATCCCATTATAAATATTCCAAGAAGTACCAAAAATATACCCTGTATCGGTATCTTCAAATCCATAAGGGCCAAAAAAAAGTATATACAATAAACAACACATTCCATATAATACAAAATAGAATCTATTGTTTGTAGCTATTTTAGGCATTCTCTTTTGGGCTAACTAAATTGGTTTTTTCAATAATATAAAGCGGTCTATTCATGCTATTTTTGTTCATTCGGCTTAGGTATTCTCCTATAATACCTAAACAAAATAATTGGATGCCTCCCATAAACATAATACCTACCATTAATGAAGTCCAACCTGTAATTGTCACTTTCAAAAAATAATGCGAATAAAAAGCATACAGAATAACCAAAAATGAAATAAAAAGAATGATAAATCCTAAGCGAGTGACAAAAGAAAGAGGTACCTCTGAAAAACCCGTAATACCGTCCAATGCAAAACGCATCATTTTTTTAAAGGGATAACCGGTAACACCAACTTTTCTTTCATCACGATTATAAAAAACAGCCGTTTGCTGCAATCCCAACCAAGCAATTTGCCCTCTTAAAAATTTATTTTTTTCTGGCATTAGCCTTAAATACTTTACAACAGATTGGTCTATTAATCGAAAATCACCAGTGTCTAAAGGAATGTCAATTGTGGTAAGTTTTCGGATAATTCTATAAAAAAGTTTAGCCGATAATAACTTAAAAAAAGACTCACCTTTTCTTTTATTTCTTCTGGCATAGACCACCATATTTCCTTCTTTATATTTCTTATAAAGTGTGGGTATAAGCTCCGGAGGATCTTGCAAATCACTATCAATGATTACAGTGCATTGCCCTGAAACGTGATCTAAACCCGCACTTACCGCAATTTGGTGTCCAAAATTTCTACTTAGGTTTATAAAAAAAACATTTTCATGGGCTTCACAGATTTTAAAAATTTTTAGTAATGATTGATCTTTGCTTCCATCATTTATAAAAATTAATTCATACGTGAGAGCCATTTGGTTTAATACCTTTAGAACCCTATTGGTAAATTCTTCTATATTTCCCTCTTCATTGTATATAGGGGCAATAACCGAAATATCTATGGGTTTTTGTAGCGTATTCAATTAAAGGATACTTTAAAAATGATTTTTAACAAATATATTCAAAAAAAAAGGGAATAAACCTGAAATAGACTTTGTGTAAAAATTTAATTGTATTTTAGAAATTCTAAATAGCAACTCTTGAAATTAAACGTTTTTCACATATTCCTTTTAATAGTTTTTTTTCAAACTCCTTTTTATTCAGCTTTAGCTCAAAATCCTGAATATTGGTTTTACATTACCGCAAAAGAAGAATCTTTTAATCCTCCATTCCAAAAAAAAAATAATGTCCTTCAGTATTCAGGTTTAAATCAAGATTTACAAAAAATTTTAGCTAACTATGATATATACTCTTTTAAAAAAACCTATCGAAATGCTAAAAAAGAAGATTTACAGAAAACTTTTTTTGTAAGGTGTAATAAAGGAAGTTTATTACAAGAATTATTGGAGGAGTTACCTCAAATTTTTATAAAAGGCCAGGAAATACCCATTGAAGAACAAAAAATATTTGAACCCAACGATTATGGTCTTACTTCTACCGTGGGTGAAAATTTAGGGTTTCAAGTTAACTTAGATTATTATGATTTTTTAAATCTTCCTAAAGCATGGTATTACACCACGGGCACCAAAAATACTATTGTAGGGATTAGTGATGGTGCGGTTGACTCGACTAATATTGAGTTTAAAGGAAAAACAAAAGTTTATAGAAAAGCCCCTTTTTCTAATGGTCATGGCGTAAGCCAAGCCGCTACCGCTGTGGCCCAAGGTAATAATGCGTATGGATTCCCGGGGGTTTGTTATGATTGTGGGCTATTTACAACCAATTATGGATATTACCAGGATTTTAATCAGTTAATAGAACTCTCAAATGAAGGGGCTCGTGTGATTAATTGTAGTTGGATAGGAAGAAAGTATTTTGAAACAGCTCAAAAAGCTATAGACTCAATGTATGCAAAGGGCACTTTAATTGTCGCTTCCGCAGGGAATGATGATTGGATAAAAGGGAATAAAGGGGAATTAAAATACTACCCTGCTTCTTATGATAAGGTTATTTCGGTTTCTTCAGGAATGTATAAGTATGAAAAACCCGAAGATAACATACT
Source organism: Flavobacteriaceae bacterium (assembly GCA_041392205.1). GTDB lineage: Bacteria > Bacteroidota > Bacteroidia > Flavobacteriales > Flavobacteriaceae > Halomarinibacterium. The sequence goes on along the minus strand of JAWKMO010000014.1, from coordinate 25,993 downwards.
ATATATGAAAGAATCCAACCAACCTTATGTAGTAAATATAAGAGGCTATGTTGGGAGGACTGCAGGTTTTAAAGATAATAAAGTTGAAAATGGAATTCAGTTTGCGTATGCGCAAAGTGTGGCTGTTCTTAACAAAGAAGTAGATATTTTAGCGCCAACAGTAGATATTTTTAGCTATGCAGGATATTTACTAAACAATAATACCATTAAGTACAATCAATTTGAAACTACTTCTGGTGCCTCTCCTTTTGTTTCTGGCACCATTGGACTTATGTTTTCATTATACCCTTGTTTGCCGGTAGATGAAGTAGAATCAATTTTAAAAATGACTTCTTGGAATATCGATCATATTGAAGCAAATGCACCCTATCGAGGAATGTATGGGGCTGGCATGTTACAAACAGGCGATGCGGTAGAAATGGTTTTTCAGTTGTACAATGAAAATGAAACGGCGTATATAGATCATCAAAATTTCTCCCGCTGGGATTTTAAAATTACATCACTATCGAAAGAAATTATTATTCAAAACCAAAAATTTACCGATAGTGCCACACTTAAGCTTACCGCTAAAAATAGCATCGTTTTAAAAGAAAACACAGTTTTGAAACCCGATGCAAAGGGAAAAATTTCATTAAAAATTAACCCTAAGCTTAAAAAAGAATGTGATTTAGTGCTTCGCGACCCAAGTATTTTGAACGATTAATTACACGGTTTTTTGTACAACTTCAAAAATCTGATTTTCATCACATTTTAAAGTCTTTGACGGATATTTTAACAATAATGCATAATCGTGTGTTGCCATTAAAATGGTATTTCCATTTTTATTAATTTCCTGCAGCACCTGCATTACTTCTACACTGGTTTGTGGGTCAAGATTTCCTGTAGGTTCGTCTGCCAAAATAAGCTCAGGATCATTGAGTAAAGCTCTCGCAATTCCCACCCGTTGTTGCTCCCCGCCCGATAGTTGGTAGGGAAACTTAAAGCTTTTGGTTTTCATCCCCACTTTATCTAATACTTCATCAATTTTAGAATCCATGGCAGGCTTATCTTTCCAGCCAGTAGCATTCAATACAAAAAGTAAATTGTCTTTTACGGTACGGTCGTTTAGCAATTTAAAATCTTGAAATACAACCCCCAATTTTCTTCGTAAAAACGGAATGTCTTTTTCTTTTAAGGTGGGTAAATCGAAACCTACAATATGCCCTTGCCCTTTTGTTAGAGGCAAATCACCATAAAGTGTTTTCATAAAACTACTTTTTCCACTCCCCGTTTTTCCAATAAGATAAACAAACTCACCTTTTTCGATGGTTATGGAAACATCACTTAATATTAAACTCTCTCTCTGGAAAATAGAAGCATCTTTAAGCGCTAATACGGGCTGGGACATGTAGTTATAAATTATGGTTCAAAGGTAAAAGGATTTTATGCGAACTCCAATTCCTAGAAACTTATTTTTCTAAAGAACGAACGGTTTCTTTCAGCCTTTCAATCTCCTTTTGTTGGGTTATGGCAAAAAGAGTGAGTTCTTCAATTTTTTCAAGCAACCTTAAATTCATCTCTTTTAAAGAGATCCCTTCTTCTTTCATTTCCAAAGCGGAAGGAATCCCCGGTAAATGATGATGTATTTTTATAAAATTTTCAATTTCTGAAAGCGATCGCTGTTGATAATTTGGATTTACAACTGAGGAACCCTCAAAATAGGTTTCAAAAACATAATCGGGCGCCACAGCACCTTCCAAATCGACCAACACTTCTTGCGTATGTATTTTTCCTTTTACGGTAAGTAATTCGTCTGGAGTATTTGTCCCAATACCTATTTTTCCATCTTTTTCAGAAAGATTCTTAAAAATACTTCGTTGCGAAGCACAACTACTTGTAATTGAAATAAGTACTATTAACAATAGATTCTTCATAAGAATTGAAGTTTAAAATTAAAGGAACTTTAAAAATACAGTAATTTTCGCAATCAAATAATTAATCCTTTAAAACATACTGTTTTTTATAATATTCCGTTACTTGTTTTAGGAATACAATCCTACGTAAGCCCAAAATCTATCTACAAATGATTAAAAACCTCATTTCTGTTTCGTTATTTTTATTTTTTTTCGGAATGCTTTCAGCCCAACAATCGGCCGTATTTACCAATGAGTTAGTAACCTTTAACAAAGCGCTGGAATTATACAACAACCAACAGTTTTTGGCTTCTCAAGCGTTATTTGCAGAAATAAAAGAAAAGGCAAAGGACGAAACCCTAAAAGGAGATTGCTCTTTTTATATTGCCAATTGCGCCGTACGCCTTAACCAGCAAGATGCCGATTTTCTCATGGAGCAATTTGTAAATGATTATCCAACAAGTCTCAAAAGAAACGACGCCTATATTCATGTCGCAAACTACTATTTTGAAACTGGAAAATATGCTTATGCCCGTAAATGGTATGATAAAGTTGATGAAACCAGTTTAAGCAAAGGAGATCGTGAAAAATTTTATTTTAATAACGGTTATGCCTACTTTACAAATAAGCGTTACACCGAAGCCGAAAAATATTTTAATCGGGTGAGCGATTCGCAAAAATATGGATCTCAAGCGAAGTATTATTTAGGATTTATGGCTTATGAAGACGACGATTATGAAGAAGCGAACAAACAATTTGAAACTCTTGAAAATGAAGAAAAATACGCCGAAGGTCTCAGCTACTACAAAGCCGATATGAATTTTAAATTAGGCAAGTTTCAAGAGGCTATTGATTTAGGATTACAGCAATACGATACCGCAAACCCCAAAGACAAAAGTGAGCTTTCAAAGATTATTGGGGAAAGCTATTTTAATCTTGAAAAGTACGAAGAAGCGATTCCGTATCTAAAGGATTACAAAGGAAAAGCAGGAAAATGGAATAACACCGATTATTACCAATTGGGGTATGCCTATTATAAGCAAGGAAACTACGAAAGTGCTATAGGCGAATTCAATAAAATTGTTGATGGGCGCAATGCCGTGGCGCAAAATGCCTATTATCATTTGGCAGAAAGCTACTTAAAACGCAACCAAAAACAGCAAGCATTAAACGCTTTTAAAAATGCTTCCGAAATGGATTTTTCGCCTCAAATTCAAGAAGATGCTGGGTTAAATTACGCCAAGTTGAGTTACGAAATTGGAAACAGCTATACCAGTGTTCCTCAGGTAATTCAATCTTTTTTAGAGACCTATCCCCAAAACCCCAATAATGAATTGCTAAAAGATTTGCTCATCGATTCCTACATCACTTCAAAAAACTACCAAGCGGCATTAACATTGTTAGAAAACAACAAGTCTTTCAGTAATAAAAAAGCCTATCAAAAAGTCGCTTTTTTCCGCGGACTGGAAGTGTATAATGAAAGAAATTATACGGAAGCAGTTGCCCTTTTTCAGAAATCATTAAAAGAACCTTTAGACCCCATTTTTACAGCTCGTGCTACTTTCTGGAAAGCCGAAAGTGATTATCTAGCATCTAATTTTGAAGCGTCATTGGTAGGCTATAAACAATTTTTACAATTACCCAATGCTTCCCAAACCCCAGAATTTGAAAACATTAGTTATAATTTGGGGTACAATGAGTTTAAACTTAAAAACTATCCAGAAGCGATAAAGCATTATCAAAAATTTTTAGAATCTTCTACCGGCAATGCTGCCCGCAGAAATGATACCTTCTTGCGATTAGGGGATAGCCACTTTGTAAGCAGTAACTATTGGCCTGCCATGGAAAATTACAACAAGGCGATAGAAGGAGGAGCTCCAGATAAAGATTATGCAATCTTTCAAAAAGCCATTAGCTACGGATTTGTAGATAGACCCGAAAAGAAATTGGAGGAATTAAAAAGTTTTGCTTCCAACTATCCAACATCTTTGTATCGTGATGATGCTTTGTATGAATTAGGAAACACATACGTAGCACAAGATAATACTCGTGATGCGATGGCTACTTATGAAAAACTGATTAATGAAATTCCTGGAAGTAGTTATGTTTCAAAAGCACTGTTAAAACAAGCCCTTATATTGGACAATACTGGAAAAAGTAACGAAGCTTTAACCCAATTCAAAAAAGTGGCCAACGATTTTCCTTCTACCCCTGAAGCCTTTCAGGCAGTAGCTTCAGCAAAAATTATTTATATCGATCAAGGTCGTGTAAACGATTATGCCACTTGGATAAATACCTTAGATTTTGTGGAGGTTGAAAATGCCGAATTAGATGATGCCAGTTACCAAGCGGCCGAGCAACCCTATCTAGAAAACAAACCATCACAAGCGATCACTCGTTTTGAAGCGTATTTAAAAAACTTTCCAAATGGGGCTTACACATTAAAAGCAAATTTTTACTTAGGTCAGTTATATTTTGCAGATAACCAAGGAGCTAAAGCCATTCCACATTACGAATTTGTCTTAAGCAAAGAACGAAGCGAGTTTACGGAGCAGGCTTTGGCTAGAATTTCGGAATTGTATTTAGAAAAAAAAGACTATCAAAATGCGCTAACCTATTTAAAACGTTTAGAAACGGAAGCCGATTTCCCTCAAAACGTAATATTTGCACAAACCAATAGTATGAAAGCTAGTTATGAGCTTAAAAAATATACTGAAGCTGTTACGTATGCCGAGAAAGTACTTGAAAATGGAAAAATAGATAATGCCATTAAAAGTGATGCCCAGGTTATTATAGCACGATCTGCCATAGAAACAGGGGAAGAGCAGAAAGCGAAAAGAGCCTACACAGAGGTGGCTAAAGTGGCTACGGGCAAGTTGGCTGCTGAAGCTCTGTATTACAACGCCTATTTCAAAAATAAAGAAGGGGATTACGAAGCTTCTAATGCTTTGGTACAAAAACTTGCAAAAGATTTTTCAGGATATAAATATTATGGTGCCAAAGGATTAGTACTTATGGCGAAAAATTTTTACGCCTTAAAAGATGCGTATCAAGCTACTTATATTTTGGAAAGTGTTATTAGCAATTTTACCGATTATCCTGACGTAGTGGAAGAAGCTAAAACAGAACTTGCCGTCATAAAAGCGGCCGAATCAAAAACAAATTCTTCTGTTGAAACTGAAGGAAATTAATCATTCATCAAATCCAGTAAAATTTTATGTATCAATATTCAAAAGACAATAGTTTTATTTACTCCTTTGAAGGGGGATTAAGGGGGATGCTCACGCTATTTCTTTTATTTTTTTCAATGGCTCTTTTTTCTCAAGATAAAGACGATTTAGGAACGGAAGTAGTCACTATTGTAAAACCGTACACGCCCACTATTTCTGATGCCTTTAAAGTGAAAGAAACCCCAGTGATTAATGATAGTGACACGCTTCAAAAAAAGGAAGTGCGTTATGAAATTTTTTCAGTGCCCGTAGCTTCTACATTTACCCCAGCAAAAGGAAAAGCAGCGACAGTAGATAAAGCAAAACCCATTAAATTATACAATAATTATGCTACCCTAGGATTTGGAAATTACACAAGTGTTTTGGGAGAACTCTTCAGTAGCTTTGAAATTAGTAGAACCGATAATGCAGGGATATTTTTTAGGCATAATTCGTCTCAAGGGGATATTGACGGAGTACGTTTGGATAACAAATATTATGATACCGAGCTAAGTGGAAATTACACAAGTAGACAAAAGGATCTGTCTTATCGATTGGAAGTAGGTGTTGCGCACCAATTATTCAATTGGTATGGATTAAATGAATTTTTTGAAAATACCCCCAACCAAACCCTTAATGAAATTGACCCTCAGCAATCGTATTTAGGCCTAAATCTAGGCGGAACTCTATCCTTTGAGGAATCTATTTTTGAAGAGGCATCCGCAAAAATTTATTACACAAGTGATGCTTTTTCTTCATCAGAAATGCATCTGAATCTACAACCAAAATGGATGCTCCCAGTATCAGATTTTAATTTTCAAATATTGGCTGAAGTAGATTTTCTAACGGGTACTTTTGATAGAAATTATTTTACTGAAGACGAGATTGCGTATAGTTTTTTAAATGCTGGGGTAACCCCTTCTTTAGTCTATGTAAACGATGATCTCACACTTTCTTTAGGGGCTGCCGCTTTGGTAAGCTTGGATAACGAAAATAGCAAAACCGATTTCTTTATCTACCCTCAAATAAATGCTTCGTACCGTTTAGTGGATGAGGTTTTAATTGTATATGGAGGCGCCGAAGGGGGCTTGCAACAAAACTCCTATAGAAACTTTAAAGACGAAAACCCTTTTGTTTCTCCAACCTTGGCTATTCTACCCACCAGTCAGTTGTATAATGCGTTTGTTGGAATGAAAGGAAAATTAAGCAACCAAGTAGGATACAATCTTCTCGGAAGTTATGGAAGAGAAGAAAATAAAGCCCTTTTTCAGTTAAATCCGTTTAAGGGAATGAGTGTTGATTTTGAAGGCTACGAGTATGGTAATTCCTTTGGATTAATATATGACGACATTAATACTTTACACCTTTTTGGTGAGCTGAAAGTAGCTGTTTCTGATCTATTTACATTGGGAGCTAATGCTAATTTCTTTAGCTATTCGCTAGACAACCAGTCCGAAGCTTGGAACTTACCAGAAATTACGGCTTCGGTATTTTCAAATTTTGAGATCACCAAAAAAATCTATGGAGGCGTGTCTTTATTCTTTGTAGGAGAAAGAAAAGATGTGTTTACGTCAAATACGGTTCAAGAAGTAATTTTAGACTCTTATTTCGATGCCAATGTTAATTTGGGGTATCGTGTTAATGAACGTTTGTCTATTTTTGGTAAGGGAAGTAACCTATTAGGAAACAACTATGAAAAATGGCAAAACTTCCCCGTACAAGGCATACAAGCCCTTTTGGGAGCTACCTATAAATTTGATTGGTAAATGAAGCAACCTTTTGGCTCTTAGGCATCTACTTAATAGCCTTGAAAAGGAAAAGTTAAGTTTAGGGTTTATTATAGAAAGCATCCGCTCATAATCGGATGCTTTTTTTTATTTTTACCCAAAATCATTTTCAATGAAAAAGCTACTACTTTTAACACTACTGTCTTTTCTATTTTCTTGCAATTCTCATAAAGTACAAGTCGATTTAATGGTGGTACATGCAAAAATATATACCGTAAACAAAGACTTTGAAACTGCCGAAGCTTTTGCTGTAAAAGATGGGAAAATAATAGAAGTAGGAACTTCAGAAGCGATTCTGGAAAAATACCAAGCTTCTGAAATACGCAATGCCGAAGGAAAAACTATTCTACCAGGATTCATTGATGCACATGCCCACTTATACAATTTTGGGTTAGGGCTTCAAAATGTAGATTTGGTAGGCACAACAAGTAAAGAGGAAGCACTTCAAAAAGTAGTCGCTTTTCAAAAAGATAAAGAAAGTGACTTTATTTATGGAAGAGGTTGGGACCAAAACGATTGGCAAATAAAAGAATTTCCAACAAAAAAAGAGTTGGATTCACTCTTTCCCAATACCCCTGTAGCCCTTAGTAGAATAGACGGTCATGCCCTTTGGGTAAATACCAAAACACTTGAGTTGGCTGGAATCACTTCGGCTACTAAAATGGAAGGCGGAGAAGTAGTTCTTGAAAAGGGTGAGGCTTCAGGAATTTTAATCGATGCTCCTATGCAATTGGTCTTTGATATCATGCCAACTCCTTCAAAAGAAGTTTCTATAAGTGCCTTAAAAGATGCCGAAAAAGTTTGCCAAAGTTTAGGACTAACTACGGTAAATGATGCAGGTTTAGATAAAGATATAATTGAATTAATTGAAGAACTGCAACAAGCAGGTGAAATGAAGCTGCGTGTCTATGCCATGGTGAGTAATTCAGAAGAAAACCTAAATTATTTTTTACCGAAAGGAATTCTAAAAACCGAAAGACTTAACGTCCGTTCGGTAAAAGTGTATGGCGATGGCGCTCTAGGTTCACGCGGTGCCGCTTTAAGAGCGGCTTATAGCGATAAGGAAGGACATTTTGGCGCTATGATAACTCATACATCACAATTAGATTCTTTAGCACAACGTATCGTAAAAGCGGGGTATCAAATGAATACCCACGCTATAGGTGACTCTGCAAATGTTTCTGTGCTAAGAACGTATAAAAAAGCATTGGATGGAAAGAAAGACGCTCGATGGAAAATTGAACATGCCCAAGTTTTAAGTCTATCCGATTTTGATGCTTTTTCAAAAAACATTATCCCTTCCGTACAACCCACTCACGCCACTAGTGATATGTATTGGGCAGAAGATCGACTAGGCCCCGACAGAATTAAAGGTGCTTATGCCTACAAAACCCTACTAGATAAAGCAGGCTTGGTAGCCTTAGGAACCGATTTCCCAGTGGAGCATGTAAACCCTATGTACACTTTTTATGCGGCGACAGCTCGTAAAGACTTAAAACAATATCCACAAAATGGGTATCGAAAAGAAGAAGCGCTTTCGCGTGAAGAAACCTTAAAAGGAATGACTATTTGGGCAGCCTATTCTAATTTTGAAGAAACCGAAAAAGGAAGTATAGAAGTTGGAAAGTTTGCCGACTTTATTATCATTGATACCGATATTATGACTTGCCCTGAGGATACGATCCCAACTATAAAAGTACTATCAACCTATATTAACGGGGAAAAGGTTTTTGAAAGGAAGGAGTAATAAGAATAAGTTTGGGCATAACCCATTCAATTACTTTCCGCCCTTAGCCTGCAAGTCTTCAATACATAAAGGGTCTAGCTGTGGGACAGCACCCCTGCTTAAAAACCGAGTGATTTCTTCCCTAGCAAAGTTGGTTGCTTCAAAATACATTAAACAATCTTCTACAATACAATGTTTAGAAGCGCTAGGGTCTTCGTGAGCTGTGTGTGTATCATCATTTTGAATATTCACCAATCCCAAAATGTGGCCAAACTCATGTTCCATAACCGTTTGCTCTAAAATGGGGAGCGAAATGGGATCTGAGTTAGTCACGATTTTTAACGTATTTTGATACACTACAATTGAAGTGTTTCTGTAGGCAGTTCCTAAAGTAACATTGGTTTGTGTGTCATTACTCGAACTCCCATTAGAGAAAAATAGATACACAGCAATAGTATTTCCTTCGGTATATTGAGTGCGAAACTCTTCCTCAAAACTTCTAATATTATCCAACGTAAAAGGAGCTCCAGATTGGTCTGGGACCTGATTTTCTATAAAAAAAATTCCGTTGGGTTTATGAACTCTGCTCGTAATAAAATTTCTAAAACCATTTATGCTTTCTTGAGAAGGTCTTGAAGATTCGGTATACACCAATTCTACTGTTAATGCACCATAACTATCGTCAGAAAGGATATCCTCTGCAGAGGTTCCCAATGCTTTTTTATTTTGTGCGGTGGGGTCTTCAACCACTTCGCTGGTGTCGTCATTTTTACATCCCAAAAGCACTAATAAAGCGATAAAAACAAAAAAGAAATTCTTTAACGATTGTGACATGGCGCAATTTTTGTAAGTTTGGCAAACATAACTGTTATAATTTCAAAAATAAAATGAAGCCAGCCTTTTTAACGATATTTTTATTGATTTGTTTTCCCAGTTTAGCACAAATAGACGATTTTCAGAAAGAAATTATTGAGTATTTGGACATCAACGGAACCCGCGAGCAATATAGTATTGCCTTTTATGAAATATTCCCTGTTTTGGAACGTAATTTTAAAGATAAAGAAATTCCTGAGGAAGCATGGGAAGAACTTAAAAATGATGAAGAAGCTCAAATAGACAACGTTGTTTCTCGCTTAACTTTTGCTTACAGAAATCATTTTAGTAGAGAGGATATTGCAAAGATGAATGAATTTTACAGCTCTAAAGTGGGACAAAAAATTGTTGCCGATAAACCCTTAACTGAAGAAGAAAACATCCAATTTCAAGAATACCTTGCGAGTGATGTTTCAAAGAAATTTGAAAGCAATCGAAAAATATTAACTAAGGATATCGAAAAAATCGCTGCAGATTGGAGTAGAGAATTATTTGGTGCTAAAATTAAACAATTAGTAAAAGGAGGATACCTTGCTACACCCAAACAGTAAGTTTACCTAAATAGTCAAAATTATTCCCCCTATAAACGGTTTCAAAACAGAAACCGTTTTCTTTTGCATATAGTTCAAAACGTTGTGGATCGAGATATAACCAAGGGAACACTTCGCTTACCGCTCCTTTATACCGCATTACAAATTCCAACTCGCCGTAATACCTATTGGCAGGGACCCAAATGCCTCCTTCCTTAGAAGAATCGTACATGTATTTTAAATCACTAGAATCGATTAAAATTTGTCCGTTCGCATTTAAAAGGGATTTTAAATGAGTTAAATTTTCTGAAACTTTTTCAATGGTTTCAAAAATGCCCGTGCCATTCATTAACAGTAAAATAGTATCAAACTTTCCTTCTGTATATTCTAAGAGCGAAACTTGCTTTACAATTTTAACACCTCTTAATTTGGAAACTTCCACCGCACCTTTGGAGGTGTCAATAGCGGTTACGTCAATTCCTTTTTCCTGAAGCCAAAGTGAATGACTTCCTGCACCGCAACCTACGTCCAAAACACTTCCCTTGCAAAGTTTGAGTGCTTTTTGCTCTAGGGGAGGCATTTCTTCAAAATTTCTAAAAAGATAGGGAAGAGGAAGCTCGTCTTCTTCACTAATATTAGTTTCGGTGAGGATATCTTCAGTATAATTTCCGTGAAAATAATCTAATAACGCTTGCCCTAATATGTCTTTCATTTCTGTATTTTTGAAGGATGGAAGAAATTCTGAAACAACTCCCACAGCGCGCCAAAGATACGGAGAATGAGAATAAAAAATTCTTTGCCAAGCTGAAGAAAAAACCACCCAAAAACCTCGATACATGGATGCTGGAATGGCATGAAGCCGAGTTCCAAAAAACCGATTGCCTTACTTGTGCCAATTGCTGTAAAACTACGGGGCCATTGTTTACGGATAAGGATATTGAGCGAATTTCCAAACACTTCCGGATGAAACCCCAGCAATTTATTGAAACCTATTTGCGAGTAGATGAAGACAACGATTATGTACTCCAAACAGTACCCTGTACGTTTTTGGGAGCCAATAATGAATGCAGTATTTACGATGTGCGACCTAAAGCTTGCCGCGAATTTCCACATACCGACAGAAAGAAATTCCAACAAATCTCTCATCTTACCTTAAAAAATGTAGCGATTTGTCCAGCGGCTTTTAATATTGTGGAGGAGATGAAGCGGAAATTAACTTTGTGACTTTTTTGTTAACTTAGGCTAAAATTAATAATCAATGATCAAAATATTTCCTTTTTTACTTCTCTTTTTATTAAGTATAAACCTAGAAGCTCAGGAGAACGAATTTAAATTGATATCTGGAGTATATAAAAGTTCAAGAGAATTTAAATCAGGTCAACCATCTTACGAACTTATTGGTAAAATTATTGAAGTGGAAAGTCCTTCTCTAGGGGTTTTTAAAGGTAAAAGTAGTATTCAAGCTTACAAATTTGATGTAACTTCTAAGGAAGAAAAGAAAATGTATAATAAGCAAATAGGTAGAATATTTGGTTTTAGTGATGGTGAAAGTTTATATGTGTCTTCTTATAGATGCTTAGATTGTTTTATAAACGAACAGGTATATTTTAAAGTTAATTATATTGGTAATAAGTATGCTTATTTTGAGGCTTATTTTCCTAGAGATGATATAAGAGGTATGAATGGAGGAGATGAAATTGTAGTTTTAAGCTTAGAAACAGGAAAAAAATTTCCGTTAACTAAAGGGTGGATTAAGAAAAATTTAAAGGAAAAGGATTCTTCTCTTTATGAAGATTTTAAAAAGGAAAAAAGTAAATATGACGTATTAAAACAATATTTAATAAAGTTGGATAAAAAATATTGACTTTTTATTACTCATAAATCAAATACTTTTCCCTTACTTTTTTAAACTCATTCAACTGTGGTTTCCAGCTTTCCCTAATTGCTTCTGCAGAAAGTCCAGATTCAATTTGCTGTTGCAATTTGGCAGTACCAGCGTGAGCCGTAAAATTTTTCGTATTAAAAAACTCACTTTTTTTGGCGTAATTATGATATGCATCAATAATAAAACGGAGATCTACTGTGCTCAATTTTGGGGTGTTTCGTAAATCGAGCCCGTGACATTCCAAGCCTTTGAATTTTGGACTACTGGAACCAAAATTAGGTTGTGGGGTGTAGGTAAATGGATATTTGTCTTTGGGTAAATAAGGGGATCCTAATATTTGAAATTGCATTTCGGTACCACGACCTGCGTTAAGGTTGGTCCCTTCTAGCAAACCTAAACTTGGGTACAAGTTGATGGCTTGGTCGTTGGGTAAATTTGGGGATGGGCGAATAGGTAACGAATAGGGAGTTTGATGGCTGTAATTTTTTATTGGAATGACGGTTAAAGGGCATGGCATTCCATCCTTCAACCAGCCTTCGCCATTAATCATTTGGGCGTATTCTCCTATAGTCATTCCGTAGACCAAAGGTACGGGATGCATCCCAAGAAAACTGGTGTTCGCTACTTCCATCATTGGGCCATCGATATAATGTGCATTCGGATTGGGACGATCTAAAACTATGAGCGGTACATTTGCCTCGGCACAGGCTTCCATAACTAAGTGTAAGGTAGAAAGATAGGTGTAGAAACGTACCCCTACATCCTGAATGTCAAAAACCATCACCTCCAAATCTTGCATTTGCTCCGGAGTAGGTTTTCTATTTTTTCCATGAAGCGAAAAAATAGGTAATCCTGTTTTGGTGTCCTTACCATCTTTTACTTCGGCACCAGCGTCTTCCGTACCTCGAAAGCCATGTTCGGGAGAGAATATTTTTTGGATAGCAATGCCTTCTGAAAGTAAAAAATCGACTAAGTGAATATCGTTTTTTGCAATTGAAGTTTGATTGGCAACCACACCCACTTTTTTGTTTTGAAGCAATTTTAGATATTGATTATAGGAGTTAGCTGCTGGAATAATTACTTTTATATTTAAAGAATCAACATCTTTGTTCGCGGCTCTCTTTTCTATTTTCTCGTCTCTATTTTGTCCCCCACACGAAAAACAAAACAACATCGTTAAGGGAAGAATAATTAATAATGTATTTTTGAAAAAAGAAAATCGAACCATTGCTCGTGAATTTTGAATTCTTTATTGCTCGACGCATCATCGCCTCGAAGGATTATAAAAGTAGTGTTTCGGCACCAATAATAAAAATTGCCATTACAGCAATTGCCTTAGGCATGGTGATTATGTTGATAACCATTGCCACGAGCGTTGGGCTTCAAAAAAAAATACGGGAAAAAGTTTCTGCCTTTAACGGGGATATTATTATTTCCAATTTTGATAGTAATACCAGTGATGAATCTCAGGTGCCCATTTCCAAAAAACAAGATTTTTACCCCAATTTTACTTCGGTTGAAGGGATAAAACACATTCAAACAACAGCTTCCAAAGGAGGTATTATACGTACCGAAAACGATTTTGAAGGGGTGGTCGTTAAAGGGGTAGGTACCGATTATGATTGGCAATATTTCGAAGAATATTTGGTAGCAGGACGCTTACCCGTTTATACTGAAAATTTAAATGATGAAGTACTTATCTCATCCTATCTCGCCAAGAGGCTAGGATTTTTATTAGGAGATAAAATTAGTGCCTTTTTTCTTGAAGAAGCAAAAGAAAATAAAACGCGAAGCAGAGGTTTTACTCTTGTTGGGATTTACGACAGCGGATTTCAGGAATTTGATGCACAATTTATGATAGCCGATATTAGACACATACAACGGTTAAATAACTGGACAGAACAAGAGGTAGGCTCTTTTGAAATTTTTGTGGAAGATTTTAGTAAGATACAAGAAATCGGAAATAGGGTATATGAAGTAACACCAAGCACACTAGATGCGATTACAATTAGGGATAAATATTATTCCATTTTTGAATGGATTGATCTATTCGATTTTAATGTAGCCCTCATAATTGGGATCATGATTCTCATTGCAGGTATTAATATGATTACTGCTTTGCTCGTTTTAATTTTGGAACGTACCCAAATGATTGGTATTTTGAAGGCTTTGGGCAGTAACGATTGGAGTATAAGGAAACTATTTTTATACAATGCTGGGTATATTATTTGTGTTGGACTCTTTTTTGGAAATATAATAGGAATTGGGTTGTTGCTACTTCAAAAATATGGCGCTTTTATTACACTAGACCCACAAACATATTATGTTACTCAAGCACCAGTATTTATGGATTTTGGATATATTCTTTTATTGAATGTTGGCACGTTGTTGCTTTGTCTTTTAATGTTATTAATTCCGTCGTATTTAGTGGCGAAGATTTCACCAGTGAAAGCTATTCGATTTGAATAGCGGTTTATTTTCTGTTTCTCTTTTCTATTTTCACTCATGTCTTTTGTACTTTTGCCATACATTAAAAAGTAAGCATGGAATACGCAGAAAATATTCTTGGAACCATTGGGAATACTCCCTTAGTAAAAATAAATAAGTTAGCCGAAGAGTTGCCTTGTTTGGTTTTGGCTAAATACGAAACTTTTAACCCAGGGAATTCAGTAAAAGATCGTATGGCGTTAAAAATGGTGGAAGATGCGGAAGCCGATGGCCGTTTAAAACCTGGAGGTACCATTGTGGAGGGCACTAGCGGCAACACAGGAATGGGCTTGGCCCTCGCCGCTATTGTTAAAGGCTACAAAATGATTTGCGTAACAACCGACAAGCAAAGTAAAGAGAAGGTAGATATCTTAAAAGCAGTGGGAAGCGAAGTGTATGTTTGCCCAACCGATGTGGCTCCCGAAGATCCTCGATCGTATTATTCTACCGCAAGAAGATTAGGAGAAGAAACCCCCAACGCTTGGTATGTAAATCAATATGACAACCCCAGTAATGCTGTGGCGCATTATGAAAGCACGGGTCCAGAAATTTGGAAGCAAACCCATGGTAAAGTAACGCATTTTGTGGTGGGTGTTGGCACTGGAGGAACCATCAGCGGTGTTGGAAAATATTTAAAAGAACAAAACCCAAATGTGAAAGTTTGGGGCGTGGATACCTATGGAAGTGTATTTAAGAAATACCACGAAACCGGAATTTTTGATGAAAAAGAAATTTACCCTTATGTAACCGAAGGAATTGGTGAAGATATCCTTCCTAAAAATGTAGATTTTTCTATTATTGATGGGTTTACCAAAGTAACCGATAAAGATGCCGCAGTCTATACACAACGTCTTTCCAAAGAGGAAGGAATGTTTTTAGGAAACTCTGCGGGGGCTGCCATGAAAGGAGTCCTTCAACTAAAAGAACATTTTACCAAAGATGATGTGGTGGTGGTGCTTTTTCACGACCATGGAAGTAGATACGTTGGTAAAATGTACAATGACGATTGGATGCGAAAGATGGGCTATATAGAATAAAGAAATTTATAAATAAGTTTGAAAAAACCTTCCAAATCTCGGAAGGATTTTCTATTTTTAGAATTCCGCAGCATAACTCCCCCCAATTGATAACTCTCATGAAGGAGGATTTTCTTCATTATCTGTGGAAATTTCAAAAATTTTCGACAGTTAATTTATTTACTACCAACAAAAAACCTAGTAAGGTTATTAATGTGGGGATTCAAAACCCCAATGCGGGTCCGGATTTTTTGATGGCTCATGTAGAAATAGACGGGCAACTATGGGTGGGCAATGTCGAAATTCATGTAAAATCTTCCGATTGGTACGCTCATCAACACGAAAAGGATGCTCATTATGATAATGTGATATTGCATGTGGTTTGGGAACATGACGTGCCTATTTTCAGAAGCGACAATAGTGTGTTACAAACTCTGGAAGTAAAAGATATTGTTGAAGAAAATACGATGCAAAGGTATTATCAATTATTTTCTGAAAAACAACCTTTTATTCCATGTGAAAAAACCTTTGGAACAATCGATGACTTCATTTTCCAAAACTGGCTGTGGCGATTGTTTGTAGAACGGCTTGAAAAAAAATCGGAAGTCGTTATGCAAGAATTAAAAGCAACCCAAAACAACTGGGAAGCGGTATTGTTTATCTTGTTATGTAAAAACTTTGGGCTTACGTTAAACGGAGACTCCTTTTACAGCGTTGCAAAATCTATGGATTACGCCATCATAAAAAAATGCAGTGCGAATGTTTTAAAATTGGAAGCAATACTATACGGTCAAGCAGGAATGCTGGAGCAAGAAAAAACAGGGAAGTACTTTAGCATGCTCAAGGATAGTTTTGACTATTCAAAAACCATGTATAAAATTTCAAATCAAGGGGTAATTTTCAGCAAATTTTTCAGACTTCGTCCTCCTAATTTTCCTACCATACGAATATCTCAACTGGCGGTTTTATGGACGAGTAGACCGTATATTTTTTCAGAAATTATGGAAGCTAAAACCAAAGAGACATTTTATGAGTTGTTCAATGTGGCCGCAAGTGAGTATTGGGATACCCATTACAATTTTGAAATTTCCTCTTCCAAGCGAAAAAAAAGTATTACCAAAGGTTTTGTGGACTTGTTGCTCATTAATACTATTATTCCTTTAAAATTTGCTTATGCTACACAACAAGGTCTCGATATTACAGAGGAACTTATCGATTTGGCAGTATCGCTCCCTGTGGAAAATAATACTATTATTTCAAAGTTTCAATCCTTGCGATCTATCGAAAACAGCGCTTGGCACAGTCAATCATTACTTCAATTAAAGAATGAATATTGCAGTAAACAACGGTGTATGCAATGTGAGTTGGGAAATTTTATTTTAAAATCCTAAGCTATTCTTATTCTTTAAAAATGTAGTAATTTGCATCCATGCTTCACATGGTTTATAATTTGCGTCACTATCTGGAGAAACGAGGTTTCTATGTAAGTTCCCGTTTGGCAGAGCGTTTGGGAATGCGTGCCAAAACGGTAAGACTTTCGTTTATTTATGTAACTTTTGCCACCTTTGGAGCGGGGTTTGCCCTGTATCTGGTATTGGCTTTTTGGTTAAAAATTAAAGATTTGGTATATACCAAAAGAAGTTCTGTTTTCGACTTATGAATAAACTCTTCCAATCAAAAATAGTAGGCGCCATTTTTTTATTAATTCTAATTTTTTGTGTAGGAATTTTAGGATTTAAGTTTTTATACGATTACTTGTGGATTGATGCCTTTTATATGACGGTCATTACTATTACCACCGTAGGTTTTGGTGAGCTACACCCCATGAGTGCTTCAGAAAAGATTTTTACTTCATTTCTTATTCTTTCAAGTATCTTTATCCTAGGATATGCCATTAAAGTTATTTCAGAATATATTTTAAGTAAAAGTAATATTGGAAATATAAGACATAAAAAAGTGCAACAAAAAATAGACAATTTATCCAACCATGTAATTATTTGTGGTTTTGGTAGAAATGGAAAACAAGCGGCCCAAAAACTGGAAGCGTATAAAAAAGAGTTTGTGGTGATCGAAATAAATGACGAAATAGTGGAGCGAGTATACGATGAAAATCATTTATTTGTTACTGGAAATGCAAATGAAGATGAAGTATTATTGAAGGCTGGAATAGAAAGAGCATCCACATTAATTTGTGCCTTGCCTAAAGATGCCGATAATTTATTTGTAGTGCTTTCGGCTAGACAGATTAACAAAAATTTAAAAATAATAAGTCGTGCTACTGAAGAAACCACCTATAAAAAATTAAAATTGGCTGGCGCCGATAATGTGATTATGCCCGATAAAATAGGGGGCGATCATATGGCCTCTTTAGTAGTGGTGCCAGATTTGGTGGAATTTTTAGATAACCTTACCGTTTCTGGGGAAGAAGATAGTATTTATGTAGAGCAAGTTCCTTTCGAAAAAGTTTGCCCTAGTGGAGCAGAAAAAGCCATAGAAGATTTGGATCTTCGAAAAAAAACCGGCTGTTCTATTATTGGCTATAAAACACCAGAAGGCGAATATATTGTAAATCCAGAACCTTCATTAATTTTGAAGAAGAACTCAAAGTTAATCTTAATAGGGCGTCCTCATCAAATTGAAAACTTAAAACAACAATACCAAGTTTAATTTTCAAAATAAGAATTGCGCTTCAAAAATTTGAAAAACCCTTTTTTTTTAGCATCTTGCTAAGCAATATAATCAACTAAAAAATCCAATTATGAAGAAATATCTTCTTTCCCTTTTAAGTTTTATGATTCCCCTAATCACTTTCGCTCAAGAAACAGCTACAGAAGAGGTGGGTATTGACCAAAAAATCGACCAAGCCTTTGCACCTATTTCAGATGCAGCCTCTAGTGTTATTTTCTTCGAAGTTTTTCCTGGAGCCCCTTTTGTTATCCTATTGTTAGTGCTAAGTGCCGCATTTTTCACTCTTTATTTTGGGTTTCCTAACATTCGTCATTTTTGGAGAGCCATCAATACCGTTAGAGGAAAGTATGAAGATATTGAAAAGCACGGGGCTAAAATTTTATATGGTAAAGATGGAATTGCACAAGGTGTGGATATGAATAAAGTAGAAGATATTGATCATCATATTGGTACTTTGGATGACAAACTAGCTATTGATGGAGATATTAGAGATACTATAAGAGACGAAAGTAGCGATGGAGAAGTATCTCATTTTCAAGCATTGGCAACAGCCGTTTCGGGCACCGTAGGGAATGGAAATATTGCTGGTGTTGCACTTGCAATAGCTTTAGGAGGTCCAGGAGCTACCTTCTGGATGATAATTTGTGGATTATTAGGAATGTCCACTAAGTTTGTAGAGTGTACTCTGGGAGTACAATATAGAGACGTAGGTCCTGATGGTACAGTCTATGGTGGTCCTATGTATTATTTAACGAAAGGGTTAAAAGAAAAGGGATTTGCAACTTTGGGTAAAATAGCCGCTGTATTTTTTGCTATTTTTTGTATTGGAGGTTCTTTTGGAGGGGGTAATGCCGCACAATCCAACCAAGCCACCATTGTTTTAAAAGAAATGTTTGGAACCGAGAGCACTATGGCTGGAACCCTTATAGGATTAGTGCTTGCATTCTTTGTAGGTATTATCATTATTGGTGGTATTAAACGAATTGCTTCAGTAACTGAAAGAGTAGTTCCTTTTATGGCAGTGTTTTATATCCTTGCTTGCCTGTATATTATCTTTAGTAATTTTGGATTATTAGATGATGCTATCGCATTGATTGTTCGAGAAGCCTTTAATCCTACAGCAATTGGAGTAGGCAGTTTAATAGGAGTATTGTTAGTAGGATTTAAACGGGCGGCCTTCTCCAACGAAGCCGGAGCAGGTTCTGCCTCTATTGCTCACTCGGCAGTTCGTACTAAGTATTCTGCCAGTGAAGGATTGGTGGCATTATTAGAACCTTTTATTGATACCGTTGTAATTTGCACTATGACCGCCCTTGTTATTGTGATTTTTAACTTTGGTGGTTTCTTTGAATATGGGGGTGATGGTACTGGGACCATTTTTATAGACGGAATGCCCTTTGAAGGTGCTGGAATAACCTCTAAAGCATTTGCAGAGTATATTCCCTATTCCAATTTATTTTTAACCATAGCGGTAGTGTTATTTGCCGTTTCTACCATGATTTCTTGGTCGTATTACGGATTGCAATCTTGGAAGTTCCTTTTTGGAAGAGGTAAAACTGCCGATTTAGTCTATAAAATTCTGTTCTTGTCCTTTATTGTTATCGGTGCTGCGGCGAGCATGAACTCCATTTGGGCATTTTCTGACGCTATGATTTTTGCAATGGTATTCCCTAACATGATAGGATTGTATTTCTTATTCCCTGTAGTAAAAAAACAATTAAACCGTTATCTCGATGCTATTAAAATGAAGAAAGAAGCACTTGAGGAATAAATATTTTTTTTAAATTTGATACAAATAACTCCCTCATTGCTAATTAAAATGTGGAGTTATGGTTCAAAAATTTTTAAAATCCCACTTTCAGTTCAATAGGAGCGAGCAAGGTGGGATTTTAGTTTTATCAATTATTATAATAATACTTATTTACTTAAATCATTTCTTTTCGTTTTCTAAGGAGCATAGTTTTGATATAGCTTCAGCAGAAATGATTGCGCTTCAAAAAGAAATGGATTCGCTTCGGGTTAAGGAATTGGAGGCTAGAAAACCAAAACTGTATTCTTTTAATCCTAATTTTATTACCGATTTTAAAGCCTATTCCCTAGGCATGTCTGCTGAAGAATTTGATAAATTAAAAATATTTAGAGAAGAAGGAAAATGGATTAACTCTATTTCAGATTTTAAAAAGGTGACAGGAGTTAGTGAGGTTTGGTTAGATTCGATTAGCCCCTATTTTAAATTTCCCGAATGGGTTACAAATCCAAAACCTAAAAAGATCCCTAATACCTTTAACAAAGAACCTTCTTTTTCAGAAAAAATAGATTTAAATAAAGCAACCAAAGAACAATTACAAAAAGTAAGGGGTATTGGCGAAGCTTTAAGCAATCGAATTTTAGACTATAAAAATACACTAGGGGGTTTTACAGACGATGTACAGTTGTATTTTGTATACGGGTTGGATGCTACTGTGGTTCATAATGCCCTACAGCAATTTACCGTAAAAACGCCCAAAGAAATTTCAAAATGGAATATCAATAGTGTTTCGGCTTCAGATATAGCAACCCTTCCCGGAATTTCTTTCGCAACAGCAAAAAATATTTGGGAATTTGTTCAGCTTCGAAACGGAATTAAAGATTTGAACGAATTATCCAAAATTGAGGGAATTACGCCCCAAAAATTACAGCTAATTAAGTTATATTTGCTAGCAGAATAAATTCCCCAAGACTTTGGGAAATAAAACAATTATAGCATACAATTCATGAATGATCACTATTTTACCGAAGAACATGAATATTTCAGAAAAACGTTTCGAGATTTTCTACAAAAAGAAGTAACTCCACATATAGATAAATGGGAAAAAACAGGAACCATTGAGCGTTTTATTTGGGAAAAAATGGGGGAGATGGGCTATTTAGGAATTTCCTATCCTGAGCAATACGGAGGGTTAAACTTAGATATCTTTTATATGGTCATTTTTCTTGAAGAATTGCAGCGAGTTAATAGTGGAGGATTTGCAGCAGCCATGTGGGCTCATACGTATTTAGCCATGACCCATCTTGAAAAAGAGGGAAATGATGCGCAAAAGAAAGAATACTTAGCACCTAGTATCTCTGGCGAAAAAATAGGTGCGCTTTGTATTACAGAACCTTTTGGAGGTAGTGATGTAGGAGGAATGCGCTCAACCGCTGTAAAAGAAGGTAATTACTATATTTTAAATGGTTCCAAAACCTTCATTACAAATGGCGTATATAGCGATTATTTAATAGTGGCTGCCAAAACAAAACCAGAATTAGGTAATAAAGGGATAAGTATTTTTGTAGTGGATAGAGACACACCAGGGCTTACCGCTATTAAATTAGATAAGTTAGGATGGCGAGCGAGTGATACGGGGGAAATTGCCTTTGATAATGTAAAGATTCCTCTTGAAAATTTAATGGGAGAAGAAAACAAAGGGTTTCCCTACATTATGCAACATTTTGCATTGGAACGATTGGTTATGGGTATTAATGCCCATGCCCGAAGTGAATGGGCTTTGGAATACACCATACAATATATGAAAGATAGGATGGCTTTTGGACAAAGTATTTCAAAATTTCAAGCTTTACGGCATCGAATTGCCAATTTAGCTACCGAGGTGGAAGTATGTAAAACTTTCAATTACAATGTAGCCAAAAGTTTAGGTCAAGGACACTATGTAGTAAAGGAAGCTACCATGTCTAAATTAATTTCCACCAAAGTTTCGGATGAGGTTGCTTACGAATGTCTTCAGTTTTTAGGAGGGTATGGATATATGGAAGACTATCCTATGGCAAGGTTATTGCGCGATAGTAGGTTGGGACCTATTGGAGGAGGGACATCGGAAATTCTGCGGGAGATTATTGCTAAAATGGTCATCGATGGTAAAACCTATTCCCCTGCAACTTAGCCTATTTTAATGTGAACAAATGAAAAAAACCTATTTAGACTATTTAATTACTACCTTAATTGGATTGTTTTTTTTACAAGCCACAGCACAAATTGAAGTCCAAAATAAAATTTCAGACTTCTTAACCTTTGAGCCCATTGAAAGCGCTAGTGTGTATGTTGAAAATACCACGATCGGTACGGTAAGTAATATAGATGGAAAGTTTGTATTAAACATACCTGTAGAACATAAAAATGATACGTTAGTAATTTCTTCTATTGGGTATAAAAGTTTTAAAATTCCTGTTGGAGAATTTAATAACTCAGAAGAAATATTTCTTGAGGAAGATATAGCATCTCTAGACGAAGTGGTTATAGTAGCAGACCCAAGACCTACCACGGGTAATGATATTATGATTAGAGCCATTGAAAGACTTTCTCGAAATATGCCAGAACAACCCTACCTTCAAAAAGGCTTTTTAAGACATAGGGAACGTAATAAAAATCAATACAAATGGCTTATTGAAAGTGCTATCACATTGTACGATTCCAGTTTTGCTTCAGGATCTCTAAAAAATGTAAAAATTAATGTAGATGAAAATAGAAAGAGCTACGATTTACGGGATGTAGACAGCCTCTTTGCCTATGCTTCCTATTTAAGGTACCATAGCAATAACAAAGCTTTGCGCTCCAATAATCTTAGAAGAGATACTATTAAAACGGCCACCCTTATAAAAGCAATTAAATGGAACGATGAAAGAATTAATGGTTTAGAGAATTTATTCAAAGGACAGCTCAATTTAGTAAGGAATTCTAACCGTCGCGATGCCTTACTTGGCAAAAATATGTTAGAAAACCATCAGTTTAATTTGGATACCATTTTGGTAGACGACGGTCGAAAAATTTATAAAATTCAAATTACAAAAGGAAAAGATTTTGTGGATTTAAATACTGAAAATGTCTATAATAAAGGTTTTGAGGCAAACGGTTGGGTCTATATTTATTACGATAATTATGCCATTAAAAAAGTTGAATACCAATTGATTGCCGCCTCGGATGTCCAGAAAAAAAGAAGTAAAAGTTTATTTGACACACAAGTAAACCATAAACTCATTATGAATTTTAGGGAGTATGACGGTAAAATGTACCCAAGTTATTTTTATTACGAAACACCAAAGTTGGTTAATATTGGCGACCGCTCTTCAGATAGGGAAAAGAACGAAGAGGAATTAGGAATAGATAAAGGAGAACAATTTTACTACACCATCCAAGAAATTTTATTTTCAGAAGTCATTCAAGATTCCGTAAAGATTGAAGAAGCTCTTAACAAAGCGTGGTCTTCCGATATTTTTGCACCGCGCCCCTACAATGCTTCCTTCTGGAAGAACTATAACGTACTTTTAGAAAGTGAAGAAGAAGAAAAATTAATTCAGGATTTAAGCAAACGGGCTTCCTTGTTTAAAGAATAATGTGGGATATTTCTTTCCTTTGTTACCATTAGCAATGCTATATTTTTTCTGATAAATTATAAAAATATCTGCATGCTACAAGCTACAATCTAAAATCTTTTATATATTTGCCCTCCCAAAAGAGAGGAGGTGATACCATTATGTTAATAATACCAGTAAAAGACGGAGAAAACATTGACAGAGCGCTAAAGCGTTTTAAACGTAAGTTCGATAAAACGGGCACGATGCGTCAATTAAGAGAAAGACAACAGTTTACCAAGCCTTCGGTAAGACGTAGAGCGCAAGTGCAAAAAGCACAATACATTCAAGGATTGCGTGATGCTGAAGAAATTTAGGCAATTAATAAGGTAACAATACATAAAAAAAACCGTTTCAATTATTGAAGCGGTTTTTTGTTTTTCAAAAGATGTGGTTTTATAGTAAATTTAACCTTTAACCTTTAACCTTTAACCTTTAAAATGCCCTTTAGAGATTTTACAAACTACCTTGCTTTAGAAAAAAACTATTCGGCCCATACGGTAACAGCTTACACAAAGGACTTGGAATCTTTTTTGATATTTGCTTCAGAAAACTATGCGTATGCCTCTATAAAAGAAGTAAATTATAGTATTATACGAAGTTGGATTGTGAATTTGGTTGATAGTGGCATTACCAATAGAAGCATTAATCGTAAAATTTCTTCCTTAAAAACCTACTACAAATTTTTGCTTAAAACCGAACAGATTAAAGAAAACCCATTAATAAAGCATAAATCATTAAAAACCTCCTCAAAACTACAAGTTCCTTTTTCAGAAAAAGAAATAAATCATGTTATTGAGCTGCTTTCACAAGAAAAAGATTTTGAAGGACTTCGCAACAAACTTATAGTAGAGCTTTTTTATGCTACAGGAATGCGTCGAACAGAACTAGTAAATCTTAAAGTTTCAGATATATCATTTACACAAAAAACCTTAAAGGTTTTAGGGAAAAGAAACAAAGAACGAATGATTCCACTTATTCCTTCTATACAAGAAACACTGGTACAATACTTGGCAGAGAGATCAAGTTTAAATAATATTAAAGATGCTCCATTTTTATTGCTATCCCAAAAAGGCGTTAAAATATACGAAACACTTGTGTACCGAGTTATAAATTCTTACTTTAGTATAGCATCAGAAAAAATTAAGAAAAGCCCTCATATCTTACGACATTCTTTTGCCACCCACCTTCTTAATGAAGGAGCAGATTTAAATGCAGTAAAAGAACTATTAGGGCACGCAAGTTTAGCATCCACACAAGTATATACTCATAACAGTATTGTACAATTAAAAAAAGTTTATAAAAATGCACACCCAAGAAATTCAAAATGAGATTAACTTTAAATTTCCATGCCTATGAAAGTGAATATTGAAACCCCCAATTTTGTTGCAGACATTAAGCTAATAAACTTTATTGAAAAAAAACTATCCAAGTTGGAGCAGTTTTATGATAAAATAATTCACGCAGATGTTTTTTTGAAAGTTCAAAAAACAAGTGAAAAAGAAAACAAGATTGTAGAAATTTTGTTAAGTGTTCCAGGGGATGATTTAATCATTAAAAAGGAAGCAAAAACCTTTGAAGAAGGTACAGACGAATGCGTACAATCCTTAGAAAGACAACTCAAAAAAAGAAAACAAAAATTGAGAACGTATTTATAAAGTTTTTTTTTGAAAAAGATTTTTTAGAAATAAATATTTATATACATTTGCAGTCCGTTAGAAATAGCGGACTTTTTTTTGATAAAAAAAGAAAAAAGCCTCCATAGCTCAGCTGGCCAGAGCACGTGATTTGTAATCTCGGGGTCGTGGGTTCGAATCCCTCTGGAGGCTCAATTTCAAGGGAAATTCACTTTGAAATTTGTTATTTGAAAATTTGGTGTTTTAAAGGGGAGATACTCAAGCGGCCAACGAGGACAGACTGTAACTCTGTTGTTTTACGACTTCGCAGGTTCGAATCCTGCTCTCCCCACAAAATTTTAAAAAGGAAGCGTCAAAAGCTTGCTTTTGAAAGCTGACGAATTTAAAATTTTTGTGAAGGGTCTCCCTTCACGGATCACCGTCTGAAAGATGGTAATCCTTTAAGTTCTTAATATGACTTGCTTTTGAAAGCTGACGAATTTAAAATTTTGTGAAGGGTCTCCCTTCACGGATCACCATCTGAAAGATGGTAATCCTTTAAGTTCTTTGTATGGCTTGCTTTTGAAAGCTGACGAATTTAAAATTTTGTGAAGGGTCTCCCTTCACGGATCACCATCTGAAAGATGGTAATCCTTTAAGTTCTTTGTATGGCTTGCTTTTGAAAGTTAACAAAATTTAATTGAAAATTCCTTTGTACTTCTTTGAAGTCAAAAGATTTATCATTATCTTTGCACGCCTTTTTAGAAAATATTTTCTAAAAAACATTTGAAATATTGAACACCTTTCTTGGATTTTCAAGATACACAAGCGGGAGTAGCTCAGTTGGTAGAGCGTCAGCCTTCCAAGCTGAATGTCGCCGGTTCGAACCCGGTCTCCCG
>JAWKMO010000013.1:0-61982 GCA_041392205.1 Flavobacteriaceae bacterium | reverse complement strand
CCGATTGGGGCGCTCCCTTAGTCTATAAAAACACACAAGGAATCCTCAAAAAACAACCTTCCACCCTAGAAACTTTACAAGGCTGGTGGAATATTCTCATGCCCGTGGATATTGATGGTGACGGAGATGAAGACTTTATTTTAGGAAATCAAGGTAAAAATTTGCACTATACCCCTTCTGCTAAAAATATTATGAAACTCTGGGTAAACGATTTTGATAATAATGGTACTTACGAGCAAATTATTACACAAACCATTAACGGAAAAGACATGCCCATTCACCAAAAAAGAGAATTAACCACACAAATGGTGGCCCTTAAAAAGCAGAATTTGAAAGCTTCAGAATATGCCAAAAAATCTATTCAAGAGTTATTCTCAGGTGCTGTTTTAGAAAAAACGACCATGAAACAAGTAACTACTGCCGAAACAATCGTAGTGATAAATAATGGGGATGGGACTTTTTCCCATAAAGCCCTACCCGCTCGCACTCAACTTTCTTGTGTGTGTGGTATTGCTTGTGCCGATGTAAACCTGGACGGAACTTTAGATATTATAATGGGAGGAAATAATTTTGAATTTAAACCTCAATTCTCTCGCCTCGATGCCGCTTACGGAAGCGTACTTTTAAATAATGGAAACTTTGATTTTGAATGGCAAAGTTATAATGATAGCGGTTTCTTCGTAAAAGAAGAAGTGAAACATATTTTACCTATAAAGGATGAAAACGGCAACGTATTTTTTGTGGTAGCTATTAATAATGAAAAACCTCGGGTATTTGCAATCAACAACTAAATATTGCTTTATTATTGGGTTCGTGCTCCTTTTGGGAAGTTGTCAAAAAAAAGAACAAACACTTTTCGAATTGTTACCTCCTATAAAATCGGGAGTTACTTTTCAAAATAACCTTACTGAAACCGACTCCTTAAACATTCTCGATTATCTATATTTCTATAATGGAGGTGGCGTTGCCATGGGGGATATTAATAATGACGGGTTGCCAGATCTATACTTTTCGTCAAATCAAGAAAAAAATAAATTGTACCTCAATAAAGGCAATCTCACTTTTGAAGATATTTCTAAAACGGCAACTATTGAAGGTAACAGTTCCTGGAATACAGGAAGTATTATGGTAGATGTAAACGGTGACGGATGGTTAGATATTTATGTGTTAGCAGTAGTAGGCATTAATGGTTTTGAGGGGCATAACGAGTTGTTTATTAATAATAAAGACAATACTTTTTCTGAAAAATCCAAAGCATACGGTCTCGATTTTAAATGCTACGGAACCTCAGCAGCATTTCTCGACTTCGATTTAGACGGTGATATGGATTTATACATTTTGAATCATGCCGTGCATACCGAAGAATCCTTCGGAAGAGCTCAAATAAGAAATATCCGAAATGAAAAAACAGGTGATAAACTCCTTCGAAACGATGGAAATAGCTTTACAGATATAAGTGAAGAAGCCGGTATTTTTGGAGGAATAAATGGATACGGATTAGGAATTTCGGTAGCCGATTTTAACCAGGACGGTTATCCCGATATTTATGTGGGGAACGATTTTCACGAAGACGATTATTTTTATCTCAATAATGGCAATGGTACGTTTACAGAAAGTCTACGCAACTATTTTGGGCACACAAGTCGCTTTTCTATGGGAAACGATGTTGCAGACATTAACCATGATGGCTGGCCCGATTTGATAACTTTGGATATGCTTCCCGAAGATGATGGTGTTATAAAATCTTCGGAAGGAGATGATATGTACCAAACCCTAAAAATGCGCACTGAACAATACGGATATCATTATCAATACACAAGAAATATGCTATTTGTAAGTCAGCCCGAAGCTCCTTATTTAGAAACAGCATTACAAAGTGGTGTTGCTGCAACAGACTGGAGTTGGAGTGCCTTGTTTGGCGATTATAACCAAGATGGAAAACAAGATTTATTTATTTCCAACGGAATTCCAAAACGCCCTAACAATCTCGATTTTATTAAGTATGTCTCTAATGAAGAAATTCAAAATAAAATCAATACCTCCCGTTTGGTAGATCAAAAGGCTTTAGAACTTATGCCATCCGGAAAGGTTTCTAATTACTTTTTTAAAGGAGAAGGGTCCCTTCAGTTTAAAGATGTTTCAAAAAATTGGGGAAGCGGGTTACCTTCTATTTCAGGGGCATCGGCTGTTGGGGATTTGGATAATGATGGCGATTTGGATATTGTGACCAATAATATAAATGAACCAGCAAGTATTTATATTAACTCCACCCATGAAAAAGCTTCATATATAAAACTTCAATTTCAATACAAAGATAAAAACCCACAAGGTTTTGGAACTAAAGTAATAGCTTACCATAAAGGTATATTGCAATACAAAGAATTATATACCGCACGCGGATTTCAAGCTTCTTCCCAGCCCATTATTCATTTTGGTTTTGGAGCTGAAAAAACCATCGATTCCCTAAAGGTTATTTGGCCAGACCAAACACAACAAACACTTAAAAATGTTTCGTTAAATCAGTTATTAACCATTACGCCAGAAAATACAATTCCTTATGCTTACCAGCGAAATAAATCTAAAAAACGATTCAAAAAAGTAGAAGATAACTTAGGTATTAATTATACACACAAAGAAGACAATCATACCGATTTTAACTATCAAAAACTCATTCCTTATGAGGTTTCCGATCGTGGACCTGGTGTGGCGATTGGCGATATGAATCGGGATGGAAAAGAAGATATTTTTTTGGGCGGAGCTAAAAATCAGAAATCGGTCATATATTCTCAAATAGTTGGGGGTTTTCAATTAAGAGATACGCCAAATTTAGCAAAAGACAGTATCCATGAAGAGGTTACTGCGTGTTACCTTACCCTTGATGGAAATTCGCAATTCATTAATTTAGTAGGTAACGGAGGAAACCAGATTTCACCCAATATAAAAGTGCTTCAAAATAAATTAATTACAGAAACAAACGACACTATTTTTGTGGAGCCTTCCTTGGATAGTACGTATTATAATACTTCAATCATTAAGGCTATGCATTTGGAAATGGATCCAATTAATACTATTAATCCCATTTTCATAGGAAACTATACTGCCCCCATGGATTTTGGTAAAATTGTTCCATCCTACATTTTTGGAAATAACCCAAAGTTACAAGAGTTAAATAACTTAGGCATGGTTACCGATGCGCTTTGGGACGATTTTAATGGCGACGGACAAACCGATTTAATCGTCATTGGTGAATGGATGCAACCCCGTTTTTATGAATTGAAAAACCATACTTGGATAGAAAGTTTCCCCCTAAAGGAAAAATTAAACGGACTTTGGCAAACCATTATTCCATTTGATATAGATCGCGATGGCGACAACGATTACCTTCTAGGAAACTGGGGATTGAACAGTAAATTTAAAGCTTCCTCAACATTTCCTATGCGAATGTATTATGCCGATTTTGATGAAAACGGAAGCACTGAAACCGTTTTGGCAATTGAAAAAAATGGAAAGTATTATCCCTTATTAGGCTTAGATGAATTGGCGGGGCAAATGGTTTTTTTACGAAAAAAGTTTACTAATTATAGAGAATTTGCAGGGAAAACCATGGAAGAAATATTTGGTGAAAAACTACAAAAAGCCACCCTTTTTGAATTACAAACGTTGGCTTCGGGGTTTTTGAGAAACAACCAAGGGAAGTTTACTTTTGAAGCCTTTCCAAACATCCTTCAAATTTCACCTATAAAAGCATTTGTAGCATTCGATTTTAATGATGACGGAAAAAAAGAAGTGCTTGCAGGAGGAAATTATTTTGGTGTCATTCCGTTTCATGGAAGGTTTGATAGCTTCCCTGGAGCATTGATTTCTTCAGAAAATGAAATCACTTTAGGAAGCAATTTAGGACTGGATTTTACGCAAAAATCGATTCGCCATTTAAAAATAATAAGATTAGACCATAAACCTTATTTACTCGTAATATATAATAATGAAAAAGCAGAAGTCTATGAAATCACACATTAAATTATTAATAGTGCTCTTGTTACCGCTATTCATTTTAAGTTGTAAAAAAAATGATCCTATTGAAATTGTCTCAAAAGACTATCAAAATGCAGTAGATAAAGTCACCGATATAATGGTACACGATATCTTTTCGCCTCCCGTTGCAAGCCGAATTTATGCCTATCCAAACATTACCGCTTACGAAATTATTGCCCAAAATAACCCTTCGTATCTATCCTTAACAGGGCAAATAAAGCACCTCACACCAATCCCAAAAACCAATAATCCAAATGTTAATTTTCCATTGGCAGCTTTAATTGCTCATATCGATGTGAGTAAGTCGGTTATTTTTTCAGAAGAACTCATGGAGCACTACAGAGATAGTCTCTATCGTATTTGGCAAAACAAAAATGAAGACGTATTTATGGCTTCCAAAGAATATGGTTTGCAGGTTTCTGAACATATTAAAAACTGGATGGATGGCGACAATTACAAGCAAACCCGTACCATGCCAAAGTTTACTGTTATTACAGAAGACCCCTCCCGTTGGCAACCCACACCTCCCTCCTATATGGATGGTATAGAACCCCATTGGAATAAAATAAGACCGTTTGTTCTCGACTCGGCTTCACAATTTAAACCCATTCCTCCTCCTGCTTTTTCACTTGAGAAAGAGAGTGATTTTTATAAAGAACTTGATGAAGTATATACTATTTCTGAAAGAATTACAAAAGAAGGAGATGCATCAGAAGAAGTTAAAATTGCTCGATTTTGGGATTGCAACCCCTATGTTTCGGTGACACGCGGACACTTAATGTTTGCCACCAAAAAAATTACCCCAGGAGCCCATTGGATGGGAATTGCAGAAATAGCCTGTAAAAATACTGAGTCTAGTTTCGAGGATACCGTGTATGCCTATACTAAAACTTCTATTGCCCTTTTTGATGGGTTTATTAGTTGTTGGGATGAAAAATACCGTAGTAACCTCATCCGTCCAGAAACATTAATTAATCAGCATATCGACGAAAACTGGAAACCTATTTTACAAACCCCTCCTTTTCCAGAATATAGTAGTGGACACTCCGTAGTTTCGGGAGCCTCTGCTACGGTATTGACAGAGATATTTGGAGATAACTTTAAATTTTTGGACGATACAGAGCTTCCCTATGGACTTCCGGTTCGCTCCTTCTCTTCTTTTAATGCAGCCGCTCAAGAAGCAGCCATAAGCCGTATGTACGGAGGGATTCATTATCGTGCCGCTGTTGAAAACGGAATAAATCAAGGGATACAAGTAGGAAATTTGGTTAATGAAAGACTTAAAATGAAGGTTGATTAATGATGAAAATAGTTAAATGGGGATTATTTATTACCGTTTTAGGAGTTCTAATTTGGTATTTTTTTTTCAAGGAGTATGACTATCAAATTAATTTTGAAACAAAAACGACTATTGGAACGGTAAACCAATCGTTAAAATCTTGGAACTCCTCTTTAGAAAATCCACAAGAAATCGTTCAACTTAATGAAGCTGAGTTCCTTCAAATTATAAAAAACCAGGAATCTACCTATGAGCTTTTATGGAAATTAAAAAACACAAACGATAGCACCGTTAAAGTTTCAGCATTTGTAAAAGACGAGGAAAATTTAATTAAAAACAGAATACTCATCCCCTTTTCTGAACCTACTATTGAAAAAATTGCAAAACATACCGTAAAAGAGTTTCTTCAGTCCTTACAAAAGCATTTAAAAGAAATTAGAATACAAATAGAGGGTGAAGATACTTCCCCAAACACCTTTGCTGCATACGTATCTGTAAACTGTCTTCAAATTGAAAAGGCTAAAGGGATGATGGCAAATTTTAACCTACTTTCTTCTTTTATTGATGAAAATAAACTCGAAGCTAATGGCAGACCATTTCTTGAAATCACCCATTGGGATAGAGAAAAAGACAGTGTCTCTTATAATTTCTGTTTTCCGTTTAAAAAAACCGATTCTATAAGAGGAAATACGCTTATTTCCATGAAAGCGTTTCCTTCCAAAAAAAGCCTAAAAGCTATTTATAATGGAAATTATATTACTTCAGATAGAGCTTGGTATGCGCTAGCAGCTTATGCCCAAAAAAATAATAGGGAAGTAGATATGCTTCCTATTGAAGTATTTCATAACAATCCAAATATGGGGGGGGACGAATTACAATGGAAAACTGAAGTCTATCTCCCCTTAAAAGAAGAATAATTGTAACTTGCTTTTTCAATTTTAAGCATGGAAAAACATTTCTCACAACTTTACCAAGATGCTGTTACTTTACTGCACAATTTAACTACCTCTAAAGGGATTTTGGCAAGTACGATTGAAGCTGATAATTACAAGCGTATTTGGGCGCGAGATAGTATGGTTTGCGGTATTGCTGGGCTTTGGATGAAAGATGAAATAGTTATTAAAGGATTACAAAATTCATTACTTATTTTAGCAAAAAGCCAGAATGAGTTGGGGATGATTCCTTCTAATGTTTTACCTAACGGAACCGATGCTTCCTTTGGAAGTTTGGTAGGACGTATCGATGCGAATACGTGGTTTATTTTAGGGGCTTGTTTGTATCTTATAGAAACTGAAGATAAAGCAACTTGGCAGATTTTAAAACCCGCTATAGAGAAATGCCGCACTTTTTTAAAAGCATCAGAATTTAATAACAAAGGCTGGATTTATACTCCCTTGAGTGGAAATTGGGCAGACGAATACCCTATTCATGGCTACACACTCTACGATAATATGCTTAGGATTTGGGGTGAAAAATTATTTCTTAAAATAGAAGGAAAAAGGACTTCTTCCATGCAAGCAATTCTGAAAAAAACAGAAGCCAACTTCTGGCCTTCAGAAACCACTGAAGCATCATTAATATATCAAAAACCCGCGTTTGAAAAAGCCCTTCAGAAAAAACAAAAACACTTTGGAGCATTTATTTTACCAGGCAACTACGACTTACGTTTTGATGCTGCTGCCAATGCTTTAGCAATGCTTCAGTTAAATTTAAAGGATTCTCAAAAAAAATCCCTTTCCACATTTATAAAAACGCTTCCAAATCATTTAATTCCTGCTTTTTGGCCCATCATTTCTGAAAAAAGTGACGATTGGAACCTATTAGAAGGAAATTATTCTTTTACTTTCAAAAACCACCCCGGAGATTTTCACAATGGGGGCATTTGGCCTGTTTGGATGGGGCTTTTTTGTTTAGGTCTTGCTAAAAATGGAATGAATAAAGAAGTTAAAAAAATGGTTGTTTCCTTTTCTGAAACGGTTAGAGAAAATCCTCATTGGGATTTTCAAGAATACTTTAACGCCAAGACTTTACTTGTGGGTGGAAAGACGAAAATGGGGTATACCGCTGCGGGAATTGTATTTATGAAGTTGGCAATGGAAACTAGTTAATTCTTGTTTTTTTATACAACGATAACGTTTTCGTTAACAAATTCTGAAAATACCCACACAAAAAATCTGTATTTCTTAAAAATTGCAGATATTACAGTATTCATTCCAAATGTTTGAATTTAAAATAAACTAACGACCATTAAAAGCTTCTTTTATGATTAAAAAACCCTCCTTGTCGTTTTGGCAAATCCTAAACATGAACGTTGGATTTTTGGGAATTCAATATAGTTTTGGCTTACAACAAACTGCTATCAATCCCATATTTTTATACTTGGGAGCACCTGAAGATATGTTGCCTATTTTAAATATTGCTGGGCCTGTTACGGGTTTAATTGTGCAACCCATTATAGGCGCTATGTCCGATAAAACTTGGTCCAACCGCTGGGGAAGGCGCAAACCTTATTTTTTAATTGGGGCGTTATTGGGTAGTATTTGTTTGTTTGCTTTTCCGCATAGTCCGTTATTATGGTTTGCTGTAGGTTTGTTATGGATTTTGGACGTAGGTAATAACATGGCTATGGAACCCTATCGTGCCTTTGTGGGAGATAAATTACCCGAAAAGCAATTAAGTTTGGGTTACCAAATGCAAAGTCTATTTGTAGGAGCTGGAATCTTACTAGCAAACGGTTCTATTGTCCTATTTCAATATTTGTTTGGAGGGGAGTCATTAGAACAAGCGGGAACCATTCCCCAATGGATTTACTACTCTTTTTATATTGGCGCTTTCTTGTCGTTAGTTACTATTTTATATTCGGTCTTAAAAACCCCAGAAATTCCTCCTTCAGCAGAAGAAATGGATGAAATAAATAAAATTAGACAACTATCATTAGGTCAGCGCATTGCAAAGCCTTTTACAGAAATAATTGATGCAGTTAAAGAAATGCCCAAATTTATGTGGAAAATTGGTGCTGTGTATCTTTTCCAGTGGTATGCCTTATTTATTTACTGGCAATTTACCACACCTCTTTTTATGAAGACTTTAAACTTTAACATTTCTGAAGCAGGAGCCCAAGCAGCCAAAATGAGCTTAACTTATAACACTGTGACTATGGTGGTAGCACTTATGCTTGTACCATTAACACTAAAATTTGGAGGGAAAAAGATCTATGCACTTAGCTTGATTGGGACGGCTGCCGCTCTATTTGCCATTCCATATATCTCAGACCCAAATCTTGTATTAGTTCCCATGATATTATTTGGAATTGGTTGGGCTGCGATGATGGGAATCCCATACACTATGGTTTCTAAAGTAGTCCCCCAAGAACGAAGAGGCGTGTATATGGGAATTTTAAATATGATGATTGTAATACCCATGTTTATTGAAACTGTAACATTTGGTCCTATATATGAATTTTTACTGGGTAATAATGCTGTAAACGCGATACTATTTGCAGGTGTTTTCTTTGCTATCGCTGCCTTTTTAGCGATGCGTTTAAACGAATCAAAAGCTGTTTATACAGAATAAATCATTGTTTATGAAAAATGTGGGTATTAAAATATCGTTGTATTTAAATTACTTTGTTTTTGCCATATTACTTAACAGTGTAGGTATTGTAATTTCAAAATCCATAAACGTTTATGGAGTTTCAGAATCAAGTGCTTCCATTCTTGAAGCCTTTAAAGATTTACCTATTGCCATTGTTTCATTTTTAATAGCTTCATTCTTACCTCGTTTTGGATATAAAAAAGCAATGCTCGTTGCTTTGCTTATTGTATTCTTTGGGTGTTTAGGTATGTACTTTGGAAATTCTTTTGATACTGCCAAAATTCTATTTTTAACAGTGGGAGTAAGTTTTGCACTCATTAAAATTTCAGTTTACACGCTTATTGGTGTAGTTACAGAAACCCCTCAGGAACATTCTGCATTAATGAGCTCTATTGAAGGATTTTTTATGGTGGGAATTGCTAGTGCTTATTTTCTTTTTCCAATGTTTTATGGGGATAACCCCAATGATTGGCTTAATGTCTACCCAGTTTTATGTGTTTTAATAGGACTTTCCTTCTTGTTTCTTTTATTTTCAAAACTTAATATTCCTATACAAGCCGCAGGAACGAATCTTAAAGAAGATTTAAAAAATTCTATTGGCTTGTTGGCAATCCCTTTAGTTTTAGTGTTTATATGTTCCGCTTTCTTTTTTGTAATGATGGAACAAGGAGTGATGACTTGGTTGCCACATTTTAATCAAAAGATTTTCTCTTTTGGTGAAAAACTAAGTGTAAATATGGCGGCTATTTTAGCAATTTCATTAGCATTAGGAAGATTTATAGCGGGTTGGGCTTCTAAAAGAATTAATTGGTCGGTTATTATAGTAATATGCTCTTTAATCTCTGTAGGGATTTTATTGGCTGTTTTACCACAATTGAAAGCAGATGTAAATGCAGTAGAGATTACATCGTTAAGTGATGTTCCATTTCTAGGTTTTGTACTACCACTAATTGGACTCTTTATTGCACCAATTTATCCTTTACTTAATTCAACAGTTTTAAGCCATTTGCCTAAAAATTTGCATTCTCCAATGAGTGGTTTAATTATAATATTTTCAGCATTGGGAGGGACATTAGGATCTAGAATTGTAGGCACATTATTTGAAAATATTGGTGGCGTAAAGGCTTTTTATTTTTTAATTATTCCAATTGTCTTACTCATAGTTTCGGTTTTTATCATACGACGGTTAATCAAAAAGCAAAGTGGAAGTTCAAATTAAACAAACGCTATATAATTTACTCGCCCAAGAAGATACCGATGGCGATAAAAAAATAACCATCGAAGACCAAGGGCCCAAATCTTTTTTGCTGAAAAGCGCTTTGGGCGAAACTCACGAAATAAAAGGAACGTATCACCTATCAAATCTGCTTCAAGAATTAGTCTTGGCAATGCACGAGGGTAAAGAAACTACCGAAATTGCCCTTTCAAAAATAGAGGAACCACCCACCCAGCGTATTTCCAGAATGATTCGAAACTATTATTGGAACGGCCTTACCCGAACCATGGATGAAACAGGGATTGAAGCCCTATTAAGCGACACTAAAAACGAATCGCTGGAAGCCGAATCTTTGTTACGCGTGTATGTTCCTTACAAGGATTATAGGGCCTTAGATTACTATATGCAGTTAAAGCATAAAATGCCCTTGGAAGTCATTCAGTTGCCAAAAAAAGTAACCCCTACCTACGTAAAAACCCTCAATAACAAACCCGGGATCCTTTCTCTAAAACTTTCAGAAAAAGAGGATGAACTTAAAGGCGAACCTTTTGTGGTTCCGGGTGGAAGGTTCAACGAAATGTACGGTTGGGACAGTTATTTTGAATCCATCGGACTTTTATTGGACGGGAGAACGGATTTGGCGCAAGCTATGGCAAACAATTTTCAATATGAAATTGAGCACTACGGAAAAATATTAAATGCCAATCGCTCCTACTATTTAACCCGCACACAACCGCCTTTTTATTCTTCATTAATAGCTGAAGTTTTTGAAAAAACAAAAGATCTAAATTGGTTAAAAAGTCATCTCGAAACTGCCATTAAAGAATATGAAACCGTTTGGATGGTAAAAGGCAAACGGTTAACCGAAAATGGATTGAATCGATATTTAGCCGAAGGCATTGGCAAACCACCCGAAGCAGAGGAAGGCCATTTTCATCATGAAATGGGTCCTTATGCAAAATTGGAAGGAATTACTGTAGAGAAGTATGAAAAAGCCTATACCAAAGGAAAAATAAAGAATCCCAAACTGGACGAATACTTTGTCCACGACCGAAGCGTTCGGGAATCTGGGCACGATACTTCCTATCGGTTGGAAGGTGTTTGCGCCAACTTAAATGTGGTAGAACTGAATGCTTTCCTATATAAATATGAAACCGATTTTGCTACCTTGATTCAAAATGAATTTGAAGGTTCGTTATTAATAAATGAAAAGAAATATACTTCAGCGTATTGGCTTCAAAAAGCTAACGAACGAAAAGAAAAAGTAAATGCACTCCTTTGGAATGAAGAAAAAGGAATGTATTTCGATTATAATTTCCAAAAAAAGGAACAAACCCGTTTCATTTCAGCCACTGTTTTTACACCACTTTGGGCAAAAATGGCTTCAAAAGAGCAAGCTGAAAAAGTAGTTCAAAATGCGCTTCCGCTGTTAAAAGAAAAAGGAGGAATTGCTTCCTGTACCAAAGAAAGCCGAGGTGAAATTTCCAAAGAACGTCCCCAAAAACAATGGGATTACCCCAACGGTTGGGCACCCCACCAAATGATGATTTGGAAAGGATTGCAGCACTACGGCTTTGAAAAAGAAATGCAAGAATTGGTCTACCGATGGTTGTTTATGATTACTAAAAATGCGGTGGATTATAACGGAACCATCCCAGAAAAATATGATGTGGTAAGTGCCACTCACAAAGTATTTGCAGAATATGGAAACGTGGGTACTGAATTTGAATACATTACCACCGAAGGATTTGGCTGGATGAATGCTTCTTACCAATTAGGATTGTCATTACTAGAAGACAAATACATTTCAAAATTAAATGAATTAATAACCCCAGAATCTATTTTTTAAAAGATAATGACAAAAGAAATAGACATTGTTTGCGTAGGAGAAACGCTGATTGATTTTATTGGCGAACAAGCCGAAGAACCCATTAACAATACCAAAGATTATCATCGGTATTTAGGAGGCTCCCCTACTAATGTTGCTATGAATATGGCACGTTTGGGAGCCAAGGTACAAATGGTTGCAACCGTAGGCAAAGATGGTTTTGGAGATTATATTTCAATGCGTTTGCAAGAAGCAGAGGTAAAAACAAATTTCCTTTTTGAAACCACTGAAAAACCTACCTCGGTCATTTTTGTCAACCGAACAGTTCACACACCAGAGTTTATAGCCTTTAGAGGAGCAGATACTCTTATTCAAAAAGATCAACTCCCCGATTCTTTGCTTCAAAACACAAAAATATACCACACTACCTGTTTTGCGCTCAGCAAAAAACCTGCTAGAGATACCATTTTGGAAAAAGCTAAAAAAGCATATGATTTGGGCTGCCAGCTAAGTATTGATATTAATTATTCTGAAAAAATTTGGCCCAATACGGAAGCCGCTAAAAGAGCTGTTGAAACCTATTGTAGTTATGAACCCCTAGTAAAAGTGAGCCAGGATGATGTAGATCGTCTTTTTGGCAAAGGAATGTCCCACGAAGAAGTTTTTAATCATTTACACCTATTAGGAGCGAAACTTATTTGTTTTACTCTAGGAAAAGAAGGGGCAAAATTGAGCGAAAAAGGGAAACCTGTTATCTCACTTTCTGCCTTAAAAGTGGAAAAAATTATGGATGCCACGGGAGCTGGGGATGCCTTTTGGAGCGGATTTCTATTTGCCTATTTAAACGACAAACCAAAAGAAAAATGTATGGAAGCGGCGTTAAAAATGGCAGCCATCAAACTGCAAAACGTGGGTAGAATTCCAGATTATGCCGATGTTATTTCGAAAGTATTAAATTTATAACTCACTAATCACCAAAACAAAAATTATGACCATTATAACCTTTGTTGGATTTACATTATTAGTGGCAATTATATCCTATTTTGCCACACGGAAAACAGATGAAAGCAGTGCCGATGGCTACTTTCTTGGCGGAAGAAGTTTAACCGCTGTTGTTATTGCGGGTTCTTTATTACTAACCAACCTCTCCACCGAACAAATTGTTGGCTTAAACGGTCAATCTTTTTCAGAAGGTATTCTGGTAATGGCTTGGGAGACTTTAGCTGCGATTGCTATGGTAGTTACTGCTCTATTCCTGCTTCCAAGATATCTAAAAGGAGGGCTCACAACGGTGCCTCAGTTTCTTGAAAAAAGATATGATAAAGGAACGAAAGCCATTACTTCAGGATTGTTTCTGTCTGGTTATATGATCGTACTCCTACCCATTGTTCTCTACTCGGGTGGACTAGCCATAAGTACCATGTTCAACGTTCCGGAAGCCTTCGGAATTTCAGACACTGCTGCTTTATGGCTTTGCGTTTGGGGCATAGGGATTATTGGTTCCATCTACGCAATTTTTGGAGGGTTAAAAGCCGTAGCGGTTTCAGATACAGTAAATGCGGTAGGACTTCTTATTGGAGGCTTAATGATTCCTTTTTTCGGCTTGTATGTTGTTGGGGATGGCAGTATTATTAATGGAATGTCTGAGCTTATGGACAAACTCCCTGAAAAATTTGTTGCCGCTGGAAGCAAAACCTCTTCCATTCCCTTTGCAACTATCTTTACGGGAATGATGTTGGTTCAGGTATTTTATTGGGGAACCAATCAAGCTATTATTCAGCGAGCTTTGGCTGCCAAAAACTTAAAAGAAGGACAAAAGGGATTAATGTTAGCTGCTTTTATAAAAATTTTAGGGCCATTAATGGTAGTGTTACCGGGGATAATAGCTTTTTATTTATACAAAGATCAAATTAGTGTTCCCGATCAAGCCTATCCAACTTTGGTTAGGGAAGTTTTGCCTGCTTCCTTGGTAGGATTTTTTGCCGCCGTTTTGTTTGGGGCTATTTTAAGTTCTTTTAATAGTGCGCTAAATAGCTCCGTAACCTTGTTTGGTGTCGATATTTACAAAGAATACATCAACAAAGAAGCCAACGAAAAAACCGTTGTAAAAAAAGGAAAGCTTTTTGGTGTCTTCTTGGCCATAGCCTCTATGGTTATTGCCCCATTTATTGCCCATGCTCCAGCAGGATTATTTGGATATCTTCAGGAAGTCAACGGGTGTTATAGTATTCCCATTTTAACCATCATTGTCGTAGGCTATTTAACCAAGCGCGTGCCTGCTATTGCAGCTAAAATTGGAATTCTTTCCGGGGTTATCCTTTATAGCATCAGTCAATTTATTTTGAAGCCCCATTTTGGAGATGAAAACTACCCACACTTCCTCCATGTCATGGCTATTTTATTTGTATTCAATATTATTATAATGCTGCTTATTGGAAAGTTCTATCCTCGGGATACGGACTATGTTCAAGAATACACAAAACAGGTAGACATTACGCCATGGAAGTATGTTAAAATTGTTGGAATTGCCATCGTTGCCATTGTGGTTTCAACCTATATTTACTTTCAATAAAAACCACTTGTAATGAAAGAACTAACGATTCTTTTTTTATTTATAACCCAAATTTCTTTTTCACAAATTTTGAATGTGGAATCCCTTCGTAAAGTGACGGATACTTCGGGATGGTCTGGTGCCGTTGGACTAACTTTTGAATTAAAAAGAAATGCAAACGATTTTGTAAGTCTAGGGAGCGATATTCATATTCAATACAAAATGAACAAACATTTGGTGTTGTTTAAAAATGATGTTGCCTTCCAAAAAATTGAAGGGGAAAATTTTGATAATAGTCTGGTATCCCACTTTCGGTACAATTATAGATTTCACAAAAAAATTTCTTGGGAAGCCTTTGTACAAGGCCAATATAACAAAGTAAATCTTATTAATTTTAGAGGTCTGATGGGTACTGGACCCCGATTTAAATTAACTTCTTCGGAAAAATATAAATTCTATTTAGGAACTCTCGCCATGTTTGAATATG
Organism: Flavobacteriaceae bacterium; assembly: GCA_041392205.1. GTDB lineage: Bacteria > Bacteroidota > Bacteroidia > Flavobacteriales > Flavobacteriaceae > Halomarinibacterium. The sequence goes on along the minus strand of JAWKMO010000013.1, from coordinate 46,995 downwards.
AAGAAGTAGATGATGGTACTCCTTTTCAACGAAATTTTAGAGGAAGCAGCTATTTATCTTTCAGTATGTATCCCACAGAAAGGGTTTCATTGGTTAGCACCACTTATTATCAGCCACGCTTCAATCAGTTTTCGGATTATCGAATTTCAAGCGAAACAGCATTTTTGGTAACGGTATTCAAAAATTTTGGTTTGGAAATCAACTATCTTTTTACCTACGATACCTTTCCTGCCATAGGAATTCCCAAATCCCAATATAGATTTAACACCGGTTTTACCTATAGTTTTGATTAATTTACAAAACTATCGTAAGCTTTTTGGATATTGTAGGACTACTTCGTTATATTTACTTTTTACTGAAACCAATATCCTAATTATTACGTAAATCTTATAAAGAATATGTCTTATTACGATCCAAAGGACTTAAGAAAATTTGGAAATATTACCGAATGGAGTGAAGAGTTGGGCACAAAATTTTTCGATTACTACGGAAAAGTTTTTGAAGAAGGTGCCCTTACAGCCCGTGAAAAATCCCTCATTGCACTTGCTGTGGCGCATACCGAAATGTGTCCCTATTGCATTGATGCCTATACAAAAGATGGATTGCAACGTGGCATTACCAAAGAAGAAATGATGGAAGCCGTTCATGTAGGGGCCGCCATTAAAAGTGGTGCTAGTTTAGTACACGGTGTTATGATGATGAACAAGGTAAATAAACTGGACGGATAAACTATTTTTATGACGAAACTGAAAACACAATCCCTTCATAAAAGGGAAAGTGAACTTGCCAAAGCAAAGAAACAAATAGAATTCCTCTCCAACGGGATTTTTGCCGATGGAGAATTACCTACTTTCGACCAAAAAATCAAGGAAACCAATCAGTTTCCATTGAAACCCAAAAAACTGGAAATTCTTCAGATTAATGTGGGTTATATGTGCAACCAAGTGTGCGAACATTGCCACGTGGATGCGGGTCCCGACCGAAAGGAAATCATGACCCGCGAAACGATGGAGCAATGCCTTGAGGTAATTAAAAATACAGGAGCTCATACACTGGATTTAACCGGAGGAGCACCCGAAATGAATCCCAACTTTAGATGGTTTGTGGAAGAAGCCAGTAAAGTAGGTATTAAAGATTTTATTGTAAGAAGTAACTTGACCATTATTGTGGCCAATAAAAAATACCACGACCTTCCGGAATTCTTTAAAAAACACCATGTTCACGTGGTGAGCAGTATGCCTCATTGGACGAAAGGGAAAACCGATAAACAGCGAGGCGATGGTGTTTTTGACGCCTCTATTCAAGCGCTTACAAGGTTGAATGATGTGGGCTACGGAATGCCAGGAAGCGATTTAAAACTAGATTTGGTTTACAATCCAAGTGGTGCCTTTTTGCCTAGCGATCAAACGGCTATGGAAAAAGATTTCAAAAAAGCGTTATTGGAAGAATTCGGAATTCAGTTTCACAATTTATTTGCGATAACCAATTTACCCATTTCCCGTTTTTTAGATTATTTAATTGCTTCAGATAATTATGAAGATTATATGTACGCTTTGGTTGAAGCCTATAATCCGGCTGCCGTTGCCAATGTCATGTGTACCAATACCATTTCCGTAAGTTGGGACGGCTGGTTATACGATTGCGATTTTAACCAAATGCTGGAGCTAAAAGTAGCCAGTAAAGTAAAGCACATTTCAGAATACAACGAAGCTATCTTAAGCAACAGAAACATCATTATTTCGCAACATTGCTACGGCTGTACCGCAGGTGCCGGAAGTAGTTGTCAAGGAACTGTTGCCAATTCTTAGATGAAAAAAAGGAATACTGCCATATTAATTTTTGCTCAAACTGCTTTAAAAGAAAGCAGAAAAAAAGGCTTTAAAAATTCAGAACTTCTCTTTGAGGAGCTGAACAAGCAAATTATTAAGAAAGCAGCGAAAAGCGGATTACCTTATTTTCACTTTTCAGAAAAGGAGCAAATAGGTGAAACTTTTGGCGAACGATATACCCATGCTATTGAACACATTTTCAGCAAAGGATATGAAAATGTTATTACTATTGGTAACGACAGCCCGCAACTAACCACCTCCCATTTAATTGAAACCGCAAAATTCCTTGAAAACGGAAATCAATTAGCACTTGGCCCTTCTATAGATGGAGGATATTATCTAATGGGTATTTCCAAAGCCCGCTTCAACAAACATTTATTTTTAAACCTTCCTTGGCAAACTTCAAAAATTAGAAGCAGTATTTTAAAAGTACTTTCCCTAAAAGAAGAGGACGTAATTTTATTTGATGCGCTACAGGATATTGATGTATTTGCCGATATAAAAAGGTTTTCAAGATTTTCTAAAAATCTTTCCAAGAAAATTCTTTACATTTTATATGCAATTCTTTTTTCGAAAAAAGAGGAAGGTATTTACCAAATATCCTTTTTCTTAAGAACCACAACGGACTCTCTTTTTAACAAAGGCTCTCCCCTTTTGCTTTCATAGTATCTTTTTCTAGGAACTTTTCTATTGCCAAAAGTTCTGTAATCATTTAATATTCATTAATACCAATTACTACATGAAGCAAATATATTTTGGCTTACTTTTACTTTTTTCAGTGGCAAGTTTTGCACAAACCAAGATACAAGGTAAAGTTACAGATGCCCTTACTCAAGACCCTTTGGCGTACGTAACGGTAGTTGCCTCGGGAGGTAGCGCTACCACAACCAATACCGATGGTACCTACCAAATAGAAATTCTCTCAAGACAAGAAACACTCCAGTTTTCCTTTATAGGATATGAAACCCAAACCCAACTCGTGGGAGATGAAAACGTAATTACTATTTCGCTTACCGAAGCCACCACCAATCTTGATCAAGTAGTGGTCTCTGCATTAGGATTAAAACGCGAATCTAAAGAAGTAGGCTATACCCTCCAAACCTTAAAAAGCAATGATATTTCTGAAGTAAAATCGGTTAATTTTTTGGACAACCTTTCAGGTAAATTAGCAGGGGTTACCATTACACAAGGGGCAACGGGAGTGGGGTCTTCTTCAAAAATTACCATTCGTGGGGAGAGCTCATTCTCTAATAACAACCCCTTATTTATTGTAGATGGAGTTCCCATTAACAACCAAACCGTTTTTAATTTTACCAATGAAGCGGCTGCGGGTTTTCAGGAAATAGATTTCGGAAACGGTGCTATGGAAGTAAATGCAGACGATATTGAAAGTGTTACGGTTTTAAAAGGTCCTACTGCCGCCGCACTTTATGGCACAAGAGCTTCTAACGGGGTGGTCGTAATTGAAACCAAAGACGGAAGCAAAACCAAAGGCTTGGGGATTAGTTTAAACACTTCCATTTTTATTGATAATGCCTTTAAACTTCCCGAATTTCAAAATTCCTACGGACAAGGAAACTCAGGAGAATTTGAATATGTTGACGGATTGGGCGGAGGAATAAACGATCTTATTTCTTACTCTTGGGGCCCAAGATTGGATGCCGGTCTCTTGATTCCGCAATATGACAGCCCCGTATTGCTTCCTGATGGCACAGTGGTTCGTGGTGGAGACACTTCATTGTACAATGGTTTGCCCATAACACCCACTCCTTTTGTTTCGCACCCCAATAACTTAAAGGATTTTTACAACACAGGTGTAACCACTATCAACAATGCTTCTATTTCCAATGGATTTGAAAAAGGCGATTATCGTTTGTCTTTTACCGATTTACGAAGTGAATCCATTATTCCGGGAGTAAACCTAAATCGGCAAACTGTAGCTGCGAAATTAAATTTTCAACCTACGGAAAAAACAAAATTCAGTAGTTCCATTAGTTATGTAAATTCGTTGAGCGATAATCGACCTTCCAACGGTTATGGGAGTGAAAACGTTAATTATGCATTGGTAGCGTGGGGACCCCGTTCTTTAAATATAGAAAATATGAAGGATTATTGGCAGCCGGGACTAGAAGGAAGGCAACACTATTCCTTTAACTACACGTTTTTCGACAACCCATATTTTACTCTATTGGAAAACCGAAACTCTTTTGAAAGAGATCGTGTTTTTGGAAATATTTCCGTTACACAGAAAATCAGTCCTGAATTAAGTGTAACACTTCGTTCTGGGATGGATTATTCTTCCGAAACGAGACAGTTAAGAAGGGCATTCAGTTCCAACCGATTTAAAAATGGGGGCTATGCGGAGCATGATGTGCTTTTTAGGGAAATCAACACCGACTTTCTAATCAATTACAAAAAAGATTTCGGAGCGATTTCTTTGGATATTTCTGGAGGTGGAAACCGATTGGACCAAAAAGCTTCCACAAAGCAATCACAAACCGTAAACCTTGCACAACCCGGTATTTTTAATCTCAACAACGCAGCTTCGCCCATTGAAGTCTTTCAGTTTGAATCGCAAAAAAGAATTAATTCGTTTTACGGAGTGGCAAAGTTGGGTTTTAAGAAGGTATTATTTTTAGACCTTACCGCAAGAAACGATTGGTCCAGTGCTTTGGCAACACCCTTTTCGGTAGATGGAACTTCGTTTTTCTACCCTTCGGCTTCAACAAGTTTTATTCTTTCTAATGCCGTACAACTACCTAAGGTGGTTTCTTTCGCCAAAGTTCGCGCCAGTATTGCACAAGTAGGTAACGATACAAGTCCGTACCAAACCTCTGGCGCATTTGTGTCGCAAACACCTTATTTGGGAGAGCCAACCTTTAGCGACCAAAATTTTATCCCGAATGCCAATTTAAAGCCCGAGCAAACTACATCGTACGAAATTGGAACCGATTTACGGTTTTTTAAAGATCGATTAAATTTCGACCTTACGTATTACAACGCTCTAACGGAAGACCAAATCATTTCGCTTCCTATTGCCATTTCATCTGGTTATGTGCAACAAGTGGTGAATGGCGGAAAGGTAAGAACACAAGGTTTTGAAGCTATTGTGGGGGTAATTCCTGTGAAAAATGAAAATTTCCAATGGAATACCCTCTTTAATTTTAGCACCAATAAAGCCGTAGTAGAAAGTCTTCCTCAAACCGATGGCCGTTTAACCTTGGCCTATAGCCGTATTTATGACAGTGCCGATCAAACCGTTTGGTTTCAGGTGGAAGAAGGCGGAAAAATAGGCGATATCTATGGGACAGGATACCTTAAAAACGAAAACGGAGCGTTCATACTTACCTCTGATGGAAAATATATTGCCGATAATACTTTACGAAAAATAGGAAACTATAACCCAGATTTTATGCTGGGCTGGAATAATAATTTCAGTTATAAAAATTGGAGTTTAGGGTTTTTATTCGATTGGCGACAAGGAGGCGAACTGGTCTCTAGAACCCGTGCTCTGGGAACTGTTGGCGGCCAATTAGCAGAAACTGAAAATAGACCTAGTGAAGGGATTGTTCCACAGGGAGTTGTAAATACTGGCACAAATGAAAATCCTGTTTATGTCCCCAATACCACGGCTGTTTCTGCGGAAAGTTATTACCGTCAATTTTATGATAGAAATCATGAAGAAAATAATGTCTACGATGCTTCCTATTTAAAATTAAGACAATTTCAAATTGGTTATTCTTTTAGGCTAAAAAATAACTTTTTAGGTTTAAAAGAGGGTGGACAAATTTCAGTAGCAATAATAGGGCGAAATATTTTTGCCATTACCGAAAATCCTCATTTTGATCCAGAGCAACTTGCCGTTCAAGGCAATGGATTTATAAGTGGCGTGGAAGATATGAGTTATGCCACCACAAGAAGCTTTGGATTTAAGGCAGGTATTAATTTTTAATTTAAAATCTATGAAAACCGTATATAAAAGCATGAGTCTTCTCTTTTTGATAATCCTTTTTGGATGTACAAAAGACTTTGAAGAAATGAACACAAACCCCAATGCACCCAATGCTGTGCAACCATCATTATTATTGAGACAAGTATTGTATAATTATGGCGATGAAATGAGTTACGAAGGCTTTGTGGCGGGAGATTTACTCTCACAACACCGTACTGCGGTGGATTTTAACCTTTTTGACCGCCACGCGCTAAAATCACCACAATTAGGTGGAAACCCATGGCCCATACTTTATACCAATTTAAGGGACAATCAAATAATCATCAATCAAGCCCAAAATAATGAAACCTATGCCGTATATGAAGGGCCAGCGCTTATTTTAAAAGCCTATTTTGCTGCCGCACTCACCGATCTTTTTGGAGATGTTCCTTACGCTGAAGCCTTTAACGGCATAAATGGTATCGTAACTCCAAAATACGACAAGCAAGAAGACATTTATTTAGCCGAAGGAGGTATTTTGGATAATTTGGATAAAGGCATTGCTGCTATTACTAATTACAACGATGTTTTACCGTTGGAGGGTGATATTCTCTTTAATGGAAACCTAGATGCGTGGGTGAAATTTGCCAATTCACTAAAAATTAAACAACTCATTCGAATTTCAAATAAAATAGATGTTTCAGAACAATTACAGGCCATTTACACCAGTGGAAATTACATTACCACCAATACTGAAAATGCTACCTTCGATTTTACCAATTCGGCACCCAATAGCTTTCGGTTAGCGCAATTGCGAATTGGAGATTTCAATAATTTTGTGCTTTCCGAGACCATGGAAGATATTTTAGTTGGATTAAACGATACACGAATTAGTCATTTTTTCAAACCTTTTGGTAATTCCACAGCAAACGAATACAATGGCTTGATTAATGGAATTGACGCTTCCAATACTTCTATTGAATTAGCCAATTATTCTTTAGCGGGAACTATTTTTAGAGAAGACACCTCAACTTTGGATGCTAATTTTATGACCGCTTGGGAAGTAAGTTTCTGTCTTGCAGAAGCTGCCGAAAGAGGATTGATAAATGCCGATGCCAAAACATTATATGAATTAGGAGTGCAACAAGCTTTTGAATACTGGCAAACCCCTTTGCCGGCAGATTATTTAACTGGTTCTGCTGCTTATGACAATCCAGAAGTAACGGGACTACAGCAAATTATTACTCAAAAATGGATTGCTAATCTTATTAATGGGTATGAAGGTTGGATAGAATATAGACGCACCGGTTTTCCTATGCTAAAACCCGTTGCGGCTAGTTTAAACAATGGATTAATACCCGTGCGTATGCCTTATCCCGCCGAAGAACAGGCATTAAACGCAGAAAATTACCAACAAGCTGCTTCGGCTACCAATGGAAATAGTATCAATGCACCCGTTTGGTGGGATGAATAAAATAATTTTTTAATGAATGTAATCTATTGGCAATGGGGATTAATTTTACTATCAAGTGTCGTATTATTTTTACTCTCCCCTTACGCTAAAACCCAAGAGGCCTTTTTTAAGGCTAACCATAAAAATAAAACCCCTTCCGCTTTTATGCTTACGGGAAGTTTAATTATTTCTTGGATTTTTGCAAAAAGCATTACCAATGCGGCAAACCTTGGATTGGAATTTGGTGTTTTAGGGGGAATTGCCTATGCTGGCTACTACCTTTCATTTGCGGTTGCTGGTTTATTGATTTACCAATTAAGGGTAAAAGGAGGATTTAACAGCATTCATGAATTTTTAACCTCCCGTTTTGGCAAAGGTGCTATGGCTTTGTTTTCAATACTCATTTCCATTCGGCTTTTTAATGAAGTATGGAGCAACACAATGGTAATTGGCACCTATTTTGGCGATAAAGGAAGTACTCCTTATTTCTGGGCCATCATTGTTTTTACAGTCCTTACACTTGCTTATGCCATGAAAGGAGGATTAAGCAGTTCGATTTTTACGGATATTATCCAAATGGGACTATTCTCTGTGTTGTTAACGGTAATTCTTTTTAGCATTTTTTCGGATAAAAATTTCACTGTTAAGGAAGTTGCTACCTCAAGTGTTTGGAGTTTCGATTTGGGGCTTAATTTGTTTTTTGCGGCAATTTTACAATCCTTCAGTTATCCTTTTCATGATCCGGTATTGACCGATAGAGCTTTTTTAAGTTCCCCAAAAACTACCCGAAAAAGCTTTTTATGGGCTACTTTTATTGGGGGACTATGTATTGTATTATTTAGTATGATTGGAGTTTTTGCAAAAACGAAAGGTCTGGAAGGCCAAGCCGCAGTGGAAGTAGGAAAAATGTTTGGGGTTGTTATTTTATTGGCTATTAATTTTATAATGATTACCTCGGCTGCGTCTACGTTGGATTCTACTTTTTCCTCTTTTTCAAAGCTATTGGCCATAGATTTAAAAATGTGTGTAGATGTAACTTTTGGTAGGGCTGCCATGGTTGCTATTGCTATTTTGGGAACGATTCCCGTTTTTTTGGATGCGGAAATACTTTCTGCCACTACCATTTCAGGAACCATGGTGATTGGATTAACCCCAGTATTTCTTTTCTGGAAGGTTAAAACACCAAAAATAAGTTTCTATCTAAGTGTTATTTGTGGTTTATTTTTTGGTTTTTTGTTGGTTTTTGAAGCATTCCCCTCGTCCTTAATTTTCACCCAAGGAAACTATGCCGATTTACTTTGGGTAAATGTCTGGGGAATTTTAAGTTGTTGTTTTTTATATTTTGTACCTACGTGGATAAAAAAATAGAACATATTGGCACATTATCAGGAAAAGTACTGCTGTTTGGAGGTGTATATAGCAATCTTCAAGCGTTGGAAGAACTGAGATTGATTGCTAAAAGGGAAAACATTCCACCAAGTAATTGTATTTGCACTGGAGATTTGGTGGGCTATTGTGCGCAACCCGAAGAGACAGTCCAACTTTTTAAAAACTGGGAAGCTAAAAGCATTGCGGGCAATGTAGAAATTCAATTACGAAATGGTGAAGAAAACTGTGGCTGCGATTTTAAAGAAGGCTCAAGATGCGATGGTTTTTCGCAACTATGGTATCCTTTTGCACAAAGCAGACTTTCTAAAGACTCTTTAGACTATATGAAAACTCTTCCAGATCATATTCAATTTGAATATGCTGGAAGAAAAATAACCGTTGTCCACGGCTCGTGGTTTTATGTATCAGAGTTTATTTTTAAATCCACCCCTTGGGAACAAAAACAACCTAATTTTGATGCAACCCAAAGCGACGTAATTATAGCAGGACATTGTGGATTGCCTTTCAGTGAAATAAAAAACAATCGTTTATGGCTTAATCCTGGCGTCATAGGAATGCCCGCCAATGATGGAACACCAAGGGTTTGGTACGCAATTTTGGAGGATACTAACAAAACTTTACACTTTAAGCACTATAACTTTGTATATAATAATACGGAAACGCAACAGTTAATGAAAAAGGAACTCCTTCCAGAGGCATACGCAACAACCCTGCTTACCGGAATATGGGACAATACCGAGATATTACCAAAAATAGAAACCCAACAACAAGGAAAAGAAATACAATTTTGAAACCATTAAAAAATATTATCCCCTTCATTATTTGCCTCGTATTGGTTACAGTAAGCACATCAGGAATTGCGCAAGAATCGATAGATGCGGTTCTTAAAGCATATAATCAAAACAGTATTCCTTATATCTCTGTTGCTGAGGCCAGAATGCTTCAGCTTCAGGGCAAAGCGACGATAGTGGATGCCCGTGAACGAGAAGAATTTGAAGTGAGTGCAATTGCTTCGGCAACCTATGTCGATTCTTTTCGATTTTCTTCCGAAGAATTTGAAAAAATAGTTCCGAATAAAAACGAACTAATCATTGTATATTGCTCCATAGGAGTACGTTCTGAAGACTTTGCCGAAAGATTAAAAAATATAGGATACACCCAAGTAAAAAACTTATATGGAGGTATCTTTGCTTGGAAAAATAAGGAGTATCCTTTGGTAGATTTGAAGGGAAAAACGACCGATAGTGTGCATACCTTTTCAAAAACCTGGGAAAAATATCTTGAAAAAGGAATTAAAGTGAATTAATATGGGCCTTTTTACTACCAACAAAAATACAGACAATGCCGAGGATGTATTTCATTTCCCCACTTCAAAAAAACTGTTACTCATTTTTACTCGCAACCCCGAATTGGGCAAATGCAAAACCCGCTTAGCAGCCAAAATAGGTAATGAAGCCGCTTTGGAAATCTATGTTTTTCTTTTAAAACACACTGCCAAGATTACCCAAAAAGTTATTTCGGATAAATACGTGTATTATTCAGAAGAAATAAAAGATAATGCCATTTGGAATGATCCTGCTTTTCATAAACGGCTACAAAAAGGAAATGATTTAGGAGAACGTATGGCTGCGGCTTTTGAGCAAGGATTTAAAGACGGCTATGAAAAAATTATTATTATTGGAAGCGACATGTACGATCTTACAACCGAAGAACTGGATCGGGCTTTTGAGGCGTTAAATGAAAATGATTTTGTAATAGGCCCTGCAACAGATGGTGGCTATTATTTATTGGGAATGAAAAAGAGGAAACCCCAACTATTTCAAGACAAATTATGGGGAACTTCAACTGTTTTACAAAGCACATTAACACAATTAGCTTCTGAAAAATGGGTACTCCTTTCCGAAAAAAATGACATCGATGTTTTTGAGGATATAAAAAATATTGAAATTTTTCAACCTTTCATTAAAAAAGTAACCAATGATTAAAAACATACTTGAGGCTAGCGAATTTTTACAAAAAAGAGGTTTTGAAAAACCGGAAATAGGAATCATACTTGGTACCGGCTTAGGACAACTTATTGAAATGATCGTTGTAGAAAGTGAAATAAGCTACAACCATATTCCCAACTTCCCAACGGCAACGGTAGAATTTCATAAAGGAAAATTAATCTATGGCACTCTTGGCGGAAAAAAAGTGGTAGTCATGCAGGGACGTTTTCACTTATACGAAGGTTACTCCCCTCAAGATGTTACCTTTCCAGTGCGTGTGATGCATCATTTGGGAATAAAATATCTATTCGTAAGCAATGCTTCTGGCGCTATCAACCTCAACTTCAAAAAAGGGGAAATGATGCTCATTGACGATCATATTAATCTTCAAGGCTCTTCCCCACTTGCCTTTTTAGGAGTCGAACATTTAGGAGAGCGTTTTGTGGATTTAAGTGCCCCATACAATCCTAAAATGAACAGCCTTCTTGAAAAAATTGCTTCAGAAAAAGGGATTAAATTACACAAAGGAGTATATGTAAGTGTTTTGGGACCTCAACTGGAAACCCGAGCTGAATACCGCTATTTAAAACTGATTGGAGCCGATGCGGTAGGAATGAGCACCGTTCCCGAAGTCATTGTGGCAAACCATTTAAAACTTCCCGTAGTGGCACTTTCGATATTAACAGACGAATGTGATCCAGACAACCTTCAACCTGTTGATATTACAGATATTATTGCCCATGCTGCAAAAGCAGAACCCCACATGATTACTTTATTTACAGAATTAATAAGACAACTGTAAGTTTCAAAAAATAATTAGACAATAGTAGGGCATCGCGAATTGTTTTATGGATCTCTTTAAATAGAATTAAATTAAATGCATTAACATTGATAGTAATGGGTTGTTAAACCGTCTATAAAATAACGATAATGAAAACTTTATCTACTGTTTTTACGTAGGTTATATTGAACAAAATCTCAAATCATGAAAGTATTTATTAAAATTTTCACTCTTATAATTTTATCTCAAAGCGTTGAAAGCTGTTCTTTGCTTTCTGCAGCTGGTTTAAGTAGCCAAGGACAACCTGTTAAAAAAGTTTCTGAAAATTTAAACTCTTTAGAAACCATTATTATCGACCATTCTGATTGGGATCAATTATTAAAAAAACACGTGAATAGTGAGGGACTGGTAGATTACAAGGGGTTTTTGGAAGATAGAAACGTATTGCAAGAATACTTGAAAATGCTTTCAAAAAACCCTCCTTCAGAAAGTTGGTCTGTACAGGAGTTACTGGCCTATTATAGTAACATTTACAACGCAGCTACCATAGAACTGATTTTAGAGAATTACCCTGTAAACAGCATTAAAGATATTAATGGAGCTTGGACCAAAGCCATAGTTACAGTGGGTGACAAAACACTTTCGTTAGGCGGAATTGAAAACGGAATTCTAAGAAAAATGAATGAACCCCGAATTCATTTTGCCATTAATTGTGCTTCGTTTTCATGTCCCAATTTATTAAACGAGGCCTTTACGGCAGATAAAATAGACTCCCAATTAGATAAGGTTACTCGCAATTTTATTAATGGTCCAAAAAACGAAATTGGAATCACCAGCGTAACGCTTTCCAAAATATTTGATTGGTATAAAAAGGATTATGTTATTAATGGTAAAAATGATGTTATAGGTTTTGTAAATAGCTATTTAAATAAAAAGATAAAAATTAATCCCAAGGCAACCATTACCTATTTTGAGTACGATTGGGGTTTAAATGAACAGAAATAGTTCCGTACTTTTGGACCTATGATTAGTATGATCATTCCTGTTTTAAATGAAGCTTCAACCATAGTTTTATTGTTGAATGATATTTATAATAAAGCTAGTCTGCAAAATATTTCTGAAATAATTATTGTAGATGGAGGCAGTAATGACAATACACTTGCGCTAGCCAAAACATTTTCAGAGAAACTGCCTTTGGTGTTTCTTACTTCTGAAAAAGGTCGCGCTAAACAAATGAATTTAGGAGCTCAAAATGCCTCTGGTAATATTTTTTATTTTCTACACGCAGACACCCTATTGCCAAATAAATTTGATCATCAAATCATTTATGAAATAAAAAAAGGAAATCCAGCTGGGTGTTTCCGAATGAAATTTGATAGTTCACATCCTATTTTAAAACTATCGCAGTGGTTTACCCGTTTTAATTTTAAAAGTTGCCGAGGAGGCGACCAAACGCTATTTGTTACAAAAGAAATTTTTGAAAAGTTAAACGGCTATAACGAAGCATTTACCATTTATGAAGATTGCGAGTTTATTAATAGAATTTACGACAACTTCTGCTTCATTGTGATAAAAGATTATGTGATAACCTCTGCTAGAAGATACAAAAACAAAGGCACTTTAAAACTTCAATACCACTTTTGTATCATTCATTTAAAAAAATGGTTGGGTGCCTCTCCTACGATATTATCCAGTTATTATCAAAAACATATTACCCCTTAAACTATTTTTGGGGAGTATAATATTTTTTTAAAATAGTCTCTGCCGGTTTATTTTGTGGCGTAAATTGGTTATCCTTAATACCTCCTGCAGTCTCATGGTTAATAAACCATTTCCAAACAAACCCTCCTGCAAACCAAGGTTCTTGCCATACTTCTTGATAGAGACTTTCTAGCAAATTGTTTTGCGCATCAAAATTTAATGATGGCAATTCGTGATTACTATCCCAGGGTTCTCTTCCCGCAAAGTCAACGCTCCTATACCCATATTCTGTAAATAAAATAGGATGGTCTACTTTCTCCGAAACTCTTTTCAACTCTTCTTTCCAAAGCTTCCAGCTGGCTTTTGCTTCTTCCATAGTAGGGGTTTTACTTTCAGAGATTGGAAAATAAGCATCCACACCAATAAAATCTAAATCCTCCCAAAAAGGAACTCGCTTGTACTCATCCCAATTGGCTGCATAGGTTAGTTTTCCTTGATAAATAGTTTTAATTTCTTTGATAAGATCCTTCCAAAATTGAGGGCGTTGTATCACAAATTGTTCTAGTTCGGTGCCAATACAAAACACTTCTACCTTAAGGTCTGCTGCCAAATACACATAGGTTAAAATAAAATCTCGATAGGCACTTTCTAGTTCCTTCCATTCTTCTTCAGAAGGCATTTTTAAATTTCCTGTAAATTCTCCATGCCAGATCCATATTTGGGGTTTCATCATCACTTTTATCCCATCCTTATGAAGCAACTCAATGTATTGCTTGGCGCCTTTGGAAGTTTCACCAAACCATTGTCTATCGGTATCATGAACAATTTCAGGATGATTCAAACTTTTTATAAACCCAAAAGGCATAATGGCTGCATAATTAGCATTTACATTTTTAATAGCGTTAACTTGCTGCTGCTGCAAGCTATCGCTTGAAGCAACAAAGCTCACCCCGTTTAGTTTTGGAATTTTGTTTTGAGCACATCCTAACAAAATAAAACTCAAAATTGTAACTACTAAAAGCTTTTGCTTCATATCCCGAAAAATACAATTTATTCTGAATATAAATTGCAAGGGATTTGTAATGTAATTAACTTTCGTTGCGACAGAAGCAACTAACTATCCAAAATCTATGGAACACATTGTTATAATTGGCAACGGAATTTCTGGCGTTACGGCCGCAAGACATATTCGAAAGCGCTCCAATAAAAAAATCACCATTATTTCTGCCGAGACCGACCATTTTTTCTCTAGAACCGCTTTGATGTATATCTATATGGGGCATATGAAATACGAACACACCAAGCCCTATGAAGATTCCTTTTGGCAAAAAAACCGAATTGATTTAAAAAAAGGATATGTTTCAAAAGTAGTATCGCAAGAAAAAAAGGTGGTTTTTAGTGATGGTTCCGATTTAAGCTTTGACAAACTCATCATTGCCGTTGGATCAAAATCGAATAAATTGGGTTGGCCCGGACAAGATTTGAAAGGAGTGCAAGGCTTGTATTCCTTTCAGGATTTGGAATATTTAGAACAATATGCCCCCCATAAAGATATTTGCAAAAAAGCTGTGATTGTTGGTGGTGGATTGATTGGTATCGAACTGGCCGAAATGCTTTCCACTCGAAAAATTCCAGTAACCTTCCTCGTGCGTGAAAGCAGCTTTTGGAACGGAGTGCTTCCTAAAGGAGAAAGCGAAATGATTAATCGGCATATTAAAAACCATCATATCGATTTACGTCTTTCCAGCAATTTAAAAGAAATTATTTCAGACGAAAACGGAAAAGTAAAATCCATTATTGTTGAAGAAACGGGCGAAGAAATTCCTTGTAATTATGTAGGACTCACCGCCGGGGTAACACCAAACATCGATTTTTTAAAAGATAGCGGCATTGAACTAGGAAAAGGGGTAAAAGTGAATCGCTTTTTAGAAACCAATATAGAAGACATTTATGCTATTGGAGACTGCGCCGAACAGCACGAGCCCATTGGAAATCGTCGCCCCATTGAAGCCGTTTGGTACACGGGACGCATGATGGGAGAAACTGTAGCACAAACTATTTGTGGTAATAAAACCGAATACAAACCTGGGCATTGGTTTAATAGCGCTAAGTTTTTTGATATTGAATACCAAACCTACGGATGGGTTTTTAGCGAACGGAATAAAAGTGAAAATGAAGTCCATTTTCATTGGAAACACGCAGATGATACCAAATGTATTACCATAGCCACCCATAAAGATTCTGGAAAATTTTTAGGCATTAATACCTTCGGAATACGAATGAAGCACGAAGTTTTTGACCGTTGGCTTACCGAAGAAAAAACTACCGATTATGTGATGAACCATCTTTTGGAAGCCAACTTCGATCCAGAATTTTACAAAAAATTTGAAAAAGAGATTCTTTCCGCCTATCAAAACCAATTTCAAAACCTATCATTATGAGTACCTTCCAACGAGATATGTCCTTAACGGGACAACCGCCAAAAAGTTTGAATTCACTACAAAAAGTAGCCACTTTTATAGGTATTGCTGGTTTAGCCATTCTTTTGCTTGCCACGTTCAATGTAACTTTTCCTAATAAAGGGCTTTGGTTAACCCTTTCGTTAATGGCTTTAGCTAGCGGAATTATTTTATTCGCCAAAGGCGCTTACGGAAATACACAGGAAGGAATTAAAAACGATGGAGTTTGGTTTAAATCCATTTCCAGCAGGGGATTCTGGGCTTGGGTAGCAGGAATTTCACTCACCGGGTTTTATGTTATTTTGTATTTCTTTCCGCAGTTTTTAGGATTGCATTCTGAAGGAGAAAACACAGGGGTTATTGCGCTATTTGATCCTTTAAGCAAACTCTTAAGTGGAAACCCCGCCAGCCAGTGGTTTGTGTATGGAACCTTATACACGGTAGCTATCTTTGCCTTCGGAATAAAATTTATCTGGAAATACCGACACAACCGTTATGAAAAATTACGCACGGTGAGCGTGATGTTTTTTCAAACTGCTTTTGCCTTTTTAATTCCCGAATTTATGGCGCGGCTGAACTCAGAAAGTTTCAATCTTCCTTATTACGATTTAAAAAATATCTGGCCTCTTAATTATTACAATTTTGAGCAATACCGTGTAGATAGTTTTATTTCTTCAGGAGATGTGGGATTGGCCTTATTACTTTTTGGAATTGTTTCCATTTTTGTGATTACCCCAATCCTTACATACAAATATGGTAAACGCTGGTACTGCAGCTGGGTGTGTGGTTGTGGAGCTCTAGCAGAAACTGCGGGTGATTCCTTCCGCCAATTGAGCGACAAAAGTCAATTTGCTTGGAAAGTGGAACGCTGGGTCATCCATAGTGTTTTGGTATTTGTGGTGGTGATGACCACCGCAGTGATTTCAACCTATTTGGGATATGATGCTGAAAAATACTGGTTGACCAAAGATGTTTTTTTAATTGGTGTTGCGGTTTTCCTAGCTTTGTTATTTGGGGTTATTTGGTTTTTCAAAAAAGAAGAATTACAAAAAGACGCTCGTTATGGGGCCATTGGGTATTTGGTTATTATTCTTTCTTTTATTGGGATTCACTATTTTTCTGGAGCAAAATTGTTCTTCTTTGAAGCCGAAACCCTTCGTAAATCGTATGGGTTTTTAATTGGTGCGATATTTAGCGGCGTGATTGGCACCGGTTTCTACCCTATTTTTGGAAGTCGGGTTTGGTGTCGCTTTGGTTGTCCTATGGCCGCTATTTTGGGGCTTCAACAACGGTTATTTTCAAAATTTAGGATTACCACCAATGGAGGGCAATGTATTTCCTGCGGAAACTGCTCCACCTATTGTGAAATGGGAATCGATGTAAGAGCCTATGCGCAAAAAGGCGAAAACATAGTTCGCTCAAGTTGTGTGGGCTGTGGTATTTGTTCTGCGGTATGTCCTCGAGGCGTTTTAAAATTGGAAAATGGCTCCATGGAAGGAAGAATTGACGCAAATGACATTCTATTGGGAAATGATGTAGATTTGATGCAATTAGTGAACAAAAAATAAATGAACCCCAACATTAAAGTAATTATACCTGCTTTTAACGAAGAAGCTTCTATTCCATTTGTAATTAAGGATGTCCCAAAAAGTGTTTCAGAAATTATAGTAGTGAATAATAATTCTTCTGATGGTACTTCAAAAGTTGCTAAAGAAGCAGGAGCAACTGTGCTTTCTGAAAAAAATAAAGGGTACGGGTATGCTTGTTTAAAAGGAATGGATTATTTAAAATCCCTTTCGGAAAAACCCGATATTGTCGTTTTTTTAGATGGAGATTATAGTGATTATCCTGAAAAGTTAACTAAAATAGTGACTCCCATTATTGAAAAAGATATCGATTTTGTGATTGGTGCAAGAGATAAAAAGCTTCGTGAAAAACAATCCATGACCTTTCCCCAAATTTTTGGTAATTGGCTGGCAACCCGTTTGATGAAACTTTTTTTTAATTCAAAATTTACCGATTTGGGTCCTTTTAGGGCTATAAAATATGAGGTGTTGCTAGCTTTACAGATGGAAGATAAAACGTATGGCTGGACGGTAGAAATGCAATTAAAGGTTTTAAAAAAGAAATTTTCCTATACCGAAATTGCTGTCCCTTATCGCAATCGAATTGGTGTCTCAAAAGTTTCAGGAACCATAAAAGGTGCTATCTTTGCTGGAGTAAAAATCTTAGGTTGGATTTTTAAATACAGTTTCAAAAAATGATCTGGGAAACCATCGTTATTGTTATTTATTCCGTTGCTCTTTTGCTTATTTTTCTTTATGCATTGGCACAACTAAATTTACTTTTCAATTATTTAAAAAGTAGAAAAAAAGAACCGGATTCGCCCCAATTTAATTTCTCCAATCCCCAGGAAGTTCCTTATGTTACCATCCAACTTCCAGTATACAACGAATTGTATGTAATGGAGCGTCTTTTGAATAATATTTCAACATTGGAATATCCTGAAGGAAAGTTGGAAATTCAAGTCTTAGACGATTCTACCGACGAATCTTTTGAGCAAACTGCCCTTCGCATTAAAGAACTCCAGCAAAAAGGTATTAACATACATCATGTTACCCGAAAAGACCGAAAGGGGTTTAAAGCAGGCGCCTTAAAAGAAGGATTAAAAACTGCCAAAGGAGAATTTATTGCCATTTTTGACGCCGATTTCCTTCCTAAAAAAGATTGGTTACTTAAAACCATTCCGTATTTCAAAAACCCTGAAATTGGTGTGGTACAAACCCGTTGGGGGCATCTTAATAAAGATTATTCTATTTTAACCAAAGTGCAAGCCTTTGCGTTAGATGTCCATTTTACCTTAGAGCAAGCAGGCAGAAACAGTAGGGGTCATTTTATTAATTTTAACGGAACCGCTGGTGTATGGCGAAAAGAATGTATCCTCGATGCGGGTAATTGGCAAGGAGATACTCTTACTGAAGATTTGGACCTTAGCTATCGTGCACAGTTAAAAAATTGGAAATTTAAATATCTTGAGAATGTGGAAACTCCAGCAGAGTTACCCGTAGTAATTAGTGCTGCGCGTTCTCAGCAATTTAGGTGGAATAAAGGAGGCGCTGAGAATTTTCAGAAAATGTCTTGGAAAGTGATAACCAATAAAAATATTTCCATTAAAACTAAGCTACACGGAATTCTACATTTATTAAACAGCACTATGTTTTTAAGTGTTTTGGTTGTGGCACTTTTAAGTATCCCCATGCTGTATATTAAAAATGAATATGCCCATTTAAAAATGTATTTTATAGTGATGAGTTTTTTTGTAACCAGTACTTTAATATTCTTTATTTGTTATTGGTTCACTTTCAAAAAAACATACGGGGGCGGATTATTAAAATTTATGGAATATATAGGCATGTTTTTTATTTTCTTCTCTATCGCAATGGGCTTTTCGGTACATAATACCGTGGCCGTTTTAGAAGGACATTTTGGAAAGAAAAGTGAATTTATACGAACCCCAAAATTTAATTTAAGTGGATTAAAAGATAATTGGCGTAACAATAAATACCTCCATAAAGGAATTTCAGCAAATGTAATTATAGAAGGATTGTTAATGCTCTATTTTGCATTTGGTATGTATAGCGCGTTTATTGTGGGTAATCAAGGCGGTGATTTTGGACTCTTTCCTTTTCATTTGATGTTGTTTATTGGTTTTGGTTTTGTATTTTTCAAAAGTATAACGAGTAACGTATAATTTAATTTAGTAAATTATTAATTCGAATCTTTCCAATTTCATTTTTACTATGGTTGCTTTTGTGACAGTCCCTTTGGTATATGGACAAAAGGATACTATTTCGGTTTCAGAAAAAAAAAGATACCACAAACAATTTGAATTACGCCACGACAATGATTTTCTTCATTTTACAGATCAATATTACTCTACGGGAAGTTTTTTAGGCTTACGAAGTCTCATTGAATCTGAAAAAGATACGCTCCAAAAAAAACACTTTGGGTTTTATGTATTTCAAGAGATTTATACCCCTTCCAATATTACAGAAACCAGTACCACCCTCTTGGATAGACCGTATGCTGGAATTTTAGGCTTTTTAACCGAATACTCTCTGGCAAATCCAAAAAGATTTTTAGAATACCAACTTGCTATGGGATTTACGGGAGAAATGTCTGGTGCCGAAGGGCTTCAAAGTCTATTTCATACGGCCGTGGCAACAGATTCGCAAACGTCTACTTGGAAAGATCAAATTGCTATGAGTTTGCACGCTAATTTGTACGTTAATTATGCCTACGAGATAAAATTTCAGCCCAATCCATTTAGTGTTCATTTTTCGATAAATCCAAAGTTAGGTTTTGGAACTAGGGATATATTTCTTGAACAAGATGCCTTATTTTACTTCGGAAAAAGAAGCCCCATTACAGAAACTGTCGCTTATAAACAGTTAGGAACTACGGGAGAACGCGAACTCTTTTTTGCTGTGAGATTAGGCTATCGTTATGTGTTTCATGATTCCTTGCTAGAAGGAAATATCCTTGGGGATCGTTCTCCTTTTGTTGTAGATGCATACTCACAAATTTTCTTGTATAATTTTGAATTATTTTACCGAAAAGGGCGAAATGATATTAAATTTACCTACAATTTTGAAACCCCTCGTAATCGAGCCGCACAACCTCATTTATACCTTACCCTAACCCTTGCAAGGAGTTATTAAATATTTTTTTTGTACGCTGTTATTATTTTTAGGAACCTCCTTAAAAATGACATCCCAAAACACCGTTGATAATCCTAAAAATCAAATAGGGATTTCTCACGACAATGACTTTTTGGTTATTACAGATCGATACTACACCTTTGGACTTTCGTTTTTTTATAACCGCAATTTAAATAAAGGAATTTTTAACAACAATAGAGAGCAGGTTCTTTTTAAAATACTTCAAAAAGCCTATACCCCAAGCAATATAGAAACTGAAAATGCTTCTGAAATGGATAGACCCTACGCTGGTTTTTTGGGAATGGAAACATCTTGGCAGACTTCTTCCTATAAAACCAATTATAGAGTTAGCTTACTTTTAGGGATGGTGGGGCCTGCATCGGGTGTAGGGCAATTTCAAAGATGGTACCATGACCATATTGTAAAATATAAAACTCCAACCTGGGCTCAGGAATTATCCAATCATTTATATCTCAATATTTCTTTAGAATATGTAAAAGAATGGGAAATAGCTCCCAATCCGTTTGGGGTTCGATTTGCTTTTACCCCGTCTATAGTTTTAGGTTCAAAAGACCGGTATCTTCAACCACAAATTACCACTTTTTTTGGCAGAAGGAGCGATTTACAAAAAAGCATGGCTTATGGAAATTTAGGAAATTTAGAAAGAGAGATTTATTTTAGTATTCAATTGGCCTATAGGTGGGTGGGATACAACGCATTTTTAGACAAAAACATTCCTATGTTTTCAATAGAAACAAAACAGCCGTTATTCCTTTTTGATGTTAATTTTCATCATCGGTTTTTAACCCACGAGTATCGAGTAGGATATCACTTTACTAGCAGTGAAGCAAAAGGATTACAGAGGCATCAATATATAAGTTTAGGATATGCGAAGAGTTTTTAAAACTCAATCTCCACCTCCACTTTTTCACCGTTTCTATCTAACACAACTTTTGTTTTTTGACCAATTTCAAAAGAAGAAAGCGCTCGCATATAACTCATCATATCCACCACAGTACTATCGCCTAGTTTTTTAACTATATCTCCTTTTTGTAATCCTGCTTTTTGGGCAGGTTTGTCTTCGCTCACACCATCTATTCGCATGCCTTCTCCCGTAAAAAGATAATCGGGAACTACCCCAAGTGCCACTTTAAATGCGGGAACATCTTCACTTTCGTTTTTTGTTTTTCGGAAAGCTAATTTTGCATCATCTTCTAGATCAATAAGCAAAGCAAAAATATAGTCTGAAATCTTTTGCATTCCTTCATAATTTACCTTTTCATAATCATCCGATGGTTTATGGTAATCTTCATGCTGCCCCGTAAAAAAGTGTAATACAGGAATATCCACCAAATAAAAGGAAGTATGATCACTAGGCCCTATACCACTTTCATGCTCGGCAATGGTAAATCCTTGGGTATTATTAGCAAAAAGCAGTTGTTTAAAGGCTGGAGAAGTACCAACTCCATGCACTGCCAAGGTATTTTCAGTATTTAATCTGCCCACCATATCCATATTAATCATCGCATTAACATCTTGTAATTCAATCGTTGGGTTTTTTGAAAAATAGTTACTTCCCAATAGTCCCATTTCTTCCCCAGAAAATCCAATAAACAGAAAGTTACTTTGCGGGTTTTCAATTTTTTTAAGCCTTTCAGCTAATTGAAGCATCACAGCTACACCACTCGCATTATCATCGGCTCCATTATGAATGTCTGGAACATCGCCACGATACAGAGAGCCTTCTCCTCCCATCCCCAAATGGTCATAATGAGCTCCAATAATTATGGTTTTTAAAGCTTTATTATCGATATAGCCTATTACGTTTTTACCTGTTTGTACACTATCTCCCTTTGCTACAAATTGAACCACTTCATGGGGGTTTGTACTAGGTTTAAAACTAAACTCTTGATAGTACCCTTCGGTTCCTTTGGGTTTTAATCCTATATTTTTAAATCTATCGGCAATATACTTTGCCGCAGCAATCTCCCCCATAGTACCTGTTTTTCTACCCATAAGAGAATCCGATGCCAAAAAGGCAACATCCGCTTCAAGGGAAAAAGATTTTACTGGAGAACTATTCTTACAAGAATTGAAAATGACTATTAAAAAAAGGGGGAGAATTAAGCGCATATCTTTATTTTTGCACAAAAATAGTTGAATTATGAAATACATTGTGTTACTTCTGTTACTTTCTACTTTAATTTCTTGTAAAAATACGGAAGATAAAAAAGAAACAGACACCCTTCCTCAAAGAGTAGAAATACAAAAAGACAGCCTTATCTATCCAGAGGAAACCCATTTTAAATCCCTTAGACAAATTACTTTTGGTGGCGATAATGCCGAGGCTTACTGGAGTTTTGATGATACACAATTAGTATTTCAGTCCAATTTTAAGGATTGGGGTGTTGCGTGCGACCAAATGTTTTTGATGAACGCAAACGATACTTTTCAAAACTCACAACCACCTATGGTTAGTACTGGAAAAGGGCGTACTACGTGTTCTTATTTTTTACCAGACAACAAACATTTTGTCTATGCCTCAACTCATTTAGTAGCTGAAAGTTGTCCCGAAGTTCCCCTACGGCAAAACGGAAAATACGTTTGGCCCGTATACGATAGTTTCGACATTTTTGTAGCGGACCTTGAAGGAAATATCACTGCTCAACTTACCAACGAAAAAGGATACGATGCCGAGGCAACCGTTTCTCCTAAAGGCGATAAAATTGTATTTACTTCAACTCGCAGTGGCGATTTAGAGCTATACACAATGAATCTTGATGGTAGTGAGGTAAAGCAAATTACCCACGAATTAGGGTATGATGGTGGCGCTTTCTTTTCGCCCGATGGGACGAAATTAATTTTCCGCTCTTCGCGTCCCAAAACAGAAGCCGAAATAAAAGAGTATAAAGATTTACTAGCCCAAGGTTTAGTACAACCTACTAATATGGAGCTATACATTTGCAATGCAGACGGAAGCGAGTTGCGGCAACTCACTAACTTAGGAAATGCCAACTGGAGCCCGTTTTTTCATCCTAGTGGAGAGAAAGTACTTTTCTCTAGTAATTTTGAAGCCGAAAAAGGATTTCCTTTTAATTTGTATATGATTGATGTGGATGGGAAAAACCTAAAACGCATTACACATGGAGAAACCTTTGACGCATTTCCTGTGTTTAGCAACAATGGAAAATATTTGGTTTTCTCCTCCAACCGAAATAATGGTGGTGGGCGCGATACCAACCTATTTATTGCCGAATGGCAAGACTGATGAAGAAAGTTTTTAGATTGTAGATTTACGATTTTTGAGTTTTATAAAAACATACAAACTTCCGGCATTAACGGCATTGATATGTTGTTTGCTTTACGGTAGTTTTGCGTATGATTTATACCGAAGTGATTTCATAAAACTCATTTCCCTTTTTGGAGCATTATTCTGCCTAACCTATTTATTAATTAGACAATACGGCTGGAATTTTAAATTATTAGCCGGCATTGGCATTCTTTTTCGATTGATTTTTTTGTTGGCTACTCCCAATCTATCGCAAGATTTTTATCGTTTTTTATGGGATGGTCATTGGATGATGGAAGGCATTAATCCGTATCTATTTACTCCACAATCGTATATGGATAGTCCTGCCATGCAGTTAAAACTCCCTTTTGAAAATGCTTCGCAACTTTATGAGGGAATGGGGGCATTAAACGGAAGCCATTACACTAACTACCCTCCCGTAAATCAGCTTTTCTTTGCCATGGCTACACTTTTGGGAGGAAAAAGTATGCTAGGTTCTGTAATTGGTTTACGAATTAGTATTATCCTAGCAGATATTGGAATTCTTTACTTCGGAAAAAAAGTGCTTTCAACATTACAACTTCCTGTTAAGAATATATTCTGGTACTTTTTAAATCCTTTTATTATAATCGAACTTACCGGAAACCTTCATTTTGAAGGAGTCATGTTATTCTTCTTTGTATTTTCTTTATATTTTCTCCAAAGAGGAAAATGGTTTGTATCAGCGGTATTTTTAGGAATTTCCATTGCTACAAAATTAATTCCTTTGCTGTTTCTACCCTTATTTTTTCAATGGTTTTGGAAAAAGAAAAAATCTTTTTTTATAGGACTGAAGAACGTATCCTTGTATTATTTAATTGTTCTTTCAACTGTATTCATAACTTTTCTTCCCTTTCTATCTTCTGCATTTTTTACCAATTATGTTGAAACTACAGCCCTTTGGTTTCAAAATTTTGAATTTAATGCCAGTGTGTACTACATCATTCGTTGGGTGGGCTATCAAGTGGTGGGATGGAATATTATTGAAAGTGCAGGAAAAGTTCTTCCATTTTTGGTGATTGCTTTTATTTTAATTGTTACCTTTTTTAGGAATAATTCCAATTTGAAACAACTCATTACTGCAATGCTTTTGAGTATGTCCTTTTATCTTTTCCTAGCTACTACAGTACATCCTTGGTATGTTGCCACACCCTTATTATTAGGTGTATTTACAAACTATAAATTCCCAATTTTGTGGAGTATCTTGGTGATGCTAAGTTATAACGCTTATAAAATAGAAGGTGTTGAAGAAAACCTATGGGTGGTTTTTGGAGAGTATGTTTTAATTATTGGGGTCGTTCTTTGGGAAATATTTTTCAAAAAAAAAATTACCCCTCAAACATCGATTCTGGATATTCAAAACACTTAAACTCGATAATATAACCATTGGGGTCGCGGAGAAAAAAAGATTTGTGTTCTCCCGGTTTCTCAGCTAAAAATTGCGTTTCATCTATATATAAAAAATCTTCCGCTTTCATTTTTGCATACAGTTCTTTCCATTGGTTATTAGGTAAAATAACCCCAAAATGAAAAGAGGGCAACACGGTTTTTTCGAAACTATAGCTAGGATAATCGAATTTAAATGTCCCCGATTTAGTAAAGGTCATTTGGTTTCCAAAGAGATTAATATCCACCCAATTTTGAGCTTTTCTCCCTGTGGTTGCCCCAATAATTTGTGTGTAAAATTTTTCGGTAGCATTTATGTGTCTACAGGGTAGCGAGATATGAAACTTAGAATCCATAGTTACGATTACTTTTTTAAAATCATTTTAACTGAAATTACTGAATTTTTCAGAAAAAAAATCATTCTTTTAAAAGAATTATAAACATAAAAAAGTTGGTAACTCTGGGAGGAGTATACCAACTTTTTTCTTTTGTTTTAAAAGTATAAGTATAAAATTATAAAGGTCTCGACTGCGCTCGACCAGACAAATTATTAATAATTATCATCGTTATCTTCGTCTGCCACCTCGGGAGTTTCGCTGTTTCCTCCTTCATCTTCGCTTTCAAATAGATCATCATCTTCATCATAGTTTTCCATAGTATCTGCTAGCCTTTTACTCACTTTTACAAGGTAAATAGTGTCTTCGGTACGAACTTCTACAGCTTCAATAATTTCGTTTTGAGCATTTCGGAATACAATAATATCTTTGGGTTCATACCCATTAGGAAATTTTTCAACAAGCATTTCTAAAATTTCCTTGTTCAGTTTTTTAAAATCAACAATAACTCTCTTCATTACATATCTAATAAATAGGCAAAAACTAAAGGAGCTACAATGGTAGCATCACTTTCTATAATAAATTTTGGGGTATGGATATCGAGTTTTCCCCACGTAATTTTTTCGTTGGGGACAGCTCCTGAATAGCTTCCATAACTCGTAGTAGAATCACTAATTTGGCAGAAATAACTCCAAAAAGGCGTGTCAGTTCGTTCCATGTCTTGATATAACATAGGTACTACACAAATAGGGAAATCGCCTGCAATTCCTCCTCCTATTTGGAAAAATCCAATGCCTTTTTGTGAATTTGCTGTGTACCAATCGGCTAGGAAGGTCATATACTCAATACCACTTTTCATGGTGGAGGCTTTTAATTCTCCTTTAATCACATAGCTTGCAAAGATGTTTCCCATGGTGCTGTCTTCCCAGCCGGGAACTACCATAGGGAGGTTTTTTTGAGCGGCTGCGTACATCCAGGAGTTTTTAATGTCTATTTCATAGTATTGCTCTAAAACACCACTTAACAATAATTTGTACATAAATTCGTGTGGAAAATAGCGCTCTCCTTTGGCTTCGGCATCTTTCCAGATATTGACAATGTGTTTTTGCAACCTTCGGAAAGCTTCCTCTTCAGGAATACAAGTGTCGGTTACTCGATTTAATCCTCTTTCCAATAAATCCCATTCATCTTGAGGTGTTAAATCACGGTAATGAGGTACTCTTTCGTAATGGGAATGTGCTACCAAATTCATTAAATCTTCTTCCAGATTGGCGCCCGTACACGAAATAATATGCACTTTGTCTTGCCGGATTACTTCTGCAAATATTTTTCCTAATTCTGCAGTACTCATGGCACCTGCCAGAGAGACCAACATTTTAGCACCCTTCTGTAATTGGTCTTCGTAGCCTTTAGCGGCATCTACCAATGCTGCGGCGTTAAAGTGTAAGTAATACTTTTGAATAAATTGAGAAATGGGACCTTTAGTACTCATCTTCATTATCGTTAAATTTTGAAGGATTTCCTCCTTTTTTCTGTTCGTTGAAGTTACTTTCGTACTCATCTTCACTGTTTTCTTCAGCGAATTTATAGCTCAACATTTTATAGTATAATTTTGCTGCAAGAAAGTCGGATGATTTTTCTTCAGGTCTTGGGCATAGTTCCACAATGTCAAACCCTACCACATTTCTTTCGGCAAAAACTTGTTTTAGAAAATCTAAGGTTTCGTACCAAAACAACCCTCCTGGTTCTGGGGTTCCCGTGGAAGGCATAATAGAAGGATCGAAGGCATCTAGATCGAAGGTGATAAATACGTTATCTCCCAATGCTTCAATAACATTGTCCATCCAGTATTCATCGGTGGCCATTTCGTGTGCAAACCATACTTTTTCTTCATCCATGACACGGGTTTCGGCTACGTCCATGCTTCGAATACCCACCTGAATTAAATTGGTGGTTTGGCTGGCTTCGTACACAGCACAAGCATGATTACATTTGGAGCCCTCGTATTCTTTACGAAGATCTGCGTGCGCATCAATGTGCAACACTGTAAGGTCGTCAAAGCATTCATTAAAGGCGCGAATAGTCCCAATAGAAATGCTGTGTTCCCCTCCAAAAATGGTGACAAATTTATTACGTAAAATATAGTCTTTTACCGTTTTGTGTACTTTATCCACCACGGCTTCTGGCGACGATTTTTCAGTAATGGCTTCCGCAAGGTACACTCCTTGTTTGTACACTTCGGTTTGGGTTTCGATGTCGTATAACTCCATATTTTCCGAAGCATTTAAAAATGCCTCGGGGCCTTTATCGGCTCCTTTTTGCCAGGTACTTGTTCCGTCGTATGGCACCGGAATTAATACAATTTTACTTGTTTCTAATGCGGCGTTCTGCTGTGGAATGCCGGCATACGTTTTACTTGTCATAACCTAAAATTGAAAGCAATTGTTCGCTTGTTTGTTCGTTAGAAAATATTTGGGTTTTTATGTTCCCTTCTTTGTCTTTGTCTATTAATATATGTTTGGGCGAAGGTACTAAACAGTGTTGTAACCCCCCAAAACCTCCTATAGTTTCTTGATAAGCTCCTGTATTAAAAAAGCCTATATATAAAGGTCTATCTTTTCTAAATTTAGGAAGATAGATGGCGTTTACATGTTGTTCACTATTGTAATAATCGTCGCTGTCACAAGTGAGACCTCCTAAAAGTACTCTTTCATACTCGTCGTTCCAGCGATTTACTGCTAGCATGATAAAACGTTTGTTTATCGCCCAAGTATCGGGTAAGGTGGTGATAAAAGAGGAATTAATCATATTCCACTTTTCGCGGTCGTTTTGTTGTTTTTGATAAAGCACTTCATAGATAGCTCCTCCACTTTCGCCCACAGTAAAACTTCCAAATTCTGTAAAAATATGAGGCACGTCTACGTCTTCTTCTTGACAAACTAGGTTTATTTGGTTTACGATTTCATCTACCATATAGCTGTAATCGTATTCAAAAGCCAAAGAGTTTTTAATGGGAAATCCTCCTCCAATATTTAAACTGTCCAGCGTAGGGCATATTTTTTTAAGTCGGGTGTATACTTTTAAGCATTTGGATAACTCATTCCAGTAATAGGCATTGTCACGAATTCCCGTATTAATAAAAAAGTGCAGCATTTTAAGCTCAACTTTTTCATTATTTTTTACCTGACTTTCGTAAAAGGGCACTATGTTTTTGTAGCCAATACCCAATCTTGAAGTATAAAATTCGAATTTGGGTTCTTCTTCAGAAGCAATACGAATCCCAATTTTAAAATCTTTTTCAATAACCCCCGAAAGTAAATCTAGTTCTTCGTAATTATCAATTATAGGGATGCAATTTTGGTGACCTCCATTAATTAGATCTGCAATATTAGTAATGTATTTATCCCTTTTAAATCCGTTACAAATTACATAGGTTTCGTTGTCTATTTCCCCTTCGGCTTTGAGGTTTTTCACAATATTAATATCGAATGCCGAAGAAGTTTCGATGTGGATATTATTTTTTAAAGCCTCGAGTAGGATATGTTTAAAGTGGGAACTTTTGGTACAATAACTATAATTATAAGTCCCTTTGTATTCGTGTTTTTTTATTGCCCTAGAAAACCAGCGTTTGGCGCGTTTGATGTTTTCTGAAATTTTGGGCAAATAGGTAAATTTTAAAGGCGCACCATATTCTTTTACCAACTGCATTAAATCGATGTCATGGTACATTAAATAATCGCCTTCCAAATAAAATTCGTCTTGTGGGAAATGATAGGTTTGATCGATAAGATCAA
This sequence comes from Flavobacteriaceae bacterium, assembly GCA_041392205.1. Lineage (GTDB taxonomy): Bacteria > Bacteroidota > Bacteroidia > Flavobacteriales > Flavobacteriaceae > Halomarinibacterium. Next base: position 17,900 of record JAWKMO010000013.1, on the reverse strand, counting down.
TGTATTTAGTGTTCATGTTGGGTTACTTCTTCAAAGTTTTAGATTAGGAAAATATCCTTATTGGATAAATATATAAAAGTTTAAAATTAATCTTCTTAAAAAATTAAACAATTATAGGAAGTAATGCCCAAACCTTCTTGCGCAGTAACATTGTCCCCCAATAGATTGGGGATAATGAAGTTTTAAATACATTTCGGTGGTTCACCTCGTGACCCTTTTTTGAAGCTAACTTCTTAATTTTCAAAATCCCGAATGAAAAATTATTTTTCAATTTGTTTTGCAAAAAAGCGGAGCAAAAGTAATTTTTTTTCTGAATTATCGTGCTTTTATAATTTATTTTTTGAAGTTAATTTTTACAAGGAGAAAAAGACTTCATTTCTAGGGAAGAAGGATTGCAATTAAAGTCGTTTTTAAAGCGAAAGTTATCGATACTTTTTATTCAGAAAAAAAAGAAATAGATACTCTTTTATAGCATCGAAAATAAATTGATTTCCTCTTGGTTAAGCATACGCCAGCGCCCTCGAGGCAGGTCTTTTTTGGTAAGGTGGCCAAGAGTTACACAATCTACCCTTACTACTTGATAGTTAAAATGCTCAAAAATATCGCGAATAATGCTATTCCCCATATTTTTAATCTTCATTCCTACTTCTTTTTTGGTGGCATTTTCTACGTATTGGATATCCTCTACAATGATTTCTTTACCATCCAGTTTAAAGCCTTCTTGTATTTTTTGAAGGTCGTCTCCTTTTAAGTTTTTGTCCAATTCTATATGAAACAACCGCGACAAACCTTTTTTATGGAGTTTATTAATGAGTACATCGTCATTGGTAAATAAAAACAAACCGGTAGCATTGCGCCCCAAACGACCCACAGGTTTTAATTTTGCATTACTAGCATTGGCGATAAGATCCATAACAGTTAATCCCTTGCTCTCGCTAGTTGTAGAAGCAACCCCCTTGGGCTTGTTGAGCAATACATAGGTAAGGGGATCTGGATTAATAAGGCGACCATCAAACTTAACCTCATCGGTAAGTTTTACCTGAAAGCCCATTTCGTTAATGATTTTACCGTTTACGGTGACCAATCCTGTGGCAATATAGGTATCTGCCTCACGGCGAGAGCAAATGCCACTATTTGCAATGTATTTATTAAGACGAATGCCCTCTCCGGGTTTCTTTTTAGAAACACCGCCTTTATTTTCCCTACTTTCCTTTGTAAAAGGTTTTTTGGGGCCGTCTTTTTTAATAGGAGCATTCCCTCTGGCTGGGCTTCCTTTGCGCATGTTGTTTCCTCCTCTTCCTGAAGCCTTTCCTTTACTGCTATCGTCTCTTCTGCTCATGATAACTTCCTGCAAAAGCAGGAATCTCTTTTAGTTAATATTAAGGCAAAGATACAGTAAGTATGGAAACTTATAACTGGTAAGCCAAAAAGTTGCTAAATAAACATTAAAATGGCGCATTTTGAAAAAGACTTTGCCCTTGGTAGTGGTTAGAAAATGGCAAGGATTGTATTTTATCGAAATTCCCACAGAATTTATTGAAAATTAATAGGATAAATAACCAGTATTGGGTATTTACTTAAAAAATATACAGCAAGATATTTACCTAAACCAAAAAACCAATTAATTATGAAAATTATAAAGATTATAAATTTGTTGATTATTTTAACTTTTGCGTGCTCTTATTCGCAAGATGGTGACAATAAGTTTATTGATGATGAAACTAGTCTATATTTAGAGACCAACATTAATTTTGCAACTTCAACGGAAGATTCGCGCCCCGATGCTCAAGCTGGAACGGGTACTCTCGGAATTAAATTTGAAAGAAAGTTTCTTTATGGTCGAGTACGTTTTACCGTCTTTTCTCGAAATGAGGAGATAAGTTCTGACAATAGTACCGATACTAAAATTTTTGGTTCAAACCTCTTAATTCCGCAAAATAGTTCGAGTAGCTTAAGTAATTTTAGTTTTCTTTTAGGAACAAAAAGTTTTTATAAATATGATACTGTTGAACAAGACGAAAACCTCTTATCAAAAAAGAGATTTGGAGCTTATTTTCAATTTTCTATTTACAACACAGAATGGGTTAATGAAAATATAACGCTACCTGTTACTACAACTGTTCTTGATCTGCATTTGACTTACAGGCTGCTAAGTCTAGATATTGATGGGGAGAATAACGGCCGGGCAGATTTTTATTTAATTGCAGGATATTCAAATAGAAGACTTGGTGGTGACTATGGTTTAGATAGTAATTCAGAATTAAGAAATGATTTTATAGGAACAGATGAATTAGGATTTGATGCATTCAATTTAGGAGCAAGACTTGAAATAAGTAATTTCTTTGGTCAAGTAAACCTTACAAATTTTGGAAATGATAATATTTCTGGGTTTAGTGGAAATCAAGCGGTTATTGAAATAGGTTTTAACGCAAATTTAAATCTTAAAGCTAAGGGAAGTAAAAAAAGATAATTAGAAGCTAATTTGTTTACAAAATTGGAGTTGCTATTATAATCAAATTTTAAATACAATAGAGGTTTTGATAAACTTTCTTTTAGAGATCAATCTTTGGTATTTGGATTTATATTACAATTTCAAATAAGCTATTTTCATAGCTTGAAAAATAAAAAATAATAGTTTCTGTTACCTAAAAAAACTACAACAGCCCCACCCAACCCAAACGGTTAAGTACCGAGTGTACATCTAGCAATACAATACTAAATACCCCTATCACTATCCCTAACCGTAAAATGGTGTGTAATAAGATATAGTGCAGCTTTGCAGCAGACACCCATAGGAAAATAACAAAGACGACCAAGGCGATTGTCGTTGCCAAAAAATAGTAACGCATATAGCCAATTTCAAAATAGGTCAATAAAAAGTAAATGGGCACCAAGGTTAATGCAGCCAAAATGGTAAGCATCCCTTTCGACACTTTTTCGCCATACACCACTGGAATAGTACGATAGTTTTGGGTGAGATCGCCTTTAATATTTTCGAGGTCTTTTACCAGTTCCCGCATGGAAATAAGCAGGAACAAAAACGTAGCATGAACAAAAATAACGTGTGCAAAGTTTTTGTAATAAATAAATATGGCAAAAAAGGGAATGACCGCCAATATTGCCGCTGTGATGTTCCCAATAAAAGGGTATTTCTTTAATTTATGCGAATAGAACCAAAGCATAAAAATATAGAGCGAAAAGAATACCACCGCCCTAAAAGAGACATAACTGGCAAAGATGACCGAGAGGAAGTTAAGAACAAAATAGGTGCTTAGTTTGGTACGCTGACTTACCAATCTATCGAGCTTGGTTTTAAGCGGGCGATTGATTAAATCTTTTTCCCGATCGTAAAAATTATTGATAATATATCCTCCTGCAATGGCCGTTGCCGAAGCCAAGACCAGCATTAATAAGTTGACATCAAACAATACTTTTTTTACAGGCAGATGAGGTGCCATAATATAAATGGCCGCCAAATATTGAGCAATAACAATAATAAGGATATTGTACCCACGGACCACAGAAAACAAACTGAACAGTTTTAAAAGAAGTAGTTTTTGTTTTCTGCTCAACATCACGGAGCTATTTTAAGGAATGCTAAAAGGTGTACACCACTTCTAGTTTATAGTCTTTTAAGGCCGTTTTGGCTTTTTCGAGGTCTTCGGTAAATCCTAGCATATAGCCTCCACCGCCAGAACCACACAACTTGAGGTAGTAGGCATTAGTATCGATTCCTTTTTTCCAAAGTTTGTGAAATTCCTTAGGAATCATTGGCTTAAAGTTATCTAATACCACTTTAGAAAGGTGTTTTATATTTCCAAAAAGAGAGGTAACATCGCCTTTTAAAAAATCTTCCACACAAGCATCAGTATGTTTTACAAATTGGTTTTTCAACATATTACGGAATCCTTCTTGCTTCATTTTTTCCATAAAAATGTGTACCATAGGCGCTGTTTCTCCTGTAATACCACTATCTAATAAGAAAACAGCACCTTTACCACTTTCGGTTTGCGAAGGGATGCCGGCCGGTTCGATGTGGTCTTTAGAATTGATAAGAATGGGTAAACTTAAATAACTATTCAAGGGATCTAATCCAGAGGATTTCCCATGGAAAAAAGATTCCATTTCGGCAAAAATCCCTTTCAGTTGCAATAGTTTTTCACGAGTTAGATTTTCCAGCACCGTAATTTTTTCAGTAGCATATTTGTCATAAATAGCGGCTACCAAAGCACCGCTACTGCCTACCCCGTATCCTTGAGGAATACTGGAGTCGAAGTACAATCCTTTTGCAATATCTTCTTTTAAACGTTCCAAATCGAACGTAACCAATTTGGGTTGTTCTTTTTGTAGTTTTTCTAAATATGCTGAAAATCGGCGCAGGTTATCGTTGGATCTAAAAGTACCTACCGTATGGTACTCGTCTATTTTTAAAGCACCGTTGTAAAAATTATAAGGAATAGAAAGACCTTTAGAATCTTTAATGATACCATATTCACCAAAGAGTAGGATTTTGGAATAGAAAAGGGGACCGTGCATACGTTTTACTATTACTTAGTAAAGATACTATTTAAAAGCTAATTTGAAGCAAAGATAGTATTTATTGAGTACCCATTCTTTAAAAAAATTATAAAATAAAAACATATAATTATTACAAATATCAGATTTTTAGTATCTTACTTAAAAAAAGATGGTAATGAAAAAAGTTTTCCTTTTTAGTTTCTCACTCTTATTTGTAACAAGTTTTTCGCAAACCCACATTTGGAATGGTAGTGCTGGAGACAACGACTGGTTTAATGCGGTAAATTGGGATGCAGGTACGGTTCCAGATGCTTCAAGTACGGTTTTAATTGAAGGAACGGGTACTGAAACTGTAGAAATTATTTCGGGGGTAGCCCAAGCAAATACCCTAAATTTAAATTTAAACACCATTCTTAATATTGAAAATAATCTTACCATAACTGGTGATTTTCATAATTCATCTGGTGCTACAGTTTTTTGGAGAAAAGGAATTATAAGTGGTGGAACTATTCAAAATTACGGGTTACTCCAAATCGAAAACCCAGATGCAAAATATCTAGACGGTACAACCATTAACAATCATAATGCTATCACGATACTTAATAGTGGGGTTATTCATCTGGACAATACAGTTACTATTCACAACTTAAACAAAGCAACTATTTCTATAAACAGTAGCGGAGGAATTGTAGAAGATTCTGGAATTGCTACTTTTAATAATCTGGGGAGTATTGTTTTAGACGCTCCTTCTCCAAAATCTTTCTATATGATTTTTGATATGAATAATGAAGGGGTTATTGAAGTTAGAGAAAGCCATGCCTTTTTATTTTTAGTTGCTTCTCAAAATTTCACAAATTTCCCCAACGGTACTTTAATGGGCGAAGGCACCTTTGATATCACAGCCAATTTTAGTAACAATGGGCTTATTGACCCCGCCAGCAACGGCACAACAGGCACTCTGGATGTTTTGAACAACTTAAATTTTCCCAGTGAAGCAATATTAAAGATCGACGTGATTAGCGCTACGGAATATGATGTCTTAGAGGTTTTTGGCTCCCCTACCATAGAAGGCGTCTTGGACGTAAACCTCCTTTCGAATTTAAACATAGATGATGAGCTAACCGTAATTACTAGTAGCAACTCCTTAAGTTGCAATTTACCATCAGAAATAATTGCTACTTACGATAATCATACAGATTATTTTTTTGATGTCATTTGCGGAACTAACGAAGTGATTTTAAAAGTTTCTGAAATTTTGTTGTTGGGGAGGGAAGATAATTTCAAAAAAAACTACTTTGTAGCGTTTCCAAATCCAGCAAAACAACAAGTTACATTTGAGTTTCCAGCCTTTCCAATAGAGAAAAATTCTGCCTATCGCATAGAACTTTTTTCGATGTTAGGTCAAAAAATTAATGAAATTTCAGTTATTGAGGAAACCACTTCATTCGATGTAAGTCAACTTTCCAGTGGAATTTATTTTGCCCATTTAGTTTCAGAAAAAGGACTCCTTGCCACAACAAAAATAGTAGTAGAATAATTATAATTTTTGAACACCAAAACCAATAGAATCCTCAATAAATTCTCCATTTTTACAAAATGGGGTTAATTGAGATTTTATAAAGGGCAACACGATTTCCTTTTCGGCGAGCGGATATAACACATGTACATTGGCTCCGGCATCTAGCGTAAAACAAAGATGACTTTTGGTTTCACTTCTAAAATTCCAAATACGGTTTATAATCTCCAACGTATTGGGTTTCATTAAAATAAAATAAGGGTTTGAGGTAAGCATCATAGCATGCAACGATAACGCTTCACTTTCTACTATTTCAATAAATGCAGAAAGATCCCCGCGTTCTAGCACTGGAATAAGATTAGAAAGATTTTCATTAGCTTGTTTAAAACGTTGTTCGGCAAAAGGATGGTCGTGCATTAGGTTGTGTCCCACCGTACTGCTTACTTGTTTTTCACCTTTGTCTACCAAAAGGATGGTATCTTCATAATTTTCAAAATTTTTATGTACCCCTAAAGGATATTTTACCCCCAACAAATTGGAGCTTCCTACAATATCTGGATGTTCCCCCCAAACCACCAAAGGCCCTTCCAAACTTCGGCAGGCACTTCCAGAACCTAAGCGAGCTAAAAAGGATGCCTTTTTTAAAGACATATCATTGGTCATTTTAAAGTGGCTAAATGTTCGTTCCATTTCTACCAAACAACACGACAATGCACTCATTCCGCTGGCGGAAGAAGCAATGCCGCTGCTGTGCGGAAAACTGTTAGAGGTTTCAATTTTGAAAGCAAATTCTTTCAAAAAAGGGAGGTACGATGTTATTCGTTCAAAGAACTTTAGGATTTTGGGTTCAAAACTCGTTTCTCTTTTTCCATCGAGATACACCTCAAATTGAAAGTCGTGAGTTTCCTTTTTCTGAAAAGATACCGATGTTTTGGTGTTACAGTTACTTAAGGTAAAACTGATAGAAGCATTTTTGGGTAATTGTTCGCCATATTTTCCCCAATATTTTACTAAGGCAATATTACTGGGAGATTGATAGGTAACACTACCCTTTTCAGGTAATTGTAACTCTTCTTTTGGAAGGAAATCTGATTCGTTCATCTATTCTAATTTCACTACAAATGTAAAACACTTTTTTGTTACGAATGATGACATCTTATTTCGATTCCGATGTAGTTAAAAAGTGACACCTATTTGTAATTGAATTTTAGTATCTTTCCCTTTCTACATTTTTAGATGGGGCAATGACAGAACTAACAGCACAATGGGAGCTTGTATCGGCAATTCATTCCAATAATGAATTAGTTCTGAAACAACTATACCAAAACAATTATAAAAAAGTTGAAACGTATATTTTAAAAAATAATGGCACCATGCCCCAAGCTAAGGATATTTATCAAGAAGCATTTATAGCCGTTTGGCAAAATATTAAGGAAGGGAAATTTACCCCCCATAATGAATCAGCCTTGCAGGGATATTTGTATCAAATAGCAAAAAATAAATGGACCGATGAGTTGCGTTCTTCCAGATTTAAAAAAACTAGCTCTATCGAATCTTTTCATCAATTTTCTGAAAATGAAGAAGAAAGCACTTCTCCCTTTTCAGAAGAAAAAGAACAAAATAGTGCTTTAGTAGAACAAGCGTTTCGTAGCATGGGAACTGAATGCAAAGAGCTTTTGAGTAAATTTTATTTTGAAAAGAAATCCATGCGTGATATTGCAGCCTTCTTTGGAATTGAAGAAGCCTCTGCAAGAAATAAAAAATATCGTTGTATCCAGCAACTAAAAGAACTGGTTATAAGTCCCAAATAAATGAATCAAGAAAATAACATATCACAAGAATTACTAGAAACGGTAGAACGATACCTCAACCATACCATGGAGGTCTCTGAGAAACTTCAGTTTGAAAAAAGTCTAGAACAAAATCCTACTTTAAAACAACAAGTTGAAGTGATAAAAGTCCTTCTCTATGGAATTGAAACTGCGAGTCTTCGTGAAAAGATGGAAACGTTTCACCAACAGTTTGAAGCGACTGTTCCAGTGCGAAGTATTACACAAAATAACAGAGCCAACAGCCGTTTATTTTACGCCATAGCAGCCTCTGTTATGGTATTATTTGGAATTTTTTGGTTTTTTAAACCCCAAAATTCGAATTCGCAATTATTTGAAGAATACTTCTATGCAGATCCCGGATTACCCACCACTATGGGAACTGATAGGGATTTCCTCTTTTACGATGGGATGGTAAATTACAAAAGAAAGGAATATGATATTGCGCTTGAAAAATGGAATAAACTCCTTTCTGAAAAAAACAATAATGATACCCTCAATTATTTTATAGGAGTAACCTTTTTGGCACAAGGAAATTCTGAAAGAGCCATCCCCTATTTACAAAAAGTAACCACCCAAGAAGAAAGTATTTTTTTTGATGATAGTTTTTATTATTTGGGATTATCAAACTTAAAGAATAACCAACTTGAACGCGCCAAAGAGAACTTTAAAAAAAGCAATAAACCCGAATCACTTGAACTTTTAAATGTACTTGAAAAGAAGTAATATGAAAAGATTTAAGACCTATTCATTTTTTCTCTTGTCTTTCTATTTTCTATCACTCGCTTCCTATTCACAAGAAAATTCAGAAAAAGGAATCTACCAAATTGAAAAATGGATTAAAGAAGATTCTATTGCCAAGGCGCAAACCCTTCTCGACCAAAAACTGTCTTTTTTCCGAAGTACAAAAAACGATGACAGTCTGGTAAGCTATATAGAATTAGTAGGCAGTTATGCGCTTGCCAATGGAGATAGAGATAAAGCCTTTAAAAAAGCCGAAGCGTTTGTAGCAGAAATTAATAAAAGTGAAGATCCTACCATAAAATCATTAGCCTTACAAAACTTAGGATATTTGCGTAGTGGCACGGGAGACCCTAAAAAAACCTATGCTATCTATGAAAATGCGTACGCATTTGCTAAGAAATCTAACCATCCGAAAAAAGTTGGACTCCCCAATATTGAATACAAATTAGGATACGAAGCACAAAATTTTGGTGATTTTCAACTGGCAAAAAAACATTATTTAAAAGCAATAGCCATTTTGGATGACTGGAAAAGCAACGATGTAGAATTCTATCAACAAATTTATAACGCTTTGGGGGGTATGATGTGGATGGAATCCAAATTAGATAGCTCCAGCTATTATTTTAGTAAATCATTAATTGAACTTAAAAAAGCAGATGAAAAGGACTTAATGAACTCCCTATTTAGGCCTTCCCTTATTAAAATGAACCTAAGTGTCCTTAAAAATGCCTTAGGTGAAAATAAAGACGCTATTACCCTATCCCAAGAAAGCATCCAAGGCTTTGCAACATTTATAGAAAAATCTACCGATGAATTTAGAGTCCTTAGTGCCAAAAAACATTGGACTACCGCTATTGAAAATCTTGGGAGTTACTATCATACCATGGGCGAATTTAAAAAAGCCGATGCAGTCATTACCTACGCCAATGCAGAAAAAAAGAAATTTTCAGACCCCAATAGCAGTACTATGGTGATTTCCTATATTATCCTAGCACAAGCAAAAGTAGGAATACGAGATTTTGAATCCGCAAAAGCGCTTCTTGAAAAAGCCCTAAAAATTATTGAAGAAAACCCTGGGATAGAAAACTATTGGAAATCTGGAGCGCTTACAACCTTAGGAGAGGTTTATGAAAATCTAGGAGACAATCAAAAAGCGTTTACCTATTATACCGAAGGAAATATTGCTTATAAAACCACATTACAAGGCGAATACAACAAGGATTTTTTAGATGAACTCATCAATGTATCAAATTTTTATGCCAATGCAGGATATGCTGAAAAAGCAATGGAAGTTGCAGAAGAAATTTATGAAGCAGGGAAAAAAAATGATTTCAAAAATACCCTCCAAGATTTTTATCACACTGTAAATCTTGCCGAAATTGCCTATAAACTAAAAGAGTACCCAAAAGCCATTTATTATGCTAACGAAGCTTTGGCTTTCAAGTTAAGTCAAGACAATAAGCTGGTTATAGAATACCGAAAACCGAAGGCTTTTTATGTATTGGCCGCTGCTGAATATGCTCAAGATACCAATGCTTCGACAGAAAAACTATTAGATTTACTCAAAAAAATTGAAGAAGGACTTTCTATTTTAGAAACACGAAAAGCAACTATTAAAAATTACGATGATTTAAGTTTATTTATTGAGGAAAATACCCAACTTTTTGAACTTGCCAAAAAAATTAGACTACAATTATATCAAAAAACACAAAATGAAAATTACTTGGATGATGTGATGTCGCTTCACGAAAGTGCCATGTATTCTCGTATTCGTTCCCGATTACATTTACGAAATGATGTATTGCAGTCAAAAATCCCTGAAAAAGTGGTCACTCGTGAAAGGAACTTAAAAAACAACCTAAACAAAATTGTCTCGGGCAACACTACCCATAGCATTGATACCTTTTTTGAAATTAATGATGCGTGGAAAAAATTTATTGACACACTAAAAACACAATATCCGGAATATTACAAACTGCATTATGCTACCCTTGAAGAATCTGTAAAAGATATTCAAAAGTACATTGATTCCAAAACAACGGTAGTTCGTTATTTTTTTGTGGAAGATAATTTATACGCTTTAGTGATTACGCGTCAAGATAGAAAGCTCTATGCTTTACATTCTGATAATTTAAAAGAACACATTTTAGTGGTATCATCGCAAGAGTTTGACGTAGAAAAAATAGCTTCAGAATTACATCAATTATATACTTCCCTATGGAAGCCTTTTCAAAGGGAAATCAACACACCTAATGTAGTTATTGTTCCTGATAAAGAACTTTTCAACTTAAGTTTTGAAATGCTTACGCCAGAGCCCATTTCAAGTTTTTCAGAAATGGCTCAAAATAGTCTTTTGGCAAAATACAATATTAGTTATCAGTTTAGCCTTCTTGTGATGAAGCCAAAGCAACATTTGGTTAATACGTATGACTCCAATTACATTGCTTTTGCTCCCGCATTTTCAGACAAAATGAAACAAGAATACCAAATGGTGGTAAAGGATTCCTCAAACTTGGATAAAGCGTATCTTAATTTATTACCCCAACCTTTTAGTGTTGATGTGGTAAAGAAATATTCAAAACAATTTAACGGAAAGTCCTTTTTAAATAAAGATGCGTCAAAACAATTATTTGAAAAACTGGCGGGAGAACATAAAATTATACACATAGGAACACATGCCGAAAGTGATAATATAAGTCCTGAACTTTCCCGATTGGTGTTTGCAAAAAATGCTGAAAGCTCAAATTTAGAAGACAATTACCTTTACACTTACGAAATTTATAATTACAATCTTAATTCTAATTTAGCCATACTTACTGCCTGTGAAACAGGAAAACCGGGGTATCAGGCAGGTGAGGGAATGATTTCTTTGGCACACGCATTTAACTATGCGGGTAGCGAAAGTATTTTAACCAGTTTATGGGAGATAGATGAAGAATCCAGTAGTAAAATCATCGAGCATTTTTACAATTATCTATCGCAAGGCATGCCCAAAGATGAAGCCCTTCGTAAAGCAAAACTGGATTATATCGCCCACACAAAAGGGAGAACTGCCGCACCACAGTATTGGGCTGGACTCGTGCTAATTGGTGATACCGCCCCCATTGAATTTAAAAGTTCTTTTTCAATAATGTACTGGATTATAGGGACTTTTCTGCTACTAATGCTTTTATTTTTTCTTTTTAAGAAATTCAGAAAATAAAAAAATTTACAAAAATGTGATGACCTTTTTATTGTTTTTCGATGTACAGAAAACCAACAATGCTTCTTGGCATTCATTAACCTTACCATTATGAAAAAATTTTTTTCCATTTGCTATCTCGCTTTCGTTTTTTCAATTTCCTTAAAAGCACAACAGCCCACTGGCGGGGAAGTAAAAATTCCACAAAATACGGAGACTTGTCTCTCAGCGTTACAAAGGCAAGAAACAATAAATACTTTAGAAGAGACTATTTTACAATTAAAACGAAAAGGAATGCTTCAGCCAATAAATACGCGAGGCAGCCATCCCCTTTTTAATTGGCCAGTTTCACAGGCAAACGGATTCAATTACAACCAAGTTTGGTCGGTATCAAATTATATCGATCACAATCCCGCATTTCCCAATCAAATCTCAGATTACGAATGTGGCACTCGATCCTATGATACCAGCGCTGGTTATAACCATCAAGGTTTTGATATTATTACGTGGCCCTTTTGGTGGAAGCAAATGGATTTGGACCAAGGCATAATTGTTGCGGCAGCCGATGGGCAAATTATAGGAAAAGATGATGGCTCTTTTGATAGAAACTGTTCTTTTAATACCAATCCTTGGAATGCCGTATACCTTCAGCATAGTGACGGGAGTAAATCTTGGTATTTACACATGAAAAATGGTTCTTTAACTTCAAAAAATGTGGGTGATACCGTTGTGGCAGGCGAATTTTTGGGAGTTATTGGCAGTTCGGGAAGTTCAACGGTTCCACACCTCCATTTTGAGGTGTACGATAGCACCAATCAACTTATAGACCCCAGTATAGGACCTTGTAATAATTTTAATTCAGATACTTGGTGGGTAAATCAAAAACCCTATTATACTCCCGCTATTAATGCTGCGTTAACGCATACTGGGACCCCAATTTTTCCAACATGTCCCCTTACCGAAACCACATTTGAAAGCAACCAATTTAGTCTTGGCGAGATGGTTTATTATGGCGTATACCTAAAAGATCAACAGCCAGGTACATCCTTAGAATTAAAAATCACAAGACCAGACAACTCTATTTTTCAACAATGGAACTATGGCCTTACCGATTATTATCAAATTTCGTACTGGATGTGGAATTACCCAAATGATATGGAAGGCTCATGGAAGTTTGAAGTTACCTATCAAGGTGAAACCGTAATCCATAGTTTTACTGTAGGAGAATTAAGCCTATCTGAAAACAAACTAAACAACACCAAGGTTTATCCTAATCCTATTAAAAATTCATTTTTTATTAATTCTGAAGAGACCATTACTAAAGTAATAATTAGAGACATTCTAGGAAAAACCGTAATGGCGGAGAATCATCTTTCAGGGATAAAAGAGGTTAAGGTTCCTTATCTTTCAAGAGGAATGTATTTTATTACGTTATACACAGAAGAGGATCTACAAAAAACCATAAAGGTGATCAAAAATTAACCAAGCCTTATTCAACTATAAAAAAGCCGTTACCTAAAATGTAGTGGCTTTTTTATTTCTAATGATGACATTTTAAAAATATCTCGATGTAGAGATATAGAAACACAAAACTTTTTACCTGATTTTGCCCAAAATCGAAAGCAATTGTATTCTTAACCTACTCGTGCTTCTTTAAAATTTTAATGATGAAAAAAGTTGCATACATCTTACTATTGATTTCTACTATTAGTTTTTCACAAGTAGGTATCGGTACTACCAGTCCAGATCCATCCTCAGCATTGGATATTACAAGTACCCATACAGGGATATTGATTCCAAGAATGACCGAAGCCCAACGCACAGGTATTAGTTCTCCTGCCACTGGACTCTTAGTCTATCAAACTAATAATGTATCAGGGTTTTGGTACTATAATAGCAGTAGTTGGGTAAATATCCCTACCTCGGCAGGAAGTGGTGAATTTCAAAGTATAAGTGGAGTTGTTCAAAATACAACCAACTTAGTAACTGACGATTTTGTTTTTGGCGATACCAATTTAAGCGGTAGTGGTTCCAAATTCTTCTTCGACAAAAGTAAAGGTGCATTTCGTGCCGGTCAGGCTTTTGGGACTGAATGGGATGATATAAATGTGGGGATTGCTTCTATTGCTCTAGGGGCCAGTGCGACTGCCTCTGGCGACTATTCTCTTGCAGGACAAGGGGGGATTGCTTCCGGTAATACTAGTATTTCAATTGGAGCAAATACTCAGGCGGATTCTGATGGATCTATCGCATTAGGCGATGGAAGTATGGTTGCTGCTTCTTCAGATTACGGAATGAGCCTTGGTTTTGGAAATAGTGTGAGCGCAGCTTATGGTACCGCTATCGGGTATGAAAACGAAGCCTCTGGTGAACGTAGCTTTGCCTTTGGATCCAATGCCATTGCATCGGGTATTGCCGCCACCGCTTTTAGCGATGCAACGGCTTCTGGAACTGGAAGCTTTGCCGGTATAACTGCCATCGCTTCAGGGGTAAATGCCATTGCTTTACAAGGGGGAAATGCTTCTGCAATAAGTTCAATCTCTATAGGGCCCAACACCCAAGCAGCATCTGATGGCGCTATTGCCATAGGTGATGGAAGTACTGTGGCCACGTCATCAAATTATGGAATGAGCCTTGGTTTTGGAAATAGTGTGAGCGCAGCTTATGGTACCGCTATCGGGTATGAAAACGAAGCCTCCGGTGAACGCAGCTTTGCCTTTGGATCCAATGCCATTGCATCGGGTATTGCCGCCACCGCTTTTAGCGATGCAACAGCCTCTGGAAATGGAAGCTTTGCCGGAATTTCAGGAACTGCATCAGGAATAAATTCAATCGCATTAGCAGGAGGAACAGCGTCAGGAAACTATAGTATTTCACTAGGTCCAGATACTGTAGCTTCAGGAGAAGGTGCAATTGCCATAGGTAATGAAATTCAAGCATTATCTTTTCAAGAAACTGCATTTGGTTTTAATTCTTTATTGTATACACCAACAAGTACCACTTCCAGTAATGCTAATGATAGATTATTTGTAGTTGGAAATGGAGATGCCACATTAAGCATACCATCAACCAATAATGCTTTTACTATATTAAAAGATGGACGCACAGGAATTATGCGTATTCCTACCACCAACATATTAGAAGTTGAAGGTCAAGCTTCAAAATCAACTGCAGGAGACTGGTTGGCAAATAGTGATGCCCGATTAAAGAAAAACATTACTTCCTTTTCTGAAGATAAAGCACTCGAAAAATTACTTCAAATGCGTGGTGTTATCTATGAATGGAATGATGATAAAACAGGGAGCAAAAGACCTGAAGGGATTCAATATGGATTCATAGCACAAGAAATCATGGAGGTATTTCCTGAGAATGTAGAAATGGATAATTTAGGCTATTATCAAACTGCTTACGGAACATATGACGCCCTTTATGTTCAAAGTATCAAAGCACTTCATACAAAAATGGAAACTCTTGAAATTCAAAACCTTCAACTTTTAAAGGATAATGAACTTTTAAAGAGCAAAATCTTGAAATTAGAAGCACTTGAACAACGATTGGAAGCGCTTGAAATTTTACAAAACTAAAATTCTAAAGATAATTTAATAAGTGAATTCATGGTATTAAAGTTCCGAGTGGTAGCAGTTACTTTTAATTTATTCTCAAAAAAATTATTATTCAATTTTGAATTTCCAAATCCAACTAAGGAGAATAAATAGATACATTCTTTTGTAATAGCAAATTTTTCTCCTTCCAATGAAATAGGGCTAAGGGATTTTACTTTTTCTTCCGAAGGTGTTTCAAAAAGCAACATGAAATAGCTTTTTACTTTTTCTTCTTCGGAAAATGGACAAGCAGCTAAAATTTCTTGAAGTTCTTTGGTTGTTTTTAGCAGGATAGGTACCTGCCAACCTTGCATTTCTTTCATAGCTTCGGAAAGTTTTTGCACTAACACTTCCCTACTGTCTACAGATTGAAAAATCCAATTTCCTGTATGTAAATACACTTCGGGATTTTTTATTCCTAGGTTGGAAAAGAGCTGTATTTGATTGGCTTTAGGAAATTTTTTATGTCCCCCAACATTAATGCCGCGTAAAAAAGCAATGTACGTTGTCATATTTTTTCAGCTAGTGCATTTGCTACTATAAAACCCCCTGTCCATGCATTTTGAAAATTAAATCCGCCAGTAATGGCATCAATGTTTAAAACCTCTCCGGCAAAATATAAATTTCTATGAATTTTACTTTCAAAGGTTTTAAAATTTACCTCCTTTAAATCCACTCCACCGGCTGTTACAAACTCTTCTTTGAAGGTACTTTTTCCGGTTACCTGAAATTGAGATTGTGTAAGTTGGTGGGCTAAATTTTGAAGTTCGGTTTTTGAACAATCTGCCCAGGTTTTATGGGCTGGTATTCCCGAAGCCAATAGCAAGCTTTGCCACAATCGTTTGGGTAGATGGAATTGAGTATATTTTGAAAGGGTTTGTTTAGGGTTTGTGTTTTTAAATTCTAAAAGCGCATTAAGAGCCTCTGTTTCTGAAAAAAAATCCAACCAATTAACTTTAATGGTAAAGTGGTAATGAAGAGGCGCTAACCATCGCGCTCCCCAAGCCGAAAGTTTTAAAATGGCGGGGCCGCTCATCCCCCAATGGGTGATAAGCAAAGGGCCATGAGACTCGAGCAGGACTTTTCCCGTGTCTGAAATGACTTGCACTGAAGCATCGGTTGCGATTCCGGGTAAATTTGTAATTCGCTCATCCTTAATATTAAAGGTAAACAACGAAGGAACAGGAGGAACAACTGTGTGGCCTAAGGTTTCCATTAGATTCCAAATTTTAGGATTACTTCCCGTTGCTACCACTAGTTTTTCAGTGAAAAAATCTTCTGAAGTTGTACTAACTATAAATGAAGTCTCTTTTATTTCAATATTTTTTACCGATTGGTTTTTTAGTACTTCAACCTTCAACCGTTTTATTTCTGAAAGAAAACAATCAATAATAGTTTGCGAAGAATCTGAAATAGGGAAAATTCTTCCATCTTCTTCTGTTTTTAAAGAAACCCCGCGTTCTTCAAACCAAGTTATGGTATCCCCTGTCATAAACGTATGAAACGGTCCCAAGAGTTCTTTTTCCCCTCTAGGATAATTTTTGGCAAGTTCACTGGGGATAAATTGCGCGTGGGTAACATTACATCTTCCGCCTCCCGAAACTTTTACTTTGGTAAGCACCTCGCTTCCTCTTTCTAAAATGCCTATTTTTAAATTTGGAACCCTTTCGGCGATATTAATTGCTGAAAAGAACCCTGCGGCACCGCCACCCACTATAAGAATGTCATAATATTTCTTCACTTTTCAAAACTAGTGCTTTTTCAAATAAATGTAGGAAAATTAAAAACCAATCAAAATATTTGCTACATTTCCTGTACTAACAACTAAATCAACACATTATGTTTTCAAAAAGTAATTTAATTAGTACGCTTGTTACCGCTGTTTGGGGGTATCTTGGCGGATGGCTATTATGGGGGATGCTTGTTGATCCCATATTAGAAACACATGTAGTTACTTCGGGGCTCTATCGCACCGAAGAAACTATGGATATGATTCATCTAATCATAGGTTGCTTAATTGTAGGATTGGCTATTTCTACTCTTTACAGTAAATGGGGAAGTGGGCGTTATAGTCCCAGTAGTGGTTTAGGTTTTGGAGCTTGGATTGGCATATTAGTAGGCTTTGGTGTAGGAATTGTAAATTATTCGGTAATGAATTTGCTAGATATTACGGGAACTCTTATTGATGGCGCTACCTATGTTGTATTTTTTGCCATTATGGGCTTTTTGGCAGGATTAGTATATCAAAAAACCAGTCCTAAAGCCTAGATTCATTTGAAACTATTTTTTAAAAGCTTCAGTTGTTACTGGAGCTTTTTTGTGCGGGTAAAGAGGACCGAACGTTAATAAAATATCCATTGGAAATTTTAAGTGAGGGGCTCCTTCGGCTTCGCTCAGGGTAAACTTCTCCTCCCTTAACGCAAAAAACCACTCTTCCGAGTGGTTTTGAGTGCGGCTGAAGGGGTCCCTTCGGCTTTGCTCAGGGTAAACTTCTCCTCCCTTAACGCAAA
>JAWKMO010000012.1:0-62753 GCA_041392205.1 Flavobacteriaceae bacterium | reverse complement strand
ATTAATTGTAAAAGCACCTGGGATGGGAACCCGTTGGGTCACCGATATAATTTCTGAAAATGATCCTAATGATGAAAGTTACTTCCCGTATATGAACGGTCAATTTGTATTTAAAAATGCGGTGGTTCGCTTTTCGGAAGTAATTATGGAGGGTTTGCAAGCCAATAACCTATCGGTAGCGGATATTGATATGTTGATTCCGCATCAAGCCAATTTGCGGATTTCACAATTTATTCAGAAAAAATTCAACCTTACAGATGATCAAGTGTATAATAACATTCAACACTATGGAAATACGACTGCTGCATCCATTCCCATTGCCTTAACAGAAGCATGGGAAAAAGGGAAAATTAAGGAAGGTGATTTGGTTGTTTTGGCAGCGTTTGGTAGTGGTTTTACATGGGGGAGTGTGATGATGAGGTGGTAATTTATAGTGTAACATAAATAAAACAAAAAACCTTTCCAAAGTTGGAAAGGTTTTTACCTAACATTCTATAAAATTTTAAGAGGCTAATCCAAATAAATTATAAAACAAGTTTTAAGGTTTTACGTAATAGACTAGCAATTTTTAAAAATGTTTCACTTTAATTTAAAATTTAACGTGATTATAACATTTTACTAATCAAGCATTAAAACATACCTCCGCTACCTTCTTTTTCATTATCATCTCTGCTTTTTCTAGATTTAGCACGGTATTTTCCACCCCCAAATCGATAGGATAAATTTACATTAATAGTTTGGCTTTCCCAGTTAAAAGCACCAACTTGCGCATAGGGTAGTTCGCCTTCAAACGCAAATTGCATAGTGTCAAAAATATCATTGTAATTAATACTAAAAGTACCCCGTCCTTCCCATAAATTATAACGGGCGCCTATATTTACAAAATACATAGGCTCCATAGTAAACTGAAGGTTTCTAGACTTTCCTCTATAAAAACCAAAGGCAGATAAGCTTAATTTTTTAGTGACACTAAAATTGTTAAACATTCTAAAGTTATACTGTATGTTATCAACCTCATACGTATTTAGCGTAATGTCGTTTACCGTAGGATTTTGTGCATCGGCTAGTTGTTCTGAAATTCCTTTTTGGGTTTGGTTGTACAAATCGAAACTAGCATTAAAGCTCCAAAACTTAGTGGGACGGTAGTTGCTTGAAAGTTCTACACCATAAGCCGATGTATTAGCGAAATTATCGTAGGTTAAAATTACTTTGTTAAGATCGGTTCGGTCAATAAACAGAGCTCGGTTAATTTCGTCTTCAATAATGCGGTAAAATACTCCAGCAGTAATACTTCCTTTTTCTAAACTTCTTGTGTAATTGGTTTCAAAAGAGTTTGTAAATTGAGGTAAAAGGCTTGTTTTTCCGAAGGAAGAAATTAAAGGCGTTGCCCATTCTCTAATAGGGTTTACTTGATCCACTCCCGGGCGATCTACGCGACGGCTATAACTTACTTGAAACTGGTTTTTTTCAGAAGGGGAATAGGTAAAAAAGGCCGAAGGATATACTTGAAAGTAATCGTTGGTAAATTTTTTAAATACGGTATCATCTATCGTGGTTACAGTAACTTCGGGATCGGTATTAATAAAAGTTAAATCGGAGGTTACCACTCCCTCTCCATATTCTTCTTCGGTATCTGCGGTGACTGCCACGGTTTCGGCTCTCAGTCCTATTTGCACACTAAATTTCTCCCAAGTTTTTCCGAAGGTAGCGTATGCCGAATAAATATCTCTGCTGTAATCAAAATGGGTGCTAGGGCCATTAATAAAAGCTCCTTCAACATCGAATGGGTTTATCACACTTTGAGTGGTTGTTCTACTAATATTAGAGTTAAACAAGCGTGCTTCCAGGCCTAACTCAAGTTTCGTACTTTCAGAAAGGGGGTTTACATAATCTAGGTTTACGGTAAGTTGATCTCTTTCAGTATCAATTATGTCGAGATAATCGCTTCCAAAACTAGCGCCGGCAAATTTGAAATCGGCATTTTCATCATTACTGAAATCATTGTAATCTGCTTCTAATTCAATATTGTGTCCTTCTTTGTTAAAATCTAGTTTATAATCAAAATTGTATTGAGATGAAATATTTTCTGTATCGGTTAAATTAAATTGATTTTCATTCAAACTTGTATTATCTAAATAAAAGATATTTGAAGTTCCATCAAAACCGCCATCAAATAAGTTCTGGTTGGTGAAAAAGGAAATGGTATTTTTATCATTTAAATAAAAATCTACCCCTACTTTAAATAGATTAGACTGGTTATTATCGTTAAACTGGAACAACTGTTCAATGTTTTCATCAGGTCTTAAAATATTTCCATAATTCTCATTGGTGGAAGTATTGTGCCCCCAGTTACCGTAAAAGTTGAGTTTTCCGTTTCGGTAGTTCATATCGATATTAGAGGTGAATTTGGGTTGCTTTTCATACGAAAGGCCCACACTGGCATTACCATTAAATCCAACAGTCACATTTTTGTGAAGTATAATGTTAATAATCCCGCTCATTCCTTCGGGGTTATATTTTGCCGAAGGATTGGTAATTAATTCAATTTGTTTAATAGAGGCAGACGGAATTTGCTTGAGCAATTGTGCTACGGGAACGTTGGAAAGTTTTCCGTCCACCATCACCCGTACGTTTTGATTTCCACGCATAGAAAGGTCTCCCGTTTGTTGATCCACGCTTACCGAGGGTAAGTTGTTCATAATATCCGAAGCCGTAGGACCAGCAGTAGTTAGATCTTTCCCTACGGTAATGACTTTTCTATCCATTTTTTGCTGAATGGTAGAACGCTCTGCAGTGATTGTTACTTCCTCTAAAGCTTCGATATCTTCTTCGAGGTAAATGTTTCCTAAATCTAGCGTACGGGTACTTTTGCTAATTTCAATTTGTGTGCTAAAGGCCTTATAACCTATGTACTGAATAGTAACATTGCTTTTTCCTTCGGGAATTTCTTCGATGGTAAACTTTCCGTTATCGTCGGTTACCCCTCCGGTGATAATGTTTCCGCTAAGATCTTTAATTACTACTGTAACATAAGGAATGGGTTGTTGTAGTGTTTTTTCGATAACGGTTCCTGTAATTTTTCCTAGTTTTTCGTCTTCTGGCCCTACACTAGCGAAAGTTGTAATGCCTATAAATAAGGCTAATAGAAAGAGCATTTGTCTCATAATTTGTGGTTTGGTAGTTTGTAATTTGATTGATGGTTACAAAAAGTAACATCCATAGGACGAATTTGATAAAATCCTGTTACAACATTTTTTTTCTTTAACGCAATATTAACAAAAAACCCGAGGTCTAGAACCTCGGGCTATGTCTTTACTGCTATTATTAACACTAACCATCAACGTAAAATTTTTCACAGTAAAGACTTGAAATATTTCAATTAATAGACGAAGTTCCATGGGTAATGTTACAAGGGTTTGCTTTTTTAACGAAGTTTTAGGTTTTCTTAATCATAGGGGTTGTAATTTGGTACTATTAAAGTATGAAAATGAAAAAAACATTAGTTGTAGGAGCTAGCACAAACCCTTTGCGTTACTCTTATGTTGCAATTCAAAGATTAGTTCAATCAAAAAAGCAGGTAGTTGCCATTGGTCTGCGAAGCGGAATGGTAGAAGGCGTTACCATTGAAACTGAAAAACTTCCCTTTAGAGATATTGATACCGTTACCTTATATATTGGTTTAAAACACCAGCCAGAATATTATGACTATATCGTTTCACTGAAACCAAGTAGAGTAATCTTCAATCCTGGCACCGAAAACAGAGCTTTTTATACTCTTTTAAAAGAAGCGAATATTAATGTTGAGGTTGCGTGTACTTTAGTGTTGCTTTCTACCAATCAATATTAGCCCTAACGTAGTAAGAAGACCATTTAAAATTAGAATAAAAAAGCCCCAATCAAATGCTAGGTATTTTAAACATAAGAAACTTATGAGGTATCCTAGAATAGGAGCAAGTATAGCCACCAATGGCACCCATCGATCCTTTACTTTTTTAGTTGAAAATAATCCAAATGCATAGAGGCCTAATAAGGGGCCATAGGTGTACCCTGCAAAAGTGAATAATTTTGCTATTACAGTGGCATCGGCAATAACATATTTAAAAGTAATAATTACCAATATAAGCACAAGAGACATCCCAATATGTATTTTTTTTCTAACGCTAATTTGTTTTTTTTCATCGTACTTCTTTTCAATATCCATAATATCGATACTGAAAGAGGTGGTAAGAGAGGTTAAGGCACTATCGGCGCTGGAATAAGCTGCTGCAATAAGCCCTAAAATAAAAAACATTGCCATTCCTATTCCTAAACCCGATTGTACTGCTATGGTAGGAAAAAGCTGGTCTTTATGAGCGTTAATTCCGTTTTGTTGTGCATATGCGGTAAGAAGCACTCCTAAAGATAAAAATAGTAGGTTAACAATAGTTAATACTATAGTAAACCAAAACATATTTTTTTGCGCATCCTTTAGGTTTCTACAGGTAAGATTTTTTTGCATCATATCTTGGTCAAGCCCCGTCATGACAATAGCAATAAAAGCACCACTTAAAAACTGTTTTACAAAATGGTTGCCACTTTTCCAGTCTTCAAAAAAGAAAATTTTGGAATACTCACTTTCCGAAATAAAACTAAAAATACTATTTCCAGACAACCCTAAACGGTCTGAGATATAATATATAGCTACCCCTAAGGCGGCAAGCATAAATAGGGTTTGGA
This sequence comes from Flavobacteriaceae bacterium, assembly GCA_041392205.1. Taxonomy (GTDB): domain Bacteria; phylum Bacteroidota; class Bacteroidia; order Flavobacteriales; family Flavobacteriaceae; genus Halomarinibacterium. The sequence goes on along the minus strand of JAWKMO010000012.1, from coordinate 58,037 downwards.
GGGTATCGGTCCATACAATTGTTTTAATTCCGCTTTTAAAAGTATACAACCAAATGAGCATTACTGTTAGGGTTACAGTTAGCCAAAAAGGAATTTGTATAGCATCAAAAACTAAAACTTGTAAGACTATTGCTACTAAATACAGCCGAAAACTAGCCCCCACAATTCGTGATAGTAAAAAAAACGAAGCTCCCGTTTTGTAAGAACTGCTGCCAAAACGTCCTTCAAGATAGGTGTAAATAGACGTTAAATTGAGCCTATAGTAGAGAGGAAGCAACACCGTGCCAATCACAAAATATCCTACAATATAACCCAGTACTACTTGGAAATAACCAAACTGAGCTCCTTCTACCCATCCCGGTACCGATATAAAGGTTACCCCGCTTAAGGAAGCTCCAATCATTCCAAAGGCTACCAAGTACCATGGCGATTGTTTTGATGCTTTAAAGAATACCTCATTGCTTTCTTCTTTTCCTGTAAAATAGGATATAAGCATTAAAAGCCCAAAATAACTTGCAATGAGGATTAAAATATGGATAGGTTGCATAAAAAAAGGGATCAATGTACTTTGTAAAAGTACAAACTTACAATTTCAAAAAGTCAATCCTTAAAATTCATTCATAAAATACGACCCCAAAAACAGTTAAAAAAGGGTATTTTTTTGAATAATAATTAATTAGACTTTACATTTGACTTTCAAAAACCACCCTTTTATATGAAAAAGAAATGTATCCTTATTATTGCCTTTATCACCCTAAGTTTATGGGGAGGTTTAGGATATTCGCAAGAATATTTGCAAATGATAGATGCCGGCACTTATAGTGTTGAAGAAATTGTAAACAATGCAGAAACCTATTTTGCCGATAAAGACAAAGGCAGAGGTTCTGGATACAAACAATTTAAACGATGGGAGTATATGGCCAAACGCCTTATGAATGAAAATGGCTACTTAACCCCTTTTACAGAACGTTTAGCAGAGTTAGAGCGCTATAATTCTTACCTAAATGAAACCGAAGGGCAACGACAAAGTTTGTTTGACGATTGGCAAGAACTGGGGCCCGATTATTGGAACGCCACAACGCACTGGAGTCCCGGTGTTGGAAGAATTACAGGGATTGCTATTGACGCTACCAATACAAACCATATTATTGTAGGTGGTGAGACTGGAGGGGTATGGAGAACCGTTGATGCAGGAGCAACATGGGCACCCCTTGGGGATTATTTTTCAAACCTATATGTCTATTCTGTTGCAATAGACCCAAATGATTCAGATACTTATTATTTTGGTTCAACAAATGGTATTATTTATAAATCAACCGATGCGGGGGCTACATGGAACCTACTAGGAAACGCAGGCGTATCTATTGTAAATAAGATTTTATTGCACCCTACAGATCCAAACATCCTTTTTGCTACCTCTCAAAATAGTGGAATATACGGTTCTACCAATGGAGGAGCTAATTGGACGAAACTTATTAACAGTGAACCCAGAGGGTATGATATAGAATTTAGACCTGGAGATTCCAATACGGTCTATGCCTCTGGAAATGGTTTTTATCTTTCTAGTGATGGAGGTGTTAATTTTACACAAATTACGGGTTTTGATAGCGGTCCAAAAATGATTGGTGTTACTGCTGCCAATCCTGATATTGTTTACGTGGTAGAAGCGGCCAGTGGTCAGTTTAATGGCTTTTATCAATCAACTAATAGCGGTGTTTCTTTTACTGAGTTAAATCATGCAGGAAGAAATTATTTTGGTTATGACACCGCAGGATTTGACCCAGGGGGACAAGCACCACGTGATATGGACATTGCCGTAAACCCAAATGATGAGAACGAAGTTCACATTGCTGGAGTGTTAACTTGGAGGTCACTCGATGGAGGAACTAACTTTACTTGTACCGCAGATTGGATTCCCGATGCAGCCGCAGGAGCTAATATTGGCTATTGCCACGCCGATGTTGATATTTTGGAATTTATGGGCACTACTTTGTATGTTGGAACCGATGGAGGTATTTTTAAAGCGGTAGATACAGGAAATTTAAATGCTAATTATTACGAAGATTTAACCACTGGGATTGGAATTCGTCAATTTTATAAAATCGGTGTTTCTCAAACACCTCAAGTACGCGTTACAGGGGGATCTCAAGACAATGGAAGTTCGTTTTATGACGCAGGAACTGGGCAATGGATTGATTGGGTAGGCGCCGATGGGATGGAAGGATTTGTAAGTAAAGATAATAATGATACGATGTTTGCGATGATTCAATTTGGATCCATGTATCGCACTACCACAGGGGGAAACAACCTTACAGGACTAAATAATCCTGGATCAGGATCTGGTAACTGGGTGTCTCCTTTTGAGCAAGACCCATTAGATACTGGCGTAATTTATTGTGGCTATAATAGGGTGTATAAAAATGTAAATAATGGTAATGGTTCTTGGACTGCAATCTCGCAAGACTTTGTTGGAAATTTAGACAACTTAAAGATTGCTCCCTCCAACCATCAAGTTATGTACGCTTCTAGATCTGCATTAATTTATCGTACCTTAGATGGAGGAGCAACAGACTGGGTGCAAATGACACAACCCGGAGGGTTTATAAACGCTATCGCCATTCATCCTAGTAACCCAGATAAAATTGCCGTAGCTGTTTCTGGATCCACAAAAGTAAGGGTTTCAGATGATGGAGGAGCCACATGGCAAGATTACTTATTTAATTTGCCAAATTTTAGTTCGTTAGCAGTGGTATGGGACGATAACGGCAACGATGGCCTATACGTAGGGATGGACTACGGTATTTATTATATAGACAATACCTTTTCCGAATGGCAACCTTTTACTACCAATTTACCTAATGTTATTATTAATGAGTTAGAAATTAATCAAGCCGATGGCAAAATATATGCTGGGACTTATGGAAGAGGTCTTTGGGTATCGCCTAAATATGGTATTGTATTAGCAACTAATAACGTACTAACCCCAGACGTTGTAACCCTATACCCAAACCCCGCCAGTGAAACCCTCAAAATTTTATATCAAGGACAAGTAGAAATGGATGTTCGCATATTTGATGCTTCTGGGAAGTTAGTTGTTTTTGAAAAAGATATTCTTTTTAATAACCAGCATTCTATAAATACATCTCAATTAAATAGTGGTCTGTATTTTGTGCGATTAAACAGTGGAAAAGGGGTAGTAACCAAACGCTTTATAAAAAATTAGCATTATTTTCTTTTAAAATGAAAAGCCTTAGAATGCAAATCAGTTCTAAGGCTTTTTTTATATCTTTCTGCCAATAATAAAGTTATGGAATTTTCTTCAAAATTATTAGAAAATGCAGTCAATGAAGTCTCTCAATTGCCAGGAATAGGTAAAAGAACCGCTCTGCGTTTGGTATTACATTTGTTAAAACAACCTGAAATCCAAACACAACGCCTTTCACAGAGCCTTCAGCAAATGCGGTCAGCTATAAATTTCTGTACTAATTGTCATAATATTTCCGATACCACACTTTGTGAAATTTGTGCCAATCCTAATCGTGATCAAAGCTTAGTGTGTGTGGTAGAAGATATTAGGGATGTTATGGCTATAGAAAATACCAGCCAGTTTAAAGGACATTACCATGTTTTAGGAGGGAAAATTTCCCCAATGGACGGGATAGGGCCTATGGATTTAAACATTCCTACCTTGGTAGAAAAAGTAAGAAAAGGTACCGTTGTTGAAATCATTTTTGCGTTAAGTTCCACCATGGAAGGCGATACCACAAATTTTTACATTTTTAAACAATTGGAGGGAACTCATGTGATTACCACTACTATTGCCCGCGGAATCTCTGTTGGTGATGAACTGGAATATGCCGATGAAATTACTTTAGGAAGAAGTATCTTGCATCGTATTCCGTTTGAAACGTCTTTAAAAAGCTCTTAAACTTTGAAACTATCGGTTATTATTCTTAACTATAATGTAAAATACTTTCTTCAGCAATGCATTTTGTCTGTGCAGCGAGCACTTCAGGATTTAGATGCCGAAATCATTGTAGTAGATAATGCCTCTACCGACGGGAGTTGCCTTATGGTGAAAAATCATTTCCCTACCATAAAATGCATAGAGAATAAAGAGAATGTTGGGTTTAGTAAAGCCAATAACCAAGGTGTTTCCGAAGCCCTAGGAGAATATGTGTGTATTTTAAACCCGGATACTGCTGTAGCCGAAGATACCTTTAAAAAATGTTTTGCCTTTGCGGAAACAAAAGAAAACATGGGAGCTTTAGGAATTTACTATCTCGACGGAACCGGAAATTTTCTTCCAGAGAGTAAACGAAATCTTCCCACACCCACACGCTCATTACTTAAAATTTTGGGAATTACTAGAGGTAAAAATGGATACTACGCAAAATACCTAGATAAAGATGATATTGGGGAAGTGGATATTTTAGCGGGTGCTTTTTTGTTTCTTAAAAGAGCCACCTATTTAGAAGTGGGTGGTTTTGATGAAGACTATTTCATGTACGGTGAAGACATTGATATTTGCTATAAATTATTGCAAGCAGGGTATACAAATTTTTACGATGGATCCCACAAGGTTCTTCATTACAAAGGGGAAAGTACACAAAAAGACACACTCTATCTGGAGCGGTTTTACGGGGCCATGAATATTTTTTATAGTAAACATTTTAGTAAAAATAAACTAAGAACATCATTAGTTTCATTAGGGGTTGGAATCTCAAAGTTTTTTAAAAAATTAAAATCTAGAAAAATTGTATCGATCCAAAACACCGCTCAAGAAGTTTGGGTGTTAACAGAGGATATATCCTTGTTGTCAAAACTTTCTGAAATATTTGAAATTCCAGTAAAATCGGTAGCACGAAGGGCAGTAGAAGAAGATTTGGTTTCTAACAAAATGATTGTTTTCGATTCTCAATACCTATCGTACAAATACATTTTTCAACTCATGGAAAAGCAAAAAAACCGGGGCAATACCTTCCGCATAAAACCACCCCATGCTAAGTTTATTATAGGTAGCGACCAAAGTGATCAAAAAGGGGGCATGGTCCAGTTATGATTGAAGAATTCTCAACAAATTTGAACTATTTAGCAAACCTTTTAGAAAATATAAAACAAAAACATCCAATTTTAATTAATTTTGCAGTGTCCTTTTGTAAAAAAGTATCTTAATAATTATGGCAAGATTTGAACTAAAATTACCTAAAATGGGGGAAAGTGTTGCAGAAGCAACCGTAACCAATTGGCTTAAAAATGTTGGGGATACCATTACCATGGATGAAGCGGTGCTGGAAATCGCTACGGATAAGGTGGATAGTGAAGTGCCTAGCGAAGTTGAAGGGGTTTTGGTAGCACAACTTTTTCAGGTTGACGATGTAGTACAGGTAGGACAAACACTGGCTATTATTGAAACAGAGGGAGGAGAGGCTTCAGTAAAGAAAGAAGCACAAACTGAAAAACCTGCTGAAGTTGCTCCCGAGGTTGTTTCTAAAGTAGAAGAGACGTTGGTAAAAGCCAAAGAAACCATTCAGCCTGTGACCATTACTAGTTCTGGAGAGCGTTTTTATTCGCCATTGGTAAAAAATATGGCTGCTGCCGAAGGTATTTCGCAAGCCGAATTAGATGCTATTTCAGGTACAGGGAAAGACGGAAGAGTTACTAAAAACGACATGATTGCTTATCTTGAAAATAGAGGAAAACAATCTGCTACTCCTATTCATAACCCTAATTTAAATGTCGCGTCGAGCGCAGTCGAGACGTCGCAAGTTGCTTCAACTCCCATTAGCAGCACATCTCAAAAACCCAAAACTCCTGTTTCAGTTAACGGGGGCGACGAAATTATAGAAATGACCCGTATGGGCAAACTTATTGCCCACCATATGGTAGAAAGTGTGTCTACTTCTGCCCACGTGCAAAGTTTTGTAGAGTGCGATGTTACCAATATTTGGAACTGGCGTAACAAGGTAAAAGATGCTTTTGAAAAACGCGAAGGCGAAAAGCTCACGTTTACTCCCATTTTTATGGAAGCCGTGGCAAAAGCTTTAAAAGACTTCCCTATGATGAACATCTCTGTAGATGGGGATAGAATAATAAAGCGAAAAGACATTAACCTTGGAATGGCTGCGGCCTTAGGTGACGGAAACTTAATTGTTCCGGTCATTAAAAAAGCAGACCAACTCAACCTTGTAGGGATGAGCAAAGCGGTAAACGACCTTGCTAACCGAGCACGTAACAACCAATTAAAACCCGATGAAATCCAAGGCGGAACCTATACTGTTACTAACGTAGGAACCTTTGGAAGCATTATGGGAACCCCAATTATTAACCAACCACAGGTGGGAATTTTAGCCTTAGGGGCCATCCGTAAAGTACCTGCAGTGATAGAAACTCCAGAAGGTGATTTTATTGGCATACGCTATAAAATGTTTCTTTCCCATAGCTATGACCATCGCGTAGTAAACGGTGCTTTAGGCGGACAGTTTGTAAAACGTGTGGCCGACTATCTGGAGGCTTGGGATATGAAACGGGAGTTTTAAGATATAGTTATTTCGAGCAAAGGGAGAAATCTCATAAAGAATAACCGCCCCGTGCGGTTATTTTTTTATCTTTGAGGGACTCCCCACAATTTTTGTATGATTAAAGAAATAAAATTATATATTTTATCATAATTATCATATCTATAGATAATATGTCAAGATTTAATGATTCAATTAAAAATGTAGATGGGAATTCTAAAATTCTTCCAATACTACATTCTTGTGATGCTTATACCTTTAGGTCTATCTTGGAGTCTGAAATTCTTAAGCCAAAGTTATGTCCCAATTTCAATGAAGAATATTTATATACATATTATGGAATACCATCATATAGAAAACCATTAGAGGAGGCAACAAAGAACTTGGCTTTTTTCCCCGTATGTTTTATCTTAGATTATAATGAAATACCTAAATTAAGTAGGTTGCATCCTTTTGATACTGGAGCATTTTTCAAAATTCCAGAAATTAAAAGGGAATATTTTCATCCTAACATGGAGATTTCTGATTTTGAATTAGACCCAGAAATTCAAAATGCAGTTAAAGTTGTTGAAAAGTTTTACACTTCAAATAAAAAATACATTGAAAATAGCCCATCTATTAATGCAGATAATTTTGAAGAATCTGAATTTGAAGCAAGAAGCTACACATCTTTAATATCTGGACAAGCGAATACAAATTATGATAATAGGGTTTCAACAATTGAAATGATTTTTAACGAAAAAATATCTTTAACAATAAAATCATTTGTTCAAGTTATTATGCCAAATAGTTTTTTAGGAGATTTTAAAATAATGAGTAAGTTAAAGGATGATTTTAAGATACCAGAGCCATTAACATATTATACTTTGAAAGGTAATCCCATAGAAAATTTTGGCTCAGTTTATAACGAGTATAGAAAATTTATAGAATTAAATAAAATGATTTAATGAAGTTAATTGGTTACATAAAACCCTACATGGATTTTTCTTTTACAATTCCAATTTATGAAGAAGGTAATAGTTATTATTATCATGAGTTAAATGATAATTTCAATATTATAGGTTTTTTTATAGATAATATTAACAAATCTTTTATTCTAAAATTTAAAAAGAAAATAAATTATAAAATTGGAGATAAAGCTCCAATTGTTTTTGTTGGTGAAAATGGAAAAATATTGATTAATAACTCTGATTCAGCAGATTTTGAAATATTTAATTATTTAAATCGATTTTCCCCACCAAAAATGCATATTTATGAAGAACTATTCTTTTTAGCTAAACAAAATGGGAATGATGTTGAATTATATAAAAATAAAGTTGAATTAATGGGTTTGGTTTATTACAGTTACCCCATTCTAAATAAAGAAATTTTTAAAATCGTAGATGAAATTGAAGAATATTTGTTAGGGTTTAAATCGAAAAGAAAAAGAAAAAGGTCTTTTAAATATTTAAAAAAAGGTAAATATTTATTTGGAAAACACCCAAAGTTTTATGATCAAATAAAAATTGATAATTTAAAAAAATATATCATTAGTGATATAAAAGGTAATAAGATAAGAAAGTCTTTCCGGGAATTGAGTAATTTATTTCAATATCAATCACAAATAAGTCCCCCGAAACTGATTGTGAAATCGTTTTGTGACATTTCTCAATCAATGTTGAATTATGGTTATTTTGACATAGCTAAAATATTATTGCACTTATCAAAATTATTTGAGACCAATGACATAGTCATAGATGCACAGTTTGCAGAAATTCTAAAAGCAGAAGGTGATTTAATAGGTGCAAAGCAAAAGTATCTAGAGATACAAGACCAGTTCCCAAATGATGTTATTGTTAAAAATGGTTATGCAGAGGTTTTGAAAGCAGAAGGTGATTTAGTAGGTGCAAAGCAAAAGTACCTAGAGATACAAGACCAATTCCCTAATGATGTAATAGCAAAGAGTGGTTACGCAGAGGTTTTGAAAGCAGAAGGTGATTTAGCAGGTGCAAAGCAAAAGTACCTAGAGATACAAGACCAGTTCCCAAATAACAAAATTGCCAAAACAGGTTATGCAGAGGTTTTGAAAGCAGAAGGTGATTTAGCAGGTGCAAAGCAAAAGTACCTAGAGATACAAGACCAGTTCCCAAATGATGTTATTGCTAAAAATGGTTACGCAGAGGTTTTGAAAGCAGAAGGTGATTTAGTAGGTGCAAAGCAAAAGTACCTAGAGATACAAGACCAGTTCCCAAATGATGTTATTGCTAAAAATGGTTTCGCAGGGGTTTTGAAAGCAGAAGGTGATTTAGCAGGTGCAATGCAAAAATACTTAGAAATACAGAAACAGTTTTCAAATGATTTGTATTCAAGACAATCTCTTATCACCTGTTATTTAATAAGTAATGATTTAAAATCTATAGACAAATCATTGTTTGTAAAATCTAATCCAATATCTAAGGATGATTATTATTTTTATCACGCCTATATCATGTATAAAATTAGAATTGGTAATTATGAAGAAGCTGAAATATTGCTCTTTAATAAAATTAACTCAATTAAATTTTACAAAACTAAAATATTATTTATTCAAACACATGCTTATGTAAGATTATTACAAAAACGATATGAATATTTATTAAATGAAATAAATAATATTTTTCCAGATAATGGAAATAATCCAGCTGTAAATGTTTTTAAAACTCACATATATTCAGTCAATGATAAAAAGGATGATGCTAAAAAATACTTGAAAATGATTAAGAATTTCCCATCTAATAGTTTAATTTACACGAGTGCAACTCTTTTGAGTGAAAGATTTAATCTTAACGGATTGCCAAAAAAAGGGCTAGATAATGATGCATTAGATAAACTTATTGAAGAAGAGGAATTTAAATTAATAGGGTTGCTATACTAGGTGAAATTTTTTAATTAAATCATTTATTATCAAAATGTTGTATGTCTACATAAATCACCCTCCAATCTCCTGCACCACTTCCTCCAAATTGTCATACCCAAATATAGTATAGGTTTTGTTCCAAATTACAGGAAACCGTATTTGAGTACCTTCCTGCAATTCCTTGTCAATAAAGTTCATAAACTGTCGGTATAATTTAGGGTCTTCATCAATAGTAAACATCCTATGGTTAAGCTGTTTTTCATATAAAAATGCAGAAAGGGTATCGCATTTTTTACATTCGGTTTTGGAAAAGATGACCACTTTTCCTTTGAGTACATTTTCGATATCTACCACTTCTTCCTCGGGGATAGCTTCTATGCTGTTGTCGAGGTTTTCATTTACAATGAGATTGTAGGTATACCGAGATTCTTGCCCGTCTATTTCAATAAGAGTCATGACCGGTACTTTTTGTAGTGGAGGAATATTCATTACTACCGGCCGGTCTGCACTACGCCTATAACCTTGTGCTGTAAGCATTAAAAATACATTTAAAGTATCGGAGGTTTTGTTTTCGGCCATTAAGACAATTCGTTTGCCCGATTTTTTTTCAGACATCACTACTTTGTCACTTTGGGCAAAACCAAAGTAGGTTGTAAACAATAAAAAGAAGATAATTACTTTATAATTCATAACAATTAACGAAGATAGTATTCCTATTTTTGTAATACAAATCATACCATGGAATTACAATTAAACAAACCTATTTGCTTTTTCGACCTAGAAACCACTGGAATTAATGTAGCGAGCGATCGTATTGTGGAAATTGCTATTTTAAAAGTGTTTCCTAATGGAAATAAAGAAAGTTATGTGTGGCGTGTAAATCCTGAAATGCAAATCCCAAAACAAGCCAGTGATATCCACGGAATTACCAACGATATGGTTGCCAACGAGCCTACTTTTAAGCAATTGGCTCCTAAAGTATTTCAGTTAATAAAGGATAGTGATTTGGGGGGATTTAATAGTAATCGGTTCGACATACCCTTATTGGCAGAAGAGATGCTTCGTGCCGACATCGATTTTGATATGAAAAAGGCCCTTTCGGTAGATGTACAAACCATTTTTCATAAAATGGAAAAACGAACACTGGAAGCTGCCTATAAATTTTATTGCAACAAAACACTTGAAAATGCCCATAGCGCTGAAGCCGATACCCTAGCGACCTACGAAGTTTTAAAAGCACAGCTAGCCAAATATGAGGAACTAAAAAACGATATCAATTATTTAGCCGATTTTAGTGCACATAGAGAATTTGCCGATTTTGCTGGTTTTATTGGATTAAACAATGAAGGAGTAGAAGTGTTTAACTTTGGAAAACATAAAGGGACCTTAGTAGAAGAAGTTTTGGAAAAAGAACCGGGCTACTTTGGCTGGTTACTCAATGCCGATTTTCCCTTGTATACCAAGAAAGTACTCACGCGAGTGAAATTACGAAAACTGAATACTAAATGATAAGCCCCACTTTTAAGGCGTATTTAACGAGATGTTTTCAGAATAAAAACCCAATTTATGAAAATCATTTGCATAGGTAGAAACTATACAGACCATATAGCCGAACTACAAAATGAAAGGCCTAAAGATCCTGTTATTTTTTTGAAGCCCGATTCTGCCGTAGTTTTAAAAAACAACCCTTTTATTATTCCCGAATTTTCAGAAGACATTCATCACGAAGTTGAACTATTAGTGAAGATAGCAAAAATTGGAAAATACATAGACCAAAAATTTGCTCATAAATATTATGAAGAAATTGGACTTGGAATAGATTTTACGGCACGTGACCTTCAAAACCAATTGAAAGAAAAAGGACTTCCTTGGGAAAAAGCCAAGGCTTTTGATGGTTCTGCAGTAGTTGGTAATTTTTTACCAAAAGATACGTTTAAGGATTTGAATGATATAAACTTTAGCTTACAAAAAAATGGCAAAGTGGTTCAAGTAGGCAATACCTCCCTTATGTTGTGGAAAATAGATGCGTTAATCGAATATGTTTCAAAATATTTCACTTTAAAGATAGGAGATATTATATTTACAGGAACTCCTTCTGGAGTGGGAAAAGTAGCCCCTAATGATGTATTAAAAGGATATATAGAAAAGAATGAAATGTTCTCAATTAAAGTAAAATAACTATGAGTAAAATATATTCAACCAATAGTTTAAAAGAAATTGCTGGCGATGATGCAGATTTTATGGCTGTGGTAGCAGAAGCTTTTTTAAAGGAAATTCCACCCGATTTAAGTGCTCTTATGAGTGCCGTGGAAAATGACAATAGAGAATTAGCCTATCAGTTTGCCCATAAAATGAAACCCAATTTAGAAATGTTTGGCATCGATTTGTTAAAAGATATTACCTCTATTGAGGCTTGGACACGCTCCTCTAAAAATAAAAGCTCCATACAGGAAACGGTAGAAAATGTAAATTCAACACTTCAAATAGTTTTTGAGCAGCTTAAAAATGACTTCAATCTTTAAATGCTTGCCGAAATAATTACCATAGGGGATGAAATTCTCATTGGTCAAATTGTAGATACCAATTCGGCTTTTATAAGTAAGCAACTCAATAAAATTGGAGTGCAAGTGTACCAAATTACCTCTATTCAGGACGATAGAGCCCATATTCTTACCACGTTTAAAGAGGCTTCTCAACGCGCTAATTTAGTATTAGTTACGGGAGGTTTGGGGCCTACCAAAGATGATATTACAAAACAATGTTTTTGTGATTTTTTTCAGGATGTTTTAGTGGAGAATGAAGCGACTAAAAACAATATTCAGCATTTATTCAATAAATATTTTCAGAAAACGCCTACACAAATGAATTTGAATCAGGCGTTGGTACCTTCAAAAGCAACTATTTTATTAAACGAACACGGTACCGCACCAGGAATGTGGATGGAACAAGAGGGTGTGGTGTTTGTTTCGATGCCTGGTGTGCCCTACGAAATGAAGCATTTGCTTACGGAAAAAGTACTTCCAAAAGTAATTTCGCACTTTCAAAGACCTTTCATTTATCATAAGACCTTACTTACTTACGGAATGGGTGAAAGTGCCATTGCCGAAAGGATAGCAGACTGGGAATATACCCTACCTAGGCATATAAAGCTAGCCTACTTACCCTCCCTAGGAAGAGTGCGGTTACGACTTTCTTCAAAAAGTACCGATGAGGTAAAAGTTAAAGAAGATGTAGATATCCTTATGGAGGAACTTAGTAGCATGTTACAAGATATCGCCATAGGATTTGAAGATGAAACATCGGTGGTAGATAAAATTGGAAAAATATTACAACAAAAAGGACAAACACTTAGCTTAGCCGAAAGTTGTACGGGGGGTGCCATTGCCGAGGAAATTACTGAACATGCAGGAGTTTCCGTTTTTTTTAAAGGAAGTATTATCCCGTATGCCACCGAATTAAAAACAACAGTTTTAGGAGTAGCGGCAGCTTTAATTGAAAAATACAATGTGGTAAGTATTCCTGTGGTAGAGGCGATGGCAATTCAATCCACAAAAATTTTTAAAAGCGATTATGCTATTGCTACTACAGGTATAGCGGGCCCAACCAAGGGCGATGGAAATGATGAAGTAGGCACGGTATGTATTGCCATAGCTGGACCAAGGGGCGTTGTTTCAGAAAAATTTCTTTTTGGGAAAGTTCGCGAACGAATCATTCAAAAATCGGTAAACAAAGCTTTTGAAATGCTTCTAAAAGAAATTTCAAAAAACTGAAATTCTTTTGTTGTACAGCACAATTAATTTTATTAAATTTGCACCCTGTTTAAAAATAACTATCAAAATTTAGGTTATGTCAAGAGTTTGTGAGTTAACTGGAAAGAGAGCGATGGTGGGTAACAATGTTTCCCACGCAATGAATAAAACAAAGCGTAAGTTTAATGTAAACTTACTAAAGAAACGTTTTTATATTCCTGAAGAAGATAAGTGGATTACCCTTCGTGTTTCTGCTTCAGCAATTAAGAATATTAATAAAAAAGGAATTTCTGCAGTTATTAAAGAAGCACGTGCAAACGGCTTTTTAAACCAGTAATTGCATAACCATAAAGTCTATTTACAATGGCTAAAAAAGGAAACAGAGTGCAAGTAATCTTAGAATGCACAGAGCATAAAGAAAGTGGTATGGCCGGAACATCCCGTTACATTACTACCAAAAATAAAAAGAACACACCCGATAGAATGGAGTTGAAAAAATTCAATCCCATTTTAAAGAGAATGACCGTTCATAAAGAAATCAAATAAAAATTAAGCGTCATGGCAAAGAAATCAGTTGCAACATTACAAACAGGATCTAAGCGTCTTACTAAAGCTATAAAAATGGTAAAGTCTCCTAAAACTGGCGCATATACATTTGTAGAAGCTATTATGGCTCCAGAAGCGGTAAACGATTGGTTGAATAAACAGTAAATAATCTATTAATAGATACCAAAAGCCACTTTTTTACAAGGTGGCTTTTTGTATTTTTGATGATGAGTAGGAACGAACCTATTAATTATAAAAAATATTCATGAGTTTTTTTAAAAACCTATTTTCTAAAGAAAAAAAAGAAACCCTTGATAAAGGACTGGAGAAATCCAAAAATTCTTTTTTCGAAAAACTTTCCAAGGCTGTGGCCGGAAAAAGTAGCGTCGATGAGGATGTATTAGATAACCTTGAAGAAGTTTTAGTTTCTAGTGACGTAGGAGTTAATACAACGCTTAAAGTGATAGCACGCATTGAAGCCCGTGTAGCAAAAGATAAATATTTAGGAACCGATGAATTAAACCAAATACTGCGTGAAGAAATAGCGGGACTTTTAAGTGAGACACATTCTGGTGAAGCGACAGATTTTAGTTCTCCTGAAGGAAAAAGACCCTATGTAATTATGGTTGTGGGAGTTAATGGTGTAGGAAAAACTACTACTATTGGAAAACTCGCATTTCAGTTTAAAAAAGCGGGTAAAAAAGTGGTACTGGGCGCTGCAGACACGTTTCGTGCGGCAGCCATTGATCAATTACAAATTTGGGCAGATCGTACTGGAGTACCTATTGTAAAACAAAGTATGGGAAGCGACCCCGCCAGTGTAGCGTTTGATACTTTACAAAGTGCTGTAAACCAGGATGCCGATGTGGTTATTATTGATACTGCGGGTCGTTTGCATAACAAAGTGAATTTAATGAACGAGCTCACTAAAGTAAAACGTGTGATGCAAAAAGTAGTAGAAGATGCCCCACACGAGGTACTTTTAGTCTTAGATGGTTCTACTGGACAAAACGCTTTTGAACAAGCCAAACAATTTACAGCTGCCACCGAAGTAACTTCTCTAGCTGTTACCAAACTCGATGGAACCGCCAAAGGAGGAGTGGTTATTGGTATCAGTGATCAGTTTCAAATTCCAGTAAAATATATTGGCGTGGGGGAAGGAATGGAAGACCTTCAAGTGTTTAATAAATACGAGTTTGTAGATTCTTTTTTTAAGTAGAATAGTACTTCTTTTCGTCCTTAATTATTTTTTTCAATTTGTTTAACGAATATGAATTTTAATTACATTCGTTACAAATTTCTTTTATCATTTATGATTCACCCACATACCGAGTTGAGCTATATCAACAATGAGGTTGGGCACGGTGTCGTCGCCACTCAATTTATTCCAGCAGGAACTATTACTTGGGTTCTGGACAAGTTGGATCGAACATTTACTCCCAAACAATTTCAAAAAATGAATGCCTTATACAAAGATATTTTGGAGACCTATAGTTTTCGAAATAGTAACGGGAATTTTGTACTTTGTTGGGATCACGGTCGATTTGTTAATCATAGTTTTAAATCCAATTGCCTTTCTACAGCATACGATTTTGAAATTGCTATTAGGGATATACATCCTGGTGAACAACTTACAGATGACTATGGCTATTTAAACATTAGTACCCCTTTTAAAGCAGCAAACGAAGGCACTAAGCGGAAAATGGTGTATCCAGACGATTTAGTAAATTACCATCCTATTTGGGATAAAAAACTAGCCGATAATTTTCCTAAAATCCCAAAAGTTCACCAACCCTTAGCATGTCTTATTTCAAAAAAGGTGCAAAGAGAGGTGGATGCTGTTTTAGATGGAAAAAAACCGCTAGCTTCCATTTTAGAATTGTATTACCATCCTAAATAGGTGTCCATTCCACAGTTTAAAGTATCTTTGCAAAAAAAAAGGCTTGAAGCTTTTAGCATTTAGCCCTACATAAACTTTATGCGTACCAAAAGCTTAAAAAAAAATAAAATTAATGTAGTTACCCTTGGTTGTTCCAAAAATGTGTACGATAGTGAAGTGCTCATGGGACAATTACGTGCCAATAACAAAGAGGTTGTTCACGAAGAAGAAGGTAATATTGTGGTGATTAACACTTGCGGGTTTATTGCCAACGCTAAAGAGGAAAGTGTCAATACCATTTTAGAATTCGTTCAAAAAAAGGAAGAAGGATTAATCGATAAAGTTTTTGTAACAGGTTGTCTTTCTGAACGATATAAGCCCGATTTGCAAAAAGAAATCCCCAATGTGGACGAATATTTTGGCACTACCGAATTGCCAGGTTTGTTGAAAGCTTTAGGAGCCGATTATAAACACGAACTTATTGGCGAACGCCTAACAACGACTCCAAAAAACTATGCTTATTTAAAAATTGCCGAAGGTTGCGACCGTCCCTGTTCCTTTTGTGCCATTCCTATTATGCGGGGAAAACACAGAAGTACACCCATCGAAGATTTAGTTATTGAAGCAGAAAAATTAGCCGCCAATGGGGTAAAAGAACTAATTCTTATTGCACAAGATTTGACCTATTATGGCCTTGACTTATACAAGAAACGAGACTTAGCTAGATTGCTACAAGCATTAGTAAAAGTTGAAGAAATCGAATGGATTCGATTGCATTATGCCTTTCCAACAGGTTTCCCCATGGAAGTGTTGGAAGTGATGCGTACCGAACCTAAAATTTGTAAGTATATCGATATTCCGTTGCAACATATTTCGGACACTATCTTAAAATCCATGCGCCGCGGAACCACTAAAGAAAAAACCACACAACTGTTGAAGGATTTCCGTGAGGCTGTTCCCGGAATGGCCATACGGACCACTTTAATTGTAGGATATCCCGGTGAAACTGAAGAAGATTTTCAGACCCTAAAGCAGTGGGTAGCGGAGATGCGTTTTGAACGTTTAGGCTGTTTTACGTATTCTCACGAAGAAAATACCCACGCGTATCATTTGGAAGACAACGTTCCTGAAGAAGTGAAAATGCAACGCGCTAACGAAATTATGGACCTCCAATCCCAAATTTCTTGGGAATTAAATCAGGAGAAAATAGGAAAAGAATTCCGAGTGCTCATTGACCGAAAAGAAGGAGGGTACTATGTGGGAAGAACCGAATTTGACAGTCCTGATGTAGATAATGAAGTACTCATTAATGCCGAAGAAGGCTATTTGCGAACCGGCGAGTTCTTTCAAATAAAAATCACCGATGCTTCCGATTTTGATTTGTATGGTGAAGTAGTTAAAAATTAAATAGCCATGTCAAACCAAGTGAGACATCTCATCCCGTTTATTTTTTTGATTTTTCTTTTTAGTTGCAAAGAGCCTTCTAAAAAAAATGAGGGTCATAAAGAAGCAGAAAAGACAGTTGTTTCTATGGAAAACCCTTCGGTTGAAAATAGCTCGCTTCCCAGGTTATTTAGTAATGGAGAAGAGTTGTTTATGTCTTGGGTTACCCAAAAGGATTCGTTAGCCATGCTAAATTTTTCAAAGTATCGCAATGGCATTTGGACTCCTTCGGAAGAAATCATATCCGGGACCGACTGGTTTGTGAATTGGGCCGATTTTCCTCAAATAGCCGAAAATAATGGAAATATACTCACAAGTTTTCTTCAAAAATCCGCAAATGGAAAATATACCTACGATGTAAAATTGAATGTATATAACGATTCTACCAAAACTTGGAAAAAGAATTTCATTTTGCATAACGACGGTACCCAAAGTGAACATGGGTTTGTTTCTATGCAACCGTATGGAAGTAATGCCTTTTTTGTAGCTTGGCTGGACGGAAGGAATACCGTTGGCGGGCATGACAAACATAACGACCATGGAGAAGGTTCCATGACCCTTCGCGGTGCTATTGTTTTTGAAGACGGTACCATTGATTACGATACATTACTGGACGAAAAAGTATGTGATTGCTGCAATACGGCTTCAGCTATTGGACCTAATGACGAATTGATTGTTGCTTACCGGGATAGAAGTGATGAAGAGATTAGGGATATTGCCCTGAAACGGTGGGATAAGAACGCCGGTTGGTTGCCCGAAATTCATGTAGGAAATGACCAATGGAATATTGCCGGTTGTCCCGTTAATGGACCTGCCGTTGATACTTTCGAAAATAGTGTTGCCGTGGCTTGGTTTACAGGCGTGAATGATGAAGGAAAAGTGCAAGTAACCTTTTCACCTGATTATAAAAATGCTATTCGGATTGATGCGGGTAATGCCACGGGAAGAGTAGATCTGGAAATGCTTTCAGAAACCGAAGCTGCCGTGTTATGGATGGAACCCAAGGGCGAGGATGAGGTTATTCAGTTGGTAAAAGTAAATTCCAAGGGTACAAAAAACAAGCCTATCACTATTTCCAAGACAGATGCAGCTCGCGCCAGTGGTTTTCCTCAACTGGAGAAAGTAGGAGACACCTTGTATGTTGCTTGGACAGTTATTTCGGGTACAAATTCAAAAATTGAAATGGCCTCCGTATCTTTGGAGCATCTCAAAATTTAAGTTCTGAAATCCAAAGTACTCATTATAGGTCATACATTACCCGAGCCTAAAACAACGGCTGCAGGGAACCGGATGATGCAATTGATCTCTGTCTTTCAGGAGGCGAATGATGACATTACTTTTGCCACAACCGCTTCACAAACTAATTATTCGGAAGATTTAAATGCTATTGGAATTCCAGTTATTCCTATTCTTTTAAACGATGCATCTTTTGATATTTTTATTTCAGAATTAAAACCCACCGTTGTTCTTTTTGATAGATTCATTACCGAAGAACAATTTGGTTGGCGGGTTGCTCAAAATTGTCCCGATGCGCTCACCATTTTGGACACCGAAGATTTGCATTTTTTACGAAAAGCGAGGGAAGAGGCCTTTAAAAAGGGCTCCGAAATTAATCTCTTTTCAGAAACCGCTAAGCGGGAATTGGCAAGTATTTTACGATGTGATTTGTCCCTCATTATTTCGGAAGCTGAAATGCAATTACTTACTGAAATCTTTAAAATTCCCCAAGGATTGTTGTATTACCTGCCATTTTTGGTGGACGATATTACAAAACAAACGCCTTCTTTTGAAGCAAGGAACCATTTTATCTCTATTGGAAATTTTCAGCATGCACCCAATACCGATGCGGTCATCTTTTTAAAAAAGGAAATTTGGCCAAAAATTAGAAAACAACTTCCTGAAGCCGAACTTCACATTTATGGAGCGTATGTGCCTAAATCTATTTCAGAAATGCACCATGAAAAAGAGGGTTTTTTAATAAAAGGCTGGGCAGAGGATGTAGCCAAAGTGATGAAGCAAGCCAAGGTTTGTTTAGCTCCCCTTCGGTTTGGCGCCGGATTAAAAGGAAAATTACTGGATGCGGCTTTGTATGGAGCACCTTCGGTAAGTACTTCTATTGGGGTTGAAGGGATGTTTGCTATTTCGCAAACACAAGATGAAATTTTAGATTTTGTGGAAGCTTCTGTACAACTTTATACAGAAGAAAAGGTTTGGATGAAACAACAAAAAAAAGCGTTTCAAGTATTAGAAAAACAGTTCAAAAAAGAACTTTTTTTCACCGATTTTATGGATAAAATGAAGCAACTAGAACTGCAATTACCACAGCACAGACACCAACATTTTATTGGACGAGTTCTTCAGCACCAATCCTTACAAGCTATGAAGTATATGAGCAAATGGATTGAGGAGAAAAATCGTAAATCGTAATTTCACTACTCACTATTTACTCACATAGGGTTTTGCTAAATCCGTTTCGGCAGCGATGTAGCCAAAGGAAGCCCAATCGTTTCCTTTTATAATTTCTGAAAATATTTCCTGACCTTTTTTAGGATCACCCTTGTACCAAAACCAATTCCCGATGGCATATTTTAGCGCCGTGTTTGAGGCACTTTCCTCTTTCTTGAAAGGATACAATTCTTCTAAGGAAATGTCCCCTTTGTAAAACAAACATGCCTCATAATAGGTAGTATTTTCAATGACATTCATATCGGGTTTAATATTCCGAAGGTAATTATCGCCTGCCTCTTTTCTCCCCAAACGGTTTTGAATCATATAAATCCAATGCGTCGTAGAAACCACATTGTCGGGACTGTTGGACGTAGACAAACATGTTTTAAAGGCATCCAATGCTAGTGGTAATTGTCGCTCGAGATAGTATGCCAATCCTAAGTGGTAGTAAATATTTCCATGGAGGGTACTTACCGGGATATTTTGGGCATTGGGCATGCCATCGGGTTCTACTTCATTATTGGTTCCTTTAATAAGTTCTGCCGCTTTAGAAAGGTCCGCAATGGCTTTGTCAAACGCACGTACCGTGATATATCGATGTCCGCGGTGGCGCAACAATTTAGGCTCGTTGGGGAATTTTTCTAAGCCATAGGTATAGATAGCAATGGCTTTTCGGTAATTTCCTAAGTAAGCTTCAAAGCGACCATACCAAATAAGATTGTCAAGGCTATTGGGGTTTGCTTCAAAAGCATCTTTCTTTTCTTCATAGGTTGTAATAAGCTTTTCAGAAGGGGTACTCGCATAAAGTGTATCTCCTGTTTGCGAAATGGCTTGAAAAGGGTAATCCCAAGTAGTGGGGAGGGCCACTTTTTCTGAATTGTTTTTACAACTGAAAAGGGCCAGTACAAGTATAATGCAACATACATGCTTCATAAAAGTAAAGATACCTTTTTAAGAACTGTTTTTTTAAAAAAATAGTAATCCCTATTTACGTATTTCTACTTACTTGAAATGTAGTTAGTTACAATTAAATTTGAGTTCATAAATAATAAAATAGCATTTTATGAATCAAGTAATGAGTATAGGAACTGGGCACATAGATGCCACCAACATCCAATCGAGAGCCATTGGTGACACCATTGCAATGCAATTGGCTTCTATTACGTACTGTTCCCTAAACGGAAAAGGAGCTGTAAAAAAGACCCTTGCAGCTTATTTGCCCAACTGGCAAGTAGTTTGGGAACCTATACAAGCCCTCCAAGGGGATTGGGCTTTTATAGCGTATAATGGGGTGCAATATGTTATTGCTATTCGTGGATCGATATTAAATTTCTCTTGGGGCGCTTTCGACAATTGGTTTGAACAGGATTTTAATTTGTTTGAGCAAGTACCTTGGGTTTATACCCATGATACGAGTACCAGTCCTATGATCTCAAAAGGCTCCAGCAATTCCCTTCAAAATTTGATGCAATTGGTTGACGAAAATGGCGATACCATATTAAGTTTTCTTCAAAAATATGCCTTTCCGCAGCAAAAATGGATTGGGATTACTGGACATAGTTTAGGGGCAAACTCAGCCACTATTGTGGGGCCATGGTTACGTTATGAATTAGTAAAAGGCGGATTTGCCATGCCCACTATTTTTTCGGTGCTAACGTTTGCGGCTCCTTGTTCTTGGAACGCTGCCTTTGCCGCTCAGTTTGATGCCTATTTAACTCATACATGGCGGTATTATAATGTCTTGGATGTGGTTCCCTTTTCGGCCAATAATGTGATTGGCATTGGAACTCTTTTTCCACCTCCTGCTCCCAATGCCAAAAGCATTACCGTAACTTACAAAGGAGTTACCATGAGTTTAGCCGATGCATGTGATGCAATACAATTTGCCTTGGATGTAAGCGAAGGACTGTATAACTCCTTTTATACCCCCGTTAATAAAAACAGAGGGAGTATTCCTTTAAACAATGCTCAAGAGATTTTTTCGGTAACCGCCACAGACCCGTTGTTACAATGGTTTGAGCAAGTAGGGCAGCAACATGCTCATAATCATTATCTAAAGTGGTTGGGTGCTGGACCGTTAACCTGTGCTCAATCTTAAAACCCATACTAAAGCCAACTTACCCTCCTGTGCATTATTGTGATAGGGAATAGGGAATTGCTGAAATATGTGTGGGGTTTACAAAGGGTAAATGTCTTATCTTAGCATGGCATGAGGCATAGAAAATATCTCCCGTGTGAATATATACTAGTTGGGCACAATTAAAAGAACAATGATAAGGTCAACATTTTCCATAATTCTATTATTCTTCGTTTTGACATCGTGTAATGGAAAAAAGAAGGAAAGCGAATCGACAAAAGAAAATTTACCGATTACTATGAATGATAACAATTTTAAGAATACTATAGAAAAAATAAGAAGCTCTGACATTTATGAAAATGCAAAGAATTGGGAACATCGCGGTCTCAATCCATCAGAGCAATCGGTAATTGTCATTCTAAGAAAAGCTACGAATGATTTCCTTGGGAAAATTGAAGTGATTTATAACTCAAAAGAATCTTCAGAAACAAAACTTAAACAAATTTCTAAAATCGTAGATGAACTTCCTTGGGACGAATTGGATACTGAAGAAAAAGAATTTATGGCAGATGAATTAGCCCCTGCAATTAAGGCTGCTGGATTTGACCCTTGGGCGATATTTTAAAAAAATAAAACGGTACCCAACACCGTATATATTTTATTGCTAGTCTCGCTTACGTTAGAAAATTACATACACCAGTTGACTTCGCTAGTGTCGGAGATTTTAAGTTTGGTGTTTATTTGCTAAATTACGTACCTAAACAC
Source organism: Flavobacteriaceae bacterium (assembly GCA_041392205.1). Taxonomy (GTDB): domain Bacteria; phylum Bacteroidota; class Bacteroidia; order Flavobacteriales; family Flavobacteriaceae; genus Halomarinibacterium. The sequence continues at coordinate 35,737 of JAWKMO010000012.1, read as the reverse complement.
CCAACAATCTTATACAATCACATTGTGCTAAATTAATACCAGCTACTAAACAATGATAAAATTTTTCCGGAAAATTCGCCAAAGAGTATTGACTGAAAATAAATTCAGCAAATATCTGCTTTATGCAATTGGAGAAATTGTTCTTGTGGTTATTGGAATTTTAATTGCGCTTGCCATCAATAACAGTAATCAAAATCGAGTTATTGAGAAAAAAGAGCAAACTTATTTACATGGGTTAAAAGAGGAATTTCAAACAAGCAAACATAAATTAAGCGAATTAATTAAAATAAATAAGAGTAATTTTTACGGAGCAAAACAGTTATTAGAAGTTATTTCTAATAAAAATGAATCACCTACCGAAATAGAGTTTTCTGAATTATTGGTCAACACATTTTCCTCAGATATTTCTTTTAGTCCTAATAACTCACTTTTAAGTGAGATAATAAACTCTGGGAGTTTAAAGGATATTTCAAATACAGACTTAAGAATAAAATTAACCAATTGGATTTCGACTATAGAAGATGTCTCAAAACAGGAAAGTGAACTTAGAATTCAAAGAGAAAAAGTTCTTGATATTTTTAGAACAAATGAAAACAGTTTAAGAACCATATTTGACCTAAGCGGTATAAGCCAAGAGATAGGTTTACAAAAAATGGAGCAGAATACTAGTAATCTAGAACTGTTAAAATCAAGAGAGTTTGAAAATAATATCTTGATGTTCATCCTTACAACTAACGCCATGGAAAAAGCACATTACGAACCGTTAATGATGTATTTGGACTCTATTTTGGAGTTAATTGAAAATGAAATAAAATAACGAAAGGTTAATAAAGACATCTTTAGGTTATGGCGGATAATCAACTATGATTATCTTTAAAAACGACACACAAAACCCTTAAATCCACCCCTTCACCCTTTCAAACCCCAACTCCCTAAAATCTCCCACCACCACATCCGCTAAGGAATAGTCTTGGTCTTCACTATGCAGGCTGTTATAGCCTACGCAAAATATCCCTGCTGCTTTGGCGGCGGCAATCCCGTTGGTGGAATCTTCAATCACCATACATTCGACTGTTGAGAAGCCCGATGCCTGGGCGGCTTTGATAAAAATCTCTGGGTGGGGTTTGCTTTTGGCAAGGTCGGCGCCGCTTACCTTGTCTTTAAAATAACGATCCAAATCAAAACGGTTAAAAATGCGGTTAATGTTTACCATAGAAGCGGACGAGGCGAGTACGAGAGTGAGTCCGTTGCGATGGTAGTCTTTAATTAAATCCAACACGCCAGGGAGGAGTTTGAGGGAGTCGTCGTTTTCAAATAGGTGTTTAAAATGCTTGCGTTTGCAAGCCATTAGTGCTTCAGGGGTTTGCGACAATGAGAATGTGTTTACTAGCGTTTGGCAAATTTCAATTGTGCTTTGTCCCGTAAAGCTGGTGTAAAGCGCTTCCGTAACCGCAATGTTCATTTCGGCAAACATCCTAAAATAGGCTTTTCGGTGTAGGGGTTCGGTATCAACAATAACCCCATCCATATCAAAAAGTACGGCTTTCAGCATATAAAGATTATGTCACCTCGAGCGCAGTCGAGAGGTATTTAAAAAACTACAATTTATATAGGTCTCGACTGCGCTCGACCTGACAGCGAATTTAATCCAAGATCCAAACGTTGCTATTCACCATAAAAAGGCTATTCACAAAAAAGAGTTTGCCATTTTCCCAAAAGGAACGAAACATCACATCGTCCACCAAATACACAATGCTACCACTTCCCAGTTGCGCCTCCCCAAATACCAAAGAGTTTTTAAGTCCTGCTTTGGCAGTTTCCCCCGAAAATCCGGAGACACTTACCGCATCCCCTTCAATATAACCAACATTAAAACCTTCTTCCAAAAACTGGTAGGACTCATCGCCTTGTTTTAAACTGAAATATGTATCGCCATAGCCAAAAGCCATAGGGTGCGAAGGATCTACTTTTACTTTATAGATACTTCCAGTAATAAAGTTGGTGACACTGGCACGTTCTCGTTGATCGTAAGGAGTAAGATTCCCTTTCGGTTTTTCTTCGTCTTCGGTCTTAGCGTCTGTTGAAGGATTCTTTTTAAGGTCAAATCCTTCTTTATCGACAAAACTTTTTAGGGCATTTTCTAGGGCAATCACTTTTCCGCCTTTTTCAATCCATGCTTTTAAGTCGGTTAAAGTAGCATCATTTAACAAGCGATTGTACCAACCGCTAGGAAGTACCAACACATCTATTTTACTTAGTGCCTCCACACTAAAATCATCTGTATCAATAGAAGTTACAGGATAGTGAAGTTGTTGCTCCATAAAATGCCAAAGAGCTCCGTAGCTTAGGGAAGAAACACCGTTTCCTTTAAGCATGGCAATTTTATTTTTCTTGATGAGTTTTACATCAGGCGAGCCAAAATCGGTGCCATTATCACTAAAACTGGTGGTGGCGATATTCAGGTTTCTATGGTGTTTATTGGCAGTTTTGGTTACGATTTCAGTAAAGTTTTCGTTGGTTCGGTTATCGCTTTTAGAAATGACCAAACTTCCTCTACTAAACTTTTTCCCGTTGATACTCAATTCTTTTTCCGAAAAGCGCACTTTTATATCTTGTTGCAATAAATCGGCTAAAAAAGAGGCGTCTTGTAAGCTATTCCATGATACAATATAGCCTGCCAAACTGCTGGCTGGTGCTACTTGGTTTATCACTTTCATAGAAGGATTTGTACCCTTAGCTGAAACCAAACTAGTACTCGCCACACAATCCAATCCGTAGGCATACGGAAGGCTCCAAGCAGTAATATCGTAGGTGAGGGGTTCACTTAATTTGGCATCTTGTTCAAAAAGAACTTTTACCATTTTTCCCTTCGGCTGATTGGTACTTACCACCAGAGCTCCGGAAGCATCCATACTGCCTTTATTACCTTGATAGTTTAATCCGTTAACGCTTCCCCCAGTTGCAAAACCATATTTGATTTCGTGTAAATCTAATAATTGGGTGAGGGCATTTATTTTGTCGGGATGGCCTTTTAAGACATAGCTTTTGTATTTTAAACTGCTAGTATCAAAGAATTTTTTGAATTCGGTATTCAGTTTTTTGGCATTCATTGAAGAAATTTCCACCGTAGAAAGCCCAGTGGTGGTATGGTGTGCCACTCGGTCTACCAAAGTAAGTTCATAGCCTTCATCGGTATAAATTCCCAATCCTGCACGGCCATGACCCGCTTGTTCGTAGGTCATACCTATGGATCCCATATAGGTGGGGTAGGTGTCGCCATAGCTAGGATATAATAAATCGAAAAACTGACGGGTAAAAAACAACCAACCTTCTTTGTCAAAATAGGTAGCATGATTTTTGCCAATTTGCGTTTGAAACTCACGTTGCCATGGGGTGATAATTTCGTGATAGGGTTCTGCAGCAGGAGCAAAATAATAGGGCTCGTTAATGCCTTGTTCATGAAAATCGACATGCACATGAGGCAACCACTGATTGTAAATTTTTAATCGTTGTTGGCTTTCTACCTGTGTTGCCCAAGCCCAATCGCGGTTGAGGTCAAAAAGATAATGATTGGGTCTTCCGCCGGGCCAAGGTTCGTTATGCTCGGTTGCAATTTGAACCGGATTGTAGGGTGTTGCTTTTACTTGATTGTACCAATTGGCGTAACGGTCACGACCATCGGGGTTGATGCACGGGTCTATGATAACGACCGTATTTTCTAACCATGCTTGTTTTTCGGTAATGAGTTTGTAGAGCGTTACCATAGAGGCTTCGGTACTGGAAGCTTCGTTTCCGTGTACGTTATAGCTTAACCAAACAATAGCAATTTCGGGAGTGGCATTTCCACTTAAAATACCGGTTTGTTTTAAGTTATCGGTACGTATTTGCTCAATATTGGCGAGGTTTTTTGGGGAAGAAACAATTGCATACGTAAGCGGGCGACGCTCGTAGGTTTTTCCGTAGGTTTGGTAGGTAACCATATTGCTATTTGCAGCGACATGTTCAAAATACCGCACGACATCGGCATGGCGGGAAAATTCGGTACCCATCTCATAGCCTAAAAATTCGGCAGGGGATTTAAGTTGTGCAATAGCAAGGGTTGAGCAAACTAGAAAAAAGAATGTGAAAAGATTTTTCATGGTTAGAAAATTTTGAAGGCTTAAAGATAGCAAAACCCCTTTTCATTTTTTAACATTAACGTATCTTTAGGCTTCGTAATACCAAAACTCATTATTTTTGTAAGGTTTCCTAAACGCTATTATGCCTAAACAATACTTTCCTTATTCAGAAACGGGTTATTTTTCAACATTGATGTGTGATTATTTGGCGCTTGAAGAAAGCACTATTCCTTTTTATCATCGGTTTCCGAATCTTGAAAATTTTAAGATTCAACTTGAAGAAAAGCAGTTGTCTGTTCGAGCGCAGTCGAGAACTACGTTAGTTGAAAGTCTAAAAAAGCAATACGCCTTTTGTAGCCCTTCTGAAGCTACCTTACAAAATATTGAATCATTACAAAAGGATACTACATTTACCATAACCACTGGCCACCAACTCAATTTGTTTACGGGGCCTTTGTATTTTTTATATAAAATAGTTGATGCCATCAATCTTTCGGAACAACTCAAAAAAACCTACCCCAACTACCATTTTGTACCGGTGTATTGGATGGCGACCGAAGACCATGATTTTGATGAAATAAATTATTTCAATTTTAAAGGAAAGAAGTTTGCTTGGAAAAGAAATAGTGGAGGAGCTGTAGGCGAACTTTCTACGGAAGGACTACAGGAGGTTTATGAAAATTTAAAAAAGGAATGGAGGGCTTCTACTAATGCAAAAGAATTATTAGCGTTATTTTCTGAAAGTTATTTAAAGCATGATACTCTTGCCGATGCTACCCGTTATTTGGCAAACGAATTGTTTAAAGACAATGGATTGGTGATTGTAGATGGCAACGATGCCGAATTGAAGAAAGCCTTTATTCTGTATGCAGAAAAGGAATTGACAGAGCATCTATCCTTTCAAAAAGTGACGAAAACTACAGAAAAATTGATAGAAACCGGCTATGGCGAACAAGTACATGCACGGGAAATTAATTTGTTTTACCTGAAAGAAGGCCTGCGGGAGCGTATTATTGAAAAGGAGGGAGCGTTTAAGGTAAACGAAACTCAAATCAGTTTTTCGAAAGAAGAAATCCTTTCCGAATTGCAAAATCATCCCGAACGGTTTTCTCCCAACGCCTTATTACGGCCGTTGTATCAAGAAGTTATTTTGCCTAACCTTTGCTATATAGGTGGGGGTGGTGAATTGGCCTATTGGTTTCAATTAAAGGACTATTTTGAAGCCGTTGAGGTTCCTTTTCCAATTTTATTGTTGCGAAATTCCGCATTACTCGTGCCTAAAAAAACTTCAGAAAAACTTCAGAAATTGGAAGTTCCCGTTTCTGAATTATTCCAAAAACAACACGAATTACAATCTTGGTTCACTAAAAAACTTTCCGGAATCGAAATTGATTTTACCCCACAGCGTAAGCATTTGCAACAGCAATTTAACAATTTGTACCAATTAGCAGAACAAACCGACGCCTCTTTTTTAGGAGCGGTTGCAGCGCAAGAAAAGAAACAACTTAAAGGATTGGACAACCTGGAAAAGCGCTTGTTAAAAGCTCAAAAACGTAAGTTGGCTGATCAATTAGAACGGCTCACAGCGATTCAAAATGAATTGTTTCCAAAGGGCAGTTTACAAGAACGCACCCTTAATTTTTCTGAATTATATTTGGAACTGGGCGAAGAAATGTTGCCTCTTTTGAAGCAGGAATTAGAGCCTTTAAATCCTCAGTTTTTAGTTTTAACGGTATAATACATTTTCTATAAAAGGATTACTGGGTATTGATATGGGTTACACTTTCACAGTCAAATTCAAATTCAGCTATGTTCGTTATCTTGTTGGCTTTTCCTTCTCTAGTGTTGATGTTTAAATACTCATAATGGACTAGAATACGATGCATTTCGTCATCTATTTCAAGAGCAATAGTATCTATTGCGGTTTGCAGCGTTGCGGTATTGGGTATCGTTGGGCAGCTTTTAAGTTTGTTTAATGCAGTGGTGTCCTGCGAAAACCACGTCCTTAAAAACCCCAAATGTGTTTCTGAGCATTGATACCCCAACTTAAGTGCAGTTAAAAATTGGCATGAAAGGTTACTTCGGGTTTCATTTGGGTTACCCTCCCACTCACATTCGTTTCCAATAAAAGTGGCTACAAAGCCCAAAGCGGCTCTTTCTTGCGGGCTTATGTTTTCTAAATATTCGTTATTAAATACTAAGGTATTTACTTCGGTCTTTAGAGTGTCGTTATACAAATTTTCCCTCCAAAGGACATTGACATTTTTTGAGGTAGGTAAGGGGTTCTTTATTTTAGTTGCCCCCACCAGAAATGGAGTAAAATCTAAAACTTCTGGATCTCCTGCGGGTCTTAGGCTATCTATTTTCCAGGTTATGACTAATAGGTCTTCGGGAAGGAATTTATCCTCCCAAAGATCTTCGCTAACTAAATAGACCGTGTCTCTTTTAGTTTTGATACCAAACAAAACCTCGTCAAAATCGTAATTATTGAACTCAATAAATGTGACTGTATCGCTATAGTGCTTTTTTAAGTATAGCTTTTCATTAGGCCTGATAGCACTTTTAAAAAACGCTGGAATTTTATTTTCTCGGGGTGTTAGGGTGTCTTCTGTTACCTCTTGTGTTTGAAGAGTTTTTGAAATTTTTTGGGTTTCGTTTTTACAGGAAGTAAGAACTATGACTATTACATAGACTAGTCGTATTAAAGTTGTTTTTGGTTTCATAGTTTCTCTTTAAAAATATGTTTCATTACTTGCCCATTGAATTGTCTAATACGTCCAATAATTACTGAATCTTCTTTTGCAAATACCATTTCCTTTAAATAAGTACCTCCTATTTGTTTGGACTCAAAATCTATGGTAATTTCCTGATTAGATGCTATTTTCCAAGAATAGGTACCCGAAAAAATGACCGTTTCTTTACCGCAAGTAGTTACTTCTTTTTCTGATAAGGTTACTTTTTGTTCGTCAAAGAACAGTGTTACATACATTTCAATACCGGCACATGGGTTATAATTTGTGGTTTCTTCACATAGGGTGCCTACTTTTGCAATAAGTTCTTTATTCAGGTTTTTCTGGATACTTTGTGACTTTGCCGACCAAAAACAGACACTTAAAAGGGTGAGTATAAATACGTTTTTATGAATAAATATCATAGTCATAATACGGTAAAACTTCAGTTAAATTATGGGTTGTTTTAACATGATTTATGGGCAAGTAGTAACAGGCGAGCCACAGGTTTCTTCCGATTTTACCCATCCAATTAAATCGTTGTATTTAATTTTTATCCATTCGCAATGGGCCTCTAATATTTTAAAGGTATCGCCATTTTCCCCTTTAATGAACCCTACTTTTGTTTTTCCATGAGGGGAGTCCCATAAATTTAAATCATAGGTATTTGAAGCACCAACGATTGAGTTGTGTACCCATCCTTCAAATGAAGCCATTTCACACCCGCTCACACCGCTCAAGCTATCTATTTTGAACCACCCATTTTCAAAGTCAATGATCCGCATGACCCAGCCATCTAAAACCTGGTTATTGATTTTTAAAATGATTTCCCCCGTTGGAGTAGCCCTTACATTAGAGAATACGTCAATATCATCAATGTAGGCCTTAAAAGGTTGTATTTTACAGTCATTCCCTTGTTGGGAAAAGACGTTAGTATTGCATAAAATCCATAGGAGTATTGTTGTAAGGCTTCTCATTTTTTAAGGTATAATGTATGGTTATTATAAATGTATTTCAAATGGTTATTTTTTATAATGATATCATCAGTACCTGGATTTAAGATTAATTGATCCGATTTGAAGGTAAACTCCATAAGGTTGGTATTTTCTTTTATTTCTACGATTTTGGTCAAAACCTGATTATCATCTTGTTCAGGGTTGTACCCTTCAATATCTAGAGTACCTATATATTTTATAGTTTTATTTTCAAGGATGAACACTTCCCCTCCAAAAGGATACTCAAACCATTTTTGAACGATAATGATTACTTTATCTGAAGCATCGTTTTTATAAAAATGAGGTTCATAAAGATACACATCGCCTATTCCTTTGGATTGGTATAAAATTTTATTATCCTGATCCAATTGCAAAAGTCGGTCACCCCAATCTTTTTCAGTATCTTGAGGTGGTAGCTGTCCGGCTATGGGATTGTAATACCCGCTCACCACTTTTACGTTATTTACCAGAAAAGCTTGTTCTACCGTAAACTTAGGTAGTTGCAGATTTTGCAGTTTCCTTGGATAGTACTCCAAATATTGGGTGACCTTTTCTGTCTTTTGATGGTTTCCTTCTTGATGGGTTGAAGTTGCCTCCTCATAGACGTTGCCATTATAGGTGAGTACTTTGGTTTGGTTTGAAAGTAGGGTTTCTGTGGGGGTGCATTCCCCATTTTTATCTTCCTTGAAAAGTTCTTTGCTCAAACTATTTTCTACCAGTATGTTATAGTAACCATTCGTTTGGGTAGTATCGAAAGAAATTGTATTCCTGGTCTTTGTATACTCGGCATAACAATTATTTACATTGACAATTCCCGAACTTTCATAAATGGGATAGTGATCCAGTATTTTTTTTAAGGTGTTTTTTTCTTTTGTGTACAGCGAAATAACTTCCTCACGGTACGGATTGGGTTGCGAATTGTTTTTGTATTTTACAACAATGCCAAAGGCTTTTTCAGATTCGCTTATGCGATACACTAAGGGGTCAATCTCGATAGCCTCTATGGCAATGGCATCAGACTGCCAACCATTTTCCTCATAACTTTCATACAATTGATGGGTAATGGCTCCGCTACGGGCATTTAATAATACCGTATACGTATTAAGGCGAAGGAGATCGTCTTCTTCCATTGCTATTTCCGGAATGATTACCAGGGTTTGTGTAGTGACTTGTGAGAGTTCTCCAAAAGTTAAATATCCTATTTCTATTTGAGCCCATTCCAGTTTTAAATCCCTAAGAATATTATTGATTAATACATAATTTTCAATAGATTCGGGAAGATTTGTAGAATCAACTTCTTCAATCTTGCCCACATTATTTATGGTATAGATGGCTTGGGTGACTTCTTCTATTTCATCCCAAAATATGGTGTCTATTCTTAAATAATTTTTTGTGATTGTAGCCACTTTTTTTGACCATCCTTCGGCAATTTCATCGTAGGCAATTACAATATAATCAATGATATTTCCATTTAAATCGTAAGTAATTAAAAGAGATTCCAGTTCGTGCTCCCCTTTAAAAAGAGTGAACACTACCGTATGGAAATCGTTAGAAAAATCAATTTTATAAGCGGGTTGCGCTTTGAAATTATGGGTGGATTTAAAAAAATCGGGGTAGATATGTTCTAAGTTAAGCGTGGCAATTTCTTCCTTGCTAAATAGATTTAGGGGCTTGCTATGATTATAATTGGTGGTGTCTACAACAGGAAATGGTTCGGTTGTGATCCTTTGAAGAATACTGTCAAATTTTTGTTGGCTAAATTGAAATGGAGTGGCTCCATCTACTGCTATCACTTTTGTTGTGCTTTCATTGGCTAGATCATACCCTTTTTGTTTCTGAACGCAAGAAGACAAACTAATTAATGAAAGTATTGCGATTACAATTGTATTTAATGATTTTATGATAAAGGAAGTTTGCATAGCTTCAATTATTTATCTTCTTGGTATTGAGTGCCATCAAATTTTAAAAGGGAGATTTCTTGGCTGGTGGTGTCTTTGGATTGGCATTCGCCGTTTTCATCTTCAAAATCGATGGTTTTACCCAAGGAGTTTCGGACCGAAATATTAAAAAAACCATTGGTTTTTTCTTTTTCCATAGCGAGTGTCTTCTTTTCTGAAAAACTGGTTCCTATACAGGGGCCATCTAGTTCGCCACTGTATTCTTCTACGGTAAAATGATGCAGTATCTTTTGTAAGTGGGTTTCTTTTTTTATGAACAATGACAGTACTTCACTATAATAGGGATTAGCCCTTGAGCTTCCCGTAAAAAGTAACTTTACCCCAAAAGCTCTGTTATTTTCTGTAACTGTATAAGGAGCAGTATCGATTTCAATTCCGTCAAGCATGATAGCGTCAGATAGCCAGCCATTGGTTTTGAAGCTCTCAAAATAGCGATGGGTAATGTCCTGGTTTTGAATAGCTACAATGGCGATATGGGTGTTGAGTGAAAAATCTTCTTCTGGGTTGCCTTCGGCAATTTCGGGGACCACCACTATGGCTTCATTGTGGCTATTGGGTAAGGGCTTAAATCTATTGAGTTTGGCAATTCTTTTTTCCAAAGGGATGTTGAATGCTTCCGCAACCAAATCGTAAAAGATTTCTTCTGTCCCCATTTCTTCCATTTCCCCATTGGAATCAATTTTAATAAGAGCCGTATTCTTATAGGGCAAGTTTTCTTCGGTGGCTACGGTGTAGAAATAAGTAATTTTATGCTTTTCTATTTTTGAAAAGTTTGTGATGCTATTTTCCCCTTTTTCATCGTAGGCAACGAGTTCTGAATCGATGGGAACCCCCTCCTTAGTGTAGTTGATAAGGATGCTTTGCATGGTATCGTCGTTAATAATCACCGTTACAACCGCGGTATAAAAATCTTCCGAAAGTTGTAAACGATATCCCGAAATGGCTTGAAAATGATAATCTTCTCTATACCAATTTTCATAGATTTTGGGTAGTGAGAAAGCTTCTGCATCTAAGGGTTTAAAACTATCTTTATCCGTAAAACTTTTAAAAGAAGAGGTTTCCTCAAAGGGAACCAGTTTTGAAGGAAGTTCGAAAAATGCCTCCTTAAATTGATGCATTTTGTCGAAATAATGAGAGTCTCCTTCCGCAGCCATTTCTGTTTCCGTTGCAATTTCAACCGCATCCTCTGCAGGAAGGGATTCAGTTACGGAATTAGGGTGCTGCTTGCAGGAAAAAAGCCATAGTGTGACCAAAAATGGGAGGAGTTTCATTTTACGTGGGTTTTATTAATGGTAAGTTGTTGTATGCTATCTATTGCAATCAATTCTCTTTCTTTTAAATAGTTTATTTCCCCGCAATACAAGGTGGTGTCTGTTTTACAAGGCTCAAAGTAAAAATCGGCTAATTGGTATTGTGTGTACATATTTAATTCTTCCGAAATAAAACCGCCCGGGTCCTCCTCGTTTTCAATAAAATGTGCGGTACCTGCTTCCAAAAAACTGTCGAAGGAAAAACCATTGGTGTATTCATAAAAATAAATGCCATTATCCCTTGTATACGCAAGCTTTTTTCCAATTTTGTTTTCGGTTTGTAGGTGTTCTATAATTTTTTCTTTGATGGCTTTTTGCAAAAGAGTTTGGTTTTTTTCGGGGTATTTTATGAGATACAAGTTGGAATATACGTTGGACTGAATAAAGTGCATTTTTTTAAAAAACAAGTGGTTGATTATCATACCAAAAACAAACGTTGAAATAAGAATTAATGCGATGTTTTTTCGGTCTTTTTTCTTCAAAATCCATTTCAATAATTTGAATATTAGAAATATCAAAAAACCAATGAAAGATAGTAGTATGAAAATAAAAACTAGTTCCATTTAAATTACATTCAGTACTTTTTCCAACATATAATGTGTTATAAAGAAAAAAAGTACGATTAATAAAAGCAACCCAAATCTTTTTAGGGTTGGGTATGCAGCCTTTTTGAGTTTGTTTTTTAGGTAAAACACATCAATAAGTATAAACAACAACCCAACAATGAAACCTACCATAAGCCCAAAGTATATAAACCCCCATTGGTAATAAAGATATAATAAATACCAAAGTCCTTTTTTGGGTATTTTAATGGGTCCCAATAACGTTAGGGTATAGGCAAAACCTAATAAAAGCGATAAAATTATCCACAAAAAATACTGTTTTATGAATTTTAAAATCTTCATTTAACTAGTTATTGGTTATTGAATGGTTTGCCCGATTTTTCAAGTTTATAGTAACAGTGATTTATTAATTTAAAATTTTCAATTGTATAATGGTGGTATCTTTTTTTTCTATAAAAGCATAGTTTATAGTTTCCCCACTTTGAATATAAACGGTTGGAATGGTATCTGTTTTAAAACCTTGTTTGCTAAAAATTAAGCTACTTAGCCAATCGGGAGTGCAATTTAATTTGAAATAACCATTTTCATCTGTTTTTGTTTGATTTTCAAAACCTTCTTCCAAAACGATTACATTTTCAAGCGGATTATTATTTTCATCTGTAACCCTACCAAAATAATAGTCGTTTACCGATGTGCAATTCAAAAAAATAACTAACAGAAAGAATAGATACCTTTTCATTAGGTTTGGCGTTTTTATGGTTTCAAATGTTTATAACCTTATTTCTTTTTCCATAGCTTAAAATGGAAATACTCGTTCATGAAAAAGACTACACCACGAATAAAATACTTTCGTTTTTAATCTTCTAAATAAGGTGCTGCCATTTGTTTGTAATAGGCCTTGTATTCTGCTAAATTTAAATTGGATGCGGTCCAGTACAATAATTTATACAATTCATACCTGTACAGATTGTTCGTGTCAATAGGATTGGTTTTAATTTCGGCCATCAGTTGAGCAATTTTTCCTTCAGGATCTTTGTAATCTTGAAAGTAATTTAAATCGAAATAATACTGTGCCAGTATTAATTGCTGAATAAAGGGAGACCATTCATTTATTCTATTTATATAACTGGTATATTCCTCATCTGTTGCTCCCCATTTGGGCGATACAAATTGTAAATAATTAAAATGAAGCTCCACATCTTCCGGAAATTCTTTTATGGTCTCTTCAAAAAGTTGATGTACATACGCTCGATTGGCATCAATAGCCTTGTATATTTTTAACAAGCATGAAACGGCGTTTGTTCGATACATACTGGTTGTATTATTGACCGTAACCAAAACAGCTTCTGCTTTTTTCAAGTAATTTTTAAAGGCCACTTGCTTTTGATTGGATACACTATCAATAGTTCCCCTACCACGTATTTGCCAAGCTTTGTGGATTAATTGATTCGCTTTTATGATTTTTGGCAAATCATGGGTTGCCTCTTTACTTAACCATTCTTCACTTATTTTTAAATCCCCATATTGGCCTAAGCTTTCAAAGGCAAACGAGCGTTGGCTAGCATTCATCCCTTTTAGGAGTTGTTCCACGTTGCTAAATTGTTTCTTGTTGAAGTAATTGATAACTTCCTTTAATTTAGAATCGTTTACATGCCCATGGCTTTTAAATTTATACCTACCCATTAAATTGATGAGGTTGTCTACCGGGCTGAAAATGCCATACTTATCTAAAAAATATAGAATTCCGAAACCTGCTAAAACCCATTTTATAATGGGATATTGATAAAAAAAATCCATTGAAAAGTAGTTCCTGTTAAAAATAATTGTTGATGCTCTGCTTCTTTATTTAATGTTTATGCTTTTTTAAAATTTATCTTTAAGAAGCTTTTCTAATTTCCTTTTCTAGCTCCTCAAACGCTTTTTTTTGAGAACCTGCAAGTGCTATATCTTTTATCTTTCCAGCTATAATTTCTATAATGTTTCTATATCGTTTTTCACTTTTTCCAAAATAGGCATTCATTATTTTATTAGGAATGATATGGTTTACTTTAACCGTATTTTCATTAACAAAATAAAGTTTTACAGCATTCATGTTGTTCTTTTTTAAAACAAGACATTGCTTTGCTTGCCCATTGGCATCTGTTCTAAGTTCCCAGATGTCGTATTCTTTAGAACATTCAAAAGAAGAGGCTGTTTTTAAAAACTGTTGTAAGTTGTCCAATGAGTTGTATTGGCTGTTGATTGTGATTAGGTTTTCCATGATTTTATTTATGTTGATGCTAAATATTAGTTTTTAGTTTTCTCTATCGCGGTTTTTTCTTTCCATAGTAGATGTAATGAACCTGTGGTTAGGATTTGTTTCCAGATGTCTTCCAAGTGAGAAGTACATTCGTAATAATCATACTTTTGGGATTTATGGTTATACTCTTTTGTAACTAGTTTATTATGCAATGCTTGGATTCCTGCATCCCAGAAAATAGGGGTAACCAATTTACCCTGTACACTTCTTTTTTTGTAAAGAAATAGCAATCTTGGTCTATGAGGCCCAGCCATAGCAGTATCGATACTTGCTCCTAACTCAAATAATTCACAATTATCCCCAAAAGGGCCATATTCAAAAACACGATAAATGGCTCCTATTTTTATTTCAGTATTGGATGTTTTTACCACTTTAAATTCTGAAGTTTTTTGGCTTCCTTTGGTAGCTAAAAAATAGCCTTCAACAATACTATATTCCCTTTCATTATAGTTGCTTAACCATTCCTTAAAAGGGGTTAGCACAGGAGAACAAACGTTGCTCTTAAACGATGTTCCAAGAATAAAAAGGAGGAATAGAGCCCAAGCTATTTTTTTCATTTACTTAGTAATTTTCGTTTTGATGGGTTGTAACTATTTTCAACTTTGGTTGTGTTCAGCAATTTTTTTTATTTCTCAATCTTGGTTTTAATCGTATTGAGTTCGTTTTCCAATTGGTTTAATCGTTCGTTTTGTTGGTTAATAATTTCTTGCTGTTGTTGTACGGCATTTATGAGGGCATAGGTAAATTTATTGGGATCTACCTCTAAAAAAGTTTCAGACCCTAAAACCACTTCCTTTACCATATCGGGTGCTATTTCCTGTAATTCTTGAGCAATAACCCCTTGAAAGACCTTTTCACTAAGACGATTATTTTGCCCTAAAAGGGATTCCATTTTTTTATTGTACGAAAAATTTACAGGATTCACTTGTAAGATAAAATCTAGTCCTTCATCATAATTACTCACTTGATCTTTTAATTTTCTATCGGAAAAAACCGCCCAAGTACCGCCTCCAGGTTTATTGGCAGTGCCATTTACCGAAAGGGTAGCCGTAGGGATAGCGGTAGCAATACCTACCGAATCATTGGTTCCATCTACAAATAGCATATTGGGTTGGTTAAAACTACTTACAATGAGTCCGCCATTATTTTGAATCTCAACAGGTCCATAAATAGCATTGATGATTCTTCCAGCTCCTGTGCCTCCTAAACTGTATGATTGGTTTAGAGAATATACCGTGTTTGTAACATTTTGAAAACTTACTACTCCAGCCCCATTGGTAGTTAATACTTGATTGGCTGTACCATCGGTAAGGGGGAGATTATAGGCATCGTTTATATTTACCGTCCCATTTTTATAAATAGTAAGCGCATTACTTCTATTGGCATTGTCAGTACCATTGCCTACTACAAAAATTCGATCCTGAAGACTATATCCTAAACCCGAAACAATAGGAGTGTAGGTAGTATTGTACATTCCAACAGTTGTCTCATAAGAAGAAGGTGCTGTAGTGTAATAACCGGATGCCGTTGAAGCAAACCCCGAAGCGATTGTGTTGGATCCTATGGCAGTAGCTAGCCCATTTGAGGCTAATGTATTATACCCAAAAGCAGTTGCATTGGCACCCGATGCTTCAGACGCTTCCCCAAAAGCAATGGCATTATTACCAGAGGCTTCCGTGAGTTGTCCAAAAGCGGTAGACATAGCTCCAGATGCAATCGTATTCACGCCAAAAGCGGTTGAGAACAATCCAGAGGCTTCGGTGAGTTGTCCAAAAGCGGTTGCCGTATATCCAGAAGCTAGCGCACGATCACCAAAGGAGGTAGCAAAATCGGAAGAGGCAATGGTTTGACGGCCAAAGGCAGTAGCAGTACTTCCAAGCGCTACAGAGCCAGAACCAAAAGCAAGAGAAAAGTCTCCAGAGGCTTCGGAACCAGAGCCAAAAGCTGTGGATGCAACTCCAGAAGCATTGCTAAAATACCCAAAGGCAGTTGACACAAAATTGGAAGCGGTGGTATAGTGACCAAAAGCCGTTGCGGTCTCTTCAGAGGCGGTTGCATAAAAACCAAAAGCGGTTGAAAAGATGCCTGAGGCAATACTGCCAACACCAAAAGCGGTGGACTCTTCTCCAGAGGCTAAGGTATATAAACCAAAAGCCGTGGAAGCAAAATTGGAAGCTACTGTAAACTCACCAAATGCCATGGAAGAACCTCCAGAAGCTATGGTTTGTAGCCCAAAAGCCGATGCATGGTTGCCAGAGGCTTCGGTTTGTAAGTTAAATGCCGAGGAATAACTTCCTGAAGCTATGGAGTTTTGACCAAACGAAACAGCGCCACTATTGGTTGCTTGCGTAAATAACCCGAACGCTGAAGCGCCTGTTCCCGAAGCAATAGTACTTGCGCCTAAGGCAACCGAGTAATTACCAATATTGGCGTTGTTCCATTGGTTACCATTAATGTTACCTGCTCTAAATGCCCCTTTATTTGGGTTAAAAAACATGCGCGTTCCTGCACCAGTAAGTTCGGTATCGATGGTATTTCCCGTGCCTAGAGTTCCGGTGACCAAAAAACCATCCTCACCATTGATGCGCACAGCACCATCGGTAGCATTGATGTTTTTTCCTAAACCCGCGCCTCCTTGGTCGTAGGCTTGATCTAGGGTATTGCCGCCAGGACCTCCTGTTGAAATTAAAGGAACCCAAGAGGTATTTGTATTGTTCCAATAGTAAAAACCTTTGGTTGGGGTGCCATTTCCAGTGGCAAAAACCAACATCCCATCTTGATTGTTGGTTGGGCTTACCGATGGGAAGTTGTCTATTTTTGGAATCAATATTCCGTCATTATTGGCAGGTGTTAACTCATTGGAAGAACGTATGTCTAATAGGGCATTAGGATTGGTCGTATTAATTCCAACCTGACCATAACTGCTAAAGAATACAAAAAATATATAGAAGACACTCATAATTGATTTGATGAGTTTCTTTGGATGCGCTATTTTTTTGAAATTGTTTTTCATAGTCGTTTTATTTCAAATGCTGAAAAGACCTTTTTGTAATATAATTTTAGGGTACATGTTATTGTAAATAGGTTGGATAAACCGTTTCCAATCTTCGTATTTGCTAAAATCTATTTGCTCGTTTTCACAAGCAAATAGATTTTTGTGATTCCTTTTCATCTGTATGCAGTAGTTTATTTTTTATAAAATTTATAATTCTCTGTGGTGGCTTCACCCATAATTCCAAGTATATAAAATCCCGATTGAAGGTTACTTACATCTATAGAATTTTCAGAATCAAACAGACCTTTCATGATTATTTTTCCTGAAACATCAAAAATTGTATAAGGATGCCTATTTTTAGCTAAATGTGTTACTTGCAATCTTTCTAGCACAGGGTTTGGGTAGATTACACTAGAAATTTTGGAACTCTCATTGATTAATAGAATAGGGGGTACTGAAGAGGGATTATTTACCTGAGGATTAACACAAAACTGAAATGGTAATAGGATAGGAATAGCATCAGCCACAATAGTCCCAAGATTACTTTGTAATACAAAACTATTGTCCCCCCATCCTACAGGATCTAAAATATCAAACTCATAAAGACCAGATCCTAAAGTTATATTTTCAGTTACTGTATAACTCGAATAACTCGGATCATCCGGATAACCTGACCCAGAATCTACTTCCAAACTGGTTGCTAGATCTTTAATAGTCCAAGAAATTCCCGAACCAAGGCCATAAAAATCGACGTTTATTATTAAAGTTAGATCTCCATTTCCGCCTAAACAAGAAGACATTAGTGTTGTTACATTTACCGAATTACTAGTGCTAGATACATTACCAGCGGCATCAATTGCTCTAACATAAAAACTATAATTACTGTTTTCTGTTAATCCAGTTACCGTGTAAGATGTGTCTGTAACAGTTTCTAAATATACATTGCCTGGATTTTTATATATTTTATACCCTACTACTCCAAAATTATCGGTTGAAGCGTACCAACTTAATTCGGTACTGTTTTGAGTCGTATTTGAACTTGTTAGATTGGTTGGACTACTTGGAGCTAAGGTGTCAAAAAATACATTTACAGTGTTACTATATTGCGATATATTTCCTGCAGCATCAAATGCAACTACTTTAAACTCATTATTTGTGTTTGGTAGTAAATATACACCTGTTCCTTGTGCAGTAAAACTGGTATTTGGTGTTGACCATGTTTTGGAAATGGATCCTTCTAATAGAATGGTGTAACCCAAAACACCAACATTATCTGTGGAAGCGTCCCATGAAAGAGGAATAATATATTGTGTAGCATTAGAACTTACAAGATTTAATGGAGCGGTAGGAGCTACATAATCGGTTTGTTGTACCACTAAACCAATAGCTTTCAAAGCCTCAATGGTAGCTAATGCTTGGGTTGATCCTTGACCATATAAATCGTATGCCGAATGAACTAAAAGATTACGAACTTGAAAAAAATCAGTGGTTGGAGTAATGTAAACTGTTAGCGCTCTGTAAACAATATCTGCTGCTTGCTGTATGCCAATACCGTTTACCGAATAGTTTAACCCATTATCATTAATGCCAGATCCTCCAGCAGCCAAAAGATAAAACCACTTGTTTAGAACGCTGGAGTTAGTATGCACACCAAAATTGTCATTTGCGGTAGTTTGCCAATATAGACCCTGATAAGTGTCTGGATGTCCTTTAGATTTTGGATCACTCATAGACCGTATACCATCTGCAAAAACATCGGCACCACAGAGCCAGTCATTAGTGCCTTCTGCAAAATGCTCTACCATTTCACCAAAAATATCTGCCAATGATTCATTAATAGCACCAGATTCGTATGAAAATATCAAATCTGCAGAATAATCGATAACTGCATGGGTAAATTCGTGCCCAACAATATCCAAAGAAGTTAATGGACCAAAATTAGACCCATATCCCATAGAATAATGCATCACACTACCTGTCCAAGAAGCATAGCCATCTGGACTTTGAGGTGTAATGTAAGATTTAATAAGTGCTCCATTACCATCAAAAGAAATACGGTTATGATTTTGCCTATAATATTCATATGTTTGTTCAGTTCCCCAATGCACTTGAACAGCTGCAGGATGGGTGTTAAAGACTGGAGAAGAGCTTATAACATCGGTTGCGTTTTGTACGCCGCTGGTTGCATCAAAGGTTTGTATGTCAGTTCCTTGTGCAGTAGTTTGGCGTAATCTATAGCCTCCAGTAAAAGAATCAGCTCCAAAGCTTTGTACACCATTATAAAGTGTTGTGCCAGTTGCAGGGACATTAGATTGATGAATCTTGTTGTTTTCAAAAATTAGATCTCCTGTATGCGCATCAATGTAAACATCAGCACGATACAATGGTTTTTCTGCATAAATATCAAGTTTGTAGGCCAATCTATCTACTGCATTAATGTTTTCCATTTTAGGAAAAATAACTAAAGTAGGTTCCGGACCATTGTAGCCTATATTATTAGCTGAAGATTCATAATAGCTTTCCCCCTTAACCTGACGTTTCGCCATAGAAACAGCCTCTGTTTCAGAAATAGTGGGTATGGTATTAATCTCTTTAATGGGGAAGTAATCACCATTGATAGCAGAAAGCGTTCCGTTTTTTAAATGCGCTTTATAGATACCAAATTCAACGGGAACCTCTTTATAATACTGTTGAAATGTTTCATGTAAAACACCAATTTCATCTGTTTTGGCACTTACTTTAACAAAAGTTGTATTCTCAGGCGTTTCAAGAAATTCTTTTAAGAACGCAGATCTGTTGTCAACATTTAATTTGGAAGCCTCATTAAAAGTTACAAATTGAGCAATACCTTCTTCGTTTTTGAATTCTGATTTTACATCTAGAGATTCTATTTTGTTTTGAGCGAAAACACATAGCGTTACTAACAGTAGTAACCCCATAAGCGATAGCCTTTTTTTCATGGTTTATGGATTAAATAATTAATTAATCACCACTTTTTTAATTACTGTTCCTTTATCAAAATTGAGCTTTAGAATATATATGCCACTAGCATAAGTGCTTATTGGGATATTACTTTCTCTACCTGTTATGACTTCAATACCAGAAATTGAATACATTGTATAATCTTGAAGTTGTAAACTATTATCTGAAATAATTTGTAATTCGTTTTCAGTAGTAATAATCTTAACAATAATCTCTAAGTTAACATCTGAAACCCCTAAAATATCTTCAGAAACGGGATTAAAACCCGTCCATAAAGCACCAGTATCTGTAACGTATACCCCAAGTGTTCCTGCTGGGATGTGGAGATGAATGGTACTTCGGTCGGTTGCAAAAGAGTCACCAGCACCAGTAGTAATCATGGGAGGTGTTAATGCATAACTATACACATCGGTCATGGGATTATTATTAAAGGCAACATTGCCAATGGTGGTTACCGAATCGGGTATGTTTACAATGGTCAAATTATTATCTGCAAATGCACCTGCTTGTATAGTTGAAAGATTGGCTCCAAAGGTAACAGTAGTAAGATCATTTGCTTGGAAAGCTCCAATTCCTATACTGGTGATATTATCTGAAAAAGTAAAGGAGGTTAAATTATTGTCGGTAAATACATTATTTCCAATAGTTGTCAAGCCATCCGGTATGGTAATACTGGTTAACGCATTGCTTTCAAAAGCGCTGTCTCCTAGGTTAATAACGCTATCTGGGACAACAATACTGGTGATAGCATTTGCAGCGAAAGCGCCTTGCCCTATATCCGTCACGGTATTTGGAATGGTAAAAGCAGTTAGGTTATTATCAACAAACGCTTGTTGTCCAATAGTGGTAATACTTGTAGGAATTGTTGCACCGGTAAGACCATTACTGGCAAAGGAAGAACTGCCAATACTGGTAACCGCATAGCTAAAAAGACCATTAACCATAGTATCTGGCACGGTCACAGAAGCTCCCCCTGCCATATCATAATCTACTGTTTTTACCGTATTTGGCGATAGGGAAGTTACTTCGTAAGTGATAAAGTTAGCTGCATAGGTATCACCCACTTCCAAAAGCTCGGTAACCGTATTAAATCCCGTCCATTGTGCTCCGAGTATCTGTAACATAAGGACCTGTAATGGCATAACCAGCTGAGATAAATAAATCTATAATGAGTCGACTTTCTCCAAATGTATCGAAATACTATTTGGAATTGTGAGGATGCTGGGAGGTGCAGGATTTAAAGTAACCGAGGTTAATGGATTAGTTGCAAAAGCAGAAGCCCTCAATACTTGTAACATTCTCTGGTATAATTATACTTGCTAATTGATTTGATTGGAAGGCCTGCACTTCAATGAGTACTCCACTTCCAAGAACAACATTTGTTAGTTGATTCACAAAAAAGCGGCCTCACCTATAAAAGTAACGCTGTCTGGTATTGTAATTGAACTTATTTGGTTTCCTTTAAATACTCTCTCTCTATAGTTGTTAAATTATTACTTAATGTTACACTTGTTAATTGGTTATTTCCAAAAGCACGATAATCTAATTCAGTAACACTATTTGGAATAATCACACTTGTTAACTGGTTTGAAAAAAAAAACATTTTCACCAATATAGGTAAGCGTATTAGGCAAATCAACTCCCGTTATTTGATTGTTCAAAAAAGCGAAATCTCCAATTTCAGTTACGTTATAAGTAATTGAGCTGTTAGTTACCGAAGAAGGAATGGTAACAGTACCACCAGTAATACTATACGAAGTAACCTCAACAGTATTTGATGTTAATACGGTGTATGTAATATTGTTTTGAACAAAGGTTTGTGCGTTGGCCATAAAGGCTACTAGAAGGATTAATATAGAAAGTATTTTAGTTTTCATATGCTAGGGATTTTATTATTATTTTTTTTGTTAGGATGCGTTCTTTGGAGTGCACTTTTAAAAAGTATATCCCCGACGTTATATTTTCTACCTGTACGGTTTTATTATTTGTCTCAATTATTTTTTGGCCAAAAGCATTAAATAGTTGGATAGAATCAATCTCTCCGTCATATTCTATAGTAAATTGAGTATCACTAGGATTTGGATATACATTGAAATCTGTATTGTTTTTAAAATCTTCAGCAGATAAAATAGTGCACCCATCTTGTGTTTCAGAAAAGACTGTACCTATATCAATTGAGGTCCAATTTGCAGTACTATAGGCTGCATCATCTACGATGATACAAGGAAGATTGGGGTTGCTAATAGCACTAAATACGGTTACATTTAGATTATTAGTGTTTTTAACATTCAAAAAATTCAAATCGTTAAAATTGCAAACTATTTTGGTTAAATTGGTGTTTTGAGTCAAGTCAAGGCTTGTTATCATATTTAAACCGCAGTGTAGTTCATCTAATAAGATATTTTGGCTTACATTAAGGCTTGTGAGCGAGTTATTACTACAAATTAATTTAATTAAGTGATTGTTTTGAGTGACATTCAAACCACTTAAGGGGTTATTATTACACCTAAGATTTTCTAACAGGGGATTTTGAGTAACATTTAAAGTAGTAATTTGATTATTATAGCAATCCAGATTAAATAGTGCAGGATTTTGTGTTAAGCTTAGGCTTGTTAATTGATTGTTATTGCATAGTAAATTATATAGTAAAGGATTGTTATCTAGATTTAAAGTTGTCAAAAGGTTAGAATCACAACGTAGATTTTCTAGAAATGGGTTTTGAGAAACATCCAAAACCGTTAACTGGTTTGAATGTATTACTAAAATTTCTAAAAGAGGGTGATTGCTCGGTTGAAAAGTTGTGAGTTGATTAACACCTACATCTATAAACCATAATTGCGAATTAACAGTGTTTAAGGTTAAATTACTTATTTGGTTCCCTTGTGCGGTCAAAGCCGTTAATAAGGTGTTTTGCGATAGGTTAAGGGAAGTAAGATTATTGTTTTTACAATTTAATTCTTCGATGTTTATAAATTCTTCTATGCCAATGAGACTAGAAATATTTAGATTTGGACAAATAATATCTCCCGTATATTCTACTGCTTCAGAAAGTTGTATTTCAGTATCTCCATTAATATTAATGGCAGGATTACCTACTAGATAAGCTTTAAAATTGGCATCGGGAATGGTAATATTTTGGGAAAACAGACCAATAGTAACAAGTTGAAATAATAAAAAACAGATAGTTTTCATGCTTAAAGTATAATTCAATTATTAATAGTCCATTTTAACAAGTTCACCATTTAACTTATAGCTAAATCTAAATGTAGTGCCGCCGTTTTCTGGTTCAAGATTTATCATATACTCTGCTTTGGATAAATCACCGTTTTTAGGAAAATAGATATTGGCAGTTGTTAATGTTGGGTTTTCAATATTCTTTTCTGCCGTTAATTGTTTTTTTGATTTTTCAACCAACTCGCCTAAGGTTGAGAGATTAATTTCATCATTCAATTGAAACATAAAGTCGGCGGCTTGAGTGCCTTCCGGAATTTCTAGGGTGATATCCGATGTTTGGTTCCAATTTCCTTGACTCATGGTCCATTGGCCCATAGCAAGCGACTCCGGAGCATCGGTCACCGTAGTGCTTATCATATTTCCAATAGATTTATTGTAAATAATACTTAAGTCTGTAAAATAGGCGTTGTCACCAAACTTTCCTTTAATCTCTTTTTCTATTTCCGAAAATCCTTTGGCATTGGCCGGTTGCTTTCCAGCACCCCCTCCGCAAGAGAGTAAGGTTGTAATAAATAAGGTAGCTGCTAGTAATGGTAGTTTTTTCATTTTTTAAAATTTATTAATGGTTATGTTATTATCATCATCTTCTTCTCTTCCGAAGAAATAAAATAGAGCCGCTCCACCAAAGATGAATAAGCCTCTTAATACCCACCCCATGGTGGTTCCCCACATGTCTATCCACGCTAAAAGACGAACATTGTAGTTAAATACATAAAGTACGCAAGAGATAATTCCTAGAGCAGCGAGTACTAATCCTGCTTTGCCAATCTTAGAGGTAATGTTTTCCATAATTGTTAAAATTTTTTGATGAATCGAAAGTATTTTATTGGACAGAATGTAGAATAGAATTAAAAGACTTTGTGACCAATCATCCCTTAAAAAGTGACGAAATATCTTTTAGTGGCCTTATGCTTTGAAAGTAATTTCTGTCATTTCAAAACAGTACTTTTGCGCTTTATAGCTGCCGTTATTATTGACATTGTGACGAACACTATCAATATAGTGACGAATGTAAAAAAGTAAAAACAAGTAAATTATAGAATAGCATTACATTTGTCTACTTGAAATAACCTACAGTTGAAAAGGTACTTTTTATTTTTATTTTTTAGTATGCATTTGGGGCTGGCACAAACTCCTATATACCACCATTTTGGTGTAGATGAAGGTTTGCCTAGTTCAGAAGTGTATGATGTATATCAAGACAAACAGGGATACATTTGGTTTGCTACCGATAAGGGATTGTCTCGTTACAATGGGTATGAATTTGAAAACTTTACAAAAAAAGATGGATTACCGGGCAATACCATTTTAGGTTTTTATCCTCAAAATGACGGAAGGGTTTTTTGTATGGAACACCATAGCAATACGCTTTTTTATTTTGATGAAATTTTTGAGGGTTTTAAAGTGTACCCTTTCAGTAGTAAGTTAAAAAAATACTTCCCTTCCAATGCTGTTGTGAAAAGTATACGTGTAAAAGAAAATGGCTCTATAATCCTTGGAGGATACACAATAAAAGGATTTATAGAAATCTCCAATCAAGGGAAAGTCTCATATACCTATGACAAGGACTTGTATCCCGAAATATTTTATAGTGAACGGATAGATAAATTGAGAATCGGGTTTTTTTATAATACTCATGCTTACGGATTTTTATATCATGATTACAAATCAGATGAAAATCTATTTTCCTTTCCTATAGAAAATTACATATCTTCAAGGCTGAATGTAACTAAAATTAATAAGGATGAGTTTGCCTTTATAGACAGTAAATTGGGTGTCGTTTCAACGTCAGGGTCTGTGAGATATTTTGAAACCCAACAAAATCCTATTGGTATAAAACGAGTGGATGATACTAGATTTATGGTAGGATATTATAGTAATGGGGCAGAAATTAGAGCAACCACCGGAGCTGTAATTGAATCTTTTTTGCCCAATAATTCGGTAAGTAATTTTTTAATAGATGCCGAGGGAAGTTATTGGTTTTCAACCTTGGATGATGGTGTTTTTTATATTAAAAATCCTCAGGTTAAAGTTTTTAGTAATGACAATATCGTTTCATTGGTAAAAGATAATACCGCTACCTTATTTACCGGGCATCATAATGGTGATATTTCTTCTATCAACAACCTCAAACAAAAATTACTTTATAAAGGTTTGAAATATCAGCCTGCCTTTGTAGAATTTAATTCAGATCGATCTGAAATTTATGGTGCAAGCGATAGTTTTCTATTAAACTTCACTAAAAAACAAAAACCTGCTACAATTTATAACTCCAGAAAATTAGCAGAAGATGTTGTAAATCCTTTAATTAATGTTGCTTCTGTCCATTTTTATAGTATAGAAAATGATAGTCTTAAAGACTTTAAAGTTGGATTGAGAACTGAGGATGTATGCTTTATTAAGGATACAATATTTATTGCCACCCCTTCCGGATTGTATTTTAAAAAAGGGGATACCATTCAGGCGTATCATAAATCACCCTTATTTACATCCAGATTGTATGATATTGACTTCAATAAAAAAACAAACAAGGCCTATATGGCCTCACAAGATTATGGGGTAATTGTGAAAGGAGATAGTCTTTATGCTATTTCAAAATTTGACGGGTTAACTAATAATCTTGTAAGTGAGGTCTATATTGAAAATGATTCAACGGTTTGGGCATGCCAATACAGGATTGAATAGAATTGTTTTTAAAAGGACAATACCTATTCAATTAACACCATTACAAAATCTGATGGCTTATTAAGTAATGATATTAATGATGTGGAGGTAATAAATGATACGGTTTGGGTAGCCACAAAAACAGGGCTTTGTTTCTTTGAAAAGAACATGATTGAACAAAAACGATTGTTAAATGTACTTTCATTAAATCTTAAAGAAGTTCGGGTAAATAACAACCTAGTAAGTGCTAAAAATATCAAGCTGAAATACAACCAAAATAATATTAGTTTTAAGATTGAGGCCATCTCAAATAGAAATACAGAAAATATAAATTATTATTATAGGTTAAAGGAAATTGATACTGCGTGGACAAAGACTAATAATAGAATAATTAACTTCCCATCCCTCTCTTCTGGTAATTATACTTTTGAAGCCAGAGCCAATGTGTTTAATAATGTCAATAATTTAATAACCACTTATAACTTTAGAATTTCACCCCCTTTTTGGAAAAGTTGGTGGTTTTACAGTCTTTGTTTTTTATTTTTTAGTGTACTAATTTATTTATTTTTCAAAATACGTGTTTTAACTTACAATCAAGATGTATTTAGAGAACTAATAAGGCTTGCCATTAAGCGTTTAAAACGCAAAGACCAATTTTTAAAATTTAGATCCAATGGGGGAGATTATAAAATTCCAACGCACGATATTTTATTTATACACTCTCAAGGCAATTACTTAGATATTGTCACTGGTAAAAAAACGTACACCATTCGTTGTAAAATAGGAGATTTTATTGATCAAACTCCAGACTCATTGGAATACTTAAGAGTGCACAGGTCTTA
This sequence comes from Flavobacteriaceae bacterium, assembly GCA_041392205.1. Taxonomy (GTDB): domain Bacteria; phylum Bacteroidota; class Bacteroidia; order Flavobacteriales; family Flavobacteriaceae; genus Halomarinibacterium. Next base: position 9,048 of record JAWKMO010000012.1, on the reverse strand, counting down.
TATTATAAGGATTGATCAAGTTTCTAGCAAAGGAAAAAACTGGGTGGTAATAAAAGATCATAAAATACCTGTTGGTGAAAGCTACATAAAAGAACTAGATAAAATTCAATTTTAAAAAAAACTGCACAAGTCAATTTTTCAAAACCAAAAAACGCCCTATTTTTGCCTATGCAAAATAACGTCCTCATTTTAGATTTTGGTTCGCAATTTACCCAACTTATTGCAAGAAGAGTAAGAGAACTTAATATTTACTGCGAAATTCACCCATACCATCATATTCCAGAAGATGTAACTACTTTTAAAGCCGTCATCCTTTCTGGAAGTCCTTTTTCGGTAAGAGCTGAAGATGCTCCACATCCAGACCTTTCTAAAATTAAAGGGAAATTACCCTTGCTAGGAGTTTGCTATGGGGCACAATATTTAGCCCACTTTTACGGGGGTGAAGTAGCTCCTTCCAATACCAGAGAGTATGGGCGGGCCAAATTGAATACCATTTTAGACCATTCCAATTTATTTATGGGAATTCCAGAAGGTGCTCAGGTATGGATGAGTCATAGCGATAGTATTAAAGAACTCCCCAAGATGGGTGTTCGATTAGCCAGTACCGAAGATGTAGCCAATGCTGCCTATCAAATAGAAGGTGAGGAAACCTATGCTATTCAGTTTCATCCAGAGGTCTATCATACGACACATGGAAAACAATTGCTAGAAAATTTTTTAATTGAAATAGCTGGCGTACAACCCAATTGGACCCCTGCAGCTTTTGTAGATACCACTGTGCAAGAACTGAAAGATAAACTTAGCAATGATAAAGTAGTATTAGGATTAAGCGGAGGTGTCGATTCTACCGTGGCAGCGGTTTTGTTGCATAAAGCTATTGGCAAAAATCTGTATTGCATTTTTGTGAATAACGGTTTGTTGCGCAAAAATGAATTTCAAAATGTGTTAGATCAATACAAACACATGGGATTAAATGTAAAGGGCGTAGATGCTTCGGCACGTTTCTTGAAAGCCTTGGAAGGGGAAAGCGACCCCGAAAAGAAACGAAAAGCTATCGGTCGTGTGTTTATTGAAGTGTTTGATGACGAAGCACATTTGGTAGAAGATGTCGATTGGTTAGCGCAAGGAACTATTTACCCAGATGTCATAGAAAGTGTATCGGTAAACGGGCCTTCCGTAACAATTAAATCACACCATAATGTGGGAGGGTTGCCCGATTTTATGAAGTTAAAAGTGGTTGAACCCCTGCGAATGCTATTTAAAGACGAAGTACGCCGCGTAGGTGCAGAAATGGGAATCGACCCAGAATTATTAGGAAGACATCCCTTTCCAGGACCCGGCTTGGCCATTCGTATTTTAGGAGATATTACCGAAGAAAAAGTGCGTATCTTACAAGAGGTAGACGCCATTTTTATTGACGGACTTAAAAAATGGAATTTATATGATAAGGTGTGGCAAGCAGGAGCTATCTTACTACCTGTTCAAAGTGTAGGAGTTATGGGGGATGAGCGTACCTACGAAAAAGTAGTGGCTTTACGGGCAGTGGAAAGTACCGATGGAATGACCGCCGACTGGGTAAATTTACCCTACGAATTTCTTCAGGAAACGTCTAATTATATAATAAACCGTGTAAAAGGCGTTAATAGAGTAGTATACGATATTAGCTCCAAACCACCAGCCACTATCGAGTGGGAGTAAAAATGTAACAAGTAACAGGAAAAACATCAACAAATCATCGTATTAACCAATTACCATCAAGTGAAATATTTAATACTCATTTTTTCTTTTTTTCTCCTCAATTCTTGTATTGGTTATGCTGAAATTCCATCTCAAGAAACCTATAAAACCCACAAAGTTGAAAAGGGAGAAACCGTTTATAGCATTGCAAAAAAATACGGTGTAAGTGAAGAAGCCATTTACCGTTTAAATCCCGATGCAAAGCATAGTTTGTCTACCAACAGTGTGCTTATTATTCCTTCGCCAATCGCTTCCGAATTAGTTATAAAAGAATATAAAACTCACAAAACAAAGCGCAAAGAAACCATTTTTGGTATTGCCCAGCAATATGGGATTACGGTTGATGACCTAAAAAAATATAATAAATTTCTCTATTCCAGAGGGTTAAAAAAAGGGGATCAATTAATGATTCCCCAGTTTGAAAAAAACAATGTAACCGAAATAATTTCTGAAACCAATACCTCAAACGTAACCAACATCACGACAAAAATTCACGAAGTAAAAGCCAAAGAAACCTTTTTTGGCATTGCACGTATGTATGGGATTTCAATTGCCGAGTTAAAAGCGCTAAATCCCGAGTTAAAAGAGGGATTGCCCGAAGGCACTAAACTAAATGTACCCAATACATCGGTTACTGAAGAAGCTATTATCGATAATCGATTCGATTTTTATGAAGTACAACCCAAAGAGGGATTTTATCGATTAAAAGTAAAATTAGGCCTCTCCGAAGAAGAAATTATAGCGCTAAATCCCTATGCAAAAGAGGGTTTAAAAGAAGGAATGATTTTGAAAATTCCTAAAGAAGTTTCTGAAACAATTTCAAATAATGCGAATAAAATTGACCTAGAAAATAGGCTTGTTCCTAATGGAACAAAACGCCTTGCGGTATTGCTTCCTTTTCAGTTAAAAGAAGTTGAAAATGATTCGATAGGTTCGCAAAAGGATATTTTAAAGAAAAACCGAACCCTGCGTATAGCGCTGGATTTTTACAGTGGCGTACTTATGGCAACAGAGTTTGCCAAGGATAAAGGGCTTTCTACCGATTTACTCGTATTTGATAGCGAAGGAAATAATCAAACGCTTTCCAACATTCTTTCTCAAAACGATTTTTCCAACATAGATGCTGTAATAGGCCCATTATTAAGTAAGAGTGTTGAATTTGTGGCGCAAGAACTTAAAAGCGATAATGTACCCGTTTTTTCACCTTTAAGTAATCGAAATATTAAACTTACTTCCAATTTATTTCAAACCCTTCCAGATGATGATTTATTAGCAAAACAAATGATTCAATACCTAAAGGAGCATCAAGAAGGAAAAAAACTTATTCTTATTGCGGATAAAGACAGTCAATCAAAACAAGCAATTATGGAGGCAATTCCCACTACAACGCTTTTAGACGCTCGTGGGAAAGGTTTTTTATATGTAGGTGATCTACAATCGAAAATGGATAGTAGTTTGGAAAATTGGTTTGTCTTAGAATCTACTAACCCAGTATTAATTAGCAATGTAGTGGGTTTGTTAAATGGATTAAAACATAATGGAAAAGTTCGTCTTTTTACCACCAATAAAAATGAAAATTTTGAGTATGATGATATATCCAATATGCATTTGTCTAATTTGAACTTTACGTATCCTTCGGTAGGTAGAAGTTACGATTATGACGAAAAGGACGCTTTTTTAGTAAGTTATAAAAACAAGTATGGAGTATTGCCTAACCGATATGCGGTGCGTGGATTTGACCTAACCTACGATGTATTATTACGTTTAGGGACCTCCAATACAATTTATGATTCGATAGATAGCGAGACGGAAACAGAATATATTGAAAACAAATTCCGTTACGATAAAAAACTGTTTTCAGGATATACCAATCAGGCTTGCTATATTTTAAAATATGGAGAAGGTCTTACCATTGAAGTTGTAAAATAATGGGTACTTCAAAAGTTACTTACCTAGGAAATCTTCGTACCCAAAACGAACACCTTAAATCTGGAAATACCTATATTACAGACGCTCCTACAGATAATCAAGGTAAAGGAGATGCTTTTTCACCAACAGATACCGTAGCCACAGGATTGGCAAATTGTATGCTTACTACCATGGGAATTAAGGCGCAAGACTTGGATGTAGATTTAACAGGAGCTACCGCAGAGGTTACCAAAACCATGGCTTCAAATCCACGTAGAATCTCTAAAATTGAAATCGAAATGTACTTGCCAAAAGGGGTTTCAGAAAAGAATCAAAAAATTTTAGAGCGTACCGCAAAAACCTGTCCCGTGGAGTATAGTTTGCATCCCGATATAGAAAAGGTAGTGACATTTCATTGGAGCTAAACTCCCTTTTCAAAAAGGGAATAAAAAGGGCTTTAATATGGTAATATTCAATTTTTTTTAAAAACACTCGTTATTGAGATGATGAAAGTTTTTATGTTATTTCTCCTTCCTTTCTTCGTAATTTTTTCAAATACTTTTGAAGAAGAGAAAATTGCTTGGGATAAAAATCGCCCACTTACCTGGGAAGATTTTAAAGGGATTCCAAACCGAGCAGATGACTTTGTAGCAAGCACCAACTCTGGAGTTTCTTTTTCTTTTTCGTTTAGTGAACGTAATGGAGAAGCTTCTGTTACCTATACTGTGCTTAGTAATTTTTATCCGAACCTTTCTTGGTATCGTAAAGACCGAGTAACAACTTATATATTAGAACACGAACAAACGCATTTTGATATTAGCGAATTGCATGCACGGAAGCTACGAAAAGCCCTTTCAAGTGTGCCTCACAATAAGGATTTTAAAGAAAAGGCAGAACAGATTTACAATGCTTTGGAAATGGAACGTCGCGAAATGCAAACCCAATACGACAAAGAAAGCGACCACTCAAATATAAAAGAATATGAATACCGTTGGAGAGATTATGTTGCAGAACAATTAAAGGCTTTTGAGGCGTGGAAATAGATAAAACCCACCTTATTGAATTGGCTAATTACAAAATGCCCTTTGGAAAATATGAAGGCCAATACCTTTTAAAAATCCCAGAATATTACTACGCTTGGTTTGCCCAAAAAGGATTCCCCGAAGGGAAATTAGGAAAGATGATGAAGGAAATGCACGAAATAAAAATTAACGGGTTAGAAAAATTGTTGCACCCTTTTATAAAATAATTATAAAGCTGGCAATTTATCGAAGTTTCTTGAATTATCATATTGATAAAGTACCCATAACGCACCTACAATAATAACATTTTTAACAATGTATTGCCCCAATAAGGTAAAACTAAAAATATTTATTGTAAATGAGCTCTCTGGAAAGAAAAACATAGGAGTAAATGTCCCTACCAAATGCAGTAAAGCTCCCCAAACAGCAACTTTCCTAAAACAGTTTAGGATAAATAAAACCCCTAAAGTCGTTTCCCAAATTGCTAATAAAATAATGGAAGCCTGAGAAGAAATAAGACCAAAAGTGATAAGGTTAATGGTATTAATGGCTAAATCTTCTGCAGGACTTAAATGTGGAAAAAACTTTAAAATTCCAAACCATAGATACACAATACCAATAGTTATTGACAATAGTGTGAAACAATTAAATAAGTTCTTTTTCTGGGTTTGTATAAGTAGTTTCATTAAAATAAGAAGTTAATTTAGAGACCAAATTATATTTCTAAAGGATATGATAAATACAATGAAAATTTAAAAAGATTAATGAAAGTATAATTTACCCACCTTTATTTTAAAATTCTTTAGTCCTCTCTACAATAAAACTGTATCTTTGCATCCCGTATAGGTAACAACAAGCTACACTTTTATGAGCACTACAAAGTACATCTTCGTTACGGGCGGGGTTTCCTCTTCTTTAGGTAAAGGTATTATCGCTGCATCGCTAGCAAAATTGTTGCAAGCTCGTGGGTATCGAGTTACTATTCAAAAGTTAGATCCTTATATTAACGTAGATCCAGGAACTTTAAATCCTTATGAACACGGCGAATGTTATGTTACCAATGATGGCGCAGAAACAGATTTGGATTTAGGACATTATGAACGTTTTTTAAATGTTTCCACTTCGCAAGCTAATAATGTCACCACTGGGCGTATTTACCAAAGTGTCATTGAAAAAGAGCGTCGTGGTGAATTTCTAGGAAAAACAGTACAAGTAATTCCACATATTACCAATGAAATAAAAGAACGTATTCAAATATTAGGGAAAAATGGCGAATACGATATAGTTATTACAGAAATTGGCGGAACCGTAGGCGATATTGAATCCTTACCTTACATCGAATCGGTTCGTCAATTAAAATGGGAATTAGGGGCTACAAACACCCTTTTTATTCATTTAACACTTATTCCGTATTTATCGGCTGCAGGAGAGTTAAAAACAAAACCCACACAACATTCGGTTAAAACATTAATGGAAAGTGGAATCCAAGCAGACATTCTTGTTTGCCGTACCGAACATGAATTAAGTGATGATTTGCGTTCCAAATTGGCACTTTTCTGCAATGTAGAAAAAGAAGCTGTTATCGAATCTATTGATGCTTCCACTATTTACGATGTGCCCAATATGATGCTGGAAGAAGGTTTGGATAAAGTCGCCCTTCGGAAATTGGCTTTGGACGATACCCAAGAACCCAATTTAACTCAATGGAATCAATTTTTACAGCGACATAAAAATCCAAAAGGATTTGTAAAAGTTGGGTTAATAGGAAAATATGTAGAGCTTCAGGATAGTTACAAATCTATTTTAGAAGCATTTATTCATGCCGGAGCTGCCAACGAAGTTAAAGTAGAGGTGGTATCGATTCATTCAGAATATATAGATGCACAAACCATTAAAAATGAATTAAAAGAACTTGATGGAATTTTAGTTGCGCCTGGTTTTGGTGAAAGGGGTATTGAGGGTAAAATTGAAGCCGTTCGCTTTGCCCGCGAAAATAATTTACCCTTTTTAGGAATTTGCTTAGGAATGCAAATGGCAGTTATAGAATATGCTCGAAACATCTTGGGGCTAAAAGACGCAAATAGCACCGAAATGAATCCTGTAACATCCCATCCAGTGATAGCACTAATGGAAGAACAAAAGGATATTACCGATAAGGGAGGAACGATGAGATTAGGGGCTTGGAATTGTGATGTAAAGCAAAATAGCACGGCGCACAAAATTTATCATGCCAATCGCATTACAGAACGTCACCGCCATCGGTACGAATATAACAACAAGTATCGCGATGCTTTAGAAAATGCAGGTTTGGTTGCTACGGGCATTAATCCAGATACCGGATTGGTAGAAATTGTTGAAATTCCAACACATTCTTGGTTTGTTGGGGTGCAATACCATCCTGAATATAAAAGTACGGTTGCCAATCCACACCCACTTTTTGTTGGGTTTGTTGCAGCGGCGTATGAACATTCAAAAAAATAGCGACAATTTGTCTGAATCTTTTTTTAGGCGAGGTTGTTGTAAAACTTAATAGAACCTCCCCCTTTGAAGGGGGAATGAGGGGGATGTAAATCAGCCTCTAATATTTACTATATGGAAGAAAAAAAATTTGACCTTAATACCCTCATCGGGTTTTTATTAATAGGAGGAATCCTTCTTTGGATGCTTTATCAAAACCAACCCACTCCAGAAGAGATCGAAGCCCAAAAAGCAAAAACTGAAGAAGTAGTTGAAGAGAATATTGCTTCAGAAGAACAAAATACACCCGTATTTCAGTCCACTTCCGCCCTTCAAAATAGGGCAAACACTTCCGATTCTCTTGCCGTTGTGGGGCTTCAAAATAGATTGGGTTCTTTTGCTTATTCTGGAACACTTGCTTCAGCAAAAGAAGGAACTACAGTAGTAGAAAATGATGTCTTGCAACTTACTATAAGTACTAAAGGAGGGCATATAGTAGAAGCAAAACTAAAAGACCAAACCCAATATCAAGGGCAGCCAGTGTATTTAATTAAAGACGGGAACAACGATTTTAACCTTCAATTTTCTGCTGAAAATAGACAACTTAATACTCGTGAGTTGTATTTTGAACCTACCCTTTCAAAAAATGGTGAAAATAATGTGCTTTCTATGAAACTTAAAACTTCAGAAAGTGCTTTTATTGAATATCGATACGAATTAAAACCGGGCGAGTATATGCTAGATTTTGCCCTTCGAAGTCAAGGTTTGGATGGCGTTATGGATACTTCGCAACCTATTTATTTAGATTGGAATTTTAAAGGATATAGACAAGCAAAAAGTATCTCTTATGAAAATAGATATACACGTCTTACTTATGAATTTGAAAATGGAGGTGACCATAGTAAACTTTCTCCAACTAGTGAAGATGAAGAAACAGAAGCCGATGTTACTTGGTTAAACTTCCGTCAACACTTTTTTAGTTCTATGCTACTTACAGATACAGCTTTTAAGGAAGTGAAGTTTATGTCAGAAGACTTGGTAAAAAATGAAGAAGTAGATACTGTTTTTACCAAAAAATACGGTGCTAAAATGCTATTGGAGCCTAAAGGAGGCGCATTGGCGTACGATATGAATATGTATTATGGCCCAACCGACTATCAAATTTTCAAAACTTACGATAGAAACCTTGACGAGGCCATGCCTCTGGGTTGGGGACTGTTTGGGTTTTTAAATAAGTACTTAATTATCCCCGTATTTAGTTTATTAAGCGATTGGTTTCCAGCCGGGATAGCTATTATTGTATTGACTATTTTATTCAAATTATTGCTTTCTCCAGTGCAATACAAGCAGTATGTTTCACAAGCCAAACTAAAGGTTTTAAAGCCCGAATTAGACGAAATAAAAAAGAAATACGAAGGGAATAATATGAAGATTCAGCAAGAAACATTGAAACTTCAAAACATAGCTGGAGCAAGTCCACTAAAAGGATGTTTGCCAGCATTGTTACAAATACCCGTGTTTTATGCGCTGTTTACGTTTTTCCCAACAGCCTTCGATTTACGTCAAAAAAGTTTCCTTTGGGCTGATGATTTGGCCAGTTATGATGTCGTTGCAGAACTTCCATTTAACATTCCACTTTATGGGGATCACGTAAGTTTATTCCCCATTTTAGCTTCTATCGCCATCTTTGCGTATATGATGATGACTATGGGGGCAACTATGCAACAACAGCAACAGCCAGGGATGCCTAATATGAAGTTTTTAATGTATTTATCGCCGTTATTTATGCTCGTGTTCTTTAATAATTATGCCAGTGGTCTTTCGGTTTATTATTTAACCTCCAATGTTATTACCATTGGTATTATGTTGGTCATTAAAAACTTTATTATTGACGAAGATAAAATTCACGCAAAAATTCAAGAGA
>JAWKMO010000011.1:0-63759 GCA_041392205.1 Flavobacteriaceae bacterium | reverse complement strand
GAACGCCATGAAAAGCGCATTATGGCTCAAATGAAAAAAGATCTAAGACTAAGTGAAGAACCCCGCCATATAGAATGTTTTGATAATAGTAACATTCAAGGAACACACCCTGTGGCAGCATGTGTGGTTTTCAAAAATGGAAAACCTAGCAAAAAGGACTATCGTAAATTCAATATAAAAACCGTAGAAGGGCCAGACGATTTTGCCTCCATGGAAGAAGTGGTTTATAGACGTTATAAAAGAATGCTGGACGAAGGGCAACCTTTGCCACAACTTATCATCATAGATGGTGGAAAGGGACAGCTTTCCTCTGCTTTAAAAAGCTTAGATGCATTAAATTTACGCGGAAAAATTGCTATTGTAGGAATTGCAAAACGATTGGAAGAATTATTTTATCCTAATGACCCCGTTCCTTTGTATTTGGATAAAAAGTCGGAAACCTTAAAGGTCATTCAACAATTAAGGAATGAGGCACATCGCTTTGGCATTACGTTTCATAGAGATAAAAGAAGTAAAGATGCCCTAAATACAAGCTTGGAAACCATTCCTGGAATTGGCGAAAAAACAGTAACCGAACTTTTAAAGCATTTTAAGAGTACTAAAAGAATAGGAAAAGCAAGCTTTGACGAACTTGAGGCTGTTGTAGGAGCTAGTAGAGCAAAAAAAATAATAATACATTATCAAAACATAAATTGAAGCCTATTTTTTTCATATTCATTTTCTTTTTTTGGGCAACACTAGTTGCTCAAAATGATACGCTTTCCAAAAAAGATTTAAAAGTAGGTTTGGTTTTGAGTGGTGGTGGTGCAAAGGGGTTGGCTCACATTGGAGTTTTAAAGGAAATTGAAAAAGCAGGAGTGCGCATCGATTATATTGGTGGAACCAGCATGGGCGCTATTATTGGTGCGTTGTATGCATCAGGCTATTCGGCACAGCAATTAGATTCCATTTTTAGTGTTTTGGATTTTGAAACGCTTATACGAGATGATGTCCCTAGAAGAGCCAAAACATTTTATGAAAAGGAAGACGCTGAAAAATATGCCTTAACGTTTCCGTTTGATGATTTTCAACTTCGTTTTCCTTCGGCTATTTCCAAAGGACAAAATGTCTATAATTTATTATCTAGGTTGTTAATGCATGTTAAGGATGTTGACGATTTTAATAAGCTACCCATTCCTTTTTTATGTATCGCTACCGATGTTGAGAAGGGAAAACAGGTGGTATTTACAAAAGGCTATCTCCCCAGAATGATTGCTGCCAGCGGGGCACTTCCGTCCCTTTTTAGCCCGGTTAAAATTGATAGCACCCTTTATGTTGATGGGGGTGTGGTTAATAACTATCCAGTGGACGAAGTAAGAGCCATGGGAGCCGATATTATTATTGGGGTGGACGTGCAAGACACCCTGCGTGCCAGAGATAAACTGCGCTCTGCCTTAGACGTATTGTTGCAAATAAATAATTACCGAACCATTGAAAGTATGGTGGTTAAAAGAAATAAAACCGATGTCTATATTAACCCAAAAATTGATGAATTTTCAGTGGTTTCTTTTGATGAAGGAAGGAAAATTATAAGCTCTGGAGAATTTGCCGCAAACGAAATCTCATTAGCATTACAAGCCATTGCCCAACAGCAAAAAAGTACGTATAAAGAACCCATTCTATTTTCAAAAAACACCTCCATTTTTATCGATAAGGTTTTGGTAGAAGGAAACAAAAAGTACACTAGTTCTTATATTTTAGGGAAATTGAAACTTAAAACTCCTTCAGAAGTTACTTATAGAGATTTTAACGATGGTGTTAACAACCTTTCTGCCACGGGTAATTTTGAAGGAATTGACTATACTTTTGTCAATAGCCCAAAAAACGAAAGCCATTATTTGTTACATTTTAACGTAAAAGAAAGTAATTATAAAACCTCTTTACGACTTGCGGCACATTATGATAACTTATATAAATCTGCCGCCCTCATTAACCTTACCCGTAAACGGTTATTTACAAATAACGATGTGGCTTCTTTAGATTTTATTGTGGGAGATAACATTCGTTATAATTTTAATTACTATATAGATAAAGGCTATTATTGGAGTATCGGACTTTCTTCAAAATTTCTATTTTTTGATAAAAATATTGGACTGGATTTTATTGAAGGTGAAGTACAAGTTCCCGATAATTTTCAACTTAATAAAATTGGCTTGGAGTATGAAGATCTTACCAATCAAATTTTTATTCAAACCGTTTTTAGAAGAGTATTTCAGCTGGGGCTTGGGGCAGAACATAAATGGTTAAAATACCTTTCAGAAACTATTGGGATAGATGAAAATAACAACCCAAGAACTTTATTTGAAAACACTAACTATTTTAGTGTTTATGGGGTCCTTAAATACGATACTTTGGACAACAAATATTTTCCTTCATCGGGCGTGTTTTTTGATGGGGATTTTCACTGGTATCTTTTTGCCAAGGGATTAAATAAAAATTTTGAACCGTTTTCCATTGCCAAAGCGAAAGCGGGCTATGTACATCGTTTTAACGATTTATTTTCTAGCACAATAAGTGTCGAAGGGGGCTTAAAAATTGGTAGTACCACAACCCAATCACTCGATTTCTTACTAGGAGGGTATGGGTATGTAACCACTACCAACCTTATTCCTATGTATGGCTATGATGCACTGGATTTAAGAGGGGACACGTATCTTAAAACCACTTGGGATTTGGATTATGAATTTATGAGAAAAAACCACCTTATCCTTTCAGGGAATATAGCTAATATTGGTGATAATCTTTTTGGGAATGGCGATTGGATTAACAAAATTGATTATTCTGGTATTGCTTTGGGATATGGCATGGAAACCTTTTTAGGGCCCATAGAATTAAAATATTCTTTCTCACCAGAGCGCAAAGAAGGAATTTGGTATGTAAGCGCTGGGTTTAGGTTTTAAATGTTGAAAACACTTTAATGAGGATTTTTTCCGATATTTGCGCTATGGCAAACAAACCATGGAAATATTTACTTCGTCTTCTTAAATTTCTTATAAAAAGAAATCCTGAATGACCTTTTATGGTTAAAAACTCTTAATTTAGTAGGAGTTTAATTTTCAGAATTTTAATTTAGAAACAAACCTTTGTAAATCTTAACCCATGCCATTTTACCATACCCTTGGGAAAATACCGCCCAAACGTCATACACAATTCCGAAAACCCGATGGGACATTATATCCAGAACAACTTTTTGGCACAATTGGTTTTGACGGGATGTATAGCAACATATATCACGAAAATAGACCTACACAGGTAAAGGAAATAAAAAAACAGTATAGCGTTGCGCCAAAAGTGGCCAAAGCAAACAATATGCAATCCTATCGCTTCCGTGGGTTTCAAGTAAATCCTGAAAACGATTACCTAGAAAGCCGAAAAACAGTTCTCACTAACAGTGATTGTAACATTATTTTAGCAGCCCCCAAAAAATCGCTTCGAGATTATTTTTACAAAAATACCGATGCAGACGAATTGATTTTTATTCATAAAGGCACTGGAAAATTACGTACTTTTTTAGGGAATCTCGATTTTAAATATGGAGATTATTTATTGGTCCCACGCGGAATTATTTATCAAATAGATTTCGATACAGAAGACAATCGTCTTTTTATTGTTGAAAGCTATCATCCCATTTATACTCCAAAACGCTATCGAAATTGGTTTGGACAATTATTAGAGCATTCCCCATTTTGCGAACGAGATATTCGTAAACCCGAAGAACTAGAAACGTATAATGAAAAAGGGGATTTTTTAATGAAAATTAAAAAACAGGACGAGATGATTGAAATGGTCTATGCGACCCACCCTTTTGATGTGGTAGGGTACGATGGTTATAATTTCCCTTATGCGTTTTCCATTCACGATTTTGAACCCATAACAGGAAGAATTCATCAACCTCCGCCAGTGCATCAAACCTTTGAAACAGCAGCCTTTGTGGTGTGCAGTTTTGTACCACGATTATATGATTACCATCCAGACAGTATCCCTGCTCCCTATAACCATAGCAATATTGACAGTGATGAGGTCTTGTATTATGTGGATGGCGATTTTATGAGCCGAAACGATGTGGAAGCTGGGCATATTTCCCTCCACCCTGCTGGAATCCCCCATGGGCCACACCCTGGAGCTACAGAAAGGAGTATTGGTAAAACCGAAACCCAAGAGTTAGCTGTTATGGTGGACACTTTTAAACCCTTAAAGGTCACCGAAGAAGCTATGAAAATAGCCGATGAAAGCTATCATCAATCATGGTTAGAGAAATAGAACATGAACGATAATAAATTACCTGCAGATTCAAGTGCAACTACTCTGGGAATCATTTCATTATCAATTTTAATAATTGGATTTTGTTGTGGTCCAATAGCAATTGTAGCTTTGGTTTTAAGCATTATAGGTTTAGTAAATGCAAATAGAAGTATCAAACTTTACAACCAAATACCTGAGAATTACAGTAATCAAAGCTATAAAAGTGTAACTACCGGAAAAATTTTAAATATCATTGCTATTCCTATTAGTGGTTTAATCTCTCTATTTTGGATTGCCTATTATTTAATTTATGGAGCAGCCGTATTGTCTATCCTCACTCTTTTTTCAGAAGCCGCTAAAGAAGTAGAAAGAGAAAGAATTGAATCTGATTATTATAATCAAGACATAGATAGTATTTATAATAGTGATGAAGATGTATATATACTTGAGGAAGAACGTTTTTCTTTGGATTCACTTTCTAATTAAAATTTCCTCATTTGTAAAATATACCATCAATTTCAAAAAAATAAAACATTATGAGCAAAGAAGTAAAATCTGTAAACTACGGTTTAGAAAAAATATTTGAAGGCGCCGAAGATTTCCTTCCGCTTTTAGGAACCGATTATGTAGAATTTTATGTAGGTAATGCAAAACAGGCGGCACATTTCTACAAAACTGCGTTTGGATTTCAATCCCACGCCTATAAAGGATTGGAAACGGGATCGAGAGACCAAGTAAGTTATGTTCTAAAACAGGACAAAATTAGAGTAGTACTTACTACCCCGTTAAATAGTAAGTCTCCCATTAATGACCATATTGTAAAGCATGGTGACGGGGTAAAAGTAATTGCACTTTGGGTTGAAGATGCTCGTAGCGCTTATGAAGAAACCACAAAACGCGGGGCAAAATCGTATATGGAACCAACGGTTGAAAAAGATGAAAATGGAGAAGTCGTACGTGCGGGAATTTATACCTATGGCGAAACCGTCCACATGTTTGTAGAACGCAAAAATTATAAAGGCGCATTTTTACCAGGCTTTAAGGAATGGAAAAGTGATTACAACCCAACTCCAACAGGGCTAAAATATATAGACCACATGGTAGGAAATGTAGGATGGGGACAAATGAATACCTGGGTAAAATGGTATGAGGATGTAATGGGATTTGTGAACTTTTTATCGTTTGACGACAAACAAATCCATACCGAATATTCCGCCCTTATGAGTAAAGTAATGAGCAATGGTAACGGAAGAATTAAATTTCCTATTAATGAACCAGCCGAAGGAATTAAAAAATCGCAAATAGAAGAATATCTCGATTTTTATGAAGACGCTGGTGTGCAACATTTAGCTTTGGCAACCGATGATATAATAGCTACGGTTGCACAATTAAAAGCACGAGGCATTGAGTTTTTACCACCACCACCACAAGCGTATTATGACGATATTCCTCGCCGCTTGGGGACCCACATGGAAATGATGAAAGAAGACCTAAAAGAACTTCAAAAGCTTTCCATTTTGGTAGATGCAGATGAAGAAGGCTACTTGCTTCAAATATTTACAAAACCTTTAGAAGATCGTCCTACCTTGTTTTTTGAAATTATTCAACGAATGGGGGCCAAAGGATTTGGAGCTGGAAATTTCAAAGCACTTTTTGAGTCTATAGAACGTGAACAAGCAGCTCGTGGAACCTTATAAAAAAGTAACTAAGATAAACCTCTGTCGTTTGATAGACGGAGGTTTTAATTTTTTGGAACAGTAGTTGTAAAAGATGAAGAAAAGACACAAAAGTTTTACCATGAAAAACATCCTATTCCTTTTTTCATTTTTTATAACAACATTTTCCGTTTCCCAAAAACAAGCTTTTGGCGATGGCGAATGGTTTAAATTTCGCGTACATTATGGTTTTGTAACAGCGGGCTATGCAACCTTAGAGGTAGATAATGCAATGCTTCATGGCAGAGAAGTTTTTCATATAAAGGGGGAAGGGAAAACTATTGGAGTTTCTAAGTTATTCTTTAATGTAGAAGATTATTATCAATCCTATATCGATAAGGAAAAAGACATTCCTTATCGTTTTATTCGAAAAATTGATGAAGGAGGCTATACAAAAGATCTTCAAATAGATTTTGACTGGGCTTCCCGTCAAGCTGTAATTCACGACAAAAAGAAAGAAAAAAAGGAATGGGTTACTTTTTCAAAAGATGCTCAAGATATGGTTTCTGCCTTTTATTTTTTGCGAAATAAAATTGATGCTTCAAAAATTGAAGTGGGCCATACCGTAGAAATGGATATGTTTTTTGATAAAGAAAGTTACCGTTTTAAATTAAAATTTCTAGGAAGGGAAACTCTTAGAACTAAATTCGGAAAAATTGCCACCCTAAAGTTTCGTCCTTATGTAGAAGCCGGAAGGGTTTTTAAGGAAAAAGAAAGCTTAACGGTTTGGGTCACCGACGATGATAATAAAATACCCTTACTAATTAAAGCTGAGCTAGCTGTAGGATCCCTTAAAGCTACCTTAACGGAGTTTAAAGGATTACAACATTCATTTAAAATAATTGTAGATTAACCGCACCCCATGAAACTATCTGCCAACACCGAAAGACTTATTGAACAACTGGATGAAAAGTTTAAAAATATTGGGCAAGACCTCGACACCCACTTAGAAGGACTTTTATATGGAAAACCTATCACATACTGGGATTATATACAAACGGATGCCCTTCTAAACCTTCAAATACAACGCACCAAGTTACCCGATGAAATGGTGTTTATTATGTACCATCAAATAAACGAACTGCTTTTTAAAATGATCCTCTGGGAAATTGAGCAAGTATCGCATGCAAAAGAGCTAACGGCCTCCTTTTTTTCGGATAAATTGCTTCGTATTAGTAGGTATTTCGATATGCTTACTTCGTCCTTCAATATCATGACCGTGGGAATGGAAATGGAACAGTATTTAAAATTCAGAAATACGTTAGCACCTGCTTCGGGTTTTCAAAGTGCACAGTATCGTAAAATTGAATTTGCCTCCACCGAACTTATTAACCTTATCGATGCTCGTTTTCGTGAAACGATAGATCGAAACACCCCTTATGAACACGCCTTAGAGCATTTATATTGGCAAGCCGCAGGAAAAGATTATAAAACAGGAAAGAAAAGTTATCTTTTAAAAGCTTTTGAAGAAAAATATAAAAATGAGTTTATAGCCTTCACAAAAGAATATAATACTCTAAATTTGTATTCAAAGTTTAAAAGCTTACCCCAAGAAGTAAGAGAAAATGAAGCCTTGCGAAGTGCTATGCGCCATTATGATTATACGGTAAATATTACTTGGGTCATGGCACATTATAATACCGCAAAAAGGTATTTAAATCATGGAAAAGAACCCGTAGAAGCTACTGGCGGTAGTGATTGGACAAAGTATATGCATCCAAAATACCAAAAGCGAATCTTCTTTCCAGAGGTTTGGACCAAGGAAGAATTAAAAGACTGGGGAACCAATGTTTAGTTTGAAAAGCCTATAAAAATTGAAGTATTTATTTTACATTATTCCCACTTTATTAGTAGTAATTTCCTGCACCAACGACCTTAAAGAAGAAGACCCCCTAGAAACCCTTCTCGAACCCAAAATAATTGAAGAGTATGGGTATATCCTTAACGATTTTAACGTAATAAGGGATACTATTAGACCTGGAGACACCTTTGGTGGAATTTTAAGTGAAAATGGAGTTTCCCAAAACAAAATCTATGAAGTTGCCACCAATTTCAAAGAAAATTTTGATGTTCGAAAAATTAAAATTGGAGATCCTTACGTATTATTAAACTCAAAAGATTCTCTAAATCAAACCCAAGTTTTTATTTATGAAAAGAATAAAGTAGATTACTCCATTATTGATTTTAGGGATAGCATCAATGTAAGTCACGAAAAGAAACCCGTTACCTATATTGAAAAAGAAGCTTCTGGGGTTATTACAAGTTCGCTTTCTGCAACGATGGCAGAGAATAACTTAAGCCCCTATATGACGGATAGATTAGCTAATATTTACGCATGGACCATTAATTTTTTTCAATTACAAACGGGAGATAATTTTAAAGTAATTTATTCCGAAAAATTTATTTCAGATACAATTTCGGGAGGATTAGGGGAAATAAAAGCAGCCTATTTTGAACACAAAGGGAAGCCCATTTATGCATTCAACTTTACACCTGAAGACGAAACATTTCCTGCCGATTACTATGATATTGAAGCAAAAAACTTAAAAAGAGCCTTTTTAAAATCTCCTATAAAATTTAATTACCGAATCTCCTCCAAGTATAACTTAAACCGAAGAATTGCATACTACGGTTATAAAGTACGCCCGCATCGTGGGACCGATTTCGCAGCAAATGTGGGGACACCTATTTTGGCAACTGCAGACGGGACCGTTACAAAAGCCGAAAGACGTGGAGGCAATGGAATTTATGTAAAAATACGCCACAACAAAACGTATGAGACCCAATACCTACATATGAAAAAATACAATGTAAAAGTAGGTCAATATGTTCGTCAAGGAGAGGTGATAGGCTGGGTAGGTATGACTGGAAATACAGGGGGCCCCCACGTATGTTATCGATTCTGGAAAAATGGAAAAGAAGTAGATCCTTTTAAAGAAGATTTGCCCAACTCAAAACCTTTGGAAAGCAAGTATCATGAAGAATATTTTTCTACAATCTACCCTTTAAAAGAACGCTTAGATTGCATAAAAAATTATTAATTTTTTATTGTTAATAAAATTGTTCTTATCTATTTGCCTAATTATCAAATACTTGAAATTTATTCTGTAATTTGACCTAGCATACTATTGTAAATTCGATAGTAGCAAATGGTGCCTTTTTTTGTTTTTATCAAATAATTTTCAAATAAATTATAAAGGTATTTCATAGCATTTTCTTAACATTAATTTATGGTAATTTTTAAGAACTAACGTAATTTTGCAACAACAAACAAATAACAAATATTTATGAAAAAATTATTACTTTTTACTATGTTCTTAAGCTGCATGACAGCTTTTTCTCAAGGAACAGTAACTGGTACAGTGACCGACTCTGATCTAGGAGGGCCACTTCCAGGGGCTAACGTACTAGAATCTGGAACTACCAATGGAACTGTGACCGATTTTGACGGAAATTTTACACTTTCAGTGAATGCGAATTCAGGAACCATTGAAGTTTCGTATTTAGGATTTATTAAAAAAACATTGAATTTTGCACTAAACGGAGGAACCGCAAATCTAGGATCTATTATTCTTGAGCCAGACGCAAATACCCTAGCAGAGGTTGTGATTGTGGGTTCTGGAGTAATTGACCTAGCAGAAGACCGTAAAACCCCAGTAGCGGTTTCTACCATAACTGCGCAAGATATTCAAGACAAGGTTGCTGGTAATGTTGAAATTACACAAGCTTTAGAAGGGACTCCTTCTGTAACAGTAACCGGAGATAGTGGTTTTGGTGATTCTCAATTATTTTTAAGAGGTTTTGACCAAACGAACACTGCAGTCCTTCTTAATGGACAACCGGTAAATGGTATGGAAGATGGAAGAGTATATTGGTCTAACTGGGCTGGTATTGCAGACATTGCTAATGCAATACAAATACAACGAGGGTTAGGAGCTTCTAAACTTGCCATTTCATCCGTAGGGGGTACAGTTAATATTGTCATGAAAGCTGCCGACAGAAAAGAAGGTGGTTTTGTTCGTTTCTTAGGGGCCAATGATAGCTACTTCAAAGGTACTGCCGCCTACAATACTGGTATTAATGAAAGTGGATGGTCTTTTTCAATGTTATTAGATTATTGGCAAGCTCATAGAAAATGGTCTACAGGTACGTATGGTCAAGGTCAAAACTATTTCTTTGCGGTGGGGTACAAACCTAACGAAAACCATTCTTTCAACTTCTTAATTACAGGAGCACCTCAATTACACGGTCAAAAGTTTTCTCAAAGTAAAGCCAGAATAGAAGCCGACCCAAAATTTAATGATAATTGGGGATATAATGAGGTTGATGGTGATGTAGGGAATATTACTTCAGAAAGACAAAATTATTACCATAAACCTGTAGCCAACCTTAACTGGGATTGGACTATGAGCGATGCGACCGATTTATCTACAGTACTTTATGCTTCCTATGGTCGTGGGGGTGGTACTGGACCTAAAGGAGCTAGTACCTTACGTACTGAAGACCCAGATGGTGAAGATGGACCCTTACGGGGACAAGTAGACTATCCTGCTATTATTGCTAGAAATGGTGAGGTAGAAGGGGGAATTGGAGATAGTGGTTCTCGAACAGGATATATAAGAAGATCTTCTGTTAACAATCACCAATGGTTTGGAGCTGTATCTAACTTAAACCATAACTTTTCTGATAACTTTTCTGCAAACGTCGGTATAGATGCTAGATTGTATACCGGAGATCACTTTAGACAGGTGGCTAATTTTTATGGATTAAATGGATGGGCTAATGATCGTCCAGATGGTGTGATAGTAACAGAAACTTTTGACCCCAATCCTTGGGCGGCACTTTCAAACTTTGCAGATGAAGGACAAAGAATTGAATACGATTACTCTGAAGACATTAATTATATGGGTGGTTTTGGACAATTAGAATATAGTAATGGAAAATTCTCCATCTTTGCACAAGGATCTTATTCTACCCAATCTTACCAAAGAGAAGGTAGATTTGATACCGATACCAATGGAAATCAAGTTACTACCACTTCAGAAAAAGTAAGCAAAACTGGGTTCAACATTAAAGGAGGTTTTTCCTATACTATTGCAGAAATGCATACAATTTTCTTTAATGGAGGATATTATTCAAGACAACCCTATTTGGATAATATTTTTGTAGATATTAGAAATTCTAATCGTTTAATTAATCCTGATGTTGAAAATGAAATTATTCGTTCCGTTGAAGGAGGATACCATTTTAATGCTTCCAATATTAGAGTAAACTTTAATGCCTATATCACCGATTGGGCAAATAGAACCTTAGTGGATACAGGTGTTGACGATAATGGCACTCCCAAAGATGAAACGGATGATTTTGATACAAACATCCTACAAAGAGGAATTCGTCAGTATCATACTGGAGCAGAATTTGATATAAACTGGAGAGCAAATGATTGGTTGTCTCTTAATGCTTTTGTTTCGGGTGGTAGTTGGATATTTAAAGGGAAATCAGACGTTTCTATCTATAATGATGAAACAGGAGTACTTCTTTCCGAAGAAGCAGGTGTTAATCGTCAAGGGGTAAAAGTTTCCACAGCACCTCAATTTACCGCAGGTTTGGGAGCAAAAGCTAAAATTGTAAAAGGACTTAGTGTCGATGGGACTATTAATTACCGCGACCGTCATTATGAATTTACAGATGCTGGAACCTCTGCAATTAACTATGAACCTCTTAGATTACAACCCTATTCAATTACAGATTTTGGTTTAACCTATAAGTTTTCATTGGGGAGCAATAACCTAACTTTTAGAGCAAATGTGTTTAATGCATTTGATTATATAGGAATACAGAACTCTGATTCCTTTGGATTTTACAATGAAAATGGTTTAACTTATAACGGTTCGTTACGGTACACGTTTTAAACCTACTTGAACGAAATAAGAAAAGTGGTTGGCAATTGCCAACCACTTTTTTTATACCTTTATAACAACTAAATAACGAAACACTTTACACTATGTACTCTACCCTTCAATTTATACATTCCTATTGGGCTTATATTACCTTATTTATGGTACTTATAGCCTCCCTAAATGCACTAGCAGGTTTTTTTGGGAATAAGGAATACCAACCTAAAGATTTTAGAATGGCACTTTTTGCACTCATTGTATCTCATATGCAATTATTGTTAGGGTTATTACTTTATTTCATTTCTCCTTTGGGATTTAAATCTATTTCCAACAATGGAATGGGAACAGTGATGAAGGATGCGCTTCTTAGATTGTATGCAGTAGAACATATAACTGTTATGGTGCTCGCCATTGTTTTAATTACTTTAGGCTATTCCAAACATAAAAAGAAATTGGTGTCTAAGCCTAAATTTAAAACCCTTGCTATTTTCTATACCTTAGCACTTATCTTAATGGTTAGCCGAATTCCATGGCAACAATGGTTTGCTTAAAAAAAACAGTGATAAGAATAAATTTTTCTTCTTATTTTTCTTTAATAAGATAAACATACACTGGAAAGTGGTCGCTATATCCTCCTGTAAAGCCTCCGTCGGCATAACTTCTATATGGGTAGCCTTTATATTGCCCTCTAGGATTAGCTAAGTAAGTTTTATTATAAATCCCTGCTTTGTAAAATCGATACGAGGAATAATCTGTTTTGGTTAATTCAGAAGAAAGAATCATTTGGTCAAACAAATTCCATCCATCACGATAGGCTAAGGTACCAAGTCCTTTTTTGAACATATCTTCCATGGGGTTATACAATTCTTTTAATCCCACTTTTTCCCTATTTCGTTTTGGCTTTAAAACTTCAGAAAGACTTGGGCTATTGGGGTCATCATTAAGATCCCCCATAGTAATAATTTTTGCATAAGGATCTTCAGTAAATAAAGAATCGATAATTTGTTTATTAAGTTTTGCGGCCTTAATTCTTTTAAATCGGCTTCGTGCTTCACCACCACTTCTTGAGGGCCAGTGATTTACAATTAAGTGTATTTTTTCACCATCCAACATACCGCTAACAAGAAGTTGATCCCGGGTATAAATACGCTGTGTAGGATCATTATCTTCATAAATTTTTAATTCGTGAGCTTTATAATTTGTAGGGGTAAATACTTTTTTTTGATATAATAGTGCAACATCTATTCCTCTTCTATCGGGCGAATCAAAATGCACAATACCATATTCTTTATCTTTTAAGGGTTCTTGATTTACCAAATCTTCTAATACTCTAAGGTTTTCAATTTCACAAACTCCTATAATTGTAGGAGAGGATCCAGTTACGTCGGCACCAATTTCTGAAATAACCTTTGCCATATTCTTTAATTTCGCATTATAAATCTCTTCGGTCCAATGATCCTTTCCTGTGGGAGTTCTATCGTCATCAAAAGTTAAAGGGTCGTCTTCGTAGTCAAACAAATTTTCAACATTATAAAAAGCTACGGTAGCTATTTTATAGGCTTTTTTTTCTTGCCCGTGAGAAGAAGCGATTACAAAAAAACTAAGGATGAGATACCAATACTTTACTTCCATCAAGGCTAATATTAAGTTTGCGTAAAATCGTTTACAAAGAATGCACCAAAATTACTTATTTCATTTAAAAGATGTAGTTTTGCTCGCCAATTATAACAATTATTTAAAATTAAAAAACAACAGAACAAGATGAAACAATTCATTTTAACCTTTTTCATTGGCACCTTGGGCGTGTTTACCATGCTTTCCCAAGAAGCTACTGTAAAAGGGAAGGTGGTTGATGCTAATTCTAGCGAAGCTATTCCGGCAGTGGAAGTATCTATTTTAAATAGCATATTCACAACCGAAACAGATGCTGAAGGATTATTTTCAATCACTGGAAACAATCTTCCCCAAGGGGAGCAGGTACTTATTGTGAATACGTCTAACTACATTTTACAACGCATACCTATTACGATTCAGCAAGGAAAAACAATTGATTTAGACCTTATTCTACTACAACTTGATGTCACAGAAGTAGAAACCCAAATTGGAATCATTAGTCTTTCCGATAATGAATTAAATGAAGACGAAGGAACATCCTACAATATCTCTGGGTTACTACAAGCTTCAAACGACACCTTTTTAGACGCGGCTTCTTTCGATTTTAGTGCTACTTTTTTTAGACCTAGAGGGTTAGATAGTGAAAACGGGAAAGTACTTATTAATGGAATTGAAATGAATAAGCAATTTAACGGGAGGCCACAATGGGCAAACTGGGGAGGGCTTAACGATGTCCAACGAAACCAAGTATTTTCTATGGGTTTAAAAGCCAATGACTATACCTTTGGAGACCTCGCAGGAACAACCAATATTATTATGAGAGCTTCACAATATCGCAAAGGGGGAAGGGTTTCCTACGCCTTAGCAAACCGTAGTTATACTGGAAGGGTGATGGGCTCTTATAATAGTGGGCTTACCCAAAATGGATGGGCGTATTCAATATTAGCCTCTAGACGTTTTGCAGAAGAAGGCTATCAAGACGGTACCTTGTATGATGCCAATTCGTTCTTTGCTTCGGTTGAAAAAAAATTAAACGATAATCATAGTTTAAACCTAACGGCATTTTACACCCCAAACCGAAGAGGAAGATCCACAGCCATCACACAAGAGGCAAAAGAGTTGAAAGGGATACAGTACAACCCAAATTGGGGATACCAAGATGGCGAAATACGAAACAGTAGGGAGCGCAATATTGAAGAACCTGTGGTAATGCTTAACCATTTTTGGAACCTTAATGAAAAAACAACTTTAAATACCAATATTGCCTACCAGTTTGGAAAAATAGGCGATTCTCGAATCGACAACGGGGGAAATAGAAATCCTTTTGGAAACTATTACCAACGCATGCCCAGTTATTTTTTACGATTCCCTTCCCCAACAGCCTATGATTATCAACAAGCCTATTTGGCATCGCAAGAATTCATTAATGATGGGCAAATAGACTGGAACGCTATGTACCTTGCTAACTTAAATACGGTTAATGGATACTCAAGTTATGTTCTTCAAGAAGACAGAGTCGATGATAACCAACTCACGTTAAACACGATTCTTTCTTCAAAAATTAATGAAAATATTACCCTTAATGGAAACCTTAACGTTCGAAGCGTAACTAGTAAAAACTTTGCTGCCATTACCGATTTATTAGGAGGTACAGGCTTTGAAGATTTTGATAGATTTTATGGCGGCCCAACACCATCCTTTGCACAAAGCGATGTGCAAAATCCAGATCGAGTGGTACAAGTGGGGGATATTTACAGATACAACTATGAATTAGCCGCGACGGTACTTTCTGGGTTTGCACAAGCCCAGTTTACTTATAATACGGTAGATTTTTACTTAGGCCTTAATGCTTCCAATACTTCCTATCAAAGAACAGGGATTTTCCAAAATGGTTATTTCCAAGAAGGCAATCGTTCTCTAGGAGATAGTGAAGAACTCACTTTTACCAATTTTGGGGCTAAGGCTGGTTTAACATACAAAGTAACCGGACGCCACCTAGTAGATTTGAACGCAGGATACCTAACCAAAGCACCCACCTTACGTAACAGTTTTGCCAATGCCCGTCAAAATAATGATGTCGTAGATAACCTTACCGAGGAAAAAATACAAAGTGCAGACCTTAGCTATATCTATCGCTCTCCTATTGTAAAAGCAAGGGTAACTGGATTTTATGCAGGATTTCAAGACGCTACAGAAATAGGATTCTTTTTTACTCAAAATGCCTTTGGAACAGAGGACAATAGTGCTTTTGTACAAGAAATTGTGCAAGGAATTGAAAAGCGCAATATGGGTGTTGAAATGGGGATTGAGGCACAAGTAACCCCTACAGTTTTGATAAAAGCAGCAGCTTCTGTGGGACAAAATATTTATACCAACAATCCAACTATTTACCTTTCTGGAGATGATTATGATTATGATCCAGCCGATGGTTTTGTAGAAGGAAATGACCTAACAGCACGCGGCAAAAGAACAGTTTTCTTAGAAAACTATCATGTCGCGGGAGGGCCAGAAAGGGCTTACCAAATTGGTTTTGAATACCGTGACCCAGACTTCTGGTGGGTAGGCGCTACGACCAACTATTTTTCTAATGCCTATGTAGATATAAGCACCCTACGAAGAAGTGAGGATTTTTCACTGGATACAGACTTACAAGTATTTGCCAACTATGACACCGAAGTAGCTAAAGGATTGTTGCAACAAGAACAACTTGACGATTACTTTTTAGTAAATATTGTGGGAGGAAAATCATGGAAAATAAAAGATTATTATGTAGGTTTTTTTGCCACTATAAATAATGTCTTAAACCAAGAATATAAAACAGGCGGTTTTGAAGATTCTCGAAGATCAAATTACCAACAACAATTAGAAGAGCAATCCTATACCGGAGGGCCTTTGTTTGGGAATCGTTATTTCTTTGGAAATGGAACCACCTATTATGTTAACCTTTATGTTCGATTCTAATTAATTGATAAAAATAAAATTTAGTACAATGAAAAATTTAAAAATTAATAAAATAATACTACTCCTTATTATAGTAGTAACTTTTGTATCCTGTGTTAAGGATGACGAATTTGGCGTTCCAAATGACCCTGCTACCGAACTTAATATCCCCGCTTCTGATGTGGTAACCATAGATGCCTTACGCAGTGCTTGGGAACAAGAAGTAACAATTAACGGAAATCAAACCTTGACCTTTGGGGAAGAGTTTGCAACAAAATTTCTTGAAGGCTATGTCATCTCTAGCGACGAAACAGGAAACTTTTTTGAAGAGGTAATTCTTCAAGACAAAGCTTCTAACCCTACAGCAGGAGTAAAGCTAGTTATTGATAGTAATCCCCTTTTTGGACGGTATGATTTTGGAAGAAGAGTTTATGTATCTCTTGCAGGGCTTTCAGTAGGCTTAGATAGTGGAGTACTTACTTTAGGTTTTGAAAGTGCAGGGAGCATTGAGCCTATTTCTGAAGCGCAAATGGATACCTTTATTAAAAGAGATGCTCTGGTTGCCGAGATAGTACCTTTACCAATAAGTATTGAAGATTTTGAGGTAGATAAAACCAACCTTTTTGTACAATTAACGGAGGTTCAATTTACCCGTAGCCAAGCCTTAGGAACCGACCCGCTTACCTATGCCGGGGAACCAAGCGATGAATTTGATGGAGAGCGTATTTTGGAAAGTTGTACCACTGGGAATTCAGCTGTTTTTAGCACTAGTACTTTTGCCGATTTTAAATCCCAAGAGTTAGCTTCAGGGAGGGGTACCGTAAATGCTATTTTAACGCGCGATTTTTTTGACGATTATTTTATTATAACAGTTAACAGCCTTGACGATGTCATGTTGGATGATACAAACCGTTGTGACCCAGACATTTTAAGTTGTGATGGTCCAAGTGGCGGTGGTTCTACATTTTGGAGCCAAAACTTCGAGCAATTTAATGCAATTGAAGATTATGTGGCAGCCGGTTGGACCAATGTTAATGTAAATAGTGGAGGAACCCTTTGGGAAGTAGGTAATTTCTCTGGAAATAACTATGCTCAAGTATCTGGGTTTTTATCACAAGAAAATGGCATAGATACTTGGTTAGTCACCTCTGGAATCAATATGGATAACACAACCAATGAAGAACTTATCTTTAACCTAGAAGTTGCTTTTGCAAATGGCGTAGGGTTAACCGTATTGGTCTCTACCGATTTTTCTGGTGATGTTACAACAGCCACTTGGTTTCCATTAGATGTTTTTGTTCCAAACGTCCCAGCATCAGGTTTTGGAGGATTTAATACTGTAGATCCTATTAATGTATCTTGTGTAGAAGGAACCATGTATGTTGCTTTTCGTTACCAAGGAAGTGATCCAGGAATTACTACCCGTTACCACATAGACAATATTGAAGTGACAGGAATCTAATATTTTTTTCTTTCTGAAAAAGGACGCCTAAAAGCGTCCTTTTTTTATGTCTTTTATTGATACAAACAAAGCTGTATCTTTATTCATTCAGCTTAAACAACAACAACCTATGCGTTCTATTTTTCTGTATTTCATTATAGTAATCCTTATTTTTCAAGGATGTAAAGCACATTCGCAAGAAATAGTTAACAAAACGGAAACAACAAAAAGCCCTTGTACTTCTCGTTTAGAAGAAAATTTGCCAAATCAACAATGGGCTTGTTATGTAACTACCCGCAATTGGGATTCCTTAGCCACGCTCTATACCAACAATGCCATTAAAGTAAGAACTTCTGGAGCGGTTTTTACAATCCCCGATGCAATAAAGGAGTATTATGCAAAAAAAGAGGTAGTTATCCAAACAATTTATACTGCTAAACGGATAAAAGCAAACCCTATCTATGACTATGAAATTGGGGGTTTTAATCTTCAAAGTGGAGAATCATACAAGTATCTGCTTATATGGAATACAGAAGGCACTCAAAAAAGACAATTAGAATGTATTGCTCAAGCTACCAAAAACATCCCTATAGACCCACAAATTGAAAAAAGAAGGGCTCAATGGATAAAGTTATGCAATGCCCATGATGCCTTGGCATTGGTTACTCAACTATATACACCTAATGCCGTGTATTATAACCATAAACCATTGGTCATTGGGACCCAAGCCATTGCTCAGGAATATTCATATATGAACCAGACACAGTACTCTCTTGGCTTAACACCTTTACACTTAGAAATGGTTACTTCAACCCTTGCCTTTGAAATGGGCCAGTGCACTGGGGGCTATAACGGAAAATACCTTTTGGTGTGGCAAAAGAATGAACAAGGACTATGGCAGGTACTGTTCGATTCAAATATTTAAAAGCACCCTTTTACTATTTTTGAACTCAACAAAACCGTATCTTTTATATGCCATTTCACGGAAATTAACAATGTAATTACTGCTTATACCTATGTTTGGGCACCAAGGCAAAAGCCGAACCTTAAAGCACAATCTTCGTATAGCTATGGTGTTGTCTTTTGTAGCAGAGATGGTACATGTAGCAGGGTTTTATACCTACAGCAACTTACCACCAATGTTACAGGATATTTTGCTCTTTTTATTAATGATGTTTTCAATGTAAAAGTATGGGAGGGAACAGTATTTTTGTTATACATCCTTACCTTTTATACCATTAACATAAGATTTTATTAAAGGGGATTTTTACAAAATTCAACCTTTATAGAAAGCCTATACTTCTTCTTTTTAAATTTGCTATTTAATTTTTTTAACTTGTGCCGCTATTATAGGACAAGGGACTCATCCTTAATCAAATGGAAGTTGTAATTATATCATTAGTAGCTTTTGTGGTTGCTATTCTTACGTTTTTTTCAGGCTTTGGTCTTGGAACCTTATTGACTCCAGTTTTTATGCTTTTTTTTCCAGTAGAGCTAGCCATTGCCTTAACAGGAGTGGTTCATTTCTTTAATACTATTTTTAAATTGTTTTTAGTTGGGCGCAATGCCAATAAAGAAGTTTTATTGCGTTTTGGGATTCCTGCTGTGATTGCAGCTTTTTTTGGGGCATGGGTTTTATTGAACATCACCAACATACAACCACTATTTTCCTATAATGCCTTTGGAAAAAACTTGGAAGTATATCCAGTAAAATTTATGATTTCTATTTTACTTATTGTTTTTGCAAGTATCGACCTTTTTCCCTACTTCAACAGACTACAATTTGGTAAAGAAAAATTACCTATAGGGGGAATATTAAGTGGTTTTTTTGGCGGACTTTCGGGCAATCAAGGAGCATTGCGAAGTGCCTTTTTAATTAAAGCAGGACTTTCAAAAGAAGCATTTATTGG
Source organism: Flavobacteriaceae bacterium (assembly GCA_041392205.1). GTDB lineage: Bacteria > Bacteroidota > Bacteroidia > Flavobacteriales > Flavobacteriaceae > Halomarinibacterium. Next base: position 43,961 of record JAWKMO010000011.1, on the reverse strand, counting down.
TACTGCCGTAGTTGTTTCCGCTTTTGTGGACTTTACCCGTATAAGTATTTATGCAACAAAGTTTACTAAATCGGGACTAATTGACAACTTACCATTGGTGGTATGTGCTACTCTTTCGGCTATAACTGGAGCCTATCTTGGCAACAAACTATTAAAGAAGGTAACGTTTCGCTTTCTTCAAGTTACCATAGCAGTTATGCTAATAGTAATTTCAATTGCATTGGGGGCAGGAATACTTTAATAAATGTATGGGCAATAAAAATAATAGAAGATTAAGAAATAAAGATACGTATACCCAACAAAGAGTTTTTACTAAAACGGAAGCGGTTTTAGAAGAGAAAAACACAAAATTTTATATTTAGCATCAAAAAATAAAACCACCATGGTACTATCTCAAAAAGACAAAGAAACCTTATTAAGTAATTTACAATTGCGTTTTAAACAACACATGGAACGTCATAAAGAGATCCTGTGGAACGAAGTAAAAACAAAGTTGGAGGGAAACCCTAAAGCCCTTTGGTCGTTACACCAAATGGAAATCACAGGAGGCGAACCTGATGTTGTAGGCTATGATCTCCAAAGCCAAATGTATCTTTTTTTTGATTGCGCTCCAGAAAGTCCCATTGGAAGAAGAAGCCTTTGTTATGACGCAGATGCTTTGGCATCCCGAAAAAAATTTAAACCCGAAAATAGCGCCGTAGCCCTAGCCGAGACAATGGGGATTACCTTGCTTAACGAGGCAGAATATAAATATTTACAACAATTAGGAAATTTTGACACCAAAACCTCAAGTTGGCTACAAACACCTGCTACTATTCGAAACTTGGGCGGTGCTCTTTTTGGAGATTTTCGATTTGACACAGTATTTATTTACCACAACGGGGCCGAGTCTTACTATGCTGCCAGAGGGTTTAGGGGGGTGATTAGGGTATAAATAGCAACAAACTTATAAAAAATAAAAACCCTTCACTTTTAAGTGAAGGGTTATGTTGGTTAGTCTAGTGAGCTTTGTTAGCGCTCAATGATTATAAATTCAGATCTTCTGTTTTTTTGGTAGTCGGCATCTGTACAATTATCACCACAGTTTACAACAGGTTTATCCTCTCCAAATCCTTGTCCACTGATACGAGAAGCATCTACTCCTTGAGAAATAACATATTGTACAGTGGATTGAGCTCTTTTTTCGGACAATTCTCTATTGTAATCATCTTTTCCACGATTATCGGTATGGCTTTCTACCTTAATTTTCATATTAGGGTATTTTTTCATGATATCGACCAATTTATCCAACTCGAAAGCAGCTTGCGGTTTAATATTCCATTTGTTATAGTCGAATAGAATAGGGTTTAATTCTACTTTATCGTCTACAATAATAGCTTCAATGGGTCGTAGAGCAATTGTTTTGGATACATTCGTAGCTTTTTCACTAGCAGGAATACTTACCGAGTTGGGTTCAAAACCGCGCATAAAAGCTTGTACAATATGGTCTTGTTTACAGGCTGCCATGACCGTCCCCTGTCCATTTTCGGAAGTAGTTTTGGTGCTTAATTTATTTTCTTGGGTATCGTACAAATCCAAACGTGCCCCAAAAATGGGCTCTTTGGTATATTCATTAATTACTAAAATGTCCATATTGACATCACATGGAGGCTCGATTGCAGTAACGCTATAAATATCATCACTTCCTTTTCCTCCTTTTCTGTTAGAAGACAAATAGCCCGATTTGGTCTCTGGATTCCAAATAAAAGCAAAATCATCATCTTCACTATTAGCGCCTTTTCCTAGGTTTACAGGATTTTCAAACCTACCTCCGTTGGCTTCGGCATAAAATATATCGAGTCCTCCTAAACCTTGGTGACCATTACTTGAAAAATAAAGATTTGAGTTGCTATCTATAAAAGGGAACACTTCTTTTCCTTCAGTATTTATGGCTCCTCCTAATAATTCTACTGGCCCAAAAGTACCATCCGTTTCTATAGAAACTCTATAAATGTCTGAGTCTCCTTTTCCTCCGGGTCTATCACTCACAAAATAAAGCATCTTTCCATAAGGTCCTAGGGCAGGGTGTCCCGTGGAATATTCGCTAGAATTAAAAGGGACAGAGTAAACGCCTTTCCAGCCACCATTAACCCATTCGGTATAATAGAGGTTAATTTGGTTAATGCCTTCTTCATCTTTATCATATTTGCCATTAAAATAGTCATTACGGTCAAAATACATACGTTTTCCATCTGGAGTAATGGCTACGTTTCCTTCGTGGTATTTTGTATTTACATCCCCTTCCAGTAGGGTTGCATTTTTTACGGTATTACCTACGTGTTCTGCTTTATAGATATCTAGGAAAGGTTGTTCGTTCCATTGATATTTTTTACGGGTGGTATTTCTTGCGGAAGAAATGTAAAAGTCTTTTCCCAAAGTAATTCCTCCAAATTCTGAATATTCGGTATTAATATCTTCCAAATTTTTGGCTTCAAAAAGAGGAAAAGCATCAACAATTTGGGGAACATAATTTGGATTTTTCATAAAATCTAGCGCACGAGAATCGGAAGGAGCTAATTCTGAAAACGTTTTCATAGCATCATTATAATCTGCATATTTGCCATTAGCTTTAAGTGATTGCGCATAGTTATAAACCGTTTCGGCATGTACCTTTTTTCCTTTTATAACTCTTTTATAATAGGTTTCTGCTTTTTTGGTGTCGTTTATAAAATAATAACTATTGGCTAATTGCTCAAAAACGTAGCGATCTGCTTTTCCTTTTTTAAGTAATTTTTGATAGGCCTCCGCGGCATCTATGTAAGCCATTCTATCATAGAGTTGGTCTGCTTTTTTGGTGTCTTTATTTTGAGCAGTAACCAAGGTTGCTGTCAATAGAAGAAGGATATATATGTTTTTCATGGGTATGAACTAATTTTAGGTATTAGAAATATCTAGGGGAACGAAGTGATTTTTTCTTAAAGAATACATCGAAAGTTAAAATAACTTCGTGTGAAGCACTAGCTACGGCATCTAGTTCACTTATAACGTGATCGTAGGCATAACCAATTCTTAAATAATCGGTAGCTTGAAATCCTACAAGACCGCTAAAGGAATCTTCTAAGCGATAGGAAACCCCTATTTCAAACTTTTCATAAAATAAGGCATTTAGGTTTCCGTCAAAGGAAAGTGGTGCATCGAAAGCCGATTTTACCATTACCGAGGGTTTTAACTTAATAGTCTCTGAAGCTTGGAAGACGTAACCAGCAGTAGCAAAATAGTGATTGGTTTCACTTCCGTATTTTAATCCGTTTTCGTCTAAATGGACTGAATTTAAAAAATTAGGGACGGAAAGACCTACATAAAAATTATCTCCATAAAAAAAGGCTCCAGCCCCAATATTGGGATAGGTGTTGTTAATATTTTCTGAAAAGAAAGGATCGTTAGGGTCTTGTAAGTCTATGTCTGCTAATCCAACATCGTGAAAAGTGGCTCCCGCTTTTAAACCCAGTGCTAGCTTTAAGGTTTCTCCTACTTGTAAGGTATAGGAAAAATCTACATAGGCATTGGTTTCTTTTACGGGCCCTAATTCATCTTTTATGAGGGAAAGACCTAACCCTACTTCATCGGTTATTGGGCTGTGTCCAGAAAAAGTAATGGTTTCTGGGGCTCCTTCAAGGCCAGACCATTGTTTTCTATATAATGCTGTTAGGGAAAGGGTTTCTTTAGAACCGGCATAAGCGGGGTTCACCACATTCATATTGTACATATATTGGGTATATTGTGGATCTTGTTGCGCTTGGGCAATATCAACACACATAATACAAACTAAAAGTACGAATAGTGCGAGTTTTTTCATTATAGGGAGTTGTTTATTTTTAATGTTAGCTTATTATTAGTTTACTTCTTTGTTAATGTAAATCCAACCTGTTTTTAAACTTCCATAGACAGGATCTGTGGAAGGGAATTTCATTACATAGAAATAGGTTCCTGTGGTTAATTCGTTACCATCTTGATCGATACCACAAAACTCATTTACATAATTATCTTGCTTAAAGACACTCATTCCGTATCGATTGAATATTTCAACAGAGAAGGCGCCTGCTCTATCTCGTATAAATTCTAAATCTAAGCAATCATTTAATCCGTCACCATTGGGCGATAACCCTTCTGAAACGGTACATTTTCCAACATCATATAGCACTACACTTACGGCATCAGTTCCTGTACAATCTCCTACAGAAATGGTTACAGAATAGATTTGCTCTCCTACATTACTAGAAGTTACGGCAATTTCTAAAGTGCTATCGGTTGCTCCAACAATAACATCTCCATTTAGGTACCATTGGTAGGCAACATTGGTTTCGGAAGTGGTAGCAGTAAGAATTTGTACTTCGTCTGGACAAGTTTTAAAGTCTTCGTTTACGGTAACTATCAAATCATCTCTACCCGAAATTACAATACTATCGGTGGCTATACAGGCTCCTATAGAAACGGTAACACTGTAACTACCGGATTCGGTAACGATTAGAGTAGGAAGTGTTTCATTGGGAAGTAGCGTTCCATTTAAACTCCATTGATACGTTCCTAGGGCAGGGTCATAATTTGCTGGAGAAGCATCTAGAATAATACCTTCGTCAAAACAAGTTTCAAAATCATCTCCCAAGGCTATTTCAATGTCATTACTAGGGCTTATGATAATACTATCTTGACCTGTACAGGCACCAATTGCGACTAGGACAGTGTAAGTGCCAGGCTCCTGAGCCATTAAAGTAGCATTGGTTTCACCCGCAATTAGGGTTCCATTTAAGCGCCACTCGTAAGTTGCCAGTGTGGGATCGTAATTTGCAGGGGTGGCATCAAGAATAATCTCTTCCACAAAACAGGATTCAAAATTATCTCCTAAGGCTATTTCAATATCGTTGCTAGGACTAATAATTACAGTATCTTCGGCAGTACATACCCCAACCGTCACTAAGACGGAATAATTTCCAGGTTCTTGAGCAATAAGGGTGGCACTGGTTTCTCCTGTTAGCACAGTTCCATTAAAACTCCATTCAAACATAGCTGTAGAAGGGTCATAATTGGTAGGGGTTGCGTCCAAGGTAACAAGCTCATTAAAACAAGATGAAAAATCTTCTCCTAAACTTATATCAATATCATTTGCTGGACTTACTATAATTGTATCCTCTCCTATACAACCTTGATAATCTACAACTACACTATACTCTCCTGTAGCGGTTACAGCAAGTGTATTGGAAGTTTCGCCTGCAAGCACATTTCCGTCTAAACTCCATTGAAACGTTACATCTGCTATATTATAGTTTGAAGGCGTTGCATCTAAGGTTATGCTGTCTAAAAGACAAGTAGCGATATCGTTTCCTAAATCAATGGCTGGAACTTCATTAAAAAATACGTCCACACTTTCTATTACGGTACAGTCTGCAATAGTTACCTCAACGGTGTATGTTCCTGTTGCTGTTACAGTTATGGTTTGAGTTGTTTCCCCGGTATTCCATAAGAAAGTAGCATCGGCTGGATTGCCATCAATAACTTCTGCAGTGATATCGTAGCTTGGGGTTTCACAAAGTTGCTGATTTTCTCCTAAATCCACACTAAAGTTACTCGATACGGTAACAACAACCTGATCTTCAAGCGTAACGGGAGTTCCGTTAGGAAGATCAAAAGTAAGGGCTACAGAATAAGTAGTTGTTTCGGTAGGACTAACAGTTACAGGCAGCGAAGTAGCAACGACTAAGCCCGTTGTTAAATTGGTTACTTCAAAAGAGGAATTAGGGTCTACAGTACCGTCTGGAATAAAATAATAAGTTTCATCTATAGCTTCCCAAACCCCAGTATTTCTATCTGTAGGTACAGCAAACTCTCCCAAATTATTTCCTTGTATTCCAAGGGTAGCTAGACCGTCGTTCCAAGCAGTACAAAAGGGTTTTTCAATTAAATTAACTTGAATAATATTGGTCGATTCAAAAAGAATTATTTGTTGTGTAGTAAAGAAAACTGAATCACAAGAAGATCCAAAATGCGGGACATTATTAAAATTAACCACCAAAACTCTTTCGGGGGCTGTTCCTGTGATGAAATAATTAATTTCACCACTTACCCCAGGGTTCATATCGTGAAACGCCCCATAAATCATATTTAAAAAAAAGCTACTATTGTCTACAAAAGGTAAAAGCTCTGTATCATCAATGCTCCAACCATCAAAATCACCTGCTAAAGAGGTGTCAAAAGTTACTTTACCATTAGCTCCTACCACAAAGTTTGAATACGTGTTTGTATAATATTCAAAATCAAATTCTAATGGAAATACAGATGAAAAGGTATCATCTATATTAATATTAGTTGGGTTTCCGGTTAAAGGAGGTAAGGGACATTCTGGGATAGAAATACGGTAGGTGTTTGTACCAGTATTCGGAAAAATTAATTCGGGTAACCCATTAATTGTAATTTCTAGTGTTGCATCAGATCCTCCACATTCTATGGATTGATCTGGTCCTGCATCTAATATTGGGCATTGAGCCGAAGCTTGAAAGCTAAATAAAACGATAAAAAAGCTAAGTAAAAAAGAAGGTTTTTGAACTTTAGCAATTGTTTTAAAACACAAGAGTAAAAGTGTATTCATCACAAATTTAGATTGATTGTTATTTGAGGCTAAAATAAATAAAAAAGATGGTAAATATTAACGATTTATTAACTTTTAGACAAATGCCATTAAAACCCGATTAATCTTTGTAGTTAGGGGACTGTTTTTAATGAAAATATAGCATACACGGGGAAGTGATCACTATACCCTCCCAGATATTTTTTCCCTACATAGCTTCTTAGAGGCAAGTTCTTGTATTGTTCTTTGTATTCCCTAATTTCTCTGGGGTTATAAATGTGTGCGCTTTTAAACTGAAAAGCATTATTACCCCCTTGTAAAAAATTATATGACACCATAAGTTGATCAAACAAATGCCAAGTTTCTTCATGGTGTAAACTACCTTGGTATTTTGAAAGTAGGACTTCCATAGGATTGTAAAAAAAATCGGTAGTTACCATTTTCACACTTTCACTATGTGGGTCATCATTAAAATCGCCCATAATAATAATTCGTGCGTTGGGATCTTCTTTTAAAATAGACGCTATAATTTCTAGAATTTTTTGTGCTGCAGCCATTCTTTTATAGCCAGTTTCTAAAGCTCCCTGCCTACGAGAGGGCCAATGATTTACGAGTACATGGATTTCTTGACGATCTAATTTGCCAACAACATGTAAAATATCTCTGGTAAAATCTCTTTCGCCAAACTCATTATGAACTAACAATGTATGGGTTTTTGCTTGTAATACTGAAAAATAATTACATCGGTAAAGCAAAGCAGTATCGATACCGCGTTCGTCTGGGGAATCAAAATGGACAAACGAATATCCCAAACTTTGAAGCTGTTTTGAAGTGACTAAATGCTCCAATACAATTTTATTTTCAACTTCTGCAACCCCAAGTAATACCGGAGGGAATCCAATTTTTTCTAGACCCATCTTCGAAATAACGGCTCCAAGGTTAGCTATTTTTTTTTGAAACCGCTTTTCATTCCATTTTCTTGGAGAATTTACTGTAAAATCATCATCTAGTGTTTTTTTATCATTAATAGTATCAAATAAATTTTCCAAATTGTAAAACCCTATGGCATAATGGTTAGATTTCTCGGTAGTATTTTCTGGCATTTCTATTAATTTGAATGTAAAATACAAAAATCCCCAGCAAACAGTTTGTACCTTTGTAGTATTATTAAAAATTTATGCTAGAACACAAAGAAATTGAATATGAAAAGGTCATTCTTATTGGGCTTATCACAAAGCAACAAGACGAAGAAAAAGCCCAAGAATACCTAGACGAATTAGAATTTTTGGCCTATACGGCAGGAGGAGAAGTGTTAAAACGGTTTACCCAAAAAATGGAAAAACCCAACCCAAAAACCTTTATTGGAACGGGGAAAATGGACGAAATTAAAACCTATGTAGACGAAAACGAAATTGGCACGGCTATTTTTGACGACGAATTATCCCCCGCACAACAAAAAAATATAGAGAAAGTATTACAATGTAAAATTATAGATAGAACCAATCTAATTCTAGATATTTTTGCCCAAAGGGCCCAAACAAGCTATGCTAGGACACAAGTAGAATTAGCCCAGTACGAATATTTACTCCCTCGTCTTACAGGTATGTGGACCCACTTAGAAAGACAAAAAGGAGGAATAGGAATGCGTGGACCGGGAGAAACCGAAATTGAAACCGACCGCCGTATTGTGCGGGATAGAATCGCACTCCTAAAAAAGAAGATGGAAACCATAGACAAACAAATGGCCATACAAAGAGGTAATCGTGGTGCATTGGTTCGGGTAGCTTTAATTGGGTACACCAATGTGGGAAAATCTACTTTAATGAATGTAATAAGCAAAAGTGAAGTATTTGCCGAAAACAAGCTCTTTGCTACTTTAGATACTACTGTTCGAAAAGTAGTTATTGGAAACCTTCCTTTTTTGTTAAGTGATACCGTGGGCTTTATTAGAAAACTCCCCACCCAATTGGTAGAATCCTTCAAAAGTACCTTGGATGAAGTTCGTGAGGCCGATTTGCTGTTGCACATTGTAGATATTTCACATCCTTCTTTTGAAGATCATATAGCTTCGGTGAATACAATTTTAGACGAAATAAAAAGTGCCAACAAACCTACCTTAATGGTTTTCAATAAAATTGATGCCTACAAACCTGAAGAAATAGAGGGAGACGATTTGGTTACTGAAAAATCCAAAGCACATTACACCTTAGAGGAATGGAAGGAAACCTGGATGGCAAAAACAAACGGGGATGCGTTGTTTATTTCTGCTTTAAATAAAGAAAATTTGGAGGAATTCCGGAAAACAGTATATGAAAAAGTGAGGGAAATTCACATAACTCGTTTTCCGTATAATAATTTTTTATACCCAGAATTTTACGAAGAAGAACAATAAAAAAAGCGGCTGTTTGAAAAGTAATTTTTTTGTCTGTTCGAGCGCAGTCGAGAACTGCAACTTATAGATTATCAAAGTAGGTTTCGACTGCGCTCAACCTGACATAGCAATTTATAGACTTTTCAGACAGCCTCTTTTTATTTAAATTAAACGTTTCTTAGAAACCGTAGGTAACTCCTATTCCCAATCCTTCACGAATTTGGAATGCTTTCACAGCATTATCGTCATATATGGCTTGGAAAGCTACATTGGCCGAAATCCATTTGTTAACTGTCATTACTAAGTTTGCAGTATAGTCAATATCCACATTTTGTGGATCCTCAAGATAATTGGTGTAAAGATTTAAAATGTTTTCAAAAGAGATATTGTCCATCAATTTAAGTTTTGCATAGGCATTTAAAGAAGCACCAAATTCAAAACGCATAGTATCATTGGCTTCAACTCCAAAATATCCACCTCCTGCATTAAAGGCATCAATATCGGCTTGATTGTTTCCTACATTGGTAAAATCACCATTCACAAAAATAAATTTTGCAGTAGCAGGAGAAATGTTTACAAATAAGTTGTCGTCTTTTTTCCAAAGCATCCCAGGGCCTGTTTGTATATAGGCAGGAGAAAAGGCTTTGGTTGCTTCGGTTCGTATTTCATCACCGTTAGCATCTTCGCCAAACACATATCCAGAAGTCATTTGGGTTTTAAAGTTTAAGAAATAGGAATAGTACCATTTGCTTTCGGATATTTGTTTTCCTAAAATGGAGTTAATTTCAACACGGTCACTGGTTTTACGAGTAAATTCTTGATCCTTCGTTTTACTAATTCCATAATCTACTAACAATCGGTTGTCCCAGCTCCAATCACCACTTTTGTAGTTGGCTGTGTAAGATAAGTTAAGGTTTGCAGCATAATTGTTTGTACCCCCTCCTGTCCATTCGGCATTAAAAGCAGCTTGACTAAAAAGGAGTGACACATTTCCTGCTCTGGTCCATCCGTCCTTAGGGCCTTCCTCCGAAGTTGCGTCATCTTGAGCAATAACAAAATGGCTAACCGTAAGCAATAGAATAAAAACTAGGTGTTTTTTCATTTTTAAATGTTTTTTAAATTTTCGGCAAAAGTAGTATTTCCTTCAAACTTTTCGCACAAAGCTTGAAAAAAAAACGGAGGGACTATTTTTTGAAAAGAGGCACCGAAGAGCAGGCTTCACCAAACATAATACTTTTGGCAACCGGCTGAAGTTTTTGGGCTAACAGAACAAAAGCATTTTCTGGGATAGGTTTATGCGCACACCCTTTAATAATAACAGGCTTATCTTTAAAGGAAGAAAGATCCATCTTTTCAATAATTTCTGAAAAAAGCAGGGTTTCTAAATCGTTCAAAGATCCTACAATCACTTTTTTTGATGTTTTCGCTAATTGAAGTGAAACCAACATATAGGCCCATCCAGGGATGATGGCTTGGGTAGAACAATAGAGGGCCACAAAGGCATTATGAAATGCTGAAAGATTGAGGCTTTTAACTTGGCTTCGGAATTCTTTTTCACGAAGAATAGTGCCTTCAAAAAGCCAAGGGGCAATGTCTAAAGCCATTCGTTTTCCTTCAGGATAAAAATCTTCCAGATCGAAAGTAACTAACGCACTATTGGCAACTCTATTGACTATTTCTTCTTCCATTAGAGCATTCCTAATTCTAATTTTGCTTCTTCACTCATTAAATCTTGGCTCCAGGGGGGGTCGAAAGTAATTTCTACCTCGGCGTCTTTTACCATTTTAATACTCTTTACTTTTTCTTCTACTTCCAAGGGCAAGGTTTCGGCAACAGGGCAGTTGGGTGTAGTAAGGGTCATAAGAATTTTTACTTCTTGATCTTCGTTTACAAACACATCGTAAATAAGGCCTAGTTCGTAAATATCTACTGGAATTTCTGGATCAAAAATGGTTTTAAGAACTTTTACTATTTTTTCACCTAATTCGGTGGTATCTATTTCTGTCGTACTCATAATTTAATTTTTTTGCTGCGCTTGAAAAGCTAAGGCGTATAATTTCATTTGTTTGATCATAGAAACCAATCCATTAGCGCGGGTAGGGGAAAGGTGTTCTTTTAATCCAATTTTATCAATAAACACAGTTTCTGCTTTTATTATTTCTTGTGGAGTCTGGTTTGAGAAAACCTTAATTAAAACGGCAATAATCCCTTTTGTAATAATAGCATCACTATCGGCAGTAAAAACAACGTTGTTATCAATCAATTTGGCATTAAGCCACACTTTGCTTTGGCATCCTTTTATAAGGCGATCTTCTGTTTTTAATGAAGGGTCAATAATGGGTAAAGATTTACCTAATTCGATTAGGTGTTCATATTTATCCATCCAATCATCAAAGAGGGAAAACTCATCTATTAAATCTTCTTGTATAGCGGCAATAGTCATTATTTTAATTTCCAGATGTTTTTTCTTTAGTGGCTGTAAGCAATACTGTCCTATCGTTTTTAGAATAAAGGGTTAGTTCCCCATTTTGTAGGGCATACGATCCTGTATTTTGTAAAGCAACTAAAAAAGCATTTTCAGTATCCATAATAGGTTGGTCGCAAGCCATTTCGGTAGAGGCTATTTCAGAGAAAGTGAGCACATAAAGGTCTAGGGTATAATTTCCAAAAAAACGGTTGCATCCTGTGTTTCCGTTTACGGCTTTATCTAGTGCCGTAAAAACAATATTGGGCGCTTTTTCAGAAATTTCAGTTCCGTTGAGGGTTTTTACAATATAATTTCCTGAAAGTTGCACATTTCCAGCCACATCAATTACTTTTTTGGTTTCGTCACAACCCATCATAAAAAGGGTAGATAAGAAAATTACGATATATTTTTTCATAAGTCTAAGATATTATATTTCTTATTAGTTATGTTTTAAAATGAAGTTAACTAAGCATCCTTTTTGCCTTTTTAATTGCGTTTACTAAGGTGTCTACTTCATCTTTGGTATTATAAAATGAAAATGATGCACGTACCGTACCGGGAATGTTGTAAAAATCCATGATGGGTTGTGCACAATGGTGTCCTGTGCGAACAGCAATACCTAATTTGTCCAAGATGGTACCCACATCGTAGGGATGTATCCCTTCCAAATTAAAAGAAATGACCGAAGTTTTGTGTTTTGAGGTACCGTATATTTTTAACCCTTCAACTTTTAATAATTCTGAGGTGGCATAGGAGAGTAGTGCTTCTTCATAAGATGTCATGGTTTCAAAACCTATAGCATTTAAATAGTCAATAGCTACGCCAAAGGCAATTCCTCCAGCAATATTGGGTGTTCCTGCTTCAAATTTGTGAGGGAGATCTGCATAAGTAGTTTTTTCGAAGGTTACTTCTTTTATCATTTCGCCACCTCCTTGATAAGGAGGTAGTTTTTCGAGCCATTCTTTTTTTCCGTAAAGCATTCCTACGCCCGTAGGGCCACACATTTTATGTGCTGAGGTGACGTAAAAATCTACTTTTAAATCTTGTAAGTTGGGTTTTATATGCGCACAAGATTGTGCTCCATCTATTAAAACAGCGGCACCTACTTTGTGGGCACTTTTTATAATTGACGCAATAGGATTAATGGTTCCCAATGCATTTGAAACATGATTGACAAAAACGAGTTTGGTATTTTTTGAAAGTAATTTTTCAAATTCCTCCATCAACAATTCTCCCGTTTCGTTCATCGGAATTACTTTCAAAATAGCGTTTGTTCTTTCACAAAGCATTTGCCAAGGAACAATATTTGAATGATGCTCCATCGCCGAAACCAGTATTTCGTCTCCTTGTTGTAAAAAGGATGAAAATCCGTTTGCAATGAGATTGATTCCGTGGGTGGTTCCCGAGGTAAAAATAACTTCCTCCGGATGCGCTATGCCAAAGTGTTTTTGAATTTTCTTTCTGGCTAGTTCGTAGGCATTAGTCGCTTCTTGCGAGAGGGTGTGTACGCCTCTATGGATGTTTGCATTGTAATACGAATAATAATGGGCAATGCAATCTATTACGGTTTGCGGTTTTTGTGAGGTAGCCGCATTGTCCAAATACACCAGCGGATATCCATTTACTTGCCTTTTAAGGATAGGGAAATCTTCGCGTATTTTTTGAACATCGAAACTCACAACCATTTTGTTGGTGAAATTTTTTATAGATCGAAACCTAAGCTTACTCCTATTTTGTTGGCAATAAGCTTATTGATTCGTTTTTTTAATTCAGGAATTTTTACACTTTCCAGAATGTTATTGGCAAAAGCATACATTAATAAGGCGCGTGCCTCTTTTTCTCCAATACCACGCGAACGAAGGTAAAACATAGCATCTTCATCCAATTGCCCAATGGTACATCCATGAGAACATTTTACGTCATCGGCAAAAATTTCTAGTTGCGGCTTGGCGTTAATAGTAGCTTTATCGCTAATAAGAATGTTGTTGTTTTGCTGAAATGCATTTAACTTTTGTGCGTCTTTTTCTACATAAATTTTTCCATTGAAAACACCTGTAGCATCATCATCAAAAATACCTTTATAATCTTGGTGGCTTTCACAATTAGGTGCAGTATGATGGACCAAGGTGTTGTGATCTACATGTTGCTTTCCTTCCAAGAGGGTTATTCCTTTTAAAATGGAATTGGCATTTTCCCCTTGCTGGTAAAAATGAAGATTGTTACGAGTAAGTTTTCCGCCAAATGAAATGGTATGAACACTACATACACTATCGCGCTCTTGCTTTATGTAGGTATTATCTATTAATGAAGCCGAAGGCAAATCATTTTGAATTTTATAATAATCCACAAAGGCTCTTTTTTCAACAAAAATCTCGGTTACCACATTGGTTAATACTAGATTTTCTGAAAGACTTTGGTGCCGTTCAATAATTTGAATGTGCGCATTTTCTGCTACAATAATTAAATTACGGGGCTGGAGCATTAAGGCAGTATCACTACCCGTATAAAAATTTATAATTTCTACGGGTTTTTCAACTTCTTTGTGTTTCGGAATAAAAATATAAGCCCCTTCTTTTGCAAAAGCTGTGTTTAAAGAAGTAAGGCTATCTTCTTTAGCGGCTTTATTAAAGTAAGTTTCTATAACAGGTTTGTACTTCTCTTTGCTAAGGGCGGCAGACAATAAACAAATATCCATGCCGTCGTGCGTTGTGGAGGAAAGAAACGAACTGTACAATCCATCGACAAAGACAATTTTGTAGGTGTCAATGTCGTGTAAAAAGTACTTTTTTATGTCTTTAAACTCAACGGCTGTTTCTTTTTTTGGAAAAATGCTATAGTCTTCTTTTAATATAGAATTGAGGGAAGTATATTTCCAAGCTTCCGCTTTTTTTGAAGGGAATCCTTCATTTTCAAAGGTTTTTATGGCTTTGTTACGAAGGTCATGAATAGGAGAATCGTCGTCCAAATAGTCTTCGAAAGCAATGTACGAGGAAAGTATTTTTTCTTTTAAACTCATTTCATTATGCCTTTACTTCTTCTTTTATCCAATCGTACCCTTTTTCTTCAAGTTCATAAGCCAATTCTTTGGTACCAGACTTTACAATTTTCCCGTCCATTAATACATGTACAAAATCGGGGACAATGTAATCTAACAAACGTTGGTAATGCGTAATCACAATTACTGCATTTTCAGAATTTCGTAGTTTATTAACTCCGTTTGCCACAATTTTTAGGGCATCAATATCAAGTCCCGAATCGGTTTCGTCAAGAATGGCGAGTTTAGGCTCTAACATAGCCAGTTGGAAAATTTCGTTTCGTTTTTTTTCCCCTCCCGAAAAACCTTCATTTAAGGAGCGAGATAAGAACTTTCTGTCAATTTCCAATAAATCGGCTTTTTCTTTAATTTTTTTAAGCATTTCTGCAGCCGGCATATCTTCTTGACCTTTAGATTTGCGGGTTTCGTTAATGGCAGTTTTAATGAAATTGGTTACCGATACCCCTGGTATTTCTACGGGATATTGAAACGAAAGAAACACCCCTTTATGGGCTCTTTCTTCTGGATCTAATTCAGAAATATCCTCCCCTTCAAAGAGGATGTCTCCTTTGGTAACTTCAAACTCTTCTTTTCCAGCAATAACAGAAGCGAAAGTACTTTTACCAGAACCGTTAGGACCCATAATAGCATGTACTTCTCCTGCATTAACGGTTAGATTTATTCCTTTTAAAATGTCCTTATCTTCTACACTTGCGTGTAAGTTTTTTATTTTAAGCATCATTAACTTTTCTTTTCTTCAATAGTTACATCAATTTCGGCAGGGGTTTCACTTACCGAAACAATTTCTTTAATGGTTATAATTTGTTCCCATACTTTTTCTCCTCTTGCATAAGCAGGATTTACTTCTACCACACCTTTTACCACGACAGGAACCATATCGTATTCCTCCTTTTTAATGGAGGATATTCTTGCGCCCAAATCCTTTGCCATTTCATCCATGGTAACAGCATATATAAAGTAATCGCCTTTTAGTACGGCCCCTTCTTGAGAATAAAAATATTCTCCTGTATAGCTGTTAAACTCATTATCTAATAATTTAGGAGTGCTACTTTCTCCAGTTTCTGTTTTTTCTTCAGAATTTTTACAAGATAAAAGGCTCACAGAAAGCAAAAGGGACATTATAAATAGTATTTTTTTCATCTGAATTAAATATTTGATAAGGTGAAAGATAGAATGCCTAATTTATTCATCTTCATTAGGGTTATACATGGTATTTGTGAGGAGTTCATGATTTAATTTTTTATCCTACAGATCCTTCTAAACTTATTTCTAATAATTTTTGAGCTTCTACGGCAAATTCCATTGGGAGTTTGTTTAAAACTTCTTTGCTAAAGCCATTTACAATAAGGGCAATGGCTTTTTCGGTAGGAATCCCTCTTTGGTTGCAATAAAATATTTGGTCTTCTCCAATTTTACTGGTGGTAGCTTCGTGTTCTATTTGTGCCGTTTTGTTATTTGCTTCAATATACGGGAAGGTGTGTGCACCACAATGGTTCCCCATAAGAAGCGAGTCGCATTGGGAAAAATTTCGGGCATTCTCTGCTCTAGGGCTTATTTTTACTAACCCGCGGTAGCTATTTTGAGATTGTCCAGCAGAAATTCCTTTTGAAATGATAGTACTACGGGTATTTTTTCCTAGATGAATCATTTTGGTCCCAGTATCGGCTTGTTGGTAGTTATTGGTAACCGCTATAGAGTAAAACTCGCCAATAGAATGATCTCCTTTTAATACACAGCTTGGGTATTTCCAAGTTACAGCACTTCCTGTTTCAACTTGAGTCCAAGAAATTTTAGCTTTCTTTTCGCAAAGTCCTCTTTTGGTAACGAAGTTAAAAACCCCTCCTTTTCCGTCTTTACCTCCAGGATACCAATTTTGTACGGTAGAGTATTTAATTTCTGCATTATCAAGGGCAATAAGTTCTACTACCGCTGCATGTAATTGGTTTTCATCCCTGCTGGGAGCGGTACATCCTTCTAAATAACTTACATAGCTACCTTCATCGGCAATCACCAGAGTGCGTTCAAACTGACCCGTGCCTGCTTGATTAATTCTAAAATAAGTGGAAAGTTCCATGGGGCAACGAACGCCTTTTGGGATATAGCAAAAAGAACCGTCACTAAAAACAGCACTATTAAGTGCAGCATAAAAGTTGTCTTTTTGGGGGACTACCGTACCCAAGTATTTTTTAACAAGCTCTGGATGTTTTTGTATGGCTTCAGAAATGGAGCAAAAAATGATCCCTTTTTTGGACAAGGTTTCTTTAAAGGTAGTTGCGACAGAAACAGAGTCCATAACAATATCTACAGCAACACCGGTAAGTTTTTTTTGTTCGTCTAGTGAAATACCTAATTTGCTAAAAGTTTCTAACAATTCTGGATCTACTTCGTCCAAACTTTTATATTTTTTCTTTTTCCCTGGGGCAGAATAATAAGAAATATTCTGGAAATTGGGTTTTTGATAAGTTACATTAGCCCAAGTAGGTTCTTCCATTTGTTGCCAAGCCCTAAAGGACTCCAA
The DNA here is from genome assembly GCA_041392205.1 of Flavobacteriaceae bacterium. GTDB lineage: Bacteria > Bacteroidota > Bacteroidia > Flavobacteriales > Flavobacteriaceae > Halomarinibacterium. The sequence goes on along the minus strand of JAWKMO010000011.1, from coordinate 26,952 downwards.
ACGCCACTCGGTCATCCATTGGGGTTCTTCTTTTTTTAGAGAAATGGCCTTAACAATATCCTCATTTAAACCCACAGGAAACGTATCCGATTCTATGTCGGTATAAAAGCCATACTCATATTCTTTGGTTTCTAGCTCTTTTTTTAAATCGTCTTCTGTAAATTTTCCCATTTTTTTTTACTGCCTTTTAAAGTGAAAAACTTTCTCCACAACCACAGGTTCTATTGGCATTAGGGTTGTTAAAGACAAATCCTTTTCCATTTAATCCCCCACTGTACTCTAAGGTGGTTCCTACTAAGTACAAAAAACTCTTTTTGTTAACGATTATTTTTATTAGGTTATCTTCAAAAAGTTTATCCTCAGGAGTTTGATTTTTATCAAAAGTTAATTCATAAGATAATCCAGAACATCCTCCACTTTTAACACCTACACGTACAAAATCCTTTTCAGGATTGTATCCTTCCTCGCTCATTAGCTGTGCAATTTTAATTTTTGCAGTATCAGTTACCTTAATCATTAATATAGATTTGTTCTAAATTAGGAATGCAAATATACTGCAAATGGTTTGTTTAACCATATCTGTGGCACATTTTAATGATATGGTACGATAGATTTAGGTTATTGTTAACAGTTAAAAAGGGTTACTGCTGAAAATTGGGGTTGTTTATAAAATTGGGGTCGGAAAGTGAAAGTAAAAAGGCCTTAAGATCGGCTTTATCTTCTTCGGTAAGTTGAACACCCCCTTCGGCTACCTTTTTCATAAGGGGGTCAATAGTTTCAGAATAAACCAGACCTTCACTATAATGATTAATAACTTCTTCTAAAGTAGCAAAACGACCGTCATGCATGTAAGGGGCCGTAAAGGCAAGATTTCGTAACGAAGGGGATTTAAATTTTCCGTCGTCTCTAGGATCGCCTGTTGCATTGCTTAACCCTTTATCCGTAAAAAATTCGTCCAACCCATTGTTATGAAAAATATTATCTGCCCATAATGGGTTTAATGGGTTTCCGTGACAATGAAAACAATCGCCTCTTGACTCATCAAGAAATACGGAAAGGCCATTTGCTTCAGAAGGGGTTAAGTCTATTTCGCCTCTTTGAAACTGATCAAAACGAGAATTAGCAGAAACTAAGGTTCTTACAAATTGTGCTATCGCTTTGGATACCTTAATGGAGTCTATGGTTATGGTGCCAAAAGCCGCTTCAAAGAGGGGCGGATATACTGTTGTATTTTGAAGTGAAGCGACTGCGTTGGGCCACGTATTTGCCATTTCGATGGGATTTGTAACGGGTTCAAAAATTTGTTCCTCTAGTGAATTAACGCGACCATCCCAAAAAAACTTTCCAGTATAATTCCAAGCCAAATTATGAAGTGGCATGGAGTTTCGAGTTCCTAAAGAGCCATTTATTCCTACACTAAACCTTCGGGCATCGCTAAACCCAGATTGCGGGCTATGGCAATCTGCACACGATTGGGTGTTATTTGCAGAAAGAATAGGGTCGAAGAAAAGTTTTTTCCCTAAGGCAATACCTTCAACGGTTAAAGGATTATCTTCTGGGATAATGGGGGGCAGAATATTTTGTTCAAAATTGGAGGGTATTTCCAGTATAAAGGGAGTTGCCGTGTAGGTTCCACCATCCTCTTTATTGCACGCAACAAGCCCGAAGAAGAGTACACAAAGTACGATCCCGTATTTCATTTTATTTGTTTATTGATTTACAGTACCTAGTGTAAAAACGCCATTTTTACCATTTTCATTCATTAATAATTGAGCGGCATAGTTAGGCATTAGGGTTTGATATAATACTGTTAGATCCCAAGTATTTGGGTTTTTAAACCATTCACCAACATTCATTTTTACTTCAACATTGGTGTTGGAGCCTATGGTAATTTGTCCTAGATTTACTAAAAAAGAAGTATCTAATGTCGATTCAAGAGTCCCAGGACCAGGGGGCAAGGAGCTATGCTTATTGGCGCGAATAGTGTGGTATTGAAAATTTACTTCTGTAGGAACTCCCACGGAGTTAATGTATTTACCTTCCATTCGCATGTAGTGATATCCACCACCTAAAGGGTCTGGAACATTCCATCCACCATCGGAGGAGTTTAAATCTTGGTAATTTAATGTATTGTCTTCATCGTCAAATCCAAAAGTAAAAGATACGGTATAAGTCCCTTCTGGGATTTCAATATTGGGTGTAAAAGTAAGGTTTGTACCCCCTCTTACATCAATTAAATTATAATCTCCAGCATCAAACATTTCGCCATTTTCATTTATAAAAGTCACATCAGAAATAAGATATACTAATTTAGACAGGCTTAATTGTTCTCCGTGCGCATTGTTGTATTGTAGGACATCAAAATCGGCATTTTCAATGGCATCGCCATCCCAGTTATGGGTGAAGGTAAAATCTACGGTTACGTTTTGTGGTGTCGCATCATCATCATTTTTTTTACAGCTTACAGTGACAATCACCACCATGAGCAAAAGGGCCATTTTTTTCATAGTTTTTTAATTTATTTAATTTTAGCAATTAACACGTCTTTTATCCCTTTGTTAAGAGGAATATCTCCATTGTTACTTTCGGTATTTCCTACAACGATTAATTTCCCGTTAGATTGTATGGCATCTTCAGCAAAATCTAAAGCAGAACCTCCTATGGACTTTTCAAAAAGGAGGGTTCCTTGTGCATCAACAACAAAGACCCAAGCATCATTTTCACCGTTATTAAAAGAAACATCGTTGCTTTGGCTACGAGAGGCGCCAGCAATAAGGAAGTTTCCTTCAGCAATGGGAAGGATACTTTTTGCAGAATCGAATTGATTTCCTCCATAATTTTTCTGCATTATTAGTTCCCCGGAAGGAGTTATTTTTATAAGCCAAGCATCTGCATTTCCATAGTTGGAAGTAACATTTTGATCACCACTCCTAGAATCTCCCACAATAAAATAATTACCATCTGCAGTGGGGGTAATGGCATACGCTACATCAATCTCGACACCTCCATAAGATTTTGTCCATTCTTTGGCACCGTCACTATTAACTTTAACGGCCCAAAAATCATAGCTACCATGATTAAAAATGATATCTGAATTTTCCCCAGGAATACTTTCTTCAGAGCCGATTAGTAAAAAACCGTTATCTGGTGTTTGTAAAGCATCGTAGCTTCTATCATTATTTAAACCTCCAAAATAACGAGTCCAGATAAATTCGCCATTACTGTCCATTTTAATAGCCCAAAATTCGCCTACGCCATGAAGTGAACCATTGCCTTGTCTGTCATTGTTTCCCTCACCTCCACTAGCGGTTACATCAAAAAAGCCAGTAGCAAAAAAGCCTCCTTCATTTGTTTCAAAAAAATCAAAAGCTTGGTCACTTCCTGAGTATCCAAAATTTTGGCACCATTGCTGGTTTCCGTTAGCATCAATTTTCAACAACCAATAATCGTGAAAACCCGCATTACTTTGCGACCCACATTCTGAATTTGTACTACGGCTATATCCAGAAATAGCATAGCCTCCATCACTAGTTTTGGTAATATTTGATGCAACTTCGTCTTCGGGACCTCCATAAATTTTATTCCAAATAATAGAACCATCGACAGCAGAAATTTTTAAAAGCCAATAATCACTATCATTACTAGTTCTTCCTGTAAGTTCTCCATCGGTACTTCGAGTACTTCCAACCACCATAAAGTTTCCGTCATTGGATTCAACAATGGCAACCGCTTGGTCTATATCGCTACCGCCATAGGTCTTTATCCATTCTATTTCGCCTAGAAAAAGATTTGGACTGGTATCGTCATCAGTGGTTCCCGTATCGTCATCCGTAGTGGTGGTATCATCTATAGGAGGGGTTTCGTCCTTTTTGGTGCAGGCAGTAAAGAAGAGTCCTGCAAATAGCAAAATAACAAAAGGTAAGTATTTTATTTTCTTTTTAAATAGCATTTTTTAAGACTTAGTTCACAACTAATTTTAGGGGCGTACTTTTATTAATGCTTACTAAATACATCCCGGTTTTTAGCGATGATATATTAATAGTTTGAGTATTATTTTGGGGGATATCATTTTCGAATACTTTTTGCCCTAATAGGCTATAAATTTCTATTTTTTGAATAGGAATTTTATTTGAAGTGATAGTAACAAATTCTTTTGCTGGATTAGGAGCCATTGAAAAAAGAATGCCTTCTTGATCAATTATATCAAGATTGGCATCTCTAACCAAGGTAAAGCCTTCATCTCCACTAATAACAATGTTTTTACTTGCAAAGAAGGGATACACATTCCAGGTGGCATCAAAACCGGCATTATTGTTTGCAGGAAACGTATCAAAATAACCAATTTCATTCATAGATTGATTATCAATATCGCTTATATCTATAGCTCTCATCCCTCCACTATAATTTGCTAAATAGAACGTATTGCCTACAACATAACCATTATGATCGGTAGCATCAATATTTCCGTAATAATCGAAATAAAATTGAGGACTATCTAAATCTGAGACATCAAGAATAATGGTTCTTGTAATTAGCCCAAAGTTAATTTCATCTGTTTCATCTCCCAAAATGAAATAGTTACGGTCTTCGGTTAGCCATCCTTGATGGGTATAACCAACTCCTGCGTAAGATATATTTGAAAGTAATTGAGGATTAGCTTTGTTGGTTACATCTACAATGACAACTCTGTCCTCGTTACTGCCAAAAAAAATTTCTTTTCCAAGGTGTTGCGTATCGGGGCCGTCGTAGGTAATTATTTGAGCATCATGGGTATAGTCACTTCCTGCATAGGTTCCCACCAAAACAGGGTTTAATGGATTTTGAATGTTTATAAAAAGAGGGCCTCCATTTGCTTGACTGGTTCCTATAACATAAGCAAAGCCACTGTCTTCGTTAATGGCTATATTATGGGCACTTCCAAAACTACCTAAATGTGCGTTTTCGGTGAAAGTCTGTGGCGGGTTAGAAACGGTTCTTAACCTTGTTAAATCAAATACTTGCATACCATGATTGTCGGCCTCACTAACAATAAAAGCATAATTATTATAGACCTTAATGTCTCTCCAAATACTAGAAGTAGTGTGTGTTGGTAATTTGCCTAAGTAAATGGGGTTTATGGGGTCTGAAATATCAATAAAAGCAGTTCCATTATTAAGTCCTACAATAGCATATTCGGTTCCATCATTTGGATCGGTCCAGCCCCATGAATCATTCCCTCCCGTAGCACTCATTTGAGCTAAAGTTAACCTAGACAATAAATTATAGTTACTACATGGAAATCCTCCCGCCATTCCACCTACACAGGGAGTTTGCGCAAAAAGACCCGTGCTAATAAATAGAGCGGTAAGAATAAAAGAGCGTTTCATAGTATAGTTATTGTTTTATTATTTTTTTGGTCGCTTTTTCGTTTATAGTTACAAAGTAAATTCCTTTTGCGAAAGCTGAAATATCGATGGTTGTTAGTTCCAAATTCAAGGAGTTGCTATCGAATAATTTTTTTCCGGTAAGATCCACTACAGAAAGGGATGTGATGTTTTCATTTTTGGAAGCAATTGTTAGTAGTCCTTTTGAAGGGTTTGGATAGATGGAAATTCCTTTAATAAAAGGAGAGTCGATTATTCCTAATTCGGGAACTACCGTTATATCAAAAGCACAAGTACTTGTATTTCCTTCATCATCGGTGGCTTCAAAAGAAATGGTATGTACTCCTAATGCTAGTTGGGTTCCTGCGATAGGGTCTTGGGAGATGGTTACATTGGCCGTGCAATTATCGGTGGCTGTAATGTCTCCAAGAGCGACATAATCTGGTAGGGTATAAAAAGTTTGTCCAGAATCAAAGGGTACGGTACCATCGGCTAAACAATCAAAAAGGGGTCCTAAGGTATCTACCACTGTAACTTGTGCGGTACAGGTATCGGTATTTCCAGAGGGGTCTGTAACGGTAAGAGTTACTGTGACGGTATTTCCAATATTCGAGCAATCGAAAGTATTAGGAGTAACGGTAAAGGATACAAAACCACTATCGTCTGAGGAACCTCCATCAATGTCACTTCCTGCGATAATTACTTGGCCATTTTGACTTATTTCTGCAGTAAAATCTTGACAAACCGCATTAGGAGGTGTGGTATCCACGGCTGAAGCTTTTACAAGAAAAAAACCACCACTTCTATCATTAATAGCAATATGACCGCTTCCAAAAAAAGGATACACATTCCATACTGCATCATAGCCCGCATTGTTTCCAGAAGGGTAAGTGTCAAAATACCCAGACTCTGAAATAGTATTATTTTCAATATCTGAAATATCTAAAACTCTTAACCCAGCGGCATAATTTGCTAAATAATAAGAATCTCCCACTACATAACCATTGTGGTCTGTTGCTGGGGTGGTTCCAAAATAGTCGAAATCGTGAACGGGATTGTTAAGATCATTTAGGTCATACACTAATGTTTTAGTATTAAATCCAAAATCTTGCTCATCAATTTCATCACCAATTAGAATATATCTTTGATCTTCGGTAAACCAAACTTGATGAGAATAGGAGGGATTAGCATAAAAGATAGTTGCTAATACTTGAGGGTTTGATTTATTAGTAACATTAATAATTTTTACCGTTTGTTCCCAGCCATTACAACTTATCATAATTTCTTGTCCTGTATAGGCCGTATCTGGGCCACTGTATGTGACAACTTGTGCATCGTGAATATAACTACTGGTATATTGACCTGCCGTTTGAGGACTTAAAGGATTTGAAACGTCTATAAAAGTAGCGCCATTAGAATCTCCACCAACCATATAGGCATACCCTGTATCTTCATTTAATACTAAGTTATGAGCAGCACCTACGCCATTATAATGTGCATCTTCAGTGAAAACCACAGGGGGACTTGCGACATTGCGCAATCTTGTTAAATCGAAAACTTGCATTCCATGACCGCCTGCCTCACTAACAATAAAAGCATAATCTTGATACACTTTTATGTCCCTCCATACTGTACTGCTTGTATGGGTAGGCAGTTTTCCTAGATATACTGGGTTGATGGGGTCTGAAATATCAATAAATGCAACGCCATCTTCGAGCCCCATAATATAATATTCATCACCGTTAATAGGATCGGTCCAGCCCCAAGAATCGTTTGCTCCAGAGGTGTTAAAAGTTGAAAGAGGAATATGTGAAATTAGGTCGTATCCATTACATGGATAGATTCCCGCCATTCCACCTACACAGGGAGTTTGCGCAAAAAGACCCGTGCTAATAAATAGAGCGGTAAGAATAAAAGAGCGTTTCATAGTATAGTTATTGTTTTATTATTTTTTTGGTCGCTTTTTCGTTTATAGTTACAAAGTAAATTCCTTTTGCGAAAGCTGAAATATCGATGGTTGTTAGTTCCAAATTCAAGGAGTTGCTATCGAATAATTTTTTTCCGGTAAGATCCACTACAGAAAGGGATGTGATGCTTTCATTTTTGGAAGCAATTGTTAGTAGTCCTTTTGAAGGGTTTGGATAGATGGAAATTCCTTCAATAAAAGGAGAGTCGATTATTCCTAATTCGGGAACTACCGTTATATCAAAAGCACAAGTACTTGTATTTCCTTCATCATCGGTGGCTTCAAAAGAAATGGTATGTACTCCTAATGCTAGTTGAGTTCCTGGGATAGGGTCTTGGGAGATGGTTACATTGGCCGTACAATTATCGGTGGCTGTAATGTCTCCAAGAGCGACATAATCTGGTAGGGTATAAAAAGTTTGTCCAGAATCAAAGGGTACGGTACCATCGGCTAGACAATCAAAAAGGGGTCCTAAGGTATCTACCACTGTAACTTGTGCGGTACAGGTATCGGTATTTCCAGAGGGGTCTGTAACGGTAAGAGTTACTGTGACGGTATTTCCAATATTCGAGCAATCGAAAGTATTAGGAGTAACGGTAAAGGATACAAAACCACTATCGTCTGAGGAACCTCCATCAATGTCACTTCCTGCGATAATTACTTGGCCATTTTGACTTATTTCTGCAGTAAAATCTTGACAAACCGCAACAGGGTCTATTACATCCACTTCGGATGATTTAATTACAAGCAGTCCACGATTGATATCACTTATAACTATATTTCCGCTACCAAAATAAGGATATACACTCCAAGCGCCATCAAAATTAGCCGTATTATTATTAGGATAACTGTCAAAATAGGCTATTTCTGTCATATTCCCATTTGCGATATCACTAATATCCATAACTCGAATACCCGCTCTATAATTAGCCATATAATATTTATCGCCTAATACATAACCATTATGGTCAATCGCTTCAGTAACGCCTGTATATTCAAAATGAAATTGTGGATTATCTAAATCTTCGAAATCAAAAATGATAGTTCTTGTATTAAAACCATTATCAAGTTCATCTAACTCATCTCCTAAAATAAAATACCGTTGATCTTCGGTAAACCAGCCTTGATGGGTATACCCTACATTAGTATAATTAATACTAGCAATATTAACAGGGTTGGCCTTGTTTGTTACATCTACAATAACCACTTCGGTTTCGTTACTCCCTATTAAAATTTCCTTACCAACATGATCTGGGTCTGGGCCATTATAGATAACTACTTGTGCATCATGGCTGTAATCGTCCATTGCATATCCCCCTTCACTTACGGGAGCTAAAGGGTTTTGGATATTTATAAACCAAGGGCCTCCATTAAAAAATCCTGTTCCAACGGGATAGGCATAACCCGTTTCTTCATTAATTACAATATTGTGTGCGTTTCCAAACCCATTAAAATGGGCGTCTTCGGTAAAAGTTACGGGAGGGTTGGTAACATTTCGCAAACGAGTTAAATCAAAAACCTGCATTCCATGGCCACTGGCCTCACTTACCACAAAGGCATAATTATTATAGACTTTAATATCTCTCCAAGTACTACTACTAGTGTGGGTAGGGAGTTTTCCTAGATATACTGGATTTGTAGGGTTAGATATATCTACAAAAGCCGTCCCGTTACTTAACCCCATTAAGGCGTATTCTTTTCCATCTAATGGGTCGGTCCAACCCCAAGAATCATTCCCTGAACCCGCATTGAAATCGGCTAAGCTAATACGCGATTGAAGGTTATATCCATCACAAGGATACACTCCTGCCATCCCACCAACACAAGGCGTTTGAGCAATAGAAACAAAGGGTAATAGCAAGAAAAGGGATAATAGATTTTTTATCATGATAAATTAAATAAGATTGATTAAATAGGTGTGATAATATCTTTTTCAAAATTTTTTAGCATTCAAAGCTAACAAATTAATAACAATATAATTGTTAAAGTCCTTGTTTTGTTGAAAAGAGTATATTTTTAATGAGGAGCTAATTTAATTTAAATATGATTTATATTCAAACAAAGTTTATGAAGGACTTCTCTATTTGAAATTGTATTTTTGTGGCTTGATTTTATACTAATGTTAGAAGATAAGAATAAACCGAGAACGAAGATTTCAGAGTTGGGTGAATTTGGCCTAATTGAACACTTAACTAAAGGATTTGAAACACTTCAAAAATCGACCATAAAAGGGGTTGGGGATGATGCTGCAATTATTGCGTGTGAAAACACTCTTCAAAAAGTGATTACTACCGATTTGCTAGTAGAAGGCGTACATTTCGATTTAGGATATATGCCTTTAAAACATTTAGGATATAAAGCGGTAATGGTAAATTTAAGCGATGTGTATGCCATGAATGCGCAACCTAAGCAAATAACCGTTTCTATTGCAGTATCCAATCGATTTACTGTAGAAGCGCTCGAGGAACTTTACGAAGGAATAAAAGCGGCTTGTAAATTGTATAAAGTAGATATGGTGGGTGGAGATACCACTTCTTCAACTTCTGGATTATTTATTAGCATCACAGCCATAGGCGAAGCAATAGACTCGGAAATCGTATATCGAAAAGGGGCCAAAGAACATGACCTTATAGTCCTTACAGGCGATCTTGGAGCGGCCTATCTAGGCCTCCAGGTTTTGGAACGTGAGAAACAAGTATTTCAAGCCAATCCCAATTCGCAACCCGATTTGGAGCCCTATACTTATTTAGTTGAAAGACAGCTAAAGCCAGAAGCAAGAAAGGATGTTATTTCCCTCTTGAAAGATTTGGAGGTAACTCCAAGTGCCATGATTGACATAAGCGATGGCTTATCTTCAGAAATTTTACATCTCTGTAAGGCCTCAAAAGTGGGATGTAATCTTTATGAAGATAAAATTCCTCTGGATCCACAAGTTATTTCAACCTGTGAAGAATTTAATTTAGACAGTACTACCATTGCTTTAAATGGCGGTGAAGATTACGAACTATTATTTACAATAAACCCAAAAGATTATCCTAAAATTAAGGCCAATCCTAATCTTACTATTATTGGGCATATAACCTCTGAAAATGAAGGGGTACATTTAATTACTAGAGCCCATACCAAAATTCCTTTAATTGCTCGTGGATGGAATGCTATAGAAGAAGCATAAATTAAACAGGAGCTCTATTTTTAATTTTTTTTTCAAATAGAAGATTGTTTTGTTCCCAATATTTTGAGAATTTAACCACTCTACCATATCCATCTACCGTAAATTTTTTATCACAACAAGAACACACATATTCTTTTAAAAGAATATCTTCTTTTTTAATGGGAATAAGGTGATGACCAAATAATTTACATAATAGGTTTTTCTTCATGATGTCGAATAATATCGCTTCATTTTCTTTTCAAAAAATAAAGCTAACGAGGTATTAATTTTTTTATTCTTTGAGGTTAAATTTTCCAGATTCCCCGAAAAAGTATTGGTTACCTCCTTCCCGCAAAGCGAACACCTATATTCTTTGATATGGTGTGTTACCTCACGCGTAATTAAATAATTATGCCCTAATGTACTGCAAACGATCCCAGAAAAGGAAAACAAATGGTTTGAGGAGTTGTAGCTCATAAGTTTCTTTTTTGGTGAGCTAAATATATAAATATTTTTAAATAAAATCGATTAAATGTAAAATTAATCGATAAAAAGTAAAAATTTAACAATTTCATCCTTGTTTTCTAGCCAACTCATATGACTCCCAGGAAGTATGAAAAGAGGGGTGTTTGTGGTTTTAGCAATTGATTTTGAGATTGCTACAGGAACGATAGGATCTTCGTATCCACAGACTATCCATTTTTCTTTTGAAAAGGATTTTAAAATATAAGTGCGGTCTTTTCGGTCACGCATCCCTTTACTATTGGCTATAATTCCTTTCGATGGGAAACCTTGGGCTTCTTTTTTTAAACTTTCAATTTCTTTACAATAAATGATTCTAGAAGTCTCTGAAAAAAGATTTGAAATTGCCATACTTAAAAAGGATCCTTTTTCTTTTTCAATGAATTGTATGGCTCGATTTCGATTTTCTTTTCGTTCTTCACTATCGGCTTCGGTGGTGGAATTAAGCAAAATTAATTTTGAAACCTTTTCTTCAAATAATTCAGTAAAAGCTAATGCGACATACCCCCCCATCGAATGTCCCAAAACAATGGCTTTATTAATTTTTAAATGCTGAAATAATCCATCCATTACTTCTGCCATTAATTCCATAGCATGAGTTTCGCCAATAATTTCACTTTTTCCGTGACCGGGTAGATCTGGAATGACCAAGGTATATTTTTCTGAAAGGGGTGGTATAAATTCTTTCCAAATGCGAGCACTTTCCAAAAATCCATGGAGCAGTAGTAAGGCAGGCCCTTTCCCGTAAGTTTCGTAATAAATGGAAGTATTGTTAAACTGAAATATCATTTTTCTATCTTCACAGGCAAATATCTGCCAATGAAGCACACCAAACAAACCTTTGTGACCGCTTTTGCATTGTTTTCCCTTTTTTTTGGGGCAGGGAATCTAATTTTGCCCCCCTTTTTGGGTTACAACAGCGGGCAAGATTGGGTTTGGGTATTGTTGGGGTTTCTAATTTCGGCCGTAATCATTCCTATTTTGGCAATTTATGGATATGCAAAACTACAAGGTTCGTTACTTGATTTTGGAAAAAAAGTCTCACCTAAATTTGCTATGCTTTTTGCAATTGTTATTTACCTTATTTCCATAAGCCTTCCCTCCCCTCGAACAGCTTCAGTAACTCACGAAATGGCCATGGCACCTTATTTCTCAATTTCTTCCATTTGGACAAGCACAGGGTATTTTATAATGGTGCTCCTATTTGCTCTTAACAGAGCCAAAATTTTAACGATTATTGGAAAATTCCTAACCCCACTTATCTTTCTCATTTTATTAATAATTATTGTTGTAGGTCTTTCTTCGGAAGTAGAAATCCTTCGAGCTAGTCTTTTTGAAAATAATTTTACCTCCGGAATCTTAGAAGGTTATCAAACCTTTGATGCCATTGGAGGTGTGGTTGTTGGGGGAGTTATTGTAATATCATTATCATTTCAATCAAAATTATCTTTTTTAGAAAAAAAGAAGATTATTGCTCATGCGGGACTTTTTTCTGGAATAGCTTTGTTTTTAATGTATGGAGGGCTTATTGCTTTGGGGGCACATTATAGTTTACTTCCAGAGGTTGGTGACAGAGCGCAATTGGTAACATTTTTAAGTATAAAATCTCTAGGAAGTATAGGGACCGCATTTTTAACCGTTTTGGTGGCATTAGCCTGTTTTACAACAGCTGTTGGGATTGTCACAGGAACCGCAGATTTTGTAAAAGGAATTTCCAAAAACTCCCAAACCGCCTACAGAATTACGGTACTTCTAGGCTGCATTTTAGGCGTTGTGATGGGACAACTGCCTGTAAATTATATTATTGCCATTGCTTTTCCAGCGCTTATGCTTATTTATCCCATCACCATAGTACTTATATTGTTAAATGTATTGTCCCAAAAATTTACTTCCAATCTAATTTTTAGAGGAGTGGTTTTGGTGACATTTTTTTTTAGTATCCCCGATTTTTTAGGGGTTATTTATTCTGAAAAAGATATGTTAGGAATTAACCATTACATTCCATTGGCAAGTTTTAATATGGGATGGATTTTACCTGCATTTTTCACATTTATTATTTTGAATCTTTTTAAGAAAAAAGAGCAGTTTTAATTCCTATTCAGAAGAAAATTGACGTTTTCTTCACTTTTTTAACATTTTCTGTGAAAATCGAAAACGATGTCGGTTTTTTTTACTGAAAAAGGATAGGGTAAATTGCGTTCAAAATTTTGACTATTTCACATTTTTACCTCCCTTTTTTTGGTAAGTTAACAACAAAGAGGTATCGAAATTATGGATTTCGTAAAAGACTGATATTTTTATAGTTAAAGGTTTGTAAAAGGGTTTTTGTGTGTTAGATTTGAGCATTAATTTTTTAAAATAGAACATCATGGCAATTACCAAACAATATTTAAAAAGCAAACCTCTTTGCAAAGTAACCTTTACGGTTCCTGCAGAGGAAGCCAAAGAAGTAAAAGTAGTAGGGTCTTTTAACGGTTGGAACACAAAAGAAAATCCCTTAAAAAAATTAAAAAACGGGACTTTTAAAGGAACCTTGGATCTGGAAAAAGACCACTCTTATGAATTCCGTTATGTAGTAGATGGAAATTACATTAACGAAGCAGAAGCAGATGCTTTTGCTTGGAATGATTATGCAGGCGCTGAAAATAGTGTATTACACGTATAATTCTTTGCTTAAAGCATAAAAAAAGCCCTCCATCGAGGGCTTTTTTTAATTCATTAAATCTTCAATTTCTTCAACTTCAATGGGGATGTTTTGCATTAAGTTAAAAGGCTCTCCTTTTTCTTGTATCACCACATCGTCCTCCAATCGAATTCCAAATCCTTCCTCGGGGATGTATATGCCGGGTTCTACGGTAAACACCATATTAGGCTTCATAGGCTCCCATAAAATACCATAGTCATGAGTGTCCAATCCTAAGTGGTGACTGGTCCCGTGCATAAAGTATTTTTTATAGGCAGGCCAATCGGGGTTTTCGTTTTGAACATCAGCTTTGTCAATAAGCCCTAACCCTAATAATTCGGAAGTCATGAGTTTACCAACTTCCACATGATATTCTTTCCAAAAAGTTCCGGGGACCAACATTTTGGTAGCTTCGTTTTTTACCCGCAACACGGCATTATAGACTTCTTTTTGGCGTTTGTTGAATTTTCCATTTACAGGAATAGTACGGGTCATGTCGCTACTGTAATTGGCATATTCGGCACCTACATCTAGCAATAGCAAATCTCCGTCTTTACACTGGCAGTTGTTTTCAATGTAATGAAGCACATTGGCATTATTTCCACTAGCAATAATAGGAGTATAGGCAAATCCTTTGGAGCGGTTTCGAAGAAATTCGTGCATAAATTCGGCTTCAATTTCAAACTCCCAAACACTTGGTTTTACAAAGTTGAGGATTCTACGGAAGCCTTTTTCGGTAATGTTACAAGCATTTTGTAGCAAGGCAATTTCAATAGGGTCTTTTACCGAGCGTAAGCGTTGCAAAATAGGATTGCTTTTTGCCCAAGTATGGGCTGGAAACGTTTCCTTCGTCCTATTAATAAATCGATCTTCACGGGTTTGGGTTTCGACACTTTGCCGGTAGTGTTCGTTGGTGTTAAAATAAATAGTTTCGGCTTCGGTCATGAGTCCGAAGAAAATTTTATCAAAATCACTCAACCAATACACGGTTTTAATTCCGCTTACTTCAAAGGCACGTTCTTTGGTCAATTTTTCCCCTTCCCAAATAGCAATATGTTGGTTGGTTTCTCGTAAAAACAATACTTCGCGGTGTTTTTCTTCGTGCGCCTCTGGAAAGAGCAGCAAGATGCTTTCCTCTTGGTCTACACCACTTAGGTATAAAATATCGCGGTGCTGGTTAAAGGGCATGGTGGTATCTGCACTTACGGGATAGCTATCGTTACTATTAAAAACGGCAATACTTTTAGGCTTCATTTGCGCCATAAAGTTTTTACGGTTTTTAAGGTAGAGATTTCGGTCTATTGGGAGGTATTTCATTTGTTTAAAAATTTAATTTCTTCAAAATTACGGAATGCCTTTCTGAAAAAAGTAGCCAAATGGCGTTAAATCGAATTTTTCCGAATTCGACTCATATGTCTTGTAGAAATCCCTAAAAAGGAAGCCAAGTATCGTAATGGCACCTGTTGTAGTAGATCGGGTTCGTTTTGAAGCATTTTTTTATAGCGC
The DNA here is from genome assembly GCA_041392205.1 of Flavobacteriaceae bacterium. Taxonomy (GTDB): domain Bacteria; phylum Bacteroidota; class Bacteroidia; order Flavobacteriales; family Flavobacteriaceae; genus Halomarinibacterium. Next base: position 11,761 of record JAWKMO010000011.1, on the reverse strand, counting down.
GCTTCGGGGGATAGGGTGAGTAAATCGATGCGATAATCATCGATTAAAAAAATCTGATTTTCAATTAAATGGAAATAAAACCGAAAGAATGCTTCGTTGTTTTGAAGTAGTGAATTAAACTTTTCAATAGTGAGCACCCAAAGGGTACAAGGGCTAATAGCTTTAATATTTTTTCTTGAGGGGATTTGATTTTTAAAACTTTTTAAGGCTGAAGTGTAGGTATTTTTCAACGCTAAATAAGTGGTTTTTTCTTCAGAATCGATTAAAATGGAATGTTGCAGAATACCGCTTTCTACAAAACAGAAATACGTGCAAATTTTCCCTTCTTCTACAAAAAACGCATTTTTTTTAAGGTGTAAAGGATGAAAAGAATTTACTATTTGAGGAATATCTTTTAAAAAGGAAGAATCGTTCAAACAATTTTGAATACTTTTCTCTAAGGGTGTTTTTGAAGTATTCATAAACTATTAGGAATAACTCTTCGAAAGTAAAAAACGAATTAACGCGGGTTGTTAAACTTCATCAAATAATTTTGCTGTAATTTAGTGATTCTTTACTTTTCATTATCAAAACTAACCTAAAATGAAAAAATTACTTTCCATTTGTTTTCTATTTGCTACCGTTTCCTTTTTTGCACAACAACCTGCCACCACGGCAAATGTAGTGGAAAAAGCCCTTCAGCAAAAGGAGCAACTTACTCAAAACTCTTTAGTTAAAAACCTGCCTTTTAGAAACATAGGGCCATCAGTAATGAGTGGTCGTGTAGTGGACATTGCCGTAAACCCTGTTAATCCTACCGAATTTTATGTAGGCTATGCTAGTGGTGGGGTGTGGCACACCGTAAACAATGGGACTAGTTTCACGCCCGTTTTGGATAGTAGCCCTACTCAAAATGTAGGGTCTCTTGCGGTAGATTGGAAAAACAGAACCCTTTGGGTAGGGACCGGAGAGGTGAATGCTTCTCGCTCTAGCTATGCCGGGATTGGGCTCTTAAAAAGTAGCAATAACGGAAAAACTTGGGAAAATATGGGGTTAAAAGATTCGCATCATATTGCCAGAATTTTAATCAATCCCAATAATTCCGATGAATTGGTCGTAGGGGTTACTGGGCATTTGTATTCCAATAATGATGAACGTGGCGTTTTTAAAACATTCGACGGTGGAAAAACCTGGAACAAAACACTTTTCATAAATAATCATACAGGGATTATTGAAATGGATGTACACCCCAACAATTTCAATATTATGTATGCTTCTTCTTGGGATAAAGACCGAAAAGCTTGGAACTTTAAAGGAAATGGCAGCGGAAGCGCTATTTATAAAAGCCTAGATGCAGGAAATACATGGACGTTGGTTTCCAGTGAAGCTAGCGGATTTCCTACAGGGGATGGTGTAGGTAGAATAGGAATAGCAGTAGTAGATGAAAATACGGTGTATGCCATCCATGACAATCAATTTTTAAGAGATAAAGAAAAAGAGGAAACTAGAGAAGGACTTACTAAAGAAGCCTTTAAAACTATGAGTAAGGAGGCTTTTTTAAATTTAGATAATGACAAATTGGAAAGCTATCTACGAAACAACGGGTTTCAAGATAAATACAAGGCAGAAAATGTAAAACAAATGGTAAAAAGTGGCGGAGTAGTCCCTATGGATTTGGCAAAATATTTGGAGGACGCCAATACCTTATTATTTGATACTCCCGTAATAGGTGCCGAAGTCTATAAAAGTACCGATGCTGGAAAAACGTGGAATAAAACTCATAAAGGATATCTCGACGGAATCTATTATTCCTATGGGTATTATTTCGGAAAAATTCACGTAGATCCCAACAATCCCAATGGAATTTACATTTATGGTGTTCCTATTTTAAAATCGAAAGATGGGGGTAAAACCTTCACTTCTATGGATGCAGACAATGTACACGCAGATCACCATGCACTTTGGATTAATCCCAAAATGCCAGGACATTTAATCAATGGGAATGATGGCGGAGTTAATATAAGTTACGACGATGGTAAACACTGGATTAAATGCAACACCCCAGCAGTAGGACAGTTTTATGCTATTAATGTAGATTATGCTAAACCCTATAATGTCTATGGCGGCTTGCAGGATAATGGTGTTTGGAAAGGTGCCAGCGATCATGAAGAAGGGGTATATTGGCATCAATCGGGGCAGTACCCTTATAAAATGATTATGGGTGGCGACGGGATGCAAATAGAAATTGATAACCGTGATACTAACGTAGTATATACGGGGTTTCAATTTGGAAATTATTACCGTTTAAACCTTGCTACAAACGAAAACACCTATATACAACCAAAACATGAATTAGGGGAAAGTCCCTATCGTTTTAATTGGCAAACCCCAATTTTGTTGAGTTCTCATAATCAAGATATTCTTTATTATGGGGGCAATAAATTAATGCGAAGTTTAAACAAAGGAGACGATTGGGTAGCTATTTCGCCCGATTTAACCAGCGGTGGAAAACCTGGGAATGTAGCCTATGGAACACTAACAACTATTAGTGAATCGCCTTTACAATTTGGATTAATCTATACTGGAAGTGATGACGGATGGGTGTATGTTACCCAAAACGGAGGGGGAGATTGGAAAAAGATTTCAAATTCTTTTCCTAAGGATTTATGGGTAAGTAGAGTCGTGGCTTCGGAACATAAAAAATCAAGAGTATATGTCACATTAAACGGCTACCGATGGGACGATTTTACCTCCTATGTGTATGTAAGTGAAGATTTTGGAGAAACCTGGAAAAGCATTCGTAGTAATTTACCACTATCGCCTGTAAATGTGATTCGGGAAGATCCCAAAAATAGCCATATTTTGTATTTAGGAACCGACAATGGAGTGTATGTTTCATTAAATCAAGGAAACCACTGGGAAGCTTTTTCAGAAGGGCTACCAAACGTCGCGTTTCATGATATAAGAGTCCAAGCGGAAGCAAAAGAATTGGTATTAGGAACTCATGGGAGGTCTATTTACATTGCCGATATTTCTTTGTTACAAGAAGTAACTGAAAATACAAAGGATCATTTGTTGGTAGCGAATATAGAACCCATTCGATTTTCTAGACGTTGGGGAAGTCGTTTTAGTGAGTGGAACGAACCTTTTGAACCTTCTGTAGATATTCAGTTTTATAGTCCCTTAGAAGGGGAGGCAATGATTACTGTTTCTTCGAAAGATGGCAAAGAATTACAGCGTTGGAAGGTAGCCGCAACAAAAGGTTTTAACATCTCAAAATACAATCTTACACTTTCCGAAAAAGGAATAAAGAATTTTGAAAAAAATGGGACAAAAATTTCAAAAGCGCAAGATGAAAAGTTTTATTTGCCAAAAGGAGATTATGAAATTAAAATTGAAATATTTGAATTTGAAGCAATAAAAGAATTTAATGTAAAATAATTTTATATTTTTGTTTACAATGAGTAAATTTATTAATAATTTAAACCTTAAATTTATATGAAAAAAATTATCTTTAGTTTTATTTGTGCTGCCTTAACCTTTTCTATGCAAGCGCAGCAAGCAGAGGCTGGTCCTCAAAATGACAATCAAATTCAAAATTCTAACAGAGCTTTATTTGATCTTTTATTTATTACAGACATTGGTTCTGGTGGAACTGTAGGAGCGGATGGTTTAGCTGGAATCGTATATTTAAATGGAGAATACTGGGTATCCGCTTGGGCTACAGATATTATTCACCGTCTTTCTTCTACAGGTACTTTGCTTGAATCATTTGTAGTACCTGGTGTCACTGGAACTCGTTCTATGACTACTGATGGAACTAGTATTTATCTGGGTACTGCAGGACTTGAAATTTTTAAAGTTGATCCAGTAACAAAAACAGTTACAGATACTATTATTGTTGCAACCGCATCTACTGCCGAAGCTAGAATGTGTTCGTATGATCCAACATTAGATGGAGGTAACGGCGGATTTTGGATTGGAGACTTTGCCTCTGATATTGCATCAGTAGATATGTTTGGTTTCGAATTATCCGTAATTCCAGCAGCTACTCACGGAACCACTATTTATGGTGGCGCTATTGATAATGTGTCGCCAGGGGGTCCTTGGTTATGGATTCACGATCAAAATGGAACCGCTCCAAACAGAGATACAGTTGTGCAAATTAATCCTTCTACAGGTGTGCCAACAGGAGTTGTTTATGACTTTTCTGCCGATGGTTTTGCCTTTGGAGCTACAGACGTATTAGCTGGAGGATTAATGATATCTGAGGATGTTGTTCCTGGATATACTTCTATATTGGGACTTTGCCAATGTACTCCTTCTAACTTAATGTTTGCTGTTGAGCTAGTAGAAAATCTTGGAGTTTCTAATAACGAACAAACAAGTTTTGTAATTTTCCCAAACCCAGCAAATACCAATGTGGTAAACATCGAGTCTCAATTTGATGGAGAAAAACAAGTTGTTGTGTATGATATGTTAGGAAAAAAAGTAATTGATACAGTTGTTGAAAACGCTCTTGATATTTCTATTCTTGCTCCCGGAGTTTATTCAGTTAAATTAACTCAACAAGGAGCTTCTTCAGTTAAAAAATTAATCGTTAAATAATTTTTTACGCTTAAAAAGTCTAAAAGCCATTTGTATCATCAAATGGCTTTTTTATTTGAGCTAACCAGTTATTTAAAAATAATACAAATTATAAGTTTTAGGTTTTAATTTTTTGTGTTTCATTATTTTCAGCCGTACTTTTGTCTATAAAAATTTTTGAAAAGATACACTATGGGATTACTCTCCTCTTCTATCGCCAGAAAAGTTACTATGGCTCTTTCTGGATTGTTTTTGGTCTTTTTCTTAGCACAACATTTTACCATAAATTTTACTTCGGTCATTGCCCCCGACACTTTTAATAGTTGGTCCCATTTTATGGGGACTAATGGTTTGGTACAATTTGTCCTTCAGCCGGTATTGATTTTTGGGGTAGTATTTCACTTTGTGATGGGCTTTATGCTGGAAATTCAAAATCGAAATGCCCGTGCAGTTAAATATGCAAGCTATAAAGGGGGTGCCAGTGCTAACTGGGCCTCTAGGAACATGATTATTTCCGGCTTGGTTATTTTAGCTTTTTTAGGATTACACTTTTATGATTTTTGGATTCCGGAGATTGTTCACAAATACATAGAGTCTCATCCCGAAGATCCAACTCGCTACTATGCCGAAACCGTTCACAAATTTGAAAATCCTATTCGTGTTAGCATTTATGTGTTGGCTTTTATTTTGTTGGCATTCCATTTATGGCATGGCTTTTCATCGGCCTTTCAAAGTGTGGGCTTCAACAATAAATATTCCAGGGCATTAAAAGGCTTTACCAAAGCTTTTGCAATACTCATCCCCCTCGGATTTATAGTTATTGCCCTCTATCATCATTTTAATCAATTACCCCACTAAAAGCTATCGTTATGTCATTAGATTCAAAATTACCCAAAGGACCCTTAGCCCAAAAGTGGACAAATCATAAAAGTCACATCGATTTAGTAAATCCAGCCAATAAGCGTAACATCGATGTGATTGTTGTAGGAACAGGATTAGCAGGGGGAAGTGCTGCTGCTACGCTTGCCGAATTGGGCTACAACGTAAAAACATTTTGTTATCAGGATTCACCGCGTCGAGCACATTCAATAGCAGCACAAGGAGGAATCAATGCCGCCAAAAATTACCAAGGAGATGGGGATTCTACCTATCGTCTTTTTTACGATACTATTAAAGGAGGCGATTACCGTGCCCGTGAAGAAAACGTCTATCGATTGGCTGAAGTTTCAGCAAATATTATTGATCAATGTGTGGCACAAGGAGTTCCTTTTGCTCGTGAATATGGGGGATTATTAGACAACCGTTCTTTTGGCGGGGTACTCGTTTCTCGAACATTTTACGCCAAAGGGCAAACAGGGCAACAACTATTATTAGGAGCCTATTCCGCAATGAATAGACAAATAAATAGAGGAAAAATCAAAGCCTATAACCGGCACGAGATGCTGGATTTAGTCATTGTCAATGGTAAAGCCAGAGGCATTATTGCGCGTGATTTAGTAACCGGTAAATTAGAGAGACATTCGGCCCATGCCGTGGTAATAGCCACAGGGGGTTATGGGAATGTATTTTTCCTTTCAACCAATGCCATGGGAAGTAACGTAACCGCTGCTTGGAAAATTCATAAAAAAGGAGCCTATTTTGCCAATCCATGTTACACACAAATTCACCCAACATGTATTCCAGTATCTGGAGATCATCAATCGAAATTAACATTGATGTCCGAATCCCTTAGAAACGACGGACGTATTTGGGTTCCCAAAAAATTAGAAGATGCTAAAGCCATTCGAGAAGGAAAATTAAAACCCACCGAAATAGCTGAAGAAGATAGAGATTACTACTTAGAGCGCCGTTATCCATCTTTCGGAAACTTAGTGCCTCGTGACGTAGCTTCACGGGCTGCTAAAGAACGATGTGATGCAGGATTTGGGGTGAATAAAACCGGTGAAGCGGTGTATTTGGACTTTTCTTCGGCCATTATGCGTTACGGGAAAGAGCAGGCAGCCATTCAAAAATTAGAAACCCCTTCCGAAGATACCATTCGTCAATTAGGAGAAAAAGTAGTCGAAAATAAGTACGGCAATTTGTTTCAGATGTATGAAAAAATAGTCGATCAAAATCCGTATAAAACCCCTATGATGATTTATCCTGCGGTTCACTATACCATGGGTGGTGTTTGGGTAGATTACAATTTAATGACCACGATTCCGGGCTGTTATGCTGCAGGAGAGGCAAATTTCAGTGATCATGGAGCCAACCGTTTGGGAGCCAGTGCTTTAATGCAAGGTCTTGCGGACGGGTATTTTGTGTTGCCTTACACCATAGGAGATTATCTTTCAAAAGATATTAGAACCGGAAAAATTTCTACCGATTTACCCGAATTTGATGCAGCTGAAAAGAATGTGAGAACAACTCTTGAAAAATTGGTAAATAATAATGGTACCAAAAGCGTGGACCATTTCCATAAGCGGTTAGGTAAAATAATGTGGGATAAAGTAGGGATGGCTCGTAATGAAAAGGGATTGAAGGAGGCCATTGCTGAAATTAAAGCACTTCGTGAAGAATTCTGGAAGGATGTAAAAGTGCCTGGTGCAATGGATGAAACCAATCAAGAATTGGAAAAAGCAATGCGGGTGGCCGACTTTTTAGAATTAGGCGAATTGTTTGCTAAGGATGCGTTGCATCGAAATGAATCTTGTGGAGGTCACTTTAGAGAAGAATACCAAACCGAAGAAGGAGAAGCATTACGTGATGACGAAAACTTTATGTATGTAGCTGCTTGGGAATACAAAGGAGAACCCAGCGATGCGGTATTACACAAAGAAAATTTGGAATACGAAAATATTGAAGTAAAAACACGTTCATACAAATAGACTATGAAACTTACCTTAAAAATCTGGAGACAAAAAAATGCCCAAGCCAAAGGGAGTATGCAAACCTACCCAATAGATGGAGTGGATGGCGATATGTCCTTTTTGGAAATGTTGGATGTGTTGAACGAACAACTCATTGAAAAAGGGGAAGAACCTGTCGTGTTCGATCACGATTGTAGAGAAGGAATCTGTGGGTCTTGTTCCCTACAAATTAATGGAGAGCCTCATGGTCCAGATAGATTGGTCACTACGTGTCAATTGCACATGCGAAAATTTAACGATGGGGATACTATTGTAATTGAGCCCTTTAGAGCTAAAGCATTCCCGGTGATCAAAGACTTAATGGTCGATAGAAGCGCGTTCGATAGGATTCAACAAGCAGGAGGATATATTTCGGTAAATACTTCCGGAAATACTATTGATGCAAATGCCATCCCAATTAATAAAGACCATGCCGATGCTTCTTTTGAAGCCGCCACTTGTATTGGTTGTGGTGCTTGTGTGGCCGCTTGTAAAAATGCGAGTGCCATGTTATTTACTTCGGCAAAAGTGAGCCAATTTGCACTATTACCACAAGGAAGGGTAGAAGCTACCCAACGGGTGTTAAATATGGTCGCACAAATGGACAAAGAGGGCTTTGGAAATTGTACCAATACCGGTGCCTGCGAAGTAGAATGCCCCAAAGGAATTTCATTAGAAAATATCGCTCGCATGAATAGAGAATATCTCGCAGCGAGTATGAAAGGATAAGCATTAGAAAATTAAAACTATTAAATCCCGAGCAAATGCTTGGGATTTTTTTATTTTTAAAGAATGAAGCAATTTTCCAAACTGCCCAACGTATCAACCTCCATTTTTACAGTAATGAGCAAAATGGCAGCCGATTATGGAGCACTCAACTTATCCCAAGGGTTTCCAAATTTTGAAAGTGATCCCATTTTAATTGAAGCGGTGTCAAAAGCGATGAAAGAGGGCTATAATCAATATGCGCCAATGCAAGGAGATTTGGTTTTGCGGGAACGCATTTCTGAAAAAATAGAATCGCTTTACGGAAAAAGCTACCATCCTTCTACCGAAATTACTCTTACAGCAGGCGCTACACAAGCCATTTTTACAGCCATTGCTGCTACCATTCATAAAGGTGACGAAGTGATTGTTTTTGCTCCTGCCTACGACTGTTACGAACCCGCTATCGAATTATTTGGAGGCATTACAAAACCCCTACAGCTCCTACCACCTTTTTATCGGCCTAATTGGGATGAAGTTGAAGAAACTATTTCTGCAAATACCAAAATGATTATCATCAATAGTCCACACAATCCAAGTGGGATGTTATTTACCAAAGAGGATATGCTTCAATTAGAACTTTTGGCAGAAAAACATGACCTAATTCTCCTAAGTGATGAGGTGTATGAGCATATCATTTTTGATGGTGAAAAACACCAAAGTGCTGCACGGTTTGAAACTCTTTCGCAACGCACATTCATTACAGCTTCCTTTGGGAAAACGTTTCATAATACGGGCTGGAAAATGGGGTATTGTGTCGCTCCAGAATATCTAATGAAAGAATTTCAGAAAGTACATCAATACAATGTATTTTGTGTTAATCACCCAATACAAAAAGGGCTGGCAACGCATCTCGAAAACCCTCAGCATTATTTGTCAATACCCCAATTTTATGAAAAAAAACGGGATTACTTTCTGAAATTGATTAAAGGATCTCGCTTCAAGTTTACACCTTCCAAGGGAACCTATTTTCAATTATTGAATTACGCTGAAATTTCTTCAGAAAAAGATGTGCTTTTTGCCGAGAAATTAACAAAAGAATACAAGTTAGCTACGATTCCAACCTCGGTATTTAATAAAAATCAAGAAGATTTTAAACAACTACGAATATGTTTTGCAAAAACGGAACAAACACTTCAAGAAGCAGCTAGAATACTAAACAATATATAAATAAGATTCCTTTTTATTCTTAGTATAAGATTATTCAATACTAAAATTGCGACATACAATTATAGTTCCTTTTTAATGGGTTTTTTTAATGGTATTTTTAGCTTTAGAAAATACATAACCTAATTATTATGGATACACATAACAATACTACAGACGATAGTGGGAAATGCCCTTTTTTGATCGGAACGATGGGACAAATTGCAGGTAATGGAACCACCAATAGCGATTGGTGGCCAAACCAATTAAAACTTGAATTGTTAAGTCAGCATTCTGAAAAATCGAATCCCCTTGGTGAGGATTTCAATTATGCACAGGCATTTAAAAAGTTGGATTATGCCGCTTTAAAGAAAGACCTTTTGGCGGTAATGACCGATTCCCAAGATTGGTGGCCTGCCGATTATGGCAGTTACGCTGGATTGTTTATACGCATGGCTTGGCATAGTGCTGGAACCTATCGTTCTGGCGATGGAAGAGGAGGAGGTGGTCGTGGACAACAACGCTTTGCGCCACTTAATTCTTGGCCAGATAATGTGAGTTTGGATAAAGCAAGACGGTTACTTTGGCCTATTAAACAAAAATACGGACAGAAAATTTCTTGGGCAGATTTAATGATTCTTGCAGGGAATGTGGCTTTGGAATCTACAGGGTTTAGAACCTTTGGTTTTGGCGCTGGAAGGGAAGATGTTTGGGAACCAGATCTAGATGTAAATTGGGGCAATGAAACCGAATGGCTGGCACTAAGTAACACCCCCAACAGCCGCTATTCAAATAGTAAAAAAGGAGAAAGAGATTTGGATAATCCTTTGGCAGCAGTACAAATGGGACTTATTTATGTTAACCCAGAAGGCCCCGATGCCAACCCAGATCCCGTCTTGGCAGCGCATGATATTCGGGAGACATTTAAAAGGATGGCAATGAATGATGAAGAGACGGTGGCGCTTATTGCAGGAGGACATACCATTGGGAAAACTCATGGTGCTGGCGATACAGCATTGGTTGGAAGTGATCCAGAATCCTCAGATCTCGAATTACAAGGATTTGGTTGGACAAGTAAATACGGCTCAGGAAAAGGGGCAGATGCAATTACCTCCGGACTGGAAGTAGTATGGACAAGTACCCCTGTACAATGGAGTAATGATTTCTTTAAATTTTTATTTAAATATGAGTGGGAATTAACCAAAAGTCCTGCCGGAGCACACCAATGGGTTGCAAAAGATGCTGAAGCCATTATTCCCGACCCCTTTGGTGGCCCTAACAGAAAACCTACCATGTTAACTACCGATTTGTCCTTACGCTTTGATCCTGCTTACGAAAAAATCTCAAGAAAGTTTTTAGACGACCCACAATCTTTTGCAGAGGCTTATGCTAGAGCTTGGTTTAAATTAACCCATCGTGATATGGGTCCAAAATCTCGTTATTTAGGTCCAGAAGTGCCTAAAGAAGATTTGATTTGGCAAGATCCAATTCCAGCAGTAGATTTTAAATTGGTAGAAGAGAATGATATAAAAGAACTTAAAGAAGAAATTCTTACATCTGGATTGTCTGTTTCCGAATTAGTATCCACTGCTTGGGCATCTGCTTCTACCTTCCGTGGGGGAGATAAACGAGGAGGAGCCAATGGTGCTCGTATTGCTCTTGAGCCCATGAAAAATTGGAAAGTGAATTTAGGAACGGCTAACACCATTAGTACTCTAAAAAGCATAGCCAATGCATTTAATGCAAAAGCTACCGGAGGAAAGAAAATATCCTTAGCCGATATGATCGTTTTGGGTGGTTGCGCTGCCGTTGAGAAAGCAGCACTTGATGCAGGTGTTTCCCTATCGATACCTTTTGCTCCGGGAAGAAATGACGCACTTCAAAGTCAAACGGACATTGAAGGAACTAATGAGTTAGAACCTTTGGCGGACGGTTTCAGAAACTACACCAAAGAAAAATTCAGCATACCGGCAGAACATTTATTAGTCGATAAAGCACAATTATTAACACTTACAGCGCCAGAAATGACAGCTTTGGTGGGAGGAATGCGTGTTTTAAATGCTAATCATGAAGGTTCAGGACATGGGGTGTTTACCCATAAACCAGGCGCTTTAAGCAACGATTTCTTTGTAAACCTACTGGATATGGGAATCCAATGGAAAGCCGTAGATACTGATAAAACGCTTTATGAAGGTCGTGACCGCAAGACAGGCGCTGTAAAATGGACGGGGACACGAGTTGATTTAGTTTTTGGGTCTAACTCCATTTTAAGAGCTTTAGCCGAAGTATATGCCAGTGAAGATGGCAAAGAAAAGTTTGTAAAAGATTTTGTAAAAGCTTGGGATAAAGTAATGAATCTCGACCGTTTTGATAGAAACTAGAACAAATTTCCC
>JAWKMO010000010.1:0-65401 GCA_041392205.1 Flavobacteriaceae bacterium | reverse complement strand
TTGAAGGGGATATTACGGCGGTAGTGTTTCCTATGCTTCGTGTGGTAAAAGGAAATCCGGTGCAAATAGGGGAAGCTATTGGTAACTATTTAATTGAAAATGTTCCTGAAGTTTCCAAATACAATGTGGTTCAGGGTTTTTTAAACTTGGTGTTGAGTGATGCCTATTACCTTAACTTTTTCAACTCTGTTACCGATTTTTCTAACTTCGGAATTACACCTCAAGGAACTGAGGCCACCATGGTAGAATACTCTTCGCCCAATACCAATAAACCGCTTCATTTAGGGCATATTCGAAATAATTTATTGGGCTATTCCGTGGCAGAAATTTTAAAAGCCTCCGGAAAGAAAGTGTACAAGACCCAAATCATTAACGATCGAGGCATCCATATCTGTAAAAGTATGCTCGCTTGGAAAAAATTCGGAAATGGAGAAACTCCAGAATCTACTGGTTTGAAAGGGGATAAATTGGTTGGGAATTACTATGTAAAGTTTGATAAGGAATATAAAAAAGAAATCGACAATTTAAAAGCTGAAGGTAAAAGCGAAGAGGAAGCCAAAGCTCAGGCTCCATCAATTCTTGAAGCCCAAGAAATGCTCCGAAAGTGGGAAGCTGGTGATGAAGAAACCTTTGCCTTATGGAAAAAAATGAACGGCTGGGTGTATGACGGTTTTGAGGAAACCTATCAAAAATTAGGAGTCGATTTTGACAGCTACTATTACGAAAGCAACACCTACCTTCTTGGAAAAGATACCATTGAGGAAGGTTTAAAAAAAGGTGTCTTTTATAAAAAAGAAGACGGCTCTGTTTGGTGCGATTTAACTCCGGACGGACTCGATGAAAAATTGGTCTTGCGAAGTGACGGCACGGCGGTGTATATGACGCAGGATATTGGTACTGCCATCCAGCGTGTTAAGGATTTTCCAGACATAAACGGAATGATTTACACGGTAGGGAACGAACAAGATTATCATTTTAAAGTCCTGTTTTTAATTCTGAAAAAATTAGGTTACCGCTGGGCCGAAAATCTGTATCATTTAAGTTATGGAATGGTCGATTTGCCCTCAGGGAAAATGAAAAGTAGAGAAGGAACCGTGGTAGATGCCGATGATTTAATGCAAGAAATGATCAATACCGCGCAGGCAATTTCGGAAGAATTGGGCAAGATTGATGACCTTTCCGAAACCGAAAAGGCAGCGCTTTATAAAACCATTGGATTGGGTGCGTTGAAATACTATATTTTAAAAGTAGATCCCAAAAAACGAATCCTTTTCGACCCAAAAGAGAGTGTCGATTTTCAAGGAAATACCGGACCCTTTATTCAGTATACCTATGCAAGAATTCAGTCTATTTTGCGAAAGGCAAATGAGTTGAATTCTGGAATTGAAAATTTGAACTTATCAAGTTTAACCTTAGACAGTAAAGAAAAAGAGTTGCTGAAACAGCTTCAGTTATTTCCTGAAAAAGTACAGGAATCTGCGGCAAATTACAGCCCGGCAATCATTGCGAATTATACCTACGATTTGGTAAAATTATATAATTCTTTCTTTCAGAATATTTCCATTTTTGGTGCCAATACCGAGGAAGAAAAAAACTTCAGAATTTCGCTTTCCAAAGCGGTGGGGGAAGTTATAAAAACGGCTTTTTCTCTTTTAGGAATTGCAGTACCAGAACGTATGTAATTATTTGTGAAGTTCATATTCCAAAGCAATACGTACCAATCCGGCCGTATTTCGAGCTCCGGTTTTAATGAGCATATTTCGGCGGTGGGTTTCTACCGTTCCGAAGCTAATAAAGAGTTTTTCGGCGATTTCCTGAGTGGTAAATTCTTCCAGAATTAATTCTAGAATTTCTTTTTCACGTCTTGAAAGGCTAGGAAATGGACTTTGTGTTGTTTGTTGGGAGGATTTGGTAACGCTATTTACAATAATTTCGTTCACCGTTTCATCCAAATACATTTTTCCCTGATACACTTCTTGAATGGCATCTATCACTTCATCCTGACCGGCATTTTTTAATACATACCCTTTGGCACCTTGAGAAAGCATCAATTTTATTAAACTACTTTCTTTGTGCATGGAAATGGCAATTACCTTGAGATTGGGTTGCATTTTAAGCAATTCCTTGCAGGTTTCAATACCGTTTATGCCGGGCATATTGATATCTAATAAAACCACGTCGGGTTGTATTTTTTGAATCAGTTTAATACCTTCCTCCCCGCTAGAAGCAGTACCAATAACTTCAATATTGGGTTGGTTTTGAAGTAACATAGACATGCCATCAATCACCATTTTATGATCATCTATAATGGCTACTTTTATCATACTACAGGAATATTAATAGTAATTGATGTTCCTTTACCGGGTTGGCTATCCCATGAAATGGTTCCGTCTAAATATTGCACTCTACTATTGATACTTTTAAGACCTAATCCTCCTTTTTCAATCGCTTTTTCATAATCAAAACCTTGACCATCATCTTCCATAATAAGCGTTAGTTCATTTTGATAGCCCAATAACTGAATTAATAGCGTTTTTGAATGGGAGTGTTTCCGTATGTTCGAAATAATTTCTTGAATCAACCTGTAAATCATTACTTCCTTAGTACTCTCAATAGTTCCCGGAAGATTTGTAATTTCTAAGGTAGTAGCATAGCCTTCTTCACGTAGACTTTCCGCAATATCTTCAATGGCTCCTCGCAGACCGGAAATACTTAGCGCATGAGGCATCATATTATGCGAAATACGTCGTACTTCAATACAAGCTTCGTCTATGAGATTGTTGGTTTTTTCGGTAATGTTTAATTTTTCCAATTGCTCAATCTCTTTCTGAATCGTAGTAAAATGGGCTTTTACCGTGCTTAATAAACCGCCCAAGCTATCATGTAAATCCTTGGCAATGCGAAGTCGTTCTGCTTCTTGCCCCTCAATCATGCTGTTGAGTGCCAACAATTTATTTTTTTGCTGAAGTTCTGTTATTTCTTGATTTTGAATGGCCAGTTTTTGAGCAGCAATGGTTTTTTGGTCCTTTAATCTTTTTTGAAAGAAAATAAAGGAAAATAAGAGGAGCACGCCAAGACCCATGAGTCCATAAAGAATTTGGTTTTTTTGCCTTGACTCTTTTTCAATGGTTAGGTTTTGTTCAAGAATTTTACGTTCTTTTTTTTCAGTATCAAATTTTACTTCCAATTCGGCAATATTCCTTTGCATGCTTTGGGTATTGATGCTATCTTTAAGTTGCGTTTCCTTCATTTTGAAGTGATAAGCATTGAGGTAATTTTTGGCTTCCATTTGAATGGCAGCCATTTTAGCGAGTACTTCTAGTTTTACTTGAGGTTTATTTACCGTTTCTAGCTTATTTAGTGCACTTTCCAAATAGGGTATTGCCAATTCTGGTCTCTTCATTTTTGAATATGTTTCTGCCAGTGCAATAGTGGTATAAGATTGAGAGTTGATACTGTTTAAGCTATCACTAATACGAATGGCTTCTTTGAGCCTTGGCAAATTAGAAGGATCGGCTCTTTTCTCAAAAATATTTTTAATAGGCATGTGGCCTGCGGGGGTGTTGGGGTGTGCATCTTCATATAGCTTTGAAAGTATTTCGGTGTATTTAGCTAATTCTGCGGGTTCATCAATTTGTGAGAAATACTCAACTAAAATATAAAGAGCAAAACGTTTGTGGGTACTATTTTCATAATCCTTAACGGCTTCAAACATTTTTCGATAATAATTTTTGGCACCCTCTTCATCGTTTAACAATCCTTGTAAAAGAGCCTTGTGGTAATAGACATTCCAAATATAATCTCTGTTTTCTGGTTTTTCGGCAATAAGTTCTGCGATGTTAAGGTGGTATAAAGCTTTATCAACTTTATTTTGAAATAAATAAGTGTTGGCTACCATGACTTGGTATTCCATGATGGCTATTTCATCTTTCAACTTTTCTGCCAGTTCCAGACCCAATAATTTAATTTTCAATGCATCATCGGTATTTCCTAATTGTGAAAGACGTTGGCTGTATTTGGTATATAAAACCATTCGTCCCACATCACTACTGTCTTTGGAGAGGGCATATTCAAAAAGGGATTGCGAATGGGCTTGATCTTTAAAAATAATAGTATTTATAAAAGAATAAGCATCCTTTTTTTCTTGATACGGTTTTCCTTCCAAAGTTTTTAAAACACTATCAATGCGTTCTGTTATTGCTTCTTGAGAAAACACAAATTGCGGTATGCAAATACACACCGCAAGAATGAATAAATTGAATTTGGTTAATTTTAATTGCATTAAATGGTATTGATTCCTTGTAAATATACTTAATAAATTGACTATTATTTTGTGGTTATTTGTAAAGTATATTCACCTTCTGCCAATTCTTCGGCACCAACCACACCAATAACAAATCGATACGATCTTCCAAGTGCTAAAATATCTTTAACATTTCGAGTATGATCTTGTGTTTTTCCTTTCCAGTTTCTGTCCCATTTGTGGTCTACTTCACAGCGAACACATGAATACAATTTAGGAGGTAAATCGGTATTGTTAACTCCTACTTCATAGGCATAGACACTTAAATTAGTGTTTTCGTCTTTTGGAATTACCTTAATCACTAATTCAGTATGTGTAGGAATGATGCCCGTATACAAGACATGATTGCCTGTAAATTTATGGTATTGTGTTGCTGGAAAACAGGCTACGTTGCTTTGCCATGCCCATGATAAATCTTCCATGGGAGAACCTTCTGAAAGATTTCCTGTAACTTCAACGAGTTCGTTTGGAATGACTTCAATTTCGGTAACCGTTCGTTCTTGCGAATGTGCCATAATGGGTAATACCAATAGTAATAAAAATAGTTTTTTCATTTTTTTAGGATTTAATTTTAATATCAAATGTTTTAGGGCCACCCATTCTATCTCCCTTATAATATACTTCAAATTCAAGTCTGATAGAAGTTTCTTGGTCTACCTTGGGTGCTTTAATACTTCCAGAGATGTATTTAGATTCCCCAGCTTTCATATCAATACCCTCCATACTTATATCAAATACACCTCGTGGGGGTTTATAATTGGAGGGCTTTAAAGTTCTGGTTTTGCATTTAACTTCCCAATCATTTTTGGAAGCCGCTACTTCGTCATAGTTTTTAATATCCAGTTTTACGGTGTATGTTTTTCCGGAAACCATGGCATCTTCAAGGGTAATTCGGCCAATATTCAATTCGGGTAATACTTCTACAATTTCGTAACGAATGATTTTTTCTGCCCCGTCTATTTCGGTTTCTTTTCCATTCATTAAAATTTCATATTTCACTTCCACAATGCCGGGTGTGGTGGAAGGAGTTATCTCTGGAAAAGCAACTATGGCATGGCCTCCAGCTTTCATTTCATTGCCATTAAAATTTTCCGTTCCTTCAAAAATTTTACTATCCAATCCGGAAGGTTTTTTTACTACGGTAGCTTTTAGCGAGTAACTCCCTTGATCCCATTTTAAGATTCCGCCATTTTGAATATCAAAACTCACGGAATATTTTTTTTCCGGATACATTTTGGTGGTTACGTTTTCTTTTATTTCCGCTTTTTGCTCTTCATTTTTTACTGAAGGACTTACTCGAATTACATTATTTTGGGCATTAAAGGGCTTTCCATTCCAATTGAGGGTTACGTCTACATTATAGGTTCCGCCTCCTGAAGGAGCTTCAAACTTATCGCCAAATTTGTGGTATTTTTCATTACCAGCGGTAAGATTAGATAAATCTATTTCTTCTTCAAATTCAAACGCTTCTTTGTCATCCTTACTAGCATCAGAGGGGCTTGAAGTTACTTTAGCAACCAATTCATATTTCCCTGAAGGCCAAGTGGCTTTTCCAGCATTACGAATAGTTGCCTCTAAGGGTCCGTATTCTCCTTCGGGAATGATTGGATTGGGAAATTTAAAGTTAATAGTGGCAGTATATGACTCTTCCACTTTTACCGTAACTTCTTGTTTGGCTAGTGTAGTGGTGCCCTTCACTAAGGCCACATTCATTTTGTAACTGCCTGGTACCAGTGGCCCCCAAACCGTCCAACGAAAAGTGTATTGCCCTTCTTTTAACACCGCAGCGGTGAGTTCCTTTTCCATAGTGATACTCTTTCCTGCATCACTACTAGGACCGCTGAGGTAACTCACCTTTAAGGCACAATTGCTTCTATTTAGTTCTTTATCTCCCGTATTTTTAAATGTTAAATCTAATTGATAAGAACTGCCAGGATTCATTTCCTTTGGGAAATCTAACGATAAAATGGTTGCATCATATTGCGCCCAAGCGGAACTTGAAAAAAATAGTAAGACTATAGCAAAGAATACAATCCTCAATTTATTTTTTCTTTCCATTAATACGGTACTTAAATTTATTCCCTACCGAAAGATTTTTCATGGCTACTATGATACTTTTTCCTCTCACATTATTAAGTGTAAATTTTTTCACTTTACCATTGTTCTCATTTGGGAATTCATAAGTTGCTTTTTGTGTTGTAACACCATCCTTTCCTTGTACACAAATAACCACCCCTGTTTTGGCTTTGCCATCATACTTATTTATGGTAATTTCAATAGTATCGTCAAAAGAGGGTGGAGAAACAAAGGTGCTCATAGTTTGTCCTAAAATGGTTCCTTCTTCATTGCCTCCATCCAGTTCTAAAAATCTTGGTCCAATGGTTGCACTAGAGTTTGATGCTATTGCATTCCAGCCATTTTTAATTTGCCGCACCTCATTTTTAAATGGAACGAGGCTAATGTTTGGTTGCCAAGGACCCCAAGCCTCCCACATGCTTTGCGCAAGATTACTTCCTTGGTTACAGTTTTGTGCTTCTAATTGTGGGCTAATTGCAAAAGCCACAAATGCTAATAAATAGATTGCCTTTTTCATGAGAGTTAGATTTTAAATGATACACTAAACTACTCTCTATAAGTAGGATATGTATCACAGAAAACCTGTAGAAGAAAAAAATATATGAATTCCCTTAGGGAAGAATTAAAATAAAAATTGGATTGAGAAGTTGGGGGTAAACCCTAAGGAGTGCTCTTCTATTTGATTTATTTCTGAATCTATACTCGACGCATCTTTTAAGGAAAAACGTCTATTTAAAATATTATCTTGATGGGTAATGTTTAACAAGGCAAGATTTAACTTTACTTCTAGTTTTTGGGAAAGTTCCCAAAGATATTCTGCAGAAAAGTCTATGCGAAGATACTCTGGAAGTCTTTCTTGATTTGGGGTATTGTAAGGAATTACAATAGCACTATCTTCAAATAATAAAGGCTCGGTTGAAGGGGAAGTAAAGGGTTTTCCAGTACGCCAATTAATACCTGTTGCAATTTTTAATTTTTTAATTTGATAGGAGCTAGCTAGGGTAATTGTATGAGTTATATCTATATTATTTGGAAAGTTTTGGGGTGAAAAATTTTCGAAATCATAGGTGTTTTTGCTATAGGCATAACTTATCCAGCCACTAAATTCATTTACTTTTTTATTGATAATTACTTCCATTCCTTTTACTGAGTAATTTCCTATTTCGGTGGAGAATTGATACTGGTTTTGAAATCCTTGACTTTTGCTGGTGATTCCTTTTACTTCTTTGTAATATCCTTCGGTATTAATAAACCAACCATTTGTATTGTATAAAAGCCCTAAAGATCCTTGTTTGCTTTTTTTAACAGGAACATCTTCATTATCTGCCAAAACCCATCTTCGTTTTTCTACACCCAAAAAATCGCTTTGTAGGTCGATGCGTTGTGTAGTGGTTTGGCTTTTAAATTCTCCTGCAAGTTCAATGGCAAATCCTTTAGCAAGTTCTTGGTATAAGTTGAATCGGGGTTCTATGATAAATTCATTTAATTTTTCAAAATAATTACTTCGCAAACCACCATTAATTCTTGTTTTTTTATTTAAAGAGGCATATAAAAGTTCGCCGTAAACACTATGAGATCTAAGTACGTTTTTTTCATAATCTCGAAAACGAGGGAGGTTAACATCTTGTGTATTGGCAATTCCTACTTCTGAAAAATGATACCCAGACTGCAATTGTAAGGTGTTTGAGAGTTTGGAACGTGTATTTAATTTGGCACTTAGTTCTAAAACTTCATTTTCTTGATATATTTCTTGTGTTGTTAAAATGTCCTGTTTGTTTGCAAGTAAAAGATAATGGGAAAGGCTAGTAGTTGCTTCCGTCATAAATTTCGAATTCCATTTTCGTTCCCAAGAGAATCCTCCCACTTCACTTTTTTGTTTTAAGGAACTAGTTTCTTCGTCGGTAAAGAGTCTTTCGGTATATTCAAAATGATTTTCAAGAACAATAAAATTAAAACGTATTTTATCTTTCTTAGTTACATCCCAAAGTACTTTTCCACCCACATCAAAAAAATGAAAAAACTCATTTGTTTGTAGATTAGAAACCACCTCTGGATTACTAAAATTAGTAATCTCGGTTTCTTGAAATACCCTATTGGAAAAACTGGTATACACTGGCGTTTCAAAAAGTTCATTAATAGAGGATCTTCCAGAAATTTGAATGCCTACATTTTCAGATAGGGGCATTTCTAAAAAAGCGTTCGCATTTAATAAATTGATTCCAATACCTCCTTTAAATTTTTTGGAGATAGTATTGCTGGAAGTCATATCGATAACTCCAGAAACACTTTCTCCAAACATGGCGGGTGTTCCGTTTTTATAAACTGAAACTTCTTTAGTAAGGTTTGGATTAAATGCCGATATGAGTCCAAAAAAGTGTCCTGTTTGGTACATTCTAATGCCTTCCCAGAGGATTAAATTTTCATCATTAGCACCGCCTCTAATGTTGATAGTAGAAATAGTTTCATTACTACTTTCTACTCCGGGTAATGCCTGAACCATTTGTAGTACATCATTTTCGGTTTGTCCAGGTAACAACCCAAAGTTTTGTGTGCCTAAGCTGGTAGAACCGTTTACATTTCTATTAATTCCTCGTACCAGAACATTACTAATAAGTACTTCATTTAACCTAGAAATTGTTGGAAATAGAATAATTTCTGGACAATTAGCAGAAATAAAATTACTAGTTACATTAAGTGTTTCAAAACCTATGAAGGTAATGGAAATATCTTCTGAAATATAGCTATTTGGAACATAGAAAATTCCTTGCGCGTTAGTAACCGTTGCATATTTATTTTCCCCTATTAAAACAGTAGCATTTTCTAGGGGCAGTCCCGAACTTCCATCGATTATTTTTCCACAGTAATTAGAGGCAACCACTTCCTTTTTTGATATAGAATAGTAACGATCGTTAATTTTTACAAACTGAAAAGGGCTTTTCGAATTTAAATGTTCAATGCTTTCAGTTAAAGAAGTATTTGGATTTGGAGAAACTACTTCTATTCCTGTAATTTCTGTTTCAACAAATGAAAATCGCACCTCGTGTTTTTGTTCTAATTCCTTAATAATTTGGGTTAATGGAAGCATTTCTTGTGCTACCATAACGGCTTGGAATAAAAACAAAAAAAGGCAAAGTAAAGTGGATTGTTGTTTAGTTACTGTTCTTTGCATAAATAATCACTTCATTATTTGCAATCGTAAAATCTAGCTGTAAGGGATCGCAAATGGAGCGTAATGCCACTGTTAAATCGGTATGGGTAAAGCTACCGGTAAATCGTTTGTTTAAATGCAATGCTGTTTTTATATGAATAGGATATTGTCTTTTTAATTCTGATAACACATCGTTTACTAAAGCATTTTCAAAAGAACTTTCATTTGCAACCCAAGAAGGCGAAGTAACAGCTAAGGTTTCGTTGCTTATTAATGTGTTGTTTTCAATAGTGATGTAATTTCCTGCAGGAACTTTTACCAAAGTATCACTAAATGCCACACTTACAAGACCTTCATAACACGTAATATGAAACTTGTTTTCTCTTGAAAAGACATTAAACTGGGTTCCTAAAACGGTTACGGTTCCCTGAGGAGTTTCAACACTAAAAGTGGATCCTTTTTTAACTTTAAAATACGCTTCTCCTTCCAAAGTTAATTTTCGCTCACTAGCCCAGCCTTTTTTGTGATAAGCTATGTTGGACATGGCATTTAAGGTAACTTCAGACGCGTCTGGTAAAAAGAAATTTTCTTTCTGGGCAATTTCTGTTGTAATAGCGGTAGTTCTATTTTCTAAGAATAAATAACTGGTTACAATTAATGCTACTACCGCAGCGATTCTTAAAATATATTTTGAAGAAAATAAGGATCGTACCTTACCTTCTTTTTTATCTAGTTTAGAGGTAAGGGCAGAAAAAGTTTCTTCCGAATTAAATGTAGGTATTTCAAAAGCTTTTGTTGCTTCTGAAATTTTTAAAAAAGAGGAATACTCTGAATCCTTCTTTAATAATTCTATTTCTTCTATAGTGGCTTCGCCATTAAGGTATTTATGTAGTATGTAGTTTTTATCCATAACCTTTTATGCTAAATATCAATACTGAAACAGTTGTTTTTGGTTTTACCCTACCTTGTTATTATATTTTCTCAATTTCGTTTCTAAGGGATGCTAATGCTTGACTCATTCGTTTTTCTACTGCTTTAACCGAAATGCCTAAAATTTCTGCAATTTCTGCATATTTTTTTCCTTCTATTCGGTTTAACAAAAATGCGGTGCGTTGCGCTTCTGTTAAATTGGCAATAGCTTTTTGTAATTTTTCATGATATTGTTTTTCCTCTAATAGATACTCTGGAGATTGTTCGTTTATTTTGTGAGGTTGAAGTTGCGCATGCTTTAACACGACTTTTTTATGGGCCACTTCGTTTAAAAACATGTTATTGGCAACCGTGTATAAAAAAGATTTTGCTTTTTCTTTTGGGACCTTCTCACAATTTTGCCACAATTTTATAAAGGCTTCCTGAACCAAATCGTTTGCTTGATCCTCGTCACCACACTTAAAAAAAATAAAATGAAATATAGATTTTCCCCAATTATGGTAAATTTGATTGTATATTTTTTCGGAACAAACAGTATCTGTCATAATAGGGTTACTTAAATAAGTATCAAATTTATAAAAAAGTTAAGGATAGGTAGGGTAATTTTTACTTTATCTGTTTTACTCGTAAACAAAACAAAAATGCTATGAAAAAATTAATGAACCTACAATTTTTATTTTTTTTAGGAATGATGCTACTATTAGGATCTTGCCAAAAGGAAGATAAAGAATTTATCGACGAAACCAACAACGAAGAAACTTTTACCGCCAGTTCAAATCTTACCACTTTATTACGTAGTGCCTCACAAAGCAATGGTACCTTAGACAATATTATAGATGGGAGCGATTGTATGTCGGTAGTATTTCCTATTCAAGTATTCGCTAACGGACAAAAATTAGTACTAGAATCCATTAATGATATACAATTAATCGAAACCATTTTTAACCAATTCCCCAGTGATACAGATACCTTAGAGATTGTATTCCCAATTCAAGTAATCTTGGAAGACTTTACTACGGTTAATGTAGCCAATGCCAACGAATTTGCTTCCCTTGTGTCCAACTGCACTAATAGTGTTATAGATACCTATGCTTGTGTAGATTTTGTCTACCCTATTACCTGTTTTGTGTATAACAATAATAATGAACAAACGGGCACTATTACACTTAACAGTGCAAACGAGTGGTTTGAATACCTATTCTACTTAGAAGAAGGAATTTATATTGCTATCGATTACCCAATGTCTCTTATTGTGAATGGACAAACCGTAGTTGTAAACTCAAATGTGGAGTTAACAAATGCTATCTCTCAAGCAGATTGTAGTAACAATGGAGGCAATAATACCAACCCAACCGATTTTGAAAATTTCCTAACTACTGGCGTTTGGTATGTTACCTATTTCTTTGACGATTATGACGAAACAAGTGACTTTGCCTCTTACGAATTTAGTTTTGACGTTGACGGTTCTGCCGCAGCAACTAATACGAGTGGAAGCAACCCAGGTACTTGGGATTATTATGAAGACAGCGGTGTCGCTAAAGTAGATTTATTCTTTGGAACCACTAGTCCACTTGATGAAATAGATGAAGATTGGGAAATCCTTGAGGCTACTAACGATATTATTCGACTAAAACACATAAGCGGTGGCGACGGAAGTACCGATTTCCTTACCTACGAAAGAACACCTTATACAGGTGGCGGTGGAAATACCAATACCTTTATTGAAAATCTAGTAACAGGCTCTTGGTTTGTCAATTTACTGGATGATGATGGCAACGACGAAACCTGCGATTATGTAGCGTATGAATTTGTATATAACCTTAACGGAACTGTAACTGCCACAAGTACATCTAATACCAAAAACGGATACTGGATGGTTACAAGTAGTAGTAGTGGTGATTTAGACCTAGTATTAAATTTTGAAATTGATAATGAAGACGATCCCTTTGACGATTTAAATGACGATTGGGATGTAACCAATTACAATAGTACCATAATAGAACTTGTGGATGTAAGCGGCGGTAATGGAGGCACAGACTATCTTACCTTTGGAAGAGACCCTTACACTGGTTGTGGTGGTGGAGGCGGAGGCCAAGATCTTATCGATACTTTACTGAATGGCCCTTGGTTTGTAAGTAGCTATATTGATGATGGAGATGATGAAACCTATGATTTTAATGGGTATACCCTTACATTTAATAGTGGGGGAGCAGTAGTAGCATCCAACGGCGCAAATACCTTTAATGGTACTTGGAGTGTAACCGGTTCTACCACTTTAGATTTACTACTCGATTTTGGAACTCAAATTCCTTTTGATGAATTTAACGATGACTGGGATGTCATCTCCTTTACCGATACCACTATTAATCTTGAAGATGTAAGCGGCGGTGGCGGCGGAACCGATACCCTTGTATTTCAAAAATTATAAATCCTAAATAAATAAAAAACATGAAAAAGAAATTTTTAATAGTAGCTCTTGTATTCTCTATGTTCCTAGCTTTTGCAGCGTGTTCAGAAGGAAATGATCCCGCTCCTTTCACTCCCAACACTACAAGCGCAGATCAAACAGCACAAGTAGTAGAGAGCGGGGACTGGAGAATCACAAGCTTTATAGATTCTGGTCAAGATGAAACATCAGACTTTACAGGATATATTTTTACCTTTAATGAGAACGGAACTGTGACCGCTACCAAAGGAAATGAAACTATATCTGGAACCTGGTCTATCTCAGACAGTAATAATAATTCCTCCAGCGATGATGATGGAAATTCTATTGATGATGACGATTTTAACCTCTTCTTTAGCGTATCTCCAGATAGCAATTTTGAAGACCTAAATGATGATTGGGATTTTATCTCTGTATCTAATACTAAAATTGAATTAATCGATATAAGCGGAGGTAATGGTGGCACAGACTACCTTACTTTTGAGAAAAATTAACGCCCCTTTTTTGCCCCCTCAGAAAGCCCAAGTGAAAACTTGGGCTTTTTGTTTTTTAAGCCCTATGGGATAAAAATTTTAGCGACACAATCTAGTTCACTGCTATGTGGAAATTCTCTTTTTAGTTTCTCAACAAGTATTGCTCCTTCCTCACAACCTTCAAATGTATATTGGCATTGATAACTTAAGGCTAAAACAATTCTATACTGTGCATCAAATTCTGATGGAAATAGCTCATTTGCTTTTTTATACTGGTAAATGGCATTATAATAACGATGCTTTTTAAGCCAAAGATCTCCGTCATTTAAATAAAATAGATACTTCTCTTTCTTTTTTTGAAAGACTATTTCAATGTTTGAAGAATTAGCTGAATTATAAATACGAAACCCAAAATTGAAATCATGAAAAGCTTGATACAATAGAAATATAATTAATGGAAGTGAAATAAAAAGGAAGATAAAAAGACGAATATGATAGCGTTTTCTCTCTTTTAAAATTTTCTCTTTAATTCTTAATAAATCGTCTTTTGAAATTTTTTCAACTTTAATTCCTTCCGCAGTATTATGGAATTCCATTTCATCTTTTTGAAGAAAAGAACGGTTCTTTTTGAACCTGCTTTTTTTTCGTAATAACCTTTTGTTATTGCGAAGGGAAACAATCATTCCTTGTATGCTACCTTCTCCAGCCATACTTATTTGTAAGAAAAACAATTGGATTGTTACACTTTGCCACTACCTATGCAATTTGTATCTTTGCCCTTCCTAAATTGCAAGTTGTATTATGTTCGATAATTTAAGCGAAAAACTAGATAAAGCCCTTCACGTCCTTAAAGGACATGGAAGCATCACCGAAGTAAATGTTGCAGAAACGTTAAAAGAAGTGAGGCGCGCCCTATTGGATGCCGATGTTAATTTTAAAATAGCCAAGGATTTTACCAACTCCGTCA
The DNA here is from genome assembly GCA_041392205.1 of Flavobacteriaceae bacterium. Taxonomy (GTDB): domain Bacteria; phylum Bacteroidota; class Bacteroidia; order Flavobacteriales; family Flavobacteriaceae; genus Halomarinibacterium. Next base: position 51,058 of record JAWKMO010000010.1, on the reverse strand, counting down.
AGGAAAAAGCATTAGGGCAAAACGTATTAACGACCTTACAACCAGGGCAGCTCATGGTAAAAATCGTAAAAGACGAACTTACCGAGTTAATGGGGGGTGATGCGACAGGAATCAATCTAAATGGTTCTCCTAGTATCATTTTAATGTCGGGTTTGCAAGGAAGTGGTAAAACTACCTTTTCTGGAAAACTAGCGCTTTACCTTAAAACCAAAAAAACCAAAAAACCATTATTAGTGGCATGTGATGTATACCGCCCTGCGGCTATTAATCAGTTACATGTAGTAGGAGATCAAGTAGGTGTTGAGGTATACAGTGAAGAAGGAAATAAAAATCCTGTTCAAATTGCTCAAAATGCCATAGCTCACGCCAAGAAGAATGGACACAATGTTGTGATTGTGGATACTGCAGGTCGTCTTGCCGTTGATGAAGAAATGATGACCGAAATTGCCAATGTGCATAAAGCGATAAGTCCTCAAGAAACACTCTTCGTGGTAGATGCTATGACGGGACAAGACGCTGTAAATACTGCAAAAGCGTTTAACGACAGATTAAATTTTGAAGGGGTTGTCCTTACCAAACTTGATGGAGATACTCGTGGAGGAGCGGCCATTTCTATTAAAAGTGTGGTAAATAAGCCTATCAAATTTATTGGTACTGGCGAAAAAATGGACGCTATAGATGTGTTTCACCCTTCCCGTATGGCAGACCGTATCTTGGGGATGGGAGATGTTATTTCACTGGTGGAAAGAGCCCAAGAACAGTTTGATGAAGAGGAGGCGCGAAAGCTTCAGAAAAAAATTGCCAAAAATCAGTTTGGGTTCGATGATTTTTTGAAGCAAATTCAGCAAGTAAAAAAAATGGGAAGTATGAAGGATTTAATTGGAATGATTCCTGGTGCCGGGAAAGCCCTGAAAAATGTGGATATTGATGATGATGCTTTTAAAGGAATTGAGGCCATCATCCATTCTATGACTCCTGCCGAAAGAACTACCCCCGCAATTATTAATGGAAGCCGAAAAAAGCGAATTGCCAAAGGAAGCGGTACCGAAGTGCAACAAATAAATCAATTATTGAAGCAGTTTGACCAAATGAGCAAAATGATGAAAATGATGCAAGGCGGTGGTGGTAAAAAGATGATGCAAGCCATGAAAGGAATGCGGTAAATGTAATATTAATGTCACCTCGAGCACAGTCGAGAGGTCTTAAAAAGAATAGGAATGACAATTCTCGACGGAAAAAAAATAAGCGACGACATTAAAAATGAAATCGCTGCCGAAGTTCAAAAAATGAAAACAAAAGGGGAGAAAGTACCCCATTTGGTGGCAGTATTAGTAGGTGATGACGGCGCAAGCTTAACCTACGTTGGAAGTAAAGTAAAGGCTTGTGAACGAGTAGGATTTGAAAGCACTTTAATAAGAATGCCCAATACTACTAGCGAAATTGAATTACTTGACAAAATAAAAGAACTCAACGAAAATGATACCATCGATGGATTTATCATTCAGTTACCATTACCCCCACAAATTAACGAGCAAAAAGTATTAATGGCCGTGGACCCAAGTAAGGATGTAGATGGTTTTCATCCTGAAAATTTTGGTAAAATGGCTTTGGATATGAGTACGTTTATTCCAGCTACACCCTTTGGAATATTAGAATTATTAGAACGCTACAAAGTAGATACCAAAGGAAAACATACGGTCGTAATTGGTCGTAGTCATATTGTAGGTCGTCCCATGAGTATTTTAATGAGCCGCAAAGGCTGGCCAGGAAACAGTACCGTAACCCTTACCCATAGCAATACCAAAAACATAGCTCAAATTACTACCCAAGCCGATATTGTTATTTCTGCCTTGGGCGTTCCTAATTTCTTAAAAGCCGAAATGGTAAGAGACGATGCTGTTATTATAGACGTAGGGATTACCCGTGTAGAAGATGAAACGGCGCCAAAAGGCTATAAAATTGTTGGCGATGTAGATTTTGAAAACGTTAGTAAAAAAGCCTCTTTTATTACACCTGTACCAGGCGGTGTAGGACCTATGACTATTGCTATGCTATTAAAAAATACATTGCTGGCAAGGGAGCAAAGAAAAAGATAAGCAATGCTAATACTACCCGCTACAGTTTATCTTTTAAAGGGTTTCATCAAGATATTCCTTTCTATAAATAGTTAGTAATACTAAGAACAAACTTATTAAAAGAGGTCCAAAAATAAGGCCAATAAACCCAAACAGTGGTACGCCCACAATGACTCCTACTAGCGTTATTAAAGGATGTACATTGTCCAATTTTTTAAGAACATAGAGCCGAATAATATTATCGGTAGAACCTACTACTGCCAATCCGTAGATTAAAATGCCCCATGCAGTAAAAGAATTTCCTGTGGAAAGTTCTAAAATAAAAACAGGAATAATTCCCAATAAGGTACCCACAAAAGGAATCATAGATCCTATAGTTACAATTACAAACCAAAAGAAAGGATCTTGTACTCCAAAAATTAAAAACCCAATTAAGGCTACAATTCCTTGTGCAATAGCAACTAAAGGAATTCCCAATGCATTAGAACGCACCATGGCTTTTACTTGGTTTCCAATTACTTTTAAGTTGCTTTTGTTTACCGGGATATAATTACCGATGGAGTCTTTTGCTAGAGAGCGATCGGTAAATAAATAAAAAAGAATAAAATACATTAACCCAATGGCAATAAAAATGTCAAAAGTGCTACCCGCAAAACTTTTTAGGTTTTGGGAGAGCCAACTCGAAATAGCCCCTACATCTATTTGGGAGGCAAAATCAAATCCCAATTTATTTTCCCAAAGGGAAATTTGTTCTTTAAAGGCATTAGCTACTTTTTCAGAATTATTTACCGCATGCCCAATTTTGTTTCCAAGTAATAAAATAACCCCCGAAACTGGAAGTAAAATGCCTATAAACGAAAGCACACAAAGCAATGCGGCAGCAAGGTTTACATTCCATCCCCTTCGAATTAATTGTACCATCCAACCCCGCATCAATACATAAATAGTGATGGCCCCTAGGACCCCCGACAAATAAGGTAACAGTTCCCAAAAAATGAGACCTCCAATAACGATGATGATAAGTAATATGAATACTTGACGAATTATGTGTTGCGGAATGGTTTTCATAAAAGAAATTCTTTTTTTAAAATTACAAGTTTTCAATGAATCTTATGGATTTATTTTAAACCCATTCAAATTAAAACTTTTTGATATCTTTCGTTTCTATTTAAAAAAAAGCCTTGACTGAGTCTATCTTTTTCAAAGAAAATAATACGTTTGCCATGTTTGGCTTTCAGCATCTTGCGGGAATACTATGCTTTGCTTTTTTGGGTTGGGTATTAATCGCTTGGGCTAAAAAACTTTCTGAAAAGCAACAACACAAACTAGGCATAGGCATCGCCTTTTTTTTATGTGTAAGCCTAGTTATTTGGACTGTTACTAGAATATATATAGAAGGATTTAATGCAAAAGAACACCTCCCATTGCACTTATGTAATATCATTTCCATCCTTTTACCCATTTTTGCCATTACACGAAAAAAATGGATGTACGAAGTGTTACTCTTTTGGATTTTGGCAGGAACTTCTCAAGCTATTATTACCCCCGATTTGGCGCATGGATTTCCACATTATGATTATGTAAAATACTTTATAGTGCATTGCGGACTGGTGATTTTTATTTTATATGCCACCTTTATTTATAAGATGCGACCTACCGTAAAAAGCATTTTTAAATCCTTTTTGGCATTACAAGTGTATTTTATTACCATGTTACTAGTGAATAAACTTTTAGGATCTAATTATTTCTTTATTTCTGAAAAACCTCCGCATGGCTCATTGTTGGATTATTTTGGAGAGTGGCCTTATTATATTTTGGTAGCCGAACTAATTCTTTTTCCCTACTTCTTTTTAATTTATTTACCTTTTCATTTTACTCGAAAAAAAGTTATTTCGCAAAAAGCTGATCCCAATTCCTGAAGGCTTTAAACTCTAATGCATTACCCGAAGGGTCTTTAAAAAACATCGTGGCTTGCTCGCCAACTTGCCCCTTAAAGCGGATATAAGGCTCAATGATAAAGGGAATTCCTTTAGTTTTTAAATCTTTAGCAAATTTTTCAAAAGTTTCCATGGTAAGCACCACTCCAAAATGGGGAATAGGTACGTCTTTTCCATCTACAGGATTAGAAACCGTTTCGATCTTTTCTTCTTTTAAATGAATTACTAACTGGTGTCCAAAAAAATTGAAGTCAACCCAATGGTCACTACTTCGGCCTTCTTCACACCCTAGAATTTCTCGATAAAAAACACGATTTTTCTCTAGGTGATTTACAGGAATGGCCAGGTGGAAAGGAGATAATTTAGCTTTCATTATTCATTTTCTGTATCCCAACCTATCATAAAATACTTAAATGTGGCTTCATCCGGAATTTGGGAAGCTTCAATTTTGGCACTATAGTCGTAGCGTATATTTTCAGGAAGTTGCTTTTTATCGATGGTTAGATACATATCCGTATCCTTTAAAAATATTACTACTGCGTTAATAGCATTTTCAATCGTAGTAATCTCATAGTTGGCTTTTACATCGGCAAAGGTGCTGGTTACCGAAAGGCCTTTTTCGGTTTTATAACGGGCATCAAAAACCTGAATATTACTTATAAGGGAGTTAGGATCTTTTTCATCCTCTGGAGAAATTAAAAGTAGTTTTTCGCCCCCTTTTTCATAAATTTCTACTTCCCCTTGTGTCCCTAAAGCGTTTTCAATTGGGTTTAATTTTACGATCGAATCGGTAGCAAAAATAGAATCCAGCTCACGCATTTGCACTCCTTTCGTTAATGGTCCTACAGCACCATTTTTTAGGGCAAATGGATCTTCTCCTTTCCCACATTGGGTAAATATAATTCCTGCAAAGGCAACAAGTAATAAGGTTTTTTTCATAATTTTTTAGGTAAATAGTATTTCGTTTTTTGTTTAATCGTCTTTCGCTTTTATTTTAACATTTTGCTTAATATACCCAATACACTTCTAATAACGGTTGGGCTTGTAATAACTTTTTCGAAGGTACTTGTGGTTCTTCGTGTACTTCTGCTTGTAGTTGTTTGGGAAGAGGTTTTTTTGGCAGCTTGTTTTTCTTTATCTGCTTTTTCTTTAGCCTCTTTTTGGTTAGCAGTTTCAATTTTTTCATTTAGAAGTTCATAGGCACTTTCTCGATCGATTTCTTCGTTGTATTTATGTATTAATTTTGAAGCATCCAATAAATCTTTTAGTTCCTCCTCCTCCAATACATCCATACGGCTCATGGGTGCCCGCATCATGGTAGCAGCTAGTGGGGTAGGGATTCCTTTTTCGTTTAAGGCAGATACCAATGCTTCTCCAATACCTAAAGAGGTTAACACCTCGTCGGTTTTGTAATAATTAGACAAAGGATAGTTTTCTGCAGTTAGTTTAATGGCTTTTCTGTCTTTGGCGGTAAAGGCTCGTAACGCATGCTGGATTTTTAATCCTAATTGACTTAATACGGCATCTGGTACATCGGTAGGGTTTTGGGTGACAAAATACAGACCAACCCCTTTGGAGCGAATCAATTTTACAATACTTTCTATTTGATTTAGCAAAGCACCACTGGCTTCATTAAAAAGGAGGTGTGCTTCGTCAATAAAAATAACTAATTCGGGCCTGCCGCTATCGCCTTGCTCTGGAAAAGTTGTGTAAATTTCGGCGAGCAAGCATAACATAAAGGTGGAAAACAGTTTGGGTCTATCTTGGATATCGGTTAAACGAACAATGTTTATGTACCCTCTTCCGTTTTCGTCTATACGGAGCAAATCATCTGTTTCGAAGGATTTTTCCCCAAAAAAAAGATCGCCTCCTTGTTGCTCCAATTCTACTATTTTCCGAAGAATAGAGCCCGAGGTAGCGGGCGAGATACGGCCGTAGGCTTTTTCTATTTCCTCTTTGCCTTCGTCCGAAGCATATTGAAGGATTTTCTTTAAATCTTTTAAATCAAGTAAAGGTAATTTATGGTCGTCGCAATATTTAAAAAGAATAGACATAACACCTGCTTGTGCTTCCGAGAGCTCCAGAATTCTTGAGATAAGTACAGGCCCAAATTCACTAACGGTAGCTCTTAATCGCACTCCGTTTTGTTGTGAAAGGGTAAGAATTTCTACTGGAAATTTTTTTGCTTCAAAGGGCAAACCTATTTGGGCATGACGCTCGTCAATTTTAGGATGCCCTGCACTGGGCTGGGCAATTCCACTTAAATCTCCTTTTATATCCATTAAAAGTACGGGAATTCCTTTTTCTGAAAGGTTTTCTGCCAAGACCTGTAAGGTCTTTGTTTTCCCGGTACCTGTAGCGCCTGCTATTAATCCGTGACGGTTTAAAGTTTTTAAAGGTACTTTTACAAAGGCTTGGGTAAGTGTTTCCCCCGCTAACATAGCGGCTCCTAAGGTAATAGCATCTCCTTTGGTGGTATACCCTTCGGTAATATGGTCAAAAAAAGCTTGTTTGTCTGCCATCTTTAAAAATTTTAGGTAAAAATAGCAATTGTATTGTAGCTACTGAAAAAAAAGGATGGTTTCTACAATAATAAATTTAAAATTCAATAAGAATAAGTAAGGAAAGGAATATTCTTTTAATTAAGTTTAAGGATAAAAAAATTAGAACTTCCTACTGAACGCATAGTAGCGCTTCCAGAGTTGGCACTTCGAACAACATTAATAGCAATAATATCTCCACTGGTAATTTCTAAAACTTCCCTAAGGTGAAGTGAACTTTCATTGTGATTATTCGAGTCTCTAATATAACCAGATGAGGCATAAGCTCCAACTTCAACGCCATTTATAGTTATTCTTAACTCTGGAGCCACACGAGATGCGGAACTCATTAACGACACATTAGCTACAATTTCATACCTTCCGGTATCTGCAATTGTAATTTCATTCCCACTAACAGTATAAAGTGAGCCATTGTCATTCCATTCCATAGTGCCAAAAATTGGAAGTTGTATTGGTGATACAGTGTTTATATCTGTTGTAGTATCTGTATTAGAATACTTCAAAGAATCTCCAAATGAAGAACTAGTAGTAGGAGATGTTAAAAAAGCTAACCAGATAGGAACTGCTGGAGTGTTTGAATTATATTGTAGTTCATCTGTATCGGTATTAAAAACCATTAAACCATTGGCTGGGTTAGCAATTGCATCTCTTTGAGCACTAGTAACTCTAGGAACCAAAATACCATGAGTTGTAGATTGTATGTCCAACATGGCTGATGCGTCAGGGCTTACCGTATTAATACCTACTTGAGCGTTGTTATAAAAAGTTACAAAAAGAAGGAGAATAATAATTTTTCTATGCATAATAACAATATTTTTGTTTTTTAGTTTCTTTACAAAAACTGTGCGAAATTATTATTTTTTAGAATAAAATGAAGTAAACTTTCTTAATCTTTTAATAATGAGTAGAAAAGTAATAGATAAAGAAAAAGAACTTGTTGATAAGGGTGAAATGCTTCCTCTTATGGAAGCGTTTTATACCATTCAAGGAGAGGGGTATCACAAAGGAACTGCAGCTTATTTTATTCGCATAGGGGGTTGCGATGTGGGTTGCCATTGGTGTGATGTGAAGGAAAGCTGGAATCCTAGCATTCATCCGCCTACAGAAATTGAACATATCGCCCAAAACGCAGCTAAATATTCCAAAACCATTGTGGTTACTGGAGGCGAACCCTTAACTTGGGATATGGGTCCTTTAACCTTATTACTAAAAGAAAAAGGACTTTCTACACACATTGAAACCTCCGGAGCATATCAACTCACTGGGATTTGGGATTGGATTTGCCTTTCTCCAAAAAAGGTAAAATTGCCTACTGAAGAGGTCTATCAAAAAGCAAATGAATTAAAAGTAATTGTGTATAACAATGATGATTTTCGTTTTGCTGAAGAACAAGCCGAAAAAGTAAGTTCAACATGTAAATTATATTTACAACCCGAATGGAGTAAACGAGATAAAATGATTCCATGGATTGTGGATTATGTGATGCAAAACCCAAAATGGATTGTCTCGTTACAAACCCATAAATATTTAAATATTCCATAAAAAAAGCCGACCCCAAAGGTTCGGCTTTATATAAAGAGAAGGGTGTTTTATTTTTTTGTAAAGGGAATAGTAATTCTAACAGTACCCCATCCTAGATGCATGCCAATACCCCCATTATTTTCTTCAAAAACAATAGATAAGGCTTCTAAAGACTCCTCTGCTAGGGTTACGGGAACAGTTATTCGAGCTACGTCATTTTTTTCATTGTAAAAATAGGCTCCCCAAACATTTAAGTCTGTATTAATAATGGCAGTCCATTCTTTTTCTCCTGGAATAGTATAAAAGGTGTAAACACCTGCTTTTACTAAGGTATCCCCCAAATACATATCGGTATATAAAGTGAGTTCTGCTGCTTCATTGGCGCCCGTTCTCCAAACTTCGCCGTTTTTTGCAAGGGAGCTAACTTCTCTGCCTTTAAGTTGAGGTCTGCTATATATAATCTTTATTTCTTTTACTGAATTTTTGTAATCACTGGGATACGCTGCTGCATCCATGGGGCTAGCATCCATTTTGCTAAATTTTTGCGCCATAGAAGAATGAGTAAAATTAAAAATGAATGATAAGGATAGGGCTAAAATAATAAGGTGCTTTTTCATAAGAGTAATTTTTTTTAAATATAATTTTTTTCAAATTTAAAACGAATGAAATTATGTGAAATTTAATAAAAATAAAAAATAATTGTTTGTAAAACAGCGAATTGAATTCTTTTTGAAAATAGCAGTTTAAAGGGTTTTAAAACCGCTTTATTTTTTCACAAAATTTGTTAATAACTTACCCCATGTAAAATAGCCAAAACCATTGATTTTAGTAGGGATTTGGTTATATTTGTGAGTTGTGTTAAAAAAGTAGAAAACAACCTAACTATTTATGAGCGAAGAACAAAAAAAAGGCAGTTACGGAGCCGATAGTATTCAGGCGTTAGAAGGGATGGAGCATGTGCGCATGCGTCCTTCCATGTATATAGGAGATGTAGGAGTTCGTGGCCTACACCATTTAGTGTACGAAGTCGTGGATAACTCCATTGATGAAGCCATGGGAGGACATTGTGATGCCATTGGGGTTATAATTAATGAAGATAATTCAATATCTGTAAAAGATAATGGTCGCGGTATTCCTGTGGATTTACACAAAAAAGAAGGAGTTTCGGCATTAGAAGTAGTCATGACCAAAATTGGAGCAGGAGGAAAGTTTGATAAAGATTCCTATAAGGTTTCTGGAGGTTTGCATGGGGTGGGTGTTTCGGTAGTTAATGCGCTTTCAGTGCACTTAAAGGCTACCGTATTTCGCGATGGAAAAATATGGGAACAAGAATATGAACGAGGTAAAACGATGTATCCTGTAAAGGCCGTTGGGGAAACTACCGAACGGGGTACCACGGTTACTTTTAAACCCGATGGACAAATATTTCAGCAGTCTTTAGAGTTTAATTACGATACCCTCGCCAGTAGAATGCGGGAGCTGTCTTTTTTAAATAAAGGAATAACAATTACCTTAACTGATAAACGACAAACCGATGAAAAGGGAGCGTTTGTCTCCGAAGTTTTTCATAGTGATGAAGGCTTAAAAGAATTTATTAAATTTTTAGACGGAAACCGTGAGCCTCTTATCGCAGATGTAATCTCTATGGAAGGCGAAAAAAATGATATTCCGGTAGAGGTAGCTATGGTGTATAATACTTCGTATAATGAAAATTTACATAGCTATGTAAACAATATCAATACCCACGAAGGGGGAACCCATTTAAGTGGTTTTCGTGCGGGATTAACGCGTACTTTAAAGAAATATGCAGATGCCTCAGGATTGCTCGATAAATTAAAATTTGAAATTTCTGGCGACGATTTCCGTGAGGGATTAACCGCTATTATTTCAGTAAAAGTGGCAGAGCCTCAATTTGAAGGGCAAACCAAAACCAAATTAGGAAACCGAGAGGTTACCGCTGCAGTTAGCCAAGCCGTTTCTGAAATGCTTGAAAATTATCTGGAAGAAAATCCTAATGATGCTCGTACCATCGTCCAAAAAGTAATTCTAGCAGCAACAGCACGTCATGCGGCACGAAAAGCCCGTGAAATGGTGCAGCGTAAAACCGTCATGGGGGGTGCTGGATTGCCCGGTAAACTGTCTGATTGTTCGGAACAAGATCCTACCAAATGTGAAGTATTTCTTGTCGAAGGAGACTCTGCAGGAGGTACCGCAAAACAAGGTCGAGATCGAAATTTCCAAGCCATTTTACCCCTTCGAGGAAAAATTTTGAATGTGGAAAAAGCCATGCAACATAAGGTGTTTGAAAATGAAGAAATTCGAAATATTTATACAGCACTAGGGGTTACCATTGGTACTGAAGAAGATAGTAAAGCCCTAAATTTAGAAAAATTGCGCTATCATAAAGTAGTCATAATGTGTGATGCCGATGTCGATGGAAGCCATATTTCTACCTTAATACTTACTTTTTTCTTCCGCTATATGAAAGAGTTGGTAGAAGCGGGTTATGTTTACATCGCCACACCACCATTGTACCTCGTTAAAAAGGGAAATAAAAAGGAATATGCGTGGAATGATAAAGAACGGGATGCCTTAAATGAACAATTTGGTGGTAGTGCCAACATACAACGCTATAAAGGATTAGGAGAAATGAATGCCGAACAACTTTGGGATACCACTATGAATCCTGAATTTAGAACCTTACGTCAAGTCACTATTGATAACGGTACAGAAGCCGATAGGATTTTCTCTATGCTTATGGGAGATGAGGTGCCACCTCGAAGAGAATTTATTGAGAAGAATGCTGTCTATGCTAACATAGATGCGTAGATAATTGAAACATAAAATGCCCCCTTTAAGGGGGTATTTTTTTGATCGATTGTTTTATATTTAAATTTAACCAATAATTATAAAGTATATGAAAGAATTTAAACTATTCTTTCTCTTTTTGGGATTTCAAACCATCGTATATTCTCAAGAATTAGAAAGCATTCTTTTGGCAGCTTCCGATGCCGAAAAACTTACTCAAGCCTATATAGATCCTGCTTTAAAAGGAATAGTATATAGTATGAATGACGGTTGGTATACAACAGGTAAAACTCATGAACTATTCGGTTTTGACATCACTATTGGAGCAAATTTGGCATTAGTACCGGACAAGGATAAAAATTTTTTGTTTCGCACCTCCGATTATAATTTTGTGAGTTCTCAAATAGGATCGCAACAAACAGTTTCAACGGTATTAGGAGATGATACAGACGGGACTGTCTTTGATGTAAGAATTCCAGTAGGTGATGGAACTTTTAAGGTTGCCGAATTTGAAATGCCTGGTGGAATTGGAGCCGATTTTCCTTTGAAAGGAGTTCCAGGACCTATTGTTCAAGTTGGCTTTGGAATTCCCTTCAAAACAGATGTTAAACTTCGTTTATTACCCAATCTTGGGGTAGATGATAAAGTAAAAAACTTTCTGATAGGCTTGGGTATACAACATAACCTATCACAATATATTCCAGGCCTAGATGAATCCCCTTTTAGTTTAAGTGCTTTGATTGCTTACGGTCATACCAAAGTAACCTATGCAATTGATGATGAAGACACAACGGATGATGTGGTAGTAGAAAATGGAGAAGCAGAGTTTAAATTAAACACCTTATCATTTCAGGCCATCGGCTCTGTGGATTTAAAAATTGTTGATTTTTATGGGTCAGTGGGATTTGGAAGAGGCGGAAGCAAATTAGCATTAAATGGCGATTACACTCTTAGTTACCAATTGGAAGATGCAAATGGGAATACTATTGGGACGGTTCAGGAAACACTTACAAACCCTCTTCAATTTAAAGCCAATGTAAATAGTGCACGGCTCACTCTAGGTACTCGTTTCAACTTAAGTATATTTAAAATATTTGCCTCATATACCCTCCAGGAATACAGTACCATTTCGGCTGGAATTGCAATAAGTGTGCGATAAAACGTAAATAAACCTTTATACTTTTTGTTCTTTAATATAGTAGGAGGAATCCCAATAATTTGATACTTTTGCAGGGTCTGAAAAATTCAAAAAAAATTATTCACTTAAAAAAAGTATAATGAAAGTTACTGTAGTAGGAGCAGGTGCTGTAGGTGCAAGTTGTGCCGAGTACATTGCTATTAAAGATTTTGCAAGCGAAGTCGTGTTACTAGATATCAAAGAAGGTTTTGCAGAAGGAAAGGCGATGGATCTTATGCAAACGGCTCCCTTAAATGGCTTTGATACCAAAATCACAGGAGTTACTAATGATTATTCCAAAACTGCCGGAAGTGATATTTGTGTGATTACTTCAGGAATACCCAGAAAGCCCGGAATGACGCGTGAAGAATTAATTGGTATTAATGCAGGAATTGTGAAAACAGTTGCTAATAGCTTGGTACAATATTCACCCAATACTATTTTAATTGTGGTTAGTAACCCAATGGATACCATGACCTACTTGGCACATAAAGTGACAGGTTTGCCTAAAAATCGAATTATAGGTATGGGCGGTGCTTTGGATAGTGCACGCTTTAAATACCGTTTAGCCGAAGCTTTAGATGCTCCTCTGAGTGATGTGGATGGAATGGTAATTGGCGGCCATAGTGATACCGGAATGATTCCGTTAACCCGTTTGGCCACGAGAAATAGCGTACCTGTTTCAAAATTTATTTCTGAAGAAAGATTACAGCAAATTTTGGAAGATACAAAAGTAGGAGGTGCTACACTAACCAAATTATTAGGCACCTCAGCCTGGTATGCACCAGGCGCGGCCGTTTCAGCTTTAGTACAAGCCATTGCGTGCGATCTTAAAAAAATGTTCCCCTGTTCTGTGCTGCTTGAAGGAGAATATGGGATGAGTGACATTTGTATTGGGGTTCCTGTAATTTTAGGGAAAAATGGAATTGAAAGTATTGTGGAAATTGAGTTAACAGCTGCTGAAAAAGCACAAATGAAAGAGAGTGCTGAGGGCGTTAGAAATACCAATGCATTATTATAGATATAGATACATTCTTTATTGATACCATTTTTTTAAACCGCTATATAGCGGTTTTTTTATTTAAATAATTAAAAATTAGGTATTTATACGTATTTCATGGTGTGTTTTTTGAATCTAATTTTATACCTATAAAAAACTAACTAAAATTTATCAATCATGAAATTAAACGAACACAGAATGAGTGGCATAAGAGCAGCTAATGCTATTAACGCCAAAGAAACATTTGATGCAATTAAGGATCCTAATAGTTGTTTTGAAGATATTCTTAAAGTAGCTATTAAAGAAAATGGGCTTTCCGCAGTTGTAGATCACGTCCTTACTAACGATCCAGAACTATCTTTCGAAATGCTGCGTAGTATTCCAAATTTAGGAGAACATAGAGATAAGCTCATCAAAAAAACAGGAGAATCTAAAGTGTGGGCGCTTCATACTCTAAGACAAATACCTAACCTTGGAGAAAATGAGGCGTTTTTAAAAAATAAATTAGGAGACAGTTTTCAGTCTTTTGGTAATATTTCCGCATTTAATTTATTAGACCAAGCTTGGTATAATTGCCAATTTACCATGTTTTGGATTAATCAAGGGGTGCAATATCCACAGGCCGAAATCCCCAGAGATAATTGGGACAAATGGAAGTGGAGCAGTGAAATGAGTGGAGGTGGAAGCGGTGTTACTATGAAATGTACAGATTTTGTTTTGGAAAATACGTCTTTAGTTGCTGGGAATACAGTTTGGATTTATATGTGGGTAAGAGCGGGAGATGATATTGAATCGGCTTTCCGATTTACATATGATCCAAATACCACAAATGTGGCTTCTTTTACCGCAACAGGAACCACAAAAAGTACCAAATTATCTCTAAGTAGCGTAGCGCCACCTCAATAAGTTGAAACGTACTTTATATTTTGAACCTGATAGCCTAAATCTATCAGGTTTTTTTCTTAAAAAAAGCCTTTATTTTTTATATTTGGCGTATGAACTGGAAATGGTATTTAGGAATATTCTTACTTGCAGTGGCTTCTTTGGGTGTTACCCTTGAGAACACCTTGGTACCCAATCAAGAAATTACCGTTCAGTTTACCACTCAAAAAGTTACTTTATTTGAAACGGAAGATGTCATTGCTAAGGTAACTTCACAATTGCAGTCTATTGGTGTTAAACAAATAAGAGTAGAAGAAGCTGAAAGTGGAAAGCTAAAAATTAGCTATTACAGTGCGGTAGATATTGCTTTTGTTAAAGCCTTATTTTCAGAAACAAAAGAGCTTCAGTTTAATGCCGCAACAACCCATCATGACGCTCCCAATGTTCCCTTCAAAAAAGATTCAAAACACTACCACCTTAACGTTAGTAACATTTATAAAAATGTGTATGGTAAAATAGGTGATAAAGGTTCGTTAGTAGAAATAAAATCGGTTCGAGATCAATTTGTAAATCCGCTGGGGTTATTTGGTATTTCTGAAGATGATATTAGTATTAATCACAATTTATTTATTACTACTTATCCTATTCCTCCTAACAGCCTACTTTTAGTAGATACTAATACTTATAAAATTCCAGAGGTGCGAGCGGGCCCTTTATCTTAAGGAGGATTAAATACTCCCCATTTCTTTATACTTACAAAGGAAACGGTTCTTTACCAGTTTCGACTTTTTGAGTAGGCTTTTATACTAAAAATGTAAGGGCTTTAATAATTCACATTAAACAATCATAATAATTGTCAGATAACAAGGTAAATGATATATTTGCCCGTTTTTAAAAAATTTGACCTAAAAATACATACACATGCAAAATAAAGGACTTATTACCGTATTTGCGATTTTGTTTGGCTTGGTAAGTTTATACCAATTGTCATTCACATTTATTACAAATAAAGTTGAGGATAATGCAAAAGCATTTGCAACCAGTAAATTTGATGCAACCCAGCCGGCAGAACGTGCCACTGCCGAGGCAAAATACTTAGATTCTGTAGCGACCCAAGCACAGTTTTTGGGAATTGATTATAAATCGGCCAAAGAAAAAGAATTAAATAAAGGTCTCGACCTTAAAGGAGGGATTAACGTCATCCTTCAAGTATCTGTAAAAGATATCTTGGCAGGATTGGCAAATAATACCAAAGATCCAGCTTTTAATCAAGCTTTGGCAGATGCTACAGAACTTCAGAAAAACTCTCAGCAAACCTATTTGGAGTCTTTCTTTGAAGCTTTTGAGGCCCTTCCGGGAGAAAATCGTTTGGCTTCTGCAGATATTTTCTTCAATAAAAGTCTCGAAGGTCAAATTGAAAGCAATATGACCAATGACCAAGTGAAGCCTATTATTTCACGAAAAATTGATGAGTCTATCGCATCTGCTTTTGAGGTATTGCGCAAACGTATCGATAAATTTGGGGTAACCCAACCCAATCTACAACGTTTAGGAAATTCGGGTAGAATTTTGGTAGAATTGCCTGGAGCTAAAGATGTAGAACGGGTTAAAAAACTATTGCAAAGTACTGCCCAGTTAGAATTTTGGGAAGTTGTCAAGGAAGAAGAAATTAGTTCCTTTATTATTGATGCCGATGCAAAACTAAAAGATCTTCTTGCTTCAAGAAAAGAAGTAGATAGTATGAGAGCCGATACTACTCAAACTACCGAAGGAAACGAGATTGCTGATTTATTGGGAGGAGAAAAAGTAGATGAAATCACATCTGCCGAAGAAAGCAATCCCATTCTTTCCAGAATATTACCCGTAAGAGCGAGTAACCCCGGGCTGGCAAGCTTTACAATTAAAGATACTGCTATTATTAATAGCTATTTGCGTATGCCAGAGATACAATCGATGCTCTCAAGCGATTTACGTAATACGCAATTTTTATGGAGTATCCCAGAGTTTAATGAAACGGTAGGTGAAGAAATTACCAGCCTTTATGCTATTAAAGGTAACAAAGATCAAGTTCCACAATTAAGTGGAGGTGTTATTGTAGATGCACAACAATCCTATAACCAAGCGGGACGAGTTTCTGTTACCATGCAAATGAATGGAACTGGAGCTAAGATTTGGGAAGATATGACCGAGTATGCTTACCAAAACGGGACTCAAATTGCAGTTGTCTTAGATAACATTGTGTACTCTGCACCCGGTGTTAGCAGTGGTAAAATCTCAGGAGGAAGAAGTGAAATTACAGGAGAATACACCATTGCCGAAGCACAAGATTTAGCAAATGTATTGCGTGCGGGTAAATTACCTGCTTCGGCAGATATTATTCAAGCAGAAGTAGTTGGACCTACTCTAGGTCACGAGGCAATTAGCAGTGGAATTCTATCCTTTATTATTGCCTTGGTCATTGTATTGCTTTGGATGATTCTTTACTATGGAAAAGCAGGGGCATTTGCCGATGTTGCTTTAGCGGTAAACATTCTTTTTATCTTCGGAATATTAGCAGGGTTAGGAGCGGTATTAACACTACCCGGAATTGCAGGTATTGTTTTAACCATTGGTATGTCTGTAGATGCCAACGTACTTATTTTTGAAAGGATAAGAGAAGAATTAGACAAAGGAAAATCGCAACGAGATGCCATTAACGATGGTTTTAGCAATGCGCTTTCCTCTATTTTAGATGCGAACATTACCACGGGTCTTACGGGCTTAATTCTCCTTGTTTTTGGAACAGGACCTATTCAAGGTTTTGCGACGACCTTATTAATAGGTATTTGTACCTCTCTATTTACCGCAATCTTTATCACAAGATTGTTTATAGATAGCTATACTAAAAATGGAAAATCATTAACCTGTTCAACAGCTATTACCAAAAATTTCTTTAAAAATGTAAATATCAATTTCCTTGGGAAACGTAAAATTGCTTTTATAATTTCTGGAATTTTAATTGCCGTAAGTTTAGGCTCATTATTTACTAATGGATTAAATCAAGGGATTGATTTTGTGGGTGGTAGAACCTATACCGTTCGTTTCGACAAAGATGTTAATGCACTGGAAATTCAAAACGATTTAATTGCCGCTTTTGAAAGTGCCGAAGCAAAAACGTATGGGGGAAATAACCAATTAAAAATTTCAACAAAATATAAAATTGATGAAACCGGAAGTGAGGTAGATGTTGAAGTTGAGCAAATGCTTTATGATGCATTAAAAAAGAATTTACCTTCCGAAATGACCTATGAACAATTTATTGAAGATAACGATACCAAAACGGCAGGTAGAATGGAGTACTATAAAGTAAGCCCTACCATTGCAGACGATATTAAATCTTCTTCATTTTGGGCCGTTTTTGGATCTTTAGTAGTGGTGTTCTTGTATATTCTATTGCGTTTTAGAAGATGGCAATTTAGTTTAGGTGCCGTAGCTGCAGTATTCCATGATGTACTTATTGTATTAGGAATCTTTTCACTTACGTATAAGTTTATGCCTTTTAGTATGGAAATAGACCAATCTTTTATTGCGGCAATCTTGACAGTGATTGGATATTCATTAAACGATACCGTGGTAGTATTTGACCGTATCCGCGAATTTTTTAACGAACACGGTACTTGGAAAATGTCTAAAATTATTAATGGGGCCTTAAATAGTACATTAGGGAGAACCTTAAATACTTCTTTAACCACACTTATCGTATTATTAACCATTTTTCTTTTAGGAGCAGAATCCATTCGTGGATTAATCTTCGCATTAATTGTGGGTATTATAGTAGGAACCTATTCCTCATTATTTATTGCAACCCCTATTTTCTATGATACTGTTAGAAAAAAAGGAATTGATCTTAGTGATAAAAAAGAAGAGTTAGAAGAAGAAAAGTAGTATTACTAGCACTTATAAAACCCGCTAATCTCTAAGTTTTACAGAGGATAGCGGGTTTCTTTTTTTTCTAAAGAAAGGGGTTGTTACCGTTCTTTTGTAAATAAAATACGATCTCCAACTTTAAGACCCCATTGGTCGCTAAGACCAGCATTTACTTCAAGGACATATTTAGCCGGAGCATTAGAAGGAAGGGATGCTTCATTGTAGGGTTGTGCATTTTTTTGAATACTCACAACCTTTAAATCTGAATTTATAAAAATAATATCCAGCGGAAATGCCGTGTTTTTCATGTAAAACGCCTTTCGTGATTCGTCATCAAAAATAAAAAGCATTCCACGATTGTTTTGCATACTTTTTCGATACATCAACCCTGTTTGGGTTTCATATTCAGTTTCGGCAATTTCTATGTCAAGCGATACTACAAGCGAATCACTTTCAGCTTTCTTTATGGTAAGCGTTCCTTCTTTTTTAAAGGTTACTTCTTGGGTAAGTACTTTATTTTCTTCTTTTTCTTTACAATTATATGCTGAAATAAATGTTGTTAAAACCAACACCGAAAGAATGCTACGCTTCATGATATTTTCGTTTTGAAGAGGTTACCATTAAATAGACTCCTGCAAGGATAAAAGGAATGCTTAACCATTGTCCTGTAGATAAGTTTATAATGGAGTCTAGCTTGTCTTCAAATCCTCCCTGACTTTCTTTATAAAATTCCACCACAAAACGAACGGTCCAAAGTAAGATTAAAAACAATCCAAAAATATAACCCAATTGTTTTCTCTTTTCAGTTTTCCAGTACACATACCAAAGAAGTAAAAACACAAAAACATACCCAATAGCTTCATACAGCTGTGCAGGATGCCTAGGCGCTGTTTCATCTAATTTGGAAAAAATAACACCATAGTCTGTCCCTGTAAAATGCCCAATAATTTCCGAATTTAAAAAATTACCTAATCGAACCAAAATGGCTCCAAAGGCTACTGGAATAATAATCCTATCAAAAATCCATAAAATAGGTTTTTTTAATACTTTTTTATTATATAAAAACATAGCTATAATAACGCCAATGGCAGCCCCATGACTGGCAAGGCCGCGAAATCCCGTAAACTTAAATTCCGGGACCGTCTCAAAAGGAAGGAAAACCGATAGGGGGTCTTCTATAAACAGTTCCGATTGGTAAAAAATAACATGCCCTAGTCTGGCACCTATTAAAATGGCCAAGACCATGTAGATAAAAAGACTATCCAGTTTTTCTAGCGGAACAGTTTCCCTTTTATAAATGGATTTCATGATAAACCAACCCACTATAAAAGCCACCATAAACATAAGGCTGTAATAATGAATGGTAATAAACCCTAAATCTATTCCTTCTGAAGGATTCCAAGTAAAACTTAAAAAGTGCATACGTTTTTATTAAGTAAGGTAAAGATAGAAAACCCAAAAAACTTTACCGTTAATTAATTCTTTTCTTTTTCTGAAATAGGCGGAACGGGGTCGTACCCGCTACCTCCCCATGGATGACAACTCCCAATTCTTTTTAATGCCAACCAACTTCCTTTAAAAAGGCCATGGGTTTGCAAAGCCTCTTTGGCATAATGAGAACACGTTGGGTTATAACGACACGTCGAAGGAAAAATAGGTGAAATAATACTTTGATAGATCTTTATGACAACAAGGAAAGGATAGATCAGTATTTTTTTCACGTTATCAATTAGTTTAACGAAAAGGTAGTGCCTTCTTTTCCATCTTTTAATTGAATCCCTACCGCCATCAACTGGTCCCTAATTTGGTCGCTCATAGCAAAATCTTTATTGGCACGGGCCTGGTTTCTTAATTCAATTAAAAGGCTTACAGTTTCTGTAAGTTTATTGCCATCATTATGCTTTGCTTCTGAAATATCAACAAGTCCCATAACGTCAAAAAGGAAATCATACATGGTTTGTTGCAGCAATTTTAAATCTTCAGAAGTGATTTCCGCTTTTCCTTCCTTCAAGCTGTTTATAAACTTGGTAACTTCAAACAGTTGTGCAATAAGAATAGGGCTGTTGAAGTCGTCATTCATAGCGTCATAACAAGTTTGTCGCCATTCTGCAATATTAAAATCACTTTTGGTAGAAGTTTTTAATTCTGAAAGGCTTCGATACGCATCCATGAGTCTATAAAACCCTTTTTCAGAAGCTTCTAAGGCATCGTTTGAAAAATCCAAAACACTCCTATAATGCGCTTGGTACATAAAGAATTTTGTTACCGCTGGGGCAAAGGCTTTGTTTAAGATGGAATTATTTCCACTAAAAAGCTCATTGGGTAAAATATTATTCCCAGTGGATTTTGCCATTTTTTTTCCATTTAAGGTAAGCATATTGGCGTGCATCCAATAGTTTACAGGGCTTTTGTGGTTACAAGCTTCGGCTTGAGCAATTTCACACTCATGATGCGGAAATTTTAAATCCATTCCGCCGCCATGGATATCAAAATGAGGGCCTAGGTATTTGGTGCTCATGGCGGTACATTCCAAATGCCAACCGGGAAATCCATCACTCCATGGAGAAGGCCAGCGCATAATATGTTGGGGTTCGGCTTTTTTCCAAAGGGCAAAATCCTGCGGATTGTTTTTTTCGCTTTGCGCTGCCAATTCGCGGGTATTGGCAATCATATCTTCAATATTTCTTCCACTAAGCTTTCCGTAGGTATGGTCTTTATTAAATTTGATGACATCAAAATAGACCGAACCATTTTTTTCGTAGCCATAACCTGCTTCAATTATTTTTTCAATAAGCTGAATTTGCTCAATAATGTGTCCTGTTGCCGTAGGTTCAATACTAGGTGGAAGCGCATTAAAAGCATGCATCACTTGGTGAAAATCTACCGAATATTGCTGCACGACCTCCATAGGTTCAATTTGGTCAATTCGGGCTTTTTTCAGAATGGGGTCTTCGCCGCTTTCCCCATCATTTTCGAGATGGCCTACATCGGTTATGTTTCGAACATACCTTACTTTGTACCCTAGATGTTTCAGATATCTAAAAACTAAATCAAAAGACAAAAAAGTACGACAATTTCCCAAATGAACATTACTATACACTGTAGGACCACACACGTACATACCTACAGTTCCTTCGTTAATAGGTGTAAATTCCTCTTTTTGTTTGGTAAGGGAATTATAAATGCTAAGTGTTTGAGTTTTGTAAATGCTCATTGAAAATGATTGAGAAATAATTAAAATTCGGTTTCTAGTTTTATGTAATCAAGAAATTCTCTTCGTACCATGGGGTCTTTAAACTTTCCGCCAAATTCACTGGTTACCGTGCTGCTGTCAATATCACGAATGCCTCTGGAATTAACACACAAATGCTTGGCATCAATAACACAAGCTACGTCATCGGTTCCTAAGATATGCTGTAATTCTTTTACTATTTGCATGGTCAATCGTTCCTGAACTTGAGGGCGTTTTGCATAGTAATCTACTACACGATTCATTTTAGAAAGCCCAACTACGGTGCCGTTAGAGATATAGGCAATATGAGCTTTCCCAACAATGGGAAGTAAATGGTGCTCACAAGTAGAGTAGAGGGTAATATTTTTTTCCACGAGCATTTCACCGTATTTGTATTTGTTTTCAAATGTGGAAGCTTTGGGTTTTTTATCGGGATGTAATCCTCCAAAAATTTCCTGAACAAACATCTTAGCAACACGGTTGGGGGTGCCTCGCAAACTATCATCGGTTAAATCCATGCCCAATACTTCGAGGATGTGTTCTACATCTTTTTTGATGGCAGCAATTTTTTCCATGTCACTCATGTCAAAGGCATCAGCTCGCAATGGGGTATCGGTGGAACTTCCAATATGGTTGTTTCCTATAGCTTCAATTTCCTTTAATTGTTTTTCTAAATCCATTTTTTCTTAATTATCTACCTAAAAAGTAGAAGATGCAAAGATACGCATAAGAGTTTTGTTGAAAAAGGTGTTGTTAGGATTTGAGAGAATAAAATCTCATATTTTCATAAAATTTTCATAATTTTCGAGCTTATTGCTATCTCATTATGAAATGCCTACTAATAAATTTTACAAACCAACCGAAGATAACTAAACTAGGCATGGCATCTTCCGCTCTATTAAATATTTTATACAGATGAAAAAACTTCTATTCTCCCTATTTTTACTATTGCCTTTTTTATCATTTTCACAAATTGTTGTGGATGATATAGAACTCTTCGATCAGTATAATGGGTTTGTAAATTTTACGGCAGTTGGTAATACGTTAAATGGTTCGCCCAATCCATGCTTTTTACAGGCAAGTAGTTCGGCAGATTTAAATTTATTACCTACCGAAACATTTCTATCTGCTCATTTATATTGGTCTGGACCTTGGCCAAGTCTTTCGGGAGGGGATTATAATGTAACACTTAATGGAATACCAGTGACAGCCTCAAGGGATTTTCATTTAAGAGCGGGAACGGGTAATACTTATTTTTCTGCGTATGCAGACGTAACAGATATAGTTGGTGCAACAGGAAATGGAACATACACATTTAGTGATTTATTTATTGATTTAGCAGCCAGTGGTGCCTGTAATAATGGAACCGATTTTGGAGGCTGGACGATGTATGTAATTTATGAGGATCCAACGGTTCCCTTAACTCAAATTAGTTTGTTTGATGGGTTAGATTTTGTGTCTGCAAATAATACTGAAATTAATATTCAATTAACAGGTCTTGATGTTAGTTCAGACAATTTTTCCAAAATTGGATTTTTAGCTTGGGAAGGAGATGCTTCGATTGCAAATGGAGAAGCCTTATTTATTAATGGAACGCTTATAGATAACCCGCCACTTAATCCTGGAGATAATGCCTTTAATGGGACCAATAGTTATACCAATTCCAATACTTTGTTTAATATGGATTTGGATTTTTATGATTTAAATGGCTTAATTAATATTGGGGATACTACAATAGATATTACACTTCAATCACTACAGGATTTTGTAATGGTTAATAATATTATTACGGCTGTTAATTCTGAATTGCCAGACGCTACCATAACTATAGATGGTACGGCAACAGTATGTGAAGACCTTGAAAACATGAATGTGGATTATACCGTCTTTAATGTAAATAGTACCGATATCTTAAATGCTCCTACTCCTATTGCTTTTTATATTAATGGTACTTTGGTGGCACAAACTCAAACCGTAAATACCATTCCTATTGATGGCTCTGAAAGTGGTTCCATAATTATAACAATACCTGGCGGAACACCTCCAATATTTAACCTCCTAGCGGTGGTGGACGATATTGGGAATGGGACGGGTATTGTAAATGAAATAGATGAAACAAATAATGAATTTTTAATCCAAGTTGATCTTACACAATCGGTTGAATTACTTGGGCCCGATAAGGAAGGATGTATTGGAACTCCTATAACATTGGATACAGGAATTGCGAACCCAGCATTTACTTGGCTATGGTATAGAAACGGGATATTACTTCCAGCTCCTTATACTTCTACCCGTGTAGTAACTCTCGATGGCACCTATCGCGTAGAAGGGTTTGAAGGGCCTTGCCAGATCAATGATGAAGTGGAAGTACATTTTAACCCACAACCCGTAGCAAACGAACCCGAACATTTATACCAATGTAATGATGGCACCAACCCTGGCATTTATGATCTCACTTTAAATGATGCCAATATTATGGGAGCACAAGACCCCACCATTTTTACTATAACCTATCACGAAACTTTTCTAGATAGTGAAAGCGGAACGAATCCTATTGCAAATCCAGCCAATTATGTTATGATTCCTCCGGCACCTCAAACTATTTATGCGCGTATTGAAGGAGTTATGGGGCTTTGTTATGACCTTACCCAATTTGAACTTCGTTTTCCAATGGCACAGCCAGGTGTGGTGCCTTCTCCTTTCGAAGTTTGCGATCAAGATCAAACCGGAGATGAACCTGTGGATTTACCATTTCAATTTAACATCTCTGTTTTGAATGGAGAAACGGCAACTTTCTATGATATTACCTATCATATCAGTCAGGCCGATGCCGATGCCGATATTAACCCTTTACCCGTACCCTATTTTGTTCCAGTTCCCAGCCAAACAATATATATACGTTTAGAAAACATACTTTATAGCCCAGAGTTTTCTTGTTATAATACAACTACAGTAGATATTATTGTTCATGAAGTTCCATTGCCAAACCCGACTCCATTTCCTTTAGTTATATGTGATGAAGACAACAATGGCTTTGGGGAATTTGATTTAAGTTTAGCGGATTTAGATATAACGGGTGGCGATCCGGATTTGGTGGTAAGTTATCATGGGACACAGTTAGATGCTGAGAACGGGATATTGCCTTTGTCGAACCCTTATCCCAATGACGATATTTACAATGATGTTGTTTGGGCGCGAGTGGAGAGTTTGAGTACGAGTTGTTATTCGGTATTGGAGTTGTTCTTGGAAGTAAGAGATCGTCCTATGGCTACGGAGCCAGCGCCATTGCGATTGTGTGACGATGTGGTAGCCGATGGGATAACGGCTTTTGATCTAACGGTAGTGGAGCCGGAGGTATTGGGAACGATGGACCCTTTGGAGTTCGATTTGTACTATTATGAGGATGAGTTGGAGGCGATTGCTGCGGGGGATGTGGCCCTTACGGCTCCGGATTTTTCTCAAGCGATCCCCAACCCTACGAGTTATTTTAATACCTCGAACCCTCAGACGCTATATATTTTGGTGGTAGGAAATGGAGCTAGCACGAGTCCTCCGAACCCCAATGGCGCTAGTGGTTGTTATGATATAGTTCCTTTGCAGTTGATAGTAGATCCTTTGCCTGCGAATTTGGGTCCTTTTGAAGTATTTTTGTGTGATGATGAGTTACAGGGCAGTACGCCAACAGATGAGATTAGCACCTTTGACCTGACGTTGCAGGATTTGGTTCTCACGGGCGGCGATCCGGATTTAACGGTGAGTTGGTATGCGACTCCCGGGGACGAGTTGTCAGACAATCCTATTGTGGATCCGACGCTGTATCAGAATACGATTACTCCAGAGACGGTTGTTGCAAGGATAGAGAGTGGTTTTGGTTGTCGGACGGTCGTTACGGTGACCCTTACGGTATTACCAAATCCTACGCCCAGTATGGATCCTTTGGAAGCTTTGGTAGTTTGTGATGAAGACAATGACGGCTTTGTGGAGTTTGATTTGACCTTGGCGGATCCCTCCATTACGGGCGGCGATCCGGACTTGGAGGTAAGTTATCATGGGACACAGTTAGATGCGGTTAATGAAATATTGCCCATAGGTCCCTTATACACTAACGACGACCCGTACAATGATAGTGTATGGGTTCGTTTAGAGCGTATCAGCACGGGCTGTTATTCGGTATTGGAGTTGCTGTTGGAGGTAAGAGATCGTCCTATGGCTACGGAGCCAGCGCCATTGCGAGCGTGTGACGATGTGGTAGCCGATGGGATAACGACTTTTGATCTAACGGTAGTGGAGCCGGAGGTATTGGGAACGATGGACCCTTTGGAGTTCGATTTGTACTATTATGAGGATGAGTTGGAAGCGATTGCTGCGGGGGATGTGGCCCTTACGGCTCCGGATTTTTCTCAGGCGATCCCCAACCCTACGAGTTATTTGAACACCTCGAACCCTCAGACGCTATATATTTTGGTGGTAGGTAACGGAAACAGTACCCTTCCCAACAATGGTGCTAGTGGTTGTTATGATATAGTTCCTTTGCAGTTGATAGTAGATCCTTTGCCTGCGAATTTGGGTCCTTTTGAAGTATTTTTGTGTGATGATGAGTTGCAGGGCAGTACGCCAACGGACGAGATTAGCACCTTTAACCTGACGTTGCAGGATTTGGTTCTCACGGGCGGCGATCCGGATTTAACGGTGAGTTGGTATGCGACTCCCGGGGACGAGTTATCAGACAATCCTATAGTGGATCCGACGCTGTATCAGAATACGATTACTCCAGAGACGGTTGTTGCAAGGATAGAGAGTGGTTTTGGTTGTCGGACGGTCGTTACGGTGACCCTTACGGTATTGCCAAATCCTACGCCCAATATGTCACCGACTCCTATTACGGCGTGTGACAATGGGGACACGACGGGTGATTTTGACAATGGGTTATCGAGTGGTTTTGATTTGACCCTTCGAGATACGGAGATTCTTGCAGGGGATCCGGATGTATCGATTTTATATTATGAGACCTTGGCCGAAGCCCAAGCTGGATTGCCAGGGACAGAGATCGTAGGGCTTTATACGAATACAGTTCCCTATAGCCAGATAGTGTATGCCCGTGTATTTTTTGATGTTCCCCCTGCGGTACTTCCCTGTTATACGATTGTGGCGTTGGAGCTTATAGTGACACCATTACCGGAGGCTCCTACGTTAGATTTTATTGATCCTATGTTTTCGTGCGATGAGGATGGCGACGGGCAGGCCCTTTTTGATTTGACACAGAACGATCCTTTTGTTATAGGAGGGAACACCGATTATTTGGCACCTACCTATTACGAGTCTTTGGCTGATGCTGAGGCTGGGATAAATGCCATTGCGAGTCCTGAAGCTTTTATAAGTGGGGGTCAGACGATATGGGTACGATTGGAGAGTGCGGTTACGGGCTGTGCTAGGATAAGTTCTTTTGAGTTGGAGGTAGGGGAGTTTCCTGTTTTAGGATTGGGAGATGATTTGTACCTGTGCGATGATTTGGCAAGTGGGAGTACTACCGATGGGGTGTCGTTATTTGATTTGACCCAGAATACCGATTTGATTACTCAGGGGAATGTGGATTTAACGGTTTTCTACTATGCCAATATAGACGATCAGACTAATAACAATCCGATATTAGATCCGGGGAACTATCCCAATGAAGGGTCCCCTCAGACGATTTATGTATCGGTTTTAAATGGAGAGGGTTGTGACGCCACGACGAGTTTTGTCATTACGGTAGAGTCTAATCCATCTCCTTTAGAGCCTTTGCCCTTGGTAGGTTGTGATGATGCCAACAACAATGGTTTTTACGACAATTTTATATTGAGCAGCAAGGATACGGAGATTATCAATGGCGATGTAGACGTGCTAGTGACCTATTACGAGACGATGGCGCAGGCCGAGGCGGGAGATCCTTCCTTTGCTTTGGCAGATCCGTATTCCAATATAGTTCCTTATGACCAGACGGTATATGCTCGTGTAACGCGAGTTATAGCCCCCCCCTCGCCTTGGGTAAATGCGTGCTATACGATTGTGCCGTTGATGCTTCAGGTGCGTGATCTTCCGGAGGCTCCCGAAGATTTGGATGCTTTGGATTTGTTGGGTTGTGATGAGGACGGCGATGGTTTTTATGTGTTCAATCTTTTGGACAACCAGTCGATAGCCTTAGGGAACAACACCCCTGTAGAAGGATTTACGGTGAGTTATTATGAAAGTTTGGCGGATGCCGAGTTGGGCATTAACGCTGTTGTTACCCCTGAAGCTTATGAGAATACGGTAACCCCTGTTCAGCCGCTTTGGTGCGCTGCTAATAACGATACGGGCTGTGGTCGAGTGAGTGGTTTTGAGATAACGGTAGTGGGCTTACCGGTATTGGGATCGGGTCCTTTTGTAATGGAGTTGTGCGATGATGAGATAGGAGGTAGTGCTCCAGATGATCAAGTATCGACCTTCGACCTTACCCAAAACGATCAGGTTATCACCAATGGAGATCCGAGTTATACGGTATTTTATTATCTGACCCAGTCGGCACAGGACAATAATGAGCCTATAGTAGACGCTACGTCCCATCAGAATTACGATGAATTTGGGAATGTAGCGAACCCACAGGAGCTTTATGTAAGTGTTTTTGGGGATCCGAGGGCGGCAGTTGCGAGATTCTGCACGGTATTGACCTTACGGGTGCTTCCCAACCCCGTTGCAGAGGTACCAGATCCTTTGTTGATGTGCGACGGTACGGCAGGGGATGTGGATGGTGATGGCAATGACGATGATGTGGATGCCACCGATGGGATTTCTTATTTTGATTTGACGCAGCGCGAGGATGCTATTTTGGATGGTCAAGTAGGGGTAACGATTTTTTATTATGAGAGTTTTGAGGCTGCGGTACTAGGATTGTTGGGGACGGAGATTTTGGATCCAAGCCTTTATCAGAATACAGTTCCCAACGAGCAGACGGTGTATGTGAGGGTTACCCGTGAGGTTCCTCCCAGCACGCTTCCCTGTTATGCAGTAGTTGCCTTACCGCTTCGTGTGGTTCCATTGCCTGATGGCAGTGCCCAGGTAGAAGATTTGGTTGTTTGCGAGTTAGCCTTTGATGGGATAGGGACCTTTGATTTGACTCAGAACGATGCTTCTGTTCTCAATGGGCAGTCATCGGATGATTTTGAGGTTAGTTACTATAGGACGCTATTGGAAGCAGAGAACGATATAAACCCAATAGTTAATGTTGGTAATTTTTCAAATACGGTGAACCCGCAGACAATTTATGTTCGTATAGAGAATCGAGAGACCGGTTGTTATGTGTACAGTATAGAAGATCCGGTGACCCAAGAAGTAAGTTTGAGTTTTGATTTGGTGGTCAAGGAAGGGGCTAGTGCTACGGCGCCTGAATCGGCTTATATTATTTGTGACAATGAAGGACCTAGTGACGGTATTGGGATTTTCCAGTTAGTGGATACGGGCAACAATACGGAAGGAGATCTTCAGGCACAGGCTTTGGCGTCGGAGATATTGGGGGGGCAGGATCCAGGTCAGTTTATCCTTACCTATCACGGTAGCGAGGAGGATGCGGAGTTGGGTGTTAATGCGCTTTCGGATTTCTATACAAACTTAGTGAACCCACAACAGATATATGCTCGTGTGACCAACCAGATAGACCCCGATGACCAGCGTTCGTGTTATTCGGTGGTTCCTGTGATATTAAAAGTAGAGCAATTGCCTCCGTTTCTATTGGATGAGACCTATAGGCTCTGTGTGGATGAGAGTGGTAACCCGATAGTGGAGGAGTTTGGGGATCCCTCGCCCCCGTTGTTGGATACGGGCTTAGATCCTCAGTTGTATACCTTTGTATGGTCTGTGGAGGGTCAGGTATTGCCCAATGAGGTGGGTCCTTCGCTGTTGGCTTTGAGTGCGGGCAGTTATAGTGTGTTAGTAACGGAAATGGCCACTGGTTGCCAGAGTGAAGTGACCACTACGGTTGTGGCGTCTTCGCCTCCGTTGGTCTATGGAGCAGAGGTAACCAATGGAGCCTTTGCCCAAGAACATGTTATTACGGTAAGTGTTAGTTCGGGCAGTGGGGACTGGGTGTACCAGTTGGACGGAGGTCCGTTTCAGGACAGTGAGGTATTTAGTGGGGTGAGCCCTGGGACGCATATAGTGACCATAAGTGATGCCAATGGATGTGGCACGGTAAGTTTTGAGGTAGGGGTAGTGGACTATCCGGAGTATATGACCCCTAATGGGGACGGTTACCACGATACGTGGAACATAATTGGCATTGCGCAGTACGATCCTACGGCAAAGATTTATATCTTTGACCGTTATGGGAAGCTACTCAAGCAGGTAAGCCCCTTGGGACAAGGGTGGGATGGAACCTATAACGGAGCTCCGTTACCATCGAGCGATTACTGGTTTAGGGTGGACTACCAAGAGCAGGGAACCAATAAAACTTTTACAGGGCATTTTACCCTGAAGCGATAAGAAGAACTATTTATGATACAAAAAAAGCCTCCATATTGGAGGCTTTTTTGTATAGGAAATGGGTCATGGAAAATTATAAATAAAAATAGGTTTCTTGCTTTAACAATAAGAGATATAACAATTT
Organism: Flavobacteriaceae bacterium; assembly: GCA_041392205.1. Classification (GTDB taxonomy): domain Bacteria; phylum Bacteroidota; class Bacteroidia; order Flavobacteriales; family Flavobacteriaceae; genus Halomarinibacterium. Next base: position 21,342 of record JAWKMO010000010.1, on the reverse strand, counting down.
CATAAAATTTTCTTAATTTTCCGCCAATAACCTAAAGCTATGAAAAAATTATACCCCACATTATTGTTTCTTTTTCTTTGTTTATTTTTTACAAACATTTCTTACTCTCAAGGGCCAGGGAGTTTGTTTGTTGATGCTGGGCCTGATGTTGTAATAGATTGTGCAACAGGGGGTTGTGCAGATATTACCGCTACTTTTTTAGAAACATTTGATACTTCTGGACTTACATATAATGTAAACTCAATAACTTATAACCCTCCCTTTCCATTTAATGGGCTTGCAAATCAGTTAAACCCAAATCAAGATGACCGTTGGTCTGTTGTTGATAATTTGCCTTTTGATTTTTGCTTTTTTGGAGATTTAGAAACCCAATTCCAAGTGGGGTCAAATGGAGTAATACGTTTTGATGTAGACCCTGCAGATATAACTAATGGTTGGTCTTTTACAGAAAATTTGCCTAATAATTCGAATCCAACTTTGGGAGAAGCTAATGTCTTTACTCCTTGTCATGATATAGACCCTTCAGTTTCAACTACAGAAGAAATAGGATATGAAGTACTGGGAACTTTTCCGAATAGAGTTTTGGTTGTTTCATATTTTGAAGTTCCTATGTTTTCAGCTGCCTGTAACTCTATGCTTGCTACACATATGGTTGTTTTTTATGAGTTTTCGAATGTTGTTGAAATTTATATTCAGGATAAGCCTACTTGTACAACTTGGAATGGAGGAAATGCAGTAGTTGGAATTCAAAATGATGCTGGTACAACAGCTTATGTACCACCCGGAAGAAATACATCTGATTCTCCTTGGACAACCAATAATGAAGCTTGGAGCTTTGAACCAACAGGGCCGCAAACTTATGTTTTTGAATGGTTAGACGCTACAGGAACTGTCATTGGGACCACTCCAACTATTAATGTTTGCCCAACAGGAACCGAAACCTTTACAGCGAGAGTTACTTGGACAAATACATGTAATGGGGATGTAGTAACATTAACTGATGATGTTGTTGTTACTCAAAATGCGCCCTTTGCTGTAGATTTAGGAACCGATATTGATACTTGTGACAATTCTCCTATAGTTTTAGATGCTAGTCCAACACCACCAACTGTTGGCGTTACTTTTGAATGGTTTATAAATGGAGTGTCTCAAGGTGCCCCTTCAACAATACAAAATACTTTTCTTGTAACGGCGCCAAATTCGGCTCTATATGGTGTCGAAGTTATTGACCCTCTGGATCCAACTTGTATCGTTAATGATGAAATAAATATAAACTTTTACTTGCAGCCATATATTGATAGTCCGCCTAATAATCTATTTATTTGTGATGATGGTACTAGTCCAGGAATTTTTGATTTAACAGTAAATGAACCAATAATCTTAGGACCACAAAACCCCGCCGATTTTAATATTTTTTATTTCAACGGTGCCGGAGTTGATATAACTGCTATTGCAAATGCTTATCCTATTGTTGGTTCCAATGAAATGATTACTATTCGACTTGAAGATTTAACAGGGACTTGTTTTGTTGAAACTACTTTTGAAATTACCTTTTCTCAAGCAATAGCTGGTGTAGTTGCTGATTATAGTTTTTGCGATCAAGACGAAACAGGAGATGAAGATATTGATTTACCTTTTACATTTAATAGCTCAGTTCTTAATGGTCAATCATCATCAGATTATACAATTACCTATCACATAACACAAGCCGATGCTGATGCTGGTATTAATCCTTTACCAACGCCCTATGCAGTTACCCCTCCATCTGTTCAAATTTTTATTCGATTTGAAAATAATATTGACCCTAGCTGTTTTGATACAACACAAAATTTTACCATATTTCTTTATTCTCCACCAACGATAAACCCGACTCCTTTTCCTTTAGTTATATGTGATGAAGACAACAATGGCTTTGGGGAATTTGATTTAAGTTTAGCGGATTTAGATATAACGGGTGGCGATCCGGATTTGGTGGTAAGTTATCATGGGACACAGTTAGATGCGGAGAACGGGATATTGCCTTTGTCGAACCCTTATCCTAATGACGATATTTACAATGATGTTGTTTGGGCTCGAGTGGAGAGTTTGAGTACGAGTTGTTATTCGGTATTAGAGTTGCTGTTGGAAGTAAGAGATCGTCCTATGGCTACGGAGCCACAGCCATTGCGATTGTGTGACGATGTGGTAGCCGATGGGATAACGGCTTTTGATCTAACGGTAGTGGAGCCGGAGGTATTGGGAACGATGGACCCTTTGGAGTTCGATTTGTACTATTATGAGGATGAGTTGGAAGCGATTGCTGCGGGGGATGTAGCCCTTACGGCTCCGGATTTTTCTCAGGCGATACCCAACCCTACGAGTTATTTTAATACCTCGAACCCTCAGACATTATATATTTTGGTGGTGGGAAATGGAGCTAGCACGAGTCCTCCGAACCCCAATGGCGCTAGTGGTTGTTATGATATAGTTCCTTTGCAGTTGATAGTAGATCCTTTGCCTGCGAATTTGGGTCCTTTTGAAGTATTTTTGTGTGATGATGAGTTGCAGGGCAGTACACCAACAGATGAGATTAGCACCTTTGATCTGACGTTGCAGGATTTGGTTCTCACGGGCGGCGATCCGGATTTAACGGTGAGTTGGTATGCGACTCCCGGGGACGAGTTGTCAGACAATCCTATTGTGGATCCGACGCTGTATCAGAATACGATTACTCCAGAGACGGTTGTTGCAAGGATAGAGAGTGGTTTTGGTTGTCGGACGGTAGTTACGGTGACCCTTACGGTATTACCAAATCCTACGCCCAGTATGGATCCTTTGGAAGCTTTGGTAGTTTGTGATGAAGACAATGACGGATTTGTGGAGTTTGATTTGACCTTGGCGGATCCCTCCATTACGGGCGGCGATCCGGACTTGGAGGTAAGTTATCATGGGACACAGTTAGATGCGGTTAATGAAATATTGCCCATAGGTCCCTTATACACTAACGACGACCCGTACAATGATAGTGTATGGGTTCGTTTAGAGCGAATCAGCACGGGCTGTTATTCGGTATTAGAGTTGCTGTTGGAGGTAAGAGATCGTCCTATGGCTACGGAGCCACAGCCATTGCGGAAGTGTGACGATGTGGTAGCCGATGGGATAACGACTTTTGATCTAACGGTAGTGGAGCTGGAGGTATTGGGAACGATGGACCCTTTGGAGTTCGATTTGTACTATTATGAAGATGAGTTGGAAGCGATTGCTGCGGGGGATGTGGCCCTTACGGCTCCGGATTTTTCTCAGGCGATACCCAACCCTACGAGTTATTTGAACACCTCGAATCCTCAGACGTTATATATTTTGGTGGTAGGTAACGGAAACAGCACCCTTCCCAACAATGGCGCTAGTGGTTGTTATGATATAGTTCCTTTGCAGTTGATAGTAGATCCTTTGCCTGCGAATTTGGGTCCTTTTGAAGTATTTTTGTGTGATGATGAGTTGCAGGGCAGTACACCAACGGATGAGATTAGCACTTTTGATCTGACGTTGCAGGATTTGGTTCTCACGGGCGGCGATCCGGATTTAACGGTGAGTTGGTATGCGACTCCCGGGGACGAGTTGTCAGACAATCCTATTGTGGATCCGACGCTGTATCAGAATACGATTACTCCAGAGACGGTTGTTGCAAGGATAGAGAGTGGTTTTGGTTGTCGGACGGTAGTTACGGTGACCCTTACGGTATTACCAAATCCTACGCCCAATATGTCACCGACTCCTATTACGGCGTGTGACAATGGGGACACGACGGGCGATTTTGACAATGGGTTATCGAGTGGTTTTGATTTGACCCTTCGAGATACGGAGATTCTTGCAGGGGATCCGGATGTATCGATTTTATATTATGAGACCTTGGCCGAAGCAGAAGCTGGATTGCCAGGGACAGAGATCGTAGGGCTTTATACGAATACAGTTCCCTATAGCCAGATAGTGTATGCCCGTGTATTTTTTGATGTTCCCCCTGCGGTACTTCCCTGTTATACGATTGTGGCGTTGGAACTTATAGTGACACCATTACCGGAGGCTCCTACGTTAGATTTTATAGATCCTATGTTTTCGTGCGATGAGGATGGCGACGGACAGGCCCTTTTTGATTTGACACAGAACGATCCTTTTGTTATAGGAGGGAACACCGATTATTTGGCACCTACCTATTACGAGTCTTTGGCTGATGCTGAGGCTGGGATAAATGCCATTGCGAGTCCTGAAGCTTTTATAAGTGGGGGTCAGACGATATGGGTACGATTGGAGAGTGCGGTTACGGGCTGTGCTAGGATAAGTTCTTTTGAGTTGGAGGTAGGGGAGTTTCCTGTTTTAGGATTGGGAGATGATTTGTACCTATGTGATGATTTGGCAAGTGGGAGTACTACCGATGGGGTGTCGTTATTTGATTTGACCCAGAATACCGATTTGATTACTCAGGGGAATGTGGATTTAACGGTTTTCTACTATGCCAATATAGACGATCAGACTAATAACAATCCGATATTAGATCCGGGGAACTATCCCAATGAAGGGTCCCCTCAGACGATTTATGTATCGGTTTTAAATGGAGAGGGTTGTGACGCCACGACGAGTTTTGTCATTACGGTAGAGTCTAATCCATCTTCTTTAGAGCCTTTGCCTTTGGTAGGTTGTGATGATGCCAACAACAATGGTTTTTACGACAATTTTATATTGAGCAGCAAGGATACGGAGATTATCAATGGCGATGTAGACGTGCTAGTGACCTATTACGAGACGATGGCGCAGGCCGAGGCGGGAGATCCTTCCTTTGCTTTGGCAGATCCTTATTCCAATATAGTTCCTTATGACCAGACGGTATATGCTCGTGTAACGCGAGTTATAGCCCCCCCCTCGCCTTGGGTAAATGCGTGCTATACGATTGTGCCGTTGATGCTTCAGGTGCGTGATCTTCCGGAGGCTCCCGAAGATTTGGATGCTTTGGATTTGTTGGGTTGTGATGAGGACGGCGATGGTTTTTATGTGTTCAATCTTTTGGACAACCAGTCGATAGCCTTAGGGAACAACACCCCTGTAGAAGGATTTACGGTGAGTTATTATGAAAGTTTGGCGGATGCCGAGTTGGGCATTAACGCTGTTGTTACCCCTGAAGCTTATGAGAATACGGTAACCCCTGTTCAGCCGCTTTGGGTACGCGTTGCTAATAACGATACGGGCTGTGGTCGAGTGAGTGGTTTTGAGATAACGGTAGTGGGCTTACCGGTATTGGGATCGGGTCCTTTTGTAATGGAGTTGTGCGATGATGAGATAGGAGGTAGTGCTCCAGATGATCAAGTATCGACCTTCGACCTTACCCAAAACGATCAGGTTATCACCAATGGAGATCCGAGTTATACGGTATTTTATTATCTGACCCAGTCGGCACAGGACAATAATGAGCCTATAGTAGACGCTACGTCCCATCAGAATTACGATGAATTTGGGAATGTAGCGAACCCACAGGAGCTTTATGTAAGTGTTTTTGGGGATCCGGAGGGCGGCAGTTGCGAGATTCGCACGGTATTGACCTTACGGGTGCTTCCCAACCCCGTTGCAGAGGTACCAGATCCTTTGTTGATGTGCGACGGTACGGCAGGGGATGTGGATGGTGATGGCAATGACGATGATGTGGATGCCACCGATGGGATTTCTTATTTTGATTTGACGCAGCGCGAGGATGCTATTTTGGATGGTCAAGTAGGGGTAACGATTTTTTATTATGAGAGTTTTGAGGCTGCGGTACTAGGATTGTTGGGGACGGAGATTTTGGATCCAAGCCTTTATCAGAATACAGTTCCCAACGAGCAGACGGTGTATGTGAGGGTTACCCGTGAGGTTCCTCCCAGCACGCTTCCCTGTTATGCCGTAGTTGCCTTACCGCTTCGTGTGGTTCCATTGCCTGATGGCAGTGCTCAGGTAGAAGATTTGGTTGTTTGCGAGTTAGCCTTTGATGGGATAGGGACCTTTGATTTGACTCAGAACGATGCTTCTGTTCTCAATGGGCAGTCATCGGATGATTTTAGAGGTTAGTTACTATAGGACGCTATTGGAAGCACAGAACGATATAAACCCAATAGTTAATGTTGGTAATTTTTCAAATACGGTGAACCCGCAGACAATTTATGTTCGTATAGAGAATCGAGAGACCGGTTGTTATGTGTACAGTATAGAAAATCCGGTGACCCAAGAAGTAAGTTTGAGTTTTGATTTGTGGTCAAGGAAGGGCTAGTGCTACGGCGCCTGAATCGGCTTATATTATTGTGTGACAATGAAGGACCTAGTGACGGTATTGGATTTTCCAGTTAGTGGATACGGGCAACAATACGGAAGGAGATGTTCAGGCACAGGCTTTGGCGTCGGAGATATTGGGGGGCAGCATCCAGGTCAGTTTATCCTTACCTATCACGGTAGCGAGGAGGATGCGGAGTTGGGTGTTAATGCGCTTTCGGATTTCTATACAAACTTAGTGAACCCACAACAGATATATGCTCGTGTGACCAACCGTATAGACCCCGATGACCAGCGTTCGTGTTATTCGGTGGTTCCTGTGATATTAAAAGTAGAGCAATTGCCTCCGTTTCTATTGGATGAGACCTATAGGCTCTGTGTGGATGAGAGTGGTAACCGATAGTGGAGGAGTTTGGGATCCCTCGCCCCCGTTGTTGGATACGGGCTTAGATCCTCAGTTGTATACCTTTGTATGGTCTGTGGAGGGTCAGGTATTGCCCAATGAGGTGGGTCCTTCGCTGTTGGCTTTGAGTGCGGGCAGTTATAGTGTGTTAGTAACGGAAATGGCCACTGGTTGCCGTGAGTGAAGTGACCACTACGGTTGTGGCGTCTTCGCCTCCGTTGGTCTATGGAGCAGAGGTAACCAATGGAGCCTTTGCCCAAGAACATGTTATTACGGTAAGTGTTAGTTCGGGCAGTGGGGACTGGGTGTACCAGTTGGACGGAGGTCCGTTTCAGGACAGTGAGGTATTTAGTGGGGTGAGCCCTGGGACGCATATAGTGACCATAAGTGATGCCAATGGATGTGGCACGGTAAGTTTTGAGGTAGGGGTAGTGGACTATCCGGAGTATATGACCCCTAATGGGGACGGTTACCACGATACGTGGAACATAATTGGCATTGCGCAGTACGATCCTACGGCAAAGATTTATATCTTTGACCGTTATGGGAAACTACTCAAGCAGGTAAGCCCCTTGGGACAAGGGTGGGATGGAACCTATAACGGAGCTCCGTTACCATCGAGCGATTACTGGTTTAAGGTGGACTACCAAGAGGAGGGAACCAATAAAACTTTTACAGGGCATTTTACCCTGAAGCGATAAGAAGAACTATTTATGATACAAAAAAAGCCTCCATATTGGAGGCTTTTTTGTATAGGAAATGGGTTATGGAAAATTATAAATCGATTCCAAGCGTTAATAAAAAGTTGTTGTTGTTAACTGTTGAAGTGTAGGGGGTGTTTAATCCAGAATAATAAAATTGCTCTTCCGATTGTTGCTGAGTGTTAATATAAGCAAAGTCTAAGTTATAATTTCCAAAGTTATATCCTAATCCTAATGAAAATCCTTTAATATCTTCATTTATATATTTTTCTTTATAAGGACTTTCAGAAAAATGGAATCCTCCTCTAAAACTTATTTGTTTCCATCTATATTCTCCACCAATTTTAATAGAGGATACGCCTTTTAATGAATTATTTATTTCTTCATTTAGTAAGGTAAAATAATTGCTAGTAGTGGGTTTAAACATTATTCTTGAAAAATCTGTAAATTCATAATCGACACTTAGAAGTCCTTTTTTTCCAAAAATATAAGCGCCGCTCGCTGAAATTTTCGCTGGGGTACTTAATTTATAATCATTAAAAACATTAATTATATTTGGACTTATACTAATAAATAGTGTTTCACCATTAGCTATGCGAGAGGTTTCTAACACTTGAGTAGTTTCTTCAGAAATGGTAAACCAAGTAGGAGAAGTATAGGTAAAACCAAGTCGTACATTTTGATTTATTTTTGCAATTCCTCCAATTTGCATTGAAAATCCATTTCCTAGAGTAGATAAGTTATTTTCAAAATCAATACGAATAATACTACTATTGCTGTTTGAGTTTCTTTCGGTTAATAAAGTACTTTGTTGATAGTCGATAGTGTGTGCGTTAAAATTGATTCCAACGTAATAATTTTCTGTAATTTGAGTACTTAAGTTAAAGGAATATTTACCTGAATAGCCTCTGGTAAAGAGTATGTACTCTTGAGAATAGACTCCTGATCCTACATTTGAAATATAGGAAGTATTAGAGGGATCATTATCGAGTGGATCAAAAATAAAACCTTGATATCCTAAGAAGGCGTTTTGTGCATTGGTTCCTTCGGTTTGGCCAAGAAATGAATACAGATCTGAGATACTTTCACCGCTTTGCAATTCTAATAAATTAAGCGGGATACCTTGTGCTTGGTTTAGAAAAAAGGTTCCAATACTAGTTGAATTATTTCCTTCTACAAAAACTTCATTATCATAATTATTTTGCGTATTGAAATTGATGCCGAATGTAAATTTTCTCCAATTTGAATTTTCATTGGGATTAGTATATACAAAAACAGCTCCACCATTGGTTATATTTAAATCTGTATAATTACTTTGAGTATTCGAATTAGAATAGGTGTTTTTATTATTTCGACTAAAAACTGAAAAAGTTGTCGTCAAGGTATTTTCTAAAAATACTGAGCTACCTGCAGGATTAATATCAATTGCTGAAACATCTCCTCCTAAAGCTCCAAAAGCGCCACTAAGAGCAGAAAATCTTGCCGTCCCTTGAATATTATTAGCACTATATCGTAATGCATCAGAAATATTTTGTGCATTTAAATTTGGGAATGAAGTAAGCCCTATGAGTAAGAAAATAATTCTTTTCATTATTATTAATTTATTAAAAAAATAGTATTTATCCTCTGCCGCCTCTACCGCCACTGCTTCTTGATGAGCCTCCACCTCGGTTTATAGAGCCTCCCCCTCCTCGATTTGTCGAAGACGGTCTTGAAACATTAGGTCTTGTATTGGTGCTAGGTCTTGTATTGTAGTTTGGGCGAGAATTTGAGTTAGGTCTATTATAATCTACTTTGGGTCTTGAATTGTTTGGCCTAGTAACATTAGGTCTTGTATTACTTGGTCTTGAATAGTCTGAATTAGGTCTTGATGTATTGGTGTTGGGTCTTCCTCGATTAACGGAGTAATTATCTCTATTGTATCTTCTATTAATTTCAGAACGGGAATATCCATTTCTAGAAGAAATTGTATTTGATCTTCCTCTGTTAATAGAAGATCTGCCAGCTATGTAGTCACTATTTCTTCTGCCTCTATTATAGTTTACGGCATACCCATTATGACCATAATACCCATTGTATATGTATGGGTTGTAAAATACGGGAGAACAATACCAAGGATTATAAAATCCTCCTCCCCAAAATCCTCCTCCCCAAAATCCTGCATTCCATCCCCAACCCCAATGGTTGTAGAAACCCCAAGGACGATACCAACCACCATATCCCCATCCGGGTCCATACCAGCTATTAAAGCCCCATCCAGCGCCAGCCCATCCTGTGTTGTACACATTTACAGTAACATCCCCTCCGTTAGCTCCCCATGCTCCGTAGGATTCTTCATTCTCATAGGCGCTTTCTTTAGTAACAATATATCCTTCATCATCTAAACTTTCTGTGGTAGAGTATGCTTCAATATCTGTAAAAATTACATTTTCTTCTGGAAGGTCACTATAAAGATTGGATTTCGATTTAAAATATTGTTTGTAGTAATTGTTCTTACTTTCGGTTTCATTTTCAGAATTTTTTTCAGTGTTAGTGCTTGTATTCGAATTATAAATACCATCGCTATCTGTTACATTTTGATAGGAACTGCAACTTGCTAAAAAAGTAGCAAGTATTCCTAAAGAAAAAAACGTAACTAATTTTGGAAGGAAAAATATATTGGTTTTCATAACACTGAATTTTATATTGTTGGACATCATAAAAATAAGTAGTTTTGCCGAGACAAAATAACTTTTAACATAAGCACAATATTTGTGCCAAATAACGGATCATGGGAAAAAACTTAACCACGCGTGAAGAAGATTATTCAAAATGGTATAATGAACTGGTTATCAAGGCAGATTTAGCTGAAAATTCTGGAGTTCGAGGGTGTATGGTTATAAAGCCCTATGGGTTTTCTATTTGGGAAAGAATGCAGGCAGAATTGGACAGAATGTTTAAGGAAACAGGGCATCAAAATGCTTATTTTCCTCTTTTTATTCCAAAATCTTACTTTAGTAAAGAAGCCAGCCATGTAGATGGTTTTGCAAAAGAATGTGCTGTGGTTACCCACTATCGTTTAAAAAATGACCCAGACGGTCATGGAATTATTGTAGATCCCGATGCGAAATTGGAAGAGGAACTTATTGTACGTCCTACTTCCGAAACCATTATTTGGGATACTTATCGCAAATGGATCCAATCCTATAGAGACTTACCGCTTTTAATAAATCAATGGGCAAATGTCGTTCGATGGGAATTGCGTACCCGTTTATTTTTAAGAACTGCCGAGTTTTTATGGCAAGAAGGGCATACCGCTCATGCTACCCAAGAAGAGGCAATCTCAGAAGCTGAACAAATGATGCATATTTATGCTGAATTTGTAGAAAATTTTATGGCCATCCCAGTAATTAAAGGAGTAAAGACCGCAAGTGAACGTTTTGCAGGGGCATTAGAAACGTATTGTATTGAAGCATTAATGCAAGATGGAAAAGCATTGCAAGCAGGAACGTCACATTTCTTAGGACAAAACTTTGCCAAGGCTTTTGATGTAAAATTTAATACAAAAGAAGGAAATCAAGAATATGTTTGGGCTACTTCTTGGGGTGTTTCAACCCGTTTAATTGGTGCTTTAATTATGACGCATAGCGATGATAACGGATTAGTATTACCGCCTAATTTAGCGCCAGATCAAGTAGTTATTGTTCCTATTTACAAAGATGATGAGCAATTTGAAGCAACTAGTAAAGTTGCTCATGAATTGATGGCAGAATTGAGAGCTTTGGGTATTCGAGTGAAGTTTGACAATCGTGATACTCAAAAACCCGGTTGGAAATTTAATGAGTATGAGTTAAAAGGAGTTCCTGTTCGCATTGCGATTGGACCTAAAGATGTTGAAAATGGAACCGTTGAAGTAGCACGGAGAGATTTGCTCACAAAGGAAATGCTAAACAAAGAGGGAGCTGCCATAAAAGTAAAAGCCCTTCTTGAGGAAATACAACATAATTTGTTTATAAAAGCGGTAAATTTCAGAAAAGAAAATATAACACAAGTTTCGTCGTATGCTGAATTTAAAGAAGTTCTTGAAACCAAAGGGGGCTTCATCTTAGCACATTGGGATGGGACTCCCGAAACGGAAGCACTTGTAAAAAATGAAACCAAAGCAACCATACGCTGTATCCCTTTAGATGGTGAGAATGTTCCTGGAAGTTGTATGGTTACAGGGAAACCCTCTCTAAGAAAAGTAATTTTTGCAAAAGCTTACTAATTTTTTTTGAAAAAAATAAAGTAGCACTTGTAGCATTTAAAAATTGTTGTATTTTTGCATCCGCAATTAAAAATTAATGGTCCGTTCGTCTAGGGGTTAGGACGCCAGGTTTTCATCCTGGTAACAGGGGTTCGATTCCCCTACGGACTACAAATAAATAAGAAAGATAGTATGGCTAATCATAAATCAGCTTTAAAGAGAATTAGAAGCAACGAGTCTAAGCGAGTAGTAAATCGTTACCAACATAAGACTACCCGTAACGCTATGAAAAAGCTTAGAGAGATGACAGATAAGAAAGAAGCAGAAAAGTTGTTTCCAGAAGTAGTTTCAATGTTAGATAAATTAGCAAAGAAAAACATTATCCACTCTAATAAAGCAGCCAATTTAAAATCTAGTTTGGCAAAGCACGTAGCTGCTATCTAATATTATTTTACTTATTAAATATTGCAAACTCCTTCAATAACTGAAGGAGTTTTTTTATTGATAATAGAAGTTAATTAAGGTAAAAACACCAATAATTAAAATCAATACTAAAGCTATTTTTTTGAACTTATCTTGAGGAATATAGGTTAAGATTTTCTTGCCTAGTATAGTTCCAATAATGCCAATTAAAAAAAGAAAGGGAACGTACTTTAAATCGTGAGTATGAATATATCCATTTTGATAGTACACGATCGTTCTGGAAAAATCAATCATTAAATCGATAAAGGCAGAAGTAGCAATAAAAACACTTTTTTCTAAGTTAAATGCCGCCATCGTTAATCCACGAATGGCACCTCCAGTACCTAAAAGACCGGCCGTAAAACCAGAAAGACTACCCCCAATAATAGACTCTTTTTTTTCAGCTTTAAAGACTAAATTTTTCTTTATTAAAAAAAGAAGGGCTAACCCAACTAAAAACACACCCAATATCACTTCAAGGTAATTGGTTTTTAAAACTTTTGATAAATAACCCCCAAGAATTACGAATACTACCGAGGGAACTCCTATATAAAGTAGGAGAAACTTATTAAGCCCTTTTTTAAATAAAAAGATTTTACTCACATTACTCGATAAATGAAAAATAGCCGTTAAGCCTAAAACAGAGTAAAAGTCGAAATAAAAATTTCCTATTGGAACAAAAAATACCGAAGATCCAAAACCACCAACGGTACCTATAATTTCAGCAATTAAGGCTAAAATTAGAAAGGTTTCGTTGAGCTTCATTAACAATGAAATTTTAAAAAGGAACTAAATTACTGTAATCACCCTTATTACGAGCAATGTCACGGACAATCGTAGAGGATATGTGTGAAACTTCGGGTGAGCAAACCAAAAAAACACTTTCAACCCCAGCAAGTTTCATATTATTTTGAGCAATGGATTTTTCGTAAGAGAAATCGAGAGAGTTTCGTAAACCACGTAAAAGAAATTTTGCGTCTACAATTTTGCAAAAATCGACTGTTAATCCTTCATAGGAGGTTACTTTTATTTTTGAATTTCCTTGAAAAGCTGTTTCAATAAATCGCATTCGGTCTTCCAAAGACCACATATATTTTTTATCGGCATTGATGCCAATAGCAATAATAATTTCATCAAAAAGGGCGAGTCCCCTTTCAATAATATCGATGTGTCCCAAAGTAATGGGGTCGAAAGAACCAGGAAAAACGGCACGTTTCATCTGTTAAAGATACTACTATTTTGGGAAAGCTGCTTCAATTAAGATTTCAAAAAATTCTCCTAATGTCATACCGGCGTCACGAACTTGTTTGGGAACAATACTTTCTTTGGACAAGCCAGGAGTGGTATTGGTTTCAATAAAATAAGGAATGCCTTCTTGAATAATAAAGTCTGTTCGCGTAATCCCTCTCATATTTAGTAAATGGTATATTTTTTTAGCTTCGGTTTGTACGGTAAGGGTTTCTTCTTCTGAAATTCGAGCAGGAGTAATTTCTTGCGATTTTCCTAAATATTTGGCTTCATAATCAAAAAAGTCATTCTCCGAAACAATTTCAGTAGGAGCGAGTACTACTAACTCAACTCCGTTTTTATAAACCCCTACAGAAACTTCAGTTCCAACTAAAGCCGTTTCAATAATAATTTCAGAATCTTCAGTAAAGGCTTTTTCAAGGGCGGGCATCATTTCTTCAAAAGTATTCACTTTACTTACCCCAAAACTGGATCCAGAACGATTTGGTTTAACGAAGCAGGGAAGCCCTACAATTTTAACGATTTCGACAATATTTATGTCATCCCCTTTATTTACATAATAAGAATTGGCACATTTAATCCCAAAGTTTTTTAACACCGAAAGACAATCTCGTTTATTAAAACTTAAAGCCGCTTGATAAAATCCCGTGCTCGTATGAGGGATGCCCAGTAGCTCCCAATAAGAAGCCATGTATCCGTCTTCGCCAGGAGTCCCGTGTATGGTATTAAAAACAACATCTGGAACAATCGTTTTTGTGCCCTCACTAAAACTGAAATCTCCCTTATTTACAGGGTATTTTGTACCCGTAGTTGCGATGTAGAACCAACCTTCTTTTAAAATATGAATAGGAAATATTTCATATTTTTCAGGGTTTATAAACTCACAAACGACACTTCCGCTCTGAAGCGAAATTTCAAATTCGCTAGAGTACCCTCCCATAGCAACTGCCACTCTTTTTTTTTCCATACCAAAACTATAATAACTTCGTTAACAAAAATATCACTATTACCTTTAAACGTACTAAAATTCGATTCACTATTTTTGCCTACTAACAAGAACGTATGAATTTTTTAAAATTTCTTTTTACCAAAGCATTTCTAAAACAATTAGGATATGCTGTTTTGGTTATTTTTGGGTTGTCGCTTATAGTTTTGGGGTGGCTACGATTTAGTACCCATCATGGACAAAAAATTGAAGTGCCCGATTTGGCAAAAATGACACTGGAACAAGCCGAGGAAGTTTTGGACGATTTGGATTTGAAGCTAGAAATTATGGATACCACCAATTACAATCCAGATTTTCCATACAAAACCGTTATTGAACAAATCCCAAAAGCGGGTAAATTTGTGAAAGAAAACCGAAAAATTTACCTTTCAATAAATAGATCTGGATATCCTATGATTGAAGTTCCTCCTGTAGTTGGGAAAACCATGCGTCAAGCCGCACCTACTTTAAGAGCCTTAGGCTTTGAAATTGGGAAAATAAATTATCGAAAGTATATAGCTAAAGATGAAGTTTTGGAAATTTCTTTTCAGGGGAAAAAGATAAAACCCGGAGAGAAGCTTCAAAAAACAACGGTAATAGATTTGGTATTGGGTGATGGTAAAGGAGGTTTAAATAGTGAAGAAATTCAAGAAGCTACCAATGCGCTTGATATAAATAACAATGCCAGCGAAGAAGATGGGGAAAATTAATGAAGCGGCGCTTGAAGAAGAAGACCATGATGATCTCTACGAACACTTTCGATTTGTAGCCGATAAGGGACAACAACCCTTACGAGTGGATAAATATTTAATGAATAAAATTGAAAATGTCACTCGTAATAAAATTCAGAAGGCTGCTACAGAGGGCAATATTTACGTAAACAATAACCCTGTAAAGTCCAATTATAAAGTAAAAGCGGGCGATGTGGTTACGGTAATGTTTGAACACCCTCCCTATGAGTTCTTACTTACCCCAGAAAATATTCCGCTGGATATTGTGTACGAAGATGATGCCCTTGTGGTGGTTAATAAACCGGCTGGGATGGTAGTGCATCCAGGTCACGGTAATTATAGCGGAACACTCATTAATGCACTTACCTTTCATTTTGAAAATTTACCCAATAATTCAAGTAATCGCCCAGGATTAATTCACCGAATTGATAAAGACACCAGTGGACTTTTAGTTGTTGCAAAAACGGAAGAAGCCATGACCCATTTGGCAAAACAATTTTTCAATAAAACTACCGAGAGAGAATACGTAGCTTTAGTTTGGGGTAATGTAGTAGAAGATAGTGGTACTATTCAAGGTCACATAGGGCGTCATCCCAAAAATCGTTTACAGAATACCGTTTTTTTAGGCGATGATGCCGATTTAAAAGGGAAGCCCGCCGTTACCCACTACCAAGTTTTGGAACGTTTGGGTTATGTTACCTTTCTTTCTTGTAAATTAGAAACAGGTCGTACCCATCAAATCCGAGTGCATTTAAAACACATTGGGCACACCTTATTTAACGATGAACGTTATGGGGGACACGAAATTTTAAAAGGAACTCACTTTTCCAAATACAAGCAATTTGTAGAAAATTGTTTTAAACTCTTGCCACGTCAAGCACTTCATGCACGCACTTTAGGTTTTGAACATCCCTCCACAGGGAAAATCTTGCGCTTTGAAACTCCCATTCCAGAAGATATGTTGGCTTGTTTAGAAAAATGGCGTAACTACTCACAGCATGTAATAGAATAATTTTTTCCCCTCCTAATTTAGGAGGGGAGTAAGGGGAGGTTACTAAACAATATCATTCTTAACATTCCCCTAAGTCCATCCAAAGTGGGAATTTTATTATTTTTACGAAAAACAATGAACTATGAAAATTGTACTGTCTCCAGCAAAATCTCTTGATTTTGAATCTAAATTACCCACTTCAAAACATACGGAAGCTGCTTTCTTAAAGGATTCTGAAAAATTAAATACCCTTTTAAAAAAGAAATCGGCTAAAAATTTATCAAAACTCATGAGTATTTCTGATGCGTTAGGAAAATTAAATTACGAGCGTAATCAAGAATGGAGTTTGCCCTTTACTGCAGATAATGCACGCCCTGCGGTGTATGCTTTTAGTGGAGACGTATATCGTGGGTTAGACGTGTATTCACTTCCAACAGAGAAAATTGAATTTATGCAAGAGCGTCTTCGTATTATTTCTGGACTTTATGGCATTTTAAAGCCTTTGGATTTAATTCAACCTTATCGGTTGGAAATGGGAACCAAAATGCCCGTGGGTAAAAGCAAAAACTTATATGACTTTTGGAAAGATAAAATCACTCAAAAACTCAATGAAGAAATACAAGAAGGCGAACTTTTTGTGAATCTTGCCAGTAACGAATACTTTAAAGCTATCGATACAAAACAATTAAAAGTACCTGTAGTTACTCCCGTTTTTAAAGATTTAAAAAAGGGTGAGTACAAAACCATCATGACCTTTGCCAAGTTAGCACGTGGATACATGACGCGTTATATTTTAAATACCAAAGCAAATACATTGGATGACTTAAAAGGCTTTGATTATGAAGGCTATCATTACAGTGAGCCTATGAGCAGCGAAGGGGAGTTGGTTTTTATAAGATAATTTGTTTCTTCACAGCCATCCATATCCGCCGTATATTCCAGAATCAGCCACCAAACTTATTGTAGGCACTTTACCACCACCACGGTTTACTACTGGCGATTTAAAAGAAGGAGATGTCAATTTTTGCTACGGAAGTCGTGATGGGCAATTGTGGCCTATCCTAAACGAGATTTTTCAATTAAAATTAAGATTTGAAACAACCGAAGAAGCCGTAAATGAAAGGAAAGATTTTTTATCCAAAAGAGGCATTGGCATTTGTGATATTGTAGCTTCTTCTAAGCGAGATAAAATGGATGCTAGTGATTTGGGAATGCAAGAAGTGGAGCTTCGGGATTTAATTCAAATTTTAGAACAACATCCAACGGTTGAAACCCTTTTATTCACTGGCGGGAATAGTAAAAATGGCCCTGAGTATTTTTTTAGAAAATTGATAAAAAAGTATCCCTTAGATTATAGAGTCGTTTCTGATAATATTCCAAGGATACATCAATTTATACACCCAACAACGTTAAAGATTATTAAAACGGTTTCACTAATAGCTCCTTCGGGTGCTGCCAATAGAGCAGTGGGGAGTTTGCAAGCATATAAAGACTTAAAAATGAAACACCCCAAAATGAACACAGTCGATTTTAGGGTGCTTCAGTATAAAAAATTCTTTTAATTATTTTTTATTTCTTTTTTTACGAATAGTTTCAGCATCAATGTTAAAATCATTCGTAGTTTGGTTTATATTACCTGTAGGGTTTGTAGGGTTTTTTTGTGCTACGGTTCTTTCAAATTTTCTTTCCATTTCGTTATTTTTTTAATTCTCTTAAATATAACGAAATTGCGTGTTAAAAACCACTAAGATACTTATAAAGGGTTGTTAAAGTTGGTACGTAAACACTTCCAATGGGGCGTTATTACTAACCACAAAATAATATACAACTCCTTTAATGGTTACTTGTTTTAGATCTTTGGCATCTTTTGGAATGTAAGGTTCATAAGATTTTTCTGAAACAAAGCTTCCTTTGCCATTTCCTAATAGCAAATATCCAAAATTTCCATCATACCTCACGGTTTCTACTTCGGCATCGTATAAACCACCCACGCCTAAAATATCGAGGTTTCCATCCCCATTTATATCTTTTACCATAGTGGCCATAGTGGGCCCCATTTGTGCTTCGTTGGGGAGATGTACCATTCGAAAAGATCCCTTTCCGTCATTATAAACCAATACGCTTTTAAACTCATGTGCTTGCCGTTTAAAGGCATCTTTTAACTGGTCCTCTCCATAGATATCTTTAAATTCGAGGTGGGCAAATTCCTTATAGGTTTTTATTTTATCCAACAAAAAAGGATTTTGTTGCGAGCTACATTCTTTTCCGCGAACGGGAACTACTTTTCCATTGCTTATTTTACTAAGTGCCACATCAAACGTTCCGTTATTGTCAAAATCTTTGGCAGAAATAAAAAGGGGCTTTTCTATGGATGGATGGAATTTATTATTGGCCCCTAAATTGCCAAGTATATAATCCAAATCGCCATCCCCATCAAGATCGGCTTCGCTAGCACTAAACCACCAGCCTTCAAGGTTTTCCAATCCAGTTACCGAAGTGTCTTTGGAAAAGGTGCCTTGATTATTTTTGAAGAGCGTAGGAGTCATCCATTCGCCCACTAGTAAAAGGTCTTTGTCATTATCCCCATCGTAATCTGTGAAAAGTATTTCCGAAACCATTCCTATATTGGATAATTCAGCACTTTTAGAAGTAATATCACTAAATTTTCCCCCCTCATTTTTTAATAAAAAGGATTGTGGTGCTAAGGGATATTTTCCTGAAACCACATTTCCCCCCACAAAAAGATCCAAATCCCCATCATTATCAATATCTGAAACTGCGATTGCTTTTCCAGATACTAGCATTTTGGGTAAGGCAACGTTGTCTTTTTTGAAATTCCCTTTTCCATCGTTACGATAAAGTCTGTCTTGAAGTAAGGGACTATCTACTTTTAACTCGTACCCAGCACTTACCACATACAGATCTAAATCGTTGTCATTATCGGCATCAAAAAACAGTGCATTAGCGTCTTCATAGGATTTTTCGGCCAACCATAGCGAAGTGTTAGAAAGCGAAAATGTTCCATTGGTTTGTTGAATGTATAAAGCGGCAGGACTTCCGCTGGCATTGCCCACAAAGAAGTCGTCCAAACCGTCTCCGTTTACATCCCCAACGGTCATTTTTGTTCCTTTAGAAGATTGCTTTTGGGGCAGTAATAATTGAAGTGCATAATCATCGAAGGTATTTTCAACGTGTGTAAAGTTAATCCCTAAATCTATTGGGTTAATTGCCTTTTTCTTTAATGTAGTAGCTTCAAAAGACAGTTTGCCTGTTTTGGCTTCGGAATAGTTTATGGTAAGGCTTTTGTTGCTGGCTGTTTTTCCTAATTCTGAAATTTTTCCATCGGGCCAAACAACCCCAATTCGTTTAATTTCCTTTGCTGCTCCTACTCCAAAATGGATTATTGGAGCCACCGAAGATTCATACCCCCGGTTTAGGTAAAGTTCTTGTTTTTGTTGCTCCTTTTCAGTTTCAATAAACACTTTTGTTCCTATGGCAAACTTATTGTTTTCTGGTCCGTTAAGCTTTATTTGAAGGTAATTGTTGGTACTTTTATTCTCATAGATTCCAGATTCAGAATTTAAATTATTTACTATTAGGTCTAAATCGCCATCGTTATCTAAATCGGCATAACTAGCTCCATAAGAAAAGGTGGGCATTTCTAACCCCCAATCTTTAGATTTTTTGGTAAAAGTAAGGTCACCATTATTTTTATAGATAAAATTTTCTATGGGTTGCGAAGGAAAAGTATTTAAAAGTGAATCTAATGTCATGGACTCCCCGCGAGCCATAACCCCTTTTAATTTGATTCTAGCGTCTTGATTGGTATAATCTCTATCAACCCCGTTTGATATAAAAATATCTTTGTAACCATCATTGTCAAAATCGGCTAAGAGTGGCGCCCAGCTCCAATCGGTTTTAGAAATACCACTCATTTGGGCGGACTCTCTAAAATTACCTTGACTATCGCCCCATTGTAATGTATTTGTCATATACTGATAATGATATCCAATTTCCACCATTTTTAGAAAATTTGGAGTACTCATAGAGGCCATATTTTCTTTACTTTTCACGTGGCTTTCTGAAACCATATCCAAACTTACCAGGTCATTATAGAGGTCATTATTTAAATCGGCATAATCGGTCCCCATAGAGAAGTTAGAAATATGGTTCATCCTTTGGTTAATTTCATTTTTAAAAGAACCATCTTTTTGGTTAATGTATAAAATGTCGGGTTCCATAAAGTCGTTGGCCACATAAATATCATCCCAGCCATCTTTGTTAAAATCTGAAACTACGGCACTTAGCCCCCAAGCTTTGTTGAGAACGCCTGCTTGTTGGGTAACTTTTGTGAAAATACCTCCTTCATTTCGGTAAAGTTGATCGCTGGTTGTTTCTTCTATTTGCGATTGTATTGCACCACTTATACGCCCGTTATTTTGAAAATCGTAACGGTGATTTACCACATATAAGTCTAAATCTCCATCACGGTCAAAATCGATAGGGTAGGCTTGCGTACCGTATCCCGGGTCATCAAGACCCAAAGCTTTGGCTGCTTCGGTAAAAGTTCCGTCTTGGTTGTTTATAAAGAGGAGGTTTCTTCTACCATTATCGCTTTGTAAAGATCCTGCTTTGCAAACATAAATATCCAACCAACCATCATTATTTGCATCCCACATACTCACCCCGGTTGAAAAACCAGTGTAATCCTCGGTTTTTGAGTTAATGGTAATGTCTTCAAATTGTAAATTTCCTTTGTTTTTATAGAGTTTATTAGGTCCCATATTCGAAACAAAGTAAAGATCAACAAGACCATCATTATCAATATCACCGCTTGCAACCCCAGCACCTGTATAAACATACATATAGTTCATGAAATTAAAATCGGCACTTTGTTTAAGGGTATTATTAAAAGTAATGCCCGAAAAAGCAGCTTCAATTTTTTTAAACAAAGGAATATCTTCTGTGGAACTGGTAGTGTTTTCTTTATTGGAATTTTTGCATGAGAGCAACAAAAAACCACAAAATAAAAATACGAGAGAAATCTTCATAGGAGCTAAGTTGTTATTACAAATATATTTAAAACAATACTTTTTAAGCTACAACTCAAATGAAAAAGCCCTAAAATGAAATTTCATTTAGGGCTTTATATACTTGTACTTCAAATTAATTACGGATTGAAGGTAAAAATTTCTAATGGTGCATTATTACTAACTACCATAAAATAGGGCATGCCATTAATGGTTATCTGCGTCATATCCTTAGCATCCTTATCTATAAAAGGATTGTACCCATTTGTATGCGCAAAGTTACCTTTACCATCGCCAAG
>JAWKMO010000009.1:0-97273 GCA_041392205.1 Flavobacteriaceae bacterium | reverse complement strand
TTGTTTTTACTGCTTTAACAAAAGCGCCTTTATTAGCAAAACGAAACCCATTTATTAAGGAAAGTAAACATTTTCATTATTAATTAAATATAGAAGATAGATAACGATGACCGCATTTTTAGTTGTATTAGTAATCATTCTTTTTGGAGTTGCCCTCTGGCAAATGGGAAAGATTTTTCAGCTCTCCAAAGACAAAAGCGATCCTACCTCCCAAATAGCCAACGATAAGGATAACAATGTTCATGGATGGTTAAGTTTGTTTTTTGTGCTATTTGTATATGCATTGGCATTCTTTTCTCATTGGAGATGGAGCAATGTGTTTTTACCGCAATCTGCTTCTGAACATGGCGTTAATATAGATCAACTTTGGCTTATTTCGATGGTGCTTATTTTTATTGTAGGAATCGTTACCCAATGGTTGCTGTTTTATTTTTCCTTTAAATACCGAGGAAGAAAAGCGCAGAGAGCTACTTTTTTTGCCGATAATGATAAATTAGAATTTATTTGGACTATTATTCCAGTAATTGTCTTAGCGGGCCTAATTATCTATGGACTGTTTACTTGGACAGACATTATGAATTTTGATGAAGATGAGGATACTTTGGTGATTGAATTATATGCACAGCAATTTAGATGGGATGCTCGATATGCCGGCAAGGACAATGAATTAGGGAAAGCCAATGTTAGACTTATTGAAGGATCAAATACCTTAGGTGTGGATATTTCAGACCCTTATGCACAAGACGATATTATCACTAACGAACTTCATTTACCCGTTGGAAAAAAAGTGCTTTTTAAAATGCGCTCTCAAGACGTGCTTCACTCTGCTTATATGCCCCATTTTAGAGCACAAATGAACTGTGTTCCAGGAATGATTACACAATTTGCTTTTACACCTACCCTTACAACTGAACAAATGAGATTGGACCCAGAGATGATAGGAAAAGTTCAAAGAATAAATGATATAAGAAGAAAAAATAGCGAAGTTTTATTAGCCAATGGAGAAGAAGCCTTAGAGCCTTATGAGTTTGATTATATACTCCTTTGTAATAAAATTTGTGGAAACAATCACTACAATATGCAAATGAAGATTGTAGTAGAGACAGAAGATGAATATAAGGCTTGGATTAAAGAACAAGCTACTTTGGCCGAAGCGCTTAAACAATAATAAAACAGTTTAGAAAGATATGTCAGCACACGCACACGACCACGTAGAAGACCATCACGACGATCACGGGCACCATCATAAAGAGACATTTATTACTAAATATATCTTTAGCCAAGATCATAAAATGATTTCCAAACAATACCTAATTACAGGATTGTTTATGGGAATTATTGGAATAGCTATGTCTATGCTTTTTAGATTGCAATTAGCTTGGCCCGACAAACAATTTGGGGTATATGAGATTTTCTTAGGAAAATGGGGTGCAGATGGCATCATGGATCCTAACGTATATCTAGCATTAGTGACAATCCATGGAACCATTATGGTTTTCTTTGTATTAACTGCCGGTTTAAGTGGAACCTTTAGTAATTTGTTAATCCCATTACAAATTGGAGCTAGAGATATGGCCTCAGGGTTTTTAAATATGATCTCTTATTGGTTATTTTTTCTTTCCAGCATTATCATGGTGCTTTCCCTTTTTGTGGAAGCCGGGCCTGCCTCTGCTGGGTGGACAATTTACCCTCCTTTAAGTGCTCTACCTCAAGCAATTCCTGGCTCTGGTGCTGGTATGACACTGTGGTTAGTTTCTATGGCAATATTTATTGCTTCCTCCTTATTAGGGTCCCTTAACTATATCGTTACGGTAATTAATCTTCGTACCAAAGGGATGTCTATGACACGTTTACCATTAACCATATGGGCATTCTTTATTACTGCTGTTATTGGGGTGGTTTCCTTCCCAGTATTATTATCAGCAGCATTATTATTAATTATGGATAGAAGTTTTGGTACTTCTTTCTTCTTGTCAGACATTTATGTTGCTGGTGAAGTATTACATAATCAAGGAGGTTCACCAGTTTTATTTGAGCATCTTTTTTGGTTCTTAGGGCACCCTGAGGTTTATATAGTATTATTACCAGCATTAGGTATTACTTCCGAAATTATTGCCACCAACTCACGAAAACCCATCTTTGGATATCGTGCCATGGTAGCTTCTATTTTAGCTATTGCATTCCTTTCAACAATCGTTTGGGGACACCATATGTTTATTTCTGGGATGAATCCTTTCCTAGGATCTGTATTTACTTTTACTACCTTATTAATTGCCATTCCATCAGCAGTAAAAGCCTTTAACTACATTACTACTTTGTGGAAAGGAAATTTACAACTTAATCCGGCAATGTTGTTTTCTATTGGGTTAGTTTCAACTTTTATAACAGGGGGTCTTACTGGGATTATCCTAGGAGATAGTGCATTGGATATTAATGTACACGATACGTATTTTGTAGTAGCGCACTTTCACTTAGTTATGGGTATTTCAGCATTGTATGGGTTATTTGCAGGAGTGTATCATTGGTTTCCAAAAATGTTTGAGGGCCGTATGCTTAACAAAAACCTTGGCTACGTTCACTTTTGGATAACAGCAATTGGAGCCTATGGCGTTTTCTTTCCCATGCACTTTATTGGAATGGCAGGATTACCAAGACGTTATTATACCAATACAGCTTTCCCATATTTTGATGACTTAGCAAATATAAATGTAGTAATTACCATCTTTGCTTTTATTGCTGGGGCTGCACAATTAGTTTTCCTATATAATTTTATTTCTTCTATATTCTTTGGGAAAAAGGGACCAAAAAACCCTTGGAAATCGAATACTCTAGAATGGACGGCCGAAGTAAAACATATCCATGGAAACTGGGATGGCCCTATTCCTCATGTATATCGTTGGGCCTATGATTACAGTAAATTGAATAAAGATGAAAGTGATTATGTAGTACCAGGGCAAGATTATGCTCCTCAAATACTACCTCTTCAAGAAAATGAAGAAGAAATGAAACATTAATTCATTTTAAAATAACTAAATAACCCTCTTGTAACAAAGGGGGTTTTTTTATACCTATAATGGCAATAACTGTTTGTATATTTGTTTTATGAACGAACATCTCGACCCTACCAACGAAAACTTTTCCGATCAGGAATTGGATATTGAAAGAAAACTTCGACCACTTTCTTTTGAAGATTTTGCAGGGCAAGATCAAGTGTTGGAAAACCTCAAAGTATTTGTTCAAGCAGCCAATTTGCGTAACGATGCACTAGATCATACATTGTTCCACGGTCCTCCTGGCTTAGGAAAAACTACCCTTGCCCATATTCTCGCAAACGAATTGCAAGTAAACATTAGGGTAACATCAGGGCCCGTTTTAGACAAACCTGGCGATTTGGCTGGATTACTTACCAATTTAGAAGAAAGAGATGTCCTGTTTATTGATGAAATTCATCGATTAAGCCCTATTGTAGAAGAGTATCTCTACTCGGCCATGGAAGATTACAAAATAGACATTATGATCGAGTCAGGCCCCAATGCCCGTACGGTTCAAATTAATTTAAATCCTTTCACTTTAGTTGGAGCAACAACGCGTTCTGGATTATTAACGGCTCCCATGAGGGCTCGCTTTGGAATTTCAAGTAGACTGCAATATTACACCACCGAATTACTCACCACTATCGTACAAAGAAGCGCTCACATATTAAATGTTCCTATCTCCATGGAAGCCGCTATAGAAATTGCTGGAAGAAGTCGTGGAACACCAAGAATTGCAAATGCACTGCTAAGAAGAGTTCGTGATTTCGCGCAAATTAAAGGCAATGGAAACATTGATATTAAGATTGCAAAATACGCCCTAGAGCAACTTCACGTAGACACGCATGGCCTTGATGAAATGGATAATAAAATTTTGAAAACAATTATCGACAAGTTCAAAGGAGGTCCTGTTGGGATTACTACCCTTGCCACAGCTGTTTCTGAAAGTGCCGAAACTATTGAAGAAGTTTACGAACCATTTCTTATTCAACAGGGATTTATTGTGAGAACACCCCGCGGAAGAGAAGTCACCGAATTTGCCTACCTACATTTAGGAAAGCTGAAAGGAGGAACTCAAGGCGGACTTTTTTAAATGAATTCCAAACAACATATTACAAGTCTTATTAAAGAAGAAGCCAAGCGTTTGGGTTTTATGTCTTGCGGAATTAGTAAAGCACAATTTCTTGAAGAAGAAGCCCCGCGATTAGAAAAATGGCTTAAAAAAAATATGCATGGCGAAATGAGTTATATGGAAAATCATTTCGACAAGCGACTAGATCCTACAAAATTAGTAGAAGGATCTAAAAGTGTAATTTCTTTATTGCTAAATTACTTTCCGAAGGAAACCCAACGAGATGATTCTTATAAAATTTCAAAATATGCCTATGGCACCGATTACCATTTGGTAATTAAAGAAAAACTGAAAGCATTACTATATTTTATTCAGAATGAAATTGGAGACGTACACGGTCGTGCATTTGTTGATTCTGCACCCGTATTAGATAAGACTTGGGCTGCTAAAAGTGGCTTAGGATGGATGGGGAAACACAGTAATTTGCTAAGCAAACAAGTAGGTTCTTTCTTTTTTATTGCCGAATTAATTGTTGATATTGAACTTGCGTATGATTACCCTGTAACAGATCACTGTGGCACGTGCACAGCCTGTATCGATGCCTGTCCTACCCAGGCTATCGTACAACCCTATGTCGTGGATGGGAGTAAATGTATTTCCTATTTGACCATTGAATTAAAAAATGAAATCCCACTACATTTTTTAAACCAAATGGACAACTGGATGTTTGGATGTGATGTGTGCCAAGATGTGTGCCCATGGAATCGCTTCAGCAAAGCACATAATGAACCCCTTTTTAACCCCAATCCCCAACTGCTCTCAAATTCTAAAAAGGATTGGGAAGAAATTACGGAAGAAGTTTTTGCCGCGATTTTTAAAAAAAGTGCGGTGAAACGCACGCAATTTTCTGGTTTAAAACGCAATATTTCTTTCTTAAAAGAATAGGCTTAAAATTTTTTGGTTTCACGGAGTCTATTACCTTTGTAAACCCTACATTATTCTAAAAATGAGCAAACAAAGCAAACGCCGTGAGGCTTTATTATATCACGCAAAACCGAAGCCTGGAAAGATTCAGGTAGTCCCTACAAAAAAATATTCGAGTCAACGGGATTTGTCTTTGGCGTATTCTCCAGGCGTAGCAGAACCGTGCCTAGAAATTGAAAAGAATACAGAAAATGTGTATAAATACACCAATAAAGGGAATTTAGTGGCTGTTATTTCAAACGGTACTGCTGTGTTAGGACTAGGAAACATAGGGCCTGAAGCCTCTAAGCCTGTAATGGAAGGAAAAGCTTTGCTTTTCAAAATATTTGCCGATATCGATGTGTTTGACATTGAAATAGGGACTGAAAATATGGAGGCTTTTATTGAAACAGTAAAAAACATTGCACCCACCTTTGGGGGTATTAATTTGGAAGATATTAAAGCTCCCGAAGCTTTTGAAATTGAACGCCGGTTAAAAGAGGAACTTAATATTCCTGTGATGCATGACGATCAGCATGGCACTGCAATTATTTCGGCAGCGGCATTATTGAATGCCTTAGAAATTGCCGAAAAAGACATTTCAAAAGTACGTATTGTTATAAGTGGTGCTGGTGCTGCTGCAGTTTCATGTACTAGATTGTACAAAGCTTTTGGAGCTTTGCCAGAAAATATTGTGATGTGCGATAGCAAAGGGGTTATAAGAAAGGATCAAGAAAACCTTTCTGAAGAGAAAAAAGAATTTGCCACAACAAGAAATATAGAAACCCTTGAACAAGCCATGGAACACGCCGATGTGTTTGTTGGGCTTTC
The DNA here is from genome assembly GCA_041392205.1 of Flavobacteriaceae bacterium. GTDB lineage: Bacteria > Bacteroidota > Bacteroidia > Flavobacteriales > Flavobacteriaceae > Halomarinibacterium. The sequence continues at coordinate 91,375 of JAWKMO010000009.1, read as the reverse complement.
CATAGCGGGTATTGTTACTCCTAAAATGCTACAAAGCATGGCCGCAAAACCCATTGTATTTGCCATGGCAAACCCCGACCCAGAAATTGATTATGATGTGGCTATAAAAACCCGAAAAGACATTATTATGGCAACGGGTAGAAGCGACCATCCCAATCAAGTTAACAATGTGTTAGGGTTCCCGTTTATTTTTAGAGGGGCTCTAGATGTTCGAGCCACCAAAATAAATGAAGCTATGAAAATGGCTGCTGTTAAAGCATTGGCTGATTTGGCTAAGGAACATGTGCCAGAGCAAGTAAATATTGCTTATGGAGAAACCCGTTTAAATTTTGGACGAGACTATATTATTCCGAAGCCTTTCGACCCAAGATTAATTGCTGCAGTTCCTCCAGCGGTAGCTAAAGCAGCCATGGAAACAGGCGTTGCCCAATCACCCATTACCGATTGGGATAAATATATAGATGAACTTAATGAGCGCATGGGTAGCGATAATAAAATAATTAAATTACTCATGGATCGAGCAAAATCGAATCCCAAGAGAGTAGTTTTTGCCGAAGCCGATCACCTAGATGTAATGAAAGCAGCTCAAATAGCGCACGAAGAAGGAATTGCAATTCCCATCCTTTTGGGAAGACGTGAGGTCATTGAAGAATTAATGAATGAACTTGATTTTGAAGAAAATATAGAAATTATCGATCCAAAGTCCGATGAACAAATAGAGCGCCTAAATAGATATGCTCATAATTTTTGGGAACAAAGAAAACGCAATGGAGTTACCTTGTTTGATGCGAAACGGTTAATGAGAGAACGAAACTATTTTGCTTCCATGATGCTTAAAGAAGGAGATGCAGATGCTATGGTTTCAGGCTATGCGCGTTCGTATCCCGTAGTTGTGAGACCCATTTTAGAAACCATTGGAAAGTTTGATGGAGTTGATAAAATAGCCACCACCAACTTAATGTTAACCAGTAGAGGGCCCCTATTTTTGTCTGATACGTCTATTAATATTGACCCTTCAGCAAAAGAACTTGCCAATATTGCGCAAATGACTAATTATACCATGAAAATGTTTGGGTTAAAACCCGTTATTGCCATGATTTCTTATGCCAATTTTGGCTCTTCCAAAGATGCCCATGCCGAGAAAGTAAGAGAAGCTGTAAACATCTTGCATAAATCTAATCCAGATATGATTGTTGATGGCGAAATTCAGGTGGATTTTGCCTTAAATTCAGAAATGCTAAAAAACAAGTTTCCATTTTCAAAACTTGCTGGAAATAAAGTAAATGCCTTAGTTTTCCCAAATTTAGATGCTGCAAATAGTAACTATAAAATGTTAAAGGAACAAAAGGACGTACTTTCTGTTGGGCCAATTATGCTAGGAATGAAAAAACCGGTGCATATTTTTCAATTGGGAGCCAGTGTGGAAGAAATGGTAAATATGACAGCCATAGCGGTAGTAGATGCGCAACAAAAGGAAAAAGCACTAAAGGAAAAAAAGAATAAAAAAATTAGTTAGACAATAGTTTTTTTTAATTTTAGCAACACCCTTAGTTGAAAATAATTATACTATATTTGAGCCATTAACCTTTTATTAACGAATGATTACCCATATTGAGGGAAAATTAGTAGAGAAAAACCCAACCGATGTGGTGATAGACTGTAATGGAGTAGGGTATTTTTTAAACATATCGTTACATACCTTTTCGCAAATCCCTATTTCAGAAAAAGTAAAGTTGTACACGCAATTGCTGGTAAGGGAAGATTCTCATACGTTGTACGGATTTGCCACGGTGGTAGAAAGAGAGGTTTTTAATTTATTAATTTCGGTTTCAGGAGTTGGGGCAAGCACCGCAAGAACCATGTTGTCTTCTCTTTCGCCAGAACAAATAAGGGATGCAATTATTACAGAAGACATTGTCACCATTCAAGGAATTAGAGGAATAGGAACTAAAACAGCTCAGCGAGTGGTTTTAGATTTAAAAGATAAAATAGTTAAAGTTTATGGCGGAGTTTCTAATTCTTTAAAATCGAGCAATACGAATAGAAATGAAGCGTTATCTGCTTTGGAGACTTTAGGTTTTATAAGAAAACAAGCTGAAAAAGCTTGTGACGAAGTACTAAAAAGCCATCCACAAGCAACCATAGAAGAAATTATAAAACAAGCCTTAAAAAATTTGTAAAGATTTGGGAGTGAAAAATTACAATTTTAAGAACTACGTTGTTAAGCATTTTTATATAGGAATTTTACTGTTAACGGCATATAGCAGTTACGGACAAGATACTACAGCTACAGGATTTGAATCGGGACGTTTGGATTTGCCAAACCCAACCAGTATTCAAAATATGTATACCTACGATCCAATAACCGACCGGTATATTTTATCTCGTATGCTGGGGGATTTTGATATTTCTTATCCCGTAATTCTTACAGCAGAAGAATATCGAGAACTTGTTCAAAGAGAACAAATGAAAGCCTATTTTAAAGAAAAAATAGATGCTGCCGATGGTCGAAAAGAGGGTGCTGAAGAAGGACAAAAAAACCTACTCCCTACTTTTTATGTAAACTCCAATTTTTTTGAAACTATTTTTGGAGGTAATACCATTGAAGTAATTCCGCAGGGGACTGTTGAAATGGATCTTGGGCTCCTTTACACAAAACAGGACAACCCTCAATTTTCTCCTAGAAATCGAAGAAATTTTTCTTTCGATTTCGATCAAAGAATAAGTTTAAGTTTGTTGGGAAAAGTGGGAGAACGCCTTCAGGTAACTGCCAACTATGACACACAGTCTACCTTCGATTTTCAAAACTTGATAAAACTAGAATACACACCTACGGAAGATGATATCATTCAAAAAATAGAAGTAGGTAATGTAAGCATGCCGCTTAATAGCTCACTCATTCAAGGAGCACAAAGTTTGTTTGGGGTAAAGGCACAACTTCAATTTGGAAAAACCACCATTACAGGGGTCTTTTCAGAACAACGTTCCGAAACCCGCTCGGTCGTGGCAGAAGGAGGTGCTACGGTAACTGAATTTGAGCTTTTTGCTTTAGATTATGACGAAAACAGACACTTTTTCCTAGCTCATTATTTTAGAGATAATTACGATAGGGTGCTAAAAAATTACCCTTTTATAAATTCGGCAGTACAAATAACGCGTGCCGAAGTTTGGATTACCAATAGAAACACGACCACCAACGATGTAAGAAATATTGTAGCCTTACAGGATATAGGAGAAGCAGATCCTAATAATGTTGGATTAAATGTGATTCCTGGAGGATTTATTAATAAACCAAGAAACTCGTATCCAGATAACTCCAATAACGACTTTAACCCCTTTGGCATCGACAACCCTTCTGAGCAAAGTATCCTAAATAATAACATAAGAGATGTGGCAACCGTACAAAGTGGTTTTGGCGGGGTTTCTGTAAGTGATGGAACCGATTATGTAAGTTTGGAAAATGCCAGAAAACTACAGTCCAGCGAGTATACTTTGCACACACAATTGGGGTATATCTCCTTAAATCAACGCTTAAACAATGATGAAGTTCTTGCGGTTGCTTTCCAATATACTGTAAATGGGAATGTATATCAAGTAGGGGAGTTTTCAACCGATGGAGTAGAAGCCACAGGAATACAAACCTTGGAAGGAAATCCAAATCCGGTTCCAAACGAAGGAGAAAACCAAGTGGGTATTCCTCAAAATTTAGTGGTAAAATTATTAAAAAGTAATATCACCAATGTCAATGAGCCCGTTTGGGACATTATGATGAAAAACATCTATCCCATTGGAGCTTATCAACTTGAACAGGAAGACTTTAGACTTAACATTCTTTACTTAGATCCCTCCCCAATTAATTATATAAACCCAGTTGCTGGAGCAGATTTTCCCGAAGTAGAACCTGGCGAAGTTGATTTGGATGATGCAACACTATTGCGGGTCTTTAATTTGGATAAATTAAATTTTAATAACGATCCACAGCAAGGGGGCGATGGTTTCTTCGACTTTTATCCTGGGATTACCGTAGACCAGCAAAATGGGCGTATTATTTTTACCAGTGTAGAACCGTTTGGAGATTATCTTTTTAATAAATTAGAATTGAATATTAATGAAGATTATAATAATCCTCAAACTTATAATGCCAACCAACAGAAATATGTATTTAGAACGCTATATCGTTCTACCAAAACCCAAGCAGAGCAACAGGAAAGTGATAAAAATAAATTTCAGTTAAAAGGTACCTATAAATCTACTGGGTCCGATGGTATTCCTATTGGAGCCTTTAATATTCCTCAAGGTTCTGTGGTGGTTACTGCGGGAGGAAGAACACTGGTAGAAGGTGTAGATTATACGGTAAACTATCAGTTAGGAAGAGTTCAAATTTTAGATCCTTCTTTACAAAATTCAAATACCCCTATTAATATTAGTGTCGAAAATAACACTTTGTTTGGACAACAAACCAAACGTTTTACCGGGTTAGATATCCAGCATAAGTTTAATAAAAACTTTCAAGTGGGTGGTACCTTCCTTAATTTGAATGAACGCCCGCTTACGCAAAAATCTGCCTTTCAAAATGAACCCATAAACAATACCATGTTTGGCTTTAATGCCAATTACTCTACCGAAGTTCCTTTCCTTACAAGATTGGTAAACAAGCTGCCTAATATCGATACCGATGTGGTTTCAAACGTTTCGGTTAGGGGAGAATTTGCTTATTTACTGCCAGGAGCCCCCAAGGTTTCAGATTTTGATGGCAAAGTAACCGCTTACGTAGATGATTTTGAAGCTGCACAAACGGCCATCGATATTGCTACTCCTTTAAGTTGGACCCTTTCAAGTACCCCCATAGGTTTTGGAGGTGAATTTGACAACAATAATTTGGCGTATAACTACAACCGTGCGGTTCTAAATTGGTATACCATAGACCCTATTTTTTATAGTTCGCAACGGCCAGATGGAATTAACGATGAAGACTTATCGTCACCTTTTACTAGAAGGATTTTTAGAAATGAAATTTTCCCCGATCAAGACATTATTCAAGGACAAACACAGGCCTTGTTTCCCATAGATTTAGCCTTTTATCCTACCGAAAGAGGGCCTTATAACTTTAATCCGCAAGCTTCTGGAGGAAATACACTTCCTAATCCAGAAAGCCGTTTTGGAGGAATAATGCGTCAATTAACTACAACCGATTTTGAACGGTCTAATGTAGAGTACATTCAATTCTGGTTAATGGATCCTTTTATCTATGATGAAAATGCCAATAATCCTGGTGGAAAACTAACGTTTAACTTAGGTAACATTTCAGAAGATGTATTAAAAGATGGTCGTAAGCAATATGAAAATGGTCTTCCTGCAGACGGTGGAAGTGCTAATACACTGGTAAGCGAATGGGGAAAAGTTCCTAGTAACCAATCGTTAGTGTATACTTTTGCTACCCAAGGACAAGACCGTATTAACCAAGATATTGGACTCGATGGATTAAGCGATGGAGAAGAAGCTGCAAAATATCCAGCTTTTGCTGGATTGCCTGACCCTGCCAACGATAACTACCAATATTTTTTACAAGCGGAAGGAAATATTTTACAACGGTACAAAACTTTTAATGGAACCCAAGGGAACTCCCCTGAACAGTTGACCAATGATGACAGAGGCTCCACCGCACAACCCGATGTTGAAGACATTAACCGTGACAATACCATGAACACGGTAGATAGCTATTTTGAATATGAAGTGGATGTAACTCCAAATATGAACTTGGATTCTAAATACGTCACAGACATTAAGGAGATTACGGTAACCACCCAAAATAACCAAGAAATTCCTGTACGTTGGATTCAATTTAGAATCCCTTTAAGTGAATATGATGACGCAGTCAATGGAATTTCCGACTTCCGTTCTATTCGTTTTATGCGAATGTTCATGTCTGGCTTCCAACAAGAAACCGTGTTGCGTTTTGGAACCTTAGAACTTTTTCGTGGCGATTATAGAAGATATACCGAGTCTTTGGATGTAGATAACTCAAGCAACGATCAAGACAACACTGTCTTTGAAAATGAAGCCGTTGGGATTATTCAAAATAGCAATTATGCCATTCCACCTGGAGTTTTCCGTGAAGAATTAAATAATAATAACAATATTATTCGTCAAGACGAACAATCCTTATCTTTAAAAGTTTGTGATCTTGAGCCAGAGGATGCCCGTGCGGTCTATAAAAATTTTAATGTGGATATGCGCCAGTATAAAAATCTGGAAATGTTTATCCATGCGGAGTCTTTGGATGCTCCTGCTACCATGCTAGCCGATGGCCAAATGGCTGCCTTCATACGATTGGGGAATGACTTAAATACCAGTTTTTACGAAATTGAAATCCCATTAAATGTGTCGCCTGAAATTGCCAATGCCAACGAAAGCGATGCCGAAACTATTTGGCCTCTAGAAAATAGATTAAACCTTCCACTCTCCTTACTGCAAGAAATTAAAACTCGTGTTTTAGGTTTAGAGACTCCTGTAGATCCTACGCAAGTAACCTATTTTATGCAATCCGATTTGGATCCTAACTATACTAGCGGAGGTGAGAATGAATTAAGAATAGGAATTAAAGGGACCCCAAGCTTTGGAAACGTAAGGATTATTATGATAGGACTGCGAAATAAAAGCAATACCGATATCTGTGGTGAGGTTTGGTTCAACGAACTTCGCATGAGTGAATTGGAAAATAAAGGAGGTTGGGCAGCAGTGCTAAATATGGATGCTAACCTTGCCGATTTTGCCAATGTAAGCGCTACAGGAAATATTAGCACCATTGGTTTTGGGTCTATTGAGCAAGGACCTAATCAGCGTAGTTTGGAAGATTCGAAGCAATATGACGTAGTAACCAATTTTAATTTAGGACAATTATTACCAAAAAAATGGGGTGTGGTACTACCCTTTAACTATGGTATAGGAGAAGAATTAATTACTCCTAAATACGATCCAGAATTTGAAGATATTGAGCTTCAAGCTAGATTAGATAATACCACAGATGCTAACGAAAAAAATACCATTGAAGAACAATCGGTAGATTATACCAAAAGGCAAAGTGTAAACTTTATTGGAGTTCGAAAAAATAAAGCAGGAGAAAACCCTAGCAAACCTATGCCCTATGATGTTGAGAATTTTACTTTCTCATTTACCTACAATCAAGTAGACCATCACGATTTTGAAATTGAAGATGCATTAAACCAACAAGTGCGTTTAGGAGGGACGTATGATTATACTATCAATTCAAAACCTATTGAGCCTTTCAAAAAGAACGATTCTTTGTTTACGGGGAAATATTGGCAGTTTTTAAAAGATTTAAACTTTAATCCATTACCAAGTAACATATCCGTAAGTTCTAACATTACTAGGCAGTACAACGAACAAAAATTTAGGGAATTAAATTTAGCAGCCAATCAAATAGGACTTCCAACGTTGTATCAAAGAAACTTCTTATTCGATTGGCAATACACCTTAAACTATAATCTTACCCAATCGTTGCGATTTAATTTTAACTCTGCCAATAATCGAATTGTAAACAATTACATTAATGAAGGTATTGTAGATAATTCTATTGGCGTATGGGATGGATTTTTCCAAGTAGGAGATCCCAATCAACATTTTCAATCACTTCAGTTAAACTACGATTTACCTACTCAAAAATTCCCCTTCCTTAAATGGATGCGAATAGCCTATTCCTACCAAGGAGATTATCAATGGCAGGATGGTAGTGATTTGTTTAGTAATATTGAATTGGAAGATGATCAAGGAAATGTTTTAGGAGTATATGATTTAGGAAATTCGGTTCAAAATGCGAGTACACACCGTATCAATTCTACTTTGGATATGAATAGTTTCTATCGATATGTTGGACTTACAAAAATTAAATCCAGTAAAAATAGAGGAGGTACAAATGAAGGAGGGGAAACCTCTGGAGGTAATTCTCTTTTAGGAGGAAAGGGAGAAAGAAATGAAGGAGGAGGAGATAAAGGAAATGAAAATGATCCTAAAAGTAAAAGAGATCAAATTTTGGGCGGTAGAAATGGAGAAGGTGGCTCTGGACCAGGAGCCGAAGGGACAACCGCTGGAACAAGCTCAGGCTCTTTAAGTGGCGGGGATAAAGCCCTAAACACCTTTATAGGATTAATTACCTCCATTAAGAAAATTCAGTTAAACTACCAGGAAAATAATGGGATATATTTGCCAGGATATTTACCTTCTATTGGATTTGCAGGCTCCTTAAAACCTTCAACAGGATTTGTTTTTGGAAGTCAAGCCGAAATACGCGAATTAGCAGCTAGAAAAGGGTGGTTAACCCTGTATCCAGAATTTAATGAGCAATATACCGAAGTGGAAAGTAAACAGCTAGACGCTCAAGTGAATATTGAATTGATTCCCGATTTAAAAATAGATTTAAACGGAACTCGAGCCTATTCTGAAAATTATGCCGAAAATTATATTGTAAGAGATGATTTATACGAGTCTTTAACACCTAATACATTTGGTAATTTTAATATATCCACCGTATTAATTAAAACAGCCTTTAGCAAGAGTGATGAAATTAGTTCTTCAGCTTTTGATGCCTTTAGGGATAATCGTTTAACAATTGCAGATCGTTTAGCAAACAATTTGGCACAAAATAACCCTAATTATACCCTCGAAAGAGATTCCTTAGGTTTTCCAAAAGGCTTTGGAAGAACCAGTCAAAGTGTCTTGTTAGCTTCTTTCCTTTCGGCATATAAGGGTAGTGATGCAAGTAAAGAAAAGACAGGAATTTTTAGAGATGTTCCTTTACCTAACTGGGATATTAAATATACTGGATTAATGCGCATTAAATGGTTTAAAAAACAATTTAAACGATTTTCCATTCAGCATGGATATAGAGCTTCCTATACGGTAAATCAATTTCAAACCAATTTAGATTTTGATCGAAAAAACCCTTTAGAATTAGATCAATCAGGAAATTTTAAAAGCGAAACATTTCTGAATAATGTGAATCTTACAGAACAATTTTCACCCTTGATAAAAGTGGATTTTGAAATGCAAAATTCCGTTAAAATAATGGCCGAGCTTAGAAAAGATAGAGCCTTGTCTCTTAGCTTTGCGAATAATTTATTAACCGAGATTCAAGGAAATGAAATTATATTAGGACTAGGATATAGAATTAAAGATTTGCGCATAGGAACTAATTTTGGAGGAAAGAAGCGAATTTTAAAAAGTGATTTAAATTTTAAATTAGATGCCTCAAGAAGATACAATGTTACCATTATTAGAAATCTTGATATTCTTAACAATCAAACAACGGCTGGACAAACCATTTATGGATTGCAATTCACCGCAGATTATGCACTTAGTAAAAACTTAACAGCATTGTTTTATTACGACCACACTTTTTCAGAATATGCTATTTCCACCGCATTTCCTCAAACAACGATAAGAAGTGGATTAACCCTTCGGTATAATTTCGGAAACTAAATCACTAACCTATTATTACTTTAAAAAATGAACACACCTTCAAACTTAAAATATACACAAGACCACGAATGGGTTTTTATTGATGGCAAAATAGCAACCGTTGGAATTACAGATTACGCACAAGACCAATTAGGGGACATCGTTTATGTAGAAGTTGAATCGCTCGATGAAACTGTAGAAAAAGGGGAAATATTTGGTACTGTTGAAGCCGTTAAAACAGTTTCAGATCTTTTCATGCCGCTTACTGGAAAAATTCTAGAATGTAATGACATGCTAGAATCGGAGCCTGAAAAAATAAATTCAGACCCTTATGGCGATGGCTGGATGATTAAAATTGAAATGTCAAACCCTGAAGAAGTAGCAACACTATTGGATGAAGTGGCCTATAAAGCGCTTATTGGAGGCTAAATTTATTGCAGGACTAGCAATTACCTATTCTTTTATTGTAACGCTCCTAATGGTGCTTCCTGTTTCGGCTGGAACACCTATACAAATTCCATTTTTTGATAAATTCCTACATATAATGGTCTATCTTTTGTGGACTTTTATTTGGCTTTCGTATGTAAAATTATCAAATAGCAAGGCACAAAAGAGGTATGTTGTCATCCCAATACTACTATTTATTTATGGTATAATTATTGAAGTGATACAAGGGAAATTTATTGCAAATCGATCTCACGATTTTTGGGATGTTATGGCAAACGGGATGGGAATTTTAATTGGCCTTCTCGTGTTTTATAAAACAAAAGATACTTTTATTTTTAAAAATTGAATTTCCTTTTTAAAACAATACAATTTTACTTATTTTAGCAACGATCTAAATTTTCTATTATGGAACCGAAAAAAAATTCTAAAGCAAATTTAAACCAGTGGAGTAATATTTATGTACTTGCAGGTTTGGCGCTTATGCTTTTTATCTCTTGGAGAGCTATTGAACATAAAACGTTCGATAAAGACAATCTGGCTGGAGACACCTTAAATGTGGGAGACGATTTATTAGAAGATATTCCAATCACCCAACCCATAACCCCACCACCACCACCGCCGCCACCACCACCAGCACCCGAAGTGATTGAAGTAGTAGAAGATGAAGATGAAGTAGAAGAAACTATTATTGAATCTACCGAAACCAATCAAAATGAAGAGATTGTAGAAATTGAAGAAATTGAAGAAGTAGAAGAAGAGGAAATTGCAGATGTCCCTTTTGCGGTTATTGAACAAGTGCCAGTATATCCAGGATGTGAGAATGCCGGTAACAATAATGCCAAAAAACAATGTATGTCTGAAAAAATCCAACAATATGTGTCAAAAAAATTCGACACAGAATTGGCAAATGATTTAGGTCTTGAAGGAAAACAACGTATTTCGGTTCAGTTTAAAATAGATAAAAATGGAAACGTAGTAGATGTTAGAGCTCGTGCCCCACATCCTCGCTTAGAGCAAGAAGCGGTAAATGTAGTAAAGTCGCTTCCTAAAATGACTCCAGGAAAACAACGTGGTAAAGCAGTAGGGGTATTATATGCACTTCCTATTTTATTCCAGGTAGAAAATTAAATAGTTCCTCGTAATTTATATAAAACGTCCCAATACTCTTGGGGCGTTTTTTTTTGGCATAGGCATTGTATTGCTAGAAATATAACTATTAATACAGCTATTATGGTACCATCAGTAAAAAAGGAAAGTACTTCTAAAGTAGAAGGGCTTTCAAAAAGAGAAGTAAAAAAAAGAATTAACATTCGTTGGAATTCGGGATTGTTTTTTCAAATAGGGCTTATCATTAGTATGCTATTTGTTTTTTTAGTCGTAGAAAGCAATTTGGGTTTTTCAGAAATAGCTTACAATCTCCCTGAAAAAAGAGAGTTAAATGAAGTTGCCTTAAAAAATTATGTAGTTGAGGTAATCCCTGTAAAACAAATTGATAAACCAAAAGAGGTTGTAAAAGAAAGAAGGCCAGTTAGGCAAGTTGCTTCAACTAAGTTTAAACCTGTAGATAATATTTCAAAGCAAATAGAAGATAAATCACCCACAACAGAGATAGACCAAAATACTCCTATAGATAAACCTATGGTAATTACTACCGAAGTTAAAAAACCTGAGGCGGAGAATATGTTTTCTGTTGAGAATGTCCCCATTTTTCCGGGTTGTGAAAATTTATCCTCCAATGAGGAGCGTAAACAATGTTTAAACGAAAAAATCAATGCCTTTATTAATAGAAAATTTGATATCAATAAGTTTTCAGATAAATATGCTGGAAAAAAGAATAGAATTGATGTACAGTTTACGGTAGATACAAAAGGGGAAATTACAAATATAAAAACGAGAACCCCTTTTGAAGACCTATCCAATGAAGCTAAGCGTGTTATTGCGAATCTCCCAAAAATGACTCCTGGAAAACACCAAAACCAACTAGTAGATGTGATTTATTCCGTTCCAATTATGTTAAATATTGAATATTAAATACAAAACCCGCTTTAAGGCGGGTTTGTTTTTTTAATAGGGAGATTTTAAAAAAGTGTATCTTTCGGGATAAATAAAATGCCCTATGCCTATGATGCGTTTACTTCTTTTACGTTTGTTCCTTTTGTTAATGTCAACTTCGGTTTTGTCACAAACAAGTGATAATGCACTAGAAAAATATCCTGTTTTTCCAAATTGCGAATCAGTAGCAATAGCTTCATTACCAGATTGTTTTAACAAGACAGTGAAGGAATTAGTCTTTTCAAATTTAGAGCTGCCCAATATTGTTTCTGAGGAAAGCTATAAAGGAGAAGTAGCTGTTTTTTTTGAAGTAGATTCGGATGGTAATTTTAAAGTAGTGTATGTCGATGCCATCTATAAGGAGTTGAAGGAAGAAATAACACGTGTTTTTAATCAATTTCCAAAAATAATACCAGCTACGTATAATGGAAAAGCTACGTATGCACAATACACAATGTCTTTTAGAATACCCTTAGGAAGTGAAGCCATTCCTAGCAATACTGAAAATACTTCTTCGGTAACAAAAACAAAATCCATTATTGGAAATGAAGAACTTTCTGAATATGATGCTATCCAAAAGTTACCCTATGAAAATGATGAATATAAAAGCGGAATTAATATTCCCTTATCGCACCATAATTATAGTCTTTTTGATCCTTACCTTAATCAAGTTGGGAGTAATAATCATACAGCCCAAAAACCGTTTCTATATAACGAAGTAAATAAGTACTATAATTTTAACACAGAAAATAAGTTGATTTCAAAAGAAAGAACTTCCTGGCTGGGTAGAAAATGGTGGAATGAACATATGGTAGCTCTTAAAGGTCAAGATTACTGGTTTACATTAGACCCAGGAGTAGATTTACAAGCAGGAAAAGATGGCGATATCAATACCTATAACAATACCCGTTTGGTTTATACGCAAGGGGGCATTGGAAAACAGGTAAACTTTTTTGCTGTTATTTATGAAAGCCAAGGAAGATTTGCAGACTATTTTAATCGCTACGCAGAGTCCATTAAACCCGATGGTGGAAACCCCGCCATTATTCCCGGGCGAGGGATTGCCAAAGAATTTAAACAAGACTCTTATGATTATCCTGTTGCCGAAGGCCACGTATCTTTTACTCCTTCAAAGTATTTTAACTTGCAATTAGGGCATGGTAAAAATTTTATTGGGGATGGATATCGTTCTTTGCTATTAAGTGATAATGCAAGTCCGTATCCTTATTTCAAACTCAACACCACTATTTGGAAATTAAAATACACCAATACCTGGATGTCGCTAAGGGATGTAAGATCCGAAGTCACAGAAAATGGTTCGTTTAGAACAAAATTTATGGCCAACCACTATCTAAGTTATAATGTCACCAAAAGATTAAACATTGGGTTGTTTGAATCGGTTATTTGGGAAAATGATAATGATAGGGGATTCGATTTTAATTATATAAACCCCGTTATATTTTATAGGGCAATAGAATTTTCCACAGGTTCTAGAGGCGGTAATGCTTTAATAGGATTAAGTGCTAAATATAAAATTAATAATCGTGTTAATACCTACGGTCAATTAATTATCGATGAGTTTTCTACCAGCGATATTTTTGGTGGAAACGGAAGCTATAAAAACAAAATTGGATATCAAATCGGGGCCAAATATTACGATGCTTTTGGATTAAAAAACCTCTATTTCCAAATGGAATACAATAGGGTAAGACCGTATACGTATTCTCATAATTCCATTGTCCTTAACTATGGACATACCAACCAATCTATGGCGCATACCTTGGGGGCAAATTTTTCTGAATTTATTGCTATTTCTCGTTACCAAAAAGGGAGAATCTTTGCCGATGCTAAAGTAATTTTTGCTAAAAGAGGGGTTGATTTTAATACCGCCGAAGATACTTTCTTTTATGGGGGAGATATTTATGGGACTGAAGATAATAGACCTTTTGATGAAGGAAATGAATTAGCACAAGGAAATACAATCCATTTTTTTCATGGCGAATTGCAAGTGGGATATTTAATTAATCCTGCAACAAACTTAAAATTATACGGAAGTTTACTTTATAGAGATTTTAACCCAGCCGTAGATACAGAAACAGTTTTCAACAATCAAACCACTTGGTTTAATTTTGGAATACGAACCGATTTATTTAATTGGTATTATGACTTTTAAAAAGCTTACTCTTTAGATTTCACTTTTTTGTATTTCTTTTCAACGTCATCAAAAATAAAGTTGAAAAACTTTTCGGTGCTAATAAATCCCTTTCCAAAACCCTTTTCATCAAAATCTTTGGTTAGGTTAAGGGCAAATATTTGTTCACGAGTTTTGTTTTCTAAATAATGAACCTCAACTCTACTATGCAAAAATTCAAGCATAGATTGAGTGTATTTAACATCTTTAATGCTGGCAATTTCTCCATGGCCTGGAATAATTTTAGTCTCATCATCTGCAATCATGGCAATTTTTGAAAGACTATTTACATACCCATTGTAAGTGCCTCCATTAGCAGTGTCTATAAATGGATATAGTCCATTTACAAAGAGATCTCCTGTATGAATCACATTACTATCGGTAAAATAAATTACAGAATCCCCGTCTGTATGAGCTTTATGTATATGAAAAATAAAAATCTTTTGACCATTTAAATGAAACGTTAAATTTTCTTCATAGGTAATCATTGGGAAATTGTTCTCTAGGGCAATATCGGCTTCTAAGCTACTTACAACCCTTTTAGCTCCCTCTTCTGCTCTATCTCCAACAACTCCGTCATTTGATAATTTTTCTAATGTTTTATTAAATATTTTGTCAATAGAGTCTTGTTTCTTTTTCTTCGCTTCCTCAATTAATTGTTTTCTCACATTTTCTTGAGCAAGGATTACGACTCCTTCATTAAGCAAATTTTTATTTCCTCCTGTGTGGTCTGCGTGATGATGTGTGTTTACTAAAAATCGAACGGGTTTGTCTGTAAGATTTCCTATTGTTTTTAATATAGCATCGGTCCCTTCAGCAAATTGATTATCTATCATAAAAGCACCCTCTGGTCCAACAAATAAACCAATATTCCCTCCTTTTCCTTTAAGCATGTAGATACTGTCTCTCACTCTTATTGAGGCGACCCCATAGGTTGGTCCATAATTACCGTTCCCCTTTTTTGCCTTATCACTGGTATCACTACTTTCATTATCTTTAATTTGTTTTTCTATTCGTTTTTTTTCGGCTTGTTTTTCCTTATTTGTGGTAGTTTTTTTGGATTTGTTAGTGATAACATCCCCATCTTTTTGTGAAAAGCATAGTGTGTTACTGATAAATAAAAAGGAGATAATAAGGAATAGTGTACGTATCATTTTGATTTTTTTTTTCGAGGTGAATTTACTAAAAAAGTACTTTTAAAAAACCAAATATATAGTATTTAACTTGTAAAAAAAGCAGTGGGTGATGTATCTTTGTATTCTAAAAATAAAAAAACATTGTCTCTAAGCCCTTCTACTTCTATTTCCTCTGGATTTGTTGCAAATTTTACCGAAATAACCAAGGTGCGTTTATCTGTAAGTGTCGTATTTTCATCTATTGCTGGGTATTTGTTAGGGGCTGAAACCGTAAACTTTTTAATTTTAACATTATTATCTATAGGGGGTTATTGTATGGTAGGAGCATCCAATGTATGGAACCAAATTATTGAAAAAGATTTAGATGCTTTAATGGATAGGACTAAAAACAGACCCTTGCCTTCAGGTAGAATGAACGTTCGCAGCGCATTTGTTTTAGCATCCACACTAACTTTGGCTGGAATTATCCTATTGTACACCATTAATCCTCAAACAGCTATGTTTGGGGCCATTTCCATTTTTATGTATGTGAGTCTTTATACGCCTTTAAAGACCAAAACCCCACTTTCTGTATTTGTTGGAGCATTCCCGGGAGCAATTCCATTTATGCTAGGGTGGGTTGCGGCAACTAATAATTTTGGAATTGAGCCGGGGACCTTATTTATGATACAATTTTTTTGGCAATTTCCCCATTTTTGGGCAATAGGCTGGTTTTTGTTTGAAGATTACAAAAGAGGCGGTTTTTTTATGTTGCCTACAGGAAAAAGAGATAAAGGAACTGCTATACAAATAGTTTTGTATAGTATTTGGACTGTTCTTGCCTCATTAATACCTGCATTTCATGTTACTGGAAGTCTTAAATTAAGTATGGTTTCTGCTATCCTAGTTTTAGGAATAGGTGTATGGTTGGTTTATTATGCAATCCGTTTGTATAAACTACAAACAGAAAAGGCTGCCAGACAATTAATGCTAGTAAGTGTAAGCTACATTACTTTGCTGCAAATAATTTTTGTATTGGATAAATTTTTAAGATAATGAATTATACAGAAGGAACAGAAGCACTAAAAACCCATAGAGCCAAAAAAATGATGCTTTGGTTTGGAATTATTAGTTTGTCTATGAGTTTTGCCGGTTTAACAAGTGCCTATGTAGTAAGTAAAGAGCGGGGTGATTGGTTAGAAAATCTAGAGCTTCCCGAAGCTTTTTATGTAAGTTTATTGGTCATTGTTTTAAGTAGTTTAACCATGCATTTTGCAAAAAAAATGGTAGCTCAAGAACAGCAAAAAGTAGGGATGTTTTTGCTTCTTCTTACTCTTGCCTTGGGGCTCATTTTTATTTATTTACAAATAAGAGGATTTTCAGAAATATACCTTCAATCGGGCTATGCATTTAACGAAAATATTGCCTTTTCATTCATTTACGTCATCGTTGTTGTACACATAGTACATATTATTGCTGCAATTATTTCACTTTTAGTGGTAATTTATAATCATTTTAAACAAAAGTATAAAGACGGTAAAACCCTTGGTATTGAACTAGCTACCACCTTTTGGCACTTTGTGGATTTTCTTTGGATTTACCTCTTTTTATTTTTCTATTTCGTTAGATAAAAATTATACTTATTTTTGCACTCTAAATAAACCAATTTCTCTGTATGGAAGCAACCCTTGCTAAAACAGGTACCGAAGGAAAAACCTGGGGTGGAGGTAACCGCCCACTCAATGCCAGTTATGGTAAAATGATGATGTGGTTTTTTATTGTTTCGGATGCCTTAACCTTCTCTGGATTTATTGCCTCATATGGTTTTTCAAGATTTAAATTTATAGATGCTTGGCCTGTGGCAGACCAAGTGTTTACGCACGTTCCTTTTTTACACGGGGTTCCAGCTCCCATGTACTATGTGGCTTTTATGACCCTAGTGCTTATCTTCTCCTCTGTAACCATGGTATTGGCCGTAGATGCAGGACATAAAATGCAAAAAAACAAAGTTATATGGTATATGTTTTTTACCATTATTGGTGGGGCAATATTTGTAGGATCACAAGCTTGGGAATGGGCAACATTTATCAAGGGAGATTATGGAGCAGTAGAAACTAAAGGGGGAAAAATACTTCAATTTTTAAATACGGAAGGAGAACGAGTAGCTATTGCAGACTTTGCAAAACATTTGCCTACCGAAAGACTCACTCATGAAAAAAAGAATGGCATTTGGTATACCGCAGAGCCTACACGCACCTCATTCTCTTATGAAGAAGTAAAAGCAGGTTTTTTAGCAAATGAAAATCTATTGGTAAGGACTCAATATCTTGACGAAAATGGGAACCCTACAGTGCTTTCTCGGGAAGAATCTGTTGCCAAAATTAACAATGATGGAAAGCTTGTTGTCGAAGGAGCTAACCTTATTAGAAACGAATATGGACACCCACTTTTTGCCAACTTCTTTTTCTTTATTACGGGCTTTCACGGCTTTCACGTTTTCTCGGGAGTAATTATTAACATTATTATTTTCTTCAATGTAATTATAGGAACTTACGAAAAAAGAAAAAGCTACGAAATGGTAGAAAAAGTGGGACTTTATTGGCACTTTGTAGATTTGGTTTGGGTATTTGTATTTACCTTCTTTTACCTTGTTTAATTCAGAATTAATAGAACATGGCACACGAACATAAATTAGAGATTTTTAGAGGGCTACTAAAGTTTAAATCCAACATCACAAAAATTTGGGGCGTTTTTGCATTCCTTTGTATTGTTACTGCCGTAGAAGTCGTTTTAGGAATCATTAAGCCAGAATCACTTACAGGAAGCCGTTTCTTGGCAATGAAACTTCTAAATTGGATTTTCATAATTTTAACCTTGGTAAAAGCCTATTATATCACTTGGGATTTTATGCACATGCGTGATGAAACCAAGGGAATGAGAAGGTCTGTAGTATGGACCGCTGTTTTCCTAATTTGTTATTTAATTTTAATTTTGCTTATTGAAGGAGATTATATTTTTGATATTTATAAAAGTGGATTTATAAAATTTAATTTTTAAACCCTTTTTTTTAATAACTACAAACCCTGTCTTTTGATGGGGTTTTTTAATATAATAACTTTTTTAAAATTAACTTTTTAAGCTTGTTTTCCCTTTTTTTGAGTCGTATTTTTGTAGAAAATTATAGCTATTGAAAGCAAAGAAATACATCGTACTTGGGGTTCTTTTTTTATTACCCATCTCGGTATATATGTTTTTTGCTACTGGGGTGAATAACTTTGTGAAGCTTCCTGTTTTATCCAATAATGTCATAGAACTTACTCAATTTTCTTCTCCTACTGGCGATACACTTCAACTTGAAAATAAAATTACTGTGTTAGGTTTTTTTGGAAAAGAAGTGGAAGATAAAAAAGCAAATGCCTATAATTTAGCCCATAAAATCTATAAAAAAAATTATCAATTTAAAGAATTCCAATTTATTATTTTGGTAGATGAAAGCCAGAAAGAGGCTGTAAATGAATTAAAAAGCAGACTCAACGAAATTGCAGATCCCATTCATTATAAATTTGCTTTTGGCACCCCACAACAGATGGAAGAAGTTTACTATTCCTTACAAACCCTTGGCACTTTAAATGAAAATTATGCCACTAATTTGGTGTATATAATTGATAAAGAACGAAATTTAAGAGGTAGAAAAGAGGATGAGGATTTAGGAATACTATACGGTTATGATGCTTCAGACTATGCCGAAATAAATAATAAAATGAGTGATGATATAAAAGTTGTTTTAGCCGAATATAGACTCGCTTTAAAAAAATATAAAGCCCAAAGAGCGATTTAATTTTGAAGAAGAATTATTCATATATAGGTGTTTCATTTGTTATCCTAGTTTTCGGAATTATTTTTATCCCAAAAATTATTAATAGAATTAGCAATAAGGAAATTGTAGATAATGACCGTCATCATCTACAAAGGAAATCCATAGATAAAGATTCAAAATTAATTGCAATTGGTGAGGTTCCCTCCTTCAGTTTTGTCAATCAAAATAAGGAAAACATAACAAATGATGCTTATTTAGGAAAAGTATATGTGGTAGAATTTTTCTTTACTACATGCCCTTCCATTTGTCCCATTATGAATCAAAACATGAAAAAGGTTCAACACGCTTTTTTAGAGGAAAAAAACTTCGGAATAGCTTCTATTACTATAAATCCACAATATGACACTCCCGGAGTGTTAAAGGAATACGCTTCAAAATATGAAATTACAACCCCAAATTGGCATTTTCTTACAGGGAACCATGAAGCTATCTACGCCTTAGCAAACACCGGGTTTAATTTGTATGTAGGGGAAGCACCAGAAGTTGATGGGGGATTTGAGCATTCGGGTTTTTTTGCCCTTATAGATAAAAAAGGAACTATTCGATCTAGAATTGATACTAATGGAAACCCATTAATTTATTATGATGGGCTAGAAGATGAAGGAATTACAATGCTAATAGAAGATGTTAAAAAGCTATTAAAAGAATAATATGTCACAGCCTATTTCTGATAAAAAATATACTACTTGGACTTGGATTTTATCTATTGCAATTCCGTTAGCGGTTGCGATACTTTTTAAAGTAAAAATTCCTAATGTTGCACCCTTATCCTTTTTACCCCCAATTTATGCAATCATTAATGGTATAACAGCCATTGTTTTAATCATTGCAATAATTAAAATTAAAAAAGGCCATAGAGAAATGCATGAGCGGTTAATCAAATTCGCTATGGTATTGTCCGTTTTATTTCTTGTTATGTATGTGGCTTACCATATGACAAGTGATTCCACTTCTTATGGTGGCGCAGGTATTATAAAATACGTCTACTATTTTATACTTATTTCCCATATTTTACTTTCTGTAACGGTAATCCCTTTTGTTTTGGTTACTTATGTTAGAGCGATAACAGGAAGGTTTCCACAACATAAAAAAATTGCAAAAATCACTTTTCCTATTTGGTTGTATGTTGCCGTTACTGGGGTTATTGTTTACTTTATGATATCCCCTTATTATTAATATGAAGGTAAAAATTGGTATTCTACTCTCCTTTCTATTTCTTGCACTTCCTGTAGAGTCACAATGTGCCATGTGTCGTGCCGTATTAGAAAGTGAGCAATCTGGAATCTCGGCCAAAGGAATTAATAATGGAATTGTCTATCTAATGCTTTTTCCATATTTGCTCGTAGGAGGAGTGGGATACTTAATTTATAGAATGAGAAAAAAAAATAGAAGAGAAGACGCTTAATTTTTTTTCAAACTGTAACAATTCTATTAATAGTTAGTCTTTTAAGACGGGTTTACATCCCTTTTATTTAAAGTCTTAACAAGAATTTCACAAAAACAAAAGACAAAGCCCTTTACTTTGTAAATTACTTCATTAATTATGATAGCTATAAAGGAATTACACAAATCCTACCAAATGGGCACTAACTCACTTCATGTGCTTAAAGGAATTAATTTTGAAGCAAGAGAAGGTGAAATGGTTGCTATTATGGGCTCTTCAGGATCTGGAAAATCCACCTTTTTGAATATTATTGGGATGCTTGACGAAGCAGATAAAGGAAGCTATACTCTAGATGGAAAGCATATTAAAAACTTAAACGAAAAAATCGCTGCCAAATACCGAAATCAGTTTTTAGGATTTATTTTTCAGTCTTTCAATCTTATTTCTTATAAATCGGCTTTAGACAATGTTTCCATGCCGCTTTACTATCAAGGAATGAAACGAAGCTTACGCACCGAAAGAGCTATGCATTATCTAGAAAAAGTAGGCCTAGCAGATTGGGCAACTCATTTACCTAGCGAACTTTCTGGAGGGCAAAAACAGCGTGTAGCTATTGCGAGAGCTTTAGCAAGTAATCCTAAAGTATTATTGGCAGATGAGCCTACAGGGGCTTTAGATTCTACCACATCGTATGAAGTTATGGAACTCATACAATCCATTAACGATGAAGGAAAAACCATTTTATGCGTTACCCATGAAGATGATATTGCTCATATGTGTAAAAGAATTGTACATCTTAAAGATGGATTAATAATAAAAGATGATACAATAAAACAAGTAAGGGTTAAAAAACTGGAAAATGTTTAACATAGAACGCTGGCAAGAAATATTTGAAACACTCCATAAAAATAAATTAAGAACCTTCTTAACTGGGCTTTCTGTAGCTTCTGGAATTTTTATTTTGGTTATTTTATTAGGATTTAGCAGCGGGATTCAAAAAGGAGTGAAATCGCAATTTGAAGAAGATGCTACCAATAGAATTTCCGTTTGGACGGGAGTGACTACCAAGGGATATAAAGGGTTAAATCCAGGGCGATATATTCAAATGAAAAATAGTGATCACGAAAATATTTCCCGAAAATATAAGGAAAACCTTGAATATAAAACCGCTCTCTATTCAATTTGGGGAGGTATCATAACTTACAAAAATCAAACAGGTAATTATCGAGTAGAAGGTGCTTCACCAGACCAACAGTTTATTGAAAATGAAAGCATGGTGGCAGGACGCTTCTTAAACTATAGTGATGTTGAAACTTCTGGCAAAGTGGTAGTAATTGGAAATCAAGTTAAAAAAGATATTTTTAAAGAAGAAGACCCTATAGGAAAGAGCATTGAAATAATGGGAATTAGTTTTGTAGTGGTTGGCGTGTATACAGATCCAGGAGGAAATCGAGAAGAATCCCGAGTTTTCATTCCAATTACCACGGCACAAAAGGCCTTTAATGCAGGAGATAAAGTACGTTCTCTAGCCTATACCGTTAAAATGGGCAATAATTTTAATGAAGCGGTAGCACTTTCTACCTTGCTTTCTGAAAATATTGAAAATGATATTCGAACCACACATCTTATTGCACCAGACGATCGAAGTGCCGTGCGGGTTTGGAACACTCTGGAAGAAGCAAAAAAAATATATACCCTCTTAGATACCATAAGAGGGGTATTTTGGTTTGTGGGCATTGGGACGATTATCGCTGGAATTGTTGGGGTAAGTAATATTATGCTTATTGTTGTAAAAGAACGCACCAAAGAAATTGGTATTCGAAAAGCCTTAGGGGCACTACCTTCTTCCATTGTAGGAATGATTTTACAAGAGGCTATTTTTATTACTTCAATTGCAGGCTTTACTGGCTTATTTTTAGGGGTGGGTTTGTTAGAATTAATAAGCCCTATGGTTAATAGTGACTTTATTAAATTTCCCCAAGTAGATTTTAATACCGCAATAACAACAGTCTTTTTATTAATAATTGCAGGGGCTTTAGCAGGGTTTATTCCAGCCAGAAGAGCTGCTCATATTAAACCTATTGAAGCCCTAAGAGACGAATAATATGTTTAACAGAGATCGTTGGAACGAAATACTCGAGGCACTTAATGCCAATAGGTTTAGAACCTTTTTAACTGCTTTTGGAGTATTTTGGGGGATTTTCATATTGGTCCTTTTACTTGCCTTAACCAATGGATTAAAACACGGTGTGCAAGCCGATTTTGGAGATTTTGCAACCAACTCTATTTTTATGTGGTCGCAAACGACTTCTATTCCTTATAAGGGCTTTTCAAAAGGAAGAAATTTTAACTTTAAAATTCAAGATGTTGAAGTTTTAAAACAGAATTTTCCCGATTTAAAATACGTTTCCCCTAGAAATCAATTGGGTGGATTTCGAGGTGCAAATAATGTTACCCGAAATGAAAAAACTGGTGCTTTTAATATCTATGGTGATTACCCAGAATATATTAAACAAGAACCTATGGAAATTATTTCGGGGAGGTTTTTAAGTTATTCCGATATTCAGGAAAAAAGAAAAGTAGCGGTGGTTGGAAGAGATGTTGTAAAAGCACTATACAATAAAGGAGAAGAACCGCTGGGGTCTTATATAAAGATTAATGGCATCAACTTTTTGGTTATTGGAACCTTTAAAAAGAGCAATAGCCAAGGAGATCAAGAAGAAGACGCCAATACCATTTTTGTTCCATTTACTACCTTTTCTCAGGCTTTTAATTATGGTGATATTGTAGGGTGGATGGCTATCACTGCAAATGATAAAGTGAGTATCACCGATCTTAAACCAAAAGTGATGTCACTTATGCGAGAATTGAGAAATGTACATCCAGACGATGAACGCGCTATTGGTCATTTTGATCTTGCCGAAGAATTTTCAAAAATTATGGGACTATTTTCTATTTTAACTTTTGTGGGATACTTTGTAGGGGCATTGGTACTGCTTTCGGGGGTTATAGGAATTAGTAATATTATGCTCATTGTGGTTAAGGAACGTACCAAAGAAATTGGGGTTAGAAGAGCGATTGGTGCAAGCCCATGGAACATACGAATGCAAATTTTACAGGAATCTTTGGTCCTTACCATTATTTCTGGAATGGTAGGAATTGCCTTTGCAGCAGGTATTATATGGATTTTAAACAAAATTTTAGAAAGCACTGGCCCTGTTGAAAACTTTGCCAATCCCACCGTGGGGATTGGAGTCATTATTGTGGCGCTAGCCATATTAATACTATCAGGAATTTTAGCAGGACTTATTCCTGCTACTAGAGCAACACAAATGAAACCCATTGATGCATTACGAATGGACTAACAACTATTAATCAATCATAAAATGAAAAGAAAAGGAACTATCATTACACTAATTGTCATCTTTGTCCTATTTATACTAGGGATTCGATATATTTATGTAAAAGATAAACAGGATCCCGTAATTTATGAAACCGAATCTCCAGAAGTCGCTAGTGTTATAAAAAAAACGGTAGCTACCGGGAGCATTGTGCCTAGAGAAGAAGTTCTCATTAAGCCTAATATTTCTGGAATTATTGATGAAATTTTTGTAGAAGCGGGAGATATAATACATACAGGTGACTTAATAGCCAAAGTAAAAGTAGTGCCTAATGTAAACTCATTAAACAGCGCCAAAATTAATATTAATGCAATAAGAACTCAAGTAGAAACTGCAAGACTAGCTTTTGAAAGTCAAAAAAATATCTATGATCGCCAAAAAGCATTATTTGAAAAAGGAGTTATCTCTGCCAACGAATTTGATAATGCACAACTTGCCTACAATCAAGCCCAACAGCGTTATAATCAAGAAAAAGTTAATTTGTCTGGGGCCCAACAAACATTCGATATTGTAAAAACAGGAACCACCAGTGGCTTAGGAGCCCTAGCTAACACAGAGATTAGAGCCACTGTCTCTGGAATGGTTCTGGACGTTCCAGTAAAAGTGGGAAATCAAGTAATAGAATCCAACAACTTTAACGATGGTACCACCATTGCCACCTTGGCCGATGTGGGGAAAATGATTTTTGAAGGAAAAGTAGACGAAAGTGAAGTAGGAAAAATTACTGAAAACCTTCCGCTAGAGATTACAGTAGGTGCCATAGAAAATAAAAAGTTTGATGCCATTTTAGATTATATTGCGCCTAAAGGGGTTGAAGAAAATGGTGCCATTCAATTTGAAATAAAAGGAACTCTAAGTAAAAAAGATACTACATTTATTCGTGCTGGTTTAAGTGCAAACGCTTCTATTATTTTAGCGAGAGCAGACAGTGTTTTAACGGTTAAAGAAGCACTCATACAATACGATTCTGAAACTCAAAAACCCTATATAGAGGTGGCCGTTGGTGACCAAAAATTTGAACGTAGAGACGTAGAATTAGGGATTAGCGACGGAATAATTGTTGAAGTAAAAAACGGAATTTCTAAAGAAGATAAAATTAAAGTGTGGAACCAAATTACCTCTCCACCAGAATTTTAAAATTCTAACACATATAATTTTACGATATTTGTAACACTTTCATAAAACCAAAGACCAATGGGTCAACAATCAATTATGAAGAAACTAGGTTTATTTATTTTACTATTTAGTATTGGATTTTCAATTCAAGCGCAAAATAAAAAATGGACATTACGCGAATGTGTAACTCATGCTCTTGAAAATAACATTTCAGTAAAACAAAGTGAACTTGATAAAGAGCTTGCTGAAATTGAAAAAAGTGATGCGATAGGTAATTTTTTACCTTCACTAAATGGTTCTGCATCAAACTCATGGAACACGGGACTTACTCAAAATATCACTACCGGAGTTTTAGAAAATCAGACCTCTAGAAACTCTTCTTATAGTGTAACCCTTGGTGTGAACCTATTTCAGGGACTTAGAAACCATAGGATATATCAAAGGGCCAAATTGTCTCAACTTGCCAGTGATTATGGTCTTTCAAAAATGAAAGATGATATTTCCCTTTTTGTTGCCAACGCGTATCTTCAAGTACTTACCAATAAAGCAAATTTGGTGGTACTTCAATCCCAAAATATGGTGACTCAAGAGCAAATTAAACGCACTATGGATTTGGTCGATGCAGGAGTTTTACCTCGAGGTGATTTATTAGAAATTCAAGCAACAGATGCTTCAGAAAAACAAACTATTGCGGTTAATGAAAATGCAGTAAAGATTTCATTACTTAGTCTTGCACAATTATTATTAATTGATGATTATGAGAATTTTGATATTGAAGATGAAGGTTATGAAATTATAGATGAAGGGATTACTGCCAAAGATATTTCAGAAATTATTTCTGCTGCTAAAGAAAATAGAAGTGAAATTAAAATTGCAGAAACGAATTTAGAATTAGCCGAAAAAGATTTCCAAATATCCAAATCGGCGTATATGCCCACCTTAAATGCATTCATAAATTACAATACCCGTGAGTCCGACCGTGTTAGTGGTATAGAAACAATTCTAGACCCCAATAACCCAGTAACTTTAAGCGATTCTCCAATTGGCGTGGTGGGAACTACGGGGGAATCTGTATTTGGATTTGAACCTAATATTTTAGGTTTAAGAGAATTAGATGCTTTACCCTTTACAGAGCAGTTATACTTAAACGATGGAGTTTCATATGGTTTTCAACTCAATGTTCCTATTTTTAATGGTTTTTCAACTAGGAATAGTGTGAAAAGAAGTAAAGTAAATATTAAAAGACAAGAATTTTTATTAGAACAAACCAAGCTCGATTTAGAGTCCACCATCTATCAAGCTTATGTAGATGCAAAAGGGGCTTACAAATCTTTTGAAGCGGCTCAAAAGGCGCTAGAATCCCAAGAATTAGCTTATCAATATGCCAAGGACCGTTATGATGTGGGCTTAACCAATGCATTCGATTTTAGCCAGTCCAAAACACGTTTCGACAATACCAAAATTGAAGCCAATAGAGCAAAATATGACTATATATTCAAATTAAAGGTTTTAGAGTTGTATTTTGGTATCCCAGCAACCGAACTTAAGTTTTAACAATTATGAATACAAAAACCCGAAATTGGATTATAATTATTTCTGTTTTATTAATCGCTTTTCTTTTAATAGGGAGTAAACTGGGTTGGTTTGGAAAAAAGGGTAATTTTAAAGAAGTAGAGACTTCTCAAATTACACCCATGGATATTGTTGAAACGGTAGCTGCTACAGGAAAAATTCAACCCGAAGTGGAAGTTATGCTCTCTTCAGAAGTATCGGGGGAAATTATAGAACTTCCAGTAAAAGAAGGCCAGCAGGTGCAAAAAGGGGATTTGTTGGTTCGTATTAATCCAGATTTAATTCAATCTGCCCTCACTCAATCACAAGCAGGATTACAAAATGCGAGGGCACAATTGGCACAAACACAGGCCTCTTTAAAAAATGCCGAATTAAATTACAACCGAAACAAAGCTCTTTTTGAAAAAGGGGTTATCTCGAAAAGCGAGTGGGATAGATCGGTCGCAGATTATGAAGTAGCACAAGCCAATAAAGAATCGGCTTATTACAATGTACAAAGTGCAGCGGCTAATGTAAAACAAACACAAGATAATTTAACAAGAACCTCTATTTATGCTCCCATGACAGGGACCATTTCAAAACTTTCTGTAGAATTAGGAGAAAGAGTGGTGGGTACTGCCCAAATGGCGGGTACTGAGATTGTGCGGGTTGCCAACCTAAGTAATATGGAAGTAGAAGTAGATGTAAATGAAAACGATATTGTAAAAGTTCAAATTGGAGATTCTACTATTGTAGAGGTCGATGCTTATCTTAAAAGAGAATTTAAGGGTATTGTAACCGAAATTGCCAATTCTGCAGAAACAGCTTTATCTGCAGACCAAGTAACAAACTTTAAAGTAAAGGTAAGGATTTTGGCAAGCTCTTATAAAGATTTAATCGATGGCAAACCTGAAAATTTCTCCCCTTTCCGACCAGGGATGACAGCTACGGTGGATATTATAACCAATAGTAAACAACAAATAGTTGCAGTTCCTATTAGTGCCGTTGTAATTAAAAGCGACACCAGTAGTGTTAAAAAATTAGAAAGTTTAAAAACGGATACCCAAAGTGATAAAAAATTTGAGTGTGTATTTGTAAAAGAAGGAGATGAAGCAAGGTTAAGGGTTATTACAACTGGAATTCAAGACGATAGTAATATTGAAATTACCACGGGATTAAAAGCTGGGGAAACAGTTATTATTGGACCTTATAATACCGTTACCAAAACTTTAAAGAATGGCGATAAAGTAACCGAGGAATCTTCCTTGAAAAAAGAAGACAAAGAAAATAATGACTAAGATACTTTGTTTAGAAACAGCCACCACCAATTGCTCGGTAACGCTTTCGGAAAACGGAAGCGTTATTGCTTTTAGAGAGGATAAGGGTAAAGAATTTACCCATGCAGAGCAACTTCATGTTTTTATAGAAGAAGTTTTGAAAGAATCCCATACCCCTTTGGAAGAAATTGCTGCCATTGCCATTAGCAAAGGGCCAGGATCCTATACTGGATTGCGTATAGGGGTTTCGGCAGCAAAAGGGTTGTGCTTTGCCTTAAATGTGCCATTAATTGCTATTCCTACGCTTCAAATTTTAGCGTTGCAAGGGGATCCCAAAACCGATTTTATTATTCCTATGATTGATGCACGTAGGATGGAGGTTTACGTTTCAATTTATAATAACATAGGAGTAGAAATACAAAAAACAAAAGCTGAAATACTAAATGAGAATTCTTTTTTTGAATTTCTTGAAAGAGGTTCAGTGACTTTTATTGGGAATGGGGTTAAAAAATTTAAAGAAATATGTAGTCATCCTTCGGCCATTTTTATAGAAGAAAAACTTCCTTCGGCATTTCAAATGACCTCATTGGCACAAGAAAAATGGGAAGAGAAAAGCTTTGAAGATGTTGCTTATTTTGAACCTTATTATTTAAAAGACTTTATATTATTGTAATGTTTCGTAAAATCTGAACAATCGAATTAAATCATTTTCATTATTTATATTTAGTTTATTCTTTTTGATATATTCTGCCATCTCTTTTTGATTATTCCCAAATAACTCAATTATTTTCTTTTTAGAGGAAGGAAGTTCGTTAAAATGACCTTCAAAATCTGCAAAATAATAAGATGCCTTATCTTTAAATGCTGGGGGTATATCTCTAGTTAATGTAGTGGTTGCCATGACCCTTTCTTTATATATTTTTTCATTTTTTTTATACAAAGTGCCTTTATTTCCTGTCATTAGAACTTGATAATATTGTAAGGCATTGGGGTTTCCATAGCTTGGGAGGGCAATAAATAGATTGTTACCCATTTTAATTTTAAATTCTTCAGATTTAATAATGGTTTTAGCCTCATCCTCAATAGATATTAAATTTATCTTACCAATAAAAATATCATTATAGATATTATACCTTAAGGCAATATTTTCTGCAAATATTTCATTGTCTTTTATAATAGATCCTAAAGTATATGAATCATGAAAGTAGGGACTTCCAACGGTATCTGGACTGGGTTCGCCATTTTCATCGCCAAAAACTTTTCCATAAGAATTTATTTTTGAAAAATGAGAAGGGGAGGAAGCGGTAACAATTCCAAATTTAGTGGGTTCTATCCCAGCCGCGCCATTTAACTTTGATGTATCAAATTGCGCATTTACAGAATAGTAAAATAACAATGTTAAAGAAAAAAGTAAATACTTCATAAAAGGTTTTTTAGTTAATCTCTAATTTAGAAATAATATTTTAAAAAAAAATGCATTGTTTAAAACAATGCATTTATAATTTTAAAAGAATGAATATTATAAAGAGTTATAATATTCAACTAGCTTAATTAGAGAAGATTCTCTGTTAATATTAAGATTTTCTTCTTTAGAGTATGTTTTAATTTCTTTTTTCTTGTCTTTAAAAACAGTAAATTTTGCATTTCGCGAACTAGGAAATTCTTGAAATGTATTGGATTTTCTATTTACTAGATAATAAGATTCTTTTTCTTTATAGCTATTGGGTACGGCTCTAGTTAATGAGGTGGTAGCGGCCATCCCTTCTACAAATTCCTTAGCAACCTTTTTATAAAGATCTGCACTTTCCCCTTCAAACAAAACCAAGAAATAACCGGGTTTAATAACACCCTCTTTAGGAGCTGCATACACAAATACTTTATTTGTCATTTTTACATAAATATCAGGATTTCTCATCATTACCTTTGCAGCGGTATTGGGAGTACTTAAGTTTTCTTTTACTTCAAATTCATCTCTCAAGCCATTATAACGCAAAGCAACATTATTGGCTATAATTTTCCCTTTTTTATAAACATTTCCTAATACAAAGTTGTCATTTTCATAGGCAGAACCTGTATAATTAATGGCTTGGGGATTAATAGTGATAGAAACATTGGTAAGGTATTTATCATCCGTTTGTTCTTCCGTTTCCTTTTGTGCAACAACAGTAAAACAAATCGTAAAAAATAAAAGAGTTGTGACTAACTTTTGCATGGTAATTTTTTAGGGTATTTAATTTTTAAAATTATGATAAATGCTTATCTCTTTAAGGTAAACATTTTCGAATTATATAAAAAACAACACTTGGGATTTTATATAGAAGGTGCGAATATAATAATTATCACTTTAGATAAATGTTAAGAAAATGTTTTTAACAATGGATTAACGAGCCTAATGTTCTAAAAGTTCCATTGCTTTAGAAACATCCTCTACGGGAAGTTTACACGTATTGTTAATACATACATAAATTAAGGTTCTACCGGGTACAAACCGTTCTTTTAATAATGAAAGAGTTGAAGACTCTGTAGCGCCTGCAATAAGTTTGTTTGGGATGTATTGAGAATTTAATTCTGAAATTAGTTGCGAGGCATTTTCTCCTACCACTACAATTTCATAGTATTTGGATTGAAAATGAAGTAAAAGATCCATCCAATTGGCAAAACTGGAAGGGTATTTTTCCAACTCAGGCTGAATGTTTTTTAGCATTTGTAATCCTGTTATAGCATATTTTTCATTATCAAAATGATGGGCTAAGACAAACAGATTTTTTGCCATAATAGAATTGGAAGCTGAAATAACATTATCTCGGTATTCAAAACTTCGAGAAATAATTTCGGCATCCTCTTTAGACGTAAAATAAAACATATGTTTTTCTTCATCAAAGAAGTTTTTGAAAGCATACATAGCTAATTCGTTTGCTTTTTCAATCCATGTTTCATCCAAACTCACTTCATACAAAGCTATAAAACCCTCTATTACGGAAGCATAATCCTCCAGGTAGCCATTGATACTGGATTTGCCTTCTTTATAGGTGTGGTATAATGCACCACTGGGGTGCATTTGTTTTGATAGTATGAATTTTCCATTTTTTAAAGCGGCTTTTAAATAGGCTTCATTATGGAAAACCTTATAAGCATCTACATAAGCTTTTATCATTAAACCATTCCAAGAGGTTAATGTTTTATCATCAAGACGGGGTTTGGAAAGTGATTTCCGATATTGTTTTAATAGTTTTTTCCAACTTTCTTTTTTTTCCGAAAGATCCTTTAAAGTAATGTTATGTTTCGAAATAATTTCTTCGTCATTTAAATTTCTAATAAGCACGTAAGTTCCTTCAGCTTCCCATTTCCCATAATTATTTATATTGTAATAGTCTTCAAACAAAGCCCAATCTTGAGGGGGGATATGACTTTGTAAAGTTTCCATAGAAAAAGTGTAATAGGCACCTTCTTCAAGTTCGCCTTCCTTTGTAAGACTATCGGCATCCAAAGACGAGTAAAAAGCACCTTCCTCATGGGTCATTTCGGTTTCAACATAAGCAAGCGTTTCTTCTACAATGTCTTTATATAATGGGTTTTTTGTAAGCGCATAGGCATGACTGTAGAGGCTAACTAGTTGCGCATTGTCATAAAGCATTTTTTCAAAGTGCGGAACATGCCATTTTTCATCGGTACTATATCTAGAAAAACCGCCTTCAACTTGATCATAAAGACCTCCAAAAGCCATTCGCTCTAAGGTACGGTCTACATAATTTTGAAGATTTTTATCCTTATTTTTTTGAGCATACCTCATAAAAAAAGCGAGATGATTGGGCATCATAAATTTTGGAGCCCCCCTGCTACCTCCATAAACTGTATCTAGACTATTCTTCCATTTTTGAACAATAGGTTCTAGGTTAAATTCACTAAAATCAATATCACTTTTATTAAAATGGACAAGGTCTATGCTTTTAATCCCTTCTTCAAGTTGGTTGGCATAATCAATAAGCTTTTGGGGTTCGTCCTCATATAATTGTTGCATTTGTTGTAAAACAGTCATCCAATCTTCCTTTTTAAAATAGGTGCCGCCATAGATGGGACGACCATCGGGAAGCGTAATGACATTTAAAGGCCAACCTGCATTACCCGTCATTAGTTGCACGGCATTGATATAGGTTTGGTCAACATCCGGCCGTTCTTCACGATCTACTTTTACCGAAATGTAATGCTGGTTCATGAGTACGGCTACAGTAGAATCTTCAAAGCTTTCATGTTCCATCACATGGCACCAATGGCAAGCTGCATACCCTACGCTTATCACCATAAGTTTTTTACTTTGCTTGGCTTCTTCTAAGGTTTTTGCATTCCACGGCTTCCAGTTTACAGGGTTGTGTGCATGCTGTAATAGATAAGGACTTGTTTCGTTAATTAAATCGTTAGTGTATTTATGAGTTGTCAAGGGTTCTTTTTTTGAAGAATTACACGAAAGTAGCATGAAGCTAAAAAGGGTCGCTAAAATAATTTTTTGCATAGGATTAAATAAAAACAAAAATACGCTTTTGAATACTCAAAAGCGTAGTAAAAAAAGATTTAACAATTAGCCTATTTTACTTCAAAGGTAATCTTTACGTTTACACGGTATTCTGCAATTGTGTCCCTATCAACAATGGCACTTTGCTCTTGTACATACACAGATCGAATGTGTTTTACACTTTTTGCAGCGTGGGTAACAGCATTTTGGGTAGCTTCTTCCCAACTGTTATTTGAATTTGCAAGTACTTCTATTACTTTTAATACAGCCATTTCTTTAAAATTTAAGAATTATTATTTGAAAAGATAAGAAAATTATATGAAATGGTTGGCTTTAAATTAACCATTTATAGCTTCTACTTTTAATGTGGTGTCGTTTAACATGTCTTTAAGCATGGTTTCAATTCCATTTTTAAGAGTGAAGGTGGAAGAGGGGCAACCACTACAAGCCCCTTGTAATACAACCCGAACGGTTTTGGAAGCTTCATGATAAGAATCGAATGCAATATGGCCACCATCACTTGCCACTGCGGGTTGCACATATTCCTTTAAAATGGAAACAATCTCTTTTTCAAATTGAGTATAATTTTTCTCTTCGGAAGTTTTAGAGGGAACCTCTTTTTGTGTTAAGGTATTATTTTGAAGGATTCCTTCAGTAAAAATAGGTTTTCCTTCTTCAAGATATTTTTTTAAAAATGCACGCAATTCCATGGTAATTTCTTCCCACGAAACAATATCGTATTTGGTAATAGAGATATAATTGGAATGAATAAATACTTCTTTCACAAACGGAAAAGTAAACAAAGCTCTCGCAATTGGAGCTTTTGCGGTATCATCAATGTTTTTAAATTCAAAAGAGCCGTCAATTAAGGGTTTATTGGCGACAAATTTTTGAACCGAAGGATTTGGGGTGCTTTCAGCATATACAGAAACAGGAATCTTTTTAGTATTTTCAGAAGCCAATATTACAGGTTTTCCATTAGTTAAATAGGCTTTTATCGAATTAGCAACTTCATCTTGAACAGCTTCCCATGCTACAATAGCATACTTTTCAATGGCTATAAAGTTTTGAGAAATATAGACGGTTTTAACAAACGGAAGATGAAATAATTGTTGGGCTAAAGGACTGTTTTTTGCTTCGTCAATGTTCTTAAATTCAAAGCTCTCAACCCTTGTTAGAAAGGAGTTTGCAATAAATTTTACAATGTTTTCGTTCTTGGTAGGTTGAATTGCAATGTTAAAATCTTCCATTTTTAAGCTTTTTTTGGCAAAAATAGGAAAGAAAACAACAGTATTCAATATATTTGGCAATTAACAACCTATTTATGAAGAGACTTTTACTCCCCATTGTATTGTTTTTTTCATGGTTTGGGTATGGTCAAATTACTGTCGATGAAACCCTTACTACACAACAACTTGTTGAGGATATTTTAATAAGTGGTACCTGTGCCGATGTGTCCAACTTTTCCCAAAGTACAGGAACCAATTTTGGAGATGTTAATGGAATTGGTGCTTTTTTTAGAAATGGCTCCGACTTTCCTTTTGAATCGGGTATTATTTTAACCTCAGGGAATGTAGCAAATGCGCCGGGACCTAATTTAGTCGTCCATAGTGATGGGGGTTTTGGTTGGCCAGGAGATGCAGATTTAGAAGCGCAAACTACTGCGACTAACACTAACAATGCCTCTTGGATTCAGTTTGACTTTACACCCTTAATCCCTCAGATTAGTTTTGATTTTATTATGGCTTCGGAAGAATACAATGAATTTTTTGAATGTAGTTTTTCGGATGCTTTTGCATTTATACTTATAGACCAAGTTACTGGTGTGGTTCAGAATCTTGCAGTTTTACCAGGAACAACCATTCCTATAGAAGTTACAAACATTCGTCCCGATGTTCCTGGGCAATGTGCTGCTGTAAACCCCGAATATTTTGATAAGTATAATTTTTTTCCATACAACGATGAAAACCTTGCCGCTATAGATTTTAATGGACAAACAGTCGAGTTAACAGCTATGGGAGATGTTGTAGTTGGAAACCCATATACAATTAAATTAGTAATCGCCGATGAAGGTGATACAGCATTTGATATAGCGGTGTTTCTTGAGGCGGGTTCTTTTAATATAGGCGATGTAGATTTGGGAATAGACCTAACAGTAGCCAATAGCGCGGCACGTTGCGAAGGAGAAACCTTTACCATTGCTCCAGAGCTAAACGTTCCTAGTGGAACACTATATGAGTGGCAGTTTGAGGATCCTTTGGGTTCGGGGATATTTGTTCCTTTTGTACCTGCTGAAACAGGACCTACCGTAGATATTACGGTAACGGGTAATTATAAATTAATCGTCACCTTTGGTGGTGCCGCTGGGTGTGAAACAGAAGGAACCTTGTTTGTAGAATTCGCACCTCCCCCTACAACTATAAACCCGACTCCATTTCCTTTAGTTATATGTGATGAAGACAACAATGGCTTTGGGGAATTTGATTTAAGTTTAGCGGATTTAGATATAACGGGTGGCGATCCGGATTTGGTGGTAAGTTATCATGGGACACAGTTAGATGCTGAGAACGGGATATTGCCTTTGTCGAACCCTTATCCCAATGACGATATTTACAATGATGTTGTTTGGGCGCGAGTGGAGAGTTTGAGTACGAGTTGTTATTCGGTATTGGAGTTGTTCTTGAAGTAAGAGATCGTCCTATGGCTACGGAGCCAGCGCCATTGCGATTGTGTGACGATGTGGTAGCCGATGGGATAACGGCTTTTGATCTAACGGTAGTGGAGCCGGAGGTATTGGGAACGATGGACCCTTTGGAGTTCGATTTGTACTATTATGAGGATGAGTTGGAGGCGATTGCTGCGGGGGATGTGGCCCTTACGGCTCCGGATTTTTCTCAGGCGATACCCAACCCTACGAGTTATTTTAATACCTCGAACCCTCAGACGCTATATATTTTGGTGGTAGTGGGAAATGGAGCTAGCACGAGTCCTCCGAACCCCAATGGCGCTAGTGGAAGCAGCAAGGATATAGTTCTCAGTTGATAGTAGATCCCCTTTGCCTGCGAATTTGGGTCCTTTTTGAAGTATTTTTGTGTGATGATGAGTTGCAGGGCAGTACGCCAACAGATGAGATTAGCACCTTTAACCTGACGTTGCAGGATTTGGTTCTCACGGCGTATGCATCCGGATTTAACGGTGAGTTGGTATGCGACTCCTGGGGACGAGTTGTCAGACAATCATTGTGGGATCCGACGCTGCATCAGAATACGATTACTCCGCAGACGGTTGTTGCAAGGATAGAGAGTGGTTTTGGTTGTTCTGACGGTCGTTACGGTGACCTCTACGGTATTACCAAATCCTACGCCCAGTATGGATCCTTTGGAAGCTTTGCAGTTTGTGATGAAGACAATGACGGCTTTGTGGAGTTTGATTTGACTCAGGATCCCTCCATTACGGGCGGCGATCCGGACTTTGGAGGTAAGTTACATTATGGGACACAGTTAGATGTTAATGAAATATTGCCCATAGGTCCCTGTACACTAACGACGACCCGTACAATGATAGTGTATGGGTTCGTTTAGAGCGTATCAGCACGGCTGTTATTCGGGTATTGAAATGCTGTTGAGGTAAGAGATCGTCCTATGGCTACGGAGCCAGCGCCATTGCGAGCGGTGAAGGTGATGTGGTAGCCGATGGGATAACGACTTGATCTAACGGTAGTGGAGCCGGGAGGTATTGGGAACGATGGACCCTTTGGAGTTCGATTTGTACTATTATGAGGATGAGTTGAAGTGATTGCTATGTGTAGATGGCCCTACGGCTCCGGATTTTTCTCAGGCGATACCCAACCCTACGAGTTGGCTGAACACCGAACCCTCAGACGCTATATATTTTGGGTGGTAGTAACGGAAACATACCTTTCCCAACAATGGTGCTAGTGGTTGTTATGATATAGTTCCTTTGCAGTTGATAGTAGATCCTTTGCCTGCGAATTTGGGTCCTTTTGAAGTATTTTTTGTGTGATGATGAGTTGCAGGGCAGTACGCCAACGGACGAGATTAGCACCTTTAACCTGACGTTGCAGGATTTGGTTCTCACGTGGCATGCATCCGGATTTAACGGTGAGTTGGTATGCGACTCCCGGGGACGAGTTATCAGACAACCCTATAGTATCCGATGCCATCAGAATATTATCACCCGTGAGACGGTTGTTGCAAGGATAGAGAGTGGTTTTGGTTGTCGGACGGTCGTTACGGTGACTCCTTACGGTATTGCCAAATCCTACGCCCAATATGTCACCGACTCCTATTACGGCGTGCGACAATGGGGGACAATGACGGGTGATTTTGACAATGGGTTATCGAGTGGTTTTGATTTGACCCTTCGAGATACGGAGATTCTTGGGTAGGATCCGGATGTATCGATTTTATATTATGAGACCTTGGTCGAAGCCCAAGCTGGATTGCCAGGGACAGAGACGTAGGGCTTTATACGAATATGAGTTCATAGCCGTGATAGTGTATGCCCGTGTATTTTTTGATGTTCCCCTGCGGTACTTCCCTGTTATACGATTGTGGCGTTGGAGCTTATAGTGACACCATTACCGGAGGCTCCTACGTTAGATTTTATTGATCCTATGTTTTCGTGCGATGATGGCGACGGACAGGTCTCTTTTTTGATTTGACACAGAACGATCCTTTTGTTATAGGAGGGAACAATTGATTATTTGGCACTCACCTACACAGCTCTCGATGAGGCTGGGATAAATGCCATTGCGAGTCCTGAAGCTTTTATATAAGTGGGGGTCAGACGGATATGGGTACGATTGGAGAGTGGTTACGGGCTGTGCAGATAAGTTCTTCGGTTGAGGTAGAGTTTCCTGTTTTAGGATTGGGAGATGATTTGTACCTGTGCTGATGACGGCAAGTGGGAGTATCACCGATGGGGTGTCGTTATTTGATTTGACCTTTAATACCGATTTGATTACTCAGGGAATGTGGATTTAACGGTTTTCTACTATGCCAATATAGACGATCAGACTAATAACAATCCGATATTAATCCGGGAACCATCCCAATGAAGGGTCCCCCGATGATTTATATCGGTTTTAAATGGAGAGGGTTGTGACGCCACGACGAGTTTTGTCATTACGGTAGAGTCTGAATCCATCTCCTTTAGAGCCTTTGCTCCTGTGTAGCTGTGATGATGCCAACGAATAATGGTTTTTACGACAATTTTATATTGAGCAGCAAGGATACGGAGATTATCAATGGCGATGCGTAGACGCGTTCGACTCATTACGAGACGATGGGCAGCAGAAGCCGAGGCGGGAGATCCTTCCCTTTGCTTTGGTACATCCTTATTCCAATATAGTTCCCATGATCAGACGGTATATGCTCGTGTAACGCGAGTTATAGCCCCCTCGCCTTGGGTAAATGCGCTGGCATATGATTGTGCCAAGCTGGATGCTTCAGGTGCGCGATCTTCTCCGGAGAGGGGCTCCCGAAGATTTGGATGCTTTGGATTTGTTGGGTTGTGATGAGGACGGCGATGGTTTTTATGTGTTCAATCTTGGACAACCAGTCGATAGCCTTAGGGAACAACACCCCTGTGGTGAAGATTTACGCGGTGAGTTATTATGAAAGTTTGGCGGATGCTGGAGTTGTAATAACGCGTTGTTACCCCTGAAGCTTATGAGAAATACGGTAACCCCCGTTCAGCCGCTTTGGTACGCGCTAATAACGATACGGGCTGTGGTCGAGTGAGTGGTTTTGAGATAACGGTAGTGGGCTTACCGGTATTGGGATCGGGTCCTTTTGTAATGGAGTTGTGCGATGATGAGATAGGAGGTAGTGTCTATTTATCAAGTATCGACCTTCGACCTTACCCAAAACGATCAGGTTATCACCAATGGGGATCCGAGCTATACGGTATTTTATTACCTGACTCAGTTCTGGCACAGGACAATAATGGAGTCGATAGCGACGCTACGTCCCATCAGAATTACGATGAATTTGGGAATGTAGCGAACCCACAGGAGCTTTATGTAAGTGTTTGGGGATCCGAGGGCGGCAGTTGCGAGATTCGCACGGTATTGACCTTACGGGTGCTTCCCAACCCCGTTGCAGAGGTACCAGATCCTTTGTTGATGTGCGACGGTACGGCAGGGATGTGGATGGTGATGGCAATGACGATGATGTGGATGCCACTGATGGGATCTCTTATTTTGATTTGACGGCAGCGCAGGATGCTATTTTGGATGGTCAGGTAGGGTAACGATTTTTTATTATGAGAGTTTTGAGGCTGCGGTACTAGGATTGTTGGGGACGGAGATTTTTGGAACTAAGCCTTTATCAGAATACAGTGCCCAACGAGCAGACGGTGTATGAGGGTTACCCGTGAGGTCTCCTCCCAGCACGCTTCCCCGTTACGCAGTAGTTGCCTTACCGCTTCGTGTGGGACCTACTGCCTGATGGCAGTGCTCAGGTAGAAGATTTGGTTGTTTGCGAGTTAGCTTTGATGGGATAGGGACCTTTGATTTGACTCAGAACGATGCTTCTGTTCTCAATGGGCAGTCATCGGATGATTTTGAGGTTAGTTACTATAGGACGCTATTGGAAGCAGAGAACGATATGAACCCAATAGTTAATGTTGGTAATTTTTCTAAATACGGTGAACTCCGCAGACAATTTATGTTCGTATAGAGAATCGAGAGACTGGTTGTTATGTACAGTATAGAAGATCCGGTGACCCAAGAAGTAAGTTTGAGTTTTGATTTGGTGGTCAAGGAAGGGTTATGCTACGGCGCCTGAATCGGCTTATATTATTTGGTATTACCGGAAGGTCGGTGACGGTATTGGGATTTTCCAGTTAGTGGATACGGGCAACAATACGGAAGGGAACATCTTCAGGCACAGGCTTCTATGTCGGAGATATTGGGGGGCAGTAATCGTTAGGTCAGTTTATCCTTACCTATCACGGTAGCGAGGAGGATGCGGAGTTGGGTGTTAATGCGCTTTCGGATTTCTATAGTCTTAGTGAACCCACAACAGATATATGCTCGTGTGACCAACCGTGACAGACCCCGATGACCAGCGTTCTTGTTATTCGGTGGTTCCTGTGATATTAAAAGCGTAGAGCAATTGCCTCCGTTTCTATTGGATGAGACCTATAGGCTCTGTGTGGATGAGAGTGGTAACCTGATAGTGGAGGGAGTTTGTGCATCCTCGCCCCCGTTGTTGGATACGGGCTTAGATCCTCAGTTGCATACCTTTGTATGGTCTGTGGAGGGTCAGGTATTGCCCAATGAGGTGGGTCCTTCGCTGTTGGCTTTGAGTGCGGGCAATTATAGTGTGCTGGTAACGGAAATGGCCACTGGTTGCCGTGAGTGAAGTGACCACTACGGTTGTGGCGTCTTCGCCTCCGTTGGTCTATGGAGCAGAGGTAACCAATGGGGCCTTTGCCTAAGAACATGTTATTACGGTGTTAGTTCGGGCAGTGGGGACTGGGTGTACCAGTTGGACGGAGGTCCGTTTCAGGACAGTGAGGTATTTAGTGGGGTGAGCCCTGGGACGCATAGTGACTATAAGTGATGCCAATGGCTGTGGGACGGTAAGTTTTGAGGTAGGGGTAGTGGACTATCCGAGTATATGACCCCTAATGGGGACGGTTACCACGATACGTGGAACATAATTGGCATTGCGCAGTACGATCCTACGGCAAAGATTTATATCTTTGACCGTTATGGGAAGCTACTCAAGCAGGTAAGCCCCTTGGGGCAGGGGTGGGATGGAACCTATAACGGAGCTCCGTTACCATCGAGCGATTACTGGTTTAGGGTGGACTACCAAGAGCAGGGAACCAATAAAACTTTTACAGGGCATTTTACAATTAAACGATAGATAATAGTTACTTTTAAATATGAAAATTAAAAACACATACCTAAGTCTTTTATTATTGTGTACTTCTTTAATGTATGCACAGGATGGAATACCTACTTATTCTGATTATTTTGCAGATAATCTTTATTTATTGCACCCTTCTATGGCAGGGTCTTATTCTTATGGGAAGGTAAGACTTACGGCAAGGCAACAATGGTTTGATCAAAATGAAGCGCCTAATGTACAAACCTTAAGTTATCATACTAGACTTGGGGATCGTTCTGGAATAGGAGCAATACTTTTTAACGATAAAAATGGGTATCACTCACAAGTGGGGGGCTACTTAACTTATGCGCATCATATTATGTTTTCGCGTAGCAAGTATGATTTAAATCAATTATCCTTTGGGCTTAGTGCTGGGATTATTCAATCAAGATTAGATGAAACAAATTTCGATCCTAATGATTTTGACCCTATTATAGCAGGAATCATACAAAGTACTTCCTATTTTAATGTGGATGCAGGGATGTCCTATAACTTTTTAGACTTTCAAGCACATTTTACAGTAAAGAATTTACTCTTTAGAAATAGAAATTTATTTACAGAAGAAATAGAATCCAACAATCAAAGAGCCTATAATTTAGCAGCTTCTTATGGTATTTCTAGTGCTTATGGTGTTTGGACTTATGAGCCTTCCTTCTTATTTATTTGGAGGGAGCGAACTAATGAACAATCTATTGATGTAAACTTTAAAGCTTTTCGCAGTATGGATTTTGGAAGAATTTGGGGAGGAATCTCCTACCGCCGAAGCTTTGATGGAGCAGAATACTTAGACGGTTCAGAAATAAAAGATCAAAAGTTACAATACATAACACCAGTTATTAGTAAACTATAATAAGTTTGTTTTTGCTTATACCTACTCTTATCAAACAGGAAATGTTCGATTAGAAAAAGGAGGATTTCATCAATTAACAATAGGGTATAACTTTTTAGAAGGAAATTATAGAAGTTGGTCTCAAGATATGAGATACAACGGAATGTTACGTCCTAATACAAAATAAAAAAAAGCCCCAGCTGGGGCTTTTTTTAGTTCCAACTATAATTTTTCTTTTTCGCTTGTTTTTTTAAAGCTTCCACCATGGCACTTTCCAAGCCATTGGTATTTTCTTTGGGTTGATTGGCAATAAATGTTCGCCGTTGCTCATTGAGTTTGGCAATTTCTGCTTGAATACGTTCTCTTTCTAGTTTCTGTTTTTGAACATAGGCTTTTATTTCAGCTTTCGATTTTCCTTTGAGATTTTCAGGAAGTTCCTCTTTTTTTAGAGCATCATAACTAAACCCTGGTTCTTTTTCAGCATCTACCAAATCCCAAGAACTGTTATCGTATAAATGAGAGCTTTTTGAAACTGTTCTGCTAACGGCATTCGCTTTACTATATCCAGCTGCATTTACATCTTGTTCTTCCTGTACAGCAATTTTTTCCTTTCCATAATGACCATAAGGGACATAGGTTCCGTTTAATTGAATATTTAATTGCAAAATTAAATCGTCATATGGGGAAGCTATATGTACGGTTTGTTGATTGTGATTAATAGCCATATAATCACCATAAGCCAATTGAGCACCTTCTTGCCATTTGGTATTTACTCCGTGTGCAAAATCACCACAAAATATGGTGTTTACGACCACATCTTTTTCTTTTGCCTTATTAGCAGCATCTCGATAATCGATAGTTCCTTGGTTAAAAGGCTCATTACCCGCAATAAATATCATTTTAAGGTCGTCTGCATCATTGCCCCAATCCAATTGATCTAAAGAGGTGTTTATTACAGCGCCACAATACTCGCTCCCTCCATTTGTTGTTAACGAAAACAATTCTTTCGAGATATCATCAAGATCATTGGTAAACGCTAAAATTTTTCTAATATAACCCTCTCTAGCATTGAGGTTATCGTTTCCGTATTCATACAAGGCAATTTCCAAGTTGGGCTGTTCATGCTTGCATTTTGCATACGAAAGTTCGTTAACTATTTCCCAAAGTTGGGCTTTGGCTTGGTCTATAAGTCCATCCATACTGTTACTTGTGTCTAGCAATAATGCTACTTTAATGGAATGTTTTGAAGTAGAGGGAGTCATTTCATAGACAGGTTTGTAAAGTGCTACAGGATCTTTTTCCTTAGCTTTACATGAAAAGAAGGAAAAAGATAAGGCTAAAATGAATAATGATTTTGAGAATTTCATAACTAACAGTTTTAATTTATTGTAAACATACTTTCAACTTTTTTCATCCACAATCTACTTTGAGCAACACCCCCTTTTCATTGAGGGAATGCTCCCCCTTTTTTAGAGAACCCTCCTTTTTACGTATTAAAATGAAGTTGAATTGAAAAAACACGTTTTTTCATCTGCCTCAAAGTGCGTATGTTTACATTTTAAAAACAACATGAAACTGAGATTTACTTTATTTACCATCTTGTTTTTTAGTGCATTAGTTTTTGGTTTTACTCAAAATAAAATGCCCTCACAAACTTCTTTTACATTAAAAGGGAAGGTGGTGAATGCAGCAGACTTTACCCCCATTGCCAGAGTAAATATTGAGATTACCGGGAAAGGATATACCACCACCAATAGGGCTGGGGAATTTGCTATTGAAGCAAAAGTTGGGGACGAACTCGTAGTGCGTAGTGATGATTTTAAAACGGTCTTCTATATCATAAAAGATACGCAAAAAATTACCATAGAAGTGGAAGAAGTTGAAAGAGAACGAGCTCCTTTAGGAACAAAATCAAGAACTTCCAACCAAGACTATTTTAAGGTGTATATTGATTCTGCCCAGTACTTTTTAAAAAAAGATGCCAAACGCAGTATTGAATACGTTACGAAAGCCCTCGAGTCTGTAACTGGAAAAACTCCCTCAAAACTTCAAAATGCTGAAGCCTTTGAAACCCTAGGGGATATTAACTTGCAATGGCAATTGCCAGATTTGGCGTTATCCAATTTTAAGCAAAGTGTCAATTTTAGTCCTAAAAGCAGTGTTCGAATTAAATTGGCGAAAGCCTATATGCAAAACGGAAATTATCAAGAAAGCATTCAGGAATTTAAAAATATACTGAACTCTCAACTCACCCCTTACCAGCAAGTCGAAGTCTATGAGGGATTGGGGGATAATTATAAAGCTACCAACGATGCTGTAAAAAGTGTCTTTAATTACCAAAAAGGCTTGGATATTGCTTCTCAAAAAAAGATTACTCCAAAAATCACCGATTTGAATTCGAAAATTGGGGAAGCCTATGCAAAAGGCGGCGCTATTGAAGAAGCGCAAACCTATTTCGATAATTCCCTTTCTCTTTCAAAAAGTGAAAACAAAAAAAGAGCGGTGGAAGAAAAAAATAAAGTAGCCGATTTTTATAATCAGAAACGAGATTTTGAAAAGGAAATAGAATTACGAAAAGAAGCATTAAATGATATTGATGAAATAGAATCTATTTCAGACGATAAAGGGATGTCTATGGATGATATTAATAAAGATGTTTTATCACCACAAAGGGCAAATTATAAAATTGCCAATGCTTATGTAGCTCAAGATAAATATCAAGAGGCTATTCCTTTTCTAGAAAAAAGTATAGCAGAGGCCGATAAAAAAGAGGATTTAATAGTA
Organism: Flavobacteriaceae bacterium; assembly: GCA_041392205.1. Lineage (GTDB taxonomy): Bacteria > Bacteroidota > Bacteroidia > Flavobacteriales > Flavobacteriaceae > Halomarinibacterium. Next base: position 47,445 of record JAWKMO010000009.1, on the reverse strand, counting down.
CAAAAAGATGCGACACGGAAACTTTCAGAAGTCTATAGAGATATTGGGGATTATGGAAAAGCTACAGAAAGTTATGAGCGGTATGTAGAAGTAGTAGATGAGTTGTATATAAAAAAAGAACAAGAATTATCCCAAGCAACCCGTTTTAGTAAAGAAATTGCATTAAAGCAAAACCGAATTACCAGTCTTGAAAACGAACGTGCCTTAAATGAAAGCCGTTACAAATTGGCTTTTGAAAATCAGGAATTAATTGAAAAAAATAACAAAACCCAAAAATGGATTATAGGGTCTTTAATTGCTATTGCCTTATTATTATTGTTTACGGCATATTCGCAACGTAAAAATGTAAAGCAACAAAAATTTGCCAATAATCTCCTTGCGTTAAAATCGTTGCGAACCCAAATGAATCCGCATTTTATCTTTAATGCCCTTAACTCGGTAAATAGTTTTATTGCCAGCAACGATGAGCGTGCCGCTAATAAATATTTAAGCGAATTTTCCCAGTTAATGCGTTCTGTTTTGGAGAATAGCGAAGAAGATTTTATTCCGCTTTCCAAAGAAATTGAATTGTTGGAACTCTATGTAAAACTAGAACATTTTCGTTTTAAGGATAAATTTGATTACGAAGTAACGGTGGACGAAAGTATTAATGTAGACGATTTTGTGATTCCACCCATGTTGCTTCAGCCTTATGTAGAAAATGCTGTTTGGCATGGGCTTCGGTATAAAGAAGAAAAAGGAATGTTGAAAATTGAATTTCATCAAAAAGATTCTGAAACGGTTATTATTACTATTGAAGATAACGGAATTGGAAGAACAAAATCAAAGGAATTAAAGACTGAAAATCAGAAAAAACAAAAGTCAAAAGGAATGGGGAATATTCAAAAAAGAATCTCCATACTTAACGAAATGTATAAGGATAAAGTGGATGTAAAAATTGAAGATGTTCTTGAAAATACAGAAGGAACCTTAGTAAAATTGACCTTAAAAAAAGACTAAATGAACTTACGCGCTATCGTGGTTGAAGACGAAGAAACCAGTCGGGAAATTTTAAAAAATTACCTTGCAAAGTACTGCCAAAATGTAGCCGTTTTGGGAGAAGCCGCAAACATTGATGAGGCTTTCATTCTCATTAACAGCCATGAGTTGGATTTGGTATTTCTTGATGTAGAAATGCCCTATGGAAATGCCTTCGATTTGTTGGATAAAGTGGGTGATAGAACTTTTGAAACCGTTTTTGTCACCGCCTACGATCACTACGCTATTGATGCTTTAAATGCACACGCTTCGTATTATTTACTGAAACCCATTGATATTGATAAGCTGATAGCAGCGGTAAATTATGTTTCTGAAATTAAAGAACAGGAAAACCGATTGCAAAACACTATTTTAAAACCGAAACAAACGGGGGTTGCCGGAAAGATTACCATTCCGTTGCAAAATGGTTTTGAAGTCTTGCAGGTAGAGGATATTTTGTATTGCCAGGCAGACGATAATTACACGCAAATATTTTTGAAAGACAAAAAGAAGCTCGTAAGTAAAACCTTAAAATATTTTGAAGACATGCTCACTGAAAATGGTTTTGCTCGGGTGCACAAATCATATTTGGTAAATGTGAATGCCATCGTGGAATATAAAAAAGGAAAGGGTGGCAGTGTGGTGCTGGAAAATGGAAAAGAAATTATGGTAAGTCCTTCTAAAAAGAAAGAATTGTTGAGTTATTTTAGCTAATTGTCTAGTTGAGCGCAGTCGAAACCTATTTATACATTATATATGATTATAAAACCCATCAACGGAAAACATCCTCAAATCCCTTCCGATTGCTTTATTGCCGAAAGTGCTACCATTGTTGGCGATGTAGTAATGGGTAACCATTGCAGTATTTGGTTTAACGCTGTCGTTCGTGGCGATGTGCATTTTATTAAAATGGGGAATAAAGTAAATGTGCAGGATGGGGCGGTAATTCACGCAACCTATAAAACCTCGCCCACCACTATAGGTAACAATGTATCGATTGGGCACAATGCTATTGTGCATGGCTGCACGGTACACGATAATGTGTTGATTGGCATGGGAAGTATTGTCATGGACGATTGTGTGGTGGAAAGTAACAGTATTATTGCTGCTGGTGCCGTAGTAACTAAAAATACCCGTGTGGAAAGCGGTAGTATTTATGCCGGTATTCCTGCTAAAAAAGTAAAGGACATCAGCAAAGAATTAATTGAAGGAGAAATCAATAGGATTGCAGATAATTATGTGAAGTATTCCAGTTGGTTTAAAGAGTAGTTAAAATTCCTTTTTTTCAATTAAAATATTTTCAGCAAAATCCTGTAATAAAAACTGAAGCGTAGCTGTTTTAGCATTGGTATAAAACCGAAGCATTGGAGTTCTCTCTTCGGTATTCAATAGATTATTTTCTACTAAAATGGTTTTGGTTTGTTTGGCTACCGCTTTTCCAGAATCGATGATTTGGATATTAGGGGGCAGTATTTTCACTAATTGAGGAATTAAATAAGGATAATGAGTACAACCCAACACCAAAATATCTATGGAAGCTTCCAAGAAAGGACGGGTATGCTTCTTTAATAACGCCAACATTTCTGGGCTCTCTAAAGCTCCTTTTTCAATGAGGGGCACCAATCCTTCCCCTACCACTTCGGTTAATGTAATTCCATTAGTAAATGCCTCTGAAGTTTTATGAAATAGTTCGCTACTTAAGGTTCCTTTGGTAGCTAAAATTCCTATGCTTTTGGTTTTAGTTTGTAAAGCAGCTGGTTTTATAGCAGGTTCAATACCAATAATGGGAATACAATACTTTGCGCGAAGTACTTTAATAGCATTAGTTGTAGCCGTATTACAAGCTACAACAATAATTTTACACCCTTGGGCGATAAGAAATTCGGTGTTTTTTATGCTTAAAGAAATGATATCCTCTCTAGAACGATTTCCGTATGGCGCATAATAACTATCGGCCAGATAGAGGGTGTTCTCAAAAGGGAGTAAGGCATGGATTTCTTTCCAGATGGAAGTTCCCCCCACACCCGAGTCAAAAATACCAATAGCACCCTTTTTATTCATAATAGGCTAAGATAAAAAAAGACCCCAAAGGTTTTTCTTTGAGGTCTTAAATAAAATTTTAAAAGGAGATTAAATTCCTAATTCTTTCTTTACATCTGCTAGAAGATCTTTTCCGTCTGAAAGAATTACTCCAGACCCTTGAGAAGAATCTAATACATATTGAAATCCTTGCGCTCTGGCTACTTTTTGAATAGCAGTACGAGCTTTGTCTAATATGGGTTGAAATAAATCCCCCTCTTTTTTCTGAAGGTCTTGAAGCGCTTGTTGACGGTATGCTCCAATATTGTTTTGCATACCTTGTACTTCTTCAATACGTTTTCTATTTTCTTCTTCCGTTTTAGAATCGGCTTCAGCTTCATACTGCTTAACTTTAGTATCAAGCTCTTTAGCCATCGCCTTAATTTCGGTATCGTAGGTTTTTTGAAGTTTCTCCAATTGGCTTTGTGCCGCTTTCATTTCTGGCATAGCAGCTACTAAGTCGCCGGTATTAATATGGGCTACTTTGGATTGTGCATTTACAAAACTAGTAGCTCCTATAAAAAGTAGTATGGCTACAAAAAGTACATTTATTTTTTTCATTGTAAGAAATTATTTGAGTGTTTATAGATTTATTTGGTAAAATTTTTAATTAGTTTCCACCGCCGTCGCCTTCGTCTCCTCCCTCTACTGGAGGACCGCCACCACCATTACGAGCTTTTTCTATGGAATCTTTTCGTTGTTGTCTTTCGTCAAGAAGTTTTTGTCTTTTTGCTTCAAACTCTGCTTTTTTAACGGCTCTTAAAGAATCTCTTTGCTTTTGACGCTCCTCCAACATTTTTTCACGTTCATTTTTTTTGTCTTCAAGGGCTTTTTCTCTTTCAGTCACGGCTTTATCTTCTTCTACAGAGAGTTCTTCCCGCTTTTCAATTTCTTTTTTATCTCTTTTATTAGCCGCTTCTTCACGTTTGGCAGCTCTGTTTATTTGTCTTAGCACTTGATCGCTTATGTCGTTTCTTTTGGCAGCGAAAAGCATTACGATATCTGCAGATTTATCAAAAATAAAGTCGTATTTCTGGGCTTCGGCAATTTCTTGAACGATATTAAAAACTTGATCTTGAATAGGTTGTACTAGCTGTCTTCTTTGAATATCCAAATCCCCATTAGGGCCAAAACGATTTTGTTGATAGGAAAGCATCTCATCTTCGAGGATTTTAATTTCCTCTTCTCGTTCTTCAATAAGTTCTTTGGTAAGAAGGACTTTCTCGTTAGCTAAATCCAGTTTCATTTGGTCAATTTCCTTAGCCATTTTTTCAAGATCCTTTTTCCATTTTTGAACTTTACCCTCTAATTGTGTGGTTGCTTCCTGATATTCGGGAACACTTTCAAGAATATATTCCATATCAATATAGCCTATACGTGCACCTCTTTGTGCTTCCATTTGCAATGAAAAGCACAGAACGGTTACTAGTAAAATGAGGTTTTTAATTGTTTTCATATACGTTGGTTGTTACTTAGAAAATATCGTGCCAAAATTAAAACTGTTGCCCAATGATAAAGTGGGTTTCCCATCCATTTTTTTGATTTCCATTTAAAACAGGATCAAAGCCATATCCAAAATCTATCCCCAAAAGACCAAAAGCGGGCATAAATATACGAATTCCTGCGCCAGCAGACCTTTTTAAATTAAAAGGGTCGTAATTTCTAAAGCCGTTATAAGATCCCCCTCCTTCTGCAAATGCCAATACATATATAGATGCCAACTGTTTAAGGGTTACGGGGTAACGTAACTCTAACGAAAATTTATTGTAAATGTTATCTCCATCTTGTTGAGATAGCGATTGGTTTGGATAACCACGTAATTGGATTACTTCTCTACCATCCAAACTAAAGGCTCCAAGACCATCTCCTCCCACAAAAAAGCGTTCGAAGGGAGGAATTCCTCTATCGTTATTGTAAGCACCTAAAAACCCGAATTCGGCTTTGGGGCGCAAGACTAAATCGCCAACAATAGTAGAGTACCAAGTCGCCTGAAACTTCACTTTGTAATATTCTAACCAATTAAAACGGGTTTGATCAATTTCTGAACGCCGTTCTCTGGCATCCACTACTTCGGTTTCGGTAGAAGTATTGGTGTTAATAATAGTTTCTAAACCGCTTCTCTCTTCGGCTAATGCGCTGTAATCTACACCATTAAATAAAGAATAGGGAAGGGTTAGTTTTGCACTTACACTAAAATCGGAACCACTTCTTGGATAAATTGGGTTGGCAGACGTACTGTTTCTTCCAAGGCCTATGGTGTAGGCTAAGTTATTTGAAAATCCATCCCCAAAGGTAAAAAGTCCGGTATTATAATTTTTTAAGTTGTAATGCTGAAAACTTAAGGCATGAGATAATTGAAAGTAATCATCGGGCCATTGTAATCTTTTGGCAATTCCTACCGAACCTCCGGTGATTAAAAAACGCTGGTCTTTATCTCGTTCGCGAGCAACAAAATCATAGCGGTATTGAATAGTGTGGGAAAATGAGGTGTTTAATTGTACGGGTTTTTTACCACCTAACCAAGGCTCAGTAACCGATAAGCTGTAGGTTTGATAAAAGGTACTTGCTTGTGCTCTAAGTGAAAGACGTTGTCCATCTCCCATTGGGATGGGTTTGTAGGCTTCTCCATTAAAGATATTTCGAAGTGAGAAATTGTTGAAAGACAACCCTAACGTACCTACAAAGCCTCCTCCTCCATAACCTCCTTGTAATTCTATCTGGCTTGATCCCTTTTCAACCACAGAGTATTCCATATCTAGGGTACCATTGTTAGGATCTACATTTTTAAAGTTGGGAGATAGTTGTTCTGGGTCAAAATAGCCTAATTGTCCTAATTCTCTAATGGTTCTTATAACATTTCGTTTGCTGTATTTTTGACCTGGCCGGGTTCTTAATTCTCGATAAATAACGTGGTCGTTGGTTTTATCGTTACCAATTACGGTTACGTGGTCAAAGTACGCAAGTTTTCCTTCTCTAATTCGAATTTCAAAATCTATCGTGTCATTTCTAACAGCCACTTCCACAGGATTTATTTGGGAAAATAGGTATCCTTCGTTTTGGTAGAGGTTTGTAATATCGGCAGCATCGGGTTCTGTTTTATCTTCTATACGTTCTTGTAGAAGCGTGCCATTATAGGTGTCGCCTTTGTTGATGCCAAGGTATTGTTTTAATTGGCCATCGGTATAAACACTGTTCCCAATAAAACGGATATCGCCAAAGTAATATTTTTTTCCTTCTTCAATAGCTAACTTTAAAGCAATATTTTTATCATCGATAATGGTTAGAGTATCCTTAATTACACGAGCATCTCTAAAGCCATTTTCTTTATATTTTTGAACAAGGGTGGCTTTGTCTTCTTCAAAATTAGCATCGGTATATTTTGATTTTTTGAAAATCCTGATGGGATTTTTTTGCTTCACATTTTTCATAAACTTGCGAAGCTTTTTATCTTTTATTTGTTCGTTTCCTTCAAAAGTGATAGATTTTACTTTTACACGATCCCCTTTATGGATATTAATTTTCATATCCTGCCCTGTTTCAACACCTGTAGAGTCTTTAATAGGGGTGGTAGCAACAATGACTTTGGTATTAAAAAATCCTTGATCACGGTATTTATTAATAATGTAGTTTTTTGTTGTAGTAATAAGGTTTTTGGTAATTTTTGTTCCATTTACCAAATTATTATCCTTAATAATTTCTTTGGCTTTTCCTTTGCGAATACCCTCAATGGTTACTTCATTTAATTTTGGGAGTTCTACAATATATAATTCTAAGTCAACTTCATCTCCTTCAATATTAGTAACATAAAAGGCAATATCACTAAAGAGGTTTTGTTCCCAAAGTTTTTTTGTTACGTTGCTTAATTTTTCACCTGGGATATAAATTCGATCTCCTACTTTGAGGCCTGTAAAAGCAATCACGGTACTTTCATTAAAAGTTTGTGTTCCAGTAACCGATATACTTCTTATGGCATATCTTGTTCCAGAGTCGAGCTCTTTTATTTGAGCCGAAACCGAAAGGGAAGAAAATACTGCAATAAATACAAAGCAGTATAGATGGGTGTAAAATCGTTTCAGGGTATTATGGTTCAAGTTGTTCGCTCGTCTTTCCAAATCTTCTTTCTCTTTTTTGATAGTTTATAATCGCTTCAAAAAGATGGTCTTTTCTATAATCTGGCCAAAGAGTATCGGTAAAATACAATTCGGCATAGGCTATTTGCCAGAGTAAAAAATTACTAATTCGCAATTCTCCACTTGTTCTTATTAATAAATCTACATCTGGCAAATCGCGGGTGTAAAGATGATTATTTATAACCGATTCATCAATACTCGACGGCGAAATTAGGTTATTTTTAACTTTGTCGCTAATCTCTTTAATACTTTTTATAATTTCTTCTCTTGCGCCATAACTAAGCGCTAGTGTAAGGGTCATTTGGGTATTGTTTTTTGTTTTCTCAATAACATCCAACAATTCTTTATGTGCTTTTTTTGGCAGTGCTTCAAGATTGCCAATGGCGTTTAGCCTAATTTTATTATCGGTAAGGGTTTTAATTTCATTTTTTAAAGATGAAACTAATAACCTCATAAGGGTATCTACTTCTATTTTTGGTCGGTTCCAGTTTTCGGTAGAAAAAGCGTATAAGGTAAGATAGGGTATGGGTAATGCCGCACAAGCTTCTACAATTTCTCGAACGGCTTTGGTGCCGTTTTCGTGGCCTAATGTTCTAAAAAGTCCCTGCTTTTTTGCCCATCGGCCATTGCCATCCATGATGACAGCTAGGTGGTTAGGAAGTTTTTTTTTGTCTATTTGAGTAATTAAATCCATTTAAAAATTACAGTAACAGGGTTTTCTGCCAAACATTACAGTAAGAGTAACTCCTGTAAAAACATACCAATCATCACTATTAATATTACCAAATTTAAGGGTTTCTTCATCGGCAAGTCCTCCTGTGGGGTTACTGCCGTCCAAATTGTCTGTAAAGGTATATCGTGCTCCAATTTCAAAACCTAACACAAATTGAGCTCCTATAGTTGCTTTATACCCTATTACCATGGGGATGGCAACTGCACCGGCATTATCATAATCTACAATGGTGTTATCTCCTCTTTTATATAGTGAATTATACCCAAAATAGGTTAACCCTGTATAAAGATAAGGAGTTGATTCCGGATAACCAGAATGAATGTTAAATTCCCAAAAGGTATATTCTAGACCTACTGAAACTTCAGTAATAGTATTGTTAAAAGAATAGCCACGTTGTTTTCTTCTTTCTTCATTGGAGTCTGCATCATTTCCCTCAATTTCAGCCAAAATGAGTGTTCCTCTAAAGGAATGTCGTGCACTTCTATTCCATTTAAAAATACCACCAAAGGCTAAATTGTTGGGTGCAATGTAATTGGTTTTTCCAATATCTCCAATATAATTTGCACCCCCTAAAAATCCACCCACTTCATAGGTTTGTGAATTTCCCAAAAACATACATCCCGTAATTAAAAATACCGTTAAAAAGTACCTCATATTCTCTAAAAGTTTGCAAATATAACAATTAACTTTGCTTCGCCATAGTTTCGGCAAATTTGTACAGTGAGTAAAACAAATTTTAAAGGGTTTTATTGTTTAATTGCGTTTGTCTTCTCCCCAAAGTAACTTCTCTCGTAGTGTTTTTATAAAGGAACTATTTTCCATTTGCACCATTTTAATAATAAAGGGAGCTTTTTTAATAGTAATATGAGTCTCGTTGGTAAGTGTTGCAATTCTTGAATCTAAAGAAACTAAATAACTTTCCTCTCTCCCAGAAACTTTTAATGTGATAATACAATTGTCGGGGAGCACCAAAGGTCTTGCATTTAAATTATGCGGTGCGATAGGGGTTAAAATGATGCTATGAGCAGCAGGATCTATTACTGGACCGCCACAACTTAAGGAATATCCTGTAGAACCGGTGGGAGTGGCAACAATAAGTCCATCACTCCAGTAAGAGGTTAAAAACTCATCGTCAACCATAGTATCTACTTTAATCATAGAGGTCGTATTTTTTCGATTTACAGCAATTTCATTTAAAGCGAAGTTTAGTTGGGAAAAATCTTTAGTATGAGGATTTGTTTCAATGGAAAGCAAACTTCTTTCTGAAATTTGATAATTCCCTTCCATTAAATTTTGAATGCTTTCGGTAATTTTTTCTTTCTGTATGGTTGCTAAAAAGCCTAATCTTCCTGTATTTATACCCACAATTGGAATTCCTAAATCGCGAACAAACGTTACTGATTTTAACAAGGTACCATCACCGCCAATACTAAAGAAAAAATCATAAGAAGAATCTAGTTTTTTAAAAGTTTCCACACTACTCACAGGAGTGGCAATACCTTCGTGTTGTTCAATAATTTTTAAAAACCCTTCTTCTATATAAACCGAAGCACCATTTTTTTGTAGCACATCTAAAATAAGCTGAATATATGCTTCTGGGTCTTTATGATAGAATTGCCCGTAAATACCAATTTTCATGGGCTAAATATTTAGGTATTTATTGAGGTAATCAGAACGTTCTTTAAGCTCGTCTGCCATTTTATCCTCTTCGTGTTCTGAAACGACAGTGTATCCATACCTTCGAAAGGTTTGTGCTATCGCATTCATTCCAGTATGGCCAATTTTTATTGTAGTTTGAGTAATATCATTTTCAATTTTTGAAATAAAGGCTCCCAATACTTTACCATCATTAGACTCAACAATTTGGCAAATTTCACTAAACGAATAATCATGGCTTCCTTTTTCCACTTCTATGATGCCTCCTGTTTCATTTAAAAAAGGAGTGTGGTTAAACAAGTCCATAATATCACTAAGCTCATAATATCCCAAATACGTTCCTTCTTCTCCCAAAACAGGCATGATGTTGGTGGCTCTTTGCGCAAAGGCTTCCAAAATATCTAGCCAATTGGTATTAATGGTTACAAAAAAGGGTTCAATAGCGTAGCGATACTCTTTTAGGGTTTTTGTTCCTTCGAAGCATTGCGCGTCGGTTTCAGAAATACAACCAATAAATATCCCATCTTCTGAAACAGGGATGTGAGAAAAGGTTAGTTGGCTAAAAGCATTTTTAACCTGACTAAGTGTATCGTTACTATCGAAAGGCTTTAAATCGTTTATGATGTAGTTTTGTGTCTCCACGCTTTAATTTTTATGCAAATTACTTAAAATAACCATTCCAAAAGGGACTTCAAGTTTGTATTTTTGTCAAATATCTATTATTACATGACAAAATTAAGTGTAAATATCAATAAAATTGCTACCCTTCGTAATGCTCGGGGAGGGAATATGCCAAATGTCATTCAAGTCGCTAAGGACATTCAAAAATTTGGTGCACAAGGAATTACCATTCACCCAAGACCCGACGAAAGGCATATAAAATATGAAGATGCATATCAATTAAAAGAAGTGGTTTCGACCGAATATAACATAGAAGGAAACCCAATGGACCAATTTCTGGACATGGTTTTTGAGATTAAACCTACCCAAGTAACCTTGGTGCCGGACGCCGTAGATGCCATTACTTCAAATGCCGGTTGGGACACCATAAAACACGCAACGTATTTAAAAGAAATTATTTCAGAATGTAAAACCCACGGGATTAGAACTTCCATTTTTGTAGACCCAACTCTTGAAATGATTGAAGGGGCTGCCAAAATTGGGACAGACAGAATTGAACTCTATACCGAAGCCTTTGCCCATGAATATAGCTTAGGAAACAAAAAAGCAATTGAGCCGTATACCCAATGCGCTATTAGAGCCTATGAACTGGGTTTAGGAATTAATGCAGGACACGATTTATCGCTAGAAAATATTCGGTTTTTTAAAGAACACACCCCCCATTTAATAGAAGTTTCTATTGGGCATGCTCTTATTTGCGAAGCACTTTATTTAGGATTAGAAAACGTGATACAGCAATACCTTAAAAAGTTAAAATAAATGGCTTTACACTCACAAATAATTGGCGAAGGACTACCATTTATTATCTTACATGGATTTTTAGGTTCTGGAGATAATTGGAAAAGTTTGGCCAACCAATTTTCAGAAGAAGGGTTCCAACTCCATTTGGTAGACCAGCGAAACCACGGAAGAAGTTTTCATAGTGACGAATTTACTTATGAAGCCATGAGTGAAGACCTAAAAAGGTATTGTGAAGAACAGCAACTAGAAAAAATTATTTTGTTAGGGCATTCCATGGGCGGCAAAACAGCCATGCATTATGCTACTAACGATCCTGAAAGTGTTTCAAAATTAATTGTGGCAGATATTGGTCCTAAGGCGTATCCACAACACCATCAAGATATTTTAAAAGGGCTTTCTTCGTTAAATTTTAATGAAATTTCCTCTAGAGCCGAAGCCGATGATGCTCTTTCTAAATACATTTCACAAAGTGGCGTGAGACAATTTTTACTCAAAAATTTATATTGGGCTCAAAAAGGAAAGTTAGGGTTACGTATTAATCTCCCAGTGCTTATTAAGGAGTATGCTATAGTTGGAGAGGCACTTGCCAATGATGCAATATTTGAAAAGGAAACACTTTTTGTAAAAGGAGAAAAATCTGGTTATATCCTTCCTATGGATGAAATTTTAATCCATAAGCACTTTCCAAAAGCCAAAATGGAGACCATTTCTAATGCTGGACATTGGCTTCATGCCGATAATCCTTCCGAATTTTTTGAAAAGATTATGGGATTTTTAAAATGATTTTCCGAAATTTCAAAAAACAAACAACCAACATTCATGCAAACCATCCTTAAACTTTTACTCACCGCCGTAGCGGTTATGATTTTAGCCTACATTCTTCCTGGGGTAGCAGTAGCAAACTTTTGGGCTGCCATTATTGTAGCGATTGTATTGGCTATTTTGCGACTTATTGTGAAGCCTATATTGGTATTTTTAACATTTCCAATAACCCTAGTAACTTTAGGGTTATTTCTATTAGTTATCAACGCTGTAATTATTTTATTGGCAGATTATTTTATTGACGGATTTAAAGTGGTCAATTTTTGGTGGGCACTTGGATTTAGCCTATTACTGTCGTTTTTACAATCTATCTTATTCTCCATCGTAGAAAAGGACAAATAAGAGTTTAAATACAGTAACTATTTGCTTGTTAGATACTAACAAAAGCACTACTTTTGCACCCAATTTTTAAGGGATTTTCATGAATATTACAAAGAAAGACATCGATAGTTTACATGCGGTACTTACCGTAGAAATTTCAAAAGAGGACTATGCTACAAACGTAGAAAAAGTATTGGCTAATTATCGTAAAAACGCCAACATTCCAGGTTTTAGAAAAGGACAAATCCCCATGGGAATGGTGAAAAAACAATTTGGGAAGGCCGTTTTGGTGGAAGAAGTAAATAAATTGCTTCAGGAAAAAATGAATGCCTATTTAACCGAAGAAAAACTGGATATTCTTGGAAATCCACTGCCTAAAAATGAAGCCTCTATAGACTGGAACAGTGAAGACTTTTCTTTTGAATTTGAATTGGGATTAACTCCTGATTTTAAGGTAGACCTTCAGAAAAAAGCCACTACCCATTACAAGATTGTGGCCGATAAAAAAATGATTGACAATCAAGTCAAGACCATTCGCAAACAATACGGGAAATTAATTTCAAAAAACGAAGTAGCCAAAGACGATGAAATTACAGGGGTTTTTGCTTCAGAAGAAAAAGGAATTAACAAAAAAACTACTTTTTCAACCGATGTTATTAATGGCAAAAAGCAATTAGATAGTCTCATAGGAGCAAAAGTGGGCCAAGTTGTTGCACTTAAAACAAAAGGATTATTTCATGACGATCACGATAATCAAAAATATTTAGGAGTTAGTCATGACGATGCCCACGGTTTGGATATTGAAGTCACTCTTACCATTGAAGAAGTAAATAAACGTGACATGGCCGAGCTAAACCAAGAATTATTTGATAAATTGTTTGGAGAAGGCGTAGTAACTTCAGAAAAAGAATTAAAAGAAAAGATTAAGGAAGATGCTGAAAGGCAATTTGCTCAGCAAGGCGATCAAAAATTGTTAAATGATGTTGTAGAAACCCTTATTGAAAATACAAAATTCGATTTGCCATCCGACTTTTTAACACGATGGATAAAATCTACAGGAGCCTCTAAACTTACTGAAGAAGAAGCAAAAGCTGAATACGAAAGAAGTGAAAAAGGACTACGTTACCAACTAATTGAAGGGAAACTACGAGAGGAAAATACGGCGCTACAAATTACTTTTGAAGAACTTAAAAAGTATGCCAATGATATGATCAAGATGCAAATGATGCAATTTGGTCAAATGAATCCTACCCTTGAAGAAGTAGAAGGTATTACAGCAAGAATAATGAGTAATGAAGATGAAGTAAAACGCTTAACAGAGCAGCTAAATACCAATAAATTGCTTCAATTTTTTAAGGAAAATGCAAAACTAAAAACAAAGGAAGTTAGTTACGAAGATTTCATTAAAGAAGCGTACGCATAATTCCGCAAAAAAAAGGTATATTTAGGGCGTTGAATTAAGTGATTCAACGCCTTTTTTTACAAAAAAAACGATTCAAAATTTATGAACTACGGAAAAGAATTTAAAGAATTTGCCATAAAAGACCAAGGTATTAACAGTATGTATTACGATAAAATAGTAAGTAGTATGTATCCCGTGGGTCTTACCCCAAACATTATAGAAGAACGCCAAATGAATATTGCGATATTCGATGTTTTTTCGCGTTTAATGATGGACCGAATAATCTTTTTAGGCACAGGAATAAATGACCAAGTAGCCAATATTGTACAAGCACAGTTGCTGTTTTTGGAAAGTGTAGATGCTTCCAAGGATATTCAAATTTATATTAACTCACCCGGAGGAGGTGTTTATGCAGGTCTAGGGATTTATGATACCATGCAGTTTATAAAACCAGACGTAGCTACCATTTGCACGGGTATGGCTGCCTCTATGGCTGCGGTGTTATTATGTGCCGGCGAAAAAGGGAAACGAAGCGGATTAACCCATTCCAGAGTGATGATTCATCAACCCATGGGTGGTGCACAAGGCCAAGCCAGTGATATTGAAATTACGGCCAAAGAGATATTAACCCTTAAATCAGAATTATACGAGATTATCGCCAAGCATTCCGGTCAAACCTACGATAAGGTTTACGAAGATAGTGATCGTGACTATTGGATGAAAGCAGATAAAGCCCTAGAATATGGTATGATAGATGAAATTCTAGCAAGACCTAAATAATATTGAATTATGGCAAAAGAAGAATTAGAATGTTCCTTTTGTGGTCGTAAAAAGGCCGAAACTAGCTTGCTTATAGCAGGCTTAGATGCACATATTTGTGATCGTTGCATTGAGCAAGCTCATGGAATCGTCATTGAAGAGGCTTTACATACAGATAATGCAGCACTTTCTAAAGACATGATGTTAAAAAAACCAAAAGCCATTAAAGAGTTTTTGGACGATTACATTATAGGACAAGAATATACTAAAAAGGTGATGTCCGTAGCGGTATATAATCATTATAAAAGATTGCTTCAAACCAAGACGGATGATGATATTGAAATACAAAAAAGTAACATTATTATCGTAGGACAAACAGGTACTGGAAAGACACTTATTGCCAAAACCATTGCTCGAATGTTAAATGTGCCACTCGCTATTGTAGACGCTACTGTGTTAACTGAAGCTGGTTATGTAGGAGAAGATGTAGAAAGTATTTTAACTCGTTTATTACAGGCTGCCGATTACAACCTTGAAAAAGCACAAAATGGCATCGTTTTTATTGATGAAATCGATAAAATTGCCCGTAAAAGTGACAATCCCTCTATAACACGCGATGTGAGTGGCGAAGGAGTGCAACAAGCTTTATTAAAGTTGTTAGAAGGAACGGTAGTTAATGTTCCTCCCAAAGGAGGACGCAAACATCCCGATCAAAAGTTTATTGAGGTAAATACTGAAAATATTCTTTTTATTGCAGGAGGAGCGTTTGATGGTATTGAACGGCATATTTCAAAACGATTAAACATGCAAGCCGTTGGGTTTAGTGCTTCCAAAAAAGAAGAAACACTGGAACGGGATAATTTGTTGCGTTACATTATTCCAAAAGATTTAAAGGATTTTGGGTTAATTCCAGAAATTATTGGAAGACTTCCCGTCTTGGCCTTTATGAATCCTTTGGATAAAGGAACCCTTCGGGCTATTTTAACCGAGCCTAAAAATGCCATCATCAAACAGTATAAAAAGCTCTTTGAAATGGATGAGATTGATTTTGTGATTACCGAAGAGGCTTTAGATTTTATTGTGGATCAAGCTATTGAATATAAACTTGGCGCTAGAGGGTTGCGCTCTCTTTGTGAAGCGACCCTTACCGATGCGATGTACGAACTTCCAGGAACTAACGATACCTCGCTTCATGTAACCAAAGAGTATGTTGAGGAAAAGTTGAGTAAGGCTACTATTAAAAAACTAAAAGCAGTTTCTTAATTTATTTTATTGAAATAATACGCATCAAATTCATTTATAATAAGTTGACCACTTGAATTTATTGAATAGTGCGATGTAATTTCTTCTGCATCAAAATTAAGTGTTAGAACCCCGTTATCTGAACTCCAAGTAAAACTAATGGCGCTTGAAGTTTCATTAAGGTTTGTGTCAATGCTTTTCTCTGTTTGATAACCCGTAAAATCACTTGAAAAGTTATATTGAAACTCAAATGAACTATTAGTATCACTTCTTTGCCATTTACCCACTAAATCGTCACTAGAAAATTCATTGCTAGTATCTTTAGAGCAAGAAATAATAGAGAAAAATAAAACCAAAAGAATAATCCCTTTTTTCATAACAAGAAAAGTATTGAAAAGAGTAAATTAAGGTTGTGTAATAATTGTTTTAGACTTAGTGTTAAGCACTTTCTGCTGTAATAATTCTTTTTTGTTTTTTAGCGTATAAGCTGCAACTTCTGAAGAATTTTTAGTAACAGAATCCGTTGTTGCACAGGAAGTAAAAATAGTAACAAAAGCTACTAATAAAATTATATTTAAAGTTCTCATTTCAGTCCCAACTGTAATTTGATAAAACAAATGTAAATTGTAAGAAAAGTATTACCAAAACTTTTAGTTGAACCGAAAGAAATACTCGTTAAAATGCAATCTTTGGTAACTTATTTCATTTCAGAAAGTTAGAAATGCATTTTAAAGATAAAAAAGGTGTTTTATCGATTTCGCTTTAACAGCTCATCAATAAAATCTCTTGAGTTAGAAAGGCGTGGGATTTTATGTTGGCCTCCTAATTTATCATGTTCTTTTAACCAATCATAAAAAAGGTTTTTTCGTGCAATGTTAATTTTAGGAGCGTTTAAAGTAGTATTGTTAAAACGCTTTGCTTCATAATCACTATTTACCTCTTGTAACGATTGATCTAAAATTTCAGTAAATTTTGAAAAACTATTGGGGGGTGTTTTAAATTCTATAATCCATTCATGTGCGCCTTTTTCTTTCCCACTCATAAAAATAGGACCTGCTGTAAAATCTACAATTTCACATTGGGTTACTTGTGCTGATTTTTTTAAGGCAGCTTCTGCATTTTCTATAATCAATTCTTCCCCAAAAACATTGATATGGTGTTTGGTACGCCCAGTTATTTTTATTCGATAAGGATTTATCGAAGTAAAGCGTACCGTATCCCCTACATTATAACGCCATAAACCTGCATTGGTGGTAATAACCATGGCATAATTTTTATGAAGCTCGACCTCATTTAATGGAATGACTTTTTCTTCGGGACCACCATAAGTATCCATAGGAATAAACTCATAAAAAATTCCGTAGTCAAGCATTAATAACAACTCTTTACTATTATTTTGGTCTTGAATCGCAAAAAACCCTTCCGAAGCATTATAAATTTCATAATATCTAAAATCTTCTTTCGGAAGAATTTTTTGATATTGATCTATATAAGGGGCAAAACTAACTCCTCCATGAAAATATACTTCAAGGTTGGGCCATATCTCAAAAAGGTTTTCTTTTCCTGTGGTAACAACTACATTATTTAACAACACTAGCATCCAAGAAGGAACTCCAGCCAAACTGGTAACATTTTCTTTTATTGTTTCATTTACAATAGCTTGCATTTTTGTTTCCCAGTCTGCCATGAGCGAAACTTCATTGCTTGGCGTACTACTAAATTCGGCCCAAAAGGGCATATTGTCAATTAAAATAGCCGATAAATCCCCAAAAGCAGTTCCGTTCTCTTTGTAAAGTTCTTTACTGCCACCAAGCCGTAAACTTTTACCAACAAAAAGCTGAGAATCGGGATTATTATTAAAATACATACAAAGTAAATCTTTACTGGCGGCATAATGACAATATTCTAAAGAGTCTTGACTTACAGGGATAAATTTACTTTTAGCATTGGTAGTTCCGCTTGATTTTGCAAACCATTTAATAGGCGTAGGCCAAAATATATTATTTTCTCCTTGCCTAGCACGCTCGATGATAGGTTCTTGATCTTCATATTTTGTAACAGGAATTCGTGCTACAAAAGTTGCATACGATGTGATGGAAGCAAAATCATATTTTTTCCCTATTTCGGTGTTCTTAGCTTTTTGCAATAAATTAAACAGTAACTCTTCTTGTACTTCAATAGGGTATTTTAGAAAAAGTTCTATTTGATGAAACCGTTTCTTTAACAACCAAGAGGCAATAGAATTAACTATGGGGATTGGCATATTTTATGCTATCTTTAATTCCTAAAAATACTAATTTTTTATATGCAGTTTGAAGGAGTTCTTACAAAAATGGAAACAGAAAATGGGTCCCCCATTCAGTACTATTTAATTTTTGAATCTAACTTTATCAATATAAATCAGTTACTTGATAAAACCATTAGGTTGCAATTTATAAAATACCAATGTCTTCATTGTGGATTAAATAAGCCTATCTATCGACAAGGTTTCTGTAAAAGCTGTTTTTTTGAAGTTCCGCAAGCAGCAGATTGGGTTATGCATCCCGAATTGAGCAAAGCACATTTAAACCAAGAAGAACGAGATTTAGTATACGAAAAAAAAATACAGTTACAACCTCATATTGTTTATTTAGCAAATAGCAGTAATGTGAAAGTAGGGGTTACTCGAAAAAGTCAAGTGCCTACCCGATGGATCGACCAAGGGGCTCACGAAGCTATTGAAATTGTTGAGGTACCCAATCGTTATCTAGCTGGAATTACAGAAGTTGCTTTAAAAAGCCATGTAGCCGATAAAACCAACTGGCGCAGTATGCTTAAAAATGACATTGAAGATGTAGATTTAGTAGCATGGCGCAATAAGCTAAAGGCTTTTATTCCAGAAGAAGTAAAACCCTATTTTATGGAAAATAACACGGAAACTAATCTAGTATTTCCCGTGCTTCAATATCCTATAAAACCTATAAGTTTAAGCTTAGAAAAGGAGCAACAATACACTGGAAAATTAAAAGGTATCAAGGGACAGTATCTTCTTTTTGAAGATAACATTGTTTTTAATATCCGAGGGAATGAGGGCTTATATGTTGGGATTTCCGTTTTAAATTAACGGTAATTCCTCTCCCATTTTTAATCCAAATCTTTTTCTGAATAAAAACACAAAGGCATATAGGAAAGGAGTATCTAAAGCGGCTATAAGTACTTTAAATAGAAATCCGCTTAGTAAAAGTACTCCAAAAAGTTCCCAAGGGATTTTCCCAAAGCTACAAAGCAAAAATAATACGGTAAAGGTGTCTATAAACTGTGAAGTAAAGGTTGAAAAATTATTTCGTAGCCAAAGGTGTTTTCCTTGGGTCACTTTTTTCCAAAAATGAAATAATTGAATGTCTATAAATTGTGCAAAAAGATAGGCCATCATCGAGGCAAATACAGCTACGGCAGTAGCTCCAAATACTTGATCAAAAAGGGCATTAGAAATTGGGCTCCACTCGGTGGCAGGCACTTTACTAGAAATAAACACAATGAGTAAAGAAAAGGAGGATGCAAATATGCCAGCGGTGACCACCTGGTTTGCTTTCTTTTTTCCATACACTTCACTAATGATATCGGTAATTAAGAAGGTAATAGGATAGGGAAGAATTCCTACGGAAATCTCAAAAGTATAGATTCCAAAAAAATCCCAATAAAAAAATTTTTGAAAAATTAAATTTGAAACAACCAATGATGCAATAAACAACGCAGCTAAAATCAAGTAGATACGCTGCGCAAATAAGGTGTCTTTTAAGGAGAATGTAGTCACTAATTTTTCTATTACCACAAATATAATGGTCAGTCACATTCTTTTCCTTAATTTAGTCTTAAATGTTAATTCTGTAAGTAATTAAAGAGCTTCATACCATATATCTTTCCCTGGGGAGTAATTTGGGGAACAAATTTGAACAACTGCAAATGGCAGTGGATTTTCTTTTTGAAGAAATTGGAAGCATCGAAAAAATTTCCTCAGTATATCAAACTCCCGCTTTAGGTTTTACAGGAGAAGATTTTTACAATTGTGTGGTATGTTTACATAGTCATCTCTCACCCAAAAAACTAATAAAAAAGATTCTTTCCATAGAGAAGAAAATGGGAAGGAATCGCGACAAAACGCAACGATATACTTCTCGCACAATAGATATAGACATACTCTATATAGATGCTATGCAAGTAGAAGAAAAAAATTTGATCATCCCACATCCCCATATTCAAAATAGGAAATTTGTTTTAATGCCTTTGGCCGAAATAAATGCCCATTTTATACACCCCAAATTTCAAAAAAACGCTATTTGGTTATTAGCAAAAACGGAAGATAAAAGCGAGGTTGTTAAAATTTCAAAATGGCTAAAGAACCCTAAAACTGCTTTTAGTATTTCGAAGTACAATTATATTGCCATAGAAGGAAACATTGGGGCTGGAAAAACAAGTTTAGCATCACAAATGGCTTCAGATTTTAATGCCAAACTCATTTTGGAACGGTTTAAAGAAAATCCTTTTTTGCCCAAGTTCTATCAAGAACCTAATCGGTATGCATTTCCGCTAGAAATGTCTTTTTTAGCAGATCGCTACCAACAATTGGTAGAAGATATAACTCAATTCGATTTATTTAAAGAGTGTGTTATAGCCGATTATGATGTGTATAAATCCATGATTTTTGCAAAAATTACCCTTTCGGAAGAAGAGCTAACCTTATATAAAAAACTCTTTCATTTAATGCATAAAGAGTTGCCTAAACCCGATTTATATATCTATCTCTACCAAACTACCAATAGGTTGTTGGACAATATTCAAAAACGAGGCAGGAAATATGAAAAGCGTATAGAAGCTTCTTACCTTTCAAAAATTAATGAAGGCTACTTAGAATTTATAAAGACGCAACATTCGGGGAATGTAAAAATTATTGATGTTTCTGAAAGAGATTTTGTAAATCAACGAAAAGATTATTTGTGTATTTTAAGAGAAATTATAACTCCCTAACCCTAGTTTTATTGGTCTCACCTTTGTTAGTGTATTTTTTAGCTACGTTGTAACTTGCAAAAAGCATCCCAGATTACTACTCCTACACTTACCGAAATATTAAGAGAATGTTTCGTTCCATATTGCGGGATTTCCACAACAAAAGTACTCGCATTGACCACCTCTTGCGAAACTCCTTTTACTTCGTTGCCAAACACAAATGCATATTTTTTGTTTTTATTAAGTTTAAAATCAAAAAGCGACATGGTATTTTCAGCCTGTTCAATGGAAACAATTTCAACCCCTTCCTTTTTTAAAATTGAAATTACTTCCAAAGTACTTTTGGCATACTCCCAAGCAACACTATCGGTAGCTCCTAAAGCAGTTTTGGTGATGTCTTTATGGGGTGGGGTGGCCGTAATCCCGCAGAGGTATATTTTTTCAATTAAAAAAGCATCGGCAGTCCTGAAAACCGAACCAATATTATTTAAACTTCTAACATTATCTAAAATTATACTAAGAGGAGTCTTTTCTGAATTTTTAAATTCGGAAGAAGAGATTCGATCGAGTTCGCTATTTTTTAATTTTCGGTGCTTCATAGAAAAACGTAAAGGTAATTTTTTTGAAAGAATATTTTTTGAAAGAATAGCATATAAAAATATCCTATTTTAATTATATTTTTAATAATCAAAAACAATCATAAGAATAATTTATGATAAAATTATTATAATACAAATAATTGATAAATAAAGGCTTTTATAAACGCGCTTTAAACGCATTTTAGTTTTAACGAACCCTATTTGTCATATTTAAATTTTATTCGCCTTAAATCTTTTTATTTTAATTAATTTTTAAAAAGCCTAGATTTTGCGAAAAATTTCTATAAGTTATTCCTTCCTTTTGGATAGGAAATAGCTTGTAAGTAAAAATTTTTAAACCAACCAAAAATCACCAACAGAGCATTCCATCTAACAAAAAAACAGTTAAATATTAACAGATGAAATTCAATTAATAAGTATTTTAGCTATTCGCAACGCGCTTAAATTCTTTATGGCAAAAAAAGTGACCCCTTTAATGCAGCAATACAATACCATTAAGGCAAAATATCCCGATGCTTTATTGCTCTTTCGTGTAGGGGATTTTTACGAAACCTTTGGCGAAGATGCCGTTCGCGCTGCCAAAATATTGAATATCACTCTAACTGCAAGAAATAATGGAGGCGATATGACCGAGTTGGCGGGATTTCCACATCACTCGGTAAATACCTATTTGCCCAAATTAGTGATGGCGGGTTGTCGAGTGGCTATTTGCGACCAACTGGAAGATCCTAAGCAAACCAAAACCATCGTAAAAAGAGGCGTTACAGAATTAGTAACACCAGGGGTGGCATTAAATGATGATATTCTTCAAAGTAAGTCTAATAACTTTTTAGCTGCACTCCATTTTGAAGGGGATAGGGTGGGTGTTTCCTTTTTAGATGTTTCCACCGGGGAATTTTTAATCTCTCAGGGAAATGTAGAATACATCGATAAATTACTGCAAAATTTTAACCCTTCCGAAGTACTTTTTAGCAAACAAAAACGCAAGCTTTTTACTGAAAATTTTGGAAATGACTTTCACGTATTTCATCTCGAAGATTGGGTTTTTCAAAAAGATTATTCGCAAGAAACGGTACACAAACATTTTCAAGTTGTTTCACTAAAAGGGTTTGGGGTCGATCATCTTGAGGCTGGGATTATTGCAGCTGGAGCAGTACTTCACTACCTATCTGAAACACAACACAACCAATTAAAACACATTACCCGCATTTCAAGAATTGCCGAAGATGAATATGTTTGGATGGATCGGTTTACCATTCGAAATTTAGAATTGTATTATGGAAATTCTGCAAATGCGGTCACACTTTTAGATGTTATTGATAAAACCATTTCGCCTATGGGTGGGCGATTAATGAAACGTTGGCTGGCATTACCACTTAAAAATAAAGAGGCTATTCTACAACGCCATGAAGTGGTAAGTTATTTATTAGATCATCTACCCCTTCTAGAAAAAGTTCAGCAAAGCATAAAAAAAATTGGTGATTTGGAGCGACTTATTTCCAAGACTGCCACTGGAAAAATCCATCCACGAGAAGTAATTCAACTTAAAAATTCATTGGAAGCCGTTGTCCCATTAAAAGCCTTAGCAAAGGAATCTAAAAATGAATCCCTTCAAGTGTTAGGAGCACAATTACAGGATTGTGAAACGCTTCGGAATAAAATAAAAGCAACTCTAAAGGAAGAAGCCCCCGTTACTATTTTAAAAGGGAACGCCATTGCAGCTGGAGTTAATAACGATTTGGATGAACTTCGAGCTATTGCCAAAGGCGGAAAGGATTTTCTAAATAAAATTCTTCAAAGAGAACAAGAACGCACAGGGATTACTTCGTTAAAAATAGATTCCAACAATGTGTTTGGGTATTATATTGAAGTGCGTAATACACATAAGGACAAAGTTCCTCCAGAATGGATACGAAAGCAAACCCTGGTAAGTGCCGAAAGGTACATTACAGAAGAATTGAAAGCCTACGAAAATAAAATTTTAGGCGCCGAAGAACGTATCATGACCTTAGAACAAGATATTTACACAAAACTGGTTCAATGGATGTTGCCGTTTATTGATGCGGTGCAACAAACGGCAAAAGCGGTTGCGCAACTCGATTGTCTTTCGTCTTTTGCTCAACAAGCTAAGTTGGCAAATTATACAAGGCCACTATTGGATGAATCCTTCGATTTAGATATAAAAGAAGGACGTCATCCAGTTATTGAAAAGCAATTACCGCCAGACACGCCATACATTGCAAACGATGTTTTTTTAGATCGAGAAAATCAGCAAATCATCATGATTACAGGCCCCAACATGAGTGGTAAAAGTGCTATTCTTCGTCAAACAGCCTTAATTGTCCTGTTAGCGCAAATGGGAAGTTTTGTGCCCGCAAAAGCAGTTCGCATGGGTTGTGTGGATAAAATTTTTACTAGGGTAGGTGCTAGTGATAACATCTCTATGGGCGAATCTACTTTTATGGTAGAAATGAATGAAACAGCCAGTATTTTAAATAATATTTCGGAAAGAAGCCTGGTTTTATTGGATGAAATTGGTCGGGGGACCAGTACTTACGACGGAATTTCCATTGCGTGGGCAATTAGTGAATATCTTCATGAGCATCCTTCAAGGGCTAAAACACTGTTTGCTACCCATTATCATGAATTGAATGAAATGACCGAAACTTTTAATAGAATTAAAAACTACAATGTTTCGGTAAAAGAACTAAAGGACACGGTTTTATTTCTACGGAAGCTAATTCCGGGAGGATCGCACCATAGTTTCGGAATTCACGTAGCCAAAATGGCTGGAATGCCTCCCACAGTGATTCAAAAAGCGAATAAAATATTAGTCCGTTTAGAAAAATCACATTCTTCTTCAGCATTATCTGATGAAATTTCTAAACTCTCTAGGGATGAACTTCAACTTAGTTTTTTTAAATTGGATGATCCTTTATTAGAAGAAATTAGAGATCAAATTCTGGAAACCGATATCGACACGCTCACCCCGGTGGAAGCCCTTATGAAACTGAATGAAATAAAGCGTACGTTACAGCGAAATGCTTCTGTGAAGCTAAAAAAATAAAACTCCCCAAATAGTATTTGAGGAGTTTTGTACAGAAGGCGGGACTTGAACCCGCACGAGCATTACTGCCCACTGGATTTTAAGTCCAGCGTGTCTACCAATTCCACCACTTCTGCATTTCGATCATGTCATTAAACAAGATGCGGTCAAAGGAAACCGTATTGGTAATTTAGAATCAACTAACCCACTGCAAGTTGAGTTAAGTTGAAATAAAGTGAAGCAAGGGATTTCAAAACGCACACTTTCGTGAGCATTTTATTCCTTACAACCATCACAGAGCGAAAAACGGGATTCGAACCCGCGACCTCAACCTTGGCAAGGTTGCGCTCTACCAACTGAGCTATTTTCGCAAGAGTTATTTTAAAGAGCGGGAGCAAATTTAAAACAATTAACGTAAAAGAAAAGTTTTTTTACAAAAAAAAACTATAAATCGTCACTTAGGATTTTCTTAATTTCTCGGTCCACATCTTGCTTTAACTCATCTACTCCCGTTTTCTTTTTACTAATGATATACGAAATATAAATGAGAAAGAATAAAATGGGTAACACTACGGGTAAAGAATACCAAAAATCGAATTCGTCTATATATTCCATTTGGGCATTTACGACACCCGAAAGCTGAAAAAGAAACATAGTAAAGGGAACTAGAATGGCGTATTTCCACCAATTTTGCGAGGTAAGAAACCAAATTCCGGTTAAAAGGACAAAGGTGATCTTTGTAAAAAGGGCGTGCATAAACGCTTGCATATTAGCAAATCCCCCAGAATGAATTGTTCCAAAGAGGGTTTTCCATTCTGTAGAATTAGGTGGGGCGTATTTATAAAGGTAAAACAAAAAAGGGGTAGTTACT
Source organism: Flavobacteriaceae bacterium (assembly GCA_041392205.1). Classification (GTDB taxonomy): domain Bacteria; phylum Bacteroidota; class Bacteroidia; order Flavobacteriales; family Flavobacteriaceae; genus Halomarinibacterium. The sequence goes on along the minus strand of JAWKMO010000009.1, from coordinate 22,363 downwards.
AACAATAAAGAGAGTAGTACCCCAATAATAAGTTGTGATTTTCTATTATCCGTTGGGTGGGATTTCGTATTTGTCTTTATCGATTTGTTGTTGGTCACTAGCTAAAGATTCTGGGGTACAACTACTCGCAATTACAAAAATAGCGATAGCTAAAATAAGCATAAGTTTTTTCATGGTATTAGGTTTTTTAATTAAATGTTCTAATCAAAAGTAGCGTACTATTCTATAAAATAAAATAGTGAATAAATTTTTTGTTTTTTGTACTTTTGTCGGATTTTTCGTACATTTTATCGAATATTTACTATTTTTAAAAAATGGATAATGTATTTTTTATCTTCCTTTATTTTTTTGGAAATCCTGTTTTTTTTAAAAAAAAAGAGTAATTTATTCTTGAAATCCTACTTTTTTTACAAAAATGATATACGTATAAACACGTATTTTCATCCTATTTTATTACCCTTAGTCGATAAATAAAATGTTAAAAATATTAGAAATAATACATTTAGTCGATATTAAGTAACACTTTAACGAATAAAATTATTTTTTAATATTCTGATAATCTAAGAAAGTTAAAAATGTTAACAAAAAATTTATATTTGTGAAGGGTTTACTTATAACCTTTACTATCAAATATATCTATTTAAATAAATGCCTAACATTTATATACAATATTAACCTATAGAGTAACGCTTATGAAAGTTTTTACTAGATTCCACAGTAATAGACTCAATTTTACTACAATTTTTTTTGGAGTTTTAATTTTTTTATTTTGCTTTTATAGCGGTTTTGGACAAGCAACTTTTACAGCGGGTTCCTCAGATGCCGCGTTGCTTACACAGTTGCAAGGGCCTGGAGTTACCCTCTCCAATGCCACACTTGAAAATGGAGATCGACCCTCACAAGTAGGGGTATTTTCTTCGGGAATTAGTGGAGCAAATTTAAGTGTGGATACTGGAGTAGTCCTTTCTACAGGAAGTGTGGCTCAAGCTTTTGGCGCCAATGGTTCGGCTCCCTTTCCTAGCAACAGTGGGGTTGCAGCAACTATAGATGCGCCAGGTGCGCCAACATATAGTGATCCCGATATCACGGCAATTGATCCATCTGCAACGAGAGATGTGGTCGTCTTTTCGTTTGATGTTACTCTAGATCCCGGTAACACAGTATTACAGGTGGCATATCAATTTGGTTCCGAAGAGTATCCCGATTATGTAGGTAGCCAATTCAACGATATCTTCGGCTTTTTTGTTTCCGGAGGAGGATTGCCAGGTACCCAAAATATCGCCATTGTTCCCGGGACATCACTCCCTGTAGCAGTGAATACGGTCAATGCAGGTTTTTTGGGTTGTGCTGATGATGCTACTCCAGAAGATTTAACCAATAGTGCGCAATATATCAATAATGGGCACAGCACTTCTTCACCTCCTTGTAATACCAACCCAGGTCCTTTTGTCATGTTTACCGAATACAATGGGGTAACCAACCGTTTTGTAGGAACCTTAAATGGTTTGGTTCCCGGAAACACCTACCGTTTTAAAATGGCCATTGCCGATACGGGTGATGCTTCCTTAGACTCTGCGGTATTTGTAAACCAAATCTCAGCAGCTGCAACCGCTGCGGTTTGTGGAGGCACTACCATCCCAGCAGGAACCTTAGCCCCGGCAACCGGTTTTGTGGCAGATACCTATGTGGTAAATCCAGATCTATCCATTATTAGTAACACCCCAGGTCGCGGTTATACCGATGCCGGTATTGGATACCGTATGGGAACCCCTACGGCTACAACAGATAGCGATTATGTATTACAATTTTCAACCCGGTTACCCAAGTAAACATTAATTTAGGGTATATCAATAATGATTACGCTATAAAGGTTCAGGATGATGGAGAAGAGGAAGTACGAAATATAGGGACTAACTCGGCAGGAACCACCGTAGTTGGATATACCGATAATGGAGGTATTATGCCCACCTTATATGACGCTGCGGGAAATCGTATTTTTGCCATTCCCGGGAATAGCGCCAACGGGGCTGATTCAGGAGGAGAGTTAAGTTTATCTAGTACCAATCCTTTTACCGAAGTGTATTTATCTTTCGATTACATCCCAAGTGGAGCAGGGGATAACCCTTTCGGAATTATTATTGAAGATGTTTGTTATTCTTTTGCTTGTAATATTTCTTCCATTACCACCAGTAATCTTTCAATATGTAATGATAATGGAACCCCAGGTACGCCTGCGGATGACTTTTTTACGGCAGATGTCACCGTTAACTTTATTGGGGCCCCAGCTTCAGGAACTCTCAATTTAACGGGTGATGGCACGGCAAGTGTGGCCGTGGGAAGCTTAGGCTCTTCTACTTCTCATACCTTTGTAGGAGTCGTGTTACCAGCCGATGGCGGGGCCATTGACCTAACAGCAACTTTTTCTGCTGATGGTGCTTGTACCTTAAATGAACCCAATGCAGGTACTGCACCTGCTTCTTGTAGTGTTCCCTTGTGTTCTATTTCAGGAATTTCTACATCCAATATTTCTGCTTGTAATGACAATGGAACCTCAGGAAATTTAGCAGATGATTTCTTTACTGCTGATGTTACCATAACATTTGTAAATACACCTGCCACAGGGACTTTAGATCTTACGGGTGATGGTACGGCTTCAGTTTCGGTAATAGGATTAACCTCTCCTCACACCTTTATAGGAGTGACCATGGCTGCCGATGGAACTCTTATTGACTTAACGGCCACTTTTTCAGACGATTTACCCTGTACATTTAATGAGCCCAACGCAGGAACCGCTCCAGCCGAGTGTAGTGATTGTGCGCCAATAGGAAGTAATACCACAGACACCGATGGAGATGGACTAACAGACTGCGAAGAAACAACGGGAGTGGACGATCCTGGAACTCCGGCTACCCCAACAGGTACAAGTGATCCAAACGATCCTTGTGACCCAATTGGATTAGTAACAACCGATACCGATGGTGACGGACTAACAGACTGCGAAGAGACCACGGGCAATGACGACCCAAGTACTCCTGGTAATCCAGGTGGAAACACCTCCGACCCAAATGATCCTTGTGATGATGATGGAACCATAGGAGATGAAGATACCGGAAACCCTATATGGCAAGCAGCAGACTGTGATGGAGATGGGGTAACCAACGGAGACGAATTTACAGATGGAACCGACCCTTACGATGCTTGTGATTTTATACTAGCAAACCAATCAGTTCCACCTTCAACCGCTTGGAACAATAGCGATTGTGATGGGGATGGTTCAACTAATGGAGATGAATTAGTTGCAGGAACTGATCCAACAGACCCTTGTAGTTATAATCCTTTAGTAGTTACATTACCACCTTCAGCGGCATGGCAATTAAGTGATTGTGATGGTGATGGTGTGGTAAATGGACAAGAAGTTCTCGATGGAACTAATCCACTAGACCCTTGTGAATATACAGATGGTAACCAAACAGTAGCTACTTCGCCTGCTTGGGATGCATTAGACTGCGATGGTGATGGCGTGACCAACGGCCAAGAGATCATCGATGGTACGGATCCATTAGACGAATGTGATCTTATGGTAGCTAGTCAAACAGTGCCAACATCTGGTGGATGGGATACCGCAGATTGTGATGGTGATGGCGTGACCAACGGACAAGAAGTAATAGATGGAACTAATCCCACCGATTCTTGTGATTTCCTTACGGCAAGTCAGACGGTAACACCTTCTTCTATTTGGGATGCACTTGATTGTGATGGCGACGGAGTAACCAATGGAGATGAAGCCAATGATGGTACCGATCCTCAAGACCCTTGCGATTTTGTGACTGCAAGTCAAACAGGAACACCTTCTGGAGCTTGGGATGCACTTGATTGTGATGGTGACGGGGTGACCAATGGCGATGAAGCAGCAGATGGAACCGATCCTCAAGATCCTTGTGATTTTGTATATGCAAATCAAACCCTTCCACCTTCTCCCGTTTGGGACGCTTTAGACTGTGATGGCGATGGCGTGACCAATGGCGATGAAGTAGCCGATGGCACCGACCCAACAAACGCTTGCGACTTTAATATTGCAAGCCAAACATTACCAACATCAGGTGGATGGGATACCGCAGACTGTGATGGCGATGGTGTGACCAATGGAGATGAAGTAACCGATGGAACCAATCCTCAAGATCCTTGTGATTTCCTTACGGCAAGTCAAACGGCAACACCTTCTTCTACTTGGGAATCCCTTGATTGCGATGGCGACGGAGTCACTAATGGAGATGAAGCCAATGATGGTACCGATCCTCAAGATCCTTGTGATTTTGTAACCGCTAGCCAAACTGTGACACCATCAGCTGTATGGGATGCATTAGATTGCGATGGCGACGGGGTAACCAATGGTGATGAAGTAGTTGATGGAACCGATCCCAATGATCCTTGTGATTTAGTTGCCACTAGTCAAACCCTTCCTCCCTCTCCTGCTTGGGATGCTGCAGATTGTGATGGTGATGGAGTGACCAACGGCCAAGAGATCATCGATGGTACCAATCCAACAGATCCTTGTGATTTTGTAACTACTAGTCAAACGGTTACACCCGGAGCTGCTTGGAATGCGGCCGATTGTGACGGTGATGGTGTGACCAACGGCGATGAGATTGCAAGTGGTACCGATCCTAACGATTTTTGTGATTATAACGATATTTTAGTTACTCTTCCACCTTCCACAGCTTGGCAATTAGCCGATTGTGACGGGGATGGTGTGACTAATGGACAAGAAGTAGCTGATGGCACTAACCCATTAGACCCTTGTGATTATATAAATGGTAACCAAACAGTTGCGGTAACACCAGCTTGGGAGGCACTAGATTGCGATGGTGACGGAGTAATAAATGGCGATGAAGTAAATGACGGCACAAATCCTCAAGACCCTTGTAGTTATATAGATGGAAATCAAACGGTTGCTACAACACAGACTTGGTTGGATGCAGATTGTGATGGCGATGGTGTGACCAATGGCGATGAAGTAGCCGATGGTACGGATCCGTTAGACCAGTGTGATTTGGTATGGACCAGTCAAACAGTTCCTCCAAGTCAAGCTTGGCTAGACGGTGACTGTGATGGCGATGGTGTGACCAATGGCGATGAAGTAACCGATGGCACGGATCCGGTAGATCCTTGCGACTTCCAGCAAACGAGCCAGACAGTACCTACGACCCCGGCTTGGGAAGCGTTGGATTGTGACGGCGATGGAGTAACTAACGGTCAAGAGATCATCGATGGCACCGATCCATTAGATGAATGTAGTTTAAATGTAGCGAGCCAGACCTTACCACCGAGCACCGCTTGGAACGATGGCGACTGTGATGGTGATGGGGTAACTAATGGCCAAGAAGTAATAGACGGCACCGATCCGGTAGATCCTTGTGACTTTGTATTGGCGAGCCAGACCTTGCCACCGAGCCAAGTTTGGAACGATACGGATTGTGATGGCGATGGTGTGACCAATGGCGATGAAGTAGCCGATGGTACGGATCCGTTAGACCAGTGTGATTTGGTATGGACCAGTCAAACAGTTCCTCCAAGTCAAGCTTGGCTAGACGGTGACTGTGATGGCGATGGTGTGACCAATGGCGATGAAGTAACCGATGGCACGGATCCGGTAGATCCTTGCGACTTCCAGCAAACGAGCCAGACAGTACCTACGACCCCGGCTTGGGAAGCGTTGGATTGTGACGGCGATGGAGTAACTAACGGTCAAGAGATCATCGATGGCACCGATCCATTAGATGAATGTAGTTTAAATGTAGCGAGCCAGACCTTACCACCGAGCACCGCTTGGAACGATGGCGACTGTGATGGTGATGGGGCAACTAATGGCCAAGAAGTATTAGACGGCAACGATCCGTAGATCCTTGTGACTTTGTATTGGCGAGCCAGACCTTTGCCACCGAGCCAAGTTTGGAACGATACGGATTGTGATGGCGATGGTGTGACCAATGGTGATGAAGTAGCCGATGGTACGGATCCAGTTGACAATAGGACCAGTGTGATTTGGTATGGACCAGTCAAACAGTTCCTCCAAGTCAAGCTGGCTAGACGGTGACTGTGATGGCGATGGTGTGACCAATGGCGATGAAGTAACCGATGGCACGGATCCGTAGATCCTTGCGACTTCCAGCAAACGAGCCAGACAGTACCTACGACCCGCTTGGGAAGCGTTGGATTGTGACGGCGCGATGGAGTAACTAACGGTCAAGAGATCATCGATGGCACCGATCCATTAGATGAATGTAGTTTAAATGTAGCGAGCCGACCTACCACCGAGCACCGTTTGGAACGATGGCGACTATGATGGTGATGGGGTAACTAATGGCCAAGAAGTAATAGACGGCACCGATCCGTAGATCCTTGTGACTTTGTATTGGCGAGCCAGACCTTGCCACCGAGCCAAGTTTGAACGATACGGATTGTGATGATGGTGTGACCAATGGCGATGAAGTAGCCGATGGTACGGATCCGTTAGACCAGTGTGATTTGGTATGGACCAGTCAAACAGTTCCTCCAAGTCAAGCTTGGCTAGACGGTGACTGTGATGGCGATGGTGTGACCAATGGCGATGAAGTAACCGATGGCACGGATCCGGTAGATCCTTGCGACTTCCAGCAAACGAGCCAGACAGTACCTACGACCCCAGCTTGGGAAGCGTTGGATTGTGATGGGGATGGAGTAACTAACGGTCAAGAGATCATCGATGGCACCGATCCATTAGATGAATGTAGTTTAAATGTAGCGAGCCAGACCTTACCACCGAGCACCGCTTGGAACGATGGCGACTGTGATGGTGATGGGGTAACTAATGGCCAAGAAGTAATAGACGGCACCGATCCGGTAGATCCTTGTGACTTTGTATTGGCGAGCCAGACCTTGCCACCGAGCCAAGTTTGGAACGATACGGATTGTGATGGCGATGGTGTGACCAATGGCGATGAAGTAGCCGATGGTACGGATCCGTTAGACCAGTGTGATTTGGTATGGACCAGTCAAACAGTTCCTCCAAGTCAAGCTTGGCTAGACGGTGACTGTGATGGCGATGGTGTGACCAATGGCGATGAAGTAACCGATGGCACGGATCCGGTAGATCCTTGCGACTTCCAGCAAACGAGCCAGACAGTACCTACGACCCCGGCTTGGGAAGCGTTGGATTGTGACGGCGATGGAGTAACTAACGGTCAAGAGATCATCGATGGCACCGATCCATTAGGATGAATGTAGTTTAAAATGTAGCGAGCCAGACCTTTACCACCGAGCACCGCTTGGAACGATGGCGACTGTGATGGTGATGGGGTAACTAATGGCCAAGAAGTAATAGACGGCACCGATCCGGGTAGATCCAGACTTTGTATTGGCGAGCCAGACCTTGCCACCGAGCCAAGTTTGGAACGATACGGATTGTGATGGCGATGGTGTGACCAATGGCGATGAAGTAGCCGATGGTACGGATCCGTTAGACCAGTGTGATTTGGTATGGACCAGTCAAACAGTTCCTCCAAGTCAAGCTTGGCTAGACGGTGACTGTGATGGCGATGGTGTGACCAATGGCGATGAAGTAACCGATGGCACGGATCCGGTAGATCCTTGCGACTTCCAGCAAACGAGCCAGACAGTACCTACGACCCCGGCTTGGGAAGCGTTGGATTGTGACGGCGATGGAGTAACTAACGGTCAAGAGATCATCGATGGCACCGATCCATTAGATGAATGTAGTTTAAATGTAGCGAGCCAGACCTTACCACCGAGCACCGCTTGGAACGATGGCGACTGTGATGGTGATGGGGTAACTAATGGCCAAGAAGTAATAGACGGCACCGAACCGTAGATCTCTCAGGACTTTGTATTGGCGAGCCAGACCTTGCCACCGAGCCAAGTTTGGAACGATACGGATTGTGATGGCGATGGTGTGACCAATGGCGATGAAGTAGCCGATGGTACGGATCCGTTAGACCAGTGTGATTTGGTGTGGACCAGTCAAACAGTTCCTCCAAGTCGCTTGGCTAGACGGTGACTGTGATGGCGATGGTGTGACCAATGGACAAGAAGTTGTTGATGGCACTAATCCAGTAGATCCTTGTGATTATGATCCATTAAGTCAAGATATAACCACTATTAGTGATGATTGGGAAGCGTTGGATTGTGACGGCGATGGAGTAACTAACGGTCAAGAGATCATCGATGGCACCGATCCATTAGATGAATGTAGTTTAAATGTAGCGAGCCAGACCTTACCACCGAGCACCGCTTGGAACGATGGCGACTGTGATGGTGATGGGGTAACTAATGGCCAAGAAGTAATAGACGGCAATCGACATCCTAGATCCTTGTGACTTTGTATTGGCGAGCCAGACCTGTCACCGAGCCAAGTTTGGAACGATACGGATTGTGATGGCGATGGTGTGACCAATGGCGATGCTTGTGCCGATGGTACGGATCCGTTAGACCAGTGTGATTTGGTGTGAATTCAAACAACAGTTCCTCCAAGTCAAGCTTGGCTAGACGGTGACTGTGATGGCGATGGTGTGACCAATGGCGATGAAGTAATCGATGGCACGGATGCTGTAGATCCTTGCGACTTCCAGCAAACGAGCCAGACAGTACCTACGACCCCAGCTTGGGAAGCGTTGGATTGTGACGGCGATGGAGTAACTAACGGTCAAGAGATCATCGATGGCACCGATCCATTAGATGAATGTAGTTTAGTCGTAGCGAGCCAGACCTTACCACCGAGCACCGCTTGGAACGATGGCGATCTGTGATGGTGATGGGTAATGGCCAAGAAGTAATAGACGGCACCGATCCGCAGATCTCAGGACTTTGTATTGGCGAGCCAGATCACACCGAGCCAAGTTTGGAACGATACGGATTGTGATGGCGATGTGACCAATGGCGATGAAGTAGCCGATGGTAATGGATCCGTTAGACCAGTGTGGATTTGGTATGGACCAGTCAAACAGTTCCTCCAAGTCAAGCTTGGCTGACGGTGACTGTGATGGCGATGGTGACCAATGGCGATGAAGTAATCGAGGGCACGGATCCGTAGATCCTTGCGACTTCCAGCAAACGAGCCAGACAGTACCTACGACCCTGCTTGGGAAGCGTTGGATTGTGACGGCGATGCAGAGTAACTAACGGTCAAGAGATCATCGATGGCACCGATCCATTAGATGAATGTAGTTTAAATGTAGCGAGCCAGACCTTACCACCGAGCACCGCTTGGACCAGATGGCGACTGTGATGGTGATGGGGTAACTAATGGCCAAGAAGTAATAGACGGCACCGATCCTAGGACCCAGACTTTGTATTGGCGAGCCAGACCTTGCCACCGAGCCAAGTTTGGAACGATACGGATTGTGATGGCGATGGTGTGACCAATGGCGATGAAGTAGAGTCGATGCACATCCAGGTTAGACCAGTGTGATTTGTGGACCAGTCAACAGTCTTCCGTTTAAGCTTGGCGACGGTGACTGTGATGGCGATGGTGTGACCAATGGCGATGAAGTAACCGATGGCACGGATCCGGTAGATCCTTGCGACTTCCAGCAAACGAGCCAGACAGTACCTACGACCCCAGCTTGGGAAGCGTTGGATTGTGACGGCGATGGAGTAACTAACGGTCAAGAGATCATCGATGGCACCGATCCATTAGATGAATGTAGTTTAAATGTAGCGAGCCAGACCTTACCACCGAGCACCGCTTGGAACGATGGCGACTGTGATGGTGATGGGGTAACTAATGGCCAAGAAGTAATAGACGGCACCGATCCGGTAGATCCTTGTGACTTTGTATTGGCGAGCCAGACCTTGCCACCGAGCCAAGTTTGGAACGATACGGATTGTGATGGCGATGGTGTGACCAATGGCGATGAAGTAGCCGATGGTACGGATCCGTTAGACCAGTGTGATTTGGTGTGGACCAGTCAAACAGTTCCTCCAAGTCAAGCTTGGCTAGACGGTGACTGTGATGGCGATGGTGTGACCAATGGACAAGAAGTTGTTGATGGCACTAATCCAGTAGATCCTTGTGATTATGATCCATTAAGTCAAGATATAACCACTATTAGTGATGATTGGGAAGCGTTGGATTGTGACGGTGATGGTGTAACCAATTTAGATGAGATTTTAGATGGTACAGACCCACTTGACTTCTGTGATTTTGTTTTGGATAGTCAAACATTACCTCCAAGCCAAGCTTGGTTGGATGCCGATTGTGATAATGATGGACTTCCAAATGGTGATGAAGTAACTATTGGAACAGATCCTCTAGATCCTGATACAGATGGAGACGGTGTAAATGATGGAGACGAAGTTAATGATGGTACAAATCCATTAGATATTTGTGACTTCGTATTCGACAGTCAAACATTACCTCCTTCAGAAGAATGGAATATGCTAGATTGTGATGGTGATGGTGTGCCTAATGGTATTGAAGTGGATCCTATTAATGGTAATGGGTCAACAGATCCAACAGATCCTTGTGATTATAATTGGGAAGATCAAGACTTAACTACTGTTACCCAAGAATGGCTAAGCTTAGACTGTGATGGTGATGGAATTCCAAATGGTGATGAAATTGGAGATGATGACGGTGATGGTCTTCCAGATTACGAAGAAGTAAACAACGGTGATATCACAGAGGAGGATAATTTAGAAGTATTTGATATAATGACACCGAATGATGATGGTCTTAACGATGTCTTTGTAATACGTGGTATCCATAGATTCCCTAATAATACATTAGAGATATTCAACCGTTGGGGAGTTAAAGTATATGGTGTTGAAGGTTATGGACAAGGAGATAACTTCTTTAGAGGTTATTCTAATGGTAGAGCTACTATAGAGAGAGACCAACAATTACCTGTAGGAACTTACTATTACGTTCTAAATTATGTGAACTCAAATGGAGAGACCAAACAGTTAGCTGGACCATTATATATTAATAGAAGATAAAAGTCTAATATAAATACCTACTGGGCGAAAGCCCGGTAGGTCTAATATTGAAACATATGAAAAAAATTTTCGCAATCGTTTTAATTCTAATTGCTTTTGGGTTCTGCACAAATACTATGTTTGCGCAGCAAGATGCTCAATATACACAATATATGTACAATCCTTTAAGTGTCAATCCAGCGTATGCGGGCTCAAGAGATGTGCTTAGTATTATCGGGTTATACAGAAGTCAGTGGGTAGGTTTGGATGGAGCTCCAACTACAATGAATTTTGGTTTACATTCTCCAGTGGGGAAAAAAGTAGGCCTTGGGCTTAATATAACACGTGACGAAATATTTATTTCAAACGAGACTTTTATCGATGCTATGTTTAGCTATACCCTCACGGTTTCTGAAAAAGGTAAATTGGCGCTTGGCCTTAAAGCCGGAGGTCATCTATTAGATATCAATTCAGATCGTGCTAAAGGACCTTTTCAAAATGATGCTTTAGCTGAAATAAATATTGATAAATTTTCTCCTCAAGTAGGAGCAGGAGCATTTTATTATACCGATAAATTTTATTTAGGGTTAAGTGTTCCCAATGTTTTACAAACAGAACATTTTGATGAAGCCTCAATTAGTAATAATTCAAATTCTAGTGCCACTGCTAAGGAAAGAGTTAATTATTATATGATGACAGGATATGCCTTTGATATTACCGACAATTTAAAATTTAAACCAGCTGTTTTAACCAAAATTGTTACAGGATCCCCTTTACAAGTAGATTTGTCAGCAAATTTTTTAATTCATGATAAACTTACTTTAGGAGCTGCTTATAGATGGAGTGCGGCCTTAAGCGGTCTAGCAGGCTTCCAGATATCAGATCAAATCATGATTGGATTTGCCTATGATTGGGAAACAACAGATTTGCAGCAATATAATGATGGCTCTTATGAAGTTTTTCTAAGATTCGAATTGTTTAACAGAAATGAAGGCCTTAAAAATCCTAGATTCTTTTAATACGTAACTATTATGAATACAAATACTAAAAAATATTTTTTATTGGCGTTTACGTTAGTTCTATTCTCAGGCATTTCTATAGCTCAAGACAATGAACTTTCTGAAAAGGATAAAAAAAGAATTGAAAGAAAGGCAGAAAAAGAAAAACCACAAACCGATAGCCGCTCTGAAGATAAGGGAGATAAAGATTATATTAATTATGCATTTATAGACGCAAGAGAACATTATATAAAAGCTGTTGAAAGTGGGTATCGTTCGGTAAATGTTTTGTCTAGACTTGGAGATTCCTATTATTTTAATGGGGAGTATGAAGATGCTGCCAAATGGTATGGTGCCCTTTTTTCGTTTTCAGAAGATATCGATAAAGAATATTTATACCGCTATGCACAATCACTTAAAACCATTGGGAAATATGCTACGGCAGATAGAATAATGACCCTTTTTAATGATAGAACCTCAGAAGATGATCGTGCAAAGTTATTTACAGAAGAAAAGAACTACCTAAAACTTATCGAGTTACAATCTGGAAGATTTAATGTCTTTACAGTACCTTTTAATTCTCAATATTCAGACTATGGTCCTTCTTTAAACGGAGGAGAGATTGTGTTTTCTTCAAATAGAGAAACAAGAACAGCTTCAAAGCGATTAAGTGATTGGGATGATGAACCTTTTACCGAATTATACGCCATTGTTGCCAGTGAAGATGGAGAGGCAAGACGTTTTCGGGATAAAGTAAACACCCGTTTTTATGAATCCACCGCGGTTTTTACAAACGATGGACAAACGATGTATTTTACTCGTAACGATTTTACAAATAGCAAAAGAGGTAAAGACGGGCAAGGAATCACAAATTTAAAATTATATCGTTCCAAAAGAACTGAAAAAGGCTGGACAACCCCTGAAGAACTACCCTTTAATAGTTCAGACTATTCAGTAGGGCACCCTGCATTAAGTGCAGACGAAAAAACGCTTATTTTTGCAAGCGACATGCCAGGGGGAGAAGGGGCTTCCGATCTTTATAAAGTTGCTATAGAAGGAGATGGTTTTGGAACTCCTGTAAACCTTGGAGATAGTGTTAATACCGAAGGCAGAGAAACGTTTCCTTTTCTAGATACTAATGGAGATTTATACTTTGCTTCCGATGGACATACGGGTCTTGGAGGGCTCGATATTTATGTTTCTGAATTAAGTTCAGAAGGCAATTATGATAAAGGATTTAATATTGGTGAACCTATTAATAGTAAGTATGACGATTTTAGTTTTGTTATTAATAGTTCCACAGGATTGGGATATTTCTCCTCAAATCGCCCCGGTGGAATGGGGGACGATGATATCTATTCTTTTGAACAAACGGCTCAACTTATTAAAAACTGTTACCAATCTTTAACAGGTGAGGTTCGAGATGAAGAAACCGACGATTTAATTGTCGATGCTAAAGTAGTATTACTTGATAGCGATAATAATGTGCTAGAGGAAACAAAATCTGATATTAATGGGAAATTTGCTTTTGATGTAATTAAATGCTCTACGGGCTATGCTATACGCACATCAAAACCCAATTTTTCTACTGCAGAAAAATCTTTTGTTACAACAGGGGAGTATGAAACAGAAGTAAAAAAGACACTTTATATTGTTTCAGAAGAAGATAAAGAAATTAGAGATGCGAAAGTAGGAGAAGATTTAGGAATTTTATTAAATTTAAATCCCATTTATTTCGATCTTAACGAGTCTTACATTCGCCCAGATGCACAAATAGAGTTATTGAAAGTGGTAGAGGCTATGCGTAAGTTCCCTAATATGAAAATAGATGTTCGATCCCACACAGATAGTCGTTCTAGTGATGCGTATAATTTAAAACTATCAGACGATCGTGCAAAATCGACCGTAGAGTATATTATAAGATCTGGGATAGATATTAGTCGTATTACTGGGCGTGGTTATGGAGAAACCCAACTATTGAACCGCTGTGATGATGGAGTGCCTTGTAGTGAAGTAGACCATCAATTAAATAGAAGATCTGAATTTATTATAGTTGCAAAATAAAAACTTTGCAAAATGAGGCAAAAAAAAACCCGTGATTTTCACGGGTTTTTTTTTTGAAGATTATGGGTAGAATTAGTTTTGAACCTCTTCTACTACCTCTTCTACAGCGTTTCCTAAACTGTCTACGGCTTCTTCTACAGCATCCTTAGTTTCTTCCATAGCGTCTTGAGTAGCGTCTACAGCTTCTTCTAAAGCTTCTTCTGTAGCTTCCATAGCATCTTCAGCTTTCTTTTCAGTTTCTCTACAAGAGTAAACAGAAGCAACTAAGCAAAGAGCTGTGAATGTGATAAATAATTTTTTCATAGGTGATAAGATTAGTAATTAATTTTTCGAGTTCAAAATTATATAAATTTTATGATTTGAATACTAATAAGTTACATTTTATTTTTATAGGAAAAATTCCTTAAACAGGTAGGATATATTCCTATTTTGTGTATTTTTGATATATGGAAAAGAAATTACCTATTGAAGTAGAAAGATTCAAAAAAGTACGTGAAGAAACCAGTCATACACAGCTTTCATTTGCAGAAGTTTTAGGGATTAAAGCGAGTACAGCAGATATTGAAAGAGGTAAAACAAAACTTTCTGGAGCAGTCGTTATGAAATTAATGGAACTATTTCATATAAATCCCCTATGGCTTTATGGAAAAAGTTTTGAGCAATATATTGAATTTAATCAAAGAGATGTTGGCCCTAAAGTCATTTCTGTGGACCTAAATAATGAAGACACCATTCTTTTAGTAAATCAAAAAGCGGTGGCTGGCTATCCCCATAATATTCAAGATGTAGAATGGGTAGGATCCTTACCTGCCTTTACTATTCCGCTACCTCAGTTTAAAAATGCTACCTATCGAGGCTTTCAAGTAGAAGGGGATAGTATGTTGCCAAATATAAGGCCCAACGAATGGGTTTTAGGTAGAGCCGTGCAAAATATTTCTGAAGCTTCAGATAGTAAAATTTATATTGTGGTTTTACGGGATTCTGTTCTTGTAAAAAAACTTCAAAAAGTACCCAATGCTTCACATAAAGTAAAATTAATTTCTTTAAATCCTGAATACCCTCCCATTACAATTGATACAAAAGATATTCAAGAGCTTTGGATGGTAAATAGTAAACTTACTTTTGGGGTAGAAGAAGCTTCCGAAAGTAATTTACTAAGACAATTACAACAGTCCATGGAAGAGTTAAAAGGTCAAATTAAGAAGCTTAGTTCTTAGTAAAAAGATGAGCTAGTATTATTTGAGTGGCTCCAGTATTGTTTTTTACATAGTCCCCAGAAATCATTCCCGTTTGCTCTCTAAATTTTTTATCATCCACCAGTTTATTCATTATTTTTTTGCAATCTTCTTCATTTTTAACAGCGTACAAACCTGCTAAATCTTGAAGTTGGATAGCCTCAGGAAATTTTTCAAAGTTTTTACCAATTACTATGGGAATTCCAAAAGTGGCAGGCTCCAATATGTTATGTAATCCTGTGGGTCCCATGGCTCCCCCAACGTAGGCAATGTCTGCATAACTATATATTTTTGTTAGTAACCCAATAGTGTCGATAATAAGGATAGAAGCTTCTTTTAGGTTAGTTTTTTCTATCTCGGTATAAAGCGCAACCTTGGTTGCTAACTTTTTTGCAAATGCCTTAATTTTATCGCCTTCAATTATGTGGGGTGCAATCACAAATTTTATATTTTCCCCAACCTTAGAATGGATAAAAGGGAATAGTACAGCTTCGTCATCAGGCCACGTACTTCCACATACCACACAAAGGGAGTTGCCTTTAAAAACTTCCATGAAATTCAATGTATTGTCCATTTCAATTTGATGTGAAACCCTGTCAAAGCGAGTATCACCACTAATTGTTACATGGTCAATTTGAATACCTTTTAAAAGTTTTTTTGAAACTTCATTCTGAACAAAAATATGATTAAAACACCGAAGCGCTTTTCGCATAAAACCTCCATAGGGCTTAAAAAAAACCTGTCCATTTCTGAACAATCCAGAAACTAGATAAACAGGGACTTCTTGTTTTTTCAATTCAAATAAATAATTAGGCCAAAACTCATATTTTACAAAAAAGACAAGGGTTGGGTGTACTATTTTTAAAAACTTTTTTACATTTTTTGTAGTATCATAAGGGAGATATACAACTAAATCTGCAATGGAACTGTGTTTCTTTACTTCGTAACCTGAAGGAGAAAAAAAGGTCACCACCAATTTGTGATCTGTTTTTTCCTTTTTTAGGGCTTCCATGATAGGTAGCCCTTGCTCAAATTCGCCTAAAGAAGCACAATGAAACCAAATCGTTTTATCGGTAAGAGAAAGTTGGGTTGCTAAAATTTTAAAAACTTGTTGGCGACCTTCAACAAAGGATTTCATTTTTTTGCTGAAAAACTGGGTGGGCCACAAAACTAATTGACTACCGTAGGTTAATAGATTATAAAGTGTTTGTATCATAGAATATCTTTTGCTAAAATACGTTTCTTTGAGCAATTGCGTTGTGCGCCGTTTTCAATTTTTGTAATTTTGAAGAATTTGAATAACTATTCATGAAAAAAATCCAAATGGTCGACCTTAAAGGTCAGTACGAACACATTAAGGAACAGATTAACCAATCTGTGCTTGATGTTATTGAATCCACAGCATTTATTAATGGCCCCGAAGTCCACCAATTTCAAAAGGAACTGGAAAACTATCTTGGTGTTAAACATGTTATCCCTTGTGCTAATGGTACCGATGCACTACAAATCGCAATGATGGGACTTGGTTTAAAAGCGGGAGACGAAATTATAACTGCAGATTTTACCTTTGCCGCTACTGTGGAAGTAATTGCTTTGTTGGGTTTAACACCGGTATTGGTAGACGTGGATCCAATAACTTTTAACATAGACATTGAGGCTATTAAAAAGGCAATTACTCCAAAAACCAAAGCAATAGTTCCTGTTAATTTATTTGGCTTAGCAGCACCTATGGAAGAAATTATGGCCCTTGCAAAAGAGTACAACTTATATGTCATTGAAGACAATGCGCAGGGAATAGGGGCAAATTATACCTCCAAAGATGGAACAAAAAGAAAAACAGGGACCATGGGACATGTGGCTTCTACTTCCTTTTTTCCGTCAAAAAACTTAGGATGTTATGGAGATGGGGGAGCCATTTTTACAAATGACGATGACTTGGCTCATGCACTTCGAGGCATTGTAAACCACGGGATGTATGTACGTTACCATCATGATGTTGTGGGAGTAAATTCACGTTTAGACTCCATACAAGCTACAATTTTAAGAGCCAAGCTGCCCCATTTGGATAATTATAATAAGGCTCGCATTGATGCAGCAAGAAAATATACCAAGGCTTTTTCTGGAATTAAAAATATTATCACCCCAACAGGTTTTTGCCAAGCAGGAAACAGTGTGTGTGATACTTGCGATTGCCACGTATTTCATCAATACACATTACGAATATTACATGCAGATAGGGATGCCCTAGTGAATCATTTAAATGAAAAAGGAATCCCTTGTGGAGTGTATTACCCAATTCCTTTACATGCCCAAAAGGCATATAAAGATTCAAGATATAAAGAAGAAGATTTTAAAGTTACTAACCAACTTGTTAAAGAGGTAATATCTTTGCCTATGCACACCGAATTAGATAACGAACAAATCAATTTTATAAGCCAATCTGTTATTGAATTTGTCACTAAATAAGGAAATTTCTTTTGAAATGCCCATTAATAAAATTTATAACCCCACCAAAGATGAATAAATCGGGCATTCCGTCTACCCAATTATCAACTATTTTATGCCGATGAAAAAAATACTGGTTACAGGAGGATTAGGGTATATTGGGTCTCATACGGTTGTAGAACTACAAACCAAAGGATTTGAAGTAGGGATCATCGATAACCTATCAAATGCTGAAATACATGTGCTTGATAAAATTGAAAAAATTACTGGTGTAAAACCCCAATTTGAAAAAATAGATTTACGAGATAAATACGCCGTTGAAACTTTTTTTGCCACGCATCGAGTGGATGGGATAATACATTTTGCTGCGAGCAAGGCTGTGGGTGAAAGTGTTGAAAATCCTTTATTATATTATGAAAACAATTTGCATTCACTGGTTTATTTACTTCAGGAGTGTAAAAAATATGCGGTAAATCATTTCATATTTAGTTCTTCTTGTACCGTATATGGCGAACCTAATAGTTTGCCAATAACCGAAGAAGCTCCTGTAAAACAAGCAGTTTCTCCTTATGGAAACACAAAGCAAATTTGTGAAGAAATACTTATAGATACGTGTAAAGCATCGCAAATACAAGCCATTTCCCTTCGTTATTTCAATCCTATTGGAGCACACCCATCAACTGAAATAGGAGAGCTTCCCAAAGGCACGCCGCAAAATTTGGTTCCTTTTATTACCCAAACAGCAGCAGGTTTAAGAAAAGAACTTTCTGTTTACGGGAATAATTACCCCACACCAGACGGAAGTTGTATACGCGATTACATTCATGTGGTAGATCTAGCAAAAGCCCACGTGATTGCAATAGAACGCCTATTTGAAAAGAAGAATAGTTCCAATTTTGAGATTTTTAATTTAGGAACGGGACGAGGTAGTTCTGTTTTGGAAGTAATTAATGCTTTTGAAAAAGTGAGTGGTAAAAAGCTTCCCTATAAAATTGTCGATCGCAGGCCTGGGGATGTTATATCTGTATATGCAGATACCCGTAAAGCGAACACTGTTTTAGGCTGGAAAACAGAAAAAACAATGGAAGAGGCGCTTTCCTCTGCTTGGAAATGGGAAAAAAAAATAAGGGGGATTTAACCCCCTTCATTCAATTTTTTTAAAAACACGGAAGGATACATAGCGTACCTCGCTTTAAATTTTTTCGAAAAACTTTCGGCACTCTTAAATCCCACTTCGTGTGCAATAGCTTCTATCGTATATCGCCGTTTTGTAGGGTTTATCTGTAAATCGATATAGGCATATTCTATTCTTAAATCGTTTACATAGTTTTTAAAGGATTTTTCTTTTACTTGATTTACCACCCTAGACAAATAACTATGGTTTGTTCCTAAAGATTTTGCAAGACTTGAAAGATCTAAATCCTTGTCGAGATAGCCTTTTTCAAGTTCAAATTCTTTCAATTTTAAAAGCAACTCATTTGTTATTTCTTCGGAAACAGAAATTGGCGTTTTATCTTTTTCTATTGAAAAAGGAGTATCCATGTTCAAGTTTTCAACAACCTTTTTATACTTTAATTGTTGTTTTTGATGAAAAGAATACAATCTACCATAAACTTCTGCAATAATTTGAAGCCAAAGTTTTTTTGGTGTTGAAATTGATTCTTCAGAAAAAGATTTCTGTTTTTTCTGAATTAAGAATTCAATTCTCTCATCAACAGCGGAGGTGAATAAGTTTTCCATAGTATTTAAATTTTACACTAACTTAAAACCTCTTTCAATTTTTTTGGGCAATGCCGATAAAAGTTTACGGGAAAAGAATAAAATTGCTATTTACAAAGCGGCTTTTTCTGTAGCTACCGAAGCATCTATCTTTTTCACTAGCCCTTGTAAAACATTCCCAGGCCCCACTTCAATAAAGGTCGATGCACCATCTTTAATCATGTGTTGTACGCTTTGTGTCCATTTAACAGGTGCGGTTAATTGCGCCATCAAGTTTTTCTTTATTTCGGAAGCATTTATAACTGCATTGGTACTTACATTTTGATAAATAGGACATGCCGGGGCAGTAAAAACAGTATTTTCTATAGCGGCTGCCAATTCTTCGCGAGCGGGCTCCATTAAAGGACTATGAAACGCTCCGCCAACAGGCAATAGCAAAGCACGTTTGGCACCAGCTTCTTTAAGGGCTTCACAAGCTGCATTTACAGCTTCGATTTCGCCAGATATAACTAACTGCCCAGGACAATTGTAGTTTGCAGCAACCACAATGCCGGGCGTTTCAGCACATATTTTTTCAACCATTGAGTCTTCTAAGCCAAGAACCGCAGCCATGGTAGAAGGTTGAAGCTCACACGCATTTTGCATAGCCAAAGCTCTTTTGTACACCAATTCCAGTCCGTCACTAAAAGCAAGGGTACGATTGGCTACCAAGGCAGAGAGCTCCCCTAAAGAATGTCCCGCTACCATATTGGGCTGAAAGGTGGAGCCCATTACTTCTGCCAAAATAGTTGAATGTAAAAAAATGGCAGGTTGGGTTACTTTGGTTTCCTTTAATGCTTCCGCAGTGCCTTCAAACATAATTTTGGTAATGTCAAAACCCAACACTTCATTGGCATGGTCAAAGAGGTCTTTTGCCTTGTCTGAGGATTCGTATAAATCTAGTCCCATTCCTGTAAATTGGGCACCTTGTCCGGGGAAAATGTATGCTTTCATTTTTTATAATTTGATTGGTAATGCAAAAATATAATTAATTTTTCAGCCAAGTTTCATACGTAAAAGAATACTCGTGGCGTTCGTCTTTATCGTGAAATTCTGTATGAATTAGCGTCCATTGTTCTGTATTAATTTCAGGAAAGAAAGTATCTGCATCAAAAGTTCCATGAACTCGTGTTAACTCAATTTTTTGAGCAAAGGGAAAACTTTGTTTATAAATTTCTCCGCCACCAATAATATAGGGTTGTGGGTCTTGTTCCGCTTTTTTAAGAGCTTCTTCAATGCTAGAAACCCTTATAATTTCTTCTTTCTGATAGTTTTTATTTCGAGTGATAACAACGTGGGTTCTATTGGGTAAAAGTTTTGGGAACGATTCAAAAGTTTTTCTTCCCATAATAATAAAATGCCCCGTAGTAAGGTTTTTAAATCGTTTAAAATCATCTGGAAGATGCCAAACCAAATCATTTTCTTTTCCAAGTTCATTATTTTCACCAGCGGCAGCAATAATGGTAATCATAGGGAGGTAGGTTCTTGAGGTGGGGTGTTTTTTTTTAAGGAACTGGTGGTTATCTCTTTTTCGACTTCAAGGTACAAGGAGTCTATTTTTGCTTGTTGTTTGGCTTTTAGTTTTTCAATTTGACGGTCTTCCCATTCTTTGCCCATAAATTTATTTAAAAGAGAAACATTTAAAGCGTGAATTATAAATAATAATGCCCAAATAAGAATGGCCCAAACAAACCAATCTTTAATAAAAAAATCCTTTCCAATTCCCAGAACGGGATTAATGATGATCAACAAAATCGATCCTGCCAAAAAAACAATAAAATGCTGCATCAATCTTTTCTTCTGTTTTACGCGTTTACGAGCATACTCGTATTGTTCGCGTTGCTCAGAATCTATTCGCTCAGTTTTTTTGCTGTTTGAAAACATAGAAGTAATTTTATGTTATGGTAAAAATACCCATTTTTAAACTAAAAATATAACAGTAGATGGAAGAAATAAGAAAGCATTTTCCAGCTTTGCAAAACTGCACCTATTTGAATACCGCTTCCAATGGCGTTATTCCTAGCCCCGTGATAGAATGGAGAAGACAACACGATTTGGATTTAATGAATTATGCCAGTGTTTTTAGGGATAAACACAAAGAACATATAGCGCAAATAAGACAGAAAGTAGCAAACTTTTTTCATGCATCAGAAAATGAAACGGCACTTATTCCAAATGTTTCTTTCGGAATCAATACCGTACTGGAAGGGCTTCCCAAAGGGCAAAAAATACTTTTACTTGAAAATGATTATCCCTCGGTAAATTGGCCCGTAGAAACTAGGGATTTTGATGTTTGCTACGCCGAAATTGATGAAAATTTGGAACAAAATATTGAAGCCGCAGTTGCAAAACACAAGCCCGATATATTTATGTTTAGCATGGTTCAATGGCTTACCGGAATAAAAATTGATTTTCAATTTTTGAAAGAATTAAAATCAACGTACCCCAAGCTTCTTTTAATTGCCGATGGAACACAGTATTTGGGAACAGAGCCCTTCGATTTTTCTAGCAGTGCGTTGGATGTTTTGGGCGCGAGTGCCTATAAATGGCTAACGGCCGGTTATGGTAACGGGTTTATTTTTGTAAAAGAAACCTCGAAGGGAAAAATACATCCACAAACATTAGGGTTTAATTCCGCTTTACGATTTGAAAGCAAAGCTTCTGAAACAACTTTTATGCGTCATTTTGAACCAGGACATCAAGACACACTTAACTATGGCAGTTTGGAACAAGCCATGAATTTTGTTGAAACACTTGGCAAAGAAACTTTATATAAAAATCTTGCACTTCTTTCAAATAAAGCAAAACAACATTTTAGCGAAATGGGACTTCTTCCTCCAAGTATCCATAACCGAAAAGAGCATTCTACTATATTCAATATTATGGGCGATA
>JAWKMO010000008.1:0-148511 GCA_041392205.1 Flavobacteriaceae bacterium | reverse complement strand
ACTACCAATATTTCAGGTTCCAAATGGGCTGCTACGGCAAAAGCAAGGCGCACCGTCATTCCACTGCTATAGCGCTTGGTAGGGGTATCTATATATTTTTCACAACCGCTAAATTCAATAATCTCATCTACTTTGGCATCTACTTCCTTTTTGGTCATCCCCAAAATGGTTCCGTTTAAATAAATATTTTCCCTACCCGTTAATTCGGGATTAAAACCGGTTCCTACTTCTAAAAGCGAGGCAATACGCCCCCGACTTTTAATAACACCCGTAGTGGGGCTCGTTACTCGTGATAATATTTTTAACAAGGTACTCTTTCCTGCCCCATTCTTACCAATAATACCCAAAACTTCCCCCTGCTGTACTTCAAAAGTAATATCCCGTAGGGCCCATACATAGTCTTCACTGGCTTTTTGACTTCGGTCATTGACACTCCCAAGTTTTAAATAGGGGTCTTCTTTCCCTCGAATAGTATGCCACCACCTATTAAAATCATGGGCCAAAGTACCGGTACCCACATATCCTAATCGATACTGTTTGCTTATATTTTCGGCTGTTAATATAGTCCTACTCATTATACCGTATCAATAAATGTTTTTTCCGTTCTATTAAACAGGATTAATCCTATAAAAAAGCATAGCATTCCTAGGACACTAATCCAAACCAATCCCATTCCACTAAAGTACAAGCCATCGGTACCAAAAACACTATACCGAAATCCTTCCATAAGTTGTGCTAAAGGGTTATAGTCAACTACCCAAGCATATTCTGATGCTTTTTCCCGAAGCGCACTCATAGGATAAGGAACCGCCGATAAATACATAAGTAATTGCATAGCAAAGCCTAACAAGATAGAAACATCTCTATATTTCGTGGTAAATGTAGAAATAATCATCCCCAACCCCAATCCATATAAAATAATCAGGATTACATACACAGGAAACAACAGTAAATGGGTACTAGGATATAAGGGGGTGTCTTTAAAAACTACATAATACACATAAAACCCAGCCAAAATAGAACACTGTATCCCAAACCGAAACAGTTGTGAAAGCACCTTAGACATAGGCACTACAAAACGAGGAAAATACACTTTTCCAAACATCCCAGCATTAGCTTTAAAAGTGGAAGAGGTGGTATTTAAGGTAAAGCTAAAAAAGTTCCAAGCGGTAATACCCGAAAGATTAAACAAAAAAGAAGGAATAATACCCGTACTTATATTTGCAATATTATTGAACACAAGGGTAAAAATAACCGAAGTAAACAACGGTTGTATCACAAACCACAACGGACCAAGAACTGTTTGTTTATAGGCTGCGGTGATATCCCTTTTCACAAACATGAGCAACAAATCTCGATACCGCCAAATCTCCTTAAAATTAAGATCAATAAGCTTCCTTTTGGAAGAGATTTCGTAAAGCCAGGGTTCTTCTCGCTGGGGAGTCATAGTAGGTTTTTATGATATGGCAAGATACTAATTCTTGAGAAGTATAAAACCTTGAGGCTTTAGAAAAAAAAGAATTTATAAACGGGTTATTAAATAGCAGTGAGTAGTGAATAGGGGTTAGGGAGTTTTATATACAAACCCTCCGTCCCGACACTATGGTCGGGCCACCTCCCTTTGCTAAAAGGGAGGAGCCTGTAGAAATGCATATAGAAATAAGTGCTAACACCAAACCTTTCAGAAATACAAAACCCTCCACAAAAAAAGCTCCCCTCTTAAGCCTAAGAGGGGAAA
Organism: Flavobacteriaceae bacterium; assembly: GCA_041392205.1. Lineage (GTDB taxonomy): Bacteria > Bacteroidota > Bacteroidia > Flavobacteriales > Flavobacteriaceae > Halomarinibacterium. Next base: position 146,773 of record JAWKMO010000008.1, on the reverse strand, counting down.
GAATGCGCCAGCATTCAGGGGAGTTTGAAACAAAAACATAAAATTATTATTTTTATAAAATGGGAGACAAACAAATACATACCAAAAAAGAACTAAAACAACTTCGCAAAAAATTAAGGCACAATCTCACTCCGGCAGAAGCTTTCCTGTGGGAGCAACTCAAGGCCAGAAAACTTCAAGGAAGAAGGTTTACAAAACAACATAGTATGGGTAACTATATTGTGGATTTTTATTGTGCACAAGAATGCTTAATTATTGAGTTAGATGGGGAAGTACACTACAATCCATCAGCGCAGGAATATGACTTAAAAAGAACACAATTTTTAAATTCTTTAGGATATACGGTAATCCGCTTTGAAAACAAAATGGTATTTGAATTATTACCTTCCGTCCTAAAGGAAATTACAGAAAATTTTAATAATGCAAACCCTCCGTCTTGACGAGTCAAGACACCTCCCTTTGCTAAAAGAGAGGAGCTTTTTTTTAACTAATTACCATAACAAAAGCCACAACTGGCTTCCCTCTTAAGTTTAAGAGGGGAAAGAATGCGTGAGCATTCAGGGGAGTTTGATAAAGGAATCCCAAGTTTTCTTTAAACCCTCCTGAACCGAAAACTTAGGCGCATATCCTAATAATGTATTGGCTTTTGTAATATTGGCCAAGGAATCTTGAACATCCCCTTTTCTTGGTGGACCATACAAGGCATCTAATTTTTTCCCAGAAGTGGTTTTTAAAGATTCCCAAAGAATATTTAAACTAATGCGTTCTCCATAGGCTATATTAAACACTTCGTTCACCGCAGCATCTGGTGCAAAAAATGCTCTTATGTTGGCCTGAACTGCATTTTCTACAAAGGTAAAATCACGAGTTTGCTCACCGTTTCCATTAATGGTAGGAGGAGTATCGTCTTTTAAAGCCTGCATAAATAAGGGAATAACCGCAGCGTAGGCACCTTTAGGGCTTTGTTTAGGGCCAAAAACATTAAAATAACGCAATCCAATAGATTCAGTTCCGTAGGTTTTAAAAAACACATCGGCATACAATTCATTTACCAATTTGGTTACGGCATAGGGGGATAAAGGTTTCCCAATAGTTCCTTCTACTTTGGGCAAACTTTTACTATCTCCATAGGTAGAACTGGAAGCCGCATACACCATTCGTTTCAAAGAAGGAGTTTCTTTTTGCGCTACCAACATATTCAAAAACCCAGTAACATTTACTTCATTGGAAGTAATAGGATCATTAATCGAGCGTGGCACACTACCCAAAGCGGCCTGATGCGATACATAATCTATCCCTTCCATCGCTTTTTTACAGGTTTCTAAATCACGAATATCCCCTTCCATAAATTCAAAAGCAGGGTGATTTACAAATTCGGAAAGGTTTTCCTTATGTCCCGTAGCAAGATTATCTAATACGCGTACTTTCTTAGCACCAAATTTCAATAAATATTCTGCCAAGTTTGCGCCAATAAAGCCTGCCCCTCCTGTTACTAAAAAGGAATAATTAGATAAATCTTCGGTATGGTATGGTGTTTTGTACATTTTAGATTTCGGTTGTCAGTTGTTGGTTGTCAGTATTTAGACTCTCCAATTATTTTCAACATACTTAATAAATTTAAAAATCTTAGCTCCTAGGTTATCATACTTTTCGATCAATTCTTGTGAAGATTCTAAATCGTAAAGTTTGTTAATCATTTCCAATTGTGATATACACTCTAATAATGAGCTATGAGCATAAATCAAAAATCTAATAAAGTCTTGTTTATATTGCCTTCTTCCATATCCTTCAACAATATTATCTTTAATACTCTGCGACGATCTTTTAACCTGACTTCCTTGCTCATATAACTCATAATTAGGCAGTTTCAAACTCAATTGATGCACATCAATGGAAAGCTGAAATGCTAAATTATAAAATATCTAAGTCTTTATATGATTTCACAATCAACTTTAATTTTCAGCAGACAACAGGCAACCGACAACAGACAACCGACAACCGACAACCGACAAAAGACAACAGACAACTCACAATCTTCCATCTATAATAGCAGAATCCAAAAACGCTTTTACATCAAATATCACACTTTTGGAAGCCGAAAATCTTTTAACATCTATATTTTTAAATACCTTATGGGCAACCGCCAAGATGATTGCATCATAATCATTTTGCAATTCAGAGACTTGGGACACAACTAATTTCCCAAATTCATGCTTCACTTCCTCTGCATTGGCCCAAGGATCATGTATGGTCACATTTAAGTTATATCGTTCCAATTCTTCCACCACATCAATCACTTTACTATTACGTATATCGGGACAATTTTCTTTAAACGTAATTCCTAAAATGAGCACCTTGCCTCCTTTTACTTTACAATCTTTCTGAATCATGAGTTTAACAACCTCGTGAGCCACATAGCTTCCCATACCATCATTCATACGGCGTCCTGCTAAAATAATTTCAGGATTGTAGCCCTCCTCCATCGCTTTTTGTGCCAAATAATAAGGATCTACCCCAATACAATGCCCTCCTACTAAGCCTGGTGAAAATTTTAAAAAATTCCATTTTGTGCCAGCGGCTTCTAACACTGCTTGGGTATCAATGCCTAGTAAGCGGAAGATTTTAGACAATTCATTCACAAAAGCAATATTAATGTCGCGTTGCGAATTTTCTATCACTTTGGCGGCTTCAGCCACTTTTATAGACGGTGCCAAATGTGTCCCTGCAGTAATCACCGAAGCATATAGATCATCCACATATTTTGCCGCTTCGGGAGTAGAACCCGAAGTTACTTTTAATATTTTTGTAACCGTATGTTCTTTATCTCCCGGATTAATCCGCTCGGGCGAATAGCCTGCAAAAAAGTCTTGGTTAAATTGTAAACCTGAAAATTTTTCAAGAATGGGCACACAAATATCTTCAGTAACCCCAGGATATACAGTAGATTCATAAATTACCACATCTCCTACTTTTAATTCCTTCCCAATAGTTTCGCTAGCCTTTTCAAGAGGAGTTAATACAGGTTGATTATGTTTATTGGTAGGCGTAGGTACGGTAACTATATACACAGTAGCAACGGCAAGGTCTGCAGCGTTGCTGCTAACGGTTAATCCATAGGGAGAAGCATTAAGCGCCCTCTGTAAATCTACATCTGCTACTTCTAGTGTATTGTCTTCCCCATGTTGCAGTTCGGCTACCCGCTTTTCATTAATATCAAATCCTATCACTGAATATTTTTCAGCAAAGGCAACAGCTAGGGGCAAACCAACATACCCTAGTCCTATAATAGCAATGGTGGGATTTTCTTTCATTCGTTAAATGACATCCAAATTAAAGCACAAAGATACGTAGCTTATAACAAATAAAGTACCAAGCTTATAATTAATCAAGTATTAAATGAAACCCACAAAGCTCCCCTCTTTAGTTACAGAGAGGTAAAAACGGCCTAGCATTCAGGGAAGTTTGAACAAAAACTTTAGTATTAAAGAAGTTTGACTATAAAAAGCAAACCCTCCGTCTTGAAAAGTCAAGACACCTCCCTTTAACTCAAGGGAGGAGCACATATGAGTTTAATTAATAATTTTAATATATCCACTACTGGCTCCCCTCTTTAGATAAAGAGGGGAAAGAACGCACAGCGTTTAGGGGAGTTTGAAAAACCAAAAGAAATATTAATTTTAACAAGTGAGAAACAATAAAGTACATACAAGTAAAACATTACAACCAATTCGTAAAGAGTTAAGAAAAAACCTTACACCTGCCGAAGCATTTCTTTGGAATCATTTAAAATCTAGAAAACTACAAGGCAGAAGGTTTACTAAACAGCACAGCATAAGCAATTATATTGTTGATTTTTATTGTGCCTCAGAAAAATTAATAATTGAATTAGATGGTGAAGTTCATAATAATGAAACTGCTACAGAATACGATTTAAAAAGAACTCAATATTTAAATACATTAGGTTATTCTGTACTGAGATTTGAAAACAAGATGGTATTCGACTTTTTAGCATCAGTTTTACAAGAAATTATTGCTAATTTTTCTACTAAATAGGTAATTTCTAAAATTTTAGAGAGTTATGTAGACTTCAAACGTTCAGGGGTGTTTGAAAAAATAAAACAGTTAAAAGTTTGATTTCTAAAAACAAACCCTCCGCCCCGACACTTTGGTCGGGACACCTACCTTTAGCTCAAGGGAAGAGCGTATTTAATATAATAAATAACGTTAAAAAGTCAACATAAAGTTTCCCAATAGTTACCTTATATCTGCTTCGGGTTAATTGCGGTTAGGATCTTATGTAAAATAGAATTTATTATTAAAAAAAGACCTTCCACAAATATCCTAAATCCTTTTGAAAGGACCAATGTTGAACATATTCGCTATTAATAGCTACTTTATCCGGCCAAATTATCCTATCGTTATACTGCAAAGGATGTTCTTGTTGGGCAAGTAGTTGATCTTCGTTTCGATACTTTAAAGTAGCAGGGCCTGTAATACCTGGTTTTACTGAAAGAATCACTCTATCCTCTCCCTCTAATGCATCGGCATAGCCTGGAATATCGGGTCTAGGGCCTACCCAACTCATATCGCCTTTTAATACATTAATCACTTGTGGGAGTTCGTCTAACTTGGTTTTTCGCAACCATTTACCAAAGCGGGTTTCTGCAGCATAAATTGCATGTACATCCCTATGTTCTTTGCCAGTAAGAGTACGAAGCTTGTAGAGGGAAAAAGGGAGGGCGTCTTGTCCAATTCTAGTTTGAACAAACCATCCATTGTTTTTTGTACTTATAGTAGCTAAGGCCCACAATACGATAAGTGGAATGCCAATAAAAGGCAAAATTCCTAAGGAAAGTAATATATCGAAGGCACGTTTAAGTCGTTTTTGATTTTGGGAAAGCATAACCGTTTGCAACCCAATTAATTAATGATGCCTTTTAAAAAGCCTTCGGAAAAAATGGGTAATTCTTTTCCTTAAAGGTTGTTTTATATCGTCCTCATGATACCCGTGACCATAACCATAGCCGTAACCGTATCCATAACCATATCCATAACCGTAGCCATAACCATATTTTGCTTTGCCTTCAAAGTAGTTTAAGACAACACTTATGTTTTTAATTTCCCCCGATTTATATTTATCGTTAATTAATGCAAACATGCCTCTTTTGGTATAATTTTGACGAACCATATAAATGGTAGCATCGGCATACTTGATAAGTTCAAGAGAATCTGCCACCAAACCCAGAGGCGGAGAATCCAACACAACATAGTCGTATCGAGATTTTAGGCTATCTATAAGCTGCTTCATACGCTCTGTCATCAATAACTCTGAAGGATTAGGAGGAATTGGGCCTGCGGTAATAATATCTAACGAATCGATAACCGTTTTTTGAATAATATCGTCTTCGGTAGCATCTTCAATAAGATAGTTTACTACTCCAATGTTATTGTTTACATTAAAGTCTCCAAAAATCTTGGGTTTTCGTAAATCCAGCCCTACTAATACGGTGCGCTTTTCACTTAAGGCAAATACGGAAGCAATATTGATGGAGCAAAAGGTTTTTCCTTCCCCACTTATGGAAGAGGTCACTAAAACAGTTTTGGCTCCTTTTATACCTTGTTTTTTATAGATGTATTGCAAACTGGAACGCAAGGCTCGAAAGGATTCTGAAACGGCCGACTTGGGTTTTTCAATAACTGTTAAATTTCCCACTATTCTTGACTTTCCAACAACACCTAAAATGGGTATTTTGGTAAGCCGCTCTATATCTTTTACCGTATGAATGCGATTATCGAAAAAACTAAGTAAAAAGACAAACAAAAAGGGAATCATAAAACCAAACAGGGTAGCCATAACATAGTTAAGTTGGGTATTGGGCCCTACCCTTCCGCCTCCAGTATCTTTAGCTGGGTCTATGATTAATACATCACTTACATTGGCTGCTTTTACCAATCCAGCCTCACTCCTTTTAGATAAAAACAAGTTGTAGGTTCCTTGACTTAATTGGTACCTTCTTTCTATCTTTAGTAGCTCCTGTTGATTTTTGGGGAGTTTACGGATATCCGATTCAAATCGATAAATATCATTGTTAATACGAGCTAATTCTTGGTTTTTTAGTCCTTTTGAGGAAGTAATATTTTCTAGCAAAACCCGCTTAATTGCATCTATTTGCCGATCGATATCCTTAAATATAGGAGATCCTTCTTTATAGGAATATTCGAGTTTGCTTCGGTCTTGGGCTTTTTCAACAATTTGAGCAACCCCTTCTACAATACTTCTTTCCGAAATTTCTGCTACCGAGGGCGCAGGAACATCCCTGTAATCGGTTCTGTTAATTAGATAATTTTCGAGCGTACTGTAATAATTTAGTTCCCTATTGACATTCTCTTTTGCCAAATCTAGATTGGAAAGTTTAGCATTGATTTGTTGCCCTTCCGCTTCTAAATCAAAAATATCATTTTTATTTTTAAAGGTATTAAGCTCATCTTCGGTATCCTTTAGTTCTTTTGCTTTTTCTGCCAAACTACTATCAATAAAACGAATGGTTTTGGTGGCAAAGAGATTTTTTCGATCTAACATATCTTCTGAAAGAACGGAGATAGAGCTATTTAAATAATCCACCAATTTTGCTTTATTGGTTCCTGTAAGCCGAAGTTGTAAAATGGATGAATTAGTTGACTCTGGCTTTACATCGATGTTTAAATATCTTCTTACAGCATTATTAAAATTGATAAATTGAATATAGTAAGATTTTCCTGGGATAACCTGAATTTCGGGGTTTTTATAAACCGTACCATGCAAAAAGGGAGTCTCTATTTTTCGACCAATTTGAAACGTTTTGGAAAAGGAATGTGCTTCAATTGGGGTACTGCTTATTTCTTTAGAACGGTTATAAAATTGTATGGGATAGCTCCTGCTTTCCTCAAAAACAGTTTTTAACTCAAACGAAACACTATCTTTAAAAACAATTTCTATAGGTTGGTTCAATAGTTGAGCTTGTGAGGTATCTACTTCAAAAAAGAAGGGGGTTTGTTTATAGGCATCTTCCAATTGATACTTACCTTCTCTCTTGTAGGTAAGATAATATTTTAGCCGTTCTACTACTTTTTCATTATGGCTACGGGAGCGCAAAGTTATTAATGCCGTATTTACCTTATCGGTAGTCCCCCCCCAATTAAAGGTTAAACTGGTATTGCTAGTAAAAAAGGGGTTTTGGTCATCCTTAATCGATACCATATTTTCCATTTGGTAAATGGGAAGCTTCCGTACATTAATGTAATAAGCAATCCCAAAAGCAATCGCTAATGAAATAAGGAATAAGGGCCAATAGCTTATTAATTTAAAAAGAAACCCTTTTAAATCGAAGGTTGTATGAACTTCATTAAGGTCGAATTCTTGGTTCATCTAAAGTCGTGTAAATAGTAAAATAGTTGTGGCCAATGCCGTTACTATAGTTAAAATACTGGTAAAGGATTGTATGCCCGTAGTCCCTGTACCAATCGATTTTTGAGGTAAAGGGTTGATTAAAATTAAATCGTTAGGTTGAATATAATAATACGGAGAATTCATAGCATCAATAGAAGTTAAATCGATATGATGTACCTTTTGCCCCAAGGGGTATTGCCTTATAATAACTACGTCGGTTTTATCTCCAGTAATAGGAATATCACCACTATTACCAATGGCTTCCATAATAGTAGCTTGATCCCTATAAATAATATTAGACCCAGACCTGCCAATCTCCCCATTAATCGTATATCGAATTCCTGCTAACTTAACAGTCACAAACACATTGGCTTCTTCTTTAAAATAATCCTTTAAGAGCCTTGCTTCTAAGTCTTTTCTAACCTCATCAAGGGTGTATCCTAATACAGGTACTTCCCCCAAAATGGGTACTCTAATGTTTCCGTGGGCATCTACTTTAAATCCATCATAATACAATCGTTGTTCTCCTGTTGCATTCGGATTGGCTTCACTTATGGGATTAAAAATATTAGCCATATCATTATCCAGTGCCTTTACACGAATACTTAATAAATCATTAATCTGTAAGCGATACGGTTCCTGGATTTTTCGAATTGGAATAATACTATCCTTATATTTTGAATTGTCTTCTTGAAGGTACGTAAGTTGCTTTTTAGACACACAGGAAGCGAAACAAATAGCAATCATTCCAAAAACTAGCAATCGTGTCAATTTCATAGTAGGCAGGGTTGTTATTGACAAATATAGCGTATGCACAGTAATAATAAAATATATTTTACAGTAAGTGAACAAAAACCATTTATTTTGCAGCAAACGCACACTTCGAAATAAATAGCACAAACAGATGAATTACCTCTCGGTAGAACAAATAGCAAAATCGTATGGAGAACGGCTGCTCTTTAAAAACATATCCTTCGGCATTAACGAAGGACAAAAAATAGGTTTTGTAGCCAAAAACGGAACTGGAAAAACCTCCCTATTAAATATGCTTTCGGGTGATGATACCCCAGACGAGGGAAATATTGTATTTCGCAAAGGGCTTTCGGTAGCTTTTATTTCTCAAGACCCAAAATTAGATCTCACACTTACGGTAGAACAAACCATTTTTTCTTCCGAAAAACCTATTTTAAAAATTATAGAAGCCTATGAAAAAGCCTTACTAAATCCTCATGATGAAGCCGCCTATCAAAAAGCATTTGACGCTATGGATGCCCATCAAGCCTGGGATTTTGAAACCCTTTACAAACAAATTCTCTTTAAACTGAAACTGGATGACCTTCAACAAAAAGTAACTAACTTAAGTGGGGGACAAAAAAAGCGCTTAGCGCTAGCCAATGCCCTCCTCTCCCAACCCGATTTACTTATTATGGATGAGCCCACCAACCACTTGGATTTGGAAATGATCGAATGGTTGGAAAGCTTTTTTGCCAAAGAAAAAATAACCCTTTTTATGGTAACCCACGATCGGTATTTTTTAGAACGGGTGTGCAATGAAATTGTCGAGTTGGACGAAGGAAGTCTTTACAGCTATAAAGGAAATTATAGCTACTACCTTGAAAAAAGAGAGGCACGTATTACTTCTTTTGAAACTGAAACCGCCAAAGCCAAGCAGCTTTTTAAAAAAGAATTAGACTGGATGCGTCGCCAGCCCAAGGCACGAACAACCAAAAGCAAAAGCCGTATAGACGACTTTTACGAAATTAAATCCCGTGCGAGCCAACGCCGAAAAGACCACGAAGTGCAACTGGAATTGAATATGGAGCGATTGGGAACCAAAATTGTTGAGCTTCATAATATCTCAAAACGTTTTGGCGACCGTAACCTTTTTGAAAAATTTGAGTATCATTTTTTACCCGGTGAACGACTAGGTATTATTGGTAAAAACGGGACCGGAAAATCTACTTTTTTAAATATTATTACAGGAAATATACCTCCCGACACTGGAAAAGTGGTCATTGGTGAAACAGTACATTTTGGCTACTATACACAAAAAGGAATTACGGTAAAGGAAGGTCAAAAGGTCATTGATGTCGTGCGGGAATATGGAGATTATATTCCGCTGAAAAAGGGACGGCAAATCTCTGCAGGACAACTCTTAGAACGTTTTCTATTTGATAGAAAAAAACAATACGATTTTGTAGAAAAACTAAGCGGTGGCGAAAAAAAACGATTGTATTTATGTACCGTGCTCATTAAAAACCCCAACTTTTTAATCCTAGATGAACCTACAAACGACCTAGATATCGTAACTTTAAATGTTTTGGAAAGTTTCTTGTTGGATTTTCCTGGCTGTTTAATTGTGGTATCCCACGACCGCTATTTTATGGATAAAATTGTAGATCATTTGTTTGTGTTCAGAGGTGAAGGTGTCATTGAAGATTTTCCTGGAAACTATAGCGATTATAGAACCTATGAAGACAGTACACCCAAAGAAAAAGTAGAAATCGAAAGTAAACCAAAAAACCATTGGAAAGGGGAAAGCAATAAAACCAAACTAAGTTATACCGAGCAAAAAGAATATAATAAACTTGAAAAGGAAATAGCGAAATTAGAAATAGAGAGAGAATCCCTTCAAAATAAATTTGCTACCGAAACTTGGTCTGGAGAAGAAATTACTAAACAATCTAAATTGCTTCAAAATCTTATAGATACTCTGGAAGAAAAAACAGAACGTTGGTTCGAACTTTCTGCCAAAATGGAAGAATAAAAATTATATTTCTGCTCCCCTAGATTAGGGGAGCTGTCCGAAGGACTGAGGGGTATTAAAACCACCCCGTCACATTAAAATGTGCCACCCCTCCTTAAAAAGGAGGGGAAAACATATGCTATATCAAATAAAGTCATATTTAAAATTTCTAAGTAAATCCACCAATCAACATGGGGTCCACTCCCCTTTTGTGTATGATTTTGTAACAAAATGTATCTACCTTAAAAAACAAACTAGCGAATACAAAGTACTTAAGTCAATTCGTAAAAATGTACTGAGTAACAAATCGGTGATTTCTGTTACTGATTTTGGAAGAGGTTCCAGAGTTTTTACTTCAAACCAACGCCAGGTAGCGGCTATTGCAAAAAATGCAGGAATTTCATTGAAAAGGCAAAAATTACTTTTTAGGATTGTATCCTATTTTAAACCCAAAAGGATACTAGAGTTAGGAACTTCGGTGGGCTTGGGGACTGCCTCTCTATCCTTAGGAAATCCATCTGCAACAATAACTACAATAGAAGGATGCCCTAATACATCAAACATTGCAACACAACTTTTTCAAGAATTTCAACTTAAAAACATTCATTTAAAAAATGAAACTTTTGAAAATTTTTTCAAAGAAGCTACAAACAATTCCTATGATTTAGTTTACATAGATGGCAACCACAGCAAAGAAAATACGCTTCAATATTTCAACTTTCTTTTAAAAAAAACACATAACGACGCTCTTTTTATTTTTGATGATATTTATTGGAGTCCTTCCATGACAGCGGCTTGGCAAGAAATTATTCAACACCCTAAAGTTACGGTAAGTATGGATATTTTTCATTGGGGGTTAGTATTCTTTAGAAAAGAACAAGAGAAACAACATTTTACAATTCGTTTGTAACATACATCGCTAGACTACGTCTTATGCTAAAAACTGTTATCTTGCACTTCCATTTTGAAACACTATGAGTTTAGTAATAAAAATTAGAGGCATTATTAGGGATTTCCCTTTGGGACAAGAGGTGGTAAAAGTGTTAAAAGGAATTGACCTTGATATTGAACGAGGCGAATACGTCGCCTTAATGGGTCCTTCAGGGTCTGGTAAATCTACGCTTATGAATCTTTTGGGTTGTCTTGACACACCTACAGGGGGTTCCTACGAATTAAATGGAGTAGATGTAAGTAGCATGACCGATGACCAACTGGCAGAAATTAGAAATAAAGAAATAGGATTTGTCTTTCAAACCTTTAATTTAATGCCAAGAACGACTGCCTTAGACAATGTAGCACTGCCTATGGTGTATGCGGGTGCTAGTAAAGTCGAGCGTATAAAAAGAGCCACCCAAGTACTTAAAGATGTAGGGCTAGCCGATAGAATGGACCACAAACCCAACCAACTCTCGGGAGGACAAAGGCAACGGGTAGCTGTAGGTCGTGCTTTGGTGAATAAACCCTCCATTATTTTGGCCGATGAGCCCACTGGAAATTTGGACTCCAAAACTTCCTTAGAAATTATGCAATTACTTGACGATATCCACGCTTCTGGAAATACCGTCATTGTGGTGACACACGAAGAAGACATTGCGGCACACGCTCACAGAATCATCAGGCTTCGTGATGGGTTGGTGGAGAGCGATGTGAAAACTAAATAATTTTAAAGGACAAATTTCAAATAACAAACTCTTATTCCCTATTTCCTAATTTCTATTTTCTACTCGCTATTCATTTAGTACCTTTGTTAAAAAAGAGTATGTACACTTGGATAGGCATTGCATTTATTTTATTGGTAGTGGTCCTCTGGAACAACTTTAGAGTACAAAAAGAACGCAGAAAGCGTACTAAGCAAAGTTTTAGGAAAAAGTATCAAGAGCGGAAAAAAGAGAAATGACAAATACTCATTGGCTAATTGTTGCGCTTATTATAGGATTAATTTTTGTAAAGATTAATTCTAAAAGAGCAATAAAAAAAATAGAAGAACACAACAAGAAAAATAAACGTGAAAATCTACACCAAAACAGGCGATAAAGGCACAACCGCATTATTTGGCGGGACACGCGTTCCCAAACACCATATTCGTATTGAAAGCTATGGCACTGTAGACGAGTTGAACTCTCACCTTGGGCTTATCCGTGACCAAGAAATGAATTACCATTACAAAAAAATTTTAATGGAAATTCAAGACAAACTCTTTACCCTAGGAGCCATACTTGCTACAGATCCCAAAAAAGCTATTTTAAAAAGCGGGAAAGAACGCTTGAATATTCCTAAAATTCAAGAGGAAGACATTCTCCTTTTGGAAAAAGAAATAGATTCTATGAATGATGCATTACCTCCTATGACACACTTTGTGCTACCAGGAGGACATACTACCGTGTCATATTGTCACATAGCCCGTACCGTTTGTCGCCGAGCAGAGCGATTAACCAGCTTTTTACACGAAAATGAGCCTGTAGACACGACGGTTTTAATCTATCTTAACCGCCTTTCTGACTACCTTTTTGTGCTGGCACGGAAATTGTCTTTTGACCTCAACGCAGAGGAAATAAAATGGATTCCAAAAAAATACTAGCTGTTTCTTCTTTGTTTTTTTAATTAACTGATTTTCAGTAAAATAAAAACGTTCTTTAAAATAATTGATAATAACTTTTAATTTTTCTTGACTTTTTCAGTTAAAAATTTATTTTTGCAAAAAATTAAAACCCTAATGCTATTATGTATTGGACATTAGAATTGGCATCTTATTTAAGCGATGCCCCTTGGCCTGCCACAAAAGACGAATTAATAGATTATGCCATTAGAACCGGTGCCCCTCTTGAGGTGGTAGAAAACCTTCAAGCTATTGAAGACGAAGGCGATTCATACGATTCTATTGAAGAAATCTGGCAGGACTATCCCACAGACGATGATTATTTGTGGAACGAAGACGAATATTAAACAATAAATAAACCTTTAAGAAAAAGTCTCACCCCTTAGGGAGCGAGGCTTTTTTTTTGCTCAAAAACCCATCCAATAAAAGCGTTAAACCTTTTGAATTTTCCAAATAGTTTCGCTTCTTTTGTGGTGCATTAACAGAGGGGCTCCCTCTACCTTTGGGCCTAAAATTAAACACATCATGGGACTTTTAGACAGCGTATTAAAAGTATTTGTAGGAGACAAATCGAAAAAAGACATTAGCGAAATACAACCGCTAGTCAACCAAATAAAAAAATTCGAAGCCGAAATGGCCAATCTTTCTTTAGACGCACTTCGGGCAAAATCAGATACTTTCCGAAAAAAAATTAAAGAGGACCAAAGAGAAATTCAAGACCAAATTGATACCCTTTTGTTGGATGCCGAAAAAGAAGAAGATATCGATGTTAAAGAAGATATTTACAACCGTATCGATGCGTTAAAAAAGGATCGCTACGAAGTTGAAAAGAAAACCCTTAACGAAATTCTACCCGAGGCATTTGCGGTTGTAAAAGAAACGGCAAAACGTTTTAAAGACAATACTACACTCACCGTAACAGCAACCCCTTTTGACCGTGAAATTTCCGCCACCAAAGACTATGTGACTCTAGAAGGGGATAAAGCCCACTGGAGTAACTCTTGGGATGCCGCTGGAAAAGAAGTTACCTGGGATATGATACATTACGATGTACAGCTTATTGGGGGGATCGCATTGCACCAAGGAAAAGTTGCCGAAATGCAAACGGGAGAAGGTAAAACCTTAGTGGCTACGCTGCCTGTTTATTTGAATGCCTTAGCTGGAAACGGAGTGCACTTGGTGACCGTTAACGACTACTTAGCAAAAAGGGATAGCGCTTGGATGGCTCCCATTTTTGAATTCCATGGGTTAAGTGTGGATTGCATCGATCTACACCAACCCAATTCTGAAGCACGTAGAAAAGCCTATAATGCTTCCATCACCTACGGAACCAATAATGAGTTTGGTTTCGATTACCTACGGGACAATATGGCGCACGCACCTAACGATCTAGTGCAACGCCCACACCATTATGCTATTGTAGATGAGGTAGATAGTGTGTTAATTGACGATGCCCGTACGCCCCTAATTATTTCAGGCCCCGTACCACAGGGCGAACGCCACGAGTTTAACGAATTAAAACCAAAAATTAGCAGTATTGTTGAGGTCCAAAAAAAATACCTAACGGGTGTACTAGCCGAAGCAAAAAGGCTTATTGCTGAAGGTGATACCAAAGAAGGAGGGTTTCAGTTATTGCGAGTGTATCGTGGGTTACCCAAAAATAAGGCCTTAATTAAATTCCTTTCCGAAGAAGGCGTAAAAGCCATTCTGCAGAAAACAGAAAACTTCTACATGCAGGATAACAACCGTGAAATGCCCAAAGTAGATGCCGAGTTGTATTTTGTTATTGAGGAAAAAAACAATCAAATAGAATTAACCGACAAGGGAATTAATTTCCTCTCGGGTGAAGACGACCCCAATTTCTTTGTCATGCCCGATATAGGGACCGAAATTGCCAAAATTGAAGCACAAAATCTTTCATCAGAAGCAGAAGCCAATCTAAAAGAAGATCTTTTTAGGGATTTTGGTGTAAAAAGTGAACGTATCCATACCCTTAACCAGTTATTGAAAGCCTACACCCTTTTTGAAAAGGATGACCAATATGTCGTGATGGAAAATAAAGTGCTTATTGTAGATGAGCAAACGGGACGGATTATGGATGGTCGTCGCTATAGCGATGGGTTACACCAAGCCATTGAAGCCAAAGAAAATGTAAAAATTGAAGCGGTGACACAGACCTTTGCTACCATTACACTGCAAAATTATTTCAGAATGTACCGAAAATTGGCGGGAATGACTGGAACTGCGGTAACCGAAGCAGGAGAACTTTGGGAGATTTACAAATTGGATGTGGTAGAAATCCCTACCAATCGCCCTATTGCCCGTAACGATCAAGACGATAAAATTTACAAAACCAAACGCGAAAAATACAATGCTGTTATAGAAGAAGTTGTTTCTTTATCACAAGCAGGAAGACCCGTACTTATTGGTACTACTTCGGTAGAAATTTCTGAATTATTAAGTAGAATGTTAAGCATTCGCAACATTCCACACAATGTTTTGAACGCCAAATTGCATAAAAAAGAAGCCGATATTGTTGCCGAAGCCGGTAAAAGCGGTATCGTTACCATTGCTACCAATATGGCAGGTCGTGGTACGGATATTAAACTAAGTGACGAAGTTAAAAAAGCAGGCGGTCTCGCCATTGTAGGAACCGAACGTCACGATTCCCGTCGTGTGGATAGGCAGTTGCGCGGTCGTAGTGGACGACAAGGAGATCCGGGAAGTTCTCAATTTTATGTGTCTTTGGAAGATAATTTAATGCGTCTCTTTGGTAGTGAGCGAATTGCTAAAATGATGGATCGTTTAGGATTAAAAGAAGGCGAGGTTATTCAACATTCTATGATTTCAAAATCCATTGAGCGCGCACAGAAAAAAGTAGAAGAAAACAACTTTGGGATACGCAAACGCTTGTTGGAATATGATGATGTAATGAATGCCCAAAGAGAGGTAATTTACAAACGTCGTTACCATGCCTTGTTTGGAGAACGTCTTCGTGTGGACATCGCCAATATGATTTACGATACTGCCGAAGTCATTGCCGAAACCAATAAATTACAACAAGATTATAAAAATTTTGAGTTTGAGCTCATTCGGTATTTTTCTATGAGTTCCCCAATTTCAAAACAAGAATTTGACAGCTTAGGAACCAAAGAAATTGCTGGGAAAATATACAAAACTGCCTACGTTCATTACCAAGATAAAATGGCACGTAATGCCGAAATGGCTTTTCCTGTAATTAAAAATGTATTTGAAACACAAGGCGATAAATTCAAAAGAATTTTAGTGCCTTTTACAGATGGAGTAAAAACATTAAATGTGGCTACGGACCTTCAAAAAGCATACGAGTCTGAAGGAAAACAGCTAGTAAACGATTTTGAAAAGAACATTACCCTTGCCATTATTGATGATGCATGGAAAACCCATCTTCGTAAAATGGACGAGTTAAAACAAAGTGTTCAGCTAGCGGTTCACGAACAAAAAGACCCTTTATTAATCTACAAGTTTGAAGCGTTCGAACTCTTTAAAACTATGATTGAAAAGGTAAATAAAGAAGTACTTTCCTTTTTGTTTAAAGGGGAGTTACCGCAAGAAAATCAGCAACAAATCCAAGAAGCAAGGCAAGTGCGTCCCAAAGAAAAATTAAGCGAACAAAAAGACGAAATCCCTAATATGGATGAACGTGCGGCACAATCACGTGCGGCTGGAAACACCCAACCACGCCCTCAAATTACCGAAACCATTGTTCGGGATAAACCCAAAATTGGCCGTAATGACAAAGTAACCATTAAGCACGTAATGAGTGGCGAAAACAAACAAATGAAATACAAGCAAGCCATCCCGTTACTAGACAAAGGAGAATGGGTGTTGGTGGATGAGTAAAAAAAACCCGAAGCAATGCTTCGGTTTTTTTTATTTAGGTTCAACAATTCGTTTTAAAAAAGGAATTTGCAGTAAAAATAGCGCCATAAAACCTATGGCATAAAGGGTTGTTTTTGATAAGGCGAATCCTTCAAAAGGGTTTCTAAAAGAGAGTTTTTCAGTGTAGGAAAGTGCCTCAACTTGGTATAAGCTTGAAGAAGGATGATAATACACCCATACTAAGCCTACCATAAATACTGTTACAATAGCACCCCAAGCCATTTTGGAAATTAAAGGGGAGTATGCTTTAAGTGCTTTTGGGCTAATCTGCGATGACTTTAGCAGAAAAGCAATGGGTCTTTCTAAAGGAGTTTTTAATAAGCTTTTTTAAAATTTGATCCTGTGAGTTAGATGGCGTTTCCATTGTTTTCGGTGTATTGGGGAAGTACGTGTACTTCAGTAAAGTAAATAATTTTTTTGGCTTCGGTAATTTAATTTTTACATTATCCTCACTTAAGGTTGTTATTTCAGTAATTTCTTTAATAGATAATTTTTCAAAATAAAAAAGTACTATCGCCGCTTGTTCGGGCAATTGTGTGATCCCTTTTAATAAGATCGTTTCGTTCTTGAAGTTGCAGAAAATGCAATGCGTTTTCAATATCTTCGGTTTCAGACTCGGTAATTTCTTACTAAATCGAGTGTTCTTGACTGGTTATTTTTTCTAATTCTATCTAAGGCTTTTCGATACACGATAGCATACAACCAACTCGAAAATTTAGCTTCCCCACGATAGTTTGATAATGCTCAAAGGCTTTATAAAAGAATCTTGCGCTACTCCTTCAGCTTCTTCCTATGGCGTAACATACGCACAGCAATTGTAAACACAAAGGTTTGATACCGTTCGACCAATACCGAAAAGGCTTGCGAATTTCCCTGCAAGGTTTGTTCGATTAATTGATGGTCGGTTTGGGTTGTCATTTGGAAATAAGACGTTGTTATATTGTCTTAGGTTACAACATAAGTAAAATTACTTTTTTAAAAATAATTGTAACCTAAGATTAAAAACTTCCGTCCTATGGACAAAACGAACAGTAATTAACCTTAAAAAAACAACATTATGGGATCAGAAATTGTTATTATTCCTATTATTTTCGATGATCTTCGGAATTTTTTACCTCTACATTTCGGCAAGAAATAAAGAGCGAATTGCACTTATTGAAAAAGGGTGCCGATGCTCCATCTTTTACAGTAAAGATAGACGTGTAACTCCTGTTTGGAAAGTGATTGTAATCAACCTAGCCTTATTATTAATGGGCATTGGAATAGGAATTTTTATGGGAGCACTATTTATACCGATGTCTTAGGAATGGATGAAGATATTGCGATGCCAGAACCATCTTATTTATGGCAGGAGCTGGGCTTTTAACTGGGTTCTTTGTAAGCAAAAAATTAAACGAAGGCGCTTAAAGTAACCAGCCGTTTAGTTATTGAAACCATTTTGAAGGAGTCATCACCCTTTAAAATGGTTTTTTATTGCACTTTAATAGTACTATAATTAGCATTGATTGTAATGGTTTTTCCAGAGGCGTTGGTTTTATGAAAGCCTTTAAGCAACTTGCGGTCGAAGTTTTTGGTTTCGGTTAATTGAAGCATTTTTGGATATTCTAATTGCGATTTTTACCGTTATAATAAAAATGAAGGCTGTATCGGCAAGTTTATTGCCGCATCGGCATTTTCCAAAGTAATGTCTAACCCGCTAAAACTGGGTGCAATCTTTACGATATAAACATTTCCAAAAGAACCCGACAACACTCCATTTTTAACCAATTCATTAATACTTACATCGCTAGAATTGGACTGAAGATTAATTTCTGAAACCGTGTTTAGTCGGCAATCTTCCACATAATTCACTTGCAAGGCCCCATTATTCCAAGTATTTACATAAACTGGAGCATAAGAAGCATTGATGAGGGTTTGCCCCCATCAATACTATTTGCTGTTAACGGTGAATAATTAAGTGTTGCTTTTATATTATAAGCATTCGCCATTTTAAGCTCTCCATGACGTACATTATCCCCTGTTTTGGTGCCTTTTGGCATTCTCACAATGATTGTTTTATTGGCTTTTCCGGAAAAAAACATGTCTTTCTTTCCTTTAAAAATAAAATTGTTATTTCCATCTTCGTCAATAATGACTTTATGTGAATAATCGCCTCCATTTTCTTCAAATTGTTTTGCCCATAGTTTCCATATTTTTTCCAAATTCTTCTCCCCACTTCTCCATATCTTTTCCAAACTGTTCTCCAAATTCTTCTCCCCATTGTTCCATATCCTTGCTAAATTTTTCACCAAACTCTTCTCCCCACTTTTCCATCTTTTTTTCAAAATCGGGTCCAAATTGCATCTCAAATTTCTTTCCGAAGTTTTCTCCCCAGTTTTCCATGACTTTTTCAAACTCCGCTGCCCAAACATCAACCTCTTTTAACCAAGCATCAACTTCTTTTACCGAAACCTTAGCATCGTACTTTTTATTAAGTTTGGCTACATAGGCTTCTTTGTTTTTTTGGTATTCGTCTTGGTTAAATTGAATGCCCGTTTCGTTATTACAATCATAATTTGTATAACCTTCTTTATTTTTAATATTGGGGTGATCTTTACTAAAAGGCCACTTCGGAATTTTTTTAAAGTCGGGTAATGGCTGGGGTATCAAATTTAAAATCGAAAGCAAAATTGGGCATTTCTGCTATAACGGGCATCTTCTCCAAGCTTTTAAGAGCTTTTAACGATTTTAACGCCTCTGTTCCTCCAAAAAGCCCAATTCCTTCGGCATACTGACTAGGATTGGAAGTAATGACTACTTTTTTGCTATTTCCTAAAACATCAAACTTCCAGTGGTCAAAAATTTCCTTCTTTTCTTTTTCAGAAAGGTCTTTACCTTCTACAAAAGCTTCTACCTCAACCATATCTTTGTTCCAGGTTTCAAAAATGACGTTTGTGTACGAGGTGTTAACCTCTACCAACATATCTTTGGAGGCTTTAAAACTTTCGTTGTATTTATTTTGAGCACTAACATGCCCAGCGATAAGAAATACGATTCCGTAAAAATGTTACGCTTGTATATTACTAATTGTTTCATTTTCAAGTGATTTAAGTTCTTTTAATTTGTTTTTTAGTTTGAACAGCAATTCCAAACGTAGTTGCAAATTATCGATCAAAGCGGTGATGGTTGCCTCACTGGGGCCCACTTCGTTCAACTCCTTATTTAATAAATTATAGGCATTGTTCAGTTCTTCTAAACGCTGAAGGTATCCGTTAACAAGTTCTTCATTCTCTGGGGTTCTATTTAAAGAAGCCAACTGCTGATTGATTCCGGTAATGTAAAAATCTTCTACTTTTTTTAGATCTGGTGATAAACTACCTATAGTGATGGTTGGTGTTTGGGTGTTGATTTCAGTATTTGTTTCAACGATCTCATTACTTACCGTGGGCGCTTTTGTAACATACTGAAACCCAAAATAGGCCAAAGAAATAAGTACGGCAACCGAAGCTGCTATTTTAAGCCAAGAAAGAGTGCTTTTCTTCTTTCCTGAGGAAAGATTGCCTCCAGTTTTTTCTCAAATGAGCTACATTGTGCCTTCGGAAAGCTTTGGGCTTTCGGGCCGGTAGTCTTTCAACATATCTCTAATATCCTGTGCCATCATTTAAGTGTTTTAATTGTTCTTGTAGTTGTTTTTTTCCTCTGTGTAAATACGTTCGGGAAGCACTTTCGGTAATTCCCAAAATTTCTGAAATTTCCTGATGATCATAGCCTTCCAATAAAAAGAGTTTGATTACGATTCCGAAGGGATCTTTCAAATTTTCAATAGCCTGCATCACTTCTTGAACGGTGACTTCATCGGGAGCGTTCCAATTATCCTCCTCTACAATGCAAAGTTTCTTCATTAATTTCCTCTTTTTGAAGCTGGTTTGCTTTTAGGGCATCCAAGCAGGTATTAATGACGATGCGCTTTAACCAAGCCCCAAAGGTGACGTCCCCTTTGAACTGGTCTAACTTCCGAAACGCTTTTATAAACGCTTCCTGCAGGGCATCTTCTGCCGCTGCTGTGTCTCTTAAATATCGGTTCGCTACGATAAACATCCCGTCGCAGTATTGACGATACAATGCCATTTGTGCTTTACGGTTGTTTTGTTTGCATTGCGCTACCAATAATAAATCGGACACGAGTGATGGTTTTTTTGGTTGCTGTTCGGGTTAAAGACGACAGAAATTTGTGAGTGTTGCAAAGTTAGTTGAAAAGATTTTTTCTTTCTCTCATTTCTCTTTTCTCATTTCTCTTTTCTTTTTTTTATCTTCCCACTGTGGCAAAAGATAAAAAAAATACTTCGGCAATTCACGAAATGGAGGGTGTGGCTCCACCTCCCTCTTCCAATCGTTTAGCTGCAAAGAAAATTCAGGAACAAAGAAGAAAACCTATTGCCATAGAGGCCTTAGTAAAAGAGCTTCTGAAAGGAAATCATAGTGCACTAAGTAGAGCCATTACTTTGGTAGAAAGTACCGCACAAAAGCACCAACAACAAGCCAAGGAATTAATTCAGGCATGTTTACCCCATGCTAACAAATCGATGCGAATAGGCATTACGGGTGTTCCCGGCGTGGGAAAAAGTACTTTTATTGAAAATTTTGGCACCTTACTCACTCAAAAAGGGAAAAAAGTTGCGGTACTGGCTGTGGACCCCAGTAGCACGCTAAGTAGAGGCAGTATTTTGGGCGATAAAACCCGTATGGAAGAATTGGTGAAAAACCCGAATGCGTTTATACGCCCTTCTGCCAGCGGGGAATCCTTAGGCGGTGTCGCTCGAAAAACTCGGGAAGCCATTATTTTATGTGAAGCTGCCGGTTTTGATACGATTATCATTGAAACCGTTGGGGTAGGACAGAGTGAAACGGCAGTACATAGTATGACCGATTTCTTTTTATTACTAAAATTAGCAGGCGCCGGAGATGAATTACAAGGCATCAAACGTGGCATTATGGAAATGGCCGACGCTATTGTGATTAACAAAGCTGACGGTGAAAACATAAAAGCCGCCAAACTCGCTAAAACCGAATTTAACCGTGCCCTCCATCTCTATCCTAAAAAGGAAAGTGGCTGGACGCCCAAAACCTTGACGTGTTCTGCTATTAAGAATGAAGGCATTGAAGATGTTTTAACCCTTATGGAAGACTATGTAACTACTGTAAAAAAGAACGGTTACTTTGATGAAAAGCGAAAGCAGCAGAACAAATTTTGGTTATTGCAAACCATTGAAAGTGCCTTAAAAGCAAATTTTTACCAGCAACCTAAAGTGAAGAAGGAATTGGAAAAACAACTTCAGTTATTAGAAGCGCACAAAATTACCCCTTTTGAAGCGGCAGAGGTTTTGCTGAAAATTACTTCATAAAATTCTCCTTAAACCACTCCACTTGCGCTTCCAGTCCTTCCTTTAACGAAGTTTGCGGATTGTAATTCAATAATTTTCTGGCTTTATCGATATTGGCACAGGTACGGGATTGGTCTCCCGGGCGCGGTGGTTTGTTTTCAATAGTAATTTTGGTTCCGAGAATTTCCTCCACGGTAGCAATACCCGTGGCGGTGGTATTTTCTTCTTCGGTGCCGAGGTTAAAGATTTCCCCATTACAAACTGCTTCATTGCCAATGGCACTTACAATACCATCCACAATATCCTGTACGTAGGTAAAACTTCGCAAATGCTTCTCACTTCCTTCGTATAAAGGAAACGGTTTGTTGTTGAGTCCGCAGTCGATAAGGCGCGTGTAGAGTTTATCAGGGCGTTCTCTTGGGCCATACACAGAGTATAACCGAAATGAGGTTCCTTGCAGCAATCCTCTTCGGCTGTAGGCTAACACTAGTTGTTCGGCAGCCAATTTGGTGACCCCATACCACGAAGCAGGCAAGGGGGCTTTGTCTTCAGTCATGGTGGCATTTAAACCATAAATTGAAGAAGTGGCAATATTAATGAAAAAAGGTTTTTTGGTAAAGGTTTCCAACAAATCCAACAAACGTTGTGTGCCGAAGAAATTATTAGAGAAGTAATCTTCAAAACTACTGGTGGCCGAGATACCAGGTTGTGCCGCAAAGTGAATGATATAATCGATGTCTTCTTTAATGACTTTGGATAAATCATCGGTGCGAAGGTCTACTTTTTCAACGGTAATTCCTTTTTTGGAAAGCTCTTTGGCATTGAGTTCTTTCAGTTGTATATCGTAATAAGCCGAAAAATTATCAATGGCTTGCACTTCGTGCCCAAGAATTTGCAATCTTTCCGCGGTGTGGGAACCAATAAAACCTGCGGCACCGGTAACTACTACTTTCATGAAATTGTTTTACACTGCAAAATAACACCTTTTTTGCGTTTCTGTTTTATTCATGAAAAAGAAATACTTTTGCAAACGAAGAACAACCACGCAACTATGTACGAGTTTACCATCATTGTGCCTGTGTATAACGAAGAAGATAACCTAGAACGGGTTGAAAAGGAATTGTTGGCATACACCAAAATTGCCACCAAAAAAACGTCCATTTTGTTTGTGAATGATGGATCCAAAGACAATAGCCAACTCTTAATTGAAGCCATTTGTACTAGAAATGAAGCCTTTCATTTTATTAGTTTTAAAGAAAACCGTGGGTTGAGTGCTGCTATTAAAGCAGGGTTTGATTACGCCGAAAGTGAACTGGTAGGCTATATCGACAGTGATTTACAAACAGCACCAGAAGATTTCAACTTACTCTTGCAACATATAGGAGAATACGATTTAGTAACGGGAGTTCGGGCCAACCGTAAGGATTCTTTTGTAAAAAATATGTCTTCCAAAATTGCCAACGGCATTCGTAGAGCGTTTACCCACGACGGCATGGACGATACGGGTTGCCCGTTAAAAGTGATTAAAACCGATTATGCCAAGCGCATCCCTATGTTTAATGGGCTGCACCGTTTTTTACCAGCAATGATTTTATTGCAGAACGGAAAAATTTTACAAGTGCCTGTGCAACATTTCCCAAGGATGGCAGGTACTGCCAAGTTTGGACTCTGGAATCGGCTTTTGGGACCGCTTATGGATTGCTTTGCCTACCTTTGGATGAAGAAAAAGTACATTAACTACGAAGTGAAAGACAAAGGATGAGTAACTGGCTCATTTATACCATCGGGTTTTTAGCACAAATTCTTTTTTCGGGACGTTTGTTTATACAGTGGTTTCTTTCTGAAAAAAACAAACGGATTGTTACCCCTTCCCTATTTTGGAAATTGAGCCTATTAGCTTCCTTTTTATTGTTTGTATATGGCTATTTACGAGATGATTTTGCCATTATGTTGGGGCAATCCCTTACCTATTTCATTTATGTTCGCAACCTTCATTTACAAGGCGAATGGCAAAAAAGTCCTTGGTGGTTTCGTGCTTTTTTAATCATCTTCCCCATCCTTATTGTGATTTACGGATACAATAATGGTGAGTTTGATATGTATAATTTACTAAACAACGAAGCCATTCCCAATTGGTTGTTGTGGTTGGGTATTATAGCGCAGGTGATTTTCACGCTTAGGTTTGTGTACCAATGGGTGTATTCTGAACGGAAAAAAGTATCGCATTTACCTGTAGGATTTTGGCGATTAAGTGCTTTAGGAGCCGCATTAATAATTGTCTATGCAATTTACCGAAGCGACCCTGTATTATTGATTGGACACGGTGCGGGATTTATTATTTATCTTCGGAATATCTTTATAGGGAAAAATGAGGTTTCTGAATAAACATCCGTTATTACTATTAGCTATAATTTCAGTCCTCGTTTTTATGGCAAATCTCGATGCCATTTTTGTGAATATCATGGAAGCGAGAAACTTTATCACTGCCCGCGAAATGATACAAGATGGGCATTGGCTCCTTACCACCATGAACGGAGAGCCACGCTATGCCAAACCGCCTCTGCCTACTTGGCTCACGGCTTTTTCTGGCATGCTTTTTGGATTAAAAAGCCTTTTTGCGCTTCGATTACCAGCTGCCATTATGGGATTGGTTTTAGTGCTATCTTCTTATAAATTACTACAAAAAATCACGAAGGATATTCGCTATGCCTTTATTAGCGGATTGGTGATGGTGACTTCCTTTTATATTGTAACTGCTGGGCGCGATGCCAATTGGGATATTTTTACCCATAGTTTTATGATGTTGAGCATTTACTTTTTGTATCTGTTATTTTCTTCCGAAGAAAAAAAGTACCAAAATACATTGCTTGCCGCACTATTCTTTGGATGCTCCTTTATGAGCAAAGGACCGGTTTCGTTGTATGCATTGTTATTGCCATTTTTGATTGCCTACGGAATTGTATATAAATACAAAAATTTTAAAATCCTAATCCTACCACTACTTTTATTTCTGGTTATTTCATTCGTTTTATCGGGCTGGTGGTATTGGTACACCTATACTTTTGATCCCGAAACCGTCGCCAAAATCACCGAAAGAGAAACTAGCAACTGGGCAGGCTATGAAACCAAGCCTTTTTACTATTACTGGAGCTTTTTTACCCAAAGTGGCGTATGGACCATTCCGGCCTTCATCGGATTGCTATACCCGTATTTAAAAAATCGTGTGTTCGATAAAAAAGCCTATCAATTTACCTTTTTATGGACGATGGGTTCGGTTATTTTATTATCCCTTATTCCCGAAAAAAAGGTGCGCTACTTGCTTCCCGTGATTATTCCATTGGCAATGAATACAGGATTTTATATAGAATATTTATTCCGAAGGTTTTCTGAAATAAAAGACAAACGCGAAACGTATCCAATCTATTTCAACTTCGGCTTCATTGCTTTAATAGGAATTGTTTTCCCAGTAGGGGGCTATCTTTTCCTGAAAGACCAGCTTTCCGGTAGTTATTGGATTTGGTTTGTGTTGCTGGCACTTGTATTGTTTATCATGGGCGTTTTATTACTGAAAAACCTAAAGCGCAAACGTATTTCCTTAGTTTTCTATTTAACTGTTGCTTTTATTGTTGCCGTAATATGCTTCGGAATGCCTTTATCTAAAACAATCACGGTAAACCCAGAATTTAAAGGATTATCCAAACTGAATGATTGGCAAGAAAAAACAAATATGGCTGTGTATGAATTTGGTGGTTTCTCTCCCGAGCTTATTTGGGACTACGGAAAATCGATCAAGAGATTAAAAACAGATTTGGAGGTAATCATTCCTACAGAAGCTAGTTTTGGATTACTCGTTGCGGAAGCCGATGAAGCTAGCTTCCGAAATTATTTTAAAGGCTACAAAATTGAAAAAATCACACGCTACGATATGAACCCGCAAGCACCGGGGCATCGAACGCATCGTCCCAGATTGTGGCGAGATTTGTATTTACTGACTAAAATGTAACTTTTTAGTACTGCCATCAACTAATTTATAACCTAACTATTTTAAAAATGAATTCAAACAACCTTGGTACTTTTCGAATCCTTTTTATTGTTAAAGGCATCTTAACCTTTTTACTTTCGCTGCTTTTTATTGCCTACGCAGGGTTTGGTTGGTTTTTTATGAATTTTACAACCCTAGAAAATGAGCCGGACGTAGCATTTAATCCCGGAATTATATTTGTTATTTTTGGCGGGATAGGATTGTTATTTTGTATCGCTTTTGGTATTTTGAATCTCCTTGTTGCAAAATACTTAAAAGAAACACGGCATTATCAATTCATTTTTGTAGTGGCAATACTCAATTGTATTACCGGAGTACTGGGGATTCTTTTGGGAGTATTTACCATCATTGAGCTACAAAAACCCGAGATAAAAGCACTTTTTGAGAAAAAGTAAGTAACTAAACTTACCATATCATTTTGGTGGCCCAAAGTTGTAATTTATAAAATACCCAGCCTAAAATAGCTCCAAAAAACATTCCCGTAATAATATCCAAGGGGTAATGCACCCCAATATAAATACGGCTATAAGCAATAATCACAGCCCAAAAAAGTAATATAAACGGAAGATATTTGTAGTATTTTTTAAGTAACAACCCCACAAAAACAGCTACCGCCATACTACTGGCCGCATGTGCCGAAAAATAGCCATAGCGCCCGCAGTGTGCTGCTAAAAACCGTATTTGGTCTTGTAAGGCTTCTACTTTACAGGGTCTAGGACGTTGAAACAATACATATTTAAACAAATTGGCCAGTTGATCGGTTGCGGTAATCATTAATGCTACAATTACTAAAACAAGCAAGGTTCCTTTCCAACTAAAGTGCTTCCAGATTAGATATAACAGCAGCAAATACAGAGGAATGGAGGCAAACTTTTCGGTCATAAAAAGCCAAAATCCGTCCCAAGGTTCGCTTCCTAAATTGTTGAGAAAGAGAAAAAGGTTCGTGTCGTATTGAAGCAGTTTTTCAAGCATTATTCTTCGTAACGGGCTATTTCCCTATCGTAGAATTCGGTAGCTTCGCGAATGTAGTTTTCGGCTTCGGCTTCAATTTCTTTTTGGTCATGGTCATCAAACTCTTCTAGCCATTCTACTTCGTCATTTTCAAGATTGATGATAAACATAGGGAATTCAGTATGAATGACAAAGATGGCATCAGGATAATCGGTATTATCGCCCAAAAGAAATTTAGGTAGTTCCATAATCAAAAGTATTAGTCCACAAAGGTACTTATAAAAGTTTATACCTTTTTACACACCCCTTTTTTACTCGATTTTTTTGTGGAAAACAAAGTGGAAATGTTTACAACTTTATACTGAGATAGTTAGGGGTTTTGGTAACTTTGTTTTGGACAAAAAAATTAAATAGTATTAAATGAAATTAATTTGGGATAAAAAGGAAATAATTGGAAAAGGAGGTAATGGAAAAGTATATCGTATTTATGATGAAGATGGAATTTCATATGCGGTAAAAATATTAACTAATGCTAAAAATAATAAAGCTTATCAGAGATTTAAGGATGAAGTTGAAGTTCTAAAACGATTGGGAAATATATCTGGAGTTATAAAAATTTTTGAATACAATCTACCAGATACTATTTCAGAAACAAATCGCCCATATTATTTAATGCCTTTAGCAGAAAGGTTAGAAGAATATCTCCGTTCAAAAACATATACCCAATTTTATAGTATTATATTGAGGCTTGCAGAAACTTTAGTTCAACTACATGATTTAAACATAACTCATAGGGATATAAAACCTGATAATATTTTAGTTGTTGATGGCCATCCTGTCTTTTCAGATTTTGGTCTTGTACATTTTCCAAAAAAGAAGAAGATATCGAACCTGGAAGAGAAGATAGGAGCAATTTGGACAATCGCTCCAGAAATGAAAAGAATTTCATCTTCTGCCCAATTTAAAAAAGCTGATATATACTCATTTGCAAAAACATTATGGATTTTAATTACTAAGGAAAAATTTGGTTTTGAAGGTCAATATGTTTTAAAAAGTTCAATTTCTATTGACAATTTTGTCAATCTTAAAATTAATGACCCATATCGATCATTTGGGGAATGGAGATATGAATCTCTAGTGCTCTTAGAATCATTATTTGTTGATGCTACTGATAATGATCCAAATAAAAGACCAGATGCTTATGAATTTTCTTCTAGGTTATCTAACTGGTATAATACAAGTTCTGTTTTTGCAAAAAGAAATGATTATGAATGGGAACATTGCTTAACAAGAATATTTCCAGTTTCTATACCAGAAAACTCTTCTTGGACAAATCTAATAGAAATTAACAATATCCTTCAACTTATTTCTAAAGAATATGATCAATTGAACTATGCATTTTTACCAGAACACGGAGGAATTGATATGACTGACATTAAAATTGCTAAGGAGAAAAATTGTTTGATTATTAATGACTACTATATTGTTAGTCCAAAAAAGTTAATATTTGAATCATTAGGAAATTTGGATTTTAGTTACTTTTATCTTGAATTGAATCAAATTAATCCAATAATTGATGAATCTATAAATAATATCAAGGAAATACTTTATTTAAATAGTGAAGGTTCTTATAGTACCCTAAACTCAATCTCAAACAGAAAAGCTCAAAGATATTTGAAAGGATCAGTTATAATAACAAGAAAGACTTCTATTCTAAATAAGATTCGTGGAGATTTTGATGGTCATCTTGGTATACACCATAATAAAACACCAGAACAATATAAATCTATGATTGAAAGACTATTAAGGGTTTTTAAAGAAACTGGCAGTTAAAATATTTAATTAAATTGACTAAAAATAAAACCCCCACCAAATGGTGGGGGTTTTTGTTTATATATTGCTTCGATACAACGCTGGTGATTGAGTGTTTCGCTTAAGCAAGATGTATCTAAATCCAGCGTCACTCAGCAACCCAATATTTATTTCACTTCTTCGAAGTCTACGTCCTCAACATCGGCACCTTCTTGTCCGTTCGAACTTGCATTACTTCCAGCATTTGAGTGAGCTTGTCCAGCTGGGTCACTTTGACCCCCTGCCTCTGCTTGTGCTTTGTACATTTCTTCACTAGCCACTTTCCATGCTTCGTTAATTTTATCCAACGCCGGCTGTATGGTAGCCACATCTTTGGTTTCGTAGGCTTTTTTCAAATCCGCTAAAGCGTCTTCAATTGGCTTTTTCTTATCATCGCTTAACTTATCGCCAAACTCTTTTAATTGTTTTTCCGTTTGGAAAATCATGGCATCGGCTTCGTTAATTTTATCAACGCTTTCTTTCGCTTTTTTATCGGCTTCGGCATTGGCTTCGGCATCGGCTTTCATCTTTTTAATTTCTTCTTCCGTTAATCCAGAAGAAGCTTCAATACGAATGTCTTGTTTTTTACCGGTAGCTTTATCTTCCGCACTTACTTTAATAATTCCGTTAGCGTCAATATCGAAGGTTACTTCAATTTGAGGGGTTCCTCTTGGTGCTGGTGGAATCCCGTCTAAGTGAAAACGACCAATGGTTTTGTTATCTGCCGCCATAGGACGTTCGCCTTGCAATACGTGGATTTCTACGCTCGGCTGATTGTCTGCTGCCGTACTAAACACTTGGCTTTTCTTGGTAGGTATCGTGGTGTTGGCATCAATAAGTTTCGTCATCACGCTACCCATCGTTTCAATCCCTAAGGAAAGTGGTGTTACGTCTAGTAACAAGACATCTTTTACATCCCCAGTTAACACCCCTCCTTGAATAGCGGCTCCAATAGCCACTACCTCATCTGGGTTTACCCCTTTGCTGGGTGCCTTTCCAAAGAATTTCTCCACCGCTTCTTGCACTGCAGGAATACGGGTAGAACCTCCTACAAGGATGATTTCATCGATGTCACTTTTGCTTAATCCAGCCGCTTTCATGGCTTTTTCACAAGGCGCAATGGTTCTTTTTACTAAATCTTCAATTAACTGCTCAAACTTGGCACGGCTCAACGTTTTCACTAAGTGTTTTGGTCCACTAGCGGTAGCCGTAACATAGGGCAAGTTGATTTCGGTTTGGGTAGAAGAAGACAACTCAATTTTAGCTTTTTCAGCCGCTTCTTTTAAACGCTGTAAAGCCATTGGGTCTTTCGAAGATCCATATCTTCTTCTTTTGAAACTCATCGGCCAACCAGTTAATAATTTTTTGATCTACATCGTCTCCTCCTAAATGGGTATCTCCATCGGTTGACAATACTTCAAAAAACACCGTCACCTAATTCCAAAATAGAAACGTCATCGTTCCCCTCCAAAATCGAATACCACAATTTTTGATCGGTATGTTTTTATCTAATCCGTACGCCAAGGCAGCTGCGGTAGGCTCATTAATGATACGCTCTACTTTTAATCCTGCAATTTCACCAGCTTCTTTGGTAGCTTGACGCTGACTGTCATTAAAATACGCAGGCCTGTAATTACGGCACGTGTTACATCTTGCCCTAGGTAATCTTCGGCGGTTTTCTTCATTTTCTGAAGAATCATCGCACTCAATTCCTGTGGGGTATATAAACGTCCATCGATATCCACCGGAAGGTATCATTATCTCCTTTTACTACTTTATGACAGCTCTTTCGGCCTCTTTAGCAGATTCGAAAACTTGTTCCCCATAAAACGTTTGATAGAAGAAATGGTTTTGGTAGGATTGGTTACCGCCTGTGCTTTTGGCAGGATCACCCTTTTAATCTCTCCTCCTTCCACAATCACCGAAGGCGTGGTACGTTTCCCTTCGGCATTTGGGATTACGGTAGGTTCGCTACCTTCCATCACCGAAACGCAAGAGTTGGTAGTTCCTAAGTCGATTCCAATTATTTTACTCATAGTATTATAGTTATATATTTTAAAAAATTCTGTCTTAAGTTCTTTTACCCTATTTCAATGATTATGCCATGGCAAAGTGGCTGACATGGTGTCAGTTTTCTATGGGCAATTGCGCCCCTAGCAGTCCCTTAGCAGCGTCTAAGGGGCGCACCGGGCTGTACGCGTTACATGGTAACTCGCTGCCATCCCTATTGTTTTAGATGTTTTTTTTACTTACACTTTTCC
Source organism: Flavobacteriaceae bacterium (assembly GCA_041392205.1). Lineage (GTDB taxonomy): Bacteria > Bacteroidota > Bacteroidia > Flavobacteriales > Flavobacteriaceae > Halomarinibacterium. Next base: position 115,619 of record JAWKMO010000008.1, on the reverse strand, counting down.
AGAGGATACTCAATAAATGATAAAGAAAGTAGAAAAATGGGACAGTGCTTAAAGTAACCAATATGGGATATAAAATGGTAAGCTTAAAACCTACCAAGGGAAGTTTCTGAAAGTCTTTGTAAATTTCAGAATCTCTTAAGAGGTAATAGGTTCCAAATATTGAAATCCCTAATACCCAAGAAAGTAACAAATACCAATAATCTGTTGGTGCAATACTAAAAGATGCATTGAATAAGAATTGATAACCAAAAAAAAGAAGTATTCCAATAATTCCTGAGATAGCCATCCACATAACCTCCTTCACCTGATTTTTGCTAAAGCGACCCAAATCCAACTCTATAATGCATTCCGGACAAAAACTCTCATGATTCTTCAAACATTCAAAACACATTCCCTGTCCACAATTTTTACAGTTTTTTTGTAAAAACCTTTGTGTATGTGTACCACAATAATGTAGTGCCTTTTGATTATATCCCATACGAAAAAAAAATAGTTGGAAAATTGAATAGTTATAAAAGTAGTATTTTTAAATAAAATTTATTTAAAATGAATTCCTGGGAAAAAAATCTCGCCATCTTCGATGAATTGGTTGCTCTAAATCCAAAGTTTGAACGTTTGGGAAAAACCATGCCGTATTGCGCTGCCAATACCCATATGTTTGCCTTACTCAATAAAAATGGAGAATTAGGCTTGAGACTCTCCAAAGAATCGCAAGAAGCCTTTAAAGAAAAATACAATACTACCATTTATAAATCCTACGGTGCTGTGATGAAAGATTATGTATTGGTGCCCAATGAACTATTTAAAGATTTAAAACTACTTTCTGCATACCTCAATGAGTGTTATGAGTATGTGATGTCGTTACCTGCTAGTCCGAGGAAGAAGAAATAATAACTTAACGATAATTAATTCACTAGCTAAAAAGTATTTCCCTCAACATTTGCTTAATATTTAAATGCTGGGCGTTAGGAACAGTTATAGAATTATCATCTACTAAATTAATCCAATCAATTATCTTATTGTTTTCGCTAGTTTTCTTATTCCAGAATTCTGTCAATTCATTAGCAGAAGTATTAAGTAAAATTTCAATATTGAATTAATATTTTCAAACAGCTTAATATAAATTCTGGTATGTTTTTGTAGGTTTTGTTTTTAATTACATAATTATCTTTTCCACCTGCAGTAAATAAATCTCTAATATTTGGACAAACAATGGCTTCTTGAGTAACAAGCCAAATGGCAAGTCGAGCAAATTTATCACCTCTATTACTAAAAACTTCTGGAAAAAACCATCGCCTTGTTTTTTATATCTTGCTTTTTCTGTTGCGCCTAAATTATTCCAAATGTTAATGACAAGGTTGCTAGCCTTTTCATTGTTTTGGTCTATCCACCAGAGGTCTTGTCCAGGTTTTAGCTTACTCTTATAATAATCTGTAAAAGACTTTATAGGGTTTTTCTTATTCCTTAAAGTATCATAAGAAATATTAATTTTATCAAAAATCGTTTCCCCTTTTTCCAAATTCATATCAATCAAATACCGAGGGCGAATGTGTAACAACAATTTCTGATAAACATTCCTCATAAGGTCGGCATTTAAATTCAATTGGTTTACCAAGTTTTCAAAAGCATAAAAACACGCTCTATATCTTCAACTCTTGTGGATTCCAAGACGCTGTTGCCCGTAGTTTTCCAATGATTTTGTGTTGTAGTTTTCACCTCGATTCCATAAAAGCGTTTAGCAATAATATCAGGAATTTTGACCACCGATAAGCTCAATTGAATTTTCAAATGGGGTTCCGATTGCTAAGTCAGCCATTAAATCACAAACATAAGGTTCTAATTTATTTCCCTTAGTTGTTCTATTTTCTTGGGTGAATTTTTGGAATGAGAATTTAATTCTCAATTGTCGAATTTAATAGTGTATTAAATTCGCTTTTGTGCGGTTCTGAATTTATCGATACAACCATATTACTTTAAAAAACATATCCCAAACTTCCTCAATTCGTTTTGCTAAATTATAAGCTAGTAAAGGCGGAACTGCATTTCCAATTATTTTATATGCCTTTGAGGGGCTAACCAAAAATGAACCTTTTCGACCACTTTTACTTTCTATTACAAACTCATAATCTGGAGGAAAAGTTTGAATTAAGGCACATTCTCTTGGTGTTAGACGTCTCTCTTTTAGTCCTTTTAAGCTCTTGTGCTATTTTTCCTCCATTTTTTTTGACAATCTCCTAAATTCAATATTTCCGTGATGTTCAGCTCTAATTGTTGGGCTAATTCCATCAGGCTTTATTTCAATTTGACCTTGACAATGTACACCCATAAACTTTGCCTTTGAAAAAAACTTTTGTGATAAATCTTTTGTCCTTTCAGGTTCTTGAAGATATTTAAAAACATTTTTATTTGAACAAAATGTTTTAACTCTTTATCATCGGTTGTGTAAGAATGTGTTTTTTTAGGATAGGGGTAAAAGTGTTCACATACTTGACTTTTTGTTAATTCTCTATATGCTTTTGAGTTTAAAGCTGATTTCTTAATTCCAATAAAAATTACTCTTTCACGTGATTGAGGGACACCAAAATCAGCGGCATGAAAATTTGTGGTTCTAATACTATGTATCCGTTTCCATTAATTGAAGAAAAATCACTTTGTATTATATCCTTTACATTTTTAAGATTTACAAGACCCTTCACATTTTCAGCAATAAAAATTTTGGGTTGAGTAATCTCAATTACTTCTTTCATCCACATATAAAGTTGACCTCTTGTCTCTATTGATGGACCACTATCCTTTACAAGTTGGCCTTTGTGATTTTTGTGGGAATTAAACCCATTTCGTTTTCCTGCAATACTAAAATCTTGACAAGGAAATCCACCCGTTACTAAATCTATATTTTCAGGAAAAACACTATGTCCAATTTTATACATTTTCACTAAATCAACAATACTATCAGTATAAAAATTCTCAACATTATGTCCTCTTCTCACGAAATAGTTTGCCCATGCATTTCTAGCATCGGTTAAAATATCATTAGCAAAAACCGTTTTGAATTTTGTCTTTTTTAGTTGAACAAATCCATTTTTCAGGTCTCTGTCTATAAAATTAGGGGTTAGTTTTTCGTTTACAGATTCTTTCAAAACAGCAAAATCTCCTTCAAAACCTAGATCCATTCCACCACAACCCGAAAACAAAGACAAAACATTAAGTGTTGATTTTTCAATCTCTTGTGATTCTTTAATCAATTGAATTGTCAATTGTGGTGGTTCGTTTGCTTCTAATTTTGTTTCTTTTTCTGTAATGTATTCACTCATATTATAAACTTAATTTGGAAATTTACAAAGATTTTCAATGTTTTACTATTTAGACAAATTCTACTTATCAATTATTTCTCAACACTTTTTTTAATTTTAAATGCTTCTTAATAACTCCATGCCCACTAATTACTACTTCTTATTTTCAACACCTCTCCCCACTGTGTCGTATACCGTGGACTGCGTTCTTTTTTAATCAATTCCCATTCGTTAATGCGGGTACCAATCATAGCAGAGGCCACAGTGGATTTTCCGTATTTCATATTGATAGCATCAAACACTTTAATGAGATTGGGGTTTTGGGTTTTGGGAGGGGTTTCAAACAAATTGCCCTGTACATACTCCTGCGGGATAATTCCCAATAAATTGACTCCCACTTTTTTATAACGATAGCCAGGTTTGTAGATTTTATGTAATGCCTTACGAGCTTCGGTGATAAGCGCAAAGGTATTGTTGGTAGGAATAGGCATCGTTGCCAACATACTTTTGGAATATTGCTTATCCACGTTACTATGGTAATTGGTAATCACAAATACCTGCACATAACTGGCACAGGATTGTTGCGCACGAAGGACTTCGGCTACCTCACTAATATAATAGGCGCACGCTTCTTCAATACGCCCTAAATCTTCCAATTTTACTCCAAACGACTTAGCCGTACCAATGGCTTTTTTCTTCTTTGGGAGGGTTCTAAAATCCAAACATGATTCGCCCCTCATTTCGCGCCACAAGCGCTCCCCCACCACCGTCATTTCCTTTCGCACCCAGGATAAGGGCAATTGGGTAAAATCGTAGCCCGTAAAAACGCCAATATTTTTCAACCTACGGGCGTGTTTTCCACCAATCCCCCAAATATCGCCAATCTTGGCCCATTTGAGGGCTTCGATGCGTTTTTCTTCGGTATCTATGACATACACATGTTGATGCGCTTCAATTTTTTTTGAAATTTTATTAGCCAATTTTGCCAAGACCTTCGTAGGAGCCATCCCCACGCCCACAGGCAGCCCCAAATACTGCAAAATAGTGTCTTTTATTTGATGGCCATATTCATGCAAATTGTGATATTTCATCCCCTCCAAACTTACAAAAGCCTCATCGATGCTATACACTTCCACTTGAGGCGAAAAAGTTTCCAAAATATTCATGACTCGTTGCGACATATCGCCATACAAGGTATAATTAGACGAAAAAAACGTCACGTTGTTCTTCAGCAAGACATCCTTTATTTTAAACACCGGTTCAAACATAGGGATATCCGTTAACGCCTTCGCTTCTTTATTGGCAGCAATCACACAGCCGTCGTTATTACTCAAAACTACTACAGGTTTTCCCCACAAATCGGGACGAAACACCTGCTCGCAAGAAGCGTAAAAACTATTGCAATCAATCATGGCTATCATACTGTGCGATTAATTACATAAGTAATAATTCCCCAAACACAGATTTCATTTTCTTTAGAATCGGGCATCCGTTGTATCGCAAATGCGCCGTCTTCTACAATTAATGCCAATCGGTTTTTCTGGGGAGAAATTGAGCGGTCAATAATCAACACATCGCCATTTTTAATCCCTAGTTTTGCCCACTCATGGCCTTCAATACGCACAAAAAAGGTAGCCTCTTTATTGTGGATAAGTTCTTTATTTAAATCGATAGGCACTTCCAAATAATGCGTTGCAGCACTAGGAAACCCCGTTTGTTTGGAGACTTCGGCGACATGCCTGTGAGTCACTCGTTGTATTTTCCCTGAAGACAGTGTTTGCATAATTCAAAATTAGGAAATATTCCAAATACATTTTAGGAATTATTCCAAATTATTTTTCAACAAAAATCCCAAAAAGAAATTTACCTTTGTAGTATGAGTCAAGCCATGGAAAGTATTAGCGTTTTCGATATGTTATCCATTGGGGTAGGCCCCTCTAGCTCCCACACACTAGGTCCTTGGCGTGCGGCCAAAGCTTGGATTGAGAAATTGCAACAATTGGAACTCTTTACCAGCGTTGCCAGTGTAAATGTAAATTTATACGGCTCCCTTTCCTTAACCGGAAAAGGTCATGCAACCGATATTGCCGTAGTTATGGGATTGTTGGGTGCAGACCCCGTTACCTTTCCTATTGAAAAGATTCAGAAAGAAATAGATGGCTTAAAAAAATCGAATGAATTATTACTGAACAACGAAAAGCCCATTCCTTTTTCATTTTCAGAAGACATTACCTTCCATAGAAAATTTCTCCCCTTTCACCCTAACGGAATCACCTTTGAAGCCACACTTCGCAACGGGCAAAAAAAGAAAGAAACCTACTACTCTATTGGCGGCGGATTTATTGTTCAAGAGGAACGAAAAAGAGCTAAAATACAAGTGGAAAAATTTAACCACTTTCCGTTTCCCACGCACACAGCTTTAGAGTTACAAGCGTATTGTGATAATGAAAAAAAGACCATTAGCGAGATTGTGTATCAAAATGAACTCTCCATACGAGATCCAAAGCGCATCGACGCAAAATTTAAAGCCATTTGGGAGGTCATGCTGGATTCTATGTATGTAGGTTGCCACACCGAAGGGACTCTCCCTGGCGGATTAAACGTACGCCGCCGTGCCTACGACACGCACAAAACCCTTATTGGTGATAAAAAATATAGTAATGCAGTTGAATGGATTGCGGCTATTCGCGATACCGAAGTAAAATTTCGGCAAATCCTAAAATGGGTTTCTTGTTTTGCCTTAGCCGTAAACGAAGTGAATGCCTCTTTGGGACGCGTAGTAACAGCACCTACCAACGGAAGCGCAGGCGTAATCCCAGCCGTTTTGATGTATTATATGGTCATTGAGAACCACGATGCTAATTTTGACGATGTCAAGAAATTTCTATTGGTAGCCGGCGAAATAGGTAGTATTTTCAAAAAAGGGGCGACTATAAGTGCCGCTTTGGGGGGGTGCCAAGCCGAAATTGGAGTTTCCTCTGCCATGGCTGCAGGTGCCTTAACCGAACTCATGGGCGGCACTCCTGCTCAAGCTTTAATGGCTGCCGAAATAGCTATGGAACATCACTTAGGACTTACTTGCGACCCCATTGCTGGATTGGTGCAAATCCCTTGTATTGAACGTAATGCCATGGGTGCCATCAAAGCCATTAATGCCTGCGAAATGGCACTAGATGCAGACCCCACCAAAGCAAAAGTACCCTTGGATAAAGTGATTAAAACCATGTGGGAAACCGCCAAGGACATGACTTCAAAATACAAAGAAACCAGTGAAGGCGGACTTGCCGTGCAGGTGAATGTGAGTGATTGTTAATCCCTACACCCCTCTCTCCTTCGCGAATCTATTAAATGTAGGATTTTCCATCCATCATCCGCTTTACCCAATGTAAAAGCATTGGCACCACAATGGCTAAAACTTCCATTAAACCAAAACTCGTAGGGTGTCCATACGTGGGCAAGATTACCGTCTATTTGTACTTTGTAATCCAACAATTTTTCTTCCCAAACTTGGTCGGCTGGACGATTGGCAATGGCTTTTAAAAATTCAGATATATTGCCATCCACCACTTGTGCTTTTCCTTCTTTATTGGTAAAAACTGTTTGATTGGGCAAGTTTTCCACCATCACACTTTTCATGAGGAGGGTATCGCCTTTATGAAACCCTTCAAAAAAAGTATTAATAAGCTGTTTGGCATCATTTTCAGAAAAAGAGTTTTGAGAAAAAGTAAATGTAGAAATAGAAACGAACAAAACTGTAAATAGCAACTTCATAACATAGAATTAAAGATTGAATACCAAAATTAGTACTTTTACCACTCAATACGTTACACTATGTCCACAGCAAAAAAAGAATACAAACGAATTACCACCAAAACCTTGGTGGATATGAAAAAGAATGGCGAAAAAATTGCCATGCTCACTGCCTACGATTATACCATGGCAAAAATTGTAGATCGCGCTGGGATGGATGTAATTTTGGTGGGGGATTCGGCCTCCAACGTAATGGCAGGACACGAGACCACACTACCCATAACATTAGACCAAATGATTTATCATGCGGCTGCAGTAGTACGTGCCATTGAGCGTAGTTTGGTAGTGGTGGATTTACCCTTTGGAAGTTACCAAAGCGACCCCAAAGAGGCGCTTCGTTCCGCCATACGTATTATGAAAGAAAGTGGTGCCCATGCGGTTAAAATGGAAGGAGGAAGCGAAATTAAAGAATCTATAAAACGCATTTTAAATGCGGGAATTCCTGTGATGGGGCATTTGGGATTAACCCCACAATCCATTTATAAATTTGGAACATACACCGTTCGAGCTAAGGAAGAAGAGGAAGCCGAAACCTTAAAACAAGACGCTCTCATGCTTGAAAAAGCAGGTTGTTTTGCCGTTGTGATTGAAAAAGTTCCTGCCAAGCTAGCTTCAGCAGTTGCCAAAAGCATTAGCATTCCTGTAATAGGAATTGGTGCCGGTGGCGGTGTCGATGGACAAGTTTTAGTCACTCACGATATGATAGGGATGACCCACGAGTTTAGTCCGCGGTTTTTGAGAAGGTATTTAGACTTATATACAGACATGTCCCATGCATTTACGCAGTATATTACGGATGTAAAAAGTAGGGATTTTCCAAGTGATTCTGAGCAATATTAATAATCATTCACATTGCATAGTACCGCTGAAAATCTAGAAGTTCTTTACGAAGACAATCACTTACTCATTGTCAATAAACGCCCCGGAGACATTGTGCAAGGGGATAAAACGGGCGATATTCCTCTTTCAGAAATTAGTAAGGAATACCTTAGCAAAAAATATTCTAAACCTGGCGAAGTTTTTTTAGGAGTAGTACATCGTTTGGATAGACCTACTAGTGGCATCGTTGTTTTTGCACGTACTTCGAAGGCACTGACTAGAATGAACAAGCTATTTTCTGAACGGGAAACCAAAAAAACGTATTGGGCTGTGGTAAAAAATAGCCCTCCTAAAAGGGAAGATCGTTTAATTCATTTTCTAAAAAGAAATCCGAAACAAAATAAGTCCTACGCATACCTCAAAGAAGTTCCGGATAGTAAAAAAGCCATTTTAGCTTACAAAATAATTAAAGAGCTTAAAAATTACTTTGCTCTTGAAATTGAATTGGAAACGGGAAGACATCATCAAATCCGCTCACAATTGGCTGCTATTAATTGCCCCATTAAAGGAGATGTAAAATACGGTTTCGATAGAAGTAATGAAGACGGAAGTATCCATTTACACGCAAGAATGCTCCGTTTTATCCATCCCGTTAAAAAAGAACCTATAGAGGTAATTGCATTACCTCCACAAGAAACCATTTGGAATACCTTGATCCATTAAACAAGGTCATTTTCTTAAAGATGATACTTAGGTATTGGGTTCTTCCTAAAAGGATGACAGTAGTCATTTATTTCCTAGAACGATATCATTTTAAGCTTCTTTTGGACTATTCCTTTCTATTTCATTTTAGTAATAACTACCCCCAAGACAATCCTTCTTTAAATTTTCAGACTTATAAATAAAATACGCTTGTAGAAGCATATTTTATTGCAATTATCAAAGTACTTAGGGAAATCCCCGAGAAAAAAACAGGGGTTTCCCCTTTTTTTTATAGGCATTCAACTGTTGATTTTCAATTAGTTAAGTCATAGATTTGAAGTGTTCTTGCATATAAAATTAGCGCTTCTTTAAAATCATGATTTACGAGACTTTAGAAATAATAAAAGATCAAGTATCCCTCTTTTTGGAAAACAAACTTTCAGAAACCAATTTGGTGGTTCTTGAAAATATCGCTAAGATGGAAGATACAGACATCACGACCATGAATGACAAAGTAGTGCTTTCTTTAATCAATATTGAAGAGGAGATTAGCATGAAAAATCTTCCCAACGTTAATTTTAAAAATGGGAGTTACGAATATAAAAACAAGCCCATTAATCTTAATCTTTATTTGCTTTTTTCGGCAAATAGAGGAATGTATACAAAATCCATTACTGCAATTTCTACCATTATCGAATTTTTTCAGGATAAAAAAGTTTTCACCCAATTAAACACCCCATTAAATCCTACCATCACAGCATTGGATAACGTAAGGGAGTTTAAGTTTATAGTAGATCTATACACCCCCACTTTCGAACAGCTTAATTATGTGTGGGGCACGTTGGGAGGGAAATCTGTCCCTAGTGTGATGTATAAAGTAAGTATTGTTATAGTTAAAGGAACTTCGATTGTTAAAAAAGGAAGTGCCATTACAGAAATTGAAGGAATATTGGAAAACCAAACAAAACACCCTGTAAATTAATACGAATGAGTTTTCAGATAATCTATAAAAAACTGCTCGATTTCAACCTCTACCATCATTACTTTTTGAATGATGGTGCTACACCATTTGACGATACTCCAACTTTAAAGGCGGGGCAACTTTCAAAATATAACTTCAAAAATTTTTTAAGAATACTACCTTCCGAACAAACAAGACAAAAACTTCAAGGGCAAAAAATAATTTTAAAAACTACTACCTCCGGGATTTCACTTTTTGTTAGTGCTCAAGAAACTGCTCCCAGTAGTGGAATCTTTCAACCTTATATTCCATTGGCACAAACAGAGAGTGTTTTGTTTTTAGTTTATGTAACAGACTCTTTCTTTGAAAACTATTCCACCGTAGCGGCAAATCCTAGCATTCCTTATTTCTTTTCAAATAAAAAACCAAGTACTGAAGGAGGAAGCTTTACCTATATAGATTTAGAAAGCACTACGAATCCTATCGAGGATTTTATAATGTCGCAGGCTACTTACGAAAGTTTTTTTGAGAGTATTTCAGAAAAAGAACGCATTGGGCTTTTTGCAGTTGTGCATTTAGAAATGGCTGGAGATGATACCACGATAATAGATGGAAATGCACGAAATATCTTAAACGGAGATGGAACTATTCAAAATACGGCTCCCATCTATAAAATTCAGATGGCAAATAGATTGACCATTTGGAATTATATAAACCCTATAGATAATAGCCTTATACATTCCACAGACCCAACAACGCTTCCATTAGTTAAAAATGGAATTGTTGGCTACTCATTCGACAGTAAAGAAAGGCCTTCGGCCCAACCCTATCGCCTTGTTTTTGAAAAAGATGGCGGTGGAAATATTATAAAAACAATTTCAGAAATTTTTATTAACTAAATTTTAAATTATGGCAACAACGTATAAAACGCCAGGCGTCTATGTAGAAGAGATTTCGGTCTTTCCTCCCTCGGTGGCGCAAGTAGAAACCGCTATTCCGGCATTTATTGGATATACCGAAAAAGCAGAAAAAAATGGGGAAAGTCTAACCAACATCCCCACCCGAATTACTTCCCTTTTGGAGTATGAATCCTACTTTGGAAAATCGGAAAACGAATCCAATATTACAGTAACTATCGACGATACCATTAACAGTGCAGCGCCTACTGTGGTTTTAAACAGAAACATCACCGTTACGGTAGGAGCTACCAGTCCGTACGTCATGCATTATGCCATGCGTATGTATTTTGACAATGGCGGTGGTCCTTGCTATGTCGTTTCAGTAAATGATTTTGTTACGGGTGCAGGAACCGTAAGCCTTACCGAACTCACCACCGGCTTAAATGCAGTAGAAGCCTATGATGAACCAACTCTATTTGTATTTCCAGATGCCAAAGGAATAGGAACCGCAGCAAATTACTACACTCTTATGAATAGAGCCCTTACCCAAAGTCAAAAATTGGGCGATCGCTTTACATTAATCGATATGTATAATAACGATAGTGCTACTTTACGAGCCAGTGCTACCTTAGGTAATGGTACCGATCTTTTAAAATATGGAGCCGCATATCACCCTTATTTAAAAACAGTGTATAACTACTTTTACAATGAGTCTGCTATTGTGATTTCCCACGATGTTACCGATGAAACACCTACTACCGTTGCTGGAACATTTGACACGGCTACCTTAGATTTATTAGCAGACAGTACAGATCCTGCCTTCGATTTGGTCGTGTACAATCAATTAAAACTTGAAATTGAAAAGAAAACAGTGACCCTTACTCCTTCTCCCGCTATAGCAGGAATTTGTGCGCGAGTAGATAGTAATCGAGGGGTTTGGAAAGCTCCCGCTAATGAATCGGTTAATAGTTGTATGGCTACAACCATTAATATTACACACGAGCAACAAGAAGATTTAAATATACACACCTCTGGAAAATCCATTAATGCCATCCGTTCGTTTGCCGGTAAAGGAATTTTGGTTTGGGGAGCAAGAACGCTGGCAGGAAACGATAACGAATGGCGCTATGTGCCAGTACGCCGCTTTTTCAATATGGCTGAAGAATCCATTAAAAAAGCAACCGAACAGTTTGTCTTTGAACCCAACGATAAAAATACTTGGGTAAAAGTACGCGCTATGATTGAAAATTTCTTAACGCTACAATGGCGAGCAGGAGCTTTGGCTGGAGCTAAGCCAGAACAAGCCTTCTTTGTACGTGTAGGGTTAGGCGAAACTATGACCGCTTTAGACATTCTGGAAGGAAGAATGAATGTTGAAATTGGAATCGGCTGTAGTACGCCCTGCAGAATTTATTATTCTGAAGTTTTCACAAAATGCAGGAAGCTTTAGGATTGAAGATTTAGATTTTAGATTTTAGATTTTTAGACATTATACAATAATCAATAAATATTTAAAAACAATGGCCGAAACATATCCATTAGTAAAGTTTCACTTTCGGTAGACTGGGGAGGAACAACATAGGTTTTACCGAAGTTTCGGACTGGATGTAGAAACCGAATTGATCGAGTACTGTCAAGGTGCAAGCCCAGAATACAGCAAAATAAAAATGCTCGGGATGACAAAAATTTAGCAATATTACTTTGGAAGCGTGGCACTTTTAAAAACGACAACGAGTATTACAAATGGTGGAACACTGTTAAACTCAACACTATTGAGTGTCGTGATATTACCATTAAAATGTTCAACGAAGAACACGAGCCTGTGGTCGTTTGGAAAGTAAAAAATGCGTTCCCACTAAGGTACAATCTACCGATTTGAAAGGCGACAGCTAATGAAACTGCTATAGAATCTATGGAAGTAGCAATACCAGTTGTCTCACTATTCAAAACCTAGATTAATGGCAACTCAATATCCGTAAGTTTTCATTTTAAGGTTGAATTTAACGGATTTCTCACAAGATTCCGATGTGCAATTTCAATCGGTAGTAGGCTTTCCGTAGATATTGAAACCGAAGAATTGGTCGAAGGCGGGGAAAATAGGCTTAAGCATAATTTTCGGTAAGAACTAAATTTCCCAACTTGGTTCTCAAGCGGGGATGGTTTCAGATTCAAACTAATCGATTGGTGTTGACGTTATTTAAGTTTTCACTTCAACCTGCAATCTACTCGTGAAATTGCTTTAATGAAGAACATGAACCTCTGGTAACATGGAATGTGGTACACGCCTATCCTGTAAAATGGAATGTAAGTGACCTCAATGCCGAAGAAAATAAAATAGCCATCGAGACTATAGAATTAGCCTATAACTACTTTACACTCGTATAATATGCCTATCGAAATTAAAGAGTTACATATAAAAATTAATGTGAACGATGCGGGGCAAACAAATGCCTCTCAAGATAAACAATCGGGAGGCAAAGAAGCCAATGTGATAGAAATGTGCTTGGAGCAAATGGCTCAAATAGAACGTCGTAAAAAAGAACGATAATGAGTACTGGAGAACTTAAAAAACTGAAAGTTACAGGATACAAAGACGAAAAGTTTACCCAAAAGGTAGGCGATGGAGAATTTTCTACTCTCTTAAATCCTGAAAAATACACTTTTAAGTATAAAGTGGAATACACCGAAGCCCAAGGACAAGGTACGAGCGCGACGATGCCCAAATTTGTGCGCACACCACCAGAAGATTTTGAACTCGATTTCCTTTTTGATAGAACAGGTGTTATTAAAGGTCAGGACAATGCCTCTGGAGATGGGATTATTGATGATCTTGAAAAGTTCAAAAAAATTGTTTTTGATTATAGCGGCGATGAGCATAAACCCAATTATGTGATGATTGGTTGGGGAACTCTTCTTTTTAAGGGAACCTTACTGGAAATGTCCATAGAGTTTAAACTCTTTGGAAGTGATGGAACACCTTTACGAGCGGTAGCAAAAACGAAGTTTAAAGGCTCTGTAGAAGACGATTTAAGGGTTGCTAAGGAAAATAATAACTCTCCCGATTTAACCCACATTAGAGTTGTAAATCAGGGCGATACACTCCCTTTAATGGCTTTCAAAATTTATGGCGATTCCAAATATTATTTGGAGGTAGCTAAAGCGAATAATTTAAGCCAGTTTAGAAAATTGGAAGTAGGGCAAAAAATTATGTTTCCTCCTATCGAAAAAGTATCTTAAAATGAACAATAGCCGAACCATACAAACCCCTCAAAGTGCAGATCTTGCCACTTTTACTGTATTGGTGGAGGGAGAAGCGCTTTCGGCTGTATATCAAGTAAAAAACATTACCGTAGAAAAAGAGGTAAACCGAATTCCTTTTGCGCAACTCGTCTTTTTTGATGGCGAAGCTTCGCAACAAGATTTTAAATTGAGTAATGAAGACTTGCTACTTCCCGGAAAGGAAATTGAAATAAAAGCAGGCTATCACAATGACGAGGAAACTATTTTTAAAGGAATCATTATTAAACATTCGCTTAAAATACGAGAAAATGCTTCCGTACTGGTGGTAGAATGCAGGGATAAATCGGTAAAAATGACCGTAGGTAGAAAAAGTGCTTACTATTACGAAAGCACCGATGCCGAAATTGCCGAAGAAATAATCGCAAAATACCGCCTCGAAAATGAAGTAGAAAGTACCAACTATACGCATCCAGAATTGGTTCAATTTAATGCTTCCGACTGGGATTTTATGTTAACTCGCGCCCAAGCCAATGGCAAAATAGCTACCGTAGACGATGGAAAAATTACTATTTCAAAACCCAACTTTACACAAGAAGAAGTGGAAACCGTTACGTTTGGCGCTTCCTTGTTAAGTTTCGATGCCGAAATAGATGCTCGCAATCAATTTTCGACCATTACTTCCTATAGTTGGAATCCTGCCGATCAAGAATTGGTAGAAACCGAAGCTACCGATCCAGGAGTCTCACTCAACGGAAATTTGGATGCTTCTACGCTTTCAGAAATTATTGGTTTAGAAAATTTAGAACTAAAACATGGTGCCAATACCAATTCCACATTGCTGCAAAGCTGGAGCAATGCCAAAGCCCTCTTTCAGCAAATGGCAAAAACTCGGGGTACTATTAAATTTCAAGGAATTGCTCCTGTAAAACCAGGAACCCTTATCAAGTTGGAAGGCGTCGGGGATCGTTTTAACGGTAAGGTATTTATAAGCGGTGTTCACCATCAAATAACCGATGGTAATTGGACTATTGATGCTCAATTTGGCTTAAATCCAGAATGGTTTAGCGAAACGTATGACATAAATCCTCAACCTGCTGCGGGATTGCTTCCAGCCGTTAATGGACTGCAAATTGGTGTGGTTTCACAATTAGAGGAAGATCCCAATGGGGAAGAACGAATTTTAGTAAAACTGCCCATTGTAAATAATGAAGAGCAAGGAATTTGGGCAAGAGTAGCTTCACTGGATGCAGGTGAAAACCGTGGAGCGTATTTCCGTCCTGAAATTGGAGATGAGGTTATCATAGGCTTTATTAATGATGATCCCAACCATGCTGTCGTTCTCGGAATGCTTCATAGTAGTGCCAAACCGGCACCCATTGTAGCAAGCGACGATAATCACGAAAAAGGATTTTTTACCCGTAGTGAAATGAAAATCTTGTTCAATGACGAAAAAAAATCCATTGCCATTGAAACCCCTGCAGGAAAGAAAATCACTTTAGATGAAGATGCAGGGACTATTGTGATTGAAGATGAAAACTCCAATGTGTTTACCCTAGACAGCAGTGGTGTTGTGTTAGAAACCACGGGTGATTTTAGTATTAAAGCCACGGGAGATCTCAATTTGGAAGGAACCAATGTAAACATAAAAGCCAATGCCCAATTTAAAGCCGAAGGTAGCGCTGGAGCGGAAGTTTCCACAAGTGCTGTGGCGGTAGTAAAAGGATCATTGGTACAAATCAACTAAACTATGGGAGCACCTGCCGCACGAATTAACGATATGCATGTTTGCCCAATGGTAAACCCAGGAGGGGTTCCCCACGTGGGGGGACCTATTTTACCCGCAGGAGAACCCACCGTTCTTATTGGTGGAATGCCTGCAGCGCGGGTAGGTGATATGGCAACTTGTACCGGACCACCAGACAGTATTATTATGGGATCATCCTCTGTATTAATTGGAGGAATGCCCGCAGCACGACTAGGAGACAGCACGGCTCATGGAGGCACCATTGTATTAGGAGAATTTACCGTTTTAATAGGATAAAAAATGTACGAAGAATTTGATTTTTTAGGCGAAGGTTGGAGTTTCCCTCCTCATTTTGATAAGAAAATGGGAGCGTTGGTGACTACGGCCAATGTAGAGGACATCAACAAAAGTTTGCACATCCTACTTTCTACAAGGTTGGGAGAACGTATTATGGTGCCTAATTATGGTTGTAATCTGGAAGAACTTCTCTTTCAGCCATTGGATATTACGCTTAAAACATATATCAAAGACCTAATAAAAACAGCTATCCTCTATCACGAACCTAGGATAGATGCAAAAAAAATAACCTTAGACGATTCAGAAGAAATGGCTGGAATTATTCAAATTGAAATTGAATATATCGTTAGGATTACCAATTCCAGAGGAAATATGGTTTTTCCATTTTATAAAAAAGAAGGCACCGAATTATAAATTATGGCAAAGAAATGCGATCATAGCTTTTTAACCCTTCACTCGGGCACCGAACAGTCGCAACGATTGAAAAAGGCACTATTGCCATCCAATTTTAATCTGAATGATTTTTCGATCGCCGAGTGGATGGCGTTTGCCTTCAATTTTGCTAAAGAAGTAAACTACTTTAATACTACTAGTGACACCATTCCCTCTGGAGATTGGGAATCCTTTTTTGTCGAAAAAGAAAACATTGCTGCTTTTGTTTCTGAAATAGAAAAAAACAACCATCTCACTCCTCATCTTACCTTGTTTGTAGCATTTCTGAAACTGTTGGAAATCACAAAAAAGAGAATCAATGGTATTACTAAGAGACACTTAGATTTCTATTACGAAAAAATTCTTCAAATAGACAAACAAGCCGCTGTGGAAGATCAGGTACATATTCTTTTTGAATTGGCCAAAAATGCTGAAAAAGCCTTTGTTGATGAAGGAACAGTAGTAGATGCTGGAAAAGATGCCAGCGGAAAAAAAATGCAATACGCTTTAAACGAAGAACGTGTATTCAATAAAGCAAAAATAGCTTCGCTTAAAAGTATCTATCATCATCGAAAAAAGAACCCACTTAACCCTGAAGAAACTCATGGAATTTATGCCGCTCCAGCTATTAATACCAAAGACGGACTAGAAGAACCGCTGGAAGAAGGAGATACTTGGTTGCCATTTGGGTTTCCTAGTCATCATGATGCTGAAATAACACTTCCTACGGCTACTCTGGGTTTTGCTATTGCGGCTCCAACTCTTGCGTTAAAGGAAGGACGAAGATTGGTAAAATTAGAATATACCTTCAAAAAAAATATTTCCTCTTTTAACCTTGCTCAAACTTTACCATGCATCGAAATTTATGCCACGGGAGAAAAAGCTTGGTTAGGCCCTTTTTATGCTTCATTAAATATTGAAAGTGGATTTACAAGTGCTGTTTCAGGAAAAAAACTGACACTTTCCATAGAAATTGACAAAACAGAAGATGCGATTGTTCCCTACAATAAGAAAATTCATGAAGGGAATTACCCTACTTCCGAACCCTTATTCCTCTTTCAGATTAAAACCGAAACTCCTACCTATGAAGCTGGTTATCAATGTTACACAGCCTTATTGGAAAATACCCTGGAAATTGTAAAAATAGATGTTAAAGTGGAGGGTGTTACCTCTCTTTCTTTAAAAAATGATGTGGGAGCATTAACATCCAACAAACCCTTTTTCCCTTTCGGAACGCAACCGCTGGAACGGTCTTCCTTTTATGTAGACTATGAAGAATTGTTTCAGAAAAAATGGAGTAATGTAAAGCTGGATGCCGTTTGGTTAAACACCCCCAATAGCTTTAAAGACCATTATGCTGCCTACACAAGAGATGACAATAATTTCAATCTTTCTCCCCAGTTATATTATCAAACACTATATCATACCTATAACCCAACCACAAAGGTGTATAGTAAGCCTTCGGGGGCTATTCCAGCAACAGCTTTAAAATCGGGGGCTAATAATGTTTACGTTACAGGCGACGATTATTTTACAGTAAACATCACCCTAAAAGATGAAGAAGTTGTAAAAACTGTTAATTCTAATTTTACCTTGTTTCAAAAGAACGGTGTTCTTTTCGAAACCCATCTTTCGGCAAACAATGCCAATTATAAAACGGGGGAAAACGGCCCATTAAAACTATCCTTAAACAAATCCTTTTTGCATAGCCTGTATCCCAAAGTATACGCTCTGGCATTAATGAACGAAGAGGATACTTTATTACCCAACGAACCTTATACTCCATTAATTGAATCGATTGAATTAAGTTATACTGCTTCCCAAGAACGAAATATAAAAGAAGGCATCCAAACTTCCCACATAGAAGCCATTCAGTTATTCCATTTACATCCCTTTGGATATGCAGAAACGGAGGAAACCCTGGTCCCTACTTATTGTAAAGGAGGTGAATTATACATTGGTTTGGAAGATGCCGAAGCGCTTCAGCAGGTAACTATATTATTTCAATTGCTAGAAGGTACCGAAAACCCTTTAGCCGAAGCCTATATTTTCCCTGAAAAAATAGAATGGGCGGTACTTTCAGAAAATTCATGGTTCGATCTTGATAGCAATCATTTATTAGGAAACACAACCCATAATTTCCTAAAAACCGGTCTTGTGACCGTAACCATCCCGAAGGAGGCCACTAGCCATAACACCCTGCTTCCTTCGGGCTATGTTTGGTTACGAGCCAAAACCAATAAAAATTTTGATGCCTTTTGCGAAGTACTAAATGTTCATGCCCAAGTAAGTACAGCTACCTTTTTAAATCAGGAAAATGACCTCTCTCATTTGGTTAATGGGCTACCTGCCAATACAATTAGCAAACTCACTGAACGCGACGCACTTATTAAAAAGGTTTCACAACCGTATACTTCCTTTGGTGGAACTCCTAAAGAAAGTAATGAAAGTTATTACAAAAGGGTAAGTGAACGTATTCGCCATCGAGACAGAGCTATAAACCAATGGGATTATGAACATCTTATTTTACAAAAATTCAAAGAGGTATATAAAGTAAAATGCTTAAACCATACCCAAGGTGAAAACTATCATGCCCCAGGAAAGGTAAACTTGGTGGTGATTCCAGATATTGTAAACAACAATGCTTTTGATATTTACCAGCCGCGATTAAGTACTGCCAAGCGAAATGAAATTCAAGAGTATATAAACCAGTTAAATACTTTTTTTGTTACAGCCGAAATCATTAACCCCGATTATGAAGAAATTGAAATTACTTGTGGTGTTAAGTTCCATAAAGGCTATGATGAAAACTATTATACCAGTCAACTGGAAGAAGCTATAAAAAAATACCTTTCCCCTTGGGCGTTTGAGGAAACCAACAGCATCAACTTTGGCATTACTTTTCACCGAAGCAAAATAATTCAGTTTCTAGAACAATTAGAGTATGTGGATTTTCTGGAGGATGTGATCGTGAAACACCGTAAAAACAGTTCTTCAGCATACCAAGAAAAAGTAAATGTCATCCCTAGTAGCCCAAAAGCCATTTTGGTTTCGGCAAAAAAACATGTTGTTACAGCAATACAATCTAAATGTAGTACCCCAACCACAAAAACCCCAACGGTATGCCTACCTTAAGTAAACATAAAACCATACCAAAAAACACATCGACTCTGGATGATTTGGACTTCAATTTCTTAAAAAAGAAAGGCATTGAGTACATCGAATCGTTAGGAAGCAGTCTTTGGAGTGATTACAACTCTCACGACCCTGGAATTACTATTTTGGAAGTGTTGAGCTATGCACTAACCGATTTAGGAAACCGAATTAACCTTCCTGTAGAAGTTCTTTTAAATGAAGAAAATAATGCTAATTACTTAAAAGAACAATTTCTAACGGCAGAACAAGCACTCCCCATAAAACCCATTACGCCTTTAGATTATCGAAAATTATTTATTGATATCGATGGCGTTAAAAATGCATGGTTAAAAAAACACCAAAAAACCGTCTATGCCAACTGCAAAGATTTTGAAATGGGTTTTCAACCTTTTGAAGTTCCGGTTAACAAACAAAAATCGTTTATCCTGAATGGGTTATACGATGTGCTTATTGAAATTGACGCACTGGATAAAGAAGAATTCGATACCCCAGCCAAAGTGGCTCAAAAAATAAAGGCGATAAAAGAAACCGTTAGAGCCACGTATCACGCTCATAGAAACCTTTGCGAAGACATCATTCATATTGAAGAAGTAGCCGAACATCCGGTTAAAGTTTGTGCTCAAATTGAATTACTTCCAGAAGCCGATGACGAATATGTCCATGCTCTTGTTTTAAAAGCCATAGACGATTATTTATCGCCCAATCTGCGCTTCTATTCATTAAAAGAAATGTTAGAAAAAGGCTATACCACCGATAAAGTTTTTAACGGACCACTTTTAAGTCATGGGTTTATCGATACAGAAGAATTAAAGGCTACCGAGCTAAAAAAAGAAATCCGGTTAAGTGATTTAATCGATATCATTCAAAAAATTGAAGGCGTGGATGTCATTCGTGATATTACCATAGATCACTGCGATGGTACCAGCGATGGCACAACAACTTGGAACATCTGTGTTCCCCAAGGGAAAAAACCCACTCGTTGCCATAAAAGTGCGTTTAGTTATTATAAAGGGTTTCTCCCTTTAAATATCAATGCCGAAAAAGTGGAGGAATACCTTCAAGAATTTAGTGCTGCCGAAGCAGCCGAAGCAGCTGCCCTTGCTGCCGAAAGCAAACAACTACAATTGCCCAATGCTGGCGGCCAAACGGTTGGGAATTTTACCACCATCCAAAACGATTTTCCCGAAGTATATGGGGTAGGTCCCATTGGGGTGAGACCTTCGGCACCTGTGGCAGATAAAGCTAAAGCAAAACAGCTCAAAGGATACTTATTGTTCTTCGACCAGATTTTGGCCACCTATTTTGCACAGCTTCAAAAGGTAAAAGAATTGTTTGCTATTAATGGTGAACTTTCGCAAAGTTATTTTACCCAATTAGTGGAGGATGTAAAAGATTTACCCGAATTGGTTTCTGCAAATTACACCACCAATGATGCGATTACCAATTTGTTGCTTTCCGATTTGGATGACACCCTTGTAAGAAGGAATCAAATCCTCGATCATTTATTAGCCCGTTTTGCTGAAAATTTTAGCGAATATGCCTTTTTAATGAAACAATTATACGGCTCGTTCACAGACCAAGCGGTGATTAAAACCAAAGAACGATTCCTTAAAGAATACGGAATTATTGGATGCGAAAGAGGCTTAAGTTTTAACTATTATAAGCAATTACCTCAAGATTTATGGGATACCAACAATGTTTCTGCGTTTCAAAAAAGAATCGCACTACTCAGTGGTAACCCCAATTATTTGCGAAGAAATTTTAGTGACGATCCATTAGAAATCTACGAAGAAGTGGATACCGATGGATACATTGAATATCGTTTTCGATTTAAAGATGCTTCTAATACTATTTTAGGTTCAGGAAGTAAACATTATCATTCGTTGGCGGCACTTTACAAAGAAATTTTTGATGTCAAAAACTACGGCCGTTTTGTTGAAAATTACGAAATAAAAACATCGGTTTCTGGGAAATTTTATTTCAATTTAACCAATCCCAATTTTCCAGACCCAAATGACGAACGCCACGTAATTGCACGAAGAATTGCCTTCTACAATACACAACAAAATGCTGAAAATGCCATAGCCCTAGTAGTAGCATTCATGAACCAATTACAACCCAATGAGGGGATGTATGTGGTAGAGCATATTTTATTGCGTCCAGATGTTACAAAGGACACCATTAACAAAGACTACTTCCTCCCTATTTGCGAAGATAATTGTGAAAGTTGTGAAGGTGTTGACCCTTATTCTTTTAGGGTTTCCATTGTACTCCCTGGATGGACAGAACGGTATAGCAATGTAGACTTTAGAAAGTTTATGGAAGATTTGCTTCAGAAAGAATTGCCATCACATATTATGGCAAAAATATGTTGGATAGGATGGCCAAAAAGTTACGAAATGGAGCCTGGCGAGGAAAACGAAATGGTTGAAATGGAAGAGGCCTATCACGATTGGTTACTTTCTAAAACCAACAACGGACAAAAACAGCACAAAGCCAAATTGATGCGTCTCAATACCATAATAAGTACCCTGCATACTATTTATACCCAAGGGCGACTGCACGATTGTGATAATGACGAAGAACAACAAAACATTATTCTAGGGAGAACCAACCTAGGAATCATTTAAAGACTACGATTATGGAAAGCAAATTATTCGAAATCACCCCACAGTACAACTCCTTTGTGGATGACCAAGTACTTACCTCTCATCAATTAAACGAATTTATCGAGTACTTTAATGAACAAGATCGATTGACCCGTGTTTGCCTCTCTGGTGTGGGATGGGTTTGCGGATTTAAAGTGACGGTCGATGTGGAAGGCACAACCCTTTCTATCACACAAGGTTGTGGCATAACCACCGATGGTGATTTGTTAAAACTTCAAAAAGATGTAGAAGAACCCTCTACAAAATCGACCAAAGATTCCAAAAATATTAGTATTGAATCTGTAACCTATTCACATTACAAAACATTTACCGATGCTAAGGCAAAGTATGCTCACTTTAGAACAGCACCTAATTCGGTGATCGATTTAGTAGAGCTTATTCCTACAGAATTGGTTAATGAAGAAGAACACGACTCTCTTTCAGATTTTGATCTAAGCGACAAAGTGGTAATTCTATATTTAGAAACCTACCAAAAAGAACCCAGTATTTGCACTTCTTCAAATTGTGACAATCAAGGACAAGAAAATGTTCAAAATATAAAAGTATTATTAGCTTCCAAGGAAGATGTAGAAGATGTTATTAATGCAAAAGATCCCATTTTCACCAAACACGATGTGTTTGAAGCCATTACCCAACTTCCCGAAACAGCCGTTCCAAAAGTAGTGTTGAATACCGATTTGGGAAGTAGTAACAATAGCAAAAATTATGCTGTTATGGCAACGGCTTTCAAAACGGCTATTACTACTGCAAAAGCATCCTTACATGAGGCCTATTCCAGTTTATTTAATAATTTTTCAGAAATACTCTCTATACATAATGGCACTCAAAATACAGTGCTAAATCAGATAGAAAATTTAGATGATTTTGCTTCTAATGAAATGGTTCAGTATCGTTATGATTTAACAAAAGATATCAGCGATAGTTATAATGAAATACTTGCTTTATTACTAAAATTAAAAACCGAATGTTGCCCAAATATTGAAGCCTTTCCGAAGCATTTATTATTGGGTTGCTTATTTCCTTCTCAAAATGAATATCCCGAATTACACCACCAATGGTACCCCTCGCCTACCAATACCGAATATGAACTCTATATTAAAAAAGCAAAAAGCTTGGTGCGAAGAGTTACCATTTTATTAGACAATTTCTTTTTGGGAAATGAAGGACCCATAAAAATTACACCCTCAAAATCGTGTGGCGGTCTTGGAGATAAGGCTATCCCGGTGTATTATAATCTAGACACAACTCTTTTAAAATCTTGGAGTTTTCAGAAAACCGAAAACTATAAACAAGAGTATAATTTAAGTTACCATACAGCATTATTAGCTTCGGGTTGGCCAAAGAATCCCTTAAAAGTGAGTTTGGATTGCCATGATTTCTATCGAATTGAAGGGCATTTTAATCAAGCAGGATTGGCTACCAAAGACACTATAAATACATTAAAAGTAGAAAACGGATTGGATTTCGATTGTATTCATTTCGATTTAACTACTGAAAAAGAGGCCTTTACTGCTTTTGTAAAAAAGCATCCTTCTATTATACACAAAGCGGGAGTTTTCCAAGGTGGAACCTTTATTTTAATTTCAGAAAACGATGCGGTTAAAGCAGATTATTGTGTGAGCTATAAAATTCCAGCAGAAGCCAGTGAAGGGGGATGTTGCTCTCTTATGGAGTGTACCTATCCATGGATTAGTTCTTTAAAATACATGAACAACCTTTCGCGCAGCCTTAAGGGAACGCAAAGTAACAACAAACCCATGCCAGACGATTATGTGCTTCAAGTAATTGAATATAGTATTAATGGCGAAAAATTAATTAGCGGAACCACTACCCTTCGTATTCCATTGGGGCAAATATTTCTACGAAGAGTGCATGCCGTTACCGAAGCATTAAATAACCGTTTTAATAAAGGATTGGTTTTCGATTTTAATGAAAGTCAGAAAAGGTTTGTTATCACTCGTGCCAAAGAAGATACTTTTACCTTACGATTACGGGAGGTTTCATTGGCAAATAACAATGCTATTTACACCTATAGCAACAACGGAATGTTTAGAAACAATAAAATATTCCGACCCGATGCGATGCGTTGTAGGGACTTAAAAGGATACAATCCTTCTTTTTATGAAAAACTACAAGCACAATTAGCCCCTGTAAACAAAGATGATGATTATGGTAAATACGATGAAAAATGGAGAAAATGGACTACCTTAAGAGATCGCCTGCAAAATCATTTTATTTATACTCAAGCAGACACGCCAAGATTTATAACCAGTCGCGAAGAATTGCCCAACAGCATACAAACAATTATTAATCAAGCCGAAACACAATTAAGGCTTATTGTATCCAATATTACACTTAGACTAGATGGGGACTGGGTTAATGGAACATGGGTAGACGATACCATGCTTAATTTCTACCGTGATAATAGTAATAATACCCACGATGATATTGTGTTGTTTATAAAGCTAAGAGAATACCTACATAACCGTACAGGAGTTTCTAAACTTTCAATTTATATCACAAATACAGATTATACAGCTGCTTTTGATGCTGTGATTGAAAATTTCAAAACACAAATAGATTTTTATTTTGGAATCCCAACCGGGGAAAATGCTATTACATTATGAGAACTGGGATAGTAAATAAGGAAAGGCTTACAAATGAGAAAGGGTATCAGTCGGTTAAATTGTACATTCCGAATGATACCCTTATGGGTCTAAACACTAAAGCAAATGAACTAAAAGAAGAAAGCAAACTGTTAAGCGTAAATCGCAAACTGAAAACTACTACTAAAAGACCAAAAACTACAATGAACTTACAACCCAGTAATTCATCTCTGAATCGTTTTATAAAAGTACAAAAAATAAATTAAAAAACAAGTGATTGCAGAAAAAAATTTAATAAAAAAATTAACGGTAGAAGTAAACACAAATTCTATGGCAATCGCACTGCAATTAAAAGACGATTTGGACCTCTTTCTTAAAGAAAAAATATACCCCATTTTAGATCGCTTATTTTCTGAAAAGTATTCCAAAAATGACCTGCAAAGATTTGAAAATATAGAACTAACTATAGATTTAAATAGAGAAGAAAAATTAGAAGATATTACTCCCAAAATAATACACCAAATTCAAAAAGAAATTTCAAAAAAAGAAACTTCAAAAACAGCTATTGAAACCCGCCGAAATTCGCAAATAAATACCCAACATAGAGCGTTAGAGGCCTTTCTTTTTTTTCTAAAAAACGGACAATATCCCTGGTGGTTTGATGAGCGTAATCTTTTTACTCCTAATACTATTAATGAGCTTGATAGGGTGGATGCAAAATCAATTATAAATTCATCTATACATTTAAATAGATTACTGTATCAATTTGATATACAAATTATTATTGCATTATACTTTAAAATAGTTGCTATTGACAAAACAATCTTAAAACAACTTGGAATAATTCCAAGTTTACTAAAAAATGAAAGGTTTAAAATTGATTTTTTTCACTTAATTTTTAAACGCAAACAAGTATACCACCCAGAGGAATTTTTAGATTCCTTCACAAAATTACTGAAACCTATTTTCACCAAAAATACTTCTAAAAAAAGAAGCAAATCGCTTCACAAAAAAGAGTTTAAAAAGCTATTAGAATTGCTTCTTTTTTGCAACAAAATTCTTGGCATTCCTATTCAATTAAAAGCATTAAAAAATAGTACTAAAAACGATCCCATCTCTTTAAACAACAGCCTTAATAATGCAATAAAATTATATGAAGAACTCGCTCCAAAATTAGTTGCAAAAAAAGGTCTTTTCTGTATAGAAAAAGAGTCTTTTATGGACCCTTTTTCAGAATCCATTACCCTTCCAAAAAGCGAAGAAAAAACGCTTCAAATAGGACCTGATTTTGACCCTAAAGAGGATGCCATTTTGGAGCAAGGGATTATTGTAAAAAATGCTGGATTAATACTTATCCATCCCTTCATAAAACACTTTTTTGAAAAATTGGATTTCCTCCTGGATGGAAAAATAAAACCCGAAAAAATAGATGCAGCGGTTCATTTGCTCCACTATCTAGCTTGCAAAGAAGAACAACCTCAGGAACATCTTCTCCTTTTCGAAAAATACTTATGTAATATTCCCCTACAACAACCTATTAAAAGGTTTATCAAGCTTACTGCCTTTCAAAAGGAAGCTTGTGAAGAACTTTTACTAGCCATGATGACTCATTGGGAGGGCTTAAAAACAAAAAATACAGACGTTCTTAGAAACGAATTTCTTTTACGAGAAGGAAAATTAAAGACCACAAACGAAAGAGATTCCTTGTATATACAAAGAAAAACACAGGATATTCTCATGGATTCGCTCCCATGGAATTTCCATTTAGTAAAAATACCTTGGAAGAAAAAAATACTATTTGTGGAATGGTAAAATACTAATTATGAAATGGTTGCTAACGATTTTTTTAAACCCACCTAAGATAAATACCTCGGAAATTCCAATTTCTACTTTATCAAATATTTTATACAAATGA
Source organism: Flavobacteriaceae bacterium (assembly GCA_041392205.1). Lineage (GTDB taxonomy): Bacteria > Bacteroidota > Bacteroidia > Flavobacteriales > Flavobacteriaceae > Halomarinibacterium. Next base: position 89,076 of record JAWKMO010000008.1, on the reverse strand, counting down.
AAAGATTAAAAAAGAAAAAGAAAGCATCAAATGCTCGCAGTAATGAAGGGCAGGGTCCTTTTTTCCCTTCCGTACAAACAAAATTGGCTATAGGTAAAGCAGATGATGGGTATGAAAAAGAAGCCGATTCTGTGGCCGATAAAGTAGTGAATGCGACTTCTGAAGGAACTTCGATTCAGAAAAAAGCTGGCGAGGAAGAGCAATTACAAGAAAAGCCCATATCCCAATCCATTTCAACGCTTCAGAAAAAAGAAATGCCAACCGAAGAAGAACCGGTTCAAAAGGCTCCTAAAGAAGAGGAAGAAACTGTTCAGCAAAAAGGCGAAGAGGAAGAAGAAACCCTTCAACAAAAAGGGGAAGAGGAAGAAGCTCAAACAAAACCTGAAGAAGAGGAGCAGGCTGTGCAAAAAGAAGAGGAAGAGGAAATGGCACAACCCAAAGCTAAAGAAGAGGAAGAGCCTGTTCAAAAAAAAGGGAATGGAAAGAGAGCAACTCCCAAGGCGGAATCCATTATAAAAAACACCAAAGGACAGGGAATGAAAATGGATAAAACTACTCGCCACGAAATGGAAAAAGGCTTTGGTGCCGATTTTAGTAATGTTACCATCCATACGGACTCCAAAGCACAAGAGACTGCTAAAGAGTTAGGAGCGCAAGCCTTTACCACTGGAAATGATATTTATTTTAACGAAGGCAAATACGACCCAAGTTCTCCCCATGGGAAACACCTCTTGGCTCACGAATTAACTCATACCATACAGCAATCTGGAAATTTGGTAAAAAAAGTGCAAAAAACTCCCAATACAAACAATACAACTCCAGAAACCTGCGAAGGAAAAGAAGATATTTCTGTTATCATAAGGCAACTAAAATCTAAAGCCATCGAAATTATTGATAATAGCTCCTTATCTAATGACGATAAAGCAGCAAAGAAACAAACCGTCGAAGTGGTTTTTACTAACGAAGGAGTGTTTTCAATCAACAAAACTAAATTTGTTGCTTGCGACAAAATCAATATTCCACAACTTTCTGGCGCTGGTGGAAATGGATTTAGTGGTTATTCAAGCAAAGATGATAATGAAATAGGTGGGCTAAAGTCTTTTAAAGAAGATGCCAATAAAGTGCTTAACAATAAGGATTTGGACGCCCTGCTTAGGGTTATAACCTTACTCAGTCATGAAAAGAGACATTTAACTATTTCTGGGATGCCTACAGTAGATAAGAGTGATGTTCAACAAGGGTCTACAGAAACCAACCCAATTGAATTAAGCACGTATTTAGTTGAAGAAATTTTAGTAAATGCCGAAGAAATAGCAATTAACCACCGCTTTTCCAACGGTGAATATTCAGTCCCAATACCCATTTCTTCAGAAATACATAGATACTGGAAAAGGATTCTATCTATTCTAACTCCTCAAAAGGCAGAAGAAATGAAGCAATACATTATAAAAGAACTCGAAACTAGGTATAGTTCCAAAGATGCTAGTAACGCTATCTCTATTGGTATTTTAAATGCCATGGAACGGGGCAATTGGAATTTTAACAAAAGGAATTAGAAATGAAAACAAAACTTAAAATTTACACCTTCTTTTTTAGTCTATTTATTGTTTCATGTGTTAGTTATTATGATCATTACACACTTACCGAGACTGTAATGACCAAAGTAATGACAGAAGGCCTAATCCAAAAGGCTACAACTCCATTTGTAGCTAATGAACCTGCTGTAAACAACCTGCAATTTCAGTTACAAAAGATGCATATTTATGAAAAAACAAAGGACAAAAATCAAATAATGCAACAAATGTGGGGTCTTTTAAATTCTGAAAATTCTGCCTTACAAAGTTTCCTTAAAACTTGGGAACAACAAGGGACTATGAGTCCTGCTTTTGTAGAAGAATTTTCTCCAGAAATTCTCAAATTATTCGATTTAATGATTGATTATGAATCCAAAAAAGATGAAAAATCTAAAAGCGCTCTCTTGCAAATACTTACTTCAACTCTAAACTAAATACAAACTGCCATGGATTTTGAAAACCTTTTTAAAGAACTTAAAACAGACATTCTCAACCTTGTAAAAGAAAAAATAGGACCCGAAGGCAAAAATACAAAAGAGGATATTGCCACTTTTTTGGAAGAATCGAAGGAAAAATTGAAAAGATGGACATTATTACTGGCAAATGGGGTCATCACGAAGGAAGAATATGAACTTTTATTAATGAGTCAAAAAGACCTCGTTATTATGAAAACACTTCATAAAGCAGGGATTTCAAAAATAAAATTGGGCCATTTAAAAAACAGTGTCATTAAACTTATCGTAAGCAAAGCAGTACTCTTTATAGGTCTATAACATGCGCGCATTTGCTAAAAATAACACCCAAAATAGTGCTCCCAATGCTGCCGTTCAGCAAAAGGGAGCAACTCCATTTTTTGGTGTTCAGGCAAAGCTGTCTATTGGAAAACCACAAGATAAATATGAAGTAGAGGCCGATGCAATGGCCGATAAAGTGGTTTCAAAAACAGAAAATAAAAAGAGTGTTTTTGGAGGAGAATCCTTTTTCCCTAGTAAAGCAACACCCATTCAAAAATCGCCTTTTGAAGAGGTACAGCAAAAGGAGGAAACAGAAGAAATTCAGGAGAAACCTTTAGCAGATAGCATTACTCCTGTTGTACAATTAGCTTCAGATGATGAAGCTATTCAAGAAAAATGTACCGATTGCGAAGCCGAAGAAAAAGTACAAAAACTCCCTTTTGAAGAGGTTCAGCAAAAAGAAGAGGAAGACGTTGTACAAGAAAAGTGTGATGCATGTGAAGCTGAGGAAAAAGTTCAAACCAAAAAAGCCATAGCGTTTCCAGCTTTACCAGAAGGAGTTACCGACCAAGAAAAAGAAGATCCACAAGCAGCTCAACAAGGAGAAGAAGCCACACAAACTGAAGAACTCCCTTCTCCCGAGGCTCAAAATGGCGAAGCACAAGAAGGCAAACAAGTAAACGATCTTCCTCCTCCTAAAAAAGAAGAAAAAGAAGAGAAAGAATTTCCAGTACAAGAAAAAAGTAGCAACGAGGGTAGTACTAAAAATGCTCCCATTGAAGCGGCTTTAAAATCTTTCAAAGGAGGCGGAGTGCCTCTTCCTGCAACTACCCAACAAGAAATGTCCCAAGGCTTTGGAGCCGATTTCAGCAATGTAAAAATTCATACCGGCGGTAATGCGGTTCAAATGAATAAAGATTTAGGTGCTCATGCCTTTACCAATGGCAATGACATTTATTTCAACCAAGGAAAATACAATCCCGAAAGTAAGGAAGGGAAGCATCTTTTAGCCCATGAATTAACCCATACAGTACAACAAGGGGCTTCTGGAAGTACCATTCAAAGGTATGTTCCCCCTGGAAAAAAAGTAACGCCCGAAGGAGGTGCCGAAAAACCTAATGATGGTGCAGAGGTTGAAGGAAAATCGAATAGTAAAATTACGAACGATGAGCGAGTTCAGGACCAAGGAGATTTAAGCGAAGAAGAAATTAAAGAAAAGAAAGACCCACCTCGGGGTGAAGTGCACCAAGAAAAGGGAGGCGTATTATCTGAAGGGGTAACAACACCTCCTGTAGATAGAGGTGCCGTAGCTCAAGAAAAAATTGCAGATCAAAAAGCTCAAATGGAGGAAACACTATCTGAAGAACCCCCAGCTGGTGAAGGAGGTGAAACCGAAGGGGGACAAGCTGAAAATAGTAATATGGGAGCCGCAGATGCATCCGAACAAGCCGCTGCACAATCGTTACAAGCTGCCAATGCGGTTGAAATTCCTGCAAAACCCCAACCCTTTAAACATCCCAATGTTATTGCCCCAGTAGATAGTGCAGGGCAACCTTTACCTAGAAAATCTGAAATTGATACGCAAGTACGCGGATTGGGTTATATAGCCGAAATGCTTAGAGAAAAAGGCTATGAAATGAAACAGCATGCCTCTGAAAAAACGATTCATTCTTATGGACTGGATGGCTCTTTACATACGAGCCGTCAAGATTTAGCCCTTGCCAAAGAAGGCACCAAAATGACGGAAGATCATAATACCGAAAGAAAAGGAATTTCAGAAACCTCTAAAGAAGCATTAACAGACAGTCAAGAAAGACAAGCTTTTGTTTCTACAGAAGCTCCGGGCTTAGCTCAGGAAGCCGATGAAGGAAAAGGAGAGTCCTCAGCTCTTTCCAGCGATGCCAAATCCAAAGCAGCTCAAAGTGAAAGTGAAATTCCAGATGATCCAGATGCCAGAGCCGACGCACAACAGCAAAGTGGCGAAATGAATGAAACGGCTAACGGGGCACAATCCATGGACGATGCCATTTCGCAAACTGGGGAACGGGCTAGACAATATATACAAGATGCCGAACAAGCCTCCAAAGACAATCAGCAATCGGAAGCAGAAATAACAGAAAATGACTCTATCATTGCTCAAATTGACGGTAGGGTAGCCGAAATGAAAGTCCTAAATGAGCAAAGTCAAGCTAGTATCGATAATGCTGCGGGTGGCCCCGAGCTTATTAGACAACATGCCACAAGAACTGCTGCCAGTGGGGACGAGTTGATTGCCGCAACGATTGCAATGGAAACCGAGTTAAATGCCCTGCAAGATGAATACATAGCCGGTATGGCCGCTATTGAAAGTAAAGAAGCTGCCGAAGAACGCATCAAGAAGGAGCAGGAAGAAAAACAACAACAAGAGGCTTCACCACAAGAACTTCAATTGTATGAAATGGCTGCTATGCCAGAAGCAGAACAAGAAGCCTACATACAAACCCTTCCGCCTGAAGAAAAACAAGGATTGATGGCCGCTTTGGACAAAATGATTGCTGAAACACCCGATGATGGCACTGCCGAAGCTGAAGGGAAACGACTGGAAGTTAAATTAAGTTCAGGGGAAGGAGGCCCCACAGATCCAAGACAAGACCGAATTGATGCTGTGGATAACCAAAGAGTTACTAGATTAGGAGGAGTACTCGATGTTGCCGATCAAAATATGTCCTTCCTGTCTGTCGAACAGCAAAAAATGTTGGCCGAAAAACTAGTGGCAGAATCTATTACTGATGACATTAAAAACATTAGTGTTCAGCAAATGGCAAAAGGCATGCTGGAAGGCATGGTGAATCCTATGGCTTCACTAGATGGAGTTGTGGGAGGATTCGAAAAAACACTAAGTGGCGTTGCCAATATTTTTAATGCAGAAGCTTGGTCCAAAGATCCCTTAGGCAATCTTCTACAAATTGGCGCTGATATTTCTACGGGCCTAGCTATGGTATTCTCTTCCATATTAGGAATTGCAGGAATGATTACGGCACTTATGGTAGCACTAACCATTATTTCTTGGGGAACATTATCCCCCATTACAGGTCCTGTAATAGGTTGGATGGGAACCGTCATGACCTATGCCGGTTGGGGAGCTATTGTAGCAGGAGTGCTTTCGGTATACTTTAATAGTTTGGCATATATAAAAAATCTTAATGATGCAGGAACTGCGGCAACAGCTCGAGAACTTTTTGGAAATACCGAACAAATGAAGAAAAATGCCAGCGATGGCTTTACAGGGGCTATGGCTGTTGTGGAAGGTGTTGGTGCTGTTAAAATGGGCCCTGTTATGAAGTCTGGTAAATTTATGGAAGGGGTTCCAAAATCTCCAGGAGCTTTTGCAAAACAAACTATAAATGGTGCCAAAGAAGGTCTTGAAGCTGTTGCAAAAATGCCAGCGAGAGCCGCTGCTGGAGCCAAAAAACTTTTTGCTGGAGGGAAAAAAGGGTTGACTTCATTTAAGAAAAAAATTCAAGGATTTTTTAAACGTGCCGATGGCCCTGATATTGACGGTCCAAGAAATACTAAAAGAGATCGGGACATTTTGGATAATAACAGGTCTAAAACTCTGGAGGAAATGACCCCAGAGCAAAGAAGGGTAGATTTGGAAGAAACTGCCAATGGTACCCCAAAAAGAATTGAACCAGATTCTCCTCATTTTGATACCCATGATATTGAAATTGAATCAAACGGTCATACTTACCGCAGGAGGAAAGATGGAAAGGGTTGGTGTCGCTTCTCAGCAAAGGAATGTGGAATTCCAGAAAGTGATTTACCTGATACTGTTAGGGATAAAATAGATGATTTACCGGAAACAACTCCAAGAGCCGGAGAACCTGGATCTCCCGAACATAAAGCACAAAGATGGGAAGATTACAAAGATAGAGGAGGCGAATGGTCTTATGAACGTTGGGAAAAGCAATATGAAGTAAATATGAAACAAGCTCCTAAGGCAAATGCTGCTATGGATGCCTACCATGAAAAAGTTGGATGGGGAAAAAGAGAAGTTACCGTAAAATCTAAATATGGGGATAGAAGGTTAGATATTGCAGATATTAAAACAAAAAAAGGAATTGAACATAAAACGGGTTATCAAACCGCCAATCAAAGCAATTTATTTGAAGTTAAAAGAGACGCAGATCTAATGAAAGCAGGATGGAAAATTGAATGGGTTTTTGAAGGTACAGCAAGCAAACCCCTTTTAGAAGCATTGGATAAAGCAAAAATTCCTTATAAATTCGTATAATAACATAAATTTTAAAAAATGAATGAGTTACAGACTAGAGAAGAATTTGAACAATGGCTTTTTAGCATGGACGATTCCTATGATATTTTTTTAAAAATGGTAAAAGAAGATTTTTCAGAAAAATTGAAAAGTTTTACCCTTTCTTCCTTAGATATCTTGGAAGAATGGCTGTTATCAAAATTCAGTACCCCTGATGAACTTCTTTTTAAAGAAAATAAAACTCTATTGGAAGGTTCTGCCATTCATATAGGGGAAGTTATTAGAAAACATACTTCAGGAAAATGGGATATTGAACTTAAAAATGAAGATGATGCTTATTATGGGTTACCTGTAGTTGTTTCAAAAGATGAAAAACATTTTTTCGACTGCCCCTATTCTTTAACCACTAGTTTACTAGATAGACGGGAGAAAGGATGGCTTAAAGGAGTTGTAGAATATATTATTGATATTTAAAAAAATGGGGTAAACCCCCCTTGTATCATAGCTATTTTAGAGGTAAATTAGACGTTTAGCTGGGTTCTATCTTCATACTAAAATGATGGTTAAATTTTTAAAAGAAATACGTCTGGTTTTAATAAAAAGTAGCACTTGTCTTTTTAGTTATGATTGTTTAATTGCTCAACTTGGGCATTTTAAAAAATCGTTCAAAAACTTTTTTAAAGCATCCATCCTAAGCCTCTTGGTGATAGGTATTTTACTTTTGTTATTAACACAAATGGACCAAGCCTTTACCATGATGGTAGACTTGGTAGAAAATCAAAATTCAAAATTTTCATTACTGTTATCTTTCCTATTTATTAATGGGCTTGCTCTCGTACTTTCCCACTACCCTATTTATACCTACTACGCAGCAAATCTTAACCATTCTGAAGATTATACAAACTGGAAAATAGTAAAACCATTTTCATTCTGGCCGTTAAAAAAGTTTCCTGCTTTTATCTACACTACCAAAAAAGACAGTGATTATATTCCAGATAATTTGGCAAATTATCTTCGATACTCCATAGGGTTACTTATCCATGGGGTTTGGATTCATTTTATAATACGCAGTTTCGAACCCAATCTAATTTTTGAAAACTTTCCGCTACACGTAGTAAAAATCATTATTTATCTTTCGTTACTTGCGCCCTTTATTGCTTACATTTATGTTAAAGAAAAGTTTACTGCCTATCAAAAAACAACCACTAAAAAAGGTGAAAAATTACCCCAAGAAACGCTAGATGAAAATGCTAGAAAATTAAAACGCTATTATAAAAGCCTTGGGATTGGGTATTTTTTTGTGGGCTTTGTTAGTTTCTTATTGCTCATTATTACCCTTTTTATCACCAACTTTAGTCGTGGTGGTTTTGTTATTTTACTTATTACAAGTTATGCTTTCATGTTTAACTATGTATTTTTTAGGCTTTTAAGAACGGTGTCCTCCAAAGTAAAGCAAACACTAGAAAGTCCACTTCTTTTGCCCGTTTCTCTGTTCATTGATATAATAAAACCGTTTGAAAAATCTGAAAATTATCTTACCCTATTTAATTTCAATTTTATAGTTTCAATAGCGCTACTTGTGTATTCAACCATAGCCAGTATTAAAGGATGGGGGCTCACAAATGGTATTCCTATTTTGTTAGCTTACTTTTATTTCTACTATTTTATTATAGCTAGTTTAGGGAAGTACTTTTTTGTTGCTAAAAAATTAGCCCTTTTTTCAACCAAACGATTTAAAATCTTATTTACCCTGTCTGGGGTACTTATTATACTAATTATAATTAGCCGTGTTTTAAGTATAGAAACACGAACTCACGAACTTGATTTAGTGGAAAATAGCAAACTTCCTATAAATGAAGTTCAGTTTTGGGATCGTATTCAAAAAAAACAAAACCCTACCTTCTTCTTTATTGCATCGCATGGGGGTGGTTTAAAAGCCAATGTATGGACGCTTAATGTAGTCAATACACTTCAGAAAGAAACCCAAGGCAAACTTCTGGAAAACACCATTGCTCTTTCGGGTGCTTCAGGAGGTTCGTTGGGTTTAGCCTTATATACTGGTTTGTATCGTGAAGACGCTCTGGATTTTGATAGAATTCAACAAAAAATAGACACCCTTTCTAGACAAAACTATACTTCAATAGATTTAACCTTTACCTTCGGACTCGATTCTTACCGAAAAATTTGGCCTTTCAATCAAAAATTTAATTTGAGAGATCGTCCCTATTACGCAATGCGGAAATACCAAAATCATATTGAAGATAACCCCTCCAAGCTGCTTTATGACATCTCATTTCAAGATTATTGGAAACAGGCCTATCAAAAAACAGGATATTTCCCAAGTCTTATAATGAATACCGCTAGCACCAAAGGAAGCCGAGGAATCCTTTGGTCGGTGAAACCCAACAACTTTAATACTATTTTTCCTTTTGCTGAAAATTTAGCCGAACTTACTAACCATACAACCCTACCCTTTTATCAAGCCGTATCTACTACCAATAGGTTTCCTGTCTTTAGTCCTGCTGCAAAAATTCCTGGTTATGGACATTATATAGATGCGGGAGCTATAGACAATAGCGGACTTTTAGGTTGTTTGGACCTGCATAACTATTTGCTTCGGAATTCTTCTATTTTGAAGGAAAAAAAGATTGCCTACATTGAAATCATAAATAGTAAAAGTTTATATACCAATTATTTGGTGAAACAATTCAAAAAAGAAAACAACATCGAACACATCACGAAAAATGAAGTTGAAACCGATAACATTGCTGCCGATCTACAAACCGGTTTAAATCTCGATAAAATACCTGGGTATTTAAGTGATTATCTCGCCAATTGGGAACGTGCACAACCCAATAAAGTTCAATATTTTCAATTGTTTATGCCACATAAAGTCTCCTTAAATGATGTGGAAAATTATTTAAATGGAGAAATTGCCGATAACGAAACCCTTCAAAAATTGGTTAACTTTTTGGCAGAGGAAAACAACCAAATTTTAACCTTAACCGAAAAACAGGATAAAACTTTTTTTGAGCCTTGGGAGTTTTACGAACCCACCCTTTCTCGTCATTTAAGCAAAAGTAGTTTGGCATACGTAAAAGCCATCTTAGAACATCCTATGCTTCGTAAACAATTTGCAGAAATCACCGCCTTGACAAACCCACAAAACTTAATTCCATGAAGACATTAAAATATAAAGTTACTGGAAACGAAGTCTATACCTTAGAAGAATTACTGCTTAGCTTGGGCTATGAGATAGTTGTCTCAAATTACTTTGGAAAAGATACTGATACTGCAGTAAAGGATTTTCAGTTGAAAAATAATTTGGTAGTAGATGGTGTCGTAGGTCCTAAAACATGGGCCAAGTTATATGAAAAACAACAACAACTCACATTGTTTAATGACAAATTTCTTTCTGAAAAAGATTTGCAGGATTTTGCCACCAAATTTCATTTGGAATTGGCTGCCGTAAAGGCGGTAAATGAGGTGGAAAGTAGTGGAAAAGGGTTTTTATTGGATGGCAGACCCCGTATTTTATTTGAAGGGCATATTTTCTGGAAACAACTAAAAAATAAAGGAATCAATCCAACCGATTTTGTTTCAGATAGAAGTAAAAATATACTGTATTCCCAATGGGTAAAAACTTTTTATGAAGGTGGAAAACAAGAGTACGACCGTCTCGAAAAAGCAGCAGGATTAAGTGATGACGATCGTGTGCACGATGCCGCTTATGAGTCGGCGTCCTATGGCTCTTTTCAAATTATGGGTTTCCACTGGCAAGCGTTGGGCTATCCTAGCGTAGACAGTTTTGTGGCTCATATGTACACACACGAAAAAGCCCATTTGGAGGCTTTCGGAAAATTTTGTGAAGCCAACAACCTTTTAAAACACTTACAATCCAAAAATTGGGAAGCTTTTGCCAAAGGCTATAACGGTGCAGGGTACAAGCAAAATAAATACGATACAAAACTTCAATCGGCGTACAATAAATATAAATAAATGGAAACATTGCATCAAGATATTTCACTTGTTTTTTCGTATTTACGAGAGGTTATTTCATGGCGAATTCAACATATAGAAGGTTCTTTTAGTGAGGATTGCCCAACCCTTTCAGAAGAAAATTTAGGAAATTCACTACCGGCAACATTTATAAAAGACCACCAACTATCAAAAGAAGAAAGTGTGGTGCTTTTATTGGCTTTGGTACCCCATTTACTACCCGATTTTTTATTGGATGTAGTTGCGGATGAATTTCCCAATGGTACCGATTTCCCGGTTTTTGGCGGTGTAAAAGGGAAAAACCACCGAGGCATTTTACCCACGGGAGAAACCGTTCAGTTTTTATTAGGCGGAAGTAATTTAAGTGAACGAATTAACTGTATTCAACTGTTTAATGAAGAACATATTTTCTATAAAAAAGAAATTTTATACATCGACAAAGTTCCCGATGGTGAACCCTTAATGAGCGGAAAATTAGTATTGTTTAATGATACCGTTCATTTACTAACTACAGGGATTGTGCCTCCACCAAGGCTAAGTACCGACTTCCCTGCTGAAAAATTGGAAACGCCACTTACTTGGGATGATTTAGTATTAAATGAAAAAACCAAACAACACATAAAAGAGCTCGAAATTTGGCTTCAACACTATAAAACCTTAATGGAAGATTGGAATATGAAACATCGCCTCAAAGCAGGTTATCGTGCGTTGTTTTACGGGCCACCAGGAACGGGAAAAACGCTTACAGCAAGTCTTTTGGGAAAATACACTGAAAAACCTGTGTACCGCATTGACCTCTCTACCGTAGTTTCTAAATACATTGGGGAAACCGAAAAGCATCTCTCCAATTTGTTTGACCGTGCCGCCAATAAAGATTGGATTCTGTTTTTTGATGAAGCCGATGCCATTTTTGGGAAGCGAACCAATGTACGTGATGCGCACGATAAATATGCCAACCAAGAAGTTTCGTATTTACTGCAACGGGTGGAGTCGCACCCCGGATTGGTGATTTTGGCCTCCAACTTTAAAGACAATATAGACGAAGCCTTTACCCGAAGATTTCAATCCCTCTGCTCTTTTGAACTGCCCGGCGAAAAGGAACGCAAGGAAATTTGGTTAAAAAACAAACCGGAACAATTACAATTTAGTGACGATATTGATTTAGACTCCATTGCTCGAAAGTACGATTTAACAGGTTCTAACATTGTGAACATTATCCAGTATTGCAGTTTACAGGTACTACATCAAAAAAGTAATGTCCTCACCCGTATTTTATTGATGGAAGGAATTAAAAGGGAGTATTTAAAAGAGGATCGGATTTTTTAAAAGACAAAAAAAGGGACACCTTTCGGTATCCCTTTTTCAATTTTGAAAAATTAATTATTGCTTCACATCTTCCATTTTTATTTCTTCGCCATTTTTATCTACTAGCATCACTTCATCAAAGCCCATCTTTTTAAACTGTGGGTATTGGGTAGTCGCATCCCCCACTACCAAATACGCCATTTTAGACTCGTCTAGATACTTATTGGCTAAGGCTTTGTGCTGCTCTAAGGTCATATTTTTAATCACCGCTTCTTCATCTGCAATATAGTTGGCAGGAAGGTTATAATTACTGCGTTCTTGTAGCATGCCCAATAATGAGAATTGGGTTTCAAATCGGCGTGCGTTGGATTTGATCAAGGCATTTTTAGTGAAGTTTAAATCTTCTTCACTAATTCCTTCTTTGTATTTCGCAATTTCTTCTTTAAAAATCGCTACCGATTCTCCTGTGGTGTTGGTACGCACACTAGAGGAGGCTGTAAAGGTTCCGGGTACTTTTCCTCCGCTAAAACCCGTTCGGGCACCATAGGTATATCCTTTTTCTTCACGAAGAATTAAGTTTACATTTCCACTAAAAGACCCTCCCAGTTTGTAATTCATCACTTCGGCAGGATAAAAATCTTTATCATTTCGGGAAAGTCCCACGTAACCAATATTGATCACCGATTGTTTTGCATTAGGAATATCTACAAAATACAAGGAAGCTTTGTCTCTATTGTTAGCAATAGGATATTCTGGAATGGTGACTTCCTTGGCAGCCCAGCCATCTTCAATTCCTTTTAAATTAGCGAGTGCATTCTCTTTATTGATTTTTCCTACAATATGGAATTTTGATATTGACGGAGAGAAAAAGTTATTATAAAATGCTTTTAAATCGTCTATGGTTATTGCTGTTACCGATTCTTCGGTGCCAATAGTTGGATAACTGAAAATATGGTCTTCGCCATAAAGTAATTTATTATAAACATTACTTGCTACCGTATTTGGGTCTGCTGCAGAACGTTTTATCTGGTTAATAGTGGCCGTTTTAATACGCGCAAACTCTTCTTCATCCCAACGAGGCTCCAATAGGATTTCCTTCACCAAATCCATGGTTTTATCGAAATTACGGGTTAAGGTATTACCTTGTACTACAATAGACTCATTGGTGGTGTACATATTAATGCTGGCTCCTAACATTTCAATTTCTTCTTCCAACTGTTCTGGTGTTTTGGTTGCCGTGCCTTCCATCATAATGTCCGTCATTAGGTTGGCAACGCCATTTTTATTTTTATCGTCGAGTAAATGTCCACCATCTATCACCAAGCTGAAGTTTACCGTTGGGATTTCATTTTGTTCAATACCATAGACTTTCATTCCGTTAGTCAATTCAGCATTCCAGCTGGTTGGAATATTTAATGCTGGCGCCGGACCTTGGGCAGGTTCTACCGAACGATCAAAATTGGAAGGGGTTTTTGCAATTTCCTCTTGTTTATCTTCTATTAGTTTTTCAACGTTTTCTTTAATTTCTTCTTCCACCACAGGTGCTTTTTCAGAATTTTCAGCAATCAGGGTCATTTGTCCTTTTGGTACAAAACTGGTCATCACAAAGGGCTTGTCTTTAATGTAGGTATTGTACACACGTAGTACATCTTCTTTTGTTACTTTTTTAATGTTTTCAATATCTTGTTCAATAAAACCGGGATCTCCGGCAAATACGTTGTATTGGCAAAGCTGAAAGGATTTTCCTAAGACACTGCTAATTCCGTTATAAAATTGCGTTTCAAGTCCTGCTTTTATGCGCTCCACATCACGGTCGGTTACCCCCTCTTTTTCAAAAAGAGCAAAAGATTCAAAAATAGCAGCTTCTACATTATCCAAATCTACCCCATCGTTTGCTGTAATACGAATGTGAAATTCACCAGCAATTTGCTGACTATTGTTATAGGCTGAAGTACGTGAGGTCAATTCTTTTTCTTTTACAAGCACTTTATACATGGGGGCTTTTTTTCCACTGGAAAGAATTTCAGCAAGGAAATCCAAGGCATACGCATCGTCTGTATATTGTTCAACAGTAGGCCACACCATATTTAATTGGGGTGCCTGTGCAAAGTTGTCTTCATGATAAAAACGCTTGGTTTCAGCAATAGTAACAGGTTGTGGTTCTAACGGCGCTACTTCCTGGCGTCTTTTAATTTCGCCAAAATATTTTTCAATCATGGCTTTAGCTTCTTCAGTTTCAAAATCACCTGCTAATACTAAAGTTGCATTATTTGGTCCGTAAAAACGATCGTAAAATTCTTTCACATCCTCCACCGTTGCGTTTTGCAAATCGACTAATTCACCAATTACCTGCCAATTGTAAGGATGGCCTTCGGGATAAATGTTTTTGTCCAACACCCAATTGGTGTGTCCGTAAGGGTTATTGTCTACCCGTTGTCTTTTTTCATTTTGAACTACTTCCTGCTGATTGTAAAAAGCCGATTCGGTTACGGTATTGATTAAATATCCCATGCGGTCACTTTCTAACCACATAATCATTTCCAAAGCATTTTTGGGGACTACTTCATAATAAATGGTACCGTCTTTCCAAGTACCTCCATTTAAAGTACCCCCAGCATCTTGTATTTTTTTGAAGAATTGATCTTGCCCTACATTTTCAGATTCCTGAAACAACATATGTTCAAACAAGTGGGCAAAACCCGTACGACCTGTTTTTTCACGATTGGAGCCTACGCCATATTGGATGGCAAGAGAAACAATAGGGTCGCTTTTGTCTTGATGCAATACAATATCCAGCCCATTGGCTAATTCATATTTTTCAAAATCGATAGACAGTTTTGCAGTTTCTTCGGGAGCTGTATCACCCTTCTTACAAGCCACAAAGAGAAGTCCTCCCAATAAAAAGAAGAGGAATTTTTGAAAGTGTTTTGAATACATTTTTTTTGATTGTTAGAATTTGGTTGCTAAATATACTAAGCCTAAAACGTATCTGTCCTTAAAATAGTGTTAAATGAATGTGTTTTACCCCAACCATCCCTCTCGATCCAGGCTCCGGTATTGAATGGCTTCGGAAATATGATTCCCTTTAATAGGGTCTGAAGCCTCCAAATCGGCAATGGTGCGGGCCACTTTTAATATGCGGTCGTAGGCTCTTGCGGAGAGGTTAAGGCGCTCCATGGCATTTTTTAATAAGGCTAAAGACGCTTCGTCCAACTCACAAAATTTTCGAATTTGCTTCACGCCCATTTGGGCGTTGTAGTGGATGTTTTCAAATTCTTCAAAACGTTTCGACTGAAGTTCACGAGCTTTGGTCACCCGTTCCCGTATCAAAATACTTTGCTCTCCTTTTCGGGTGTCACTCAATTTTTCAAAAGGTACAGGGGTTACTTCAATATGAATATCTATTCGATCTAACAACGGTCCTGAAATCTTACTTAAATAGCGTTGCATTTCTGCAGGGGAAGAGGTGACGGGAGCGTTAGGATCGTTAAAATAGCCTCCCGGACTGGGATTCATGCTGGCTACCAACATAAAACTAGCGGGATAGGTGACGGTAAATCGCGCTCTAGAAATAGTGACATCCCGGTCTTCCAACGGTTGGCGCATGACTTCCAACACACTGCGCTTAAACTCGGGGAGTTCGTCCAGAAACAACACCCCGTTGTGTGCCAAGGATATTTCCCCTGGTTGCGGGTATTGGCCTCCCCCTACGAGGGCAACATCACTAATGGTGTGATGCGGACTTCGAAACGGGCGACTTGTCATAATGCCTCCTTTTTCGAGGGTGCGTCCTGCCACACTATGGATTTTGGTGGTTTCCAATGCTTCAGTCAAGGTGAGGGGAGGTAAAATACTGGGGAGTCGTTTGGCCAGCATCGTCTTTCCGCTTCCAGGAGGCCCAATGAGAATAATATTATGTCCTCCTGCAGCGGCAATTTCCATACAGCGTTTTATGGACTCTTGCCCTTTTACATCACTAAAATCGAATTCCGGATTTTCGAGGTGCTCGTAAAATTCGGCTTTCATATCTACCACCATTTCTTCTAAGGGTAGTCCTTCATTAAAAAAATCGATAACTTCCTTGATAGATGCTACGCCATACACATGCAAGCCTTCCACAATAGCAGCTTCTTTGGCATTTTGTTTTGGCAGGATAAAACCTTTAAAACCTTCCTTCTTTGCATTTATAGCAATAGGTAGTGCCCCTCGAATGGGTTGTAGCGAACCATCCAAAGACAATTCGCCCATAATAATATAATCGCTTAATAGGTGTTGTTCCAAAATTTGTTCAGAGGAAATCAATATTCCTAAGGCTAATGTAAGATCATAAGCCGAACCCTCTTTACGCATATCGGCAGGTGCCATATTTAGGGTAATTTTCTTTCCGGGGATTTTGTATCCGTTATTCTGAAGGGCTGCCGCAATACGGTAATTACTTTCTTTTATGGCATTGTCTGGTAAGCCTACCAAATGGTAGCCAACCCCAATATCGGTATTGACTTCTACGGTAATAGTGGTGGCTTCCACACCAAACACAGCACTCCCATACACTTTTGTGAGCATAGCTTTGTAGTTTTTGTAAACGTGTGGGAGTTATTATGTGAAAATAACAAAAATTATTCAATAATACTCAAAGAGACCAAATTGTTCTTAATGGCAAAAACGACCAAACCCGCCAGGTTTTTAACCCCTGTTTTTTCTAATAAATTTTTACGGTGTACTTCGACGGTTCGCTTACTAATAAATAATTTTTCGGCAATTTCCTGAGAAGTTTTTTGATGACAAATAAGTTCTAACACTTCTTTTTCTCTTTGTGTGATAAAGTCATCATCAAAAAAAGTTCGTGTATCAATTTTTTCAGAACTTTTTAAAGATTTTACCGCTTCCATGACTAAAGAATCATAATAAAACCCATTGTAAAAAACCTGCTTTATAGTATACAAGACTTTTTGAGATGGAGAATTTTTAACTAAATACGCCGAAGCACCCACATCAATCATATTTCGAATAAAGGGTTTTGTATTGTAGGTGGTGAGGGCAATAATACTAATTTCGGGATAACTAATATGAATGGATTTAGTTGCTTCTACGCCATTTAATTCGGGCATTTTAATATCCATAATAATGATATCTGGCAACTCGGTTGTGGAAGATAGAAATTCGATTAATTCCTTTCCGTTACTAGCTTGAAAAATAATTTCAATCCCCTCATCTTTGGAGAGGATATGAGACATTCCTACTCGAAAGAGTTCTTCGTCGTCGGCAAGTATTACTTTAATTTTCATCTAGGGACGGCTTGTTATGGTTACCTGTATTCCGTTGCCGGGACGGGATTCAATTTCACAAGTGGCATTCATTAAAATCGCTCTGTTTTCAATACCACTCATTCCCAAGCCTTTGGCATTTCGGGCTTTGGACAGCTCAAATCCTTTTCCGTTATCGGAATACCGTAAAGATACATGGTTTTCTTCAGTATGTAAAGTGACCGTAATTTTTGTTGCTTCGGAATGTTTGATGCTATTATTAAATAGCTCCTGAAGGATTCTGAAAAGATGCAATTCATTGGCAGAAGAAAGCAAATTTTCGGGATAATCCACAGCTTCCTCTAATTGAAACTTTTGCGTTTCGGCAATTTCTTCGCACAATTCTTCAACGGCAGCTTGTAACCCAAATTTCTCCAGTGTGGGGGGTAACAAGTCGTGCGCAATTCGTCGGGAGTTTTCTAAAACGGTAGCGGTAACCTTATAAATACTCTCCCCAATTTTATGGGCTTCAGAAACTGTAATATCACTATCTGTTAAAAAGTTAGCATTGAGCGATACCACGTTGAGTTTTGAACTGATGGCATCGTGTAAGTCCTGTGCAATGCGTTTGCGCTCTTCTTCTTGGGTGACAATGGTATTCTGCAATAATTCCTTTTGATATTCAATTTCTAGGGCTGCTTTTTCGAGTTCGGTTTTGATGATTTTCTTTCGGGAGAAGTAGAAAAATAACACTATGGCAAAAGACATAAGTATCAATAAACCTATAGCGATAAGTATGATATCGGTAATTTGATTTTCGTTACTTATAAATTCTTCTACCATTTCACGAAGATAGGAAATTGCGGAACTTCAAATTATGATTTTGAAGTATTGAAATTAGAGTAATTCTTCCACCATTCAATAATAATAATAAACTGAAAACCTAAATACAAAAACCTATTTACATTCACTAATGTATCGGAAACAGAAATAGGGATGTTAATATTTAACACTAAATTTCCTGACGCAAAAATCAATGAACTGGATAGTAGGTAGATGAGTATGGCAGAACTGATAAAAACAAAGTCTGTTTTTTTATGACTTAGTGATTGGTACAAATATAATATAGCGTAAATAACAATAATTAAATTAGAAATAACGGCAGCTATTGGATTATATCTACTATACAAGCTTGGATCCAGCACATATTGCATTGAAAATAATAGAAGTCCAACTACAATGACAATCTTAATAAATTTCTTTCTCAATAAATGGTAATAAAACATGGATAAGGAAAGAAATTGAAAAAGTAAAAAGTAAAAGAAAAAAAACAACGTGCTCTCTCCTTCAAAAAACACTTTATGAAGTTTTGAACCTAATTGAACCAGACCAATTAAGACCAGATAGATAGTAAAATACTTGAAGGCCTTACCAAATTTAGTAAAGCCTTTTAAGTAAAGTATGGGTAAAAATAATGATAGAAATACGGTTACGTCACCAATAAAATCTATTACATTTTCTTTTATCATTTCGGTCATTAACTAAACCCAATTAATTTAAGGGACTAGAAGGATCGCATTTTGGAGGACAAGGATCTGTAAAATCCCAGATACTATTGGAACCAGCATCTGCTGCTTCTCCCGCAGCGGGTAATAAATCGCGATAGACCCCACTTCTATCTTCTTGGGTTCCTACTATCACCAGTTTTTCTACCCCATTGTCTGATGCCAAATAGGCTCGTACCATGGGAGAACCCGTTTGCCCTTGAATTTCGGCAAGGGCACCTTGTAAATCCTGAATAGGGATTAAAAATGCGGTGGCATTGTTTACCGGAGCATTTCTGTAGTTACTAGTCCAGTCAATAGCCTGTTGTAGCGTAATTTTTCCGTCTGTGGCACTCATAATGTTTCATTTTTAGTTAGTACTCGTTTTTGTGATACCCTAAAAATAGCAAAACCCTCGTTTTAAATCGAGTGTTTTAGGTATTTATGCAAAAGAAAAATTAAATTTTTTGGATGAGTTGTTTTGTTGAAGCATTGGTTAGACCCGATAAGTCCTTAGTTTTAATGGCAGTAAGTGTGCCTTTCGCTAATTTTTTTCCTAATTCAACCCCCCATTGATCGTAACTAAAAATATTCCATATAACACCCTGTACAAACAACTTATGTTCATACATAGCGATAAGGGCACCCAATGATTTTGGGGTTAATTTTTGGATTAAAATAGTATTGGTAGGTTTGTTGCCTTCAAACTTTTTAAAGCTTTTCTCTACCTCACTTCCGTAGGTTCCTTGCAGTAATGCTTCTGTTTGCGCAAAGCAATTGGCTAACAATTTATTTTGGTGGTTGTCATTTCCGTAAAGCGAATCAGCAAATGCAATAAAATCGCAGGGAATCAACTTTGTTCCCTGATGAATTAACTGAAAGAAAGCGTGTTGTGCATTGGTACCGGTGCTTCCCCAAACAATGGTTCCTGTTTGGTAATCGATAGAATCACCATTTCTATCCACACTTTTTCCATTACTCTCCATAATGCCCTGCTGAAGGTACGCCACCAGCTTACTCAAATACTGCGAATAAGGTACGATACACTCACTTTCGGCATCAAAAAAGTTATTGTACCAAATAGAAAGCAATGCTAAGGTTACTGGAATGTTTTCTGAAAAAGGAGTTTCTTTAAAATGTAGGTCCATTTCATGAGCTCCTTTTAACAAGTCTTCAAAATGTGGGTAACCCACAGCACAAGCAATGGACAAGCCCACGGCACTCCACAACGAAAAGCGTCCGCCTACCCAATCCCACATGGGGAATATGTTTTGAGGAGCAATCCCGAAGTTGGAAACCGCTTCCAAATGGGTAGAGACTGCTACAAAATGTTTTGCTACATCCTTTTGCAAAGCCTCCTCCAAAAACCAAGCACGAATGGTTTCGGCATTGGTAAGGGTTTCTTGGGTGGTAAAGGTTTTGGACACAATAATAAACAATGTAGTTTCTCTGTTTAAGTCCTTGATGCTTTCCCTTACATGATCACCATCCACATTGCTAACAAACCGAACCTCCAAATGGTTTTTATAAAACTTCAGCGCTTCGCAGACCATATCGGGACCTAAATCGCTGCCTCCAATACCTATATTTACCACATGAGTAATCGATTTTCCGGTGTAACCTTTCCAGTTTCCGGAGGTAATCTCTTCAGAAAAGAACTTCATTTTTTGAAGTGCTTCGGAAACTTCTTTGGGTAACTTTTTAAAATTACGAAGTTGGGTATGCCCTACTGCTCTGCCCTCCGTTTCGTTGATAGCAACTCCATTAAATTGAGCCTCGAGAGCTTCTTTTAACCCTACTTCTTTTGCTAATTGAAGCAATAGTTGCAGGGTTTTAGCAGTAATTCTGTTTTTTGAGTAATCTACGAAAAAATCTTCCCAGGAAATGGAGAATTGTTCCGCTCTTTGCGAATCTTCTGAAAATAAATGCTGCATTTTTACCTCCTTCATTTCTGAAAAATGCTGCGAAAGTAATTTCCAAGCTTCCGTTTGTGTAGGGTTTATCTTCGGAAAATAATTCATTAATTACTCACTTTTAATCGGTGCTCTCGATAATATTCTATTAAACCATCAATAGGGCGGCGTATGATTTTCCCCAACTGTAAATGATAGGGTTTCATGGCATTCCGTATTTGTTCTTCAGAAAAATGCGCAATAGAACCAATAAAATGAATGGGGACATTTTGAGCTTCTTTGTAGCAAAGGACGCGATATTCGATAAAGCGCGTCATCCCTTCCGTAATAAGTTGCCAAAAATAACCGTTTACTTCTTCTGAAGTAAAAATAAACTCGGCAAAAGAAGCCAAATACGTATTTGGATTGGGACGCTGATACACATTTAATTTTATCTCGTCGGGATCCAAATTGAAACGTTTTTCGAATTCTTTGGCTAATTTTTCGGGCATTTTTTTATAAAAATAATCCCTAATCAATCGTTTTCCAAAATAATTCCCACTGGCCTCATCCATTAAAACATACCCTAAAGAGGGAACATGAGCATGAATCTTCTCGCCATCATAATAACAACTGTTGGAACCCGTTCCTAAAATGCAAACAATTCCAGGTTCTGTAGTGGCTGCATAAACGGCTGCTAGTAAATCCTCATTTACATCTACAACCGCATTAGGAAATAATTCTGTAAGAACCTTGGTTAGGATTGCTTTTGGGGTTTTAGTTCCACAACCTGCCCCATAAAAATCTACCGTTTCGGTGATGTGGAAAATTTTAGTTAAATCTTCATTTTCCTGAATTCTTTTATAGAGTTCTTCCAAGGGAATGACTGCAGGATTTAATCCTTTAGTACGGGTTTTTATTAAAACCTCTCCTTCTGGGCCCAGTAAAATCCAATCACATTTTGTGGAACCGCCATCTGCAATTAATGTCATGAGCATTAAATTTTAGCTACGTGTAATGCGAGATCGATTAGTTTTGAAGAGTATCCGTATTCATTATCATACCAAGCTACCAACTTAAAAAAATTGTCGTTTAAAGCAATCCCGGCATCGGCATCAAAGTTACATGTATTAGGATCACTTACAAAATCTTGAGAAACAACCAATTCTTCGGTATAATCAATAATCCCTTTATAGGCCCCGTTTGCTGCCTCTTTAAAAAGTTTTTTCACTTCTTCATAACTTGCACTTTTTTCGGTACGAACGGTTAAATCTACTACCGAAACATCTGCTGTAGGTACACGAAAAGCCATTCCGGTAAGTTTTCCTTTTAAGGAAGGAATTACTTTTGTTACGGCAACAGCGGCTCCTGTGGAAGCCGGTATAATGTTCATAAGGGCACTTCTACCCCCACGAAAATCTTTGCGCGAAGGACCATCCACGGTTAATTGGGTAGCGGTTGTGGCATGAACGGTGGTCATTAAGCCTTCTACAATCCCTAAATTATCGTGAATAACTTTGGCCAAAGGTGCCAAACAGTTGGTGGTGCAAGAAGCGTTTGATACTATAGTATCGGTTGGTTTTACCTCGTTATGATTTACCCCCATAACAAACATAGGTGCTGTTTTTGAGGGTGCCGAAATAACCACTTTTTTGGCTCCGGCTTTAAGATGCGCGGAAGCGTTGTCTAATTCTGTAAAAATACCTGTACAATCGATCACTATTTCCGCTCCTACAGCGTCCCATTTCAGGTCTTCCGGATTTCTTTCGGCGGTCACACGAATGGTTTTTCCATCGACTACTAATTGACCGTCTTTTACTTCTACAGTACCTTGATATTTCCCATGAACTGAATCGTATTTTAATAAATACGCTAAATGCTCAACATCTAGTAAATCATTGATGGCTACTATTTCAACATTTTTATTTTGTGCGGCGATACGGAAAGCAATTCGTCCTATTCTTCCAAAACCGTTAATTCCAATTTTTGTCATATTTTTTTGTTTATACAGATGTAATATCTGCTACTCTTATTAAATCTAAATCTATTTCATTTTCACCCTTTATGGCTTCTGCAAAAGGGACTCTTACTATTTTATTATGTGAGACACCTATCATGACATCTCTTTTCCCTTCCAAAAGGGCATCTATGGCTCCTACCCCTAGTCTACTAGCCAAAACCCGATCGTAACAACTGGGAGATCCTCCTCGTTGAATATGGCCCAAAACAGTTACTTTCACTTCGTATTCGTCCATATTTTGCTGTATATATTCTGCCAAGCCAAAAATATTTTTTCCTATTTGATCGCCTTCAGCTACTACAACAATACTAGAAGATTTACCCGATTTCTTACTTCGTTTTAAGGAAGCGATTAAGCGATCTCTTCCAAGGTTTTGTTCTGGGATGAGAATTTCTTCAGCACCCGCACCAATACCCGCATTTAAGGCTATATCCCCTGCATCGCGTCCCATCACTTCTACCAAAAATAAGCGGTTATGAGAGTTTGCAGTGTCTCTAATTTTATCGATGGCTTCTACTACTGTATTTAAGGCAGTATCGTAGCCAATGGTGTAGTCGGTACCGTTAATATCATTATCAATGGTTCCTGGAATTCCTACAATGGGAAAATTAAATTCTTCATTAAAAACACTAGCGCCTGTAAACGTTCCATCGCCCCCAATAACCACTAATGCATCAATTTTGGCTTCTTTTAAATTATCATAAGCCTCTTGACGACCTGCTTTAGTCATAAATTCTTTGGAACGGGCAGATTTTAAAATAGTGCCTCCTCTGTTAATAATATTTTTTACCGATCGAGGTCCCATTTCTTTAAAATCGGCTTCAATAAGCCCTTGTAGCCCTCGAAAAATACCAACACACTCTAAGTTGTGATACGAGCAGGCACGCACTACGGCACGTATAGCAGCATTCATCCCGGGAGCATCTCCCCCACTTGTTAAGACTCCAATTCGTTTTATTTTTGTATTCATTAAGGTAAAATTATAGCATTAATTTCACATAGCAAACAGGAAATCAATCGATATCGTTTTCGATTTTCGAAATTCAAAAAAAAGCCCTTTTTCAAGGGCCTTTTTTTATTGTTTTATTAAAATAAGGTATTGCCAGGGGTTAAAATTATGGGTGTCGTATTGTTTTATTACTACCTTTTCATTAGTAAGAGCATTTAAATATTCTCCTTCAACTTCTATCGTAAATGACGCTGGTTTGTTGGTGAGATTCGCCATAAAAACTAAATGGTTATTTTCCATTTTTCGGCTAAAAGCCAAAATGTTTTTATCGTTTGAAGTAGCCATTCTAGAATAGGAAGCCGCTTCTTTTCCTCCGCGTAAGCTGGAAGTATTGTTTTTTAATTTTCCTAGTTTTTCCAACAATGGCCACATTGTTCCTTTTGTTTTGGGGATGGTATCTTTTCCAAAGAAGCTAAGACGATAATCCATATCGTATTCTTGACCACTATAAATAAGTGGCATTCCAGGCATGACATAGGTAAGTGCTGTCATTACTTCACTAGCATCGCCCATGCGTTCTTTTAAAGGTCCGGCCCAGGCATTTTCATCGTGATTGGTAACAAAGTTCATTAAAATATCATCTTTTTCAAATTTTGAAGCAATGCTATCCATATACCTATCAAATCGTTCACTATTTTCTTTCCCTTGTGCAATACTATTTAATACATGATGTCCTTCCCAGGCATAACACATATCGAATAAATTTTCACCTGTTAATAAATACGGTAACTCTGCTTCTGCTAGCATAAAAAGCGCTTTTTTACTACGCAGGGTTGGGATACAGGTTTCCCAAAAATCCAAAGGCACACCGTGGGCTACATCACAACGGAATCCATCTACATTTTGCTCGGTAATCCAAAACATCATTTCATCTATCATGGCTTTTCGCATTTCTTGATTGCCATAGTTTAAATCGGCTACATCGGTCCAACCCCAAGGTTCTCCATTGTCTTGAATGGGATCGGTAATTTCACCTTTATTGTTTTTGGTATAATATTCGGGATGTTCAGTAATCCAAGGATGATCCCAACCAGTATGATTGGGTACCCAATCTAAAATAACATACATACCATTTTCGTGGGCAATGTCTACCATAGCGCTAAAATCTTCCATGGTTCCCATATCGGGATTAACAGCCGTATAATTTGCCACAGCATAGGGACTTCCTAAATATTTTTTGCGTTCTTCGGGATCTTCGATATCGGCTACTAACAAATCGCCTTTAGCTTTCCTTTTTGCCATAGAGATAGGGTGAATAGGCATTAACCAGATTATTTTTACACCCAATTCTTTTAACTTTGGAATATCTTGAGCAAAGGCATTGAAAGTACCCTCGGGGGAATATTGACGTATATTTGCCTCATAAATGACCGCATTTTCCAAAACACTATTATCTACGGGAGGAATGGTTATTTCTTTTATGGGTTCTTCAGAATGGGAAATTTCCTTTCCTTTTTCCTTACAGGAAAAACTAACTAAAGCGACCAAGAGCAGGAATACAAGTTTTGATTTCATTATTTTTGAATTAGTTAATGACAGTTTCTATATGGGGTTGAAGTAGTACTTCTTTTTGATTTACGATAATAAGCAAAGGCAACGTTCCATCTACTTTAAATACTTGTGCCTCTTTAGCTATAGAGACTTTTAAAATTTGTCCTCTAAAATTAATTTTAAAAGCATATTGTTGCCACTCTTTTGGAATTTTAGGTTCAAAATGCAATTTTCCATCTCGCACTCGCATTCCGCCAAACCCTTCTACAATACTCATCCAAGTCCCAGCCATACTGGTAATATGACATCCCTCTTCTACTTCTTTATTGTAATCGTCCAAATCCAAACGAGACGTGCGTAAGTAAAAAGTATAGGCTTGCTCCATTCTATCCAACTTTGCTGCCTGAATGCTATGAACGCAAGGGGAAAGCGAGGATTCGTGAACCGTAAAGGGTTCGTAAAAATCGAAGTGTTTTTGCAACTGTTCTTTACTGAAATGCTCTTCAAAAAAATAGAATCCTTGTAAAGTATCGGCTTGTTTTATGTAAGGCGATCGCAAAATCCTATCCCAAGACCATTTTTGGTTAATGGGTCTTTGCGAACGATCTAAATGCGCTACCGTTATTAATTCTTTATCCAAAAACCCATCTTGTTGAAGGTACACTCCTTTTTCTTCAGAATAGGGAAAATACATTTGTGATGCTACTGCTTTCCATTGCGTCGTTTCTGTAGCCATTAAGTTTGTGGTGCTTTCAATTCTGGCAAAATCGGAAGTATTATTCAATTTCACTTTTTCAACTTGTAAAGCAGCATATTCCAAACACCACTTTGCCATATAATTGGTGTACCAATTATTATTTACATTATTCTCGTATTCATTAGGTCCAGTTACTCCTAAAATTACATACTTGTTTTTGGCTTCGCTAAAAGTAGCCCGTTGTGCCCAAAAGCGGGCAATCCCAATAAGAACTTCCAATCCTTTTTCGGGAATATAGGTGATGTCTCCCGTAAAACGTTCGTAATTATAAATCGCAAAGGCTATGGCTCCATTACGGTGAATTTCTTCAAAAGTAATTTCCCATTCATTATGGCACTCCTCCCCATTCATTGTAACCATAGGATACAATGCTGCGCCCTTTTTAAAACCTAATTTTTCAGCATTTTCAATGGCCTTTTGCAGGTGATTATAACGATAGGTTAATAAATTTCGAGCCACCGCTTGATCTTTGGTTGCCATATAAAACGGAATGCAATACGCTTCGGTATCCCAATAGGTGCTTCCCCCATATTTTTCGCCAGTAAAGCCTTTGGGTCCAATGTTAAGTCGGGCGTCTTTTCCGAGATAGGTTTGATTTAATTGAAAAATATTAAAACGTATTCCCTGTTGTGCTTTTACATCGCCTTTAATAGTGATGTCTGCCATTTCCCAAATAGAAGCCCAAGCGTTGGCTTGTTGTTTTTTTAACGTTGAAAAACCAAGTGAAGTGGCTTTTTGAAGTACTCCTTTTGAAGCGTTTACAAGTTCTTCAGGTTTATGATTTAATGAAACTGTATAACCCGCATATTTTTCAATAGCGGCGGTTTGCCCTTTTTTAACCTCCATTTTGTAATGAAGTGCCACCGAAAGTTCTTTTACATTGGCCTTGTACTCCAACTCCATTTCTTTTCCATCTACAAAAAATTTGGATTGCATGAAGGTGCAAACATCAAAATGAGTCTTCATTGTTTGCGAGCGAATAAAGGCTTGGTGGTTTTCTTGAGAAAGGTTCAAAGTATCCCAAAATTTATCGTCCCAATTAGAGTCCTCATTGGTAATTCCTCCATCTAAATAAGGTTTAAATATAATTTCTACATCCTTATTTAGCGGAGTTACTTGATAATTTATGATTCCTAGTTCATCGTTTTCAATATGCAAAATTCGCATACTTTCTATTGCGACTTCGGTTCCGTTTTGCAAAGTTGTTTCAAAAGAACGTAGGTACCAACCTTCTTTCATATTCAGTTCTCTTCTAAAATTTCGAACCTGTTTGCAAGTATTTAAATCGAGTGTTTCACCATTTATTTCAATATTTATTCCAATCCAATTTGGGGCGTTAATGACTTTTGCAAAATACTCTGGATAGCCATTTTTCCACCACCCCACACGGGTTTTATCGGGATAATACACCCCTGCGATATAACTCCCTTGAAAGGTTTTCCCAGTGTAGGTTTCTTCAAAATTGGCCCGTTGCCCCATGGCGCCATTTCCGATACTAAAAAGACTTTCGGAAGATTTTACACGGTCTTTATTAAACCCTTCTTCTATAATACTCCACTCGTTGGCTTGTATATAATCTTGATTCATAATGCTGAAATTAATTGGTCTAAAAAATTATTTGAGAGGGTTGTAAAATCATTGAAAACGTATGTGGCTTCTTTTAAAACTTCTTTATTGCCAATTCCTATGCTTACCATTCCAGCCACATTTGCCGCTTGAATACCCGCTAACGAATCTTCAAAAACTATACAATTTTTTGGCGCTATTTTTAATCCTTCAGCGGCTTTTAAAAAAACTTCGGGATTGGGCTTGGCTTTTGTAACATCGTTGCCATCTACAATAGTTTTAAAACTATCCATAAGGCAAACTTTTTGCAATATAGTACGCGCATTTTTACTTGCTGATCCTAAAGCAAGTGATTGATTTTTATCTTTTAAATAATTTAATACTCTAGGGACTTGAGGAAGGATTTCATCTTGGGTCATCCCATCTACAAAATGTAAGTAGTCCTCATTTTTAGCATTAATTAGAGTTTCAAATTTTTTTTGAGAAAGGGTGATATTTCCCCATTCCAGAATTTTTTCTAAGGATTTAATACGACTTACTCCTTTAAGGTGTTCATTATCTTCTTCAGAAAAGGAAACTCCAATACTTTCTGCTAATTTCTTCCACGCAAAATAGTGATATTTTGCGGTATCCACAATAACTCCATCAAGGTCGAAAATAAATCCTTTAGAATGCATGCTACTTATAAAAAGAAAGTTGTAAAACTACTAATAAAAGTTCATAAAAGAGGAAGCCTAATAAACCAAAATAGAAAATGCTAAAATACGTGTTTGCACGTATAGCTAAGGTATTTATTATGGGTTATATTTGGTTTTAAATTAGTGAATGAGTATCCAAAACAATTTTTTGTGGGGATAAAAAGTTGTACTAGGTACTGATACTTGAAATTTACTAAGTTAGGTTTGTTATGAGCGCCGTGTAAAAACGGCGCTTTCACTTTTTATAGAAGTTTGCTACTTTTTTAAAGTTTGAAATTCCGGTTTGTAGCCATTCAAGATACGCATCGGCATCGGGTGTATAACCTACTGGTTTGTTTAGTAGTTGCAAATTGCTATCCATTAAAATATAATAGGGTTGCGAATTATTTTTAAAATTCACTGTTTGGAAAGTGGCCCATCGATCACCAACTGTTTTAATTTTTTTTACACCCCCTGTTGGCTTTAAAAAATTAAATTTTTCTTCCTCGGCAAGTTCTTTTCTATCATCCACATACAATGAAACAAGCACATACTCTTCGCTTATTACCCTGAAAATTTCAGGTTCACTCCAAACTTGTTCTTCCATCTTACGGCAGTTTACACATGCCCAACCTGTAAAATCTATCATTATGGGTTTTCCCATGGCTTTTGCCGCATCAAGTCCTTCGTAAAAATCTTTATAGGCTTCCAAGCCTAGTGGCGCACTTGTACCTTTGTCATATAAACTATAAAACAACGGTGGTGGAAAACCACTTAAAGCTTTTAAATTGGCATATTTAGTATTGGTTAACCCCGGAATTAAGTATAAAAAGAAGGCTAAACTTAACACCCCTACTAGGAGATTCCCTTTGGGTATCTTTTTGGTTTTTGGCCCATCGTGTGGAAAGCGTATAAACCCAAATAAATACAATGCCAATCCTAAGGCGCACACAATCCATATACCAATAAATATTTCTCTTTTTAATAATCCCCAATGTTCTACCAAATCGGCATTGGAAAGGAATTTAAACGCCAAAGCTAATTCGATAAAACCTAAAACAACTTTTACGGTATTTAACCAACCGCCACTCTTAGGCAATGAGTTTAACCAATTAGGAAATAAGGCAAACAAAGCAAAAGGTAACGCTAAAGCTAATCCAAATCCTCCCATACCAAAGCTCAATTGCATCGCTCCTGCATCCTGTGATAGTGAGCTTCCAAGCAATCCTCCTAAAATGGGTCCTGTACAAGAAAAAGATACGATGGCTAGGGTTAAAGCCATAAAAAACACGCCAACAAAACCCCCAATACTGGTTGCTTTGTTATCCATTTTTGCACTCCAGGATTGGGGTAAGGTAATTTCGTAATACCCAAAAAAGGAAAAAGCAAAAAACACAAATATGATAAAGAAAGCGACGTTTAAATAAACATTGGTAGAGATGGTGTTTAATATACTTTCATCTACGCCTTCAATTAAGTGAAAAGGAATACTTAACAGGACATAGATTAAAAATATAAAGAATCCATAAAGCAAGGCATTTGCCAATCCATTTTGTTTGTTTTTAGCACTTTTAGTAAAATAAGAAACCGTTAAGGGAATCATAGGAAACACACAAGGTGTAAGCAAGGCTATTAAGCCCCCAAGAAATCCTAAAAGAAAGATGGTAAACAATCCTTTTTCCTCTTCTTCAGCAGGTTCAAAATTTTGGGCTCCTTTTACATCAATTGTTAACGCTGCCGATTTTTCAAGATCTTCTTGGGTTATCTCGCCATCTGCTTTTTCTGCTTTTCCAGAAGCCAAATCTAGCTCAAATGTTTTTGTATCGGGGGGTAGGCATTTTTCTTCATCACATACTGAATAATAGACCTCTGCAATAATTTTTAATCCTTCGGGATTCATCACTTCAATAGGTTGAATAAAAGTGACCTTATCACTAAAATACACAACATCCAGCTCAAAAACGGGGTCATAAATAGGTTTTATTTCGGGTTCCTGCGTAGGGCCTAGTAAGGTATATGTAGTTTCGGAAGCATTAAAGATAAACTCGGTAGGAATGGGCCCTTCAAATTCTTCGCCAAATTGCTTTTGGCTATAGGTATGCCACCCTTCATCTAGGGTAGCCGTCATTAATATAGTATAGGTATTCCCTTCTTCTTTTTCTACAGCCACCTCCCACTTTACAGGATCATGAAAGTCTTGAGAAGAGGCATACTGGGATAAAAACAATGCAAAAAGCAAAAAAACGAATTTCTTCATATTAAAGTGAAACAGTTATTTTTATGATATTCTGGGTTTCTTGAGTGATTTTAAAAGCATCTTCCATACGATGTCCTACCACCCAAACAATGTTCCCTTGACTCAACAACACCCAAATGTGTTCTTTGGAAGCCAAAGATAACTTTTCATCTTTAAAAAACTTACTCAATTTCTTTTTTCCTTTCATTCCAAAAGGTTGAAAAACATCTCCTTCTTGCCATTTTCTAAGCTCCAACGGGTAGGTAATTTTTGAAGCATCTACGTAAATAACATTATTATCAATATATCCCATTTTGTCGGTAGGAATAAAAGACAATTTAATTGGTGAATCTATTTGAGTTTCATTTTCTGAAATAAATTTTGAATGATTTTCTTTTTTGGAAGGAATTTGGGTTACTAAAAGGGTGTTTCTATCTTTTAGCAATCGATATTCTTTTGAAAAAATTTGCTTCCCACTTTGCGCATTTAATAATCCTGAAATATCTTCCCAAGCCGTAAAATGAAACGAAGTAAGCAATTCATACAACAAGGCTTCAGGATGTGGCAAGGCTTCTAAATTTTCGATGGCGATTTCATACCCTTGCGGGGTTTGAGTCATCACCAATTTTCGAACTAAATCGATATAATCTTCTACTAAGGCTTGGCTGTTTTGAAGATTTTTTTGTGTTTTTTGAAAACTTGCTAATAGATTATTAGTTTCTTTTTTAAAAGGAGGAATAACCTCGTGTCGTAAGGCATTTCGGAGGTAATCGGTTTTAGCATTGCTACTGTCTTCTCGCCAAAAAAGCTTTTTTTCCTTAGCAAAATGTAAAATTTCGGCTCTTGAAAAGGATAATAACGGTCTAATAATAGCATCTTGTATAGTTGGAATACCTGTTAAACCTCGTAAACCCGTTCCTCTGGTAAGATTGATTAAAAAGGTTTCCAAATCGTCATCCCCATGGTGCCCTGTTAGGATGTAATCGTACTTAAAATTTCTCAAAATTTCTTGAAACCAGGTATACCGTAATTCGCGAGCGGCCATTTGGGTAGAAAGTTTATTTTCTTTGGCATATTCTTTAGTCGAAAAAGTTTTTGTAAAAACCGGCACATTCCATTGTTGGGCTAGATCCCTAACAAAGGCTTCATCACCGTCGCTTTCTTTTCCGCGTAGCGAGAAATTGCAATGTACCAGTGCTATTTCAAAATGTAATTCTTTCAGTAAAAATGCCAAGACTACACTGTCCATCCCCCCACTACAAGCTACTAGTAATCGCTTTTTAGATAAAAAGGGAAACGCAATTTCTATATGCTGCTTTAGTTTTTTTAGCATTTACAATAGGTTTGCCAAAATTCCTAAAAGTACGGCAACACCAAAACTAAGCATGGTACCTATGAGTACATATTCGGTTTTAAGGGTTTCGGTGTCTTTGTAGCGCAGTACCGATTTTGCAGCTATAAGAAAGCCTACTGCTTGAAATTGCCCAATAATAATGAAGGTAAGAGTTAAAATACGCTCTAAAATTCCAATGAGTTTTCCGGCATTAGGCAATTCATTTTCGGTAGCCATTTGTACTTCTGCCGCACGAAAAACCTCTTTAATAAAAATATTGGTTGGTTTTAAACAAAGTAGATAAGCCATTATAACAAAACCTGTTTTAAATGAGATTGGAATTTGAAAAACAGGTTTCCATCCATAATATTTTTGAAATAGTACTACCACAACCCCTATCATTACCAAATGAAGAAACTGATCGATAAAAAAAGCATATTTCCCAAGGGTTTTATGGATGTTCCATTTGGGTTTAAAGCCATCTATAAAATAATGGCTTATGGCAATAACTCCAGCGCCTACAAAAAAATGAAGCTGAAAAGAAAACAGCCAAGAGAGTGCAAAAACCAAGAGAATGTGCCACACTAAAAACTTACTTTTAAAACCCAAACGGTTTTTATCTTGTGCTTGTTTTGGGCTTTGCAAAAAGTAATCGACGGATGTGTGCGCTAAAAATTGAAGCAAAAAAAACCATTGGATTTCCATATTTTTATTTTGAAACTACATTGCTAAAATACAAAACAGATTCTTCAATTGCATTCCAACCCACACTGGTTGAATGTTGATTTACTGCAGACTGCCCGATGCCCAATAAAGTTGCTATGGTTTCTTCTTCTTTGTAAAATAATTTATGATACAAAACCTCACTTTGCCTTGATGTAGCTTTGCTTAATAATACATCCAATAAAGATAATAAAGGTAGGAATCTTTGGTTGTAATCCTCTTTATTTGAAGCAAAAAACAAGGTGTTTTTAATAACAATACGTTCTTTATTGTACGTGGGAGCGATATTGTTTATTTCCCTTCCCGAAAAATAGATGGCTTCACCATCGATGATTCCTTCTTCAGGTTTAAATCTTGACAATGTGCCGTAGCCTATAGCCAATCGAATACCATGAATCTTAAATAGTTTTGCTCTATTACTGTCTTGAGCATTTTCCTCAATTTGTACAGGAATCGATTTTACAAAGCTTTTAATAGCCAACGCTACTCGCAATCCTTCTTTTGGATTAGGAACAACACACTCCAAATAATCGCCTTTTATAATCCTTCCGTAGACCCTAAAATGCCTTTTTAAATCCTGTAAAAGAGTTTGCAAATGGCCTTCCATAGCTTCTTTATAAGGGCTATTCAAGCTTGTAGAAGCTATAATATCACCAGATATTACCACATAATATGTGTTGTTTTCTTTACTCATTATTTAAAAAATGAACATTCAAAAATATAAATTTATAAGCAAATATACTAATAAACACACTTTATAAGTTTAAAAGCTAATAAATACACTTTATAAGTTTAAACACTAATAAGCAAAAGGGAAGAAGCATGAACTAATTTCCTTGTTCCAATGCCTCCCGCATGGCCTTTGCTTTTAGCAAGCATTCTTCATATTCATTTTCTGGGATAGAGTTTGCTGTAATAGCTCCTCCTACCGAAAAACTCACATATTCATTTTGTTTATTGTAAAGAATGCTTCGTATAATCACATTAAAATCAAAGTCGCCTTGCGGGGTAAAATACCCCACCGTTCCACTATAGAGCCCGCGTTTGGTGTCTTCGAGGGCTTCAATAATTTTCATCGCAGAAATCTTGGGGGCGCCTGTCATACTCCCCATTGGGAAGGTATTTCTTAAAATTTCTACGGAAGATAAATGGGTTTCAACCTCACAAGAAACAGTTGAGATAAGCTGATGTACTTGTTTAAAAGTATATACTTTGCAAAGCTCCTCCACCACTACCGAGCCCTTTACAGCAAAACGAGAAAGATCGTTACGCACCAGATCGGTAATCATGATATTTTCACTATACTCTTTAGGATTTTTTTTAAGTTCGGCTGCCATTTTTTTATCGTCTTCATCATGAGGAAGTCGTTTGGCAGTCCCTTTTATAGGCTGTGAAATAACCTTATTTCCAATCCTTTTTATATAGCGTTCTGGGGAAGCAGATAAAGCATAGCCATGTTGTAATTTTAGGAAAGTCGCAAAAGGAGGTTTTGAAATTTCATTCAAGTGAAAAAAGGTGGATAAAGGGTCCAAGAGCACATTTTCTGCAAAAAACTCCTGACAAAAATTAGCTTCATAGATATCCCCTCGTTCAATATGGTGAAGCATTTGCGAAACTTTCTCGAAATAGGAATCTTTACTGGTTCTAAGTTTTATTTTTATGAGCTGTTCTTTTGAGAGTTGTTTTTTTTCTTCGGAAAAGTTTAAAATTTCTTGCCAATCGGTTTCTATTTCATCTTCAACACATTTTAAATACTGCAGCGTAACTTCCGTTTCAGAAAAAAGAAACACTTTTTTGGGTTGAAAAAAATACAAATCGGGAAAATGCAGCCCGTCAAAATTATTTGAAGAAAGGTTTTCAACATCATTTTTCACATCGTAGGTTAAGTAGCCAAATAACCAATCTTTTGAAGTGTATTGATATTCTTCTAGCTTTTTAAAAGCTCCAAAGGCATCGGTTTTAATTGCTGTAAAGGCATCTACAGCTAAGATTGCTTGATAGCTCGTATGGTTTTGTTGGTAATGATTAGAATCCAACCAAATTACTTCATGAAACTGTTGAGCCCAACCCAATAATTTTGTTTTAAAAGTTTCGGTAAGGGAAATAGAATAATTTTTTTTACATCGCATAAGTTTTACAAACTCGCTTCAAAGTGATAGAGTTTTTCTTGTAGTGCTGCATTTAATTCGGCATTGACAATTTCTCCTTCCTTAAAATTTTCTGCAAAAGAAGGCAAGGTAAATCGAGTAATTTCTCCCGCTCCAAATCTTGGTAAAACCCCAGCTGTATATTCTTGAGAAGAAATTGCCCCTCGTTTCCCATTGGAAGTGCTCATAAGAAAGATCTTTTTTTCTTCTAAAAATTTATATTCTATGCGAGATAACCAATCCAACACATTTTTAAAAAAAGCAGAAACAGTACCATTGTGTTCATTTACTGAAATTAGTAACGCATCTGCCTCTTTAAAAATAATTAGTAAATCTTTTAAAACTTCTGAATAGCCTTCTTCTCTCTCAATATCTTCACTAAACATAGGTAAAGGATATTCTGTCAACTTTATAATTTTGACATTGTGATTTTTTATTTTCCCGGAAACACAAAGAACTAATTTGTGATTAATAGATGTGCTACTGTTACTTCCTGCAAAAGCAATTATTTTTTTCATCTTGTAAAGATATAAAAACAAAAAGCCATCTTCAATAGATGGCTTTTTTTACCTTTTAGAAAACATCTATTAAAAATGCAACGCTCTTTTATCGGTCGCATCCAATGCGGCTTCTTTTACTGCTTCCGCATAGGTAGGATGTGCGTGGCTCATGCGTGCCAAGTCTTCGGCACTGGCACGGAATTCCATAGCCGTTACCGCTTCGGTAATTAAATCGGCAACACGAGCACCTACCATGTGTACTCCCAGTATTTCATCGGTTTTGGTATCTGCTAATATTTTTACAAATCCGTCGGTATCACCACTGGCACGACTTCTACCTAAAGCTCGCATAGGGAATTGACCCACTTTATAAGCAACACCAGATTCTTTTAATTGCTCTTCTGTTTTCCCTACAGAGGCTACTTCAGGCCAAGTATAAACCACCCCGGGAATTAAATTATAATTGATATGCGGTTTTTGACCGGCGAGAATTTCGGCTACCAAGACCCCTTCCTCTTCAGCTTTATGGGCTAACATGGCGCCTCGAATGACATCTCCAATAGCGTAGATATTGGAAACATTGGTTTGTAAATGGTCGTTTACATTTACCTGTCCGCGTTCGTTGGCACTCACACCCGCATTTTCCAGTTTCAATCCGTCGGTATACGCACGGCGACCTACCGAAACCAAACAATAATCCCCTGTGAAGCTTACCGCCTCCCCTTTTGGGCTACTTGCAGTCACTGTCACCTCATTTCCTTTTCTTTCCACTGAAGAAACCTTGTGTGAAAGGTAAAATTTCACCCCCTGTTTCTTCATCACTTTTAGTAATTCTTTACTTTGGGCTCCATCCATAGTAGGGATAATACGGTCCATATACTCTACAACCGAAACTTCGGCACCCAAACGGCGGTATACCTGTCCTAATTCCAATCCAATTACCCCTCCACCAATCACCATCATGTGTTTTGGTATTTCTGAAAGGCTTAAGGCTTCGGTAGAGGTAATAATACGCTCTTTGTCAATTTTTATAAAGGGTAAGGAAGAAGGTTTGCTACCAGTTGCTATGATGGTATTTTTTGCTTCAATGGTTTGTGTTTTTCCTTCGGAAGTGATGTCGATATGGGTAGCATCTTTAAAAGAACCCACGCCTGTAAAAACATCAATTTTATTTTTGTTCATCAAGAAGTCAATCCCTTTGGTGGTTTGTTCCACCACAGATGCTTTTCGTTCAATCATTTTTTGGAAATTGATTTTTATATCCCCAGGGATTTCAATTCCGTGTTCTGCAAAGTGGTGCATCGCATCTTCATAATGATGAGAAGAATCTAATAAGGCTTTACTTGGGATACAACCTACATTTAAACAGGTTCCACCCAAAGAATTATATTTTTCAATAATGGCGGTTTTCATCCCTAATTGGGCGCAACGAATTGCAGCTACATAGCCTCCGGGACCCGATCCAATAATGGCAACATCATACGTGCTCATAAAATGGTTTTTATATTTTGAAATGCAAAGTTACGATAGAGTTTAAGAGTTTCAAAGTTTCAAAGTGGCAAAGTTGTTGGCAATTGGTTGTGGGTTGTTAGAATTTTGGACGGTTGGTATTTTGGACGGTTGGTATTTTGGATGGTTGGTATTTTGGATGGTTGGTATTTTGGATGGTTGGTATTTTGGATGGTTGGTATTTTGGATGGTTGGTATTTTGGATGGTTGGTATTTTGGATGGTTGGTATTTTGGATGGTTGGTATTTTAGATGGTTGGTATTTTGGATGGTTGGTATTTTAGATGGTTGGTATTTTAGATGGTTGGTATTTTAGATGGTTGGTATTTTGGATGGTTGGTATTTTAGATGGTTGGTATTTTAGAATATTAGTACCTGCATCCTGTTCACTGCTCACTGTTCACTGCTCACTGTTCACTGTTCACTGTTCACTGTTCACTGTTTACCAACATCTATCCTTCCATTCCTGGAAAACCTAACATTTGTCCCATCCCAACAGTAAAAAGCCAATTGCCATAGATAGCGTGTTCTATGGTGACTAATGTGGTAGATTTAAATTTTACATAGGTTAGCCCAAATAAAATACCTCCAATAAAAGTTAGTACAATGACTAAAGTGTTTCGAAAAAATAGATGTGCTAAACTAAAAAGGAGGGCGTTTACAAAAATGAATAACCGTTTACTTTTAAATAAGTTTTCATAACGCTGAAAGAAAAAAGTACGATACAGAATCTCTTGAGGCCATACCGACAGGATACTGTATACCAATAGAATGAAGACAAATAAAAGAGGATTACTTTTGGGTACAAAAAACAAGTGTTGCGGGGCTACCAACCAAACATAGCCTGTAGTGAGGAGCATAATCACAGGAAATAAGATGGCTATTCTCTTCCAAAAAGAAACCCAATCCATTTTTTTTGAAATAAAAAAACGTATGCCTTCAATCCGTACCAATACCCAAATACTATAAGCAAACCCCAAAATGCCTATAAAACCTTTTATCCAAAGAGGATACGATAATGGCAGTGTTGCCGGAAACAACACAAATAGTAAAAATAATTCAACCCGTTTATAAGTGTTTTGCTGCATACTAAAAGCTAATTTGTGTGGTATGTTTCACCTCATTAATCACAAAGGAACTTTGGGTACTCCCAATATGTTGCAAGGTAGTTAACTTGGTCACCATAAAATTTCGAAAATGCGTCATGTCTTTCACTAAAATCTTCAAAAGATAGTCATACTCACCGCTTACATGAAAACACTCCAAAACTTCTTCCAGTTGGGTGACTTCCTGTTCAAATTTTGTTAGGTATTCTTTGGCGTGTTGTATCAATTTTATCTGACAAAAAACCAAAAGCCCTAAATCCACTTTTTGAGGATTTAACAAGGTCACGTAGTGGGCGATAATTCCCTCTCGTTCCAACTTCTTAATTCGCTCATATACAGCAGTTACCGAAAGATTTAACTTTAAGGAAAGCTCTTTATTGGTTTGTTTGCAATCCTGCTGAAGATATTTCAACAGGTTTTTATCGGTCGCATCTAAATTCATTCTGAAAATATTTCTAAAAAATTAAATAAGTCAAACCAAATTAGATTTTTTTTCTTTATTATAAAATAAAATATGAATTATTATCTAAATATATAAATACATGTTGACTTTTTATCTATATAGATTTAGTTTTGATATACTAAAATTGTATTTATGGAATTTAAACCCGCAGACCGCATTCAAGATTTACAATATTTTGGGGAATTTGGAGGCGTGAACCCTTCTATATCCGATTCTTCCACCTATACCTTTCTTTCCGCAAAAACCATGTTCGACACCTTTGAAGGCAATGCAGACGGATGTTATCTATATTCTCGCCACTCTACCCCATCTAACCTATATTTAGGGCAAGCCCTAGCCGCCATGGAAGGAACCGAAACTGCCAACGTAGCTGCTAGTGGAATGGGCGCTATTACCCCAGCTATTTTACAACTTTGCAACGCAGGAGAGCACATTATTGCTAGTAGGACTATTTATGGAGGAACCTATGCTTTCTTAAAAAATTTCGCCCCGAAATTGAATATTGAAAGCTCGTTTGTTGATATTACAAAACTGGATGAAGTGGAAGCAGCCATTACCCCCAGTACCAAAATTATTTATTGCGAAAGTGTAAGCAACCCGTTGTTGGAAATAGCCGATATTAAAGGGCTTTCAAAAATTGCTAAGAAACACGGATTGAAATTATTAGTCGATAATACCTTTTCTCCGTTAAGTATTTCGCCTGCTAAATTGGGAGCTGACTTAGTGTTACACAGCTTAACAAAATTT
This sequence comes from Flavobacteriaceae bacterium, assembly GCA_041392205.1. GTDB lineage: Bacteria > Bacteroidota > Bacteroidia > Flavobacteriales > Flavobacteriaceae > Halomarinibacterium. Next base: position 50,250 of record JAWKMO010000008.1, on the reverse strand, counting down.
ATTAACGGGAGTAGTGACACGATGGGAGGTGTAGCTTGTGGCACGCAAGAATTTATCGATGCATTACGAAACGTTAACGACGGTGCTAATATGTTGCTTGGCCCAGCCATGGATAGTTTACGTGCGGCATCTATTTTGAAAAATTTACGAACACTTCACATTCGCATGAAACAGCATAGCTACAACGCACTTTATTTGGCTGAAAAATTTGAAGCAGACGGACTAAAAACTGTGTATCCTGGATTAAAATCACATCCCGGACATGAATTGTTTAAAAGTATAATGAATGAAGAATATGGTTTTGGTGGCATGCTCACCTTAGATGTTGGGTCACTTCACAAGGCCAATGAATTAATGGAACTCATGCAAGAACGCAATTTGGGGTATTTGGCGGTAAGCTTAGGTTTTTATAAAACTCTATTCAGTGCACCGGGAACTTCTACTTCTTCAGAAATTCCGTTGGAAGAACAACAAGAAATGGGTTTAACCGATGGATTGATTCGTTTCAGTATTGGATTGGATAACGATATTGCACGCACGTATAAAATGATGAAAGCTTGCATGCAGCAAGTAGGGATTTTAACATAAAAGTCCGAGAAAGAATCCCGGACTTTAGTAGGTTAAGTAATTGGGTAAATTAATCTTTTAAGGTTTTTAAAATTTCTGACATCTCGTCAAGCTTTTTTTCTAATGCTTCAATTTTTGATTGTTGTTTTTCGATGATGGCTTGCTGTTCTTGAATGGCTTTAATGGCTATAATTCCGAAGCCCGAATAGTTGAGCATATAGGGAGATTCTTCGTCTTTATCAAAAGTGGGTTTTTTCACTAACTGAGGAAATAGTGGTTCTACATCCTGTGCAATAAGCCCTAAATGCCGTTCATTATTGGTTTGATGTTTAAAAGTGTAATCTACTACTTCCAATTTATTAACTCTATCCAAAACATTATCAATTTTGGCTATATTAGATTTTAAATTTCGATCGGAAACAGCGGTATAGTTTCCTGTAACATCATCAAAGTTGCCACGGGCTAAATTATTAAAATAGAGATATAAATCATTGCCAGCAAACATATAAAAATGCCATCGGTCCGTATCGGTTGCATTCGATAATGAAAGTCCGTTGGTAGCTCCCAATGGGTGATTTACGTGCAATGACGTTGCAGGAGTAGTAGTGCCAATACCTGTGAAATCGCTTATATACATTCTCCCTAAGTAATACCCTGCCCAACTGTTTACTTTTTGCACATCAGAATAGACACCGTAATGAGTACCACCAGCGGTAGTAACAATTTCATTAAAAGATCCATATTTATTTCCGGTACCTGTTCCACTCAAGACACTATAAGATCCATAGTGTAAATTATTTCCAGAATTTGTTATGTTATTTGTTACCCCTCGTTGTACACCAGAACCATTGCCATCTAAATAATTATAGGATCCATAATGTGGTCCAGTACCTGAATTATCAATATAAGACCACACCCCGGCTTTTGTTCCATTACCAGTTCCAGATAATCCATTATAAGCACCATAATGAGTGCCATCCCCTGATCCATTTATAAGAGTATGTGTACCAGTTTTTTGCCCTGTTGAATTTCCAAATAAGTTATTAAATGTTCCATAAACTGCACCAGACCCGCTACTTAAATTGTAATTATAAGATCCAAATTGTGATCCAGAGGTGTTAATTGAAGAACTAAATATGGTATAATTACCAATCATTTGTCCAGTTCCTCCCACATTAAATTCGGTAGCCATCCCATATCTATTGCCATTACCAACATTTGAAGAAAACTCATTCCATAACCCGGTTAAAATTCCTGTGCCTTCGGTAAAAATATTATGGATACCTGTATGGTCTCCACTTCCTGTTCCGGAAAACGTATTATCGATTCCATAATGATCCCCATTACTTGAATTTGAAATAATATTTTGCATCCCATATTGATCGCCGGACCCCGTCCCTGACAAGGTGTTTTCAACCCCTAAATGAGTTCCCGCCCCCGTATTGTTTATAACGGTACTAACGCCTTTTTGACTTCCAATTCCGGTACCGGATAATTCATTTCGAACCCCTTGATGAATACCACTACCCGAACCACTTAATTCTGTATAATTTCCTAAATGATTGCCATTACCTGAATTTGTTATACTACTATGTGTTCCAAATTGATTTCCACCACCAAAACCAGAAAGTGTATTAAAAACTCCCCAGTGAAAGTCATTTCCGGTATTACTGATTACATTTCGGGTACCAACCTGCGATCCTGCACCTGTTCCAGACAATTCATTTCGAACACCTTGATGTATTCCAAATCCTGCTCCTGTTAAAATATTATAGGTACCATAATGAGTCCCTGTTCCAGGGCTATCATTTTGAAAATAAGTACCATATTGACTTCCGTTACCAACAACCGTACTTTGCATTAGGGTATATACACCTGCTAAAATTCCATTTCCTCCGGCAAAATAGTTGTTAAAAGCACCTATTTGATTACCATCTCCTATGGAACCTGAAAATTGATTCCAAAAACCGGTTAAATTCCCTGAGCCATCTGAAAAGGTATTTTGGGTACCTGTATGATACCCAGAACCACTTCCAGATAAACTATTATAGACACCCCAGTGATCTGAATCTCCTGTATTTGAAATGACATTTCTATTACCCACTTGGGTACCTGTTCCTGCCCCTCCCAATTCATTTCTTATTCCTTGATGAGATCCACTTCCTGCTCCATTAAGGATATTATACGATCCATAATGAAGTCCATTTCCGGGACTATCATTTTGAAAATAATTACCATATTGACTTCCATTACCGGCAACCGTACTTTGAATAAGGGTATAATCACCTGCTAAGATTCCATCTCCTCCAGCAAAATAATTATTGAAAGCCCCTAATTGATTTCCATTCCCTATGGCTCCTGAAAATTGATTCCATGTTCCTGTTAAATTTCCGGACCCATTAGAAAAGGTATTTTGGGTACCTGTATGATATCCCGAACCACTCCCTGATAATGAATTATAGGCCCCCCAATGATCTGCATCGCCGGTATTTGTAATCACATTTCGAATTCCTACTTGGGTTCCCGTCCCAGCACCTGAAAGTTGATTCCGAATTGCTTGGTGCGTACCTGAACCACCACCACTTAGTTCATTAAAATTACCATAACGGCTACCATTACCGGAACCACTAATTACTGACCACGAACCTCGATGATCCCCGCTACCCGCTCCGGAAATTTCACTATAAGTACCATATTGATTAGCATCACTACTATTTGAAATAAAATTACCCACACCAAATTGAGATCCGGTACCCGCACCCGATATTTCATTAAATAACCCATAGTGGTTTCCCGATCCCAATCCATTCAAGAGGGAATGAACCCCCCTGTGTTCTCCATTACCGGGGCTTAAAACCCTTCCAAAAAGTCCAACCAGGGTGGCAGTATTAGCCGATGTAGTCACTTCCGAAAGAAGTCCATAGGTAGTAACATCGTTGGAACCACTCATAACGACCGAGACTCCTCTTCCTCCCTGATCTTCCTCAATATCCAGTGGCCATGCAGTTGTATTTTTACCTATAGCAACATTACCCAAGGTGTATATATCGTCGTTTATACTATTGGGGCTAGAAGTAGTGCCTTCTTCATACCAATCCTGGTCGGTCGTGGGTGTTGCAGTTGTAATGAGGCGTTCCCAAATAGATCCGGTAAAATAGTAATACCCCACACCACTTCCACCTAACGTAGCCGCATTGGTATTGTAAATTAACAATCCTGTAGCCGCTGTATTAACCCCATCCAACATTGTATTTGTAACATCGTTTAAAGCGATCTTCGGAATTAAAATACCTTTATTGGTAGCAGAAATATCTAGGATGGAGGACGCATCGGGACTCGTGGTTCCAATACCTACTTGTGAGAAAACGATGTAAGGGAACATAGAAATTGCCAAACAAAAGATCCAATTTTTCATATGTTTTTTTTTGAAGTAGGTTAGGTCTTCTGGATTGAAAAAATTAATTACTAAGAGGCTTTATTTAAAGGTGATTGAAAACTTATTTTACAAGATTTGAGGAATGCTCTGCGACTAATTTCCAACTTCCATCGCGATAGATCCATGTAGCTGTATACCTTCCTTTATCCACAAAAGGTTTTCCTTTATACATTCCTTCTGAGTCGTATTTTCCGGTTTCTACGGCTGTATTCCGATAGAGTCTGAAAGTTTTATCGGTAGTGTTTATTTTAGAGATAACAAGATCGGGATGCATCATTTCTTCAATTAACTGCTTTTCATTTTTGGTTACACCATCATTATCGATACTTGTGTAATCTTTGGCAAATAAAGAGGCAAATAATTTAGAATCTTTACTTAATAAAGCTTTGTCATAGTCCTCACTGGCTTTTCGAAGTTGCGTTTCTAATAAAGCTTTATCATGGGGTTTTTCAGAAATATGTTCTGAAATCACTTTCCACGAATTATTATTTTTTTCCAAAATCACTGTATATCTTCCTACATCGTTGTGTACTTCACCCTCCGGGTTTTCAATAGATTTGGTACCTGAAAGCCACCTTCCCGTAACGATGGCAATGTTATTGTACTGATTAATCTCCAAACTATCACTCGCCACACTTGAAATTATATAGGTGGGGTTTTCTTTTTCACTGCGTATTTCCTTTAGTACCTCATCTTTATAACGGATACCTCCATTTTCAGTTAAAATTTTATAATTAGGAGTTAAGGCATTTTCAAAAAAATCGGCATTATTATCCAAAATGGCTTGGTCATACTGAACAATGAAATCTCTAATTTGTTGCTCATCATTGGTTTGATTTGAGGAACAACCGTATAGTAGAAGTATTCCTGTAAAAAGTCCGAAAAGTGGTTGTGTTTTCATAGTGTTTATGTTTTGAAGTTGAATTTGCTTTAGTAAAATTGCAACTATCTATTAAACAACACAATACCGAGAAAGGGGGATGATTACACAGTATTAATAAATAATAAAGTGATTTCCTTTTGCAAAATTTTTTGCTATTGGTTTATAACTTGATTCAGTAGAGACACATGATATTGTGAAGAACACCCTTTGGAATACCGAAATAACTGAATACTAACTATTATTATTCGGGTTTTGGGGCTTTTGAAATAATGACGCTATTCAAACTTGGAAACCAACGCTGTAACCAAACAAAAACTCTTCCGTGGGTAGTGAATATATAATTTCGTTTCCGCTTAAGGATAGCATTTACAATAACTTTTGCAGCTTTATCTGTAGGCCAAAGTAAATTTACCGGACGTGGATCTAATCGTTCAGGATGCCACACACCATCATTATCAATTCTTGTAATCTCAGATTTCACAAATCCGGGATGGACTGTAGTACAACTCACACCGGTACCCTTTAATTCAATTTGCAATGTTAAACCAATAGAATTTACAGCAGCTTTTGAGGCTCCATAGGCTCCTAAATTAGGATTAGGAAGGTACGCTGCCACACTGCCTAATAATCCAATTCGACCTTGATTTTGCTTCAAATAGGGTAGGGCATATTTAAGGGTCAATGCTAATCCGGTGACATTTCCTTGAAATTGTCTATTCCAGTCTTTTGCAGTTAATTTCTCAATACTACCAAAAACTCCAAATCCGGCATTGGCCACTACAATATCAATACGCTCCCAATGGTCAATAATATTTTCAACCGCTTTTTCTATGGATTTTTCTTCCATAATATCCACTGGAACAACTAGTGCATGACCCCCCAAATCCTTTATCTTTTCTGCAATTGATTCTAATACTTCTTTTCGTCTGGCTGATAATACAACTTTAAAACCTAAACTTACCCATTCAAATGCCATCGCTTTGCCAATGCCAGAGGAAGCGCCTGTAATCCAAACTACATTTTCTTTTGTGTTTTTCATGATACGATACATTCTTGAAAGGCCTTTGCAACAGCTTCAATACTGAAATGTGCATGCAGATTAGCATTCATATGCATTTAGATGGTTTCTACTGAAAGGGTAAACTCATCGGCAATCGAAAGGCTATTGCAGTTGCAACAAAAGTTTAATTTCGGCGATTTCTTTCTTTAATTGTTCAATTTCTGTGTTTTGTTTTTCAATAATTTGTTGTTGTTCTTGAATGGCTTTAATGGCAATCGTACCAAATCCTGAATAATCTAACATGTAAGGGATTTGTTCTCCATGTTCTATAGTTGGTTTTTTAACCAATTGAGGGAATACTTCTTCAACCTCTTGAGCTATAAAACCTATATATTTTTTTGAGTCATTTTGATGTTTAAAATTATAATCTACTACTTTAAGCATCTTTACACGGTCTAAGACAGTGTCCATTTCAGAAATGTTGGTTTTCAGATTTCTATCGGATATAGCCGTATATGCCCCTGTGGTACCATTAAACCTTCCACGTGGCGCGTTGTTAAAATATAAAAACAGATCGGTTAAAGAAGAAGCATAGAAATGCCAACGATCAGCATCAATAGCATTTGAGATAGATAAACCATTTAAAACACCATCTGGGTGATTTACATGTAGTGACGTAGAAGGAGCGGTAGTGCCAAAGCCGGTAAACCCGCTAAAATAGGCTCTTCCTAAAAAATACCCTGCGTAGCTGCCCGTTTTTTGAGCATCGGCATACACCCCATAATGCGTCCCTCCTGCGGTCGTACTAATTACATTATAGGATCCATATTTAGTGCCTGCTCCCGTTCCCGAAAGAGAATTGTAAATACCCCAGTGGTCTGAACTGCCCGAATTGCTAATGGCCGTTCGAACACCTACTTGCGAGCCTGTTCCGGTACCACCCATTTCATTTCGAAGTCCTTGATGGGCTCCAGAACCACCGCTGTTTATTTGGTTATAAAAGCCGTAATGTAATCCATTTCCTGTAACAACAGCATTAAAAGCATTATACACTCCAGTTAAATTCCCATTGCCTATTGATGCGTTGTTAAAAGCGTTCCATTCACCCGTCAAAGAGCCTGTACCACCCAAAAAATTGTTGAGTGTGCCAGTATGAAAACCACTTCCTGTACCACTAAAAGTGTTATCAGTACCTGTGTGAGACCCATTCCCTGTATTGGATATTACATTTTGAATACCATATTGAATACCTGTACCAGATCCTGACAGCGTATTTGAAACCCCCCAATGGTTGGCGTTACCGGTATTACTGATATCGGTTCTTACCCCCACTTGCGTACCAGAACCGGTACCTCCCATTTCATTCCGAAGTCCTTGATGCCCTCCTGAACCGCCACTATTGATTTGGTTATAAACACCGTAATGTGCTCCATTGCCAGTCACAACTGCCTCAAAATTATTGTATAGACCTCTTAAATCCCCATCGCCTATGGCCGCATTGTTAAAGGAATTCCATTCGCCGGTTAAAATACCTGTCCCTGCCGAGAAGGTATTGGAGGTTCCTGTATGAGCACCGCTGCCGGTACCACTAAACGTATTATATGCCCCATAATGTTCTGCATTACCACTATTAGAAATGGCATTTTCTATTCCATATTGAATTCCTGTTCCATTCCCAGATAAGCTATTGTAGGTTCCCCAATGCTCCGCACTACCTGTATTATTAATAGTGGTTCGAACACCCACCTGTGTACCAGAACCCGTGCCCCCCATTTCATTCCGAAGTCCTTGATGTGCTCCTGAACCGCCACTATTTATTTGATTGTAGAATCCAAAATGCGAACCATTTCCTGTAATACCTGAGAAGAATCCATTATAAACCCCTGTCAAGTTTCCATTGCCAACGGATGCAGTAAATTCATTCCATTCACCTGTTAAAGAACCTGATCCATTGGTAAATGAATTATACGTTCCTGTGTGAAAACCATTGTTAGTCCCTGAAAAGATATTTTTCATGCCTAAATGTGTTCCCGTTCCGGAATTAGTAAATTCATTTTGTGTTCCGATTTGGGATCCTGTCCCCGATCCGGAAAATGAATTTGAAATTCCCCAATGTTCAGAATTACCTGAATTACTAATGGCATTTCTAACCCCTACCTGTGTACCTGAACCCGTACCTCCCATTTCATTGCGAAGCCCTTGATGTGCTCCTGAACCGCTACTATTGATTTGGTTAAGAATACCGTAATGTGATCCATTGCCATTTACCGAAGCATTAAAGTTATTGTAGACACCAAATAAAAAACCATCGCCGATTGTCCCCCCATTATAATCATTCCAAAGCCCAAATAAATTCCCAGAGCCATTAGAAAAAATGTTATGTGTACCAACATGATAACCAGACCCAGCCCCACTAAAGGCGCTATACATTCCCCAATGGGAAGTGTTATTTGAATTAGTTATATCATTTTGTATTCCTATTTGAAACCCACTTCCGGTTCCCGACAACCCATTATAAACTCCCCAATGATCGCCGTTCCCGGTGTTACTAACGGCATTTCGAATCGCCATCTGATTGCCATTTCCTGTTCCGGTTAATAAATTTCGTACCCCTTCATGAAATCCCAACCCACTTCCAGACAAGGTGTTTACAACTCCAAAGTGTTCGCTATTGGAAGAATTGGATATCGTATTTTGAATTCCAGATTGGGTCCCTGTTCCTACACCCGACAACTCGGTAACCAATCCATAATGTTCTCCAGAACCACTTCCATTTAAAGTTGAATAGAGCCCTCGGTGTATTCCATTGCCATTTGTTAAAACTCTACCAAAAACCCCTACCATAGCAGCATCGGACGAGTTGGTGACTTCAGAAAGCAAACCATAGGTGGTCACATTATTTGATCCATTCATGAGTATGGAAACTCCTCTACCACCCTGATCTTCTTCTATGTCCAAAGGCCAGGTCGTAGAATTTTTTCCAATGGCTACATTGCCTAAAGTATAAATATTGTCATTGATACTATTAGGACTTGTGGTAGTATTTTCTTCGTACCAATCTTCATCATTGGTAGCCGTTGCTGAAGTAGTTAAGCGCTCCCATAGGGAACCATTGAAATAGTAATACCCTACACCGCTTCCTCCAGTAGTGGCAGCATTGGTATTGTAAATTAATAAACCTGTTGCGGCGGTATTTACACCGTCAATCATGGTATCTGTTACGTTTAATAAGGATACCTGCGGTATAAGGATTCCTTTATTTGTCGAAGATATATCTAGTAAAGAAGACGGATCCGGTGTGGTGGTCCCAATCCCAACTTGTGCCAAAGATGTATTAATAACCAAAAAGCAAATGAAAAAAAAAGCCCCAATTCTCATTTTTTTAATGTTTTATAATTTGGGGCTAAAATTGCAATTTATAGGGTTGCCACTCAATACCGAAAATGGGGGATGCGAGTAAAAAATTGGGAATAAATTTACTAGCAACCGCTAAGCTAATTCGAAGTTCGCACCAAACTTTCTTGAATAGCTTTGGCAACGGCCTCTGTGCTGGAATTTACATGAAGTTTTGTATAGATATTTTTCATATGGGTTTTTACTGTTTCCACAGAAACCAATAATTCTCCTGCAATCATTTTATAACTCTTTCCTAAGGTTAATTGTAGTAATACACTTTTTTCCTTCTCGGTTAAATTATAGTCTTCATGATGCGGTGGTTCCAGCCTGTTTTTAAACAACTGTAAGACTCTTCTTGCAATAGAAGGCGTCATGGGGCGCCCCCTGTTTGGGCATCTCTTAAAGCTTCCATATAATCTGCCGGAGTGCTTGATTTTAGAATATATCCTGAAGCTCCTGCACAAATGGCTTTAAAATGGAATCATCATCGGAAAAAACCGTTTGGATAAGTACATGTATTTTGGAAAATGAGCCTTAATAAGTTTTGTAGCTTCAATACCTGAAATGCCTGGCATTTCAATATCCATTAAACAAATATCGCAATCTATTTTTTCAAGTTTTTCAATGAGGTTGTTACAATTTGGAAAGGCTGCCGTGCAAGTAAAGGAAGGCGTTACATCAATCAAAAGTTGTAAGCTTTCTTAAGTGGGCATTATCTTCAAAAATACAAATGTTCATTCCATACATAATTAAAATACAATTTTATGTCATCAAAAGGACAAAACAATACCTAATTTGGGGAAGCACTACCTAAGACAAAGGAAATTGCAATGTTATTTTTGTTCCTTTGTTATTTGGCGATTCTATAGCCAAAGTCCCTTTTAATTCCCTGCCCTATTTTTCATGTTGTGGAGACCATTGCCTCCTTTTACTTCTGTATCTGAAAACCAATTCTTCATCTTTGATAGTCATTTCTAACTTTTTCTGCTTTGCATGGATAACAATATCAAGTACCGAAGTGTTAGAATATTTAATAGCATTGTTTACTGCTTCCTTAAAAATAAGATACAGGTTTTTGCTTTGTTGCATACTAAGTTTTACTGAATCCATACCCGTAACCTGAAAGGTATGTTGTATATTTTTACTGGCACATAAATCGCTGGCGAAATTCTCCATTCGCTCCAAAAGTCCTATGCCATAAGCCTCATCGTTAGGCTTAAGCATCCAAACGATATCACTCATTTTATCCATAGTTTCATGAGCATTGGCTGCCACCTTATCCAAAATAGATTGCTTGTTTTCAAACTGTTGCTGTGCTGCCATTTGACTTAACATATAAATACTACTCAAGGAGCTACCTACTTCATCGTGCAAGTCTGCTGCTAACTGATTTCTTAATTCTACCTCTTGCATTTTTTGTCGCATCCTATTTCGGTACATAAACATCCAAACGCCTAATGAAATAAAAAGAATCACTAATCCCGAAAGTACCAACCAAAAACGCTGTTGCTTTAATTTTTCATTTTTAATGATTTGATCCTTTTGTAGTAAAGCAATTTGTTTTTCATTATTCGCTTTGTTGTACTTTTCCTCTATGGTTTTGAATTGGGTTTGAACGTCATTATTTCTTATACTATCATTGAGCTTAACGTATAGTTTGGTGTATTCTAGTGCTTTGTCATACTGTTTTAAATTGGTATAGTACGCTGCCAAGTTTTTATAGCCTGCAGCTTCCTTGCTAATAGCGCCGGATTCTTTTAAAGTTTGAATATCTTCCAGCGCGTTTAACTCATTCTCCTATTTTTGAAGTAGCTTCTTTAATTGCTAATATTTCCAGATCTGCTGCTATTACAGAAGAACTGTCTCCTAATTTTTTTGCTAAGTGTTTACTTTTTCAAAATAAGACAGGGCTTTTCGGTGTTTTCTTTTAATGAAAATATTTTTCCCAAATTAAGATTCACTTTTACCTCTTCTGTAGAGAGTTTTAAATCCTGTACAATTTGTAACGCTTTGTTGTAATGCAAAAGGGATTTCTCATACAACCCCAGACCCATATAAATCCTCCCTAAAGACTGTTCTGCATTTCCCAACCCGCGAGTATCGTTCATTTCTTTTTTTAGGGAAATTGATTTATTGATATAGGATATCGCTGATGCATATTGCTGAAGTTCTATATAACACTCCCCTATATTTTGATAACAGAAAGACTGCCCTTTTTTATTTTGGGTTTGTTCAAAACCTTGCAATGCTTCGAGATAATAATTTAATGCTACTTGATAATCACTTAACCCCAAATAACTATTTCCAATGTTTATTGCCTGACCTGATGCAGATACAATATCTCCATTTTCTAAGGCAATATTTCTAGCTAAAATTAAATAGTCTAAGGCTTCTTTAGGTTTTCCACTTTTTTTATAAAATAAGCCCGCAGTAGCATAATAATTCCCTTTAATAACGGTAGCATTTTCTCCTTTTGCATTAGCAGCAATTTCTGAAAGTCTGGATAAATAGTATTGGGCACTATCTATTTTTGCTTCATTTTGATAGATACTGGTAAGTTGCGAATAAGTGGAGCTCATCGCTCTTTCATCCTTTATAGTTACCAAAAGTGACTTGGCTAACCATAAATATTTTTTTGACTTGTCACTATCCTTACGTGAGTATTCAATAGCTAGATAGTTAAGGGATTTTATAGTGTTTAAATCCTTCTGATTTAATTGTACGATAGCCTCCAAACTATCTATTCTGGATTGTTGAGCAAGCAAATTAGAAGCCAGTAGTAAGCATAGAATAAAACAGAGGCTCCTAAGACTCATAACAATAGAAATTAATCTACTAAAAGTAGTTTAAAATTTGATTTGAAAAGAAAAATATAGGCAAAACCCCTTTTTCTAATTAATAAAATTCTATATTTTAAATTTTACGTACCATAATATTTGCATTAGCAAAACTTAACACGGGTGCTGGAGAAGCAGCACCAAACACGGGTAAAACCCTGAAGGTTATTTGATCTCCAGCCGCTAAATAAATGTCGTTTGTAAAGGAAAAATTTTGAGTGTAACTAAGGCTATAATAGGCTCCGCCTTGAACAAAAAGTTGACTATTATAAAACCCATTGACATACACTCTAAACCCCATGACCATTTGGTTGGTACCTGCACCGTTAAAATCAACCGGCAAATTGGCCGTAATTGAATAGACCCCTGTAGATGGAACCGTATAGGTTCCAGTGGCCGTATTATAAGTACCTCCGCCTAGATTATGAATAACCGTTGGATAAACCACATTGTATTCCACAGCATTGGTAAGTGAGACATTATTTGGGGTACTTATCTTTAGTGCTGGACTACTATTACTTACCCAGCTTACATTTCCGGCACCATCGGTTTGCATAATTTGATCTGCGGTGCCACGGGAAGCAGGTAAAATATAGTTATTGGCTGTCGTTGTCCCAATGGAAACTGAACCCAAAAAGTAGCCTGCATAGCTACCACTTTTGATTACTTCCGAATACACACCATACTGGGTACCCCCAGCGCTGTCTGAAATATAATTATAAGATCCATACTTGGTACCAGAACCAGAGCCTACAAGACCATTATAAGTTCCAAAATGAGTACCCGTACCAGCTCCTGAAATGGTGTTATTCACTCCAATTCGCTGCCCTGTACCAGCACCCTGAAGGTTATTGTCGGTTCCAATATGCATACTAGAGGAAGAAGTTGTCATAAAATTATTGACCCCCGTTGTATACCACTCCCTCCGGAAATATTATTGTAAACCCCTGTGTGCTCACCGGTCCCGGTATTGGCAAGATTCAAATAAACTCCTATTTGTTGTCCCGAGCCGGTTCCTGAAAGCTGTTGAAAGGTACCATAATGATTTCCCGAACCATTCCCTGATAAATCATTATAGGTTCCAAAATGATTGCTATTGCCCGAATTACTTATACTAGTAAAAACCCCATATTTAAGCCCCAATCCAGTGCCACCAATTTGGTTATATAGACCAGTTTGATTCGTATTGCTTGTACTTGAAAAGGTGTTGTATTGTCCATAGTGCGAACCCGCCCCAATATTGGAAATATCGGTGTACGAGCCGTATTGGATTCCGGTTCCTGTACCCGTTAAAATGGTTCGTACGCCATAATGTGCACCAATACCATTACCTGTTAATGAATTATAAACCCCAGTGTGAACCCCATCTCCGCTACTTAATATACTATTTGAAATAGTGGTTTGAGCCCCAGACCCAGAGCCTGCTAAAGAATTTAAAACTCCAGTATGTTGCCCATTTCCAACATTACTGATAAAATTATACACTCCGGTATGTTCATTATCTCCGGTATTTGTAATACTATTTATTATTCCACGCTGTTGTCCTGTACCGGTGCCTGATAAAATGTTGTATATTCCCCAATGGTTACCCGAACCCACACCTGTAAGTTGATTTTGCAATCCATAATGGCTTCCATCTTGGCTATTATTAATAATATTGTTAATAGCATATTGATTTCCTGTACCATTCCCGGTGATAGATGTATTCATACCATAATGAGTCCCCGAGCCTGCCCCGGAAAGTGTGTTAAGAATCGCTTGATGCGTATTATCCCCTGAATTTGTAATAGTGTTAGCAATACCTATTTGGCTTCCGGTACCAGATCCATGATAGTGCATTCAACATACCGCGATGTAACCCGGAACCCGAACCACTAAGCACACTGTAGATTGAATTATGTTCTGAATCCCCAAATTATTGATGGTATTAAAAACAGCATATTGCATTCCGGTACCCACTCCTGAAAGGGTATTAGTTATTCCTATATGGATGCCGGATCCGGCTCCTAAAAGGGTTTTGAATTTCCAATATGTTGCCCGGTTCTGGAGTTACTTATGGATGAATTGACACCAGTATTGAAATCCATTTCCAGTACCTCCCAAATTATTGTAAACCCCTTGGTGTATTCCGGAACCTCCTGTTAAAAATTCATTGTAAACTCCTGTTTGAACAGAAGTAGAGGTATTTGAAATTGTATTATAAACCCGCGTTGCTCTCCCGTACCACTACCCGTCAAGCCATTTACGATACCATAATGTACCCCGCTACCATTACCATGATAAAGAATTTAACATTCCGTAATGAAATCCATTACCAGAATTGGAGATGGGATTGTAAACTCCTATTTGTTGACCGGACCCTGTTCCAACCATTGCATTATACAATCCATAATGGATTCCAGTTCCGGTATTGGCAATATTATTGTACATCCCCATAAGTGTACCACTTCCCGTACCTCCTATAAGGTTATATAGGCCTCTTGCGGTGCCTGAACCTGTAAAATTGTTTTCGTTGTAAATCGCACTATTTATTCCGTTATCAGAATAGTTAGAATAGATATTCAAGGTTCTTGTAATGGTTCCATCTGCCTGATTAAGTTCTAACAGATAATCGGCCGTATTTTTACCAATGGCCAAGTTTCCGAAGGTAAACTTATCGTCTGCAATGTTATCGGGTGCCGAGGTGGTTCCCTCTTCGTACCAATCCACATCACTTGTGGCGGTTGCAGAAGTAAGCAACCATTCCCAAGTGGTTCCATTAAAATAATAATAACCTACACCATTACCTCCGATTGTCCCGGGATTGGTATTGTAAATTAATAAACCCGTGGCAGCGGTATTTACGCCATCCAGCATGGTATCTGTCACATCACCAAGAGACACCTTTGGAATGAGAATTCCTTTATCGGTAGAGGATATTTCCAGTAAAGAAGAAGGATCCGGGGTAGTGGTGCCAATCCCAACTTGGGCATGTAATGTACATCCGCACATCACCATTGCCATAAATAAAATGACTCTTATCATAACTTTCTTTTTTAAAAAGCGGGAGCCACAGAATATTTGGGGAAAACAAATGTAAGCGATTGGTTTCAAATCTAATACAGGCAAAACCCCTTTTTTTAGAAGATTTTTATTTTTAGTTAAAAGATGAAAAAATGGTACTTTTTTATCTTTATAATTTTATTATTAAGAGCCTCAAATTGTTTTTGCTGCGAGTGCAACTCTTTTATTGCCAAACAAAAAGTATGTTTGCCAAAGTAAGAAAGCTAACTAGAGACGCTGAAGTATTAGATAACCGAATATTAATAGCATCGGTATCCATCCATACATGTTGTACTAAAACCGATGCCCCAATATCACTTTCAAAGGCCACTGAAACACCTGTTTGTTGCGGAATATTTAAAACACTGTTGGTTCCTGTAATTGTTAAAACAACACTTGAATTAGCAGGAATAGAAGTGGTGCCAAAATTCCAATGTAAGGAATACATGCCCGAATGTGAATTTCCATCAGTTCCTAACTTAAAAGTCCCCTCAACATCTAGGGATGCGCTGGGAGAGGGAGTGCCTACTCCTAAATTCCCTGAAGCATCTATTCGAAGTACTTCACTACTATTAATACTGTAGGCTATTTCATTGGTTGCTGGGCTAAAAAAACCAGTGGTTGCATCACCTTCAAAATATAAAGATGGGTCTGCTGCTGAACCATCATCAAATTGAATTTCATTAACACAATTATTGGAAGCAGGATCCAAATAATAGGAACTATTATCCCAATCTATTATTTGATTGCTGATATACAAATCATTATTAGTAGCATGGGTATTACCAATGAAAACATTCCCGCTTTGTCGTTCAATATCACCTCCATTGGCTACCCAGTCCCCATCATCAAAGGAGTTTTGTGAGGTTATTAAACGCTCCCATATCGTTCCATTAAAATAATAATACCCCACTCCGCTTCCGCCGATAGTCCCAACATTGGTGTTATAAATTAGTAACCCAACGGCTGCTATATTGGTACCATCTAACATAGTACTGGTAATATTCGTAAGAAATACCTTCGGAATTAAAACCCCTTTATTGTTGGCAGAAATATCGAGTATCGCTGAAGGTGCTGGAGAAGTAGTACCTATCCCTACTTGGGCAAGTAATGTACTTCCGTACACGACAGTTGCCATAAAAATAATGACTCGTTTCATAATTTTTAATTAAAAAAGGGGAGTCATATAAATTTCAGTAAAACAAATGTAAGCTATTGGTATGAAACTAAATACAGGGAAAAACCATTTTTTTGATGCTTAAGAAAATTTAAGATTGAGGAAAAAAGTGCTAATCTTTATTTTTTAAAGTTTCAATTTCACTATAAAGTTCCTGAATTTTTAAATTTTGAGCTTCAATCATCTTTTGTTGCTCCTGTACCGCTTTTACCAATGGCACCACAAATTCAGCATAGCGAAGCCCATAATAATCGTCACTATTTTTCGGCTTATCCACACCACTAAAATCATAGCCAGCTGCTTGAGCTGAAGCTTCAACTTCTTGGGCAATAAAGCCACTACGCACCATATTTTTTGAATCGGTAATATCTAACTTAGGAAAGCTTTCCGCTTTTGGATTTTTTATTTCCGATAGAAACTCATTCTTCATTTGATAAGTTACTGGTCGTAGTTTCATAATAAAATCCAACCCTTTTACGTCTTCTTTTATGTTTTCCTTCAATCGCCCATCCGAAAAAACCGTCCAGCCAACCTGGCCTCCAATAGAGGTAACAGCCCCATTCCCTATTCTAACCATATTACTGGCTGTTGTGAAAGCTCCATAACCAAGAGCCGTTGAATTTATAAAAGTACTTGTTCCTGTATCCGCAAAACAACCCACAAAAGTATTTGCATAACCGGTACTGTTAGCATATCCAGCATAGGCACCTAATGCCGTATTTAAATACCCATTGGTAGTATTAGTGGGGTTATTTAAATACAATGCAAAAGGACCAACAGCTACATTCCAAGAATTGTATACAGTACCTCCATTGTTAAAATTTTGACTATACAGACTTTGATGTCCAATACCAATATTATAACTACCAGCAGTATTAAATCGCAATGCCCAAAACCCCGCCGCTAAATTGGCACTGGCTATTGTGTTTGCTTCCATAGAACCACCGCCAATGGCAACATTGGTTCCTCCTGTGGTGATACCTGCCATCGCATAATGCCCAACCGCAGTATTTTGATTACCCGTGGTGACATTTAACATACTCTGAAATCCTAGAGAAGTATTACCATAGGGAGCATTTCCACCGGCGGTATTACCACGAAGTGCATTGTATCCCACACTGGTATTTTCATTTCCTATGGTATTGTAACGCATAGAATTAAAACCCAAAGTAGTATTAAAAATACCTGTAGTATTTGCTCTATTGGCATAGGTCCCCAAAGCAACATTTCGATATCCTGTGGTATTATCCCGCATAGCCTCGGTTCCTAATGCCGTATTTTCATACCCATCCACATTTAAAAATAATGCTTCAAACCCCATGGCAACATTATCATTCCCTACCGTATTTTCTCTTAAAGCATCTACTCCCACAGCGGTGTTGTAATTTCCAGTGGTATTTTCTGAAAGTGCTACAGCTCCTATAGCTGTATTTCGAGTTCCTGTAGTATTGGCATCCAACGCATAAGTACCCAGTGCCGTTCCATAGGAGGCTGTTGTATTAAGTCGTAAGGCATTGTAGCCCATGGCAATGTTGTAAGATCCTGTGGTATTTTCGAATAAAGTAGAAACTCCAACCCCTGTATTGACAAAGCCCGTAGTATTATTGTACAAAGAAACACCTCCTACAGCAGTATTATAGATTCCATTATTGGTGGCCGTGGGATTATTGTTGTAAAGTGCATAGGATCCCACTGCGGTATTATAGGAATTCCACCCAGCACTTGAGTTATTAAATGATTGATTGTACAAAGCTCTAAAACCCAAAGCAGTAGAAAATCTAGAATAAGAATCGTTAGCTAAAGCATATCTACCCAATACGGCAGCATAAGCAGTCCCTTCTCCATACTCCATGGCACCTACACCAACAGCTACATTCTCTTGCCCTATGCCATCTGCTCTCATTGCGCGCCATCCTATGGCAACATTCATTACATTATTATTCGCATTTTCCATGGCTTCCCTTCCTATAGCCGTATTAACACCGTTGGGGCCAACAGCATTTCGTAAGCTTCGGTATCCAATAGCCACGTTACCATCAGAAGTAGTGGCATTTTCCAAGGCTTGATACCCTATAACGGTATTGGTCAACCCAGTGGTAATAGCTGTTAATCCTTTGTAACCAAAAGAAGTATTGGTACTAGTAGAATCAATTAAACCCGCAACCTGATTATTAACACGAAAATTGAGCGGTTGTTCTTCCATCGTACCAATAAAATTGGTAGAAGTTGTTCCTGTATTCCCGTCTAGATTCCATTTGGGTTCTGCAGAGGTTGTCATCTTTTCCCAAGTAGTACCATTAAAATAATAAAAACCAATCCCACTGCCTCCTGTGGTTGCGGCATTGGTGTTGTAAATTAATAAGCCTTCCGCTGCGATATTTACTCCGTCTAATAGTGTATCAGTAATATCGCCCAGCGAAACCTGCGGAATAAGAATTCCTTTATCGGTCGCAGAAACCTCCAAAATTGAGGAAGGATCTGGAGAGACTGTTCCAATTCCTATTTGAGAAAAGGTGAATTGAGTAGCAATTAAAAATCCTGCCAGTAGTAATAACTTTTTCATAATATTTCTATTTTGAAGCAGGATAAGTGTCTGATAATTTGGGGTTTAAATTTACGTTAAAAAAATTTTATATAAAAAGGGTAAATACCCCTTTTTTCAAAAAACTGAAATTTGCATACCATTTTACAAAATCGTAACATTACATCTCATTTAAAAATTTTCTATGGAAAGCCAGGACATTAAACCAAGACAACCCCAAGACGAACACATTGTAGAAAATAAAGAGTTAAATATCTGGGAGGCTCTTATCCCTGTTTTTGCTCTGGTTTTGATGTTATTTTTTAACGTAATTTATGCTTTTGGGGATGATGCGTTAAGTGGCAGTAATCAATTTATTCTTCTTTTAGGGGCTGCTGTAGCTGCCATCGTTGGTTATTTTAATAAAGTGAAATTCTCTCAAATGATGGATGAAGTAGCCGAAAATGTGAAGTCTACCACTGGAGCACTACTTATTTTATTAATGGTGGGTGCTCTTGCGGGAACATGGCTTTTGAGTGGCATTATTCCTACTATGATTTATTATGGCATGCAAATATTAAGTCCAAAAATTTTCTTAGTCTCAACAGTCATTATTTGTTCCATCATTTCTATTGCTACTGGGAGTAGCTGGACTACCTCGGCAACGGTAGGTATTGCATTAATTGGAATTGCTAATGTATTAGGAATTTCGCTAGGAATGACCGCAGGAGCAGTCATCTCAGGTGCCTACTTTGGAGACAAACTTTCTCCTATGAGTGACACCACCAATTTGGCGCCAGCCATGGCTGGGACCGATTTATTTACGCATATAAGATATATGACCCTTACTACAGTACCAACCTATATCGTTACTTTATTGTTTTTTATCATCTTAGGTTTTACTATTGAACCGAAAGGAGTAGCAGATACACAAACGCTATTAGCTTCCATAGAACAATCATTTACTATCAGCCCGTGGCTCTTTGTAGTACCAATCATTGTCATTTTTTTAATTGTAAAAAAAACACCTCCCTTGATTGCTTTATTAGCCGGAACGTTATTAGGAGGTATTGCAGCACTTATCTTTCAGTCCAATATTGTGGCCACCATTGGAGGGTCTGAAAATTTAAACTTTTTATCGGCTTACAAAGGAATTATGAAAGCCATCACTGTTGACATTGCAATACCTACCGACAATAAAATACTTACAGATTTATTTTCTTCTGGAGGTATGAGCGGCATGTTAGGCACCATCTGGCTTATTGTTTGTGCTATGGTTTTTGGGGGAGTCATGGATGCTATTGGAGCATTAGCTAGAATTAGTAGGGCGTTGTTGAAGCTTTTCCATACCACGTTTGGTTTATTTGCCAGTACGGTCGCTAGTTGTCTTGCTCTCAACGTTACCGCCAGTGACCAATATCTGGCCATTGTAGTCCCTGGTAAAATGTATGCAAATGCTTTTAAGGAAAAAGGACTGGCTCCAGAAAACCTATCCAGAACCCTCGAAGATAGTGGCACGGTAACCTCGGTATTGGTTCCTTGGAATACCTGTGGTGCCTATCAATCTAGTGTACTTGGTGTGGATACTTTACATTATGCAGGGTATGCTATTTTTAACTGGTTAAGCCCATTTACAACGTTGCTTTTTGCAGCTTTTAGAATAAAAATAAGAGAAATTACTTCGAAATAGTAGTTTTATCTTTTGAAGCGCTTTCCCTCTTCTTAAAAAGAAGTTGTAAGTTTCAGGAAATGGGAGTATCTTTCAGCCTATCCCCAAGTACTTTATTCAAAGTAAATTATTGCAAGTATGCAGCAAGACCTATTTCGTTTCCCATTTTTGCAACTCATTTATTTGCTTTTGCCAATATTGGGGTTTTCACAAGAAAGCCTGCTAACTTTCAAGCATACAGGCATTGACGATGGTCTGTCACAAAATACGGTTACTTGTATATATCAAGACAAACTCGGTTTTATGTGGTTTGGCACCCAAGATGGTCTTAATAGGTTTGATGGCTACCAGTATCTCCCTTTTAAAAATGAACGAAATAACCCTAATAGTTTAGGCGGTAATTACATTTGGGAACTTTATGAAGATGATGAAAACACGCTTTGGGTGGGCACCTTTGGCGGGGGTTTAAACAGTATGGATCTCACCACAGGAGAAATAAAAAATTATAAACAAAACCCTGAAGATCCCAATTCGTTCCCCAGCAATCGTATATTCTCCATAACCGAGCACCCAAAAGGAATTTTATGGATCGGATGTAATGAAGGGCTCATTCGGTTTGATAAAGCCACGCATAAATCGCAGCTTTTTCTCTCAAATAAAAATACTGAAGGTACCCTTGAAGACAATTACGTTGGTATTGTGGTAGCAGATAATAAAGGTTCTTTATGGTTACGAAGTGATAAAGGACTTACACAATTTGATCCCACAAAAAATGAAGCCGTCTTTTATCAAAAAAGTCCCTACTCTCAAAATATAGCCTTGGGTGATATTTTCGACATTAAAAAAGTAGGAGATAAAATGCTTATTGCTTGCAACGCTGGCATCATGGAAATTGATCCATTGCAAAAGAAGGACACACTTTTAATTGCTACACCTACAATAAAAATTGATGGAAGGGAGCCCACCCTAAAGAAAATGTTAATATTAAAAAACCAGCGTATTGTATTAGGAACAAACATTGGTCTGTTACTTTATAATTTAAAAACAAGACAATATGAAACATTTACCCAAGATCCAGAGGATACTAAAAGCCTATCTCATAGTGATGTTGTTTCTCTTTTTCAATCTAAAGAAGGGATTATTTGGATAGGGACGAGAAATGGACTCAATAAAATTGAAAAGGAAAAACCAGACTTTGCTCATATTCGCAGTATTGCAGGAAAAAAAGGACTAAGCTACAAAAATGTAAATTCCTTTATGGAAGAAAACGACAGTCTACTATGGGTTGGCACAACAGACGGTTTAAATCTGTTTAACAAAAAAAACAACGCTATTACCATTTTCAAAAAGAGTGAAAACAAAAACGAAGGATTACAAACAAACTATATTCTTTGCCTATTTAAAGATTCTAAAGGAAGAAAATGGATAGGAACCCGAAGAAATGGTTTTTATCGCATAGAAAATAATAACAAGATTCGGCAAATTAAGCCCAATGACGAACAGGCATTATCAACATCTGTTCATTTTATTACCGAAGATAAAGAGGGTAATTTATGGCTGGGAACGGGAGGAGCAGGATTATGGAAATATAATCCTGAAGAAAATACAGTAAAAAAGTACGGTCCCGCAAAAGATGGGTTGGGAACAAGTCATTCGTATGTATTTACCATCCTCATTGATAGTAAAGACAATTTTTGGTTGGGAACACCCACCGGTGGGCTAAACTTGTTCAACCCTAAAACCGAAAAATTTATCTATTTTCTCAACAATCCGGAAAATAAAAACAGCCTAAGTAATGATATTGTTCTTTCTCTTTTTGAAGACCCACAAAATAACTTATGGATTGGTACTAATGGAGGACTCAACAAACTAGCTCAGAAACTTGAAAATAACCTTTTTGAAAAATTATTGCTACAAACAAAACAAGGAAACGATTCCTTATTTCAAAACTTTGGCCAAGAACAGGGCTTTCCTAATGAAGTTATCTATGGAATTTTGGACGACTCATCACAAAATCTGTGGTTGTCTACTAATAAGGGTTTAGTGGTGTTTGACTCTAAAAAGGAAAAAGTAATACAATTATATGATGTGAGCCAAGGCATACAAAGCAATGAGTTCAACCAAAATGCCTATTACAAAGATCGCTTTCATAATTTCTATTTTGGCGGAGTGGATGGTTTTAATAGTTTTCAACCAGATAGTATAACCGGAAACCAATATTTGCCTCCGGTGGTAATTACCAACCTATCGTTGTTTAATAATCCTGTTAAAATTGGAAATCCAAAAAAAAATGACAAAGAATTCCTACTTCCTAAAAACATCGCTTACTTAGAAGACCTCTACCTTTCGTGGAAACACGACATGATTACTCTCGACTTTGCAGCATTCAACTTTATAAGTCCTGAAAAAAATAGTTTTAGTTACCAACTTGAAGGGTTTAACGATGATTGGGTAAACAGTACTGCCCATAATGCAACCTATACCAATTTGGACCCCGGTGATTATATTTTTAAAGTAAAAGCAAGCAATAGTAGTAATCTTTGGAATAATGAGGAAACAAAAATAAAAATACACATTAACAATCCTCCCTGGAAACGTTGGTATGCATACCTTATTTACCTTTTACTGGCTTTCGGAACATTTTACCTATTTACAAAATACAGAATTGAAAAAGCTACTCAAAAAATCAGGGTACAAAATCAAATTGAAAAAGCCAGGATAGAAGAGCGGGAATCTTTCCGTAAAAGAAGCTCAAGAGATTTTCATGATGAGGCGGGTACCAAAATTACACGAATTTCACTCATCACCGAACTGGTAAAACGGATGACCACACATACTCCAGAAATTCAGAATCACTTACTACAAATTGATGAAAACCTGCAGGACCTAAACACTGGCATGCGCGATTTTATTTGGGCTTTGGACCCCACCAAAGATACAATGTATGACACCCTAATTCGCTTTACAGATTTTGCAGCTCCCTTTTGTGAAATCGCCGGCGTTCAATTTCACGCAGGTGATATTTCAAAAAATCTGGAGAACCATCAGCTCAACATGGCTGCGAGAAGGCATATTATTTTAATTTTAAAAGAAGCGCTAAACAATTGTATAAAGCATAGTAGTCCATCACTTATAACATTCGCTACTTTCTTGGAAGGAGATACATTAACCCTTTCACTAAAGGATAATGGTAAAGGATTTAGCTTAGAAAATACTACCCACGGCCACGGACTTACAAACATGAAAGAAAGAGCAAAAAACATACAGGCAGTATTAACCATTCATTCTAAAATAAATGAAGGAACCGAAATAGTTATAAAAGTTCAAACTACCCAAGAGGGTAGTTAATTTTAATAGTTTGACTGCTATCTTTACAAAAGCTCATGACATTACAAACCCAAATACACGTTTTTATTGTTGAAGATGACAATTTAATTAGATCTTCATTACATCAGCTTATAGATGCTTCACAAGGATTTAAAGTAGCCGGAAGTTTTATAACTGCTGAAGAAGCCTTAATTGCCATGGATGAAATTACTCCAGACGTCTTATTGCTGGATATAGATCTTCCGGGAATTTCGGGAATTAATGCCATTCCATTATTTGTAAAAAAACAACCCGAACTCAATATTGTCATGCTCACGGTTCATGAAGAATCGTATAGCGTATTTACTTCTTTAGAAAAGGGCGCCGTAGGATATTTGCTTAAAACCAACAACCCAAGTTTGATCTTAGAGGGAATTTCAGAAGTTTATAATGGTGGCGCCCCTATGAGCCCTTCCATTGCGCGACAAATAATTAGCTCGTTTAAACCCGATGTTAATAATCAACTTTCAGAAAGAGAGATGGAAGTACTTCAAAAATTATGTAGTGGCGCTAATAATAAAAAAATAGCTGAAGACCTCTTTGTTTCTACAAATACGATAAAGGCACACATTAAAAATATTTATAAAAAGCTACACGTAAATTCTCGTGCCGAAGCCGTTTCAAAAGCCATAAAAAAAAGATTATTATAAAAATTTGCGGAAGTTTACCGGTAAAACTCCCGCAAATGAAACACCTCTGCATACTAAATCATTCAAACTTACAGCCCATAACTTGAACATTCCCATGGTGAGAAACTCCGGGGGTATTGTGTGGTACTGGAAATGGAAAATTTACTAGCTTCAATCCGGTGATTTTTACTTTTTCACCACCAATAATCTTTAATGCAAACTTGCGTGTAGACACTTCAACAAGGGCAGTATTTAAATCTTGAATTCCCTCGGGCGGTGCTATGATTACTTTTGAAGCCCCAAAACTGTATATTCCATTTAGTCCCAGTGGTAGTTCTGTAGCAAGATGAATTAATTTATTTCCATTGACTGAAATAACCGGCGCTGGATTTTCCAGAGGATTTCCTCCGGGATTATAAAACCATTGGTTGGGATGTAAGGGAGGGGATGCACTATAATATCCATTGGCTTTATTTTGTAGCCATTCAATAGTTGAAGTAATCGGGTCGGTTCCTATAAAAATAGCTTTGTGTTTATTTTGTGCTTCAATTGTTAAAGGAGGAAGACCCACTGCCGTAGACCAATTTACCTCAGCGCTTTGTCTATAAGTCCCATCTTTAACTACAATGGTAACCGCTTTTTTATTTTGCCTGTGTATGTGTGCGTCATCTAACGCTTTTTGCATAGTGGCAAAAGGTGCATTTTCAGTTCCTGGATTGGCATCATTTCCATCTAAAGCAACGTATAAAGTCTTGGTTTTAGGTTTATCGTCATTAGTAGGTTCAGAAGGTATATCAAAAATGGTGTTAACATTCCACCAATTGTCATCCAGTGGGTCATTAGGACTACTAATAGCAAAAAGTATTTGAAAATTTTGAAAAGTACTCCCTTGAATAGTAATGGTATTGGTGGTTGAAAGTATCCCGTTAAAAAGTGGCTCGTTTAAGTCAATATCAATTTTTCCATCGGCCTTGGACTGTGCTTCTTTTATCATGGCATCAATATCCATATTCATCACTTCCTCTGGAATGTCATACCCCATAGATTTTAATTGTTTCAACATTTTAGGGTCTGCTAGTTTTTTGTTCTCTTCCAATGCTGTAGAAGTTGCAATTTGTGTGAAAGGCTGCCCTTCTATTTTTAAACTACTAATATTTTGATATAAACCAGGTCCATAAATTTTACCACTTACCGCACCTTCTGGAAAATCAAGTTGGTCTAACTCATCTTCAATTTCATCCAACGAACTAAAAAGGTCATTTAGCTGATACAGCATTTGCCCCGTATCTACTGCCTCATTATAATATCTTTTATCATTTACAGGGATTTTAGCCTTTCGCTGTAATTGTTGTGCTGTTGGATCTCCTTGTTTTGCATATTTTTCATTCACTTTTGCAAAAGCAGCTACCATTTGATCCACAGTTTTATAGATCTGTTCCTCACTCATAGAATTAATGTCTAATCCTGCCAAATTTGCTGCAGACGCTACAAAATCTAAAGCGGTCTTTTTAACACTCCCTCCATATTTTAAAGCAGCGCCAAAAAGTTTTGCCCCATTGTCTGCAAATTCAATAGCGTCAATACTAGTAGAGAGGGCATCTAAAGCCTGCTTCGCAATAGCAAAACCGTCTCTTTCTGAAAACCATCCATCATCCTCTTCGCCATCTTCGGTACCAGCCTTTACTTTCTCTTTTTGTGCCGGGGGCGGAGGGTCATTGACTGTACCATTCCCACCAATTTTTGTAATATGAGGTTTGGCTTTATATTCTTTCATGTATTTTAAATAACCTACAAGATTGGATTTCAAAAATTCTTGCACCGCTTTTAGTTGTTTCATTTTTTCGGTGTCCATATTGGCTTGTTCCATTACCTGAAATGACCTAGGTGTCGTGTGCAAATAGGTGCTGAAATTAGCTGTTAACGCCCCTAAACCCGATTCCATTTTAATCATTTCCATATCCTGACAAAAATTAGGTCCCGGGACATATTTATCCATCATTCCTCGTATTTGAAGGGATGCCTTTTTATCTTTTACCGAAGTGGTAAAGGAATTAAACGGATTGTCTTCATCCAGTTTCATCACCCACATGGTTAAGCCCGATTGCATTCTGGAATCGTCTGGGCAACGATCTATAAAATCCTCTTCAATAACTAATATAGCGCCTCCTTCACTTTTAAAAGATTCAATGAGCGGAAGAGGTATTTTCTGTGCCGCTATGTTAAGTATCCCTGTACCTATGGCACTTTTTGCCTTTAAAACTTTAAATTCCTGAAAGCCCGCATTGTTTTGTAAATACAATTCCTCCATTCCCGCAGGAACTCCACTAGGAACTTGCGCTGTTAAACCAAAAACAATGAGAAGAAAAACAACTGTTAGTAATTTTTTCATAGTAAAACATTTAAATTACTGAACGATAAACTCTGTTCGACGATTCTTCGCTTTCTCTGAGGGAGTTGTATTATAAGCTACTGGATCACTTTCGCCTTTACCATCTGTCGTTAATCTCTCTGCAGCAATTCCAAACTCATTTACCAACGCATTTTTAACCGATGCTGCTCTATTTTTTGAAAGTCCCAAGTTATAATTCTCACTTCCATCACTATCGGTGTGGCCTACTATTAATATATTTTTAGTCGGTTCCGTTTTCATCGCTTCGGCAATTTCTCGAAGAATTCCATAAGATTCTGGTTTTATTTGTGCAGAATTAACATCAAATAAAATAGCATTCGTCGAATATTTTCCTGTACTAAATAACTTAGCACGAGGCTCTGGCAAACCTTCCGCTATGCGCAAATTGGTTATCAGTACGTTTTGCTTTTCATCTCCAACTCCATAACAGTAAAAGAGAAGAGAATTCAGTAAAGCACCCTCTTTAATGGCTCTTGGAAAATCGAATATTTTATCACCATTTACATACAGGCGATATCTATTATCTTTTACCGAAACAGCAATATGAGCCCCCTCCTGAAAGGCATTTCGAATATCTTTTTCACGTGTTCCACTTACAATTTCACCTTGTTTACTATCCCACGATTTAAAAGATTGCTCTTTAACCCATTTTTGAAAAGGGGATATCGATGCTGAGGCATAATATGCCCCTTGCTTTAATGGCTTTACTCCATCCCCTAAAATGACATAAAAATTTGCAGTTTGTGAAGTATTACCGGCCGTAATATTATAAGCAATAGCATCAAACTCTATAGTAAAATCTTTTGGCAATTCTTTTGGAAGATCTGGCTGGTAGGTCCCTCTATTATACAATTTAAGCCATTTTACTCCTTCATGACTGCTTAGGGTAACTATTTCTCCCGAAGCATCTGTATTCCACAACTGCGGAAAATCGCCTTCTGGGTCATCACTAAAATCTTCAAATAAAATAAGGTTTTCACCGGCAACCCAATCACTTTTTGAGTACATAGCGACTTCGGTTTTGTTTGAAACATGATTGGTATTTGTACTAACTTCTTCAGCATCCGAAGCATCTTCTTTTTCCGTATTTCCACTTTCAGAAGAAGCTCCTCCTGTATTCCCACCGTTATTCGTTCCACCATTTCCAAGAATGGTATCCATGGCCTTCTCAGTTTCTTTTTGGGTTTTGTCTTCAAGTTTTTTGGTTGCAGCGTTTTCAGCTTTTTTCTTTAGTTTTTTTAAAATTTGTGCTTCCATATTTTGTGTGCCAGAAAACACAAAAAAAAGGGATAACAGTAAGGTTACAAGGATGTGTTGTTTTTTCATAATTATAGATATAATAGGGTTAAAATTAGTAGGCCCTCAAAATTATTTAATCTATAAAAAGCTGTCAATTACCCACTTGGGTAATATTTATTCAAAAGCAACACCCGTAATAAAATTAAAATTTATATGTACTTTTAGGGTTTAAATAAATTTTTTGATAAAATGGCATTTATTACTTTGGGAGGCAATCCCGCAGAAACGATTGGAACACTTCCAAAAACGGGTACAAAAGCTAAAGATTTTAGCTTAACCGCTACCGATATGACCGACAAATCACTTAAGGATTATCAAGGGTTTAAAAAATTACTCAATATTTTTCCTAGTGTAGATACAGGAATTTGTGCGGCATCCGCAAGAAAATTTAATGCAGAAGCTTCGTCTCTAAAAAATACTAAAGTCCTTTGTATATCGAGAGACCTCCCTTTTGCTCAAAAACGATTTTGCGCTGCGGAAGGCCTCGAAAATGTTGAAATGCTTAGCGATTATAAAACAGGGCAATTTGGGAAAGACTATGGACTAGAAATCACCAAAAGTGCTTTTCAAGGACTTCACTCCCGAGTGGTTATCGTTTTGGATGAAAAAGACAATGTAGTCTATTCAGAGCAAGTCTCTGAAATTGGACTGGAGCCCAATTATGAAGCTGCACTCAATGCATTAAAATAATGTGGAATACTTTTTTTGGAAAGCGTATACTAGGATTTAAATATGCTTTTAAAGGCGCTTGGATGCTTTTAAAAAATGAAGCCAGTATTCAAGTGCAAACCGTCATTGCAATTATAATGACTTTTGCTGGCTTTTATTTTGAAATTTCCACAACTGAATGGATTTTTCAAACCTTAGCCATAGGACTTGTTTTAAGTATTGAAGGGCTTAATACGGCAGCCGAAGAAATTGCCAATTTTGTACATCCCGATTTTCATAATAAAATTGGCTACATAAAAGATGTAGCCGCAGGGGCGGTTTTCTTTGCCGCAATAGCGGCTGTTGTGGTAGGGTGTATTATTTATATTCCGAAATTTTAAATATCACCCAACTGGGTAATTGACAGATTGTTAATTACATGGTAGCTTTATTCCCTAATAAATTTATTATTTATAATAAAGCTAACTATCTTTATATAAACTTCTACAAAATGAAACCATTTCTACTCTTTTTATCTGTCTTTTTTTGTATGATTACCATACAAGCTCAAGACAATGAAACCCCTTCTCCTATTATTTTTATTTATGATGCCAGCGGCTCTATGTGGGGACAAATGCAAGGAAAAACCAAAATGGAAATAGCTTCCACGGTACTTTCAAACTCTTTGGAAAATTTACCGGTCAATCAAAAAATTGGACTAGTGGCTTATGGCCATCGAAAAAAGGGAGATTGTAAAGATGTGGAGTTTTTAGTAGCTGTTTCCAACGGAACAAAAGCGCAAGTAAATACTGCATTAAAAGGGATTAAGCCTCTAGGAATGACTCCCCTAGCCTATTCAGCTACCCAAGTAATAGATAAACTTCGTGCTTCAAAAGAAAAAGCTACCATTATATTAGTGACCGATGGCATCGAGTCTTGTGATGGAAATATTTGCGATGTGGTACAAGCCGCCAAAAAAGAAGGAATCGATTTTAAATTGCACATTATTGGCTTCGGACTCAAAGCAGGAGAAACCGAACAACTTATATGTGCTGCCAAAGCCGGGGATGGCAACTATTATGATGCAGCAGATGCTGGCGGATTGGGCGATGTTATAAATGAAGCCACTTCAGAAACCATAGACAAACCCAAAGGAAATGTCTCGGTGTATGCTGTTAAAAATGGTATCGCCATAGACGCTTGGGTAAAAGCGTATGATGTTATAGGAAAACGGACCCCCATAAGCGTTCGCACTTATCGAGATACGGCCTATTTTTATTTA
Organism: Flavobacteriaceae bacterium; assembly: GCA_041392205.1. Classification (GTDB taxonomy): domain Bacteria; phylum Bacteroidota; class Bacteroidia; order Flavobacteriales; family Flavobacteriaceae; genus Halomarinibacterium. The sequence continues at coordinate 20,088 of JAWKMO010000008.1, read as the reverse complement.
CCTCCCAGTAAATATAATCTTGAAGTGGCTCCCCTAGAAGGAAGTGATGTAAAAATGGTAACGGTAGAAGGAGTGCAAAGCCTTGAAGATAAAATAGTTCACCAAACTATTAGTTTCGATGGTGGAAAAATTGGCATTACAACCACCAATAATGGTAAAAATTGGGATTGTATGGTTAAAGTGATGGATGCCAACGGTAAAGTAGCCGCATCGCTTAGAAGTTATAATGAACCCAAAGAAGTAGAGGTAAATCCAGGCACTTACAAAGTTTCCATTCAAGCACTGGGTGATATGAAAGGAATGGAAACCTATACAGAAATTGAAAATATTATTGTTAATGCAGGTAACACCTCTGCTATTTCACACGATTTTACAACAGGAACCGCTTTTATCGATGCTAAAGGAGGAGGAAATTCCATTGATAGTGTGGTAACCATAGACGATGCTGCTTCGGGTAAAAATGTAGCGGGTGGGAGAACCTATAGCCGGGGAAAAGAATTTTTATTAAATCCGGGAACTTATAAGGTAAAAGTAGCTCCCTTAGGCGACTTTAAAGATCGAAAACCCCAAACCATCATCCTTGAAGTTAAAAAAGGAGAAGCTATAACAAAAACGCTAACTTTTTAGTAAATGAAAAAACTCTTTAGACCTGCAAGCCTTCTTTTTAATATACTGTGTTTGCTTGTTTTTTTTATCATGGGTATCTATTTCGCAGGTCTTATTGATGCTGGGAAAAATCAAGGATTGGCAGGAGGTGCCATCGTGTTAGGGTGGGGTGTGCTTTTTGCAGGTATCGCTTTCATCATTTCGTTTTTTATAACGTATAAAGTTGAACATAGAAAAATAGTTATTGCAAACTGGATTCTTTTTGCCTTATTATTAACAGGTTACGGAATTACACACTATCGCTTTGTACAACGGGATAAACTACAAAAGGAAGAAAACAAACCCTATCAAAAAAAATCAACAACTCCAACAAAGATCGCAGAGCCAACCGCTATGCTGTTGCTTAAAGAAAGGGATGGCGAAGTGCCAATTCCATCAACCATTGAAGAACCATCTATGGGAATGGGCTTTTTCGCACCTAATTATTACGAAAACCCAACCCTCTATTTTTATGGCAACTTAAATCTTGAAAAATCCTTAATGGATCATACCCCTTATGATAGTATTACCTTCAAAATAAATAAATTTAATTCCTACGAAATTGCCACGGCGCCACCGTGGTTAGTACCCGACCATTTTAAGTTGGATTACGATATGCTGTATTTCAAAATTGAAAGTGTTACTGAAGAGTTTGTAGAAGTAGTGGTTAATGCACAAAACAATCAAACTTCCTATTTGAGTAAAAGAAGTGGAAAGGTCGTGTACTGGCCAGAGTTTTTATTAGGGGTAAATTCCATAGAATTTGCCCAAGGATCCGCAGAAAAAGTAAGAGCCCGTCCTTTTGAAGTTTCGGGAGAAATTAATACGCCGTATCAATTTATGAAACCTATAAAAGTAAAAGGAGAATGGGCAGAGGTATTGTTACTTGACGGAGGATTTCAAAAAGTTGGAAAAGGATGGGTTCAGTGGAAAAAAGATAATACGCTACTTATTATTTACAATTTACTAAGCTAAAAACCTTTCTTAGGTTTATTAAAATTTTATATGGTATAGAACGTTTTGTTATTGTATTTTTGCCTTAAGACAACCCAACCTACATGGCTAAAAAAAATAGCACATCTATTTCCAAAGAAAAAACGCCGCGTAAAAAAATTGCGCTTACGCTTTCCAAACAGCAACAAATTATCTTGGGAAGTTTCCTATTTCTTTTTGGGATAGCATTAGGCATTTCCTTTATCTCCTATTTTTTTACTTGGCAAGCAGATCAAAGCATTGTTGGTGAATTAGACCGCGAACTTGAAGCCAAAAATTGGCTCCGTAAATTGGGTAGTACCCTTGGGTATTTTTTTGTGTATAACGGGGTGGGCATTGCTGCTTTTATTTTTTCCTTTTTAGTAACCCTTACTGGGGTATACTATTTCTTCGATTATGCCAAAAAAAAATTGCTACAGTTCTGGTTTTGGGGAATTTTAGTAATGCTTTGGCTTTCTGTTTTTTTTGGTTTTTTTACACAAGGAGAATCCCTTTGGAGCGGTATTGTTGGTTTCGAAATCAATGATCTTTTTCAAGATTATATGGGTTTAACAGGAACCATTCTTCTCATGGCCTTCCTTGCAATTATCTATTTGGTGGTCCGACTCAAAATGACTCCCGAAAAAGTAACAGAATCTTTAAAATCCAAGAAAAGGGAGATTGCTGAAGATTTTGTTTCGGAAGAAAATAAAGTTACAGAAACACAAGAAGAAAAACCTTTAGATTATTCTTTTAACAATTCTTTAGATGAAATAGAAGAAGAAATTCCCGAACCTGAAATGCTTCAGAAAGAACCTATTAAAACTCCGGAAATACTCCCTAGTGACCCCGACGAAGAGGTATCCATGGAAATTGAAAAAGTAAAAGAAGAAGAAATTATTGAAGAAAACCTCAGCAAAAAATTGGTGGAAGATTATGGCGAGTACGACCCCACCCTAGAACTTAGTAATTTTAAATTTCCAACCATTGAGTTACTAAAAGATTATACCGGCGGACAGGGCATTACCATTAACCAAGAAGAGTTGGAAGAATATAAAAACCGAATTGTAGATACCCTAAAAAACTACCATATTGGTATTGCTAACATCAAAGCAACGGTAGGACCTACAGTCACTTTATATGAGATTGTTCCAGACGCTGGAATTCGCATTTCAAAAATTAAAAATCTAGAAGACGATATCGCCTTATCGCTTTCGGCGTTAGGGATTCGTATTATTGCCCCCATTCCTGGGAAAGGAACTATTGGTATTGAAGTGCCTAACAAAAAACCAAAAGTGGTTTCCATGCGATCCGTAATTGCATCGCCTAAATTTCAAAATGCCGAGATGGAGCTCCCTTTAGCCTTAGGTAAAACCATAAGTAATGAAACCTTTGTGGTAGATCTTGCCAAAATGCCACATTTGCTTATGGCAGGAGCAACGGGTCAAGGAAAATCGGTTGGATTAAATGCCATTCTTGCTTCTCTGTTGTACAAGAAACATCCCGCCGAAGTTAAATTTGTATTGGTAGATCCTAAAAAAGTAGAGCTTACCTTGTTCAATAAAATTGAACGACATTACCTCGCCAAACTTCCCAATACTGAAGAAGCCATAATAACAGATACCGCAAAAGTTATTTACACCCTTAACTCGCTTTGTATTGAAATGGACGACCGTTACAACTTGCTCAAAGATGCTATGGTGCGAAACATTAAAGAATACAATGAAAAATTTAAAGCCCGAAAGTTAAACCCAAACGAAGGACACCATTACCTTCCTTACATTGTATTAGTAATAGACGAGTTTGCCGATTTAATTATGACCGCAGGTAAAGAAGTGGAAACTCCCATTGCTCGTTTGGCACAGTTGGCAAGAGCCATAGGCATTCATTTAATCATTGCCACACAACGACCATCGGTAAATGTGATTACCGGAATTATTAAAGCCAACTTCCCGGCACGAATTGCCTTTAGGGTTACCAGTAAAATAGATTCCCGAACCATATTGGATAGTTCTGGTGCAGACCAACTTATAGGAAGAGGCGATATGCTTTTTACCCAAGGAAATGACCTAACCCGAATACAATGTGCTTTTGTAGATACCCCAGAAGTAGCCGATATTACCGAATACATTGGCTCTCAAAAAGCGTATCCTAATGCCCATCTTTTACCCGAATATGTTGGGGAAGAAGGTGGCACAAATCTTGATATAGACCTCGGTGAACGAGACGATTTGTTTCGAGAGGCAGCAGAAGTCTTGGTGGTGGCACAACAAGGATCTGCTTCCTTATTGCAACGAAAACTGAAATTAGGTTACAATCGGGCAGGAAGGCTTATAGACCAGCTAGAAGCCGCAGGGATTGTAGGCCCTTTTGAAGGAAGCAAAGCAAGGCAAGTACTCGTTCCCACCATTGATGCATTAAACCAGCTACTAGACAACGAAAATAACGAATTGTAATGAAGAAAATAATAGTCCTATTTGCCCTCCTAGGTTGCACTACCTATTCCCAAGCACAGGAAGCTAAAAAGTTGCTGAATGAAGTTTCAGCAAAAGTTAAAAGCTACAATAACATTGTTATTGACTTTAAATGGAACCTTTCCAATGAAAAAGAAAAAGTAAATCAAGAAACACGGGGTGATGTTACCATCTCTGGAGAAAAATACCTTTTAAATATGCTAGGGGCCACCCGAATGTTCGACGGAAAAAAAATATACTCCATTGTTCCCGAAGATGAAGAAGTAACCATTTCAAACTACAATCCGCAGGACGATAAAGAGATAACACCTTCAAAAATGCTTACCTTTTACGAAAAAGGATATACCTATAAAATGGACATTGTTCAAAATGTAAAAGGAAGAAAAATTCAGTTTGTAAAATTAATTCCTATCGATTCTAAAGCTGAAATTAAAAACATTCTTTTAGGAATTGATGTACAAACAAAACACATCTATAGGTTAATTCAAACCGATGATAACGGAACCAAATATACCCTTACCGTAAATTCTTTTAAAACCAACGAGCCCTTATCAAAAACACTTTTTACCTTTGATAAAGCTAAATATGAAAAAGAAGGGTATTATATTAATAATTTGAATTGATTCCTTTTTGAAAATACTAGATCGGTACATATTAACCACCTACTTGAAGACGTTTGCGAGCGTCTTCATTATTTTAATGTTCATTTTTGTACTGCAAACCATTTGGTTGTATATTTCAGAACTGGCAGGAAAAGATTTAGAAGTTTGGGTCATCCTCAAATTTTTATGGTTTGTTTCTCCCCGCCTAGTACCTTTAGTACTACCCCTAACCATCTTAGTAACCTCGTTAATGGTTTTTGGGAGCTTTGCCGAAAAATATGAATTTGCCGCCATGAAATCCACTGGAATTTCATTGCAACGGGCTATGCGAAGCGTCATGGTATTTATCCTCTTTTTAAGTGTTATTGCCTTTTTCTTCGCCAACAACGTAATTCCTTATTCGGAATACAAATGGCAAAACCTTCGCCGAAACATAGCGCAAATAAGTCCGTCTATGGCTATTGTAGAAGGACAGTTTAGTAGTATTGGAGATAACATCAATATTAAAGTAGCTGAAAAAAGTGGCGATAGAGGGCAATTTTTAAAGGATGTGGTCATCCATAAAAAAACAAGTAGTCGTCCCAATGAAAACACTACGGTCATGATTGCTACAGAAGGGGAGCTCGCCAGTGCCGAGGGAAGCAACACGCTTTCCCTAATCTTAAAAGATGGAAATTATTACGAAGATGTCGCTCTTAGTAACCGCACCAAAGAACGCACCAATAAACCCTTTGCCAAAAGCTACTTCAAGGAATACACCTTAAATGTAGACCTTACCGAACTAAATAATACGGATATTGACAAGGAAAACAACTTTAACAATCACAATATGTACAAGGTGAGTGAATTGATTCCTGAAATAAAAAAAATATCCAAAGAATATTCCGAAAACATCAAACTCTTTACCGAAAATATGAACTTTAGGGCGGGGGTCTCCAAACCCAAGGATACCCTTATTACCAAAAAGAAGCGAGATACACTATACACCTCGGTTTTGGATGCTTTTGATAATACCCAAAAAGTAAAATCCTAGAAACGGCTTTGGACAATACACGAGGTACCCTACAATCCCTTGAAGACAAAAAAAAGGACTACCAAAATAGAACCAAAATGCTTAACAAGCACGAGATTGCCTTACATAAAAAATTTGTTTTGGGAATTGCTTGTATTATTCTCTTTTTTGTAGGCGCTCCTTTAGGGGCCATTATACGAAAAGGAGGCATGGGCTTGCCTATGGTAGTAGCGATTATCTTATTTTTAACCTATCATTTTATAGGAATTTTTACCGAAAATAGTGCCGAGGACGGCACCATGCATCCCTTTTGGGCCAGTTGGTTAAGTACTTTTGTCATGCTTCCTTTAGGGGTTTGGCTCACTTATCGTGCTACGACCGATCAAGGAATATTCGATATGGATAGCTTTTTACAACGATTTAAGTTCTTGAAAAAGAAGAAATAGGAGACTTTCCGTATCTTTGCACTTTAAAATTTCAGAAAAATGATAGCTACCCAAAATGGCACAATGATTCAGCTTAATACCATCGAAGAAGCAATTGAAGACATTAAAAACGGTAAAGTCATTATTGTGGTTGATGATAAGGATCGTGAAAATGAAGGAGATTTTGTGGCTGCTGCCGAAAGGGTAACGCCAGAAATGATCAACTTTATGGCAAAACACGGTCGCGGACTTATTTGCACTCCCTTAACCGAATCACGCTGTAAAGAGCTCCAATTAGACTTAATGGTGGGGAACAATACCGATCCCTTGGAAACCGCCTTTACCATTTCAGTAGATGCCAAAGGGAATGGGGTAACGACAGGTATTTCGGCTTCTGATAGAGCAATAACCATTAAAGCCCTTATTCAATCTGAAACCAAACCCCACGATTTAAGTCGGCCAGGGCATATATTCCCTTTAAAAGCGAAAGAAGGAGGGGTCTTACGAAGAACTGGCCATACCGAAGCCGCTATTGATTTTGCACGACTAGCAGGTTTACAACCCGCAGGAGTGATTGTGGAAATTATGAATGAAGACGGTACCATGGCACGCCTTCCACAGTTGGTGGAGGTGGCCAAAAAATTCGATTTAAAATTAGTCTCTATTGAGGATTTGGTGGCTTACCGTATGGAGCACGATTCGTTAATTCAAAAAAAGGAAGATTTTACTATTGAAACGAAGTTTGGTAAATTCAGATTACGAGCCTATCAACAAACCACCAACCATCAAATTCATATTGCATTAACCAAAGGGCAGTGGAAAGAATACGAGCCTGTGCCTGTTCGAGTAAATGCTACCTTGGTGAATCATGATATTTTAGGAACCCTTACCAATAATGCCGAGCAACAATTGGATGAAATGTTTCAAGTGATTAATAACGAAGGTAAAGGCGCCATTGTATTTATCGATCAACAAACCCAAGCGCTCAATTTATTAAACCGTCTTGCGCTTTTAAAAGAAAAGCAAATAGAAGGAAAAGTGGTTAAAGCACCCAGTATTCCTATGGACACCAAAGATTTTGGGATAGGCGCACAAATCCTTCATGATTTAGGCATTCATAAAATACGATTAATTTCCAATAGCCAACAAACCAAACGTGTGGGGATGATTGGGTATGGGCTCGAGATTACCGAGTATATAAATTACTAGTTTAGTTCTCTTTTTTCAGTAAATTAATTTCTTTTTCAAGTTGCTCAATTTTTGCATTTTGCTCCTGAATAGATTTAATTAAGACAGGGATTAAATCCATATAACTCATTGCCTTAAACTCTCCTTTCGAAACTACCTTTTTACCATTTTCATCAAGATCTATATCTTCGGTAATTACTACTTCAGGAATTATTTGTTCAACTTCTTGGGCTATTAAACCCATTCTAATTCTATTATTAGGAGAGATGAAGGATTTATAACGATACGTTACTGGATTCAATTTTAATACCTCATTAAGGCCATAGGAAAGCGGTTTAATTTCATTTTTTGTATTTCTGTCAGAATAAGTTATATACCCATTTGCAACTACATCATCCCAATGTTCTGTCGCTGTATTATTTCCTAAATCAAATCCTGCGGCACTCCCTGCGTAAGGCACAATATCTCCATCGATACCCATATTTGAACTTCCCATATTGGCAATTTCCAGATAGCCGGCATTTCCAACTTCACCCATTTCAAGAACACCGTTCATTCTTACAATATTGTTATCAAATTCCCCATAAATAAGAGCATTGTCATCATCCAGATTAGAACTTTCAATGTATAATTTATAACTTCCGGTCTCACTATAACCTGCCTGATACCCTAAATACACGTTATAACTTCCTGCATTCTGGTCACCAGCTCCGCTACCAACAGCGACATTTCGGATACCTGTTGTATTGGTAGCCAATGCACGATATCCCAATCCTACATTGTGATACCCTGTGGTATTACTTAAAAGGGCTCCATTACTTAAGGCCAAATTCATATAGCCTGTGGTATTATTATATAATGGGTTAATACCCATAGCTATATTATGAATTCCAGAAGTTGTATTATTTAGTGCATGTAAGCCAATTGCTATATTATTTGCCCCACTGGTTAAATTTCTAATATTTTCATAACCTATCCCAATGTTATTGTCACCAGAGGCTCCAGTTCTATTAAGATTACCGTATCCAATAGCAACGTTCTGACTACCCGATAAGCTATAAAGGTTACCCACCCCTAAAGCGACATTATAAGTACCCGTGGTATTGTATTGTAATGCATTCAGTCCTATACCTATATTTCCATAAGCAGTATTGTCGTTTAAAGCATTGTCTCCTATGGCAATATTTTGAGAGCCTGTTACATTATTTTGAAGCGCATAACTCCCCAAAGCAATGTTATTATCCCCAGTGGTGTTTGCGTTTAAGGCAAGAAAACCCATAGCTAAATTTTCATCCCCTGTGGTATTTCCATACATCGTAGAGGATCCTAAAGCAATGTTATAAGTTCCACTGGTATTACTCAATAAAGCCGAATGACCTATACCAATGTTACTGCTCCCATTAATATTTTGAAGTAAGGATGAACTTCCAATAGCAATATTGGCCCCTCCTGTGGTATTACTCATTAGCGTATTATAGCCCAAAGCGGTATTATTGGTACCGGTCGTATTACTTTGTAAGCTTATATAACCCAAGGCGGTATTGTTTTGCCCGGTGGTATTGGTACGCAAAGCAAAATATCCTACTCCAGTATTTTGAGCCCCTGTCGTAGTATTATATAAAGCTTGATACCCTGCAGCTACATTATAACTTGCTGAGTTAGAATACAAAGCTTGATATCCGGTGGCCACATTTCCAATTCCTACGGTATTTTGCCGCAGTGCTTGGTATCCAACTCCCACATTATAATTCCCTGTGGTATTATCCCCTAAAGTGGCAGTCCCTAATCCAATATTGTAACTTCCGGTAGTATTATCATAAAGCGCTGCCGAGCCTAATCCAAGATTATAGCTCCCTGTGGTGGTAAGCCTTAAGGCGTCTATTGCCATGGCCGTATTGTAATTGCCGGTAGTAAGTGCTGCAAGTGTATTAGTACCTACAGAGGTATTTCCAATACCCGATGTATTCAACGCTTGTGAGTAATACCCTATGGCTACATTATTGGTGGCATTGGTTGCGGCATTAAAAGCATTATACCCAATAGCCACGTTATTATTGTTGGATAAATTATCATTAGTTCCGGCTAGTTCCCCAATAAAAACGGAACGTCCCGTATTATAAATTTCCAATTTACCCTGAGTAGTGATTCTTAATCGTTCCAAATTATTGGTTCGGAACGAAAGGGCATTGTTATCGGTAGTTCCAATAAAATTTGTCCCTACAGAAGTGCCTACATCTCCAGTTAAAGACCACTTATTTGATGCGTCTATAGAAGTACTTAAACGTTCCCAAGTTGTCCCATTGAAATAATAATATCCTACGCCGCTTCCTCCTATAACCGCAGCATTGGTATTGTATATTAATAGTCCCGTTGATGCTGTATTTACACCATCTAACATTGCAGTGGTAACATTCCCCAAAGAAACTCTCGGGACCAAAATTCCCTTGTCTGAAGCAGTTATATCCAATATGGACGAGTTATCTGGAGTGGTCGTTCCAATTCCTACTTGGGCAAACCCATTGAGAAAAATAAAGACTGAAAATAAAAGCAGCAAAAATCCTTTCATAACGCATGATTTTTAGTTTATAAAAGGTTAAGTTATATGATAAGGGTTTCAAATATAATACAAAATTTAAATATGTGAATTTCAACTTAATATAAATCAAAAACCAATCACTTGGGATAGGATTGGCTTAAGTTTGAGATTAATAAATAAGCTACATTTTTAATTAGATTTTGCGGTATCTTTAAGTAGTAAAGCCTCTAGTTTTTCTAATCTGGCTTTAAGTGTTTCAATTTCTTTTTGTTGCTCTTTTATGGCATTGATTAACACAAAATCCATAGCACCGTAATCAACCCCTAAGTACTTTTCGCCACTCTTAATTCCTTCGGGTTGATACTCCCATTCTTTTACCATATAAGGCGCTATTTTTTGCAATTGCTGAGCAATAGTTCCTACTCCAGTCTCGGTAGGCATTCCTGCTTTGCCATTATACGTAAACCAAACAGGATTGATTTGCTCCAATACGTCTAAACCATCATTAAATGCGTGTACATTCGTTTTTAAACGCTCGTCTGAAACTACCGTCCAAGCCGAAGAAGTAGGTTTTGCTGCAGAGTTGCCACTTAATTCTAACTGAAACCCAGAACCTGTTACTCCAATCCCCACAGGATCTGCAAAATAATTGGCTGTACCTCCAAACCCCCAACTAAAGTAGGTCCCATTATACCATAGGGCTTCGCTGCCGTTAACTCTTAAAGCTACACCACTGGCAATATCTTCGTTCAAATTTAAAGTCCCAGAAACAGACATCGTATAATCAGGTGACGAGGTATTAATACCCACTCTGTTAGTACTCGCATCCATGCGGAATGTTCCTCCATCCATTTCTACATCTCCATTATTGTCTGACTGTATAAACAATACTGAATTTGTATTGGTAATAATTTCATTTCCATCTATTCGTAAAGACCCACCAACCTCAAGAACTCCTGTTCCCACTGTTCCCGAAGCATCCGTAGTTGCAGTGATTTCAGTTCTGCCATTTATACGAAGTAAATTGGTATCAAACTCTCCATAGATAAGAGCATTATTAGCATTGGCATTGGAGTTTTCGATATACAGGCGTTCACTTCCTAATTCATTATAGCCTGCGTATGATCCAAGAAAGACATTTGAATGACCTGAAATATTATTATACCCTGTGCGAGCACCTAAAAATGTATTATTATATCCTATTTGGTTGTTATAGGCAGCTTGTCCTCCTACAATCGTGTTTTCAGACGAAAAAGTATTGGCATGCAAAGCCGAAGCGCCGATGGTTACATTATCACTGCCCCCATCTAACAGAAAGGCTGCTTCAAAACCAATTCCTATATTACCTAGACCTCCATTATTGGTTCTTAAAGCAGAATGCCCAATACCAATATTGGAGTGCCCTAATTGATTCTGATTTAATGCAAAAGCTCCCAAAGCCACGTTACCAATACCCGTTTCATTTAATCCTAAAGAGGCATATCCTATACCCACATTATCAAATCCATCCTGATTGCTTCCCAACGCAAAACTTCCTACCGCAGTGTTCCCTATTGCCGCACCAGTAGATCCCAAACTACCATATCCAATGGCTGTGTTATCTTCACCTGTTACACCACCTGATAATGCTGCATAGCCAACTCCCGTGTTCCTCCTATTATTGCCATCATCATTATTGCCGGCGATAAGACCTAAAAACACTGACGAGCCGAAGGCATCGGATTTCCCATCCGTTAAATCGTTAATACTATGAATAACGGCAGCAGTAGCGTCTGTCCAAGACGTATTTCCAGCTCCATCGGTTTGCATAATTTGGTTGGCTATTCCACGTGATGCAGGAAGTGAATAGGTATTGACCGTATTTGTTCCTATAGCTACCGTTCCTAAAAAATATCCGGCATAACTTCCAACTTTAGTGACATCACTATAGACACCAAAGTGCGTTCCTCCTGCCCCAGACGGAATAAAATTATGACTACCGTACTTATTGCCTGTACCAGCACCGTGTACATAATTTCGAATTCCATAATTAGCTCCAGTTCCGCTTGCAATGATATCACTATAAAACCCGTGATGTTCTCCAGAACCTGAGCCAAAAGTAGTCCCTTTATAGGCATAATGCCATCCATCTCCACTATTCCCTATAGAACTCACACTGCCATATTGGTCACCTATTCCAGTACCTAACAAACTATTATATGTTCCATGATGGTTTCCTGTTCCCCCACCCCCTAAAAGATTATAAGTACCGTATTGACCTCCATTTCCACTGTTTGAAATGTTGGTATAATTACCGTATTGAAAACCACTCCCGATACCCGAAAGTTCATTTCGCACTCCTATGTGGGGGGCAGTTCCGGTATTGTCGATAATATTATAGGTAGCCGTTTGTTGACCATTCCCAGTACCTCTTAAGTGGTTGGTGGTGCCTTCATGCAAGCCATCTCCGGTATTATCAATATAGTTCAACATACCTCTTTGAAGTCCCGAACCTGTACCTGATAGCGTCGTTAACACACCATCGTGGAGCCCTGTACCCGATCCGTTAATGAGGATATTTAAACCCCGTTGTAAACTATTTCCACCCCTGTAATTTCAGTAAAAGTTCCATATTGATTCCCAGTGCCATCAACCATCATATTGGTATACGTTCCATAGATTTCACCATTTCCAGATCCTGAAAATTCGTTGTTGGTTCCATAATGAAAAGCATCGTCCAGCACTTCAATTTCATTATACACCCCCATCGATTCAAAATTAGGCCCTGCAACCAAATCATTATGAATTCCGTAACCCGTTGTAGCATTTCCATACACCTGGTTATATACTCCCGTAGGCAGGATACCATAAATTGTATTATACAATCCCCATCGCCTATTGTTACCGACTCCTGATATTAAATCATTATAAATTCCAATGGATTCATTTGTAGTATTTGAGGTAAGAATGGAATAAATTCCATAAGTACCAGTAGTATTCCCAGTATCATCCAATTCTAAATTAATGCCCCTATTTTCATTACTTGCCACAATTTCTAAAGGATAATCGGCCGTATTCTTCCCAATAGCCACATTGCCAAGGGTATATTTGTCATCAGTAATCGCATCGGGACCCATTGTGGTCCCTTCTTCGTACCAATCATCATCCCCAGTGGTAGCATTGGTTACGGCGACCCAATCCGGGATGCTATTATCCCAATAATAAAATCCTTTACTGGGAGTGCCGTTTCCCGTGGCAAAGACCATCATTCCGTCTTGTGCTGCGGTAGGTGGCGTAGCGGGAAAATCGTCTATTCTTGGAATAAGTAACCCGTCATCGTTATTGGGCGATGCCACATTGCTGGACGTAATGTCCAGCGTGGCATTGGGGCTGGTGGTATTGATTCCCACCTGGGCAAAAAAAGGAAGGGGCAAAAAAAGGAGCATAACAAACAGATGGATACAATTTTTCATGACATACTATTTAATTCATTCTCTTTTAAAATGTGTGGTTTTAATTACTTTATCTTTATGAACAATGGTAAGGGTGTACTCCCCTTTTTCTAGATGGTTCACATTCAGATAAATTGTTTTAGAAAAAAATTTATCAAATGTGCCTTCGTATTTTTTCATCATAAAAGCATTGTATGAAATTTTAAACCACTTTTAAAAAAGAATTTTAGTTTCTTTCATTCAAAACTATAGAGAACCCAAAAGAAATGATGCCAATGGTGTAACAGATACTACCACCAGTGTAACACGTCTGTATTTAAAGGGATTGGGAAGAAGTAAAAAGGTTATTTATGAGAGTATTCGGAAGGCAAACAACCATAAGTTTCCTTAAAGCACTTAGCAAAATACGAAGGATTGTTGAATCCAACTTGGTAACAGACTTCAGAGATTTGAATATCACTTTCTTTTAAAAGAACGGCGGCCATTTTTAATCGTTCGTTGCGAATCAATTCAGAGGTAGTTAACCCTGTTAAGGCTTTCAGTTTTCGGTGCAATTGCATGCGACTCATCCCCACTTGAGCACTAAAATCTTCGGCACTAAAATCGGGATTCATTAAATGCGCATCCATCGTCCTTTGTACCTTTTCAATAAACTGTTCGTCAATTCGCGAAATGGCAATGTTTTTTGGTTTTAAAATCACTTCCTGACTGTAACGCTCGCGGAGGTGTTTTCGGGACGCAACCATATTACGGACTTTGGTGTCCAATAGCTTGCTATTAAAAGGTTTTACGATATAATCATCGGCCCCAGTTTCCAATCCTTGATATTGAGCTTCTTCTTCGGCTTTGGCGGTTAATAAGATAATGGGGATATGACTGGTTCGTTCGTCTTTTTTGAGCGTTTCGCATAAGGCAAGACCCGTGATCTTGGGCATCATAATATCAGAAATTATGATGTCTGGAACTGTTTCTAAAGCCTTTACTATTCCTTCTTCCCCATCAGCGGCCTCCAATACACGATATTCCTTTATAAATAAAGATTTCATGAAGGCGCGTATATCGTTATTATCTTCAATTATCAACAAAATGGGAGTTTCTTCTTCAACAAGCGCTTCTTCGCTGTCAAAGATTTCCAGATCATTTTCAATTGAGGGTGCTGCTGTTGTTTTTGGTTTTTCAGCATCAAAGTTGATCTCCGTTTCTGAAAAATCTTTCTGGGAACAGGGAAGAATTACTTCAAAAAGTACGGTGCTTTGGGCGGTATTTTTTACCGTAATGGTGCCATGGTACAGCGAAACCAATTCCTTCACCAAAGCCAAACCAACCCCTACTCCTTCCCGATGCTCTTCTTTTTGAAAGAATCGGTTAAAAACTTCTTCCAGCGATGTATTTCCAAAAATTTCACCGTCATTTTCTATCTGTATCACGATCCTTTCATTACGGCTCTCTGCCGCAAACCTTACCTGCCCTTTAGGGGTTACGTACTTAAAAGCATTGGATACTAAATTAACAACTATTTTTTCCAGCACATCGGCATCGTACCAAGCCTTTTCGGGAGCCGCAATAGAAATATGATAACTAATTGATTGTGTGGCGGCTTTATGTTCAAAAGAAGCGGCTATTGATTGCAAGAGAAGGTTTATATTGCCATTCCTTACCTTTAAGGATACATTTCCAGATTCCAATTTTGCCAAATCCAATAGTTGATCAACCAGATTGAGTAAGCGTGTCGCATTACGACGAACCATTTCAAAGTCTTGGCGGTCTTCTGCGGATAGGTGTTCATTTTCTAATTTCTTTTCGATGGGTGCCGAAATTAGTGTGAGCGGGGTACGAAATTCATGAGAAATGTTGGTGAAGAAATTGGATTTTGCCGTATCCAGCTCTTTTAATCTGCGATTGGTTTTTTGACGGTTTCGATACAAAAAGAAAAGAAAGATTCCTGTTAGCGTAGTAATTCCTAATCCTCCTAAAAGCAAATTTCTTTGGTTTTCCTTTTGCTTAGAGAGTAACTCCTTTTGCGTGGTTAATAATGCAATTTCTTATTCTTTCTTTTCCGTTTGGTATTTGGCTTCCAGTTCTTTTGCATTGTGCAAATTCTTCCGGGAAACCAAAGTGTCATTGACCCTCCTGAATGCATTGGAATAGTGATACGCCTCTTTAAAACTTCCCGTGTTTTCAGAATTGAGATATAACAATTCATAAATTTCTTTTAACTCCTCATAAAACTCCATTTTTTGAGCCAGTGCTTCAGCTTGCACCGCCAATTCATTACTCTTTTTATACTCCTTATTCGCACGGTACACTTTCGACTGGTTCACATAAGCTTTCATCAAGCCATATTCATCGTTGGCACTTTGACTAATAGCAATTGCTTCATCTCCCGTTTTCAAAGCTGAAGAGGGATCTCCACTTTTTAAATATAGATCACTTAGAATCACCAAAAAAACCGATTCTTCGATGGGGAAACTGTTCTTTTGGTAATACGTAATGGCATCTTTTATATAGCTTTTGGCTTTTTCATAATGCCCTTGTTTACTTTCCAACAGGGCAAGTTTTCCAAATATGAAATTTTGCTGGTATTGGTTTTTAGCAGTTCTGAATACCATTAAAGCTTCATTTTGGTATTTTTCCGCTTTCTCATAATCCTCAAAAACTTCATATACATCCCCAATAAAAGTGAGTGTAAACCCTCTTTGATAGCCCTCAAAGTTGATCTTATGATAAATACTGTCCGATTTCAATAAATACTCTAAAGCAATATCCGTTTTTCTAAAACCCAGATTATAAACTTTCCCTATTTGTCCAAGGATGTAAGCTAATTCCTCCCACATTTCATGGTGTCTCGCAACCTTTTCGGCCTCTCTGGCAAATTCGAGCGCCTCATTTTCCCTACCCAATCTCGCATTCTCTTGCGTTAATCGGGAATAAATTATAAAAACTTTTTTAGGGTCTTCTAATTTCTTTGCATAGGCTAGTGCTTCCAATAAATGACTATTGATAAATGGGTAGGCATCTCCCTTAGACTCCTCAAAAAAACTAAAATAATCGGCTTTTAAACGGTAGTACTCATAGAATGCAGGATCGTAATTTTGCTTCTTTGAAAATTCCAAAAACTTTTCAAAATAGGTTACGCAGCTATCCGCATTGTTATTCCGATAGAAACGGAGTAAGGCAACGTAACTCTTCGCACGGGCACTATCTGGGTTATGAATACTAGCAGAAACTTGTTTTAAGGAGTCGATGTTATATTTGGATTGCCCAAAACATAGATTTCCAAAAAAAAGAATTACAATAACAATTTTCTGCATTTTGGCATTTTGATACCTAAAATAAAGAATTAATTTGTACTAATGACTATCTATTTGAACGTGCATTTTAGAGAGGGTTACTTTCATGGTTTTTGCCCTTTCCTGCACCTGCTCCTCACTCCAACCCATTTTTACCAAAGAAGAAATAGTACGCCCCATCCAATGGTCGCTTTTGGAAAAATCGGCGTTGTTTAGGTCTTGCATCTGTTCTTGAATCTCCTTAGGAAGGTTTCCCATACTTTTCAAATTTCGAAGATGCTCCCAACCCTTAATGTAGTGCCAGTTGTTCTTAAACCAGTAAAAACAACCATCCACACCCGCTTCCCCCAAGGCTTTGTGAGCTTTTTCGGTGAGTTCTTGGGTAGGTAAAAAGAAATTCAAAAAGGAATAATTTTCTTCACCTCCTTCGGGAACGGTTCTAAAGGTTACCCCCTCAACTTCAGATAATGCATTTCTAAGAATGGTGTAGTTTTTCTTCTGAAGGGCTAAAAAATCGTCCAGCTTTTCCAACTGTCCCAAACCAACGGCGGCATGCAATTCGGAAATACGGAAGTTATATCCTAAATGCGGATGTGTTTCGGCGCCACGGTCCTTCCCCACATGGTCGTGCCCATGGTCTTGGAATTGGTCGGCATTAATGGCGTATTGCTGATTGTTTGTGATAATTCCACCACCTTCCCCACAGGTAATGGTTTTTACAAAATCGAAAGAGAAACAACCCAAATCGCCAATACTCCCCAAAGGCTTTCCTTCAAAAGTACCGCCAAGGGCCTGGCATGCGTCTTCCAATAAAATGAGATCGTGCTTTTTACAGATTGCCTGCAATTCTTTCAACCGAGCCATAGAACCGCACATATGCACTGGCATGACACATTTTGTTTTTGGGGTAATGGCCGCTTCCACCGCTTTTGGGTCGAGGGTTAGGGTATCGTCAATATCTACCAATACCGGAACCGCGCCCAACGCCATAATGGATTCAAAACTAGCTACAAAGGTAAAGGTGGGCATAATCACCTCATCGCCTGCGCCTATCCCTGCTGAGGCCAACGCCACGGTTAAAGCAGCCGTACCGCTGGAAACCAACTGACAATAGTCGGCTCCCATACGTTGGGCAAAGGCTTGCTCAAACTCCTTCGCTTTCCAATGATTATTGCGCATGCCATCAAAGCCATAGCGCATTAGGATACCGCTTTCCATGACATCGTTTACATGCTTGCGTTCTTCTTCTCCAAATAATTCAAATCCGGGCATTTTTTAAGGTTTTAGGTGATGGGTCAAGGGTTTTGGGTGTTACGTATTAGGCCAAAATCGCTTTTACCTAGTACCCTTCACCTAGTGCCCTTCACCCAACATAGACGAACTACAAAGGTAAGGGTTGCGTGTAGCATGTGCAACTGCTTTTAACCGCCATTAAATCGATAATTTTTTATCTTTATACCGTATCAATGTCATCGTACTCATTCTTAACTTGTCTCTCATGAAAATCAATTTCCTAGTTTCACTCCTCCTTTTGGCAGGCTTTTCCCTTCCTACCAAAGCACAGACCGAAGACAGCAACGCCGAAATAGCCCAAATTACAGCCACACTCATGGACTATATCGAGGGTACTGCCAACGGAGAACCCGAAAGATTAAGACGCGCCTTTCACCCCGATTTCAACCTCTACACGGTTACCAACGATACCCTTTGGACCCGTTCCGGCGAAGCCTACATCGCCAATATTAAGGTGGGAGAAAAGAACTCCCGAGAGGGCAGAATCATCTCCATCGATTATGAAAAGGATGCCGCTATGGCCAAAGCGGAGATTGTAATCCCCAACTGGCGTATTTTCACCGACTACTTCCTGCTGTTAAAATATGAGGGCAGCTGGAAAATTGTCCAAAAATCCTATACCTACCGCCCGTTTCCTAAAAAAGAAGAAGAATAAGATACCTCTATACCACCCACTCATGATACTACAGGATTGTAGGGAGCATGTTTTTAGGAAAATTAAGGCATAAAGGTTAATAATTAAGGGTTTACACGTATCTAAACAAGAGAAAATTAAGTATATCTTTGGGAAGATAAGATGGAATAACCAAAGAAAAAACTTACGTTATCATTTTAAACAAACTAGATAACCTTGATACATGTAAGGATATAAAAAGTTATGCACAAGCTAAATATGATTCGACTACTACCAATATTCCTTTTAATATTCACTTTAGTTTCCTGTAAAAACGAATTGTATATAAAATCTAAATTAAATATTGAAACAGCCGAATTAATTAAAGAGACAGCTGAAATTAATATTCAGCAAAATAATTCACTTGTTGAACAATGGAATTTAATGGTTTTTGAAAAGGGTGGTTGTTTAGGTAGTGGGCAATTTTTTAAAGAGCCCAAAGTAGAAATTCCAAGTATGGTTTTTAGTGAAAATGAATGGAATAAGTTTGCAGAAAATGATAAACAAAAGCTGACTGAATTTCTAATCAATAAACTTTCTGATACAACTAAAACAAATGTCCATACTTGTCCTTTTTTTGCTGCAACAGAAGGAGAAATGGCTGTTTATTCACTTCAGCATATTCATAAAAAAAATTGGTTTGATTTTTCTGAATTTAGTGAATATAAAAACAGGGAATACAAAAGTGCAGTGGAACAACCACAAATGTGGCTTTGGAATATTTTAAAAGATGAAGCTAACAGAAAATTGTTAGCAGATCTTTACTTGAATGAACTTGAAAAGTAAAAGCCAGTGCATAACAACGGCTATCCCCAAGCTGCGTTTGATGGTTATTTGAATTTGTTTTCCTACATTTAAACTTATTAATTAATCCGACAAAACCACAGTGGCGGCTCCGATGCTACGCTGATTCACACGCTGCTTTGCAGCTGCCGATGCTCGGCCGAATCAGCCGCCAGTCGCCGCCTGGGGATAGCCCGGACCGTTGGACAAAATTAAATTCTTGAATTTGTGGTTTAATTTATGTAACTTTGAATACATCAAAATATTGACATGAGAAAATCAAAACAATATACAATTAAAAAAATTACAGATAAAGAAATCGCTGAATATCAAAACCTTATGAATTCGTATGGATCATTCTCTATTCCAACTGAATGGTCTAAAGAAGGTGATACCATACAAAAGTATTCTTTATACGAAGAATATACTCCTGTCAAAACTTCTGGAAATACTACCCTCTTATCAACTTAATTATTTATGCCAAATTGGAGCGAAGTTTTAAAGGAGGTTAAAGAAACACATCAAAAAGATAAAAATAATAATCCTTTTGATACAGTACGTAGAAAATATTTAAAGCAGGTATCTTTATTAACTGGTAGAAATGTTATTGCTTATTATTCTGGCTGGCTTCAAAAACCAAAAGCTGCTGATACAGCTGTGAATGACAAAGACAAATCTGGATTTATGCTTACTATTCACAAAATGGATAAAACTAAAGGGCTTGATTTAATTCTGCACACGCCTGGAGGAGATTTGGCAGCAAC
>JAWKMO010000007.1:0-156225 GCA_041392205.1 Flavobacteriaceae bacterium | reverse complement strand
AACCCGAACTTCTTTCTACTTTTGGCTATATTTATGAAGCCTTAGGTTTGGTAAGTGACGAAGAAAAGGAATTTCGTCAAAAAGAGTTGGTATTGTAATTTTAAACAATGCAAAAACTTTTTAAATTTTTTCTGAATTTATTTCCTCGAACTTTTTTAATTCGTGTAAGCTATTGGGTTCGCCCAATTATTGCGCTTATCCTTAGAGGTAATAGATTTACAGACCCTATTGATGGAAAGTCCTACCGGAAATTTCTACCCTATGGCTACGAAAAGGTTCGTGAAAATGTTTTGGCTCCAGGCACCTTATCATTAGAACGACATCGCTTGTTTTGGTTGTACCTTAAAAACGAAACTAATATTTTTTCTGAATCCCTAAAAGTGCTTCACTTTGCTCCGGAACAAGCTTTCCTGAAACGTTTCAGAAAATTAAAAAACATCCACTACACCACCACAGACCTCAACTCTCCCATTGCCGATGTAAAAGCAGATATTTGTAATCTTCCGTTTCAGGATAATGAATTCGATTTTATTATTTGCAACCACGTATTAGAACACATTCCAGATGATACTAAAGCTATGGAAGAATTGTATAGAGTTTTAGCACCCAACGGAACTGCCATTGTTCAGGTTCCTTATGAAAGTAATCGTAATAAAACCTTCGAAGACAATACAATTACAGACCCTAGAGAGCGCGCAAAAATCTTTGGACAATACGACCATGTGCGTGTGTATGGTATGGATTATTTTGAAAAGCTAGCCTCGGTAGGTTTTACAGTAGCTGCTGTAGATTATACAGCAACCCTTTCGGAAGAAGAAATTGACAAATACCGATTACCCAAAGGGGAATTGCTTCCGATTTGTAGAAAATTAGTCTAACATTTTTTTCTGAAAACCTTCCGTAACAAAAACTTGAGGTTCATGATTGGTATCTATATAGGTGAGATAGGCTTCCACTCCTTCCAATTCTGAAAGTAATTTTTGCGACTTTTCAAGTCCTAAAGCCATAAAAGCAGTAGCATATGCATCGGCCTCGGCACAGGTTTTTGCAAAAACCGTAGCACTGGTTACATTGCTTTCTTTGGCTTCTCCCGTTAAAGGGTTTAATGTGTGAACATATTTTTTCCCCGTAAGGGAATCGATTCTAAATTTTCTATAATTTCCCGAAGATGCCATACCCTCGTTTTGAATCATTACTGTATGGGAATAACTTCGATTTTCCAGAGAAGAATCAATCGTTTCAATCCCAATCACCCATGGTTTTTCTTTTTCTAAGTTTTGCCCTTTGGATCGCAATTCGCCCCCCAATTCAATGAGGTAGTTGTTTATCCCTTGCGATTCCAGATAACGCCCCAAACAATCAATTCCGTAGCCTTTGGCCACCGCATTAAAATCGAAATAAATTTCTGGTCTCTCTTTTTGAATCGTTCCCTCAGAAGTTAACTTCACTTTTGAAAAACCTACAAATTGCATTAAAGAATCCAATGTAAGACTATCCAGTTTTTGAAGTGGTTTTGTGTCTCCAAATCCGTAGGCATTTCGCAATACGCCAATGGTAGGATCAAAATATCCTTGGGATTGTTGATGTACTTTTTCAGAAAGTAAAAAAACGTCTTTAAAAATGGCATCCACCACTAGGGTTGAATCGCCGCTATTAATTTTAGAAATATCGCTATTTGGCAAGTAGGTACTCACCGATTTATTGACCGCATGAAATACAGAATCAATTCCTTTTTGGGCATCAAACGCTGTTTGTGAATAGTACTGAATGGAATATGTTGTACCAAAGGCATTGCCTTGTAATGTAAGGAGCTGTTCCGATTTGTCTTTACAGCCAAAAAGCAATAGCAATGTTAAAACAAAAAAAAGTTTCTTCATATAATTTCTTGAATTCCTTTATACACCAAAGTGTAGGGTTCATTTTTTAAAACAGGTTTCCCATAATCGTCTCCGTAGCCTAAGCCCACCCCTGCGTAATAGGTTTTGGCTTCAAATTTTAAGGCATGTTCCTTCATCGTTTGCATAAAAACGGGGTCGTAACTGTGAGCATCCTGAGGAAACGAAATAGCTCTCACAATAATAAAATGTAGTATTTTATCTTTTAAAGCGACAAATTGCGGATTCTTTTTCAATTTTGAATTCACTCCTAAAAATTCAAACCCTTGCGATTTAAGATCTTCGCCTACAATATTCATGGCAAGGTTGTGTAATTCTTGTTCGGTAAGTAATTGCGACATTATTTGAAACGAATAAATTTAACTTCCTCAAAAGTATAGGTTGGTATCTCAAGAGGCTTTTCCAATTCAATTTGGTACCAAGGACTCATAGACAAATCATTAAGATTTTTAAGAATATGCATACTTTGTGAAGGGGTGTTTCCTTGTGCAAAAATAAACAAAATTTCCCCTTCTGCGTTTACTGCTTTATCGACAACCATAATTACGTGACCCGGGCTTCCAGGATAAATAAGCATATCGCCTACTTCAATGTCTTCTATCGAATTTATTTTATTCATTTCTGAATAAAGCGATAATGTACCCGCATACATATAAATTAAATCTAAATACTTGTAAAAATTTTCTTTTGAAGAATCTGCACTAGAGGTTTTCTGAAAAGTAACATTATTGCCCCTAATTTTTGGACGATAACCCTCGGCATATTTTTTCCATGAACAATAATGCCCGGAGGTGAATTTGAAACCAATTTCTTCTTTTTTATTCTGTTCCCAAAGATATTCGGCTCGTAATCGAATGAGCACATCGGCACATTGCATCAAGCCATGGGTAGGCACCGAAATATCCAATATACCTACATGCCCCGCTTGATAGATATAAGGATTACCATCAAAGTTTATGACCTCCGAATCAAAGGAAAGTAAACTATAGTTTTGTAGATACTCTGAAAAGGTATTTTCTGGATAAGTAATTCTCTTGAAGTTCTTAGGCAATAAAATTCTTTCAGAAATAGTACCCCCATCTTCATTAATGTAGCTTGGGGTTGTAATGTAACTTAATGCCACATTTTTAACCTCTTTTCCTTTTTTGGATAGAAGAAAAAAACAAGCTAAGCCAATCACTAAGAGAAGTCCAAATTGTTTCATTAGGAATACAACTCAAAAAAGGACATTTTATTTCAATAAAAAAAGCCTCTAAACAGAGGCTTTTTTATGGGTATTATCCACCAAAATCGTCAAAGCGGATATTCTCGTCTGGGATACCAAAGTCTTCTCCCATCTTTTGTACCGCTTGGTTCATTAAGGGTGGACCACAGAAATACAATTCGATATCCTCTGGCGATTCGTGATGATTTAAGTAGTTTTCAATTACGCAGTTGTGAATAAACCCTACAAATCCGTCGCCGGGTGCATCTATATTTTCTTTAATCTTCCAATTATCTTCAGGAAGGGGTTCAGAAAGCGCCATATAGAATTTAAAATTAGGAAAGTCTTTCTCCAAATTTCGGAAGTGATCTATATAAAACAACTCCCGTTTAGAGCGTCCTCCGTACCAATAGGTCACCTTACGACCCGTTTTTAGGGTGCGGAACAAGTGATATAAGTGCGAACGCATGGGAGCCATACCGGCACCCCCACCTACGTACAACATTTCGGCTTGAGATTCATTGATAAAGAACTCGCCGTAAGGCCCCGAAATCACTACTTTATCTCCAGGTTTTTGGGCAAAAATATAGGAAGAAGCAATCCCTGGATTCACTTGCATCCATCCGTTTTTAGCTCTGTCCCATGGGGGGGTAGCAATACGAACATTCAACATAATTTCTCGTCCTTCGGCAGGGTAGGAAGCCATAGAATAGGCTCTTTCTACCGTTTCGGTATTTTTCATCACCAAAGGCCAAAGTCCAAATTTATCCCATTCGGCTTGGAATTTATCTGGAGTTTCATGTTCTTCAGGGTGTGCCGTAATGTCGATATCACTGTATTTAATTTCGCAAGGTGGAATTTCAATTTGAATATACCCTCCTGCTTTGTAGTTCATATCTTCAGGAATTTCCACTACAAATTCTTTAATAAATGAAGCCACGTTGTAATTACGAACTACAGTAGCATCCCATTTTTTAATTCCGAAGACTTCTTCAGGAATATGAATATTCATATCCTGTTTTACTTTTACTTGACACGAAAGACGTGCGCCATCTTTTAATTCTTTACGAGTAAAATGGGGTGTTTCGGTAGGGAGTGCTTCACCGCCACCAGAAAGCACATGGCATTCACATTGGATACAGGTTCCACCACCACCACAAGCAGAGGGTAAAAATATTTTTTGGCTACCTAAAGTCGAAAGCAAGGTTCCTCCAGAGGGCACTTCAATTACTTTTTCATCGTTGATAGTTATCTTTACAGGGCCTGATGGAGATAGTTTTTGCTTAGTAAACAACAGTAAAGCCACCAATAAGAGGGTTAATATAAGGAAAGCAGCTACCGTTGCTAAAATGACCCCTAACGTACTCGCTAAAATCATAGTTTATTCGGTTATAGTTAAAACTTCCGCAACTTCTTCGGCAGTTTCAATAGTTGTGTTTGTATTTTCTTCTTGTTTAACAGCTGTTTTGGTTTCTTCAGCTTTAGGAGCGTCGTCCCCTCCCGTTAACATCCCTCCAAAGCTCATAAAACCAATGGCCATTAAACCGGTGATGATAAAGGTAATTCCCAATCCACGTAAGGGTGCAGGCACATTGCTATATCGAATTTTCTCACGAATGGCAGCAATAGCTAAAATGGCTAAAAACCAACCAATTCCAGAGCTAAAGCCATAATTTAAAGCTAAACCTAAGGTTTCGATATCACGAGACTGCATAAAAAGAGAGCCTCCTAAAATGGCGCAGTTTACGGCGATAAGTGGTAAAAATATTCCTAAGGAGTTATATAGTGAAGGTGAAAACTTTTCTACTACAATTTCCACCAATTGCACCATGGTGGCAATAGTTGCTATAAATAGGATAAAGGATAGGAAACCTAGGTCGTAATCGGCATATTCTGGCCCTAACCAAACCAAAGCCCCTTCGCGAAGGATGTATTGATCCAACAACCAGTTAAGCGGAACGGTTACAGTTAATACAAAGATTACCGCGGCACCTAAACCTACGGCGGTACTTACTTTTAGAAACGGCAAGATAGGAGCACATTCCCAAAAACGTAGCGAACACCATGTTATCTACGAAAATTGATTTGAAAAATAATTCTATATGTTCCATATATTTTAGAGTTGGCAGTAACAGGTAACAGTACACAAAATTTACCTGTTAACTAGCTGCTTTTTAATGTTCTTCAATTAATGCTTTATTTCTGCTTCGTTGTACCCAAATAATAATCCCTACAACAATCAATGCCATGGGAGAGAGTAGCATAAATCCGTTGTTTTCATAACCAATGGCGTACAATCCTGTTTTTTCGATAGGATCTCCAAGGACCTTAAAACCTAGTAAGGTTCCCGAACCTAAGAGTTCTCTAAAGAACCCAACAATAATAAGGATAACACCATATCCTAAAGCGTTTCCAATTCCGTCCAGGAAAGAACGCCAAGGCCCGTTTCCTAAAGCAAAAGCTTCAAAACGTCCCATAATAATACAGTTGGTGATGATTAATCCAATAAAAACAGAAAGTTCTTTACTAAGGGTATAGGCATAAGCTTTCAGAATTTGATCTACTATAATTACCAAAGCAGCCACCACTACAAGTTGAACAATGATTCTAATTTTGGATGGGATGATATTTCGCATTAAAGAAATAACCACATTTCCCATGCCTAAAACAAACAATACAGAAACAGCCATTACTATAGAAGCCTTTAATTGTGCTGTAATTGCCAATGCCGAACAAATTCCTAATACTTGAATAGTAATAGGGTTATTATCTGCTAACGGGTCTAAAATTAACTTGCTATCTTTTTTTGATAATAGTCCCATACTAGTTGTTTTTTAAATTTTCGAAATAAGGTACATAGAGTCTTAAATCACTCTTTAGCATTGCAGAAACCCCATCTCCTGTGATGGTGGCTCCAGCAATTGCATCTACCTCATTATCTTCTTTGTTTTCGTTTTTAGGGTCTGCATTACCTTTTGCTACGGTGATTCCTTTAAAAGTGTCTCCGTCATACAATTTTTCACCTGTAAAATCGTCCATAAAGAAACGCTCTTTAATGTTAGCTCCCAGACCTGGAGTTTCTCCTTTGTGGTCAAAAAACACACCTTGTACCACCATATCTTCATTTAAAGCCACGTGCCCCCATATAGCATCCCAAAGTCCTTTCCCTCTTACGGGAACAATATAGAAGGTTTTTCCATCTTTTTCCCCAACAAATAAGGGTAAACGTTGTGAATAACTAGGGTCTTTAGCAAGGTTTTTTTCTTTTTTGATATCAATGAGATAGGCATTATCATCCTCGGTAACTTTTCCGTCTTGAATGACTAATTGCTTTTTAATGTATTCTGAAAATGTTTTTTCAGCAGTTTCAGCAGCAACAAACTCCATACTTCCATCATTATTGCCATTGACACCCATGGCATACAGAATGTTTTGTTGTATCTCGATACGTTCATTTTCTTTAATCGTGGGTTTAAGACCTTGTGCCACAAAAGCTAACAAGGCACCTACGACTACTACCATTACTACAGAAAAGATAATGGTGTAACTATTTTTATCTGTGTTTATAGCCATGTTATGCGTTTTTAACTTTTAAACGTTTCATTCTTCTTTTTACGTTTGCTTGAATTACATAGTGATCTATGGTAGGTGCAAAAACATTCATTAATAAAATGGCAAGCATCACTCCTTCTGGGTACGCAGGATTAAATACTCGAATTAATACGGAGATAAATCCAATTAAAAACCCATAAATCCACTTCCCTTTATTGGTTTGTGATGCAGTTACAGGATCGGTTGCCATATAGACAATACCAAAAGCTAAACCACCAATAATAAGATGTTGCCAGAATTCGGTATTCATTAAACTGAAAAACTTACTGGATTCTGTTATCCAACCTGCATCAACAACACTATTAAAAATGAAGCCCATTGCAAGTGCTCCTAACACTGCCGAAAGCATAATTCTCCAACTTCCAATTTTGGTAAAGATTAAGAATAAACCTCCTAAAAGGATAAGCATTGTTGAGGTCTCTCCCACAGAACCAGGAATAAAGCCGAAGAACATATCCATAGTGTCATAGGTAAAGGTTTTATTTTGTGCTAAACTTCCCAAGATGGTTTCTCCGGAAATCGCATCGACTTTCATTCCTTCTGCCATTTGGTTGGCTCTCTCAACTGCACCGTGCACCCATACTTTATCACCACTCATCCATGTAGGATAGGCAAAGAATAAAAAGGCACGTATGGTTAATGCTGGGTTTAATATATTCATTCCAGTACCCCCAAATACCTCTTTTCCTATAACTACTCCAAAAATCACTGCAATAGCTAGCATCCATAAAGGTATATCTACTGGCACAATTAATGGAACTAGCATTCCTGTAACAAGGTATCCTTCTTCTACTTCGTGGCCTTTAATAACAGCAAAAAGAAATTCCACTGCTAACCCTACTCCGTAAGAAACAACCACCAGTGGAAGCACTTTCCAAGCACCTAAAGAAAAGTTTGTCCAGTTCCAAAATTCAGCACTAAAAAAACCACTTGAAACTGGGTCAATCGTTCCTAATGCCAAATAATGTTGGTATCCGGCATTAA
This sequence comes from Flavobacteriaceae bacterium, assembly GCA_041392205.1. Taxonomy (GTDB): domain Bacteria; phylum Bacteroidota; class Bacteroidia; order Flavobacteriales; family Flavobacteriaceae; genus Halomarinibacterium. The sequence goes on along the minus strand of JAWKMO010000007.1, from coordinate 148,530 downwards.
AAATTCCGAAAATTAAACACGGGATTAATGCCATAATCACCGTATTCATAGTACGCTTTAGGTCATCTACCGCTTTAATGTGGGTGCCTCCATGTGTTGTTTCGTTGGGTGAGTATAAAAAGGTATGCAACGCATTAAAAGCAGGTGCCATCTTTTTCCCCTTGTATTTTTCTTTAAGCGTATGTAATTTTTGTTTCAATCCCATAGCGTTATCCTATTTCTTTATACATTAAATCCAAACCTTCTCTTATAATTTTTTGATGTGGTTGTTTCGAAACACAAACAAATTCGGTAAGGGCAAAATCCTCCGGCGCTACTTCATACATTCCTAGTGCTTCCATTTGATCTAAATCCTTCACCATACAAGCTTTTAACATTTGTAAAGGGTACATATCTAGGGGAAAAACTTCTTCATAATTACCCGTAACTACAAAAGCGCGATGTTCCCCATTAGTATTGGTGTCTAAATCGTATTTTTTATTGGGCATCATCCAAGAAAAAGTCAACGCTCTAGAGGGCGAAATTTTATTAAAAACAGGTTTGTTCCATCCAAAAAATTCATAATCATCTCCTTCAGGAATAATAGTTACTGTGTTTGTATAATACCCTAAATGTCCTTTGGGTGAAATTTGCGTTCCACTTAAAACATCTCCACTAATGACACGCGAATTATCTTCAAATAAGCCAGAGTCATAGACGAAGGTTGACACTTCAGACCCAATTTTTGTAACGTAATATTTTGGTGTTTTTACGGAAGATCCTGCTAAGGCAATTATTCTTTCTGCATTAAACTTTCCTGTTAGCAACAACTCACCTATAATTACTAAATCTTGTGCCGCAACGGTCCAAACAACTTCCCCTTTATTAACCGGGTTCACTTTAGCTATTTGTGTCCCCACGTTTCCTGCAGGGTGTGGCCCACTTACTTGGTGCAGGGTACAATTTGTCATTCCACGTAAAGGAGAATTTCCTTTTTTCCCAACAGAAACATGCACAGAACCTTCAGTTAATTTACTAAGGGCTGTAATAGCTGCCTGCAGTTGTTTTTCTTTACCTTGAAGAGAAAAATCTAAATCGGCTGCAAGTGGCGCTGTAGTATACCCTGAAACAAAAATGGCCTTTGGACTTTGGTTAGGATTAGCAATGACATCGTAAGGACGTTGCTTAATAAAAGGCCAACAACCTGAAGAAAGCAAAAGTTCTTTTATCACTGCTGCATTTGCTGCATCGGGATTTAACATTCCGAATTCTTTAAAAGAATCTTGCAGGTCTGCTTCAATTAAAATTTCTGTAATAACTCTCTTTGCTCCGCGTTCAATTTTTGTTAAAGTCCCACTAACTGGAGCTACAAACTTGATGGATTCTTCGTTCTTTGAATAAAATAAAACGTCTCCAGCGTTAATTTTAGCCCCCTCTTTTACAACCATTTTGGGGGTAATAAGGTGGAAGTCTTTAGGTCTAATGGCAAAGGTTCTTGAGCGGGGTGCTCTGGAAAGTGTTTTTTCGGCTTCGCCTTTAAGATTGATAGTAAGACCTTTTTTAATCTTAATGTCTTTGGACATAGGATACTTATATTAAAGTTCTCTTTTGTTTCCCTTCTGAAAATTTACTCAGATTTTGGGACTGCAAATTTATAAATTAAAACATGCTTTCCATAATAAATAAACATAATTTTATTCTAAAAATAAGGAGCTTCTTTTCAATACTAATAAAGGCACAAAAATTGTTTATATTTAACCTTAAAATTACGAGCGCATGCTTCCAAAAACACTTTTTTTATTCATAGGAATTGCCTTTTCTGCTACTATGTATTCACAAGTTATAGAAAAAATTGAACCCTACTACATACAAACCATTCAATTTAAAGGTAACACGCAACAAAGCCAGTTACCTATTTTGCGTTTAGGGGAACGACTTATCCTTACTTTTGATGATATTAATGGTAACGAAGAAGATTATTACTACAAAATAACACACCATAATTTCGACTGGACAGAAAGCGACCTATCGAAAGGAGAATTTTTGGATGGTTTTGACGATGTACGAATAGAAACCTATGAAAACTCATTAAACTCCTTACAGCTTTATTCGCATTACATGCTCACTATCCCCAATAGGGAAACAAGAGCTTTAAAGAAAAGTGGTAATTATATGATTAGTATGTATAATGATGAAAACCAACTCATTTTTACTCGAAAATTTATGCTTATTGAAGAGCAAGTAGCTGTAGGAGTAGAAGTAAAAAGGTCTAGAAATTTAAAGTATATTGACACCAAACAAACCGTACAGTTTTCTATAAACTCAAAAGATCAATTACTTATAAATCCCAACCAAAGTGTTAAAACATTAGTCCTTCAAAACAGTAATTTAAAAACTGCAATTACCGATTTAAAACCTCAATATACCTTAGGTTCGGAATTAATTTATCGGTATGACCAAGAAGCTGCCTTTTGGGCAGGAAATGAATTTTATAACTTTGACAGTAAAGAAGCCAGAGCCGCTAATAACGGGATACGATTTATTGAATTAACCGATCTTTTTGAACATTATCTGTATACAAATCTATCCAGAGCAGATAGGCCTTATACCTATTATCCCGACATTAATGGAAACTTTGTAATAAGGCAATTTAACGCCGAAAATAGTGATATCGAAGCAGAATATATCCGCATGCATTTTAAGTTGCAGTATTATGAAGATATTGGCGATAAAGAAATACACATTTATGGTAATTTTAATAATTGGACTATTGACGAAAGTACCTATATGCGCTACGATGAAGAGACAGATACTTACATCAATACGCGTCTTTTTAAACAAGGATTTTATAACTATAGATACGTATTAGTAGATCGAGATGGAAGTATTGACCAAGGAACCATTGACGGCAATTTTTGGCAAACCGAAAACGATTATACCATTTTGGTATATTACAGAGGGCCCGGCGAACGCTTTGATAGAATTATAGGAATGGGAAAAAGTAATTCAAGCATTATTACCAACAACTAATTCTATTTTTTCAAAACAGATACTCCTAAGGAAGAACTTTCTTAAATTTACTCTATGAGTGAAACCCTACCCGAAAAAAGCAACAGTAGAAAAGCTGCCAGATATCGTGGAGTACAATGTCTTAATTGCAGTCATACACTAGATTTGAGTGATGTTTATTGTGCGTATTGTGGGCAACTTAATTCTACCAAAAAGTTAGCGTTTACAGATTTCTTCAAAGAGTTTTTTAGCAGTTTTGTTAATTACGATTCCCGATTGCGGTTTACTGTTAAAGACCTCCTTTTTAAGCCCGGAACCATTACTAAAAATTATGTAGAAGGGCAACGATTAAAATATGCCAACCCCTTTCGGTTTTTTTTAAGTGTTTCTATTATTTATTTTTTAATTCAGAGTCTCATCTCAACATTTTCTGGAAGCAACCCCTTCGTTAATTTTAACAATAATGATTCTTCAACTAAAAAAAATGAAAAAATAGTCACCTTTAGTACTTCAGATTCCCTAAAAAATAAAAACAATTTTGTTCAAGATAGCCTAAAGATTGAAAAGGACACCTTACAAACAACTGAAAGAGAACTTCCTTTTCAAATAAAGAAACCAAAAGAAATCACTTATTATTCTGAAAAAGAATTAGACACTATGTCTTTAACCAATAGGTTTGTGAAACGATGGGGGCTTTATCAAGATTTTTATAAAGAATACGACATTGGCAACCCCAGTATTGCTTTAGACAGCTTAAAACATAACAAAACCAGCTTTAACCAGTGGCTTTATAGTAAAAATTCTTCCATAAAACGCATCAAAGAAAATCCTTTTGGTTTTGTTAATTACTTACTTGGTAAGGTTCCTTTTTTCCTTTTCTTTTTTGCGCCTTTCTTTGCAATGTTTTTCTGGCTTTTATACTCAAAGAAGAAATACAGCTATATGGAGCATTTGATATTTATCTTTCATATTTTCGGTTTTGTATTTTTAGGAATGCTCTTGCTTCTGCTTCCAGATTTACTTATTGGGGAAGATATCTTAACCGGTATCTTTATGATGCTCATAGGTCCTTTTTATTTTTATAAGGCCCTTCGAAATTTTTACAAACAAAATCGATTTATAACCCTTTTAAAATTCTTAATTTTAAACATTGTTTTTAATATCAGTGTCTTTGTTATAGCAATATTGTTTTTCGCCATAACGGCAGCCACATATTAAATGGTACAGCAAGTAACTCATAATATAAAAGTTTCTGTAGAAACTGCTTTTGAAGGTTCTTTTTTTAGTGACCATAAAAAGCAGTATGCCTTTTCGTATACGGTTCTTATAGAAAACCAGAGCCAGCATCCGGTCCAATTAAAATCCCGGTTTTGGTTGATTAAAGATGCTTTAAATGAAACCGAAACCGTAGAAGGTGAAGGCGTTATTGGTGAACAACCCATCATAGAACCCGGGGCGAAGCACCAATACAATAGTGGGTGTATTTTGGTTTCTCCCTTCGGAAGCATGCAAGGACATTACAAAATGAATACACCCTTCGCAGAAATAGAAGTTGGCATCCCCCTTTTTAAATTAAGTGCTCCTTTTGCAATGAACTAATACAAGTTCTTCCTACTCTTCCATACTACTACTTTTAACTTACAGTTTAACACTTTTGAAGCAGAATGAAGGCATGCGACAAATGTGTTATTGAATGCATCTTTAGTTCTAACCTTTATTGAGTTACGGTTTTACTTTTGACCCCAGAAACAATTCACTAATGGAACAAAAGCTAAAACCATGAAAAGTCAAAAACTCCATCAAACCAAAATTAAAACGCATCTAAGTTCATTTCTTATGATTTCTGCAAGTGTCCTTCTTATATACGTTTGCTATTATTCTTTACAATTTACTTGGGACTACTTTGTACAAAAGGCTAGTCTCGAAATTAACCGTTGGGCCTCACAGCCTATTTCAACTATTTATTAATTCAAATTTTATTAAAATCAATTCTTATGAAAAAATTAGTATTCATTTTCACTTTCGCAATCATTGCAAACAACATTTCAGCTCAATCAAAAAAAGATGAGCAAGACATTAAAAACACGATCCAACTTTTATCAAAAGGATGGAATGCCGGAAGCGGTGAAACCTTTGCCAGCGCCTTTAGCGAACCCCATGACTTTATTGTATGGAATGGCTATTATATGAAAAACAATACTGTAGAAAACAATGCAAAGAGTCATAATTTCATTTATCAAAAATTTTATAAAGACACTCAGTTATTTTATACCATTGATAAAATAAAATATTTGAGCAATGACATTGCTTTGGTTCATATGCTAGGTGCTGTTGTAAGTAATACCGAACAAAAACCTACAGACCCACAGGTGCTCATTTCTATGGTATTAAAAAAGGACAACGGAAACTGGAGAATTGTTTCGTTCCATAACTTGGATTTAGAAGTATTTCAAAACGAAGAAACCAAGAAAAATGCTCCTCTACCGGTACAAGTAATGTATTCCTCTTGGTATGCAGAAACAAATTAAAATTTACTGAGTAAACAGTGCTTGCTCTTGCAAGCACTGTTTTTAGTATTCCCATTTTTAGTATCTTAACTATCCAAAACAACGATCAGCCGTGAAGTTTCAATACGTAAAGACTTTTGTTTTTTTTATTTTTTTCATTTTCCTGAATCCGTTATTCAGCATTGCACAAATAAGCAGTATTGACAGCACGAACATTTTTACGGTTAAAAAAAATTATTACAAACAAAGTTTATTCAGTAAAACTAAAATTCTTAAGAGTCAAGAAACAATTACCATTGAGGACCTTTTGTCACACCCAGAAAAATATACTTTTCAGCTTCTAAAAGACAGTATTATTGAAGACCAAAAAAGTGCTTGGCTAAGGTTACACTAAATCCAAAAATAGATTTAAAGCAAGCTTCTATCCTATTTAAACGCAATTCGGAAGAGTTTCGTGAAATCGCCGCTATGGACAGTGTCTTTATTTATTTGGTTCAAAACAACCAAATTATTAAAAGCACTCAAACAGGAGTATATATCCCCGCTTCAAAAAAAGATATCCCCTTTCCGGTTCCGGTAAATGCTTTTAGAGTTCCCTTAGTTAAAGGTATTTCTACAGATATTTATATTCAAGCATTTGATAAGAATTCCATTTTCCCAATGTTGGAATTAAAGGACATATCCATACCGATAAAAAATGAATCCAATGCCTTAAACATCTTTTTAATAATTCTCTCCAGCACTGCTTTCATATTGGGGTTTTATGTGTTATTCTTTTTCTTTTTTACAAAAGACATTTCCTACTTTTATCTATCCATTGCTTTTTTATCCGTATTATTCATTACCAATTATTAACCACAGATTTGTACATTGTTGAAGCTTTATTTCCAGAAAAACCTACAATAACAGAAGTCCTTTGGATTTTAACGACACTTCCTTCTATTTTTATGATTTTAGTATTTGTAAGGTCGTTTTTAAACTTGAAACAACTTAATTTAAAACTCTACAAAATTACCAATATCATTATCTATGTTATTGGTATAACGACTGTTTTATCTCTTATCGCTTATAAAATACAACCTTCTCTTTATTACCGTACCGAAAACTCTAAGTGCAGCCTTTAGTTTTATTGCTTTTTTGGCTATTATTGTGCGCCTAGCATTTTACAAAAATGTATTAATTCGTTATATCGTTTTGTCGGTGGGATGGTTGTTTATATTCAGTCTTTTGGGCATTTTATGGAATCTTGGAGTAATTCCTTTTTCCAGTACGCTCAATCCCTGGATTGTGGGTCACTTGGGCTTTATGCTAATTCTCTCTTTGGCCATTGCACGTAAGGTTCAATTAAGTGAAAGGGCCAAAAGCGAAGTAGAAAAGGTAAAAGAAATTGACTCCATAAAATCGAAATTCTTTGCCAATATTTCGCACGAATTTCGCACTCCATTATCACTTATTTTAGGTCCCATTAATCAATCTCTAGAAAATATTCCAGCCACTGAAGCCATTGAAGACGCCACCGAAGTTCCCGTTAAAGGAAAACATATAAAAGTGATGAAACGTAACGCATTACGCCTTCAAAACTTGGTAAACCAAATACTAGATTTATCAAAACTAGACCAAGGGAAAATGAATTTACAAGTGGCCGAAGGAAACCTTGTACAGTTTCTTCGTTCCATCGTTTTTTCATTTGAAAGCCTTGCCGAAATAAAACACATTAGATTTCAAACCTATTTTCCTAAAGAACTAATTTCCAGTTATTTTGATAATGATAAATTGGAAAAGATTTTGGTAAATCTTCTATCAAACGCCTTAAAATTTACACCTGAACATGGCGAAGTTGTTGTAAAAATTGAAGATCTTAATAATTACCTTAAAATAAGTATTGCAGATACCGGAAAAGGACTTTCAAAAGTGGAAATCGATCATATATTCGACCGTTTTTATCAAACCGAAACCACACAAGATCAAGGAACCGGTATTGGTTTGGCATTGGTAAAAGAACTGGTGGAATTGTACCACGGACAAATAAGTGTGGATAGTGTGGAAGGTCACGGAACTACTTTCAAAGTAGTACTCCCCTATCGAAAAAGCGACTTTAATTCTGAAGAAATTATAACTCAAAGTGTGGATATAAACACTGAAAATACTTCCTTATCCGTAATATTTTCAGAAAAAGAAACTATTGAAGAATCTTCGGTAGAGACCTTAGATGCCCCGCTACTGCTCATTGTAGAAGACAATCCGGACCTTCGAGAATACATAGCAGAGCAGATGCAACTACATTTCAAAATTATGACAGCGAAAGACGGTAAAGAAGGTTTTGAGAGCGCCCAAGTTGAAATTCCGGATTTAGTGATTAGTGATGTAATGATGCCTATTATGAATGGTATTGAATTGTGTGAAAAATTAAAAACCGATGTAAAAACTTCACACATTCCCGTAATTCTATTAACTGCCAAAGCCGAGCAAAGTGATAAAATGGAGGGGCTGCAAACCGGCGCCGATGACTATGTAACCAAGCCTTTTGACGGACGAGAATTACTAATTAGAGCCCAAAACTTAATAAAACAAAGGGAGCACTTACGACAAAAATTTAGCAGTGAATTAAAAATTGGTCCTTCAGAAATTACACTAACTTCTATGGACGAACGCTTTATGAAGCAAGTACTTAAAACTGTTGAAGATAATATGGTAAATGAGTTTTATACAGTAGAGGACTTGGCTTCCGAAGTTGGCTTTAGCCGTTCGCAGCTTAACCGAAAACTAAAAAGCCTTTTGGGAAAATCTCCCAATCACCTCATTCGAGATTTCCGATTAGCAAGGGCTAAGGAACTTTTGGAACAAAAAACGGGTTCCGTCTCCGAAATTGCATATCAGGTAGGATATTCAAACCTTTCGTATTTTACAAAAAGTTATAAAGAAGCCTTTGGAAAATTACCTAGCGAAGTATAGGTCTTTTAAATCTTAAAATTTTGAAATGGAGTAATCGCTTTTAACATTAATTTCTTCTCTTCTTGAATAACATGACAAAAAGCACAATGCGAATCGTACGTAAATTGAAAGGGCTTTGAAGCCTCAAACTCCTTTGAAAAATAGACTCCATCAAAATCCTCTTCCAATCGTTCATTATACCTTTTAATACGAAAATGATATTGAGGTAGCGCTTCCATTTTAATCAACTCAAAATACGCACTGCTACCCATACCCTCCAATTTTTGAAAATTTTGAGGTACATGATAATTTTTCTCCCCTAAATTAGGGGAGGTACCAACGGCGGAGGGGTCTTTTTTATGAAAGTAATTTTTAAGATTTTCTTTTAAAGCAGATCCTTCAAAAGGTTTAATTTCACCATTGAAAATTTCAAAAATATTTCCAAAACCTGCTTTTTCAACATTCCCTATACCGCTGGGGGTGAATTTTTTATTGAAATTGAGTGCCTTTTTAATTTTCTTTTCCGACGTGGATGCCAAAATGGTATCGGTCACAAATCGCGCACAGTTACTCCCCTTTTTTGCAAAGGCTTTATAGGGAATACTTCCTCTATTTTGAAGGGAATCTACAAAGTTTTTTGCCTTGTCAAAATCAATAAAATTACACACCGAAGCTAACAATCTCCCTTCGCCATGGGTCTTTTCGGGGTGTGCTTCAAGCCATAAAAGCAAATCTTCTAGATTGGTAATAGTATTTTCAGAATCCAATTTCATTAAAAAAGGGATTTCCAATTCGGCATCGGTTTTTACACTTCTGGCCCTTCCATAACCTTTAGGGGTAATATACCTTCCAAAATCATAGTAAAAGGCATTTCCAGTTTTATTCTCAATTAAAACCTGTGCTGCGTGACCTGCTTTTATGTATTCTTTGGTTCCTAATCCTACTAGTGGTAAGAATTTACAAATCCACTCATCACTCATTTTTACAAAGGTGTCTGGGTATGCCAAAACGACTATTTTTCCTGTTATTTTCAATGCTTTAGAAATAGGTTGGAAACATACAAAAAAGAATTACAAAAATGATTTTTGTAGTGAAAATTTCCTAGAAACGTAACAAAGGTTACTTCGTCATCCTTTTAAAATTTCCTACCTTTGCAAGAATTAATTTAATCTAAAATAATACTCCATGGGAAAAGGATTTTTTGAAGTTCCGGTAGCGGTCAATGAGCCAGTTAAAAGCTATGCACCCGGCAGCCCAGAACGTAAAGAAGTTTCAGAAACATATAAAAAAATGTACCATAGTACGGTTGAAGTGCCTTTATATATTAACGGAAAAGAAATTAAAACCGGTGATACAGGAACGATGTCTCCACCCCATGATCACCAACATAGTTTAGGAACCTATCATAAAGCCGAAAAAAAGCATGTAGAAGAAGCCATTGCTACCGCTTTGGAAGCTAGAAAAAAATGGGCTACCACTCCCTGGGAGCAACGTGCTGCCATATTTTTACGTGCTGCAGAATTGATTGCAGGTCCCTATCGTGCAAAAATTAATGCCGCTACCATGCTGGGGCAATCCAAAACTATCCATCAAGCAGAGATTGATGCGGCATGTGAGTTGATTGATTTTCTTCGTTTCAACGTTCAGTTTATGACTGAAATATATGCAGAGCAACCCGAATCTACATCCGACGCTTGGAATCGTTTAGAATATCGTCCACTGGAAGGATTTATCTATGCCATTACCCCTTTCAACTTTACAGCCATTGCCGCAAATTTACCTGCAAGTGCTGCGATGTTAGGAAACGTTGTGGTCTGGAAACCCAGCGATAGTCAAATTTATTCGGCCAAAGTAATTATGGATGTCTTTAAGGAAGCTGGGGTGCCTGCCGGTGTTATTAATGTAGTTATGGGCGACCCTGTGATGATTACCGATACCTTGTTGGCAAGTCCCGATTTTAGTGGAATTCATTTTACCGGTTCTACCCACGTTTTTAAAGATATTTGGCAAAAGATTGGAACTAATATTCATACTTATAAAACCTACCCAAGAATTGTTGGAGAAACAGGCGGAAAAGATTTTATAGTAGCTCATAAAACATCCCATCCTAAGCAAGTAGCTACAGCAATTGCCCGAGGTGCTTTCGAATTTCAGGGACAAAAATGTAGTGCCGCCAGCCGTTGTTATATTTCAAAAAGTATCTGGCCAGAAGTAGAAAAATTTTTGAAAGCCGACATGGCTTCTTTTAAAATGGGCTCACCAGAAGATATGAGTAATTTTATTACCGCAGTTATCCATGAGGGTTCTTTCAATAAACTAGCCAGCTATATAGATCAAGCCAAAAAAGATAGCAATGCTGAAATTATAGCAGGAGGAAATTATGATAAATCCAAAGGGTATTTTATTGAACCTACTGTTATTAAAACAAACGATCCAAAATATACCACCATGTGTACCGAACTCTTTGGTCCGGTGGTAACCATTTATGTGTTTGAAGACACTGCTTGGGAAGCAACCTTACACTTAGTGGACCAAACTAGCGAATATGCTTTAACTGGGGCTGTTTTTAGTGAAGATCGATACGCTCTGGAAATGGCAGTACGCATTCTTGAAAACGCTGCTGGTAACTTTTATATTAATGATAAACCCACTGGTGCTGTTGTAGGACAACAACCGTTTGGTGGAGCCAGAGCGAGTGGAACCAATGATAAAGCAGGAAGTAAATTGAATCTGTACCGTTGGCTTTCTCCAAGGATGGTAAAAGAAACTTTTGTCTCTCCAACCAATTACAGATATCCATTTTTAGGGTAACCAAATAAAAAAAACCCGAAGAAAAACTTCGGGTTTTTTTATTTATCTATAATACTTATTCATAGAATTTGTTTTCACCTACAGCCGCAGACTGAGAATTTATTGCATTGTTTTCCATATCAACAACCATCACAACAATACTTAAATTTTCAATTACAAATGCAGAGGGTATTTCATAAGAAAAATTAGTTTCATAGTCTGTTAATGCACTCGTACTTGGAATTAAATTCCCAAAAGCATCCGAAAGGGATGCTCTTAATACATGATTTTGCTCAAAGTCTACAATAGGGTCTCCCAATCCAAAATAAGGGCTTGTTTGATCGTTATTAAAATAATTTACTTGATCGGATAGAATTCCGTCTTCCGTTACATACACAACCAATTTTGTATTTTGTAGTTCATTTTCAGAAGCAACAGAAACTTTCACCGCTAAAACACCATTGGATACAGAAGAATTAATTGAGATGGCAGTAGTTCCATTCTGTCCTGCTAAGTCTGTAACTTGACTGGGGGGAAAATTTAATGCACTACCCCAAGCAGTTGTTCTATTAATTCTTCCCGAAGGAAATCCAAAAACACCAAATTCATTTCTAAGAGCTGGTTCAATAGGCAGTGCCATTTCATCATTATTATGGATGGCTACCGTTGTAATATTATTGGTTTGTGCGTATACATTATCGATAGCAGCACTTACAGCAGGACAGTAACCACACCATGTTCCAGTGTAATCTTCTACTACAGTTTTAACTTTTGGAGTAACGACACTAAATGTTTTTACTTCTGTGTAAACAATTTCCCCATCGAGTAAAAACTCAGCAAAAACTTCAAAAGTACCTTCTGAAGCCGATACAAATGTGTTTCCCTCTAAGGCTACATTATCTACATAATAGACAACAGCTTCTGTAATTTCATCACCATTATCATCGTACAAGCGGAATTCTATGGGTTGATTTTTTAAGGATGCTGGACGAAAAACCAATCCGTTTTCTAGCTCAACTATAGCAATTTCATCTTCTCTAAAGTCTTCTTTTTTACTACATGCTGTAAAAACCGCACTTACCACTATTAAAGTAAGCGTTGCGAATAGGAGTATTTTTTTCATTTATATAAAAATTTTTGATACGGTAGAAGATCGAATGCCATAATTATTCATCTTCGTTGGGTTTGTAACTAGTATTAATGAGCCTTGCCTCCTAATTATATATAAAAAAGGCATATTTATTGTTAAGGCTAAAGTAATTATTTTTTTTCAAATTATTGAAAAACCCAATAAAATCAATACTATATCGGCTTAGTAGGGTATTAAAAATTAGGTTTTTCTCCTAAAATTTCATTAATATTGTTCCACTTTTTAAATAATTAAAAACCATGAAAAAAATTATCCTTTTTACACTCTTGTTGATTTCGTTTCACACTTTTTCTCAAGACGAACTTCCTAATGTAAATGTAACTACTCTAGAAGGAACTTCTATTTCCTTACAAGAAGCTTCAAAAAGTGATGGGCCAGTTGTCATTTCATTATGGGCAACTTGGTGTGTTCCTTGTCTAAAAGAATTGGATGCTATAAGTGATGTATACGAAGATTGGAAAGATGAAACCAACGTTACCTTATTGGCTGTTTCTGTAGATGACAGTCGTACCGTAAAAAGAGTAAAACCCCTCATAAATGGTAAGGGTTGGGATTATAGAATTTTATTAGATACAAATAATGATGTTAAACGTGCGTTAGGAGCTGCTACGGTGCCGCTAACTGTTTTAGTAAAAGATGGTAAAATTGTGTACCGCCACTCTGGCTATAGCCCAGGTGCTGAAAACGAACTTTACGAAAAAATTAAACAGTATTCCAAATAACAATAAATACTAACAACCAACTTACATGAAAAAACGTTTAGTTATTACCTTATTATTAGTAAGTAATTTCATTTTCGCACAAGAAGCAGTAGAAAAAGGAAGCTTTTTTGGAGGTTTTGAATCTAACTCTCAATGGCTTTTAGATGATGATGGATTAGTTTTTACAGCACCAGAAGATCAATTTAGGTCCAATAATTATTTTCAACTTAATTATAATTATGGAAAATTTACAGCTGGAGTTCAATACGAAACCTACTTACCCTCTGCTTTATTAGGGTTTAGCCCAGACTTTAATGGAAATAATGGAATAGCCAATTATTACCTTAATTTTAAAAATGAAACACTTGATATTACTGGCGGCTATTTTTACGAACAATTTGGAAATGGACTTATCCTTAGAAGCTGGGAAGATCGTCAGTTAGGAATCAATACAGCGCTAAGAGGAGTTCGTATTAAATTTGACCCACTCCCTAATTTAAACGTTACAGGTGTCTTTGGACAGCAAAGGGATGGCTTTGAAGTTTCTGAAGGCACTATTACAGGATTAGATGCTAACTTTGACCTAGGTGCCGCAGCCCAATTTGAGGCGCTGGATTTACGCATAGGGGCAAGTTATGTTTCAAGATACCAAGATAGAGGCACTAATCTTGAAATCCCAAGTAATGTGGGGGCCTATGGAGGCAGACTGGATTGGGGAATTGCAAATTTTTATGGCGGATTTGAAGCCATTGTTAAAGATAAAGATGTCATTGCAAATGAAGGAGTTTTGGTTTCCAATAGATTGTATGATGGTACTGCTTTACAAATAAATTTAGGGTATTCACAAAAAGGCTTTGGCATTAATTCGACCTTTAGAAGATTAGAAAATTTTAGCTTTTATGCAGATAGATTAGCCGAAGGAAATCAATTTAACCAGCAACTCATCAACTTTGTTCCAGCACTCACAAAACAACAAGATTATTTGTTGACCAATATATATGTTTACAATTCGCAGCCAAGATTATTTACCGATGCCTTGGAGCAAAGAGCAGGTGAGATAGGAACCCAAACCGATATTTATTTTACTTTTCCAAAAGAGAGCTTTTTAGGAAAATATAGTACAAAGGTAGCTGCAAACTTTTCCTATTGGGGAGGTTTGGAAACTACTTTTTATGAAGACTTTTCTTATGATGTAGAATTTATAGGAAAAGGAAACAACTACTTTAGAGATATAAACTTTGAAGTAAAAAATAAATGGTCTTCTCAATTTAGTTCGGTAGTAACGTTTCAAAATGTGATGGCAGACAAAGGCGTTGTTTTAGGAGGCCCCCTTGGCGGACCCGAGGATATAGAAGCCAACGTAATCGTTGCCGAAGGAACCCTGAAATTTGAAGGAGGTAAGTCTTTACGAATTGCTGGACAACATCTTTGGACGCAACAAGATCGTAAAAATTGGGCTGGTGCAGATTTTGAGTTTAATTTTAACCCAAATTTTGCATTATATGTTGTAGACGCTTGGAATTATGGCGGAGAAGGAGAATTGCATTATTATAACTTTGGAGGAAGCTATACAAAAGGTAGAACTCGGTTAGGAATGAATTATGGCCGTCAACGAGGAGGGTTAATTTGTGTAGGAGGTGTGTGCCGTTTTGTTCCAGAAAATAATGGCTTTAGTGCAAATCTTTCGGTAAACTTTTAAATCGCTTTTAGGTAAAATAAAAAAAGCCCGAAAATTATTTCGGGCTTTTTTTATGGAAGAAATTTAATTTTATTTTTTTACAATTTTAGCAATTTGAGTCCCCCCCGTTTCATTAGTTATTTTCACTAAATAAATCTGTGAAGGCAAACTTGAGATCGTAATTGCATTAGTACCAATAGTCAATTTTTGATTTGAAACCACACGCCCTTGAATATCATAAATTACAACAGAAGCCTCTTCATTAGCCTCAATACTTAAAATATCACGAACAACAGTACTAGAAATAGTAGCTTTAACTGGAGTAGCGTCATTAGTTCCTAATAGTGGGTCATAACGATAGGTAAAAGTTAAATCTTCACCAATTTCATTTCCTAAATTATCTACTTGATAAAAACGGAAAACATAATCAATAATGCTTCCATCTCCATCATTATAATTTAAAAATTTATCTCCCTCTTGATTTTGATTTTGTAGAGGCTGGATGGTCACTACTTCATTTCCAGGAGGGTAATTTTGTCCAATAGATAATGGATCATAACACAATCCAAAACATAATTGCATGTCGGCACCATCGTAATTAACAGCACTAACAAACTCAATCTTCATATATATTTCATCTGTAGTGGACTCATTGTTTACATAAAAAGGAAGGGATGTGTTTAATGCCCCAGCAATTACCATTTGTCCATCTAGTATAGGATCACCATCATGGGTTTCAACATTAAATTGTGCAAAAGAAGTTAGGGTGGCTAATGCACAAAAAAGAGTTGTAAATTTTTTCATTTTAATAAAATTTAAGAGTTAAAAATCGAATGCAAGATATAAATTAGATTGCTAAATAAAGAAAAAAAAACATGAAAAGCTTTTTTCCATAATTAATTTTTAAGTTTTTGATTATCATCATAATAAAATTAATATATCCTATTAAATTGATAGGAAATCATATTTAAAAAAATAAATAAAATAAAATGTTGGATTAAATTTATATGTTATATTTGATAGATAAACCTGATTTAATAACTAAAAATTAATGTTATGATAAAAAAACTACTAAGCAGTATTGCCTGTTTATTTTTTGTATTTACGGCTTTTGCCCAAACAATCGTTTCAACAAATCCAGAAAACAAAAAGGTAATTCTTGAAGAGTTTACTGGAATTAATTGTGTTTTTTGTCCCGATGGTCATATTATCGCAAGGAATATTCAAAATGCCAATCCTGGTAATGTTTTTCTTATAAACATACATGCAGGAGGATTTGCTACTCCAACTGCTGGGCAACCAGACTTTAGAACCCCTGAAGGTAACGGTATACGATCTTTTTTTGGTGCTAACTTTTTCCCTTCAGGAATGATTAATCGACATTCCTTTGGAGGATCTACTGTTTTAAGTAGAACTTCTTGGGCAAGTTCTTCCAACCAAATTCTTGCTGAAAGCTCCTATTTAAATATGGCTGTTGAAGCTGAAGTTGACGTACAAACAAGAGAAATAACCATTCTTGTAGAAGCTTATTATACAGGCAATAGTCCTGTTTCTACCAATAAATTAAATATTGCGTTACTTCAAAATAATACTTTGGGGTGGCAAACTGGTGGTAATATGGGAAATTCGTATAACCATATGCATAGACTTATCGATATGCCCACAGGGCAATGGGGAGAAGATATCACTTCTACAACTACGGGCTCTTTTATAGATAGAACTTACACCTTTACTATTCCCGCAGACAATAATGGCATTCCTATTGTCCTTGAAGATTTAGAATTAGTTGTATTCATGGCTGAAGGAAATGCAGAAATTATTAGTGGTAATGGTGCCTATCCATCTTTTATTAACCTTCCCCTTAATAATGATGCTAAAATTGAAGCTACCAATGAAATTGAAGCTCAATGTGGCACAGATTATGCCCCTAAAGTAACCATACAAAACAGAGGAAATAACCCTTTAACAAGTTTGGATATTCAATATTCAATTAATGGAGGTGCTACCAATACTTATAGCTGGACGGGTAATCTTAATGGATACGAATCTGAAGAAGTAACACTGGATCCTATTCCCTATACCATACAAAGCACCAATACTATTTCCTTTTCCATTCCTAATGATGAAGATAATAGTAATAATACAACCACTAATACATTTTCTGAATTAACAACGGAAAATATTAATTCATTAAGACTTAGAATTACTACCGATGATAATGGTGACGAAATAACTTGGAATATTAAAAATTTAAATGGTGATATTGTTCAAAGCGGTGGGCCTTATGACAACAATACCAATGTAGAATTATACTTTGACCTAGTTGATGTTGGATGCCACGAATTTACTTTAGTAGACACCGGAGGTGATGGCAAATATACCGTTCGTCTTTCCGACTTAAATAATGATGTTATTTTATTTAATAGCCCTTCAGTTTCTTTTGGGGAATATTTACATGCTCCATTTATTACCAATGGAATATTAAGTAATGGTAATACGCTAAACCAAAAAAGCATTGCTATCTTTCCTAACCCTGCACAATCGAAGGTTACTATTACAAATGCAGAAAATGCAACGGTTCTTATTTATGATATTACAGGAAAAAAAGTGCTTTCACAAAACAACATTTCTTTAAATCAGGAAATTGGAATTTCTAATTTACAAATTGGAACCTATTTTGTTAAAGTTGAAAAAGATGGCTACACTTCCGTTTTAAAACTCCTTGTAACCAAATAAACCAAATCCTTTCAAAAAAAGCCCTTGAACGGGCTTTTTTTGTTTACTCTAACCAAAACAAAAAATTATGACACAAAAAAAATCTCTTTTGGCACTTTTACTGCTATGTTGTGGTGCCTATTCATTTGCACAAACCATTGTAAGTACGGTTGCAGAAAACAAAAAAGTAATACTTGAAGAGTTTACAGGAATCCATTGTGTATATTGCCCAGAAGGCCATGCCATTGCACAAAGTATTCAAAATAACAACCCAGGCAATGTTTTCTTAATTAATATACACGTAGGAAGTTTTGCTGTCCCCGCTGCAGGTGAACCCGATTTTAGAACCTCTTTTGGAACAGCTATTGCAAACCAATCGCAACTTGTTGGATACCCTGCAGGTACTGTAAATAGACATTATTTTGCAGGAATGGCGCAAAATGGAGGTACGGGTACTGCCATGAATAGAAACAATTGGTCAAGTGCATCTAATCAAACACTCGCATTAGCATCTTATTTAAACATGGCTACCGAAGCTCAAATAGATGTTCAATCTAGAGAAATGACAATTCTTGTGGAAGCCTATTATACCGATAATAGTCCTGTAGCGACAAACAAATTAAATGTAGCATTGCTTCAAAACAACACCTTAGGACCACAAACTGGGGGTGGTGCTGGAGATGAATACATACATCAGCATAGACTGATTCATCTTATTACAGGCCAATGGGGTGAAGAGATTACCACGACAACTTCAGGTTCATTTGTAGATAGAACCTACACCTATACCATTCCCCTCGATCATAATGGAGTTCCTATTGAATTAGCCGACTTAGAGCTGGTGGTGTTTATGACTGAAACCAATCAAGAAATTATTAGTGGTAATGGAGGATACCCAACATTTACCAATTTAGAATTTCAAAACGATGTTTCCATACGAGAAATTAAAGATATTCCAGAGCAATGTGTAAATGCTGTAAGCCCTGTAGTGGTAATTCAAAATATGGGTGCCAACACAGTAACTTCTTTGGATATTGAGTATGGAGTAAATGGTAATAGCTATACGTACACTTGGAATGGTAATCTTACATCCCTGCAAGTGGAAACCGTAGAACTTCCTGAGATTCCATTTAATTTTGAAGGTACAAATAATGTTATGGCAAGTATCCCTTCAGATGAAAACACGAGTAATAATGAACAAACTACTTCATTTCAAGATGCTCAAGAATATCAAGGAGACCTAACTTTAACTATTAACACAGATAACTGGGGTAGTGAAGTAAGATGGAATATTAAAGATTACACAGGTACTGTTATAGACAATGGTGGACCTTATGGAAATAATACAACTATTGTTGAAACCATTGCAATGCCCTCAGACAATTGTTATACATTTAACCTCATAGACACCTATGGTGATGGGGGTGGCCCAGTAACCTTAACCGACGCAAATGCCACTGTTCTTTACTCTACAAATGGAAATTATGGATCTGGAGAGTCCAAAAATTTTGGCTATAAGCAAATTCTTTTAGGAACCGTAAATAATGAATTAGCTAGCGTAGTAATTTTCCCTAACCCCGCAAAACATTCTGTAACTATTGCTAATGCAGAAAACGCAACAATTACAATCTATGACATTGTAGGTAAAGTTATTGCTACACAAAATAACATTTCTATTTCTCAAGAAATTGGAGTGTCTAACTTACAAACAGGAACCTATTTTGTAAAAATTGAAAAAGATGG
The DNA here is from genome assembly GCA_041392205.1 of Flavobacteriaceae bacterium. Lineage (GTDB taxonomy): Bacteria > Bacteroidota > Bacteroidia > Flavobacteriales > Flavobacteriaceae > Halomarinibacterium. The sequence continues at coordinate 129,327 of JAWKMO010000007.1, read as the reverse complement.
TCAATCTACCGTTGAAAGATTAATTATTTCAAAATAATTTTTTCAATAATCTAAAAAAACCCGAGTAAAACTCGGGTTTTTTTATGTATTCTTTTTATACTTCAAAGGCACATACACCACCCTTTTGGTTTCAAAAAAGTCTTCGTTAAAATAATCTTTCAAATTAAAAATAATAGCCTTAGGGAAACTAGAAAGTTCATCGGTTAAATCGCCTCCTTTTAAGTATAAAATTCCATTTTTCAAGTCATGGTTGCTTTTTTTTGCTATTTTAAACTTTACCCAGCTAGTAAATTCATCCATTCTAGTAACTGCCCTACTTACGATAAAGTCAAAAGTCCCAGTAACTGTTTCAGCTCTCGCATTAAAAGTAGTCACATTCTCTAGCCCTAAAGCATCTTTTACCTCCTCCACTACTTTTATTTTTTTTCCTATGCTATCTACCAAATAAAAATGAACATCAGGAAATAAAATGGCTAAGGGAATTCCAGGAAAGCCACCTCCCGTTCCAACATCTAAAATTTTTGCCCCATCTTTAAAAGAAACTACCTTTGCAATCCCTAAGGAATGAAGCACATGCCTTAAATAAAGCTCGTCAATATCTTTTCTAGAAACTACATTAATTTTTGAATTCCAATCAAAATATAAATCGTAAAGTTTTGAAAACCTTTCTATTTGAATTGTGGTTAGGTTGGGAAAATAAGTAAGCAGTAAGTTCATCTTTTTTTATGAACAGCAAAAGTAGCACTTCCTTAATAAATTCCGCATAAACTATAAGAGTTTTCCGTTTAAGATATGTACCTTGCAAGTCTATTTGTTAACCTATTTTTAAACTTAATTGATTGTGAATCACTCCTATATAAAATTTTCAAGAACAGACTCCCCAGATTTTTTTCGTACTTTAAACAAAAGAGTAAACACATATTTTAAAGAAAATAATATCTCTCGTAATGGAAACTGGAAATTGCACTTAAAAACATTTGTGATGTTTGCGCTTTATATTGCTCCTTATTTTTTATTGTTTTTTATAGATATGCCTTGGTGGCTCCAACTTATGCTCGCTATTGTTATGGGCATTGGAATGGCAGGAGTAGGGATGAATGTCATGCATGATGCTAATCATGGTTCCTATTCATCAAAAAACTGGGTAAACAAAATCATGGGTAGTAGCATGTATATTTTGGCGGGCAATGTATATAATTGGCAAGTTCAACATAATGTCCTACACCATACATATACCAATATTCACGGCCACGATGAAGACCTAGAAGCAGGAAGAATTATGCGCTTTTCTGAACATGCACAATGGAGAAGATTTCATAAGTTTCAACATGTGTACGCTGTTTTTTTATATGGTTTACTTACTATTAATTGGGTATTAACTGCCGATTTTAAACAAACGCGTAGTTACCTTAAAAGAAAACTTTCTTACGGGAACCTCCCTAATCCTTTTGCACAATGGAGTACTTTAATTGGAACTAAAATTCTTTATGCTACCATTTGGATTGTGATTCCCATATTATTTTTTAACATCGCTTGGTGGAAAATTTTAATAGGATTTTTTATAATGCACTATATTGCTGGTTTAATTTTAAGTGTGGTATTTCAATTAGCACACGTTGTGGAAGACACCCAAATGGTATTGCCCGATGAAACGGGAACCATCAAAAATACTTGGGCTATTCATCAACTCTTCACAACGGTTAATTTTTCAACAAAAAACCGAATTGTTAATTGGTTTACCGGCGGATTAAATCATCAAGTAGAACACCATATTTTCCCTAATATTAGCCACGTACATTACACAAAAATTTCAACCATTGTAAAAAACACGGCTAAAGAATTCAATTTACCTTACAACGAATACAAAACTACCCGAAAAGCCATTATAGCGCACTTTAAACATTTAAAACAAATGGGGGCAAAACCCGCTTTTTCTGCTTAAACCTTATGAATTCAAAACTTTCCCGCCGTGTAAACGAAATGTCAACGTCTGCTACCCTTGCCATGGCAGCCAAAGCAAGAGAACTTAAAGAACAAGGAAAAAATATTATAGGACTTAGTTTAGGCGAACCCGACTTTACTATCCCCGAATTTGTAAAAGAAGCGGCAATTGAAGCTATTAAAAAAGACTTCCATTCCTACAGCCCAGTAGATGGTTATGCAAATTTAAAAAAAGCCATTATTACCAAATTTAAAAGAGATAACAACCTCACCTACGCTCCTTCGCAAATTGTAGTTTCCACAGGAGCCAAGCAATCATTAGCAAACCTTGCACAGGTATTGTTGAATGAAGGAGACGAAGTATTATTACCGGCACCTTATTGGGTAAGTTATGCAGATATAAGCATGCTAGCCGGAGGGGTTCCCGTGGAAATTCCTGCGTCTATAGCTACCGATTTTAAAATCACCCCCGAAGCATTAGAAGCGGCTATCACCCCTAAAACCAAAATGATGATTTACAGCTCCCCTTGCAACCCAAGCGGGTCGGTGTTTAGTAAAAAAGAATTACGTGCCTTGGCAGATGTATTGGTAAAATATCCAGATATTATAGTAGTAAGTGATGAAATTTACGAACATATCAATTTTACTGGAGAACACGTTTCTATGGCCGCTTTTGAAGACATGTACGATCGTACGGTTACGGTAAATGGCGTTTCAAAAGCCTTCTCCATGACGGGTTGGCGTATAGGTTACATTGGCGCTCCCGAATATATTGCCAAAGCCTGTAACAAAATGCAAGGTCAAGTAACTAGTGGTGCCAACTGTATTGCTCAAATAGCCACTATTACAGCGCTAGAAAATCCACCTAGTAAAATACAATATATGGTGGACGCCTTTAAAGAACGTAGGAAATTGATTTTAGAGTTACTGGCAGCCATCCCCGGATTTAAAACCAACGAACCCGAAGGAGCCTTTTACGTGTTTCCTGATATCTCCTATTACTTCGGAAAGACGTTAAAAGGAAAAACCATTCACTCTGCTCAAGACTTTGCCATCTTTCTTTTAGAAGAAGCCGGTGTGGCTACCGTTACTGGCGAAGCCTTTGGCGATGCTAACTGCATACGAATCTCCTATGCGGCCTCTGAAAATGATATTAAAGAAGCCATGCGAAGAATTAAAGAAGCACTTAGTTAATCATGGCGAAAATCCTCCTTCTTGGTTCCGGAGAACTCGGTAAGGAGTTCGTTATTGCCGCACAACGCATTGGGCAAATCGTGATTGCGGTAGATAGCTACCCCAATGCTCCCGCGATGCAGGTGGCTCACGGTTTTGAAGTGATTAATATGCTGGATGGAAATGCCTTAGATAATATTGTTGCCAAGCACACACCCGATTTTATTGTCCCTGAAATTGAAGCCATTCGTACCGAACGTTTTTATGAGTATGAAAAACAAGGTTATACCGTAGTCCCTTCGGCAAAGGCGGCCAATTACACCATGAATCGAAAAGCCATTCGGGATTTGGCTGCAAAACAATTAGGTTTAAAAACAGCCAATTATCGTTATGCTGCCTCCGCTAAAGCACTCGAAGAAGCCGTTAACGAAGTGGGAATACCGTGTGTGGTAAAGCCCTTAATGTCTTCTAGCGGAAAAGGACAAAGCACCATTAAATCTATAGCGGATATAGAAAAAGCCTGGAGCTACTCACAAGAAGGCTCTCGTGGCGATGTAGCTGAAGTAATTGTAGAAGCTTTTGTTAATTTTAATTACGAAATTACACTACTAACCGTAACCCAAAACAATGGTCCTACCCTATTCTGTGCTCCTATAGGGCACCGTCAAGAACGGGGCGATTACCAAGAAAGCTGGCAACCTGCTACTATGGAAGTTTCGCATTTAAAAGAAGCGCAAGGTATGGCAGCTAAAGTAACGGCAGCGTTGGGTGGAGCAGGACTTTGGGGCGTAGAATTTTTTGTGGCAGACAATGGCGTGTATTTTTCAGAAGTATCGCCAAGGCCCCACGATACTGGGATGGTAACCCTTGCCAATACCCAAAATTTTAATGAATTTGAATTGCATCTCCGCGCCATTTTAAGTCTTCCCATTGCAGAAATAACGCAAGAACGCGTAGGAGCTTCAGCCGTGATTTTAGCTGAAGGATATTCTGAAAATCCCAGCTTTGAAGAAATTGAAACTATTGCTTCAGCACCTAAAAGTGATTTTAGAATTTTTGGAAAGCCTACCTCTCGCCCTTACCGTAGAATGGGTGTTGTGGTAACTTACGATGCACTATCGGCAAATGTTTCAGAAGTAAAAGAACGAGCTAAGGAATTGGCTAAAAAGGTGAAAGTCAACTTATAATCTTTTCAATATTTCTTAAAAAAATAGTTTTTTTGATTCTATCTCATTAATTTTAATGTGTTGTAAACGATTTTCAGAAGATCCCCATTAACCCTTTACAGCACAACTAAAGATGCATAATTTAGATATTCCATCCCAATATCATGTTAGGACCGGGTCTACCGATTTATCAAATTTTTTACAGATGAAAATTATCTGGTATTTTTTAGTATTTATTTCGGGGATTTCTTTAGCACAAGAAAGTGAAAAAAAATTCTCCCTATTTTATGAAAATGATCAATTTGATTTAACCCAAGAACATTTTCAATTAATCGATAGCTTAAAGGCTTTGGAAAACAAATCCCTTTTTGATATTCATATAAAAGGATATACCAACAGTGTGGGTGAGGAAAATTACAATTTGGAACTCTCCCGAAAACGTGCCGAAAATGTAAAAAAGGAATTACGGGATTTTACCATTATCTCTAGTCGTGGTTTAGGGCAATTAGACGGGGAAGCGGCCAATAATAGAAGGGTAGATATTTTAATTCATTTAAAGACCGATCATATTTCAGTAGATGATGAAATAGTGGAGCTCCCAAGTACTGAAGAAGTACAACCTTCGCTTATTACTTTAAATATTCCTAAAAAAGGAGACAAAGTTACTTTAGAAGGAATTATGTTTTATCCCGATAGAGATGTTATCATGGACGAAAGCATCCCAGCACTTGAGAAATTAATTACTTTTTTAAATAAACATCCTTTTGTAAAATTTAAGCTAATAGGACATATTTGCTGCGGTGATAGCGAACGTCGTTATCTCGATTTAAAAAATGTACGGACGGGGAAAAATAATCTTTCGGAGGCCCGTGCACAATCGCTCTATAATTACCTTGCAAAAAACGGAATTGATAAAAGGCGAATGCGTTATATAGGGATGGCGTATCGCTATCCCACTGGAAAGGGAGATGAATTTGACCGCAGAGTGGAAATTGAAATTACCAGTATTGATTGAAAACTATCGTTTTCTCCAAAAGAAGGGGGTTAACAGTATTAATACGGTAAATAATTCCAACCTTCCTATTAGCATTAAAAAACTAGCCCACCATTTTGCAGCAGCAGGTAGTCCTCCATAATTTTCAACAGGTCCCAAATCGCCTAAAGCGGGTCCTACGTTACCAAGTGTTGACGCAGCTCCGCCCAAAGAAGTTTCAAAATCCAAACCCAAAAGAGAGAATACCAAAACCCCTACAATAAAAGAAAGCATGTATAGAATAAAAAAAGCCAATACATTAAATACGATAGGTTGCTGGATGGCTTTGTTATTGTAGCGAACAGGCAATATAGCACTAGGGTGCAGAGTTCTTTTGAATTCCATAATGCCGTTTTTAATCATAATTAAATGTCGTACTACCTTAATACCTCCTGCCGTGGAACCTGCGGAACCGCCTAAAAACATAAGACCAAAAAAGAAAATCGTCAGAAAAGGAATCCAAGTGGTAAAATCGGCAGAAACAAATCCCGTCGTAGTTACTACTGCTAGTACTTGAAATAATGCGTGCCGAAAGGAATACTCCAAAGGCCCCCATACCATAGGGTCTTGAATGGACGCCGTTTGGTGATTTGCGTAGAAGTAAATAAAACAAGCCGCAACAAGCGTTAAGCCTACAATGAAAACGCTATATAATTTAAATTCTTCGTCTTTTATAATCTTTTGAAATTTCCCTTTAAATGCAAAGTAACTTAAGACAAAATTAGTCCCCGCCAAAAACATAAAAACAATAATGATGTATTGTATTAAGGGTTGTGAGTTCCAGTAGGCTACACTTGCATTTTTTGTAGAAAAACCTCCTGTACTTAAGGTGCTTAAAGAATGATTAATGGCATCAAAAAAGGTCATTCCTGCCGCCCATAGGAGTAAGGTTTCAGCTAAGGTATATCCCACATAAATAAGCCACAGACGTTTTGCGGTATCGGTGATTCTTGGGTGCAATTTATCTCCTGCTGGCCCTGGTGCTTCTGCCGCAAAAAGCTGCATGCCACCAATCCCTAAAAGTGGTAAAATAGCAATCGCTAGGACAATAATTCCCATACCGCCAATCCAATGAGTAATACTACGCCAAAACAACACGCCTTTAGGAATGATTTCAATATCACTTAAAATGGAAGCTCCTGTGGTGGTATACCCACTCATAGTTTCAAAAAAAGCATTGGTAAAACTAGGAATAGCGCCTGTAAAAATATAAGGTAGTGTCCCTATAAGCGCCATGAAAATCCAACCAAAGGTAACCACAATATATCCTTCTTTTTTTTGTATTTCCTTCCTGTGCTTTCTAGTAACAAACATAATTGCACCTCCTAAAATTATTGCCGTTAATGATGCAAAAGAGAGTTCTTTTACAACACCATCATCGTAAAAAAAACTCACCATAGAAGATAGCAACATAAAGCCTCCATTAACCATAATTAAAAGGCCCATAAGGTGGAAAATAATTCGGAAATTGATTTTGGAAAAGACGCCCATTAGGTAAATAGATTTTCCACTTTTTTAATGGATTGCGGTAAACAACAAACCACAATACGATCTCCCTCTAAAATTTTAAAATCGCCTAAGGCAATCATTCCTTCACCATTTCTTATTACTCCCCCAATAATAGCAGATCTTGGAAAGTCAATATCACGTATCATTTTATGACAAACTTGAGAACGAGGGGAAACAACAAACTCCAATAATTCGGCATTCATGTTATTTAGCCGTGTCATCGCTACAATTTCACCTTTCCTAACATATCTAAAAATATGATTGGCCGCTAAAAGTTTTTTATTAATAAGAGTGTCTATACCTATGGAATGTGACAGCTGAAAATAATCCATATTTTCAACCAATGCAATAGTTTTTTTAACCCCTTTAGATTTTGCTACAAGACAGGACATGATATTAATTTCGCTATTCCCTGTAACCGAAATAAAAGCATCCATTTCTGAAATAGCTTCTTCTTGCAACAACTCCACATTTCTTCCATCCCCATTAATTACCAAACAATTAGGGATATCATCAGCAATTTCAAAGGCTTTCTCTTTATTGTTTTCAATAAGTTTTACATTAAACTTGCTTTTACACAAATCGATGGCCGTTTTACAACCAATATTGCTTCCGCCCAAGATCATTACATTTTTAATGTCTTCTTTTATTTTACCCGAAAGTTTATAGATATAGTCTACTCCATCTTCAGTGGTGGTAAAATAGACTTGGTCTCCTTCTTTAAATTGGGTATCTCCTCTTGGAATGAGGGTATACTGGGTACCATAGCGTTGTATCGCGATAGGAACATAATTGAGTTCGGGATATTGCAAACCAATTTCCTTTACGGTTTTCCCAACAAAGGCAGCGGTTCTGGATAAATGAAGTCCTATCATGGTTAGGGCGCCTTCTTCAAACTCGTAAGTATCATTAAAAGCACTTTGGTTGAGTAATAATTCAATCTCATTAGAAGCCAAGGCTTCTGGGGATATTAATTCATCTATACCAAACTTCGTAAAACCAACTTCGTCTTTATTTTCTAAAAATTCGGTATTAGAAATTCGTGCAATGGTTTTTTTTGCTCCTAATTGTTTTGCTAAAACACAAGCCGTAATATTGGTTGTTTCACTTGAAGTAACTGCAATTACTAAATCGGTATCATCTACGCGAGCCTCTTTTAAAACCGATATTGAAGTTGCATCCCCACGGATTACTCGAATATCCAAATGGGTGTCTGCATAAGCTAGAGAATCTCTATTGGTATCTATAAGGGTAATGTCTTGCGACTCAAAAGAAAGCAGCTTTGCTAAATGAAATCCTACCTCACCGGCACCGGCAATAATAATTTTCATAAATATTTTTGTGCTATAAGGCAACAAAGGTACAAAAAAGAACACTCTTAATTGATTTTAAGAGGCGCATTTAAAAAACAAGGAAACTCTTTCATTCCACTAAAAAATAGTAGTTTTGCATCCGCATGTTATGGAAACAAAAATTACACCTTATAAAAAATCAACCCTAGATAAAAAAGAGCAGGTAGAACGTATGTTCGATACCATTTCTGAAGAGTATGATGGTATTAACAAGGTAATCTCTTTGGGAAGCGATATTAAATGGCGAAAAAAAGTGGTGAAGCTGGTGCAGCAAGGTAATCCGAAATCCATTTTAGACATCGCAACCGGAACTGGAGATTTGGCATTACAATTTGCTGAAAAAACGAACGCTGAAAGAATTGTTGGGCTGGACTTATCTTCAGGAATGCTGAGTGTAGCGAAAAAAAAAGCAACCAAAAAATCCTTGGATACAAAGGTTGAATTTATTAAAGGAGATAGTGAAGCACTTCCGTTTGAAACCAATAGTTTTGATGCCATAAGTGTCTCCTTCGGCATTCGAAATTTTGATCATCTGGAAAATGGATTAGCAGAGATATACAGAGTACTTACTCCTGGCGGACTCTTTATTATTTTAGAAACTTCAGTCCCCACAAAATTTCCTTGGAAACAAGGCTATTATTTATATTGCAACGGAATTTTACCTTTGATAGGAAAAATCATGTCCAAAGATAAAGTAGCCTACAAATATTTAAAAGAAAGTGCCGCTACCTTTCCCTATGGAAATAAGTTAAACAATATTTTGAGGAAAATTGGGTTTATAGAGGTGAAAAATAAGCCTCAAACTCTTGGAGTAGCTACCATTTATTTGGCAACGAAATGAATATGAAGAACATTTTAATTCTGTTAATTGGGTGTGTTTTTACAACACAAATGAATGCGCAATTATTTAGTAAAGAACGCTTGGCAAATCTCGAAACTTTTGACAATAGGTTCCTTACTTGGGGCTACTTCTTGGGCTTTAATCAATACGATTTTAAGTTTGACTATGCCAATGATAATGGGGATTTAAATACCGATGTAGAAGTAGAACAACAATTAGGTTTTAATGTAGGCCTTATTGGAGACATGCGCATCAATCGTTATGTAAATCTTAGATTGGAGCCTGGTATTTATTTTACACAACGAAATTTAATTTTTCCGGGTTTTGAAGAAGAACTCGATTTTTTTAGGGAGGTTAAATCCACTTACATACACGTCCCTTTATTACTTAAATTTTCTACTAAGAGGCTTAACAACATTAAACCTTTTGTAGTCGTTGGAATGTCGCGTTCAATTAATTTAGGGAGTAACGAAAAAAACCCAGAAGACAACAATGAAGGGCAATTTAGAATGACTCGCGGTACTAGCTATTTTGAATTAGGTTTTGGAATAGACTTGTATCTCTATTACTTCAAATTTACCCCATCTATTCGTGGTGTTTTTGCTACAAGTGATGAGCTGGTGCGTGATGATGATCCTAACAGCCCTTGGACTTCCAATATCGATCAAATGTCCACTAGAGGTATTTTCTTAAATTTTACGTTTCAGTAGTTCTTCGAAATTCACTTAATAAAATCCCAGTTGCCATAGCCACATTTAAACTTTCGGCAGCCCTATTCTTACTAAAATTAGGAATGGTTATTTGATGGTTTGCTAGTTGCATTATTTCTTCTGAAACTCCCTGAGCTTCATTCCCCATCACCAAGAGGGCATTTTTTGGTAATACTTCTGAATAAACATTTGCACCTTTCATAACAGCCGTATAAATGGGTAATTTTGATTCCCTTAAATACGCCTTTAAGTCTTTATAATGCACCGATACTCTTGCAATAGAGCCCATCGTGGCTTGCACAACTTTAGGGTTATAACAATCTACCGTATCCCTTGAACAGATAATTTGAGAAACTCCAAACCAGTCGCAAAGCCTAATAACGGTTCCCAAATTTCCAGGATCCCGAACCCTATCTAATACCACTTGCAATCCTTTGGTTTCCAAAGCGCTTTCGTTTGGAATTTCAAAAACGGCTAGGACACCATTGGCGTTTTTTAATACGCTTATTTTTTTTAATTCATTTTCAGAAATGGGTTGATAGTTTTTGGCAATTTCTGAAACATCTTCTGTCGCAAAAAGCGACTGCAGTTGTACTCCAGAAAATACCAAGTCGGATATAATTTTTTTGCCTTCCGCAATAAAAAGTCCGTGTATATTTCGGTACTTTTTTTGTTGCAGACTCGTTATTAATTTAATTTCGCTTTTGCTTATCAAAATTATCCTATTTTTGAATTGAGAAATACACACTCTTTGACTCAAACACCCACAAAAATATCATTATTTTTAGGAATAGTCATGCTTTTAGCATCGTGTAATGCTGTAAAGCATTTAAAAGATGATGAACTTTTACTAGAAGAAAATGTGGTTGTCATTAATGGTGAAAAAAGTAGCGATGCAGAAGTCTATAGCTTGATCTCTCAAAAACCCAATCCTAGAATTCCAGTATTGGGGATACCTTTTAGTTTACATATTTATAATCTTGCCGAACCCAAACCCGATTCCACATTTCAAGATTGGTTAAAAAGAAAAACTAATCGCGAAAAACGACTCAACAATTTGCTATCCAAAAAACAAGTATTAGCCCTTGATAGCAGTAAAATTAAATTTAACGAATGGCTAAAAAGAAATGGAACCGCTCCTGTTATTATTGAAAATAAAAAAGCCGAAAAATCCCTAAAACAAATTAACCAATACTTTTATAATAAAGGCTGGTTTAATGTAGAAGGAAGTTATACCATTTTAAAAGATTCTCTTAAAGAGAAAAGAGGAAGCGTAACGTACAACATCCAAAAAAGAACCCCTTATACAATAGATTCCATTTCAGAAAAGATAAGTTCTCCTGTAGTAGACTCCCTTTTTCAGCTTTCAAAAAATAGTGCCTTCATAAAATCTGGAGACCAATACAATGTTGCCAATTTTGAAAATGAACGGTCCCGAATAACCCTTCAACTAAGAAATTCTGGTCTTTATTATTTTGATCAAGACTATGTAACCTTTGAAGCCGATACCAACAATATAGGCCATAAAGTACATATAGAATATATTATTCCTAATAGAAGAGTAAGAGAAGGAGATACTACCACCTACGTTCCTTTTAAAGTGCATAAAATTAATGAAGTTAGGATTGTGACCGATTATAATACTGCCTTTAGAAATCGTGCTTTGAAAGATTCTGTTTCTTATATGGGATATCAACTATTTGGGTATGAGCCTTTAAAATACCGCCCTAAAGCAATTACCGATGCGGTTTCTATAACCCCTGGAGAAATATTTAAAGATATTGATAGAACCATTACGTATAACCAAATAAGCGAGCTTAGAAATTTTAAATATCCCACTATTACCTATCAAGAGGACCCTAGGGACACTACAGGAACGGGGCTTATAACAACCATCGTTTTAAGTCCACGAAAAAAATATACCCTAGGAATCGATTTTGATGCTTATACCTCTACCATTCAGCAGTTTGGAATTGGATTTAGCAGTAGTTTTTTAATTCGGAATGTCTTTAGAGGAGCAGAAAACCTTGAAATTTCTGGAAGTGGAAGCGTAGGTTCTTCAAAAGACAATGCAGACCCAAATAGTAATTTCTTTAATACTTCGGATGTGGGTTTTGATGTAAAACTTACTTTTCCTCGAATTTTATTTCCCATAAATACCGAAAAATTTATTCCTAAATACAACTCTCCTTTTACTTCTATTAGCGCTGGAATAAACATTCAAAATAATATTGGGCTGGATAGACAAAATAGTAATGGTATCTTTAGTTACCAATGGAAACCCAGCACCATTAGAACAAATCGATTGGATTTAATTAACCTTCAATATGTTAGAAATTTAAATCCGAGTAATTATTTTAATGTATATCGATCTTCTTATGATCGAGTAAATGAAATTGCAAGGGAAGTGGGTTTTGATTTTGAAAACGAAGATCAAACGCTCAAAATTCCCGAAGAAACCGATGCCTTTATCAATACTTTCTTTACCGTAGATAGTGGGTTAAACATAACTCAAGAACTACTGGATGAAATGATTTCTATTGTGCAAAGAAAAAATAGGCTCACCGAAAATAACCTCATTGTAGCTACTAATTTTACGTGGACTCGAGACAGTAGAGAAAATATTAACGATAATAGCTTTTCTAGAGTTCAATGGAAAGCAGAATTAGCAGGAAATCTCTTATCGGGCATTGCTTCTTTGGCAAATCTTGAAACCAATGCCAACGGAAATAAAGAAGTTTTGGGAGTGGCTTTTTCGCAATATGCAAAAATGGAAGCAAGTTATATTAAACACTGGCAAATGGCGGGTAGTTCTCTTTTTGCGGTGAGAGCTTTTGGGGGTATTGCAATACCTTATGGCAATAGTAACTCCATTCCTTTTACGCGAAGTTACTTTGCTGGTGGCGCTAATGATAACAGGGGTTGGCGAGCATACGACTTAGGCCCTGGAAGTAGTGGTAGCATTCTCGATTTTAATGAGGCCAATTTTAAACTAGCCTTTAATGCCGAATATCGATACACCTTATTGGGAAGCTTTAAAGGCGCTTTTTTTGCCGATGCTGGAAATATTTGGAATATTTTTGACGAAATTGATATTGAAGAATTTCGGTTTGATGGTATTAAGGATTTAAAAGAGATGGCTCTTGCCACAGGATTTGGACTTAGGTATGATTTTGGATTTTTTGTGATCCGATTTGATGTTGGATTTAAAACACATAATCCTGGCAGAGCTATAGGAGAACGTTGGTTTAAAGAATATAACTTTGCAAACGCTGTTTACAACATAGGAATAAACTATCCCTTCTAAACCATTTTAATTTTTTATTTTTGTTAGCTAAACCCACACAAGTATGAGTCATCACATTCCCACAGGAGTTGTAACTGGAAAAGAAGTTCAAAAAATATTTAAACTCGCAAAAGAGAAAAAATTTGCCCTTCCCGCTGTAAATGTGGTAGGGTCTAATACCATCAATACCGTTTTAGAAACCGCTAAAGAATTGAACGCTCCAGTAATGATTCAGTTTTCCAATGGAGGGGCACAATTTAATTCGGGGAAAGGACTTTCTAACGAAAATCAAAGAGCAACAATTGCCGGAGGTATCGCGGGAGCTTACCACATACACGAATTGGCAAAAGTCTATGGGGCAACCGTAATTCTACATACAGACCACTGTGCCAAAAATTTGCTTCCATGGGTTGATGGATTACTCTCGGCCAGTGAGAATTACTTTAAAAGAACCGGTTCTTCTTTGTATAGCTCACACATGTTGGACCTTTCAGAAGAACCCATCGAAGAAAATATTGAAATTTGTAAACGCTACCTTGAGCGAATGAGTAAGATGGATATGACACTGGAAATAGAATTGGGTATCACTGGAGGTGAAGAAGATGGCGTAGATAACAGCGACGTAGATAGTTCAAAATTATACACCCAACCCAGTGAAGTAGCTTATGCTTATGAAGAACTAATGAAAGTAAGCGATCAATTTACTATAGCAGCAGCCTTTGGAAATGTTCATGGGGTCTACAAGCCGGGAAATGTAAAATTAACTCCGGGTATTCTCAAAAACTCACAAGAATACGTTCAAAAAAAATTCAACACAGGATACAATCCAATAGATTTTGTGTTTCACGGTGGTAGTGGATCTACCTTAGAAGAAATACGTGAAGCTATAGGATATGGTGTGGTTAAAATGAATATTGACACCGATTTGCAATTCGCCTTTACGGAAGGCATTCGGGATTATATGGTCAACAATATCGATTACCTTCGTACTCAAATTGGAAACCCTGACGGTGCAGATGTTCCCAATAAAAAATACTACGATCCTAGAAAATGGCTTCGTGAAGGCGAAGTAACTTTCAAGAAACGATTGATTCAGGCTTTTGAAGACCTCAACAACGTAAATACCTTATAAAGAAACAAGACAAACTCCTCTTTATGGCTTGGTTTAAAAGAACAAAAAAAGGGATACAAACTCCCACCGAACAAAAAAAAGATGTCCCTAAAGGACTTTGGTACAAATCTCCCACAGGTAAAATTGTGGATGCAGACGAACTTGAAAGGAATTACTACGTAAGTCCAGAAGACGGTTATCATGTTCGCATAGGAAGTAAGGAATATTTTGAAATTCTTTTTGATGATAATAAATTTAAGGAACTGGATAAAAATTTAGATTCCAAAGATTCTTTAAAGTTTGTAGACACAAAAAAATATCCCGATCGCTTAAAAGAAGCGCAAGATAAAACCGGGCTTAAGGATGCCGTAAGAACCGCTGTAGGAAAATCTATGGGAAAGGATTTAGTCATTGCTTGTATGGATTTTAGCTTTATTGGAGGTTCTATGGGTAGTGTGGTAGGTGAAAAAATTGCACGTGCAGCAGATTATGCCCTTAAAAAGAAAATTCCATTTATGATAATCTCCAAAAGTGGAGGAGCCCGCATGATGGAAGCCGCTTTATCACTTATGCAATTAGCCAAAACAAGTGCTAAATTGGCTCAACTTTCAAAAGCAAAAATTCCTTACATTTCTCTTTGTACCGACCCTACAACAGGGGGAACCACTGCTTCCTTTGCCATGTTAGGAGATATTAATATTAGTGAACCAGGGGCCTTAATTGGCTTTGCGGGACCTCGTGTGGTAAGAGACACCACCGGAAAAGAATTACCCGAAGGTTTTCAAACTGCCGAGTTTTTACTAGAACACGGTTTTTTAGATTTTATAAGCCATCGAAAAGATTTAAAACGAAAAATAAATCTGTATATTGATTTAATTCAAAATCAGCCATTACGGGAAAAAAAATTAGCTTAAAAAAAGCGGCTCGTTGAGCCGCTTTTTTTTTTAATATATATATTTTCTATTAATTTCCTAGAATAATAGGAAACTCTTGCCCATTAAAGGTTATGGTAGCAAACGGATCACAAACTCCATTTCCAAAATCTAAAATACCTGTTAGTCCTTCTTGAGTAACGGATATTTTACCACTTACTAAATATCTGCAACTTGCTTCTCTTATTAAAGTTTGAGTAACCTCTCCGGTTCTAGAAAAGCCATTACTTAAATTGGTTTGCCAGTTTCCTTCAATTTCAAAAACATTATCGGTCCAGGTGCCACTTCCAAAACCTTCTACCCATTCTACAATACGAATACCCGTGCGAGTTCCAGTAACTGTGGTACCAGTAAATGTTACAGCAATATTTTCATCTATAATTGATTTAGGGACATTGGTACTAATGTCTCTGGTAATGGTTCCACCTCCTGATACTCCATATCCGTTGTAGGTAAAATCTTCATATACATAATCAATATTTCGGATACCAGCAGTAAGTGCAGAGTATGACAAATTAATTTTTCCAGAAACAAGAGCTCCATTTAATAATTGACAACTTGTTCCAAAGTCAATAACAATAGTTCCAGAACCATTCCCACCACCACTTATTTCGAAGGTTGGACACGCCGCAGTAAAAAATGAAGTAGCTAATTGTGCCGGTTCTTCAATTTTTACATACCCACTTTCTGCAATATTTGCGGAGGCTTCTACAATATCATCCATTTGGGCAACTCGTGTGGTATTTTCTGCTGAAAAATTGATTGTTTCAGGTTCATTACCATCGTCATCTTTTTTACAGGCAGTAAAAAATAGTATTGAAGAAGCAAAAAAAAGTAGGGCAATTTTCTTTACAAAGGTGTTCATAATTTAGGCTTTAAGTTTATGGTTTTATGACTAACTAAACGTTTAAGGGTTTAATTCAGTATTTTATAAATAAATAATTTACACAATATTACTTCTTTTTTAGTTTGCTTTTTGTACTTTTGCCGCTCGATAATCAACGGGTTATCAACATACATAAAAATCATTTAAATAATATTGGAATGTATTTAACGCAAGAAAAAAAACAAGAAATTTTCAAAAAACACGGTAAAGGTGCCAATGACACAGGTTCTGCCGAAGGTCAAATTGCCCTTTTTACACACCGTATCGATCACCTAACCGAACACCTTAAAAGAAATCATAAGGACTATAACACAGAACGTTCTTTGGTGAAATTGGTAGGTAAACGTCGTGCTTTGTTAGATTATTTAATGAAGAAAGACATTTTAAGATACCGTGCTATTGTGAAAGAATTAGGATTACGTAAGTAATAAAAAAGGGGGCGTTATGCTCCCTTTTATTTTTATTATATTTAGAAAAAGCTACCCTTTAGTTTTTCATTGGTCAAACCACAACAACACAACAACACTAGGTTTGAAAATCAAACCTTGACCAAATTATTAACGGTGCCTTTGGCACCAAATGAAAAACAAAAAAATGATACCTAACGTATTTAGAGAGGTCATTGACCTTGGTGACGGGCGGCAAATTACGCTCGAAACCGGAAAACTAGCCAAACAAGCCCACGGGTCTGTTGTGGTACAATCGGGTAAATGTATGCTATTGTGTACCGTAGTGTCCAACTACCACCAAAGCGATGTCGATTTTTTACCCTTAACTGTAGATTACCGTGAAAAATTTGCAGCAGCAGGGCGTTACCCAGGCGGTTTCTTTAAAAGAGAAGCCCGTCCAAGCGACGGCGAAGTATTAACCATGCGTCTAGTAGATCGCGTTTTACGTCCGCTTTTCCCAAAAGATTACCATGCCGAAACGCAAGTAATGATTCAGTTAATGTCGCACGATGAAGAGGTTATGCCCGATGCACTAGCAGGGTTGGCCGCTTCGGCAGCGATTCAATTATCCGATATCCCTTTTGAGTGTCCTATTTCTGAAGTTCGAGTAGGACGTATTAACGGAGAATTCATCATCAATCCTTCTTTAGCACAACTAGAAGAAAGCGATATTGATATGGTGATTGGAGCCTCCGAAGATTCGGTAATGATGGTAGAAGGTGAAATGAAAGAGATTTCAGAAGAAGAAATGACCGAGGCTATCAAATTTGCACACGAAGCTATAAAAGTGCAGTGTAAAGCCCAAGTACGCTTTGCAGAAGCTGTGGGTAAAAAAGAAACCCGCGAATATGAGCCTGAGGTGGAAGATGAAGACCTAAAGAAAAAAATACACGATTTAGTGTATGATAAAACCTATGCTATTGCTAAAGGAGGTTCTTCCAAACATGAAAGAGGACAAGCATTTAGCAACATAAAAGAAGAAGTGTTTAACGCGTTTTCAGAAGAAGACCAAGAGGCTCTTGGAAAACTGATTCATAAATATGTAGCTAAAGCCGAAAAAGAAGCTATTCGTGACCTTACTTTAAACGAAGGTCTTCGTTTGGACGGTAGAAAAACTACCGACATCCGCCCTATTTGGTGTGAGGTTGATTATTTACCCTCCACACACGGTTCAGCGATTTTTACCCGTGGAGAAACACAAGCTTTGGCAACAGTTACTTTGGGAACTTCGAGAGAAGCCAACCAAATAGATATGCCCTCTTTTGAAGGAGAAGAAACCTTCTACCTTCATTACAATTTCCCTCCTTTCTCAACGGGTGAGGCACGTGCAATTCGTGGAACCTCTCGTAGAGAAGTAGGCCACGGAAACTTAGCGCAAAGAGCCTTAAAAGGAATGATTCCTGCCGATTGCCCTTATACCGTTCGTGTGGTTTCAGAAGTATTGGAAAGTAACGGTTCCTCCTCTATGGCAACCGTTTGTAGTGGTACTATGGCCTTGATGGATGCTGGGGTACAAATGAAAAAACCCGTTTCTGGAATTGCGATGGGATTAATCTCTGGTGACAATGGTAAATATGCCGTATTAAGTGACATCCTAGGGGATGAAGACCACTTAGGCGATATGGACTTTAAAGTCACTGGAACCGCCGATGGGATTACCGCTTGCCAAATGGATATTAAGGTAAAAGGACTTTCCTACGAGATTTTGGTAAAAGCACTAAAACAAGCCCGCGACGGACGTTTACATATTTTGGAAAAATTAGTGGAAACCATTGCGGCACCTAATGCCGATGTGAAACCCCATGCGCCCAAAATGGTTACCGTAAAAATTCCTAATGCCTATATAGGAGCTTTAATTGGACCCGGTGGAAAAGTAATACAAGAATTACAAAAAGCGACCAAAACCACCATTGTAATTAATGAAGACCCTATCACCGAAGAAGGGATTGTGGAAATTCTGGGTACCAACCAAGAGGGAATTGATGCGGTACTGAAAAAAATAGACTCCTTAACATTTAAGCCAGAAGTAGGAAATACTTACGAAGTAAAAGTGATAAAAATGCTTGATTTTGGCGCCGTAGTAGAATATACTGAAGCCGCTGGAAACGAAGTATTGTTACATGTAAGCGAATTGGCTTGGGAACGTACCGAAAACGTAACCGATGTGGTAAATATGGGCGACGTTTTTGAAGTAAAATACTTAGGTATAGACCCAAGAACCAAAAAAGATAAAGTTTCTCGTAAAGCCTTATTACCAAAACCGGAAGGGTATAAAGAACGCCCTCCACGTGATGACAAAGGCGGAAACCGTGACAACCGAGGTCGCGATAATCGCAATCGTGATCGTGATAAAAAGAGAGATTAATACTTCTTGCGAAAGCAGTAATCTCAAAAAAACAAAAAAGCCTCTTAGCAATAAGGGGCTTTTTTTATTTCACTACGCAACTTTTCTAAATCTTTCAGACTAGAAAGAAATAGTTATTATGAAAAGTATATTCTTGACGCTTTCAGCCATATTCTTTTTAATTTCTTGTAGCAATGAACCTATAGGCAAGATGGAAATAAACAAAGACGCATTGGATGAAGAATTAATAGATTTGGTTTCTAGAGTATCTACAACCGAGGGAGAAAACACTATTGGGTGTCTTAGGTTTAATTATCCTTTTGTTGTTTTTCTTTTAGACTCTTTAAATGAAGTGGAAGACTTTATCTCCCTTCACAGTGACCCAGAATTTTTAGCCCTACTAGAAACCATAGATTCTACCAACAACATAAGTATAAGCTACCCCATTAAGGCTACTTTAAATAACGGAGAGCTACTTGAAATCAATAATAATGAAGAATTGCGCGAATCTATTTCAAAATGTGCCCAAGATGAAATTGTGGGTAAGTGCAATAATTTTTTAAAACTATGCACTTGGACCGTAGTTGAAGCCTCTCAAAATGCTGAAATATATATAGGCACTCAATTTAAAGAGACAAACTCTGGAGCGCTTCGATATTATGCAGACAATGTTTATTTAGGTACTTGGGTCTCGCTTTTTATTGAAGAAACCTTACATTTAAATATATTCACCATAGGAAATGATTCCCCTAATAGCTTCTGGAATAAAGACTGGATAATCACTTCTTTTTCAGAAAATAGTTTTGAACTCACTCACGAAGAAACCATAATTACCATTGAAAAGAATTGTGAAATGAATTGCCCTATAGATGACCTTAAAGGTTGTAAAGTAGAAGAAAACAGCGAAATTGCAGTATTTAATTTAAAAGATTTTAGGAAATGTATAGGCTACAATATTACTTTAGAAAACCCTGTAAGTATCCTATTTTATAAAACCCAGGAAGATGCCAACCAAAACATAAACGCTATAGAAAATACGAATACTTTTGAAAACACAACCAACCCACAAACCCTTTATATTAAAGCCTGGAATACTGTTACCCATGATTCTATTACCACCAATAAACCAAGAATAACACTAAAAGCGATATCGTGTGATTAAATTACTTTTATGGAGGAACTCATAAAGAGGTGTCAAAAAAACGATCGAAATGCCCAAAGCGTACTTTTTTCAAAGTACAAGGACTCTCTTTACCTTCTTTCACTTAAATATTGCCGAAACAAAGCAGACGCTCAAGACAATTTACACGATGCATTTATGACTATTTTCGAAAAAATAAAAGCATACAAAGGCACTGGTTCATTTGAAGGTTGGATGAAACGCATTACCATTAACAAGGCGATAGACCGCTATAAAAACCAAAAAGAGTTCCCTCTAGAAACGATTAATAATAATGGTGAAGACACCACCATAGATTCAAATTTTATAGACATTCCGTTAGATGTGTTACTTAGGTTTGTTCAAGAATTACCAGACCAATATAGATTGGTTTTTAATCTCTATCAGTTGGACAATTATTCACATAAAGAGATTTCAAAAATATTAGGCATTTCAGAAAATACATCAAAATCAAATTATCACAGAGCAAAACTACAACTTAAACAAAAAGTAATAGATTTCAGAAAAGAGGTCTACCCAAACCTAAATTTGTATGAAACGTAAAGAAGACATTGGCAACCTCCTTCAAGAGAAATTAAAATCGCTGCACCCCACACCTAGTGAGGATTCGTGGGACACTCTGGAAAATGCCCTAGATAAAAAGAAAAAGAAAAAACGCAAAAAATTCTTCTTTTTTTGGACAGTAGGCGGCGCTTCCCTGTTATTGCTTTATGTATGGGTTTTTAAAATAGCTAAAACAAATACTACAGAAACTGAAAATATAACCTTAAAAACCACTGAGTCTATCACTAAAAATGTAGAAGAAAGCACTCCTGTTTCAGAAATTGAAGAAGCACTTAAAACAATAAAAAATGACTCGATTACCAATTCTGAAGAAAACAAAAGCGACACACTATATCCAGAAAAACTTTCTACAAGTGATTCTGAAAGAAAAAAAATAAAAGAGATACAACGCAAGTTAAAAGACAATACATTTTGGACTGAAGACAACGATAAAAAAACTACAACATATTATTACTATAACGGTGTTACCAAAAAAACCATAGAATTTAGCAACCCAAAAATTATAGACAGCATTCTTAAAAGTAATCCAATACTAAACGATTCTATTGAAAAAGAAAAGTAGCTTTTGTTTTGTTTAAAAAAGCCTCTTATTACCAAGAGGCTTTTTTTAATGTTTTTTTTATCTTTCTAAGATGAAAAAAATACTCCTTCCATTTTTGGTTTTTGTAATAACTTCCATAAAACTTTATGCTCAAGATTCTTTTGAGGGTGTTATTCAGTTTTCTATTGAATATACCATTGTAGACTCATCTTCCGGCATCTCAGAAAAAATGCTAAAAGATATTTATGGAGACCGTGCAGAAATGTACTACTCACGTAATGGAGATTTTAAAATAAAATATCGCAATAGCCATAATATTACTACAGAGGCAGATGCTGATTATTATTTTGTAGCTAAAGACCATCTATATAGCACCTATACACTGAAAAGTAAAATAGATTCTACAAATATTACTAAAGAACTTTCTGAATTATTGACTTTTGAAAAACAAAAAAATCAAAAAATCCTTGGTAAGGAATGTGACTGTTATATTTATAAAGCAATAGATGAGTATAAAGAACCTGTTAACTTTACCTATTGTTTTTCAGAAGGCAGCCCAATTATTAATCCTGACAGATATACAAAATATACACATTTCTATTTAAGAGACTTCTTTAAAATCTCGCAAAGACCTTATTTAAAATTTTCGTATGAAATAGAGGGTTATATAATGTCGTTTACAGCTACTAAACTGGAAGTAAAAGAAATTAATTCAGAAGTATTTACTTTTAAATAAATATCAAACCTTTGTAACATTTCATTCCTCTTTTACGTATAACCCATTACGAAAGGAAATTTTTTAACCTAAACAAAGGAGAACCCCTTAATGAGACAACTTAAAATTACCAAGCAGGTTACCAACAGAGAAACTGCTTCCCTTGACAAGTATCTACAAGAAATTGGAAAAGTTGACTTAATTACCGCAGACGAAGAAGTAGAATTGGCACAACGCATTAAAGCGGGTGACCAACGCGCTTTGGAAAAGTTGACCAAAGCCAACCTTCGTTTCGTAGTTTCGGTAGCAAAACAATACCAAAATCAAGGTTTAACCCTTCCCGATTTAATTAACGAAGGAAACCTAGGGCTTATTAAAGCTGCACAACGTTTTGACGAAACCCGCGGATTTAAGTTTATTTCGTATGCTGTATGGTGGATACGCCAGTCTATTTTACAGGCTTTGGCCGAACAATCCCGTATTGTACGTCTTCCTCTCAACAAAATTGGAAGTATCAACAAAATAAATAAAACGTATGCATTCTTAGAACAAGCACACGAGCGTCCACCTTCTGCCGAAGAAATTGCAAAAGAGTTGGATATGACCATTAACGATGTAAAAGAGTCTATGAAAAACTCGGGCCGTCACGTTTCTATGGATGCGCCACTAGTTGAAGGAGAAGACAGTAACCTATACGATGTTTTGCGTAGTGGAGAATCTCCCAACCCAGACCGCGTCCTTCTACATGAATCGTTACGCACCGAAATTGAACGGGCACTTGAAACACTTACACCTCGTGAGGCAGATGTTATTCGTTTGTACTTTGGTTTAGGAAATCAACATCCTATGACCTTGGAAGAAATAGGCGAAACCTTCGATTTAACCCGTGAGCGTGTAAGACAAATTAAAGAAAAAGCCATTAGAAGGCTAAAACATACTTCAAGAAGCAAAATCTTGAAAACCTATTTGGGATAGTCCCATAAATGTAACAACAGTACACGTTTCCTTTGGTGGAGATAAAGACTGTTCGTTTTTTGATTGATGAATGACCTCCGGCTGATTACCGGAGGTTTTTTCATTTTATGCATTTCTCAATTCTCATTACACAATACTCAATACTAATTATTACTTTTGAAAAAACTTTCAGAAATGAGCGTAACTCTTATAGCACCTTCCATCCTTGCTGCCGATTTTGCCAACCTTCAACGTGATATTGAAATGGTAAACAACAGCCAAGCAGACTGGTTTCATATAGATATTATGGACGGAGTGTTTGTGCCTAACATTTCCTTTGGGATGCCTGTTTTACAAGCCATTTCAAAACATGCCAAAAAAACCATTGACGTTCATTTAATGATTATAGATCCGGATCGTTATATTTCAACTTTCGCAAAATTAGGAGCCAATATCCTTACGGTACATTATGAAGCGTGTAAGCATCTTCATCGTACGCTTCAAGCAATTAAAGCAGAAGGCATGAAAGCAGGTGTGGCCTTAAATCCTCATACACCAGTTTATTTATTGGAAGCTATCATCCAAGATGTGGATCTGGTATGTGTGATGAGTGTAAACCCAGGGTTTGGCGGCCAAAGTTTTATTGAGAATACCTACGAAAAAGTAAATGCCTTAAAGAAATTAATTTCTGAAAAAGGAGCTTCCACCTTAATTGAAATTGACGGAGGGGTTACTAACAAAAACGCCAAACAACTTAAAGAAGCAGGAGCCGATGTATTGGTTGCGGGTAGTTATGTATTTAGTGCGCCAAACCCTACGGAAACAATTACAGGTCTTAAAAAACTGACTCAATAAAGGTCAATAATTATAATTTTATACTTCGTTTGGTTGCTTTATTGTAATTTTCAAACTATTTTTTGAAAATGCAAGAAACTCCTACTCCCTCCTTCGACTCTTGGACTTCGCTATTTATTTTGGCAGTAGCCATGGGGGTGTTTTTATTTTTTTCCTTGTTGTTATCTAAAAACAGAAAGAGTCTTCCCATTGCATTTTTAATTTTAGCTTTTTCAATCATCTTATTTCAATATGTATTGTATTGGACAAAGTATATGCTGGTTTTTCCCTATCTGGGAATGCTTCCGCATCTATGCTATTATACTATTGGCCCCCTTTTGTATCTATACTTTTTGCATTTATTCAAAAAAGAGGTTTCCTTTAATTATACGTTGCATTTTTTACCTGCCTTCTTGGTCTTTGTTAGCTATTTTGCATGGCTCATTAACTATCTGCCCAATACTCAAGTTACTGTGCCTTGGATGTGGTTTTCAACTAACCCGTGGTTTATTGTCATCCATTTAACCATTTATATTTTTTTATGTTGGTCTCTTTTTAAGCGAAAAAAAGCAACTAATCTATTCGAAAAACTAAGAAAACGATGGAGTGTTATTCTGTTGATATTGCTCACCACTTTTACTTTCGCGTACCTTTCCTATTATGTCTTGGTACAATTCCCATTCTTTAATAATCAATGGGATTATATGATTTCCATCACGATGAGTATCACTATTTATACCATGGGGTTTTTTGTTATTAAGCAACCTAAAGTATTTGATGGTGAATTTTTTTCGGAACTTTTTTTGCCTTCTGAACATGCCGATGCTTCTTTTGAAGAAACCCTCATGAATGAGCTTTACTTTAAGTTAACCCATTATATGGAAACCGAAAAACCTTTTATAGACAATGAACTACGACTAGTAAATTTAGCCGACTCTCTGGGTTTTTCAACCCATTTACTTTCAAAGGTTATCAATAAAAAATCGGGAAAAAATTTCAATCAATTTATTAATGATTATCGTCTTCAAGAAGCTAAAAAATTACTTTTAGAAAATCCAGACTATAGTATAAAAAGCATCTATTTTGATGTAGGGTTTAACAACAAAGCAACCTTTTACAGTGCCTTTAAAAAAGAATTTAATTGTACCCCTACCCAATTTAAAGATGCCACACTATCCTCTTAATTGATAAAAAAAAGAGTCCATTATTATAAATCTGAACTTACTCTATTTTTAAAAATAAGAAATTCGTTTTCAGAAATTTTAAAAAAACAAACTATGAAAACACTTCAGTGTATCTTTTCAGTAATTATGCTTACAGTAAGCGTAACAAGTCTGGGCCAACCATCGCATTATATTTATGTGAGCGATGCAGGAAACTTTACTATTTCCACATCACAAATTTTACGTTATGATTTAGATGGTAGTAACCCCCAAACTTTTATCTCTAGTGATACTTTTATTACAAATAATATAGGTTGGCCGCAGGACATCCTTTTTTTAGAAAATCAAGGCATTGTTTTAGTTTCTTGCCTAATAGGAAATAAAATTACCATACATGATGCTAATAACGGCGATTACCTTGGAGACTTTGCAGCCGTTGCAGGAGGACCTACCCGAATGAAAATTGGTCCCGATGAAAAAATTTATGTCGTGCAATGGAGTACTACAGATAATAAAGTATTGCGCTTTGAACAGGACGGAACTCCTCTAGGGGAATATACCGATATCGGGGTTCCGCGAAGTGTTGGTCTGGATTTTGACGGTGCAGGCAATATGTATGTAGGATCTTACGGTGGAAATACTGTTACTAAGTTTGACAGTGCTGGAATCTCACAAGGCGTTTTAATAAATACCGAACTGTCTGGCCCTACCAATGTCATGATTGAACAAGGGGGAACCCTATTAGTGCTAAATTGGAATGGTGGAAATATAAAACGCTTTAACGCTTCGGGAGTCTTTATGGAAACTTTTACCACAGCAGTAACCCAACCCGAAGGAATTACAACACATCCTGTAAGTTCAAATTATGTTGTTGGTAATGGCGGATCTGCTCAAATAGATGAATTTGCTCCTAATGGCACCTTTGTTGGCACTATTGTTTCTAGTGGTTTAGGAGGATTAATACAGCCCAATGCTGTAGTGATAAGAGATGCTTCCCTAGCGGTAAAAGATTTTAAAAAAAATAAGTTATTGGTAACCCCCACTATAGGCTCCTTATTTCTATTAAATACTACAGAAACAAAATCTTTAGATAGTCTAGAGGTATTTACCCTCATGGGGCAAAAAGTAGCTTCGGTTTCTTTGCTTCAAGAACAATGGAATGCAGATTTTTTAACTGAAGGAGTTTATGTCTTAGTGGCCAAAGTAAATACTACTCAATATGTTCAGAAAATAATTGTGAAAAAATAAGGAAGACCCAATGTAGATAATAAAAGGCCCGATTTTTATAAATTGGGCTTTTTTCTTAATATCCAGCAAACCTAAAATTGAGCAATTTTTTGGTGGCTTCGTAAATTTCGGGGAAATGAGTTTTAAACTCTTTAGGGGATTCAAAAAAATATTCGGCTAAAACTGCCATAAACTCATATTGATTGGTAAAAGCATATTCTCTAAAAAAACGGGTTTCATCCAGTTTATCTTTAACTTCTTGCTCCGTTAGACGTTGTAAAATATTCTGAAATTGCTTCGAAAATCGGCTAGAATCTATGTCTGAACTATTTTTAGACTCCAATTGCATAGCATGCATAAATTCATGGATGCCCAAATTAAGGTTGTCGTTGGTGATTTGATAGCCTTCTTCAAAATGTTTCCAAGATAACACTAAAGCTCTTTCTCTTGGGTTAAATTCACCTTTGTGATAATGATCGTTTAATTTGCTAAAAAACTCATCTGGATATACAATGATATAGTGTATGAGGTTGTATTCATAATTTTTTCTTCCAAAGGAAACCATACAACCCACAGCGGCTATAAGTGTTTTAATACGACCTGTAATGACAAGTCCGTCCCTGCCAACAAACTTTTTTTCGCTTAAAAAAGTAGCTACTCGATGTTGAAACTGTCTTTTTTCCCTACGTGTAAGCAGCTTATAAAAGTGAAATTCATTTTTTAAAACTGCTACCTGACTGTGTGCCAATTTTCTGAAAACAAAATAATGCCGGTAAAAAGGACGATCATATTTTGCGGCATACCAATTTTCAAAAACCCGAAATAGAAAAAAACAAAACCCTAATAATACAATAGTGTATGCATAAGGTGCTAGCCAAGTAGCGTTTTCATCGGGTTGTAATAGTAGCATCATACAGATTTGGGATACGAAAGGTACTACATATTTGTAAAACCCTGTTAATCTGTTTAAAACGTATAGAACCTTGCTTTATTACTTGGAACTCTCTCCTTTAAAATGTTGCGAATTATTTTTAAAAAGTACATTAAATGTGGTAAGGCTTCCGTAACAACGTGTTATGTATTGCTGAAGGTCAATTTTTTCTTGGTCGTCCAGATTATTACTAGAATTAATCTTTTGTTCCATAACACGAAGCCTATCTCTAAGCATCACTATTTTATGAAAAAAAGTATCGATTGGGATTTCTTTATTCGCCAAATTAGAATCGCTGGGTTGAAGAATCAACGTGCCTCCTTTGTATTTATCGGCAATAGGAACAATTTCACTTACATCACTCCATTTTTTAAGTATATCTCGTAAGGTTTTTTCCACTTCATAAAAACTTACGGTATCTAGTTCGTCTTCACATGCTTCAATGACTTCAAAATCATCGTCTCGCGGAAGGGTTTCCAGTCCGTTTTCCATGAAAGTTACCCAATACATTTTAGAATCTACATTGGTTATTACTCCTTTTCCAAATTCAGGGTGATTGATTCGGGACCCTATGGCAAGTAGTTGGCTCATTTTGCAATTTTTTAATTTTGAAGTGTAAAAATAGAAACTTTCTTTTTCAGAAAAAAGGTTGCTGGTGTATTCGTTTACTTTCAAATTGAATTTATATATCTTTGCAAACTGAAAAGAACAGTCCATGAGTTTACAGACAAAAATAATGGAGGCCCTTAAAACGGCTATGAAAGAGAAAAATACAATCGCTCTAGAGTCACTCCGTGCGGTAAAATCGGCCTTGTTATTAGCACAAACTGAAAGTGGTGCCAAAGAAGAATTGGCCGAAACTGAAGAAATAAAATTATTACAAAAACTAGTAAAACAACGCAAAGATAGTGCTGCTATTTTTACACAACAAGGCAGAAAAGACTTGGCAGAACCAGAATTAGCGCAAGCTGCTATAATTGAACAATTTTTACCAAAACAATTAAGTGAAGCTGAAATAGCACAGGTTATTAGCGAAATTATTGCTAAAACCGGAGCTAATTCTATGGCCGATATGGGCAAAGTGATGGGAATGGCAAGTAGCCAATTGGCAGGCAAAGCCGATGGCAAAACCATTTCTACTATAGTAAAAGCCAAATTATCTTAAAGTATTTCGAATATTAAAACAATGGCCGCGTAGTTCAACTGAATAGAATATCAGATTTCGGCTCTGAGGGTTGGGGGTTTGAATCCCTCCGCGGTCACTACAAGCAAGAAACCACACTATAAAAGTGTGGTTTTTGTGTTTTCAGGAGTGTCAAAAGACATCCTCTTTTGTAAACGAATGAAAATATAAAAACACCTATCGCTTTTCTGCGATAGGTAGTTTCATATTTGCACTATTGAGAATATAGGGAATTTTAATCCCTCCGCGGTCACGAATAAATAGTTCAATAAGAAAAAACGCCAAGCTCGCTTGAGCGTTTTTTTGTTTGAAGTATTTTCAAAGCGGAGCTTTGTGGGATCACCGAAGGAAACGAGGCAATCCTTTTTAAAGAAATCTTTCAGAACTGTGAGTAAAATAATTTTTTATTTCTCAAGGCTTTCAATTCTTTTTAACAGCATTTCAATTGTTTGATTTTGCTTCTCAATTTGTTCTTGCTGTTCTTGCATGCCTTTTACCAGTACCGGAATTATATCGGAATAATATACTCCCAAATTTTGTAATTTTTCAGTCCTTACAGTACCGTCTTCTTGCGGAATTTGGTCTTCAGTTTTTACTACTTCAGCAATAACAGGGAGTAATTCCTGAGCAATAAATCCCAGCTTCTTTGAGCCATTGGGTTGCTCTTTCCAATTAAAAGAAACAGGGCGCAGTTTCATAATTTCTTCTAACCCATACGCAATATTTTCAATATTGGTTTTGGTATTTCTATCGGAAGTTTGGATGGTTCCGTTGGTGGCATATATATCTTGCCACCTAAGAGTTCCACTCCCAATATCATATAAATTGTTTGTTTCGGGAATTAAGTTTGCATTTACTTGAAAAGTGGCTGCACCACCATCCTCAATGTACTCAAATGTTCCAATCTGGATACCATCACCTTGAAGATCTCCTACCTTTAAGAGCTCTGTTGTTCCTGCTGCAGTACCAATCTTTACTGCGTCATCACTTGCATCTAGAAAAAGCATATTTGCTTCGTTATCAGATTCTACCCTAAAGTCAACATTGGCGCTTGTTTCGTTAAAAACCGCCCCGCCCTCAACTTGAAGTCTAGAACTGGGTGCTATTGTACCTATACCTACATTAGTATTACTAAATGCGCCATTGATACCCGCTATTGAACCCAATACCATACTATTGCTATTTTGTACAAAAGCATTAGCTCCTACAGCTGTAGCGTTTGTTAAGTTACTGCTTCCTGTGTCTGCATTATGGCCAAGTCCTGTATTATAAGTACCCGTTGTATTGCTTCCTAAAGCAGCGTACCCAAAAGCTGAATTATTGGTTCCAGTAGTATTACTATACAGTCCTTGGGTTCCTAAAGCTGTATTGTTATTCCCAGAGGTATTAAGAAGCAAACTTTGATAACCAAAGCAGCATTTTCAAACCCTAAAGTATTACATTGTATAATGCTCAGGACCCATACCCGAGAATTATTATATCCATATTGGTGTTTAATTGTAAAGAACCGCTACCATACGCAGCATTATAATTTCAGTAGTATTTTGTAAAAAGTGCATTAGTTCCCATTGCGGTATTTTGTGCACCCGTAGTATTGGATCCCTTAACGCCTGACTTCCAATAGCTGTATTATACGTTCCAGTAGTATTTCCATATAAAGTAAAATCACCTACGGCCGTTATAATTCCCATTAGTATTACGCGTAATGACTCTCTACCAATGGCAACATTATAATTTCCTGTTGTATTGCTATACATGATAAATATCCAACGGCTACGTTTAAATCGCCAGTAGTATTATTTCGTAAACTAGCTGCACCTATACTTGTATTCCCAGTTCCTATAGGTATTTGTTCCCAGTGCAAAGGAACCTACCGCCACATTATCATTTGCAGTTGTATTAAATAAAGCACTGTATCCCACTGCGGTATTATTAATTCCCACAATATTTGCACTAAGGGAACCTGCTCCAACAGCTGTATTTTGGACACCTACTGTATTAGCATACATAGCACTAGAGCCAAATGCGGCATTACCATATCCCGTAGTATTAGAGTATAAGGAAGTACTTCCAAAAGCAGCATTTGAATTCCCTGTAGTATTACTGAATAATGAATGGTACCCTACTCCTGTATTGCTCGCTCCAGTAGTTGTAGCGTATAGCGCAGAGGCCCCTACAGCCGTATTGTAATTAGCGATTGTACTAGAAAGCAATGCGTTATACCCTATTGCTGTATTATTAGTTCCGGTAGTAGCATTATTTAATGTAGCATAGCCCACTGCTGTATTGTAAAGACCTGTAGTATTTCTATATAAAGAAGAAGACCCAACAGCGGTGTTCCAGCTTCCAGAAGTATTATAATACAAGGCCCCCAACCCTAAGCCCGTATTGGATCCCCCAGTAGTATTTGTATATAATGCCAAATTACCCAATGCCGTGTTATTGTGCCCTGTTGTGTTTGCATTTAATGCAGAGCTACCAATGGCAGTATTTCTAGTCCCAGAAGAATTGTTAAGCAATGCATTATATCCTAAAGCGCTATTATATGATCCTGTGCTATTTGTAAATAATGCTGAAGTCCCAACTGCAGTATTCTCATCGCCCGAAATATTATTATCTAAAGCACTCGCACCAAACGCACTATTGAAAGATCCATTTGTATTTGAATATCCAGCTCTATACCCAAAAGCAGTATTAAAACTACCCGAAGTATTTGCCGACAAAGACAATCCGCCACTTGCCGTATTATAATTACCAGTTGTAGTATTATTTAGGGCTCCATAGCCCGTTGCGGTATTTAAAGACCCTGTGGTGATATTCTGACCTGCTTCATGGCCAAATAACACGTTGTGTTGTCCCGTAGAAAGATTCTCTAGAGAATACATCCCGAATGAGGTATTCTGAAAAGAAATAATTCCTGCCTCAACATTATTTCTTCTAAATATTAAATCTTGATTATTAGTAGTCCCTATAAAATTTGATGATGTAGCAGTATTACCGTTCAATTTCCAGCCATCCGTAGCATTATTGCCCACAGGCAACCAAGTAAGGGTATTATTATCCCAATAATAAAAACCGGGTTGAGATGCTCCTACAGTAGTGGTTAAATATACCATCATCCCTTGTTGTGCGGCTCCAGGGTTTGGCGTGGGAAAGGAATCTATTTTTGGTATAAGAATCCCATCGGTTACCGAAGGAATTGAAGCATTACTTGATACTATTTCAAGCTGTGCATTAGGGCTGGTGGTCCCTATACCTACTTGAGAAAAGGAAAAGGTTGTTGCAAAAGCTAAAAACAAAAAAATACTAATCTTTTTCATTATAAACTATGAATTTAATGATTGTGATTAGATTTGGGGAGGTCGAAAGTAAACAAAAAATATATTAAAATAAATTTGCCAAATTTTATATTTTTTTTAAAGAAAAATGGCTTAGTTAATTTTCTCCATCACTTTATTCTCTCCATTGCCGCTTAGCATTAACCTATTATTGTCGATAAAATATTTAACCCCTGCCTCTTCTTGAGTAGTAGGATCCACAAAATACAAATATCCTTCTTTAGTGTACCACCCGGTTTTTACAACATTTTCTCCTAAATCATCAATACTATTGCCGCCGCTATTTCCCAAAGCACTTTTGCCCGTCCAAGAGGCAAAAATCCCATCGGCAGAAAACCTAAAAAAATAATCGGTGGTTAATGAAGTGTAATCTCCTCCATAACCGGAGCTAAGTACTTCGGTATAGCGCCAAGTACCTACTAATCTGGTATCTCTTTCTTTACTATTCATAGTATTTGAATTTAAGGATAGTTGTTTTTTGCTAGTGGTACTGTCTTTCTGTAATGGTTGTATCTCGGGTTTTTCATTATAATTATTGCAGGCCAAAAATAAGCACAATACCGTGGTTACATAGAATACTGCAAATCCAATTTTATAAAAAAAATGTTTCATGTTTTGAAAATATTTATTGTTTTTCCAGTGCTTTAATTTGGTTTTGCAATGCTTCAATTTGTACTTGCTGCTCTTGAATGGCTTTCACCAAAACGGGAATAATTTCGGAATAATTAACACCCAATCTTTCGGTAGCAACCCATTCTTTATTTTCTTTGTTATCAAGACTTTTCCACTCTTTATCTACCACCACTTCGGGTAGTATTTCTTGTAAATCCTGAGCCATAAATCCTAAATGTGGGGTGTGGTTATCGATGGTGCTATCTATCCATTTATAGGTCTTGGGCTTTAACTGCATGATTTTATCAAGTCCATAGGTTAATTCTTCAATATCTTTCTTTTCACGGGCGTCACTAGTTTGAATAGTTCCGTTGCTTGCAAAAACAGCCGACCATCTGCGAGTACTAGACCCCAAAGTTTTTCCATTATTTACAGAAGGAACAAACTCTATGGGAGTAAAACTATAATCTGAGATGATCCCTGTAAAATCGTTTACTCCTCTTAAAATAGTCAACTCACCATTGGTATCAATAATTCGCCAGTCATTTCCAGAATTTCCCGTTCTTAACAACTCTAGGCCAGCTTGAAATCCAGGTCCTCCGGTAATTCTAACATAAACATCTCCTCCTCCTCCTGTAATTTCTAACTCTCGCGATGGAGTAAGAGTCCCTACGCCCACATCACCTACACTGGTAATAGCCACTCTATTAGTATTTCCTCCTGTTCTAAAGATAAGCCCATTGTTTAATGCCGAGTTATTAAAAATGATGCCTCCTTCTATGGAAGCTGCCTCAGAACCAAAGAGGAGTCCTTTTTCAGAAGTACTGGGTGTTAAAAAATGATGATATACATTGCCACCACTTTCTAACAATAAGCCTGTATTGCCATTGGATGTTCCACCACTACTACCATTAGAAATATGCAACCTTCTTTCTGGTGTAATAGTACCAATTCCTACGAAACCCGAATTTAAAATAGTCATCCTTGCGGTATTGCCCCCGGTTCTAAAATCTATTTTTTCTGCTTGTGCACTGAAGACCACACCCCCCCTAATATTTCCGGCAGAAGTTCCAAATAAAAGACCAGATCCAGTGGCTGCTGAAGCATTAGGAGTCAAAAATTGATGATACGCATCACTACTACTTTCTAAAACCATTTTTGCACCTGAAAAAGGAGTAACTCCTACGGTGCCATCAACTATATGAAGCTTAGTTACAGGAGTAGTCGTACCAATACCTACATTAACACTTGCTGTGGCACCATTAACACCATTAACACTTCCCAAAACCAAGCTGTTATTGCTATCTACTTGCGATCTGGCACCTATAGCAGTTGCATTTGTTAAATTATTTACGCCTACATTACTATTGGCCCCTATCCCCGTATTAAAAGCTCCAGTTGTATTACTAATTAATGCGTCTCTTCCCACACCAGTATTACTAACGTAGTAGTTAATTGCAGTTGGCTTATCCAATAGCCTGTCATTGGAATTTGCACCTAGTAATAACTGAAGCGCACTAGCTAACAACGGTATTGTTAGACCACTAGTATTTTCCCTAAGTGCTAAGAGCCAATAGCAGTGTTCGTTGACTATCAATATTGTTCAATAATGCCTCATACCCCATAGCTACATTATAGAGAAATCCCCAACATTGCTTACATAATAAAGGCTAAAACCTACCATTCAAACCCAGTTTGATTAAACCGAAGAGATTGATGCCCCATAGCTACATTATCACTACCTGTGCTATTGCTAGTTAATGAGTTGGTTCCAAAAGCGGCATTCCTCGCTCCGGTAGTATTACCTTCCAATGAAAAAAAACCAAAAGCGTTATTATTACTGGCTGTTGTATTATTATTCATAGAAAATACACCTACAGCCGTATTAAAAGCCCCAACCGTATTATTTTCCATGGAATTATACCCTATTGCGGTATTTTGACTTCCGGTATAAGAGGCAAGAGCAAATCCGCCAATGGCAGTATTTTCACTACCAGCAATATTTAATTTTAAAGAATTAGTACCAATCGCTGTATTATCGCCCGTAGTATTGCTGCCATGGAATAGAGATTATAATTATTATGGCTCCCTATCGTATTGTGCCAGTAGAAAATTTGCTCCAAAAGCACCATTGGAATCTCCATTACCTGACCCTTAAGGCCTGAAAACCAAAAGCGCTATTAGCAAAACCGCTATTCAATTGCAGTGCAAACGATCCAAAAGCAGCGGTACTAGAAGTATTTCCCAATCCTGCCAATAAACCAAAGGAGGTCTTTGTCGTTCCCAAGATACCTGCCGGATTATTTCCCCTTATAAATCGTAGATCTTGATTATTGGTGGTCCCAAAAAAATTAGCCGAAGTTGCTGTATTTCCCGTTAACTTCCACCCAGTATTTTCATTATTCCCAACGGGCACCCAGCTGGTACTTGCCTGTTCCCAATAATAAAAACCAGGAGTAGCGGCACCTACAGTGGTAGTTAAAAACACTAACATCCCGTTTTGGGTGGCTCCCGGGTTGGTAGCAGGAAAATTATCAATCCGTGGGATTAGAATACCGTCTGTAGCAGTAGGTGCCGTTGCGTTAGTCGCCGGAATGTCAACAACAATTTTGGATCGATAAGTGATAATCCCAACAGGCAAAGGGTATGTAGGCAAAAGGGCAAAAAAGTGAACGAAACTAGTTTCATAGCGTGTATTCTTTTGAAATACTAAATTGCTATGATTACTGCTTTTACACAATACTACTTTAGGCGTATTTTACAGAGCAACTTTGAGCGTTGCTTTACATCCTTTTCTGATAGGAAATGAAATTGCCTTATTGAAGCTTGATGCGTTTTTCAATATTTAGCAATCCATTACCCGAATTTGTTTTCCTTTTCAATCCCAACTTCCATTGTCTTCAAAAGTGATTTGAAGTTGTTTTTCAGGAACGGTTATGTTTAAGACAGCTTTTGTTGCCTTAGCGTGTTTTAATGTATTGGTAATTAACTCTTTTACACAGTAAAACAAATTTTCAAGCTGTCGGAAAGAGGAGTCTCTAAGTCATTAAAAAGCTCTTGATGATACTACGAAAAATCAACTCGAATTACCTTCAAAGTTTTGGAAGCATGATTCTTCATATTCAGAGAAATCCTTGCAAGCTATCGTTAGCTTCATTTAAGGTCCAAATAAACGTGTTAAGCCATGACTTATCTCTGCCCCGGTTTCAGAGATTTTTGTGGCGTTCTTTTTTTGTTCAGAAAGAAAGTAATGGATGATGCTCCAGTAATTGCGCATAGTTAAATACTGGTAAGGCCTATAACTTATCATCATCACAAATCGTTACTGATTTCTGTTTTTTGTTGTAACAACCTTTGTTGTTCCTTATTTTTCTTCGGAATAAAAGCAACACCACCATAAGAGAAAAAATAACAAGCAGTAAGACGATAAACTGAAAAAGATTGAGTTTTTTCTGTTTTTCAAATTCGTTGCGTTGAACGTTAAACAATTCTTTTTCTGTTTCAATGTATTGTTGTGAAATATCTTGCACCAGGTATTGCCTTGTATGCGAATAGAATCTTCTATTTGAAGAAGTTTTGGTTTGCAACTGAGATGGTTTGCAAGGGCATTTGAAGAGAATCGAAAACACGCACTGCTTCTCTGTAAAATAGTCTTGTAAAAGTGTGTTTACAGGATATTGTAGGAGTAGGTTTTCTCGGTTGAAATAATTGCATCACTGAATCTCTTTAGAATGGGCTTTCATTAAATACCCCTCTGCTAAGGTGGCTATATCATAATAAGCATATTGTAGTGCGGTTTCTTTACTGCTTTCCAAATAATAAATGGCACTATCGATATTCTTTTTCCCTAATTGAATAAGTCCAAAGGTTTGCTCACTATTGGCCAGCACACGACCTTTTTTGTTTTGAGCGATTTTGTAAGCTTTAGAATTTGTAAAAATAGGCGCTGTCCCATTGTTTAAGTTGTATTTTAACTTGACCAAGGTTATTGAAAATATACTCTGGCAGTATGGGTCTAAGATGATTTTGAGGCTTAGAAATTGGGTAATATTTTTTTGCTAAATGCAAGTCTGTTTCAGCATTTTCATAGTTGCGCATTTCAAAGTGATTAATTCCTTTGAAGAAAAACAAGTCGGCCAAAGCCATACTATCCTTTTCCTGCTTAGCAATTTCAATTCCAGCATGGGCTTCAGTAATACCAGAATTGAAACAATCCGAAGTAATAAAACAACTCCGATTGCAGACTATAAATATCTGAAGGAGGTAACGCTGAAGGCTTTTCAAAATTCCAAAGTTTACAGGAATCCAGCCACTTTTGAGCCTTCGGAATTTCATCGGTTTCGAGGTAGTATTCTGAAAGTTTAAAAGCTGCTTTCGCTTTACACAAATGGTTTGTACAGGTTGTAATAGAATGGTTTAGTTCTTTTTCAGAAATTTGTGAAAACCCATAGGTTGTTCCTAACACAATAAAAAAGACTACTTGCCATAAGTAATCATATTTACTACTAAACATGGCGATTTAAGTATTTATTAACGGCTTCTACGCGCGTATTTACGTGTAACTTTTCGTACATATTTTGCACATGTTTTTTTACGGTTCCAAGGCTTATATGTAATTTATCACTTACCTCCTTATTGAGATTTCCCTTGGCAATTAAATCTAATATTTCCATTTCTCTTTCCGTTAAAAGAGCCATTTCTTTACTTGACTTTTTGGTAAAATGAAAAGCTACTTACTACTTTTCTGGCAATACTGGCGCTCATCTGGGACTTCCGCCTTCAAAGAGATCGTCTAATGCTTGAAGTATTTTTGTAGGCCCATCGGTTTTTAAAATATAGCCGCTGGCACCCATTTCCAGACTTTGAAAAATCTTTTCATCATCTTCATAAGAAGTACACATCACGAAAAGAGTGTTAGGACATTCTTTTTTCAAGCGAGAAACACATTCAATTCCGCTTAATTTGGGCAAGTTAATATCCATAAGTACTGCATCCGGTTGCAAAATAGGTACTCTTTCCAGCGCTTCTTCAGCATTATTAAAACAACCGGTAACGATATATTTTTCGGAAGTATCCAGCATAAGCACCATGGCTTCTAAAAGGTCTTTGTGATCTTCCACTATTGCTATACGATACTTCATAGTATAAATTTATTACAATAATAAACTAAATGGCTGGGATGTGAAATACGTATTTAGGAGTATAAAAAAAGCCCCACATAACGCAGGGCTTTCTTGGTTAAGAACTAGCTATTTGGGAATACGCTATTTAGTTCCAATTTCAGAAAGCTTTTGGGTTAGAATTTCAATCTGTTTTGAATGTTTTTCTAAAACTGATTTCAAAATTTCAATTTGGTTATCTTTCTCATTTATAACCGTTTTTGGTTTTCCACTTTCTCATTTAGTTCTTGGACTGATTTTACCAAAGGCATAATAAATTGCGAATAAGCAACTATAATTATCGGAAGAGTTGGCGGGGTCACGGAACATGCAGCCCGTAAAATCATACCCCAGTTCCTTACATAATGCCTCAATCTCTTTGTGCTAAGAATCCCGTATGAAGCATTTGAGAGGCTTTCGTGTTTGGTTCTTTTTGAGATATTTCTGAAATAGAAAGTGTGGTATTTTTTCTTAAATAACCATCAAATTTTTCAGTATCGAAATAATAGGTTACAGGCCTCAATTGTGTGATAAAGGAAAGACCCGGTACATTTTCTTGTACATTGTACTTGAAACGTGCATCGGAAGGCACACTATAAGCTACTTGTCCTTCAATAACGGTAATCCCTGCATTTCCTAATCGTATTTTATTGGATGCATTTACCACAGAACTTTCTCCGATGGCAGTGGCATCGGTAAGGTTGTTATTAGAAGCATTGGCGTTCCACCCTAAAAATAAATTATCGGTCCCAATGGTATTGTTGGAACCTGCATTCCACCCTAGCGCAGTATTCCAATTTCCAGTGGTATTTTGAGACATTGCAGACTCCCCAACAGCAGTTAATTGACGAGCGGTGGTATTTTCGTATAATGCCAAATACCCCATAGCAGTATTGCTATTTCCGGTGGTATTTTGGTACATTCCATAGGTCCCTACCACCGTATTGGCTCCAGCGGTAGTAGCATTTCGAAGGGTTTCCCTTCCCAAGGCTACATTATTGCTTCCGGTGGTATTGGTATATAAAGAAAAATAACCTACCCCCAAATTGGAATCACCAGAAGTTGTACCGTAAAGAGCCGCTCTTCCTATTCCCATATTGGCGCTGGTAGTAGTATTTCGTAAAGCATCTAAACCAATGGCGAGATTGTTAAAGCCTATTTGATTAGATAGTAATGCATTATTACCAATTGCTAAATTGTTCTCCCCTGTAAGATTTTGAAAAGCACTATAAGCACCTACAGCCAAATTATTGGAAGCCGTAGTGTTGTCTTGCATTGCTCTATACCCAATAACTGTATTATTTGACCCTGTGGTATTCTCCTGCAGCGCCCTGTTTCCTATTACAACATTGTTTTCCCCCGTTGTATTTTGAAGAGCACTATCTGTACCAATAGCTACATTATTTGATGCCGTATTATCTTCCAAAGCTTGAAACCCTACTGCAACATTACTTACTCCCAAACTATTTTTACGTAAGGCATGAGCACCTATTGCTACGTTATTGGAGGCAGCATTATTACCTTCTAATGCACGAAATCCCAATGAAGTATTGTTATCTCCAGTTACATTATTCGACATAGCCCATTTACCAATCGCTGTGTTTGAATTTCCTGTAGTGTTATCTTGTAAGGCTGTATGACCAATACCGGTGTTCCCTACTCCGGTTGTATTTGCATATAATGATTGGTAGCCAATTGCTGTGTTATCATTTGCCGTATTAAAGTATAAAGCCTGTTGTCCTATAGCAACATTATAAGAACCTATGGTATTAAAATAAGAAGCTAAATACCCAATAGCCACATTAGATGCTCCTGTAGTTGTATTGTTTAAAGCCGAGGTTCCTATGGCGATGGTGGTATTTCCAGTATAGTTTTGTAATGCGTTGTAGCCTAACGCAATATTATCATAACCGGTTTGGTTTGAAAGTAACGCATTTTTACCTACCGCCACATTATTTTCTCCCGTAATATTTTGCGATGCACTATACCACCCTACCGCCACATTATTGGACGCCGTGGTATTATTTTCTAAGGCCCTAAACCCTATGGCTGTATTATCGGCTCCTGTAGTATTGTCATACATACTATAAGTTCCCACAACTGTATTGGAGCTGCCTGTAGTAGCATTCCTTAGCGTTTCCCTTCCTATGGCCACATTATCATTTCCAGTGGTATTGGCATACAAAGAAAAATAGCCTAACCCAAGATTGGAAGTACCCGTTGTAGTGCCATATAGGGCCGCTCTTCCTATGGCCATATTAGCACTGGTAGTATTATTTCGCAAAGCATCTATCCCGATGGCTATGTTATTAAAGCCAACTGAATTCGAAAACAAGGAATTGTTTCCTATGGCTAAATTGTTTTCTCCTGTAGTATTTTGGGAAGCACTATAAGCTCCAATTGCAATGTTATTGGAAGCAGTAGTATTATTTTCCAATGCCCTGTATCCTGCAGCAGTGTTGTTTAACCCAGTGGTATTATTTATTAAAGTTTCAAAACCAACTGCTACATTTTCTTCTCCGGTAGTATTGCTCTGCAAAGCATGGGTTCCAATCGCCACATTATTGGACGCTGTAGTATTATTTTCTAACGCCCTAAAACCTATAGCTGTATTATCGCCCCCAGTAGTATTATCATACATACTATAGGTGCCTATAGCGGTATTAGAACTTCCTGTGGTAGCATTCCTTAGCGTTTCTCTTCCTAATGCTACATTGTTATTACCGGTGGTATTTGCATATAAAGAGAAAAAGCCTATCCCAATATTGGAAGTTCCTGTTGTTGTGCCATATAATGCCGCTCTACCTATGGCCATATTGGCACTGGTTATATTATTATATAAGGCATCTACACCAATGGCCAAATTATTAAATCCAACAACATTTGAATATAAGGCATTTATCCCCAAAGCTATATTTAATGAACCCGTAGTATTATTTAATAAGGATTCATTCCCTATAGCTAAATTACTACTGGTGGTATTAGAACTTAGAGTACGATATCCTAAGGCAATGTTATTATTCCCTGTTATGTTGTTGTACAACGAAGTCCAACCCATAGAAAGATTCCTTTGCCCTGTTGTATTTGAATATAAAGCCGAAACCCCTACCCCAATGTTTTCATTTCCGGTAGTATTTGCATAAAGTGCATTATGTCCAATAGCCACTCCAGAAGAACCTGTTGTATTACTTGCAAATGAACTATTGCCAACTCCCACATTAAAGGAACCCGTTGTATTATTTAATAAGGAGCTTGCCCCTAAAGCAACATTTCTATTCCCAATAGTATTGTCTTGCATCGCATAATAACCTATCGCGGTATTAAAATCACCTTCATTGTTTTTTAAAGATTCTGAACCCATCGCAGTATTGTAGCTGGCTACCCCTGCAAGCCGCATAGATTCAAAACCAATAGCAGTGTTTTCTTCTCCTATTGCACCTTGCATGGCATTAAAACCTACTGCTACCGTCCTAGAGTTTGAAATAGCCCCTTCATTACTCCCAAATCCAATAGCAACATTATAAAATCCAGTAGTATTGAGCCTCATGGACCGAAACCCTATGGCGGTATTGCCATTTGAAAGATTGGAATAAAGACTTTCATATCCAATAGCAATATTATTTATGCCACCCATAGTACTATAAAGACTATGATTACCAACCCCAATGTTATACTTTGTAGAGGGATCTGGATCATTTTGTCCAGAACCTACTCCCAAATAAATAGAATTTCCCGTTGCATCAGACTTTCCGTCACTTAAATCGTCAATTTTTTTAGCACCACTTCCAACCCCTTTCCAACTTGTTGTAGCTTCTTCCCAATAATAAAAACCAGGTGTATTGGTTCCCACCGTGGTAGTAAGAAAAATCATCATCCCATTTTGAGGTGCCCCTGGGTTTACAGCAGGAAAAGCATCAATTTTAGGAATAATGATTCCATCGGTGTTGCTAGGTGTTGCTGCATTTGTTGCTGAAATATCCAACATAGCATTGGGAGAAGTCGTATTGATTCCTACCTGAGAACTCAAAAGAAAACCCTTCAGAAAAAGGCTCGTCATAAAAATTCGTTTGAGCATAATTGTAATTTTTAAAACAAAATTAAGGAGATACACAGCCAGAATTCTACCTCACATGATGACTTGAGCAAAAACAATTATAATTGGTAAAAAATGAAATATAATTTGCGACTTTTCAATACTGATTTTTTTTAACTGAATATCTTCTATTTAGTACCATTCATGTAGAATTAATATCGCTTGACTTTTTTTTGAAAATTTTGTTTGATAATTTTTCTTACTTTCAGAAAAAAATTACAATGATAAATATTGTTATTGTAGATGATGAGCCCAATGCACTACGTAGTTTGGAGTGGGAGATTCAAAACTTTAGTTCAGAGTTTTCTATACAAGCTACCTTTACCGAGCCCTTGGAAGCTATATCTTACCTCCGCAAAAAGGGTACACAAGCGTTGTTTCTTGACATTGAAATGCCACAAATGGATGGTTTTACTTTTTTGGAACAGTTCCCTAGTAGAGATTTTCCAGTAATTATCACTACTGCCTACGACCGTTATGCCATTAAAGCCATTAAGGAAAGTGCTTTAGATTACTTATTAAAACCTGTAGATAGTGATGATTTAGCACAAAGTGTGGCAAAAATAAAGTCTTTTTGGTCTCAAAAAATAGATGCCAGCCTTTCCATATCACCTATTCAAAAAGTTAAGATTTATCACCAAGGGAAGTACTTATTTTTTAACCCAGAACAAATAATCTATATTAAAAGTGATGCCAATAACTGTGAGCTATTTTTCGATAATAATCCTCCTCTTGTTATCTCACAAACCTTGAAACAATTGGAAATACTTTTGCCGGAAGCGGTTTTCTTAAGAGTTCACAATTCTTACATTATTAATCTTAACCATATTAAAGAATACCACAAGACAGAGGACTATATTGTGATGTCTAACAAAAAAGGAATTCCGGTTTCTCGCCAACGTAAAAGTCTA
This sequence comes from Flavobacteriaceae bacterium, assembly GCA_041392205.1. GTDB lineage: Bacteria > Bacteroidota > Bacteroidia > Flavobacteriales > Flavobacteriaceae > Halomarinibacterium. Next base: position 87,189 of record JAWKMO010000007.1, on the reverse strand, counting down.
GTTTTGAATAGAATCTAATGGAAACTATAGGAAATTATTACTTTTTCTTATACAGTATTGTCTTTGGAAGCATTTTCGTTTTCTTTTTTATTTCTACCGTCATTTATATTCAAAGTAAGCAACGATTATTTTTGTATTACTCGTTGTATAATTTCTTTCAACTCAGTTATCTGTTATTGAGAAATCCTTTCTATGCAGATTATTTAGACCATTTCTTTGAACAACATCGCTTTTTCAATTACGAAATGTATGCCCAAGTACTTTACAATTCGTTTCTTATTCTTTTTTACAAGGACTTTCTGGATTTCGAAAAATTTATTCCTAAGTTTAATAGGCGTTCCAACCGATTTTTGATTGTAATAAATACCATTTCATTGGTTCTTTTTATTATAGGGTTTTTTATTCCGAAGTCGTATTTCTATTATTACTATTTCAATTTTGTCTTTTTACCGGGAATATTTATTTATACTATTATTTCCCTATACAAATCATTAAAAACTGAAACTAAACTTGGTTATTTTGCCTTAACAGGAGTCTCCATTTATAGTGTTCTGGCATTTTATGCTTATTATGCAACCATTGCAAAAATTTTGCACCCGGCACCCCTTGCGTATTATTTTTTGGGAGTCTTTTTGGAATCTATTGTATTCATGGTAGGTATTGGTTATAAAATAAAACTACTTTACAAAGAACGCTTGGAAGCACAACAAAAGATTATAGAAAAACAGGAATATGAACGAGACCTTAAAATGCAATACCACGCCCAACTGGAAGCCCAACTAAAGGAAAGAGAAAAGGAATTAAAAAAAGTGATTATTGATGCCGAAGAGGAGAAGTTAAAAAGCCTTACTCATCACTTTGAAAGTCAGTTGGCACAAGCAAAATTACAGTCACTTCGCAACCAAATGAACCCCCATTTCATATTTAATGCACTTAATTCCATAAAAGTATATTTTATTGATAATGACAAAGAAAAAGCCATATTTTACCTAAACAAATTTTCTAAGCTTATCCGGGTTATTTTAGAATCTTCTTCTGAAGATAGCATTACTTTAAAAGAAGAATTAGATATACTCACTTTGTATATGAGTATCGAAAATCTTAGGTTTAGCCAGTCAATAGATTTTACCATTTCGCACCCCGAAAAACTTACCCTAAAAAAAATTAAGGTTCCTGCCTTGTTACTCCAACCTTTTGTGGAAAATGCCATTTGGCATGGACTTATGCCCAAAGAAGGGAATAAATCCATTTCTATCCAATTAATAGCACACCAAAATTACTACATTCTTCAAATAAAGGACAATGGAATTGGAAGGGAAAAAGCACATCAAAACAAAAAAAATAAGCGGCTTGAAAAAGAATCTCTAGGTCTAAAGCTTGCCCATGATAGATTAAATTTTTTTAATAAACAAAATCATACTTTCTACCGTTATACCATAATCGATCTATACGACGAACAAAAAAACCCTACCGGAACCTTGGTAGAGTTTTTATTTAATTTTTAAAATTTACCGTTACAATAGTTAATCCACATTATCGTGCAAAAACGAATTATTAGTTCGTAAATCCAATTCGTCATCATCAGTATTTACCGTGGTTCGAGAAAGTTGTGCATCACTGCTATCCGTCTCATCCAATTCAATTCCCATACGTTTATAAGCCGGTTGTTTTTCAATTTCATCAATTTTAGAATTGCTGTTTCTAAACTTGTAATTAAACTCTTTCATTTTACGTTTACGCTCCTCGGTGCGGTCACTTAATAGTTTTGAGATAGGTGAATTGAGCGGGTCTGCCGGTTCATCAATTTCCTTTTCGGTTTCTGGTTTTAAAAGAGTTTTGGTTTCAAACTGCAGTTCTTCCTCAGCAGCCTCCAATTTCTTGGAAGGTTTTGCATTGTTGAGTTGTGTTTCCATTTCCTCGTAGTCGTCCAAACTATAACGTTTTACCCCTTCGTTGGATATTTCAGTTACAGGAATCACTTCAACCGCTTTTACTTCAATATCCTCCAAATTTTTAACTAATAATTCGGGTTCTTCTTCTTCAATCTTCTTTTCGGTATATGTTACTTTTGTAACTTCTTCTTTGGGTGAATTTACAGGAAGATCAAACATCAGGATTTGGTCGTCCATAAAGTTTATTTCTGCTGCTTCTGAAATTACTTCTTCTTCAACTTCAGCCTCAAATGCTTCTGAAGCATTCATTTTACTCTCCACAATCACAAATTCATTTACATCTATTTCATTAATTTGCAGTTGTTGAAATTCAGCCAAATAATGGATATCGATACTATCGTAGGCAACATTCAGATTTTTAATGAGTTCGGTCGTTTCAATATAGCCTTCAAAGGGTATTTCTTTCGTAACTGCTTTTTCAACTAATGCTTCCGGTTCCTCTTCAAAAAGAAGGTGTTTTACAACGGGTGTTTCCACTTCCACAGGGGTACTTTTTGGGGTGTCAAAATCCAATGGGATTGTGATAGGAGTAGCGGTAGCTTTAGCGGTCAATTCTTGCTCTGCCTTTTGCTCTTCTTCCAGCGTATGGATAATTTTTTTGCTTTCGGTATTTACTATTTCGTGTTGTTGTTCGGGGTTAAACCCTGTCGCAATTACCGTAATAGAAATGGCTTTCTCAAGGGCAGCATCCTCACCTACTCCCATAATGATATTGGCACTATGCCCGGCTTCATTTTGAATGTGGTCACTTATTTCTCCAATCTCATCGATGGTAATTTCTTCGGAACCCGATACAATTAATAATAGTACATTTTTAGCTCCTTTAATTTTATTATCGTTAAGTAATGGAGAGTCCAATGCTTTTGAAATGGCTTCGTGTGCGCGTTGCGAACCGACAGCTGTAGCGCTACCCATAATAGCGGTACCACTATTGGCAAGAACCGTTTTGGCATCCCGAAGGTCAATGTTTTGGGTGTAGTGATGAGTTATCACTTCGGCAATTCCTCTGGCGGCTGTGGCTAATACTTCATCTGCTTTTGAAAAACCTGCTTTAAACCCTAAATTACCATATACCTCACGTAATTTATTGTTATTAATTACTACCAAAGAATCCACATTTTGACGTAAATTTTCTACGCCAATTTGCGCTTGATCGTTTCTAATTTTTCCTTCAAATTGAAACGGTATGGTAACTATCCCAACGGTTAATATGTCGAGATCTTTAGCCATTTTTGCAATAATAGGGGCTGCTCCTGTACCCGTACCACCGCCCATTCCTGCTGTAATAAAAATCATTTTGGTGTTGGTAGAAAGCATATCGCGAATTTCCTGCATGCTTTCCACCGCAGATTGCTCTCCAATTTTAGGGTTGGCACCAGCTCCAAGACCTTCGGTAAGTGACACCCCAAGTTGAATTTTTACAGGGACAGGGCTATTTTCCAACGCTTGGGCATCGGTATTACAAATGACAAAATCTACGCCTTTAATTCCTTGACTAAACATATGGTTAATGGCATTACTACCACCGCCACCAACGCCAATGACCTTAATTACGTTAGACTGATTTTTGGGCAGGTCGAATGAAATATTATCAAATTCTGTGTTGCTGCTCATAGGTATATTATTTTTGTGAGGTTGTTATATTTTATCCTTAAAACGGTTTTAATTATTCTGCGTTGTCCAAAAACTCTTTAAATTTTTCGGCCCACTTATCGAAGAATCTTTTTCCGCCTTTGTTTGTAACTATCTTTTCTTCTTTTTCAATTTTAAGCTCATTTTCTGGCGTTTCTACTACTGGGAGTTCATCATTTAAAGCCATTTTTGGCTTGGCGTTTTTCCCCTTTCCTGTTAAGCTATTTAAAACCAATCCTACCGCTGTCGCATACATTGGGCTAGTAGTTTCACTATCACTATCCCCCGCTAAATGTTCATTAGGGTATCCTATACGGGTATCCATGCCTGTAATGTATTCTACCAGTTGTTTTAAGTGACGTAATTGTGCGCCACCGCCCGTTAAAACTATTCCTGCAATGAGTTTCTTTTTTTGTTCTTCGTGGCCGTAATTTTTAATTTCTAGATACACCTGTTCAATTATTTCAACCACCCGTGCATGAATTATTTTGGAAAGATTTTTTAAGGTAATTTCCTTAGGTTCTCTTCCGCGTAGTCCTGGAATAGATACAATTTCATTATCTTTATTTTCACCAGGCCAAGCAGAGCCAAATTTTATTTTTAGTAATTCGGCTTGTTTTTCAATGATAGAACAACCTTCTTTTATGTCTTCTGTAATAACATTTCCCCCAAAAGGAATCACTGCGGTATGACGTATAATTCCATCTTTAAAAATCGCTAAATCGGTTGTTCCACCTCCTATGTCGATTAAAGCGACTCCCGCTTCTTTTTCTTCTTGGCTTAATACCGCATTGGCAGAAGCTAAAGGCTCCAGTGTAATACCCGCCAATTCGAGCCCCGCACTTTTTACACATCGTCCAATATTTCTAATGGACGAAACCTGTCCTACTACCACATGAAAGTTGGCTTCCAATCGGCCACCGTACATTCCAATAGGTTCTTTAATTTCGGCTTGGCCATCTACTTTAAAATCTTGAGGTAGTACGTGGATTATTTCCTCGCCGGGAAGCATCACTAGTTTGTGAACTTGGTTACAAAGTCGGTCAATATCTTCATCATCAATCACCTCATCGCTATTATTACGGGTAATGTAATCGCTGTGTTGAAGGCTTCTAATATGTTGCCCTGCAATACCTACCACTACTTCCGAAATTTTCATTCCTGAGGAGGTTTCCGCATCTTGTACAGCTTGTTGTATGGATTGAATGGTTTGGGTAATATTATTAACCACTCCTCTATGCACTCCCATACTTTTGGACTTTCCTATACCCAAAATCTCCATTTTTCCGTAGTCATTTTTACGACCAATCATAGCCACTATTTTTGTGGTACCTATGTCTAATCCAACCGCAATATTAGTATTTTCCATGTCTTATTTTTTTGTAGCCACTACTTGACTTCCAAATTGTAAATCCACCATTTTATAGGAGGTTAGCATTGTATCTTTTTTTGCTTTCTGAAAAAAGGCTTTAAAATTTTGAAGCTTTTTTTCCATATTGTCTAATTTCCCAAAGAGTACTTTAAATTCTTCCTTCCGAAGAATCAATACTATTTCTCCATTTGTCTTTTTGTGAAGACCCACTACAAGTTGATTCATAAACGAATCTTCTTTCAGCTTTAAGAGCAATGGTGTAAGCTCTGTGAAATCTGTTTTTGAGGTTCCTGTTAGTAACGGAACCCTTGCTGTATACACCGTTGAAAGCGGCATCTTCTTCCCATCCTCGTCTATATAAAAATGACTTGAGCCTACTACTCTTGCAATAGGATTTCGTTGTTCTATTTTGGCTCCTAAAACACCGTCTATAGTGACAAATACTTGAGCATTACGCACCATAGGGTTTTTTAACAACCTAGATTCCATCTCCTTCAAAACTAAAGTTTCTTTAGGGATACTCGTAACGCTGTCGTTATTTTGTATTAACAATTTATTAACCGTTGTTAACGTAATAAAGGGATTGTTTTCGTCGGTAAATCGAACGTCCATTTTTAGAAGATTTCTCCTATTGTTACGCTGTTTAGTAAAACTGAACAAAACCCCAGTTAAAATAAGTAATAACAATACTTTTATGATTCCCCACTTAGCTTTCATCACGTAAAAATTTAGTTACTTTTTCTACTTCTGCTCCTATGTCTCCAGCACCCACCATGAGTTTAACTTTGCAGCTTGAATTTTTTAATTTTATAGCTACATGCTCTTTTGCTAATAAGGCCTTTTTAGGATTTATAATTTTATTAAGAAGCCATTGAGAATCAATTCCTTGCATGGGCAATTCTCTTGCAGGATAAATTTCCAATAAAAACACTTCATCAAATTGAGAGAGGCTTTTTGCAAATCCTTCGCCAAAATCTTTGGTACGACTAAATAAGTGTGGCTGAAAAACGATCACTTTTTTATCATTAGGATACATTTCTGAAACTGCCTGATACAAAGCATCAATTTCGGTAGGATGGTGGGCGTAATCGTCTATTAAAACCAAATTTGGTTTTTTTATTTTGTACGAAAAACGCCGTTCTACTCCTTTAAAAGACAATAAAGCTTTGGGCAGGCCGGGAGTTGGGGTTCCCGCAGTAATGGCCATACCCAAAGCTGTTACCGCATTGTGTAGGTTATGATGTCCGGGCAATAAAAATTTTAAATTTTTTAGATATTCTGAAGGGGTTTTTAAATCGAAGACATACATCCCCTTTTCTATCCTAACGTTTTGTGCTTCAAAATCGGCGGGTTCTTCAATAGCTACTGTTTTTCCTTCTAAGGGTAGTCCTTTTTTGAATAATAAATGGTTTTTATTGGAAACTAGTTTTGAAAACTCTTTGAATGAATTTTCAATAGAAAAAGCATCCCCATAAATATCCAAATGGTCTGCATCCATGGAAGTTACACACGCAATATCGGGTTCTAATTGAAGAAACGATCGATCAAATTCATCGGCTTCTACTACGGTAATTTCGGTTCCTTTACTGATAAAATTAGAATGATAATTTTCTGCAATTCCGCCTAAAAAAGCCGTCACAGGCATGTTGCATGCAGCCATTATATGTCCTAAAATAGCCGAAGTAGTTGTTTTGCCATGGGTTCCAGCCACCGCCAAACACAGGGTGTTTTTTGTTACTTCGCCCAATAATTTTGCTCGTTTAACCACTTCAAATCCTGCCGTAATAAAATGATTCAAAAGGACACTATTTTTTGGAATAGCAGGAGTGTAAACGACCAAGGTAGTCTCTTTTGAAAGTTCCTTCGGAAGTTCAGAAATTGCATCCGTAAAAGTGATTTGCATGCCTTCAGAAATTAATTCAGAGGTTAAAAGTGTGGGGGTTTTATCGTATCCATAAACGACTTTTCCCAACACTATTGCATACCTCGCTAAAGCGCTCATGCCAATGCCACCAATACCTACAAAGTAAACCGTTGCTATGTTTTCTAAATGTTTCAAATCTTAAAGCTCTTAATGAGGAAACTTCCCCAAAATCCCCTTCAAAAAAGGGCGTTTTATTTTAATAGTTTTTCAATTTCAGTAACAATGTCTTTGGTTGCATTCGGTTTTGCAAGTTTCTTTATGTTTTCTGAAAGTTTTGATTGTATTTCTTTAGACTGGATAAGGCCTAAAAATTTAGATTCAAAATGCGTTTCTAAATCGGTTTCTTTAATCATAATAGCAGCATCTTCATTTACTATAGCTTGCGCATTTTTGGTTTGGTGATCCTCTGAAACGTTGGGCGACGGAATAAAAATGACAGGCTTCCCAACCAAACATAATTCTGAAACCGATAACGCCCCAGATCTTGATATAATAATATCTGCCGCTGCATACGCCAAATCCATTCTGTTTAAAAATGCGTGCACTTGTGTACTTTTTGAAGCAAAGTCTTTGTACTGTTCATAATAATATTTCCCACATTGCCAGATGACTTGTAAATTATTCTCTTCAAAAAAAGAAAGCTCTTTTTCAATAAGTTGATTAATGGTTCTTGCTCCTAAACTTCCTCCTAGTACTAATACCGTTTTCTTTTCTTTAGTGAGATTAAAAAAATGGAAGGCTTCTTCTCTTTTAGATGGTATTTCTATTAAATCTTGTCGTACAGGATTGCCCGTGAGTACTATTTTTTCCTTCGGAAAGAATTGTTCCATTCCTTTATATGCCACACAAATTTTTTGTACTTTTTTGCTTAACCATTTATTGGTTATGCCCGCGTGACTATTCTGTTCTTGGATAACACATGGAATTTTTTTCATGGAAGCTACCCTCAACAATGGCGCACTGGCATATCCTCCTGTACCAATAGCAGCATCGGGCTTAAAGTCTTTGATGATTTTTCGGGAACGGATTAAGCTGGAAGTAAGTTTAAATGGAAAAGCAAGGTTGCTCACTTTTAAATTTCGTTGCAAACCCGAAATCCATAATCCTTTTATCTTATAACCCGCCTCTGGAACTTTCTCCATTTCCATGCGGTCTTTAGCACCAACAAATAGAAATTCGGCCTTAGGGTAACGAAGTTTTAACTCGTTTGCAATAGCAATGGCTGGGTAAATATGACCCCCAGTACCTCCTCCTGATATGATAAATCTATATGGCTTCACTTAAAATATCCAATGGGTTTTCTTCTTTTTCTTCTTTTAAGGGGATTTCACGTTTGGCGCTAACACTTAAAATCATTCCCAACGCAAGACAGGTCATCCAAATAGAAGTTCCCCCACTACTTACTAGGGGTAAGGTTTGCCCTGTTACTGGAAATAATTCTACGGCTACGCCCATATTAATTAATGCTTGAAAAATGATAGGAAGGCCCACTCCAATAACTAAAAGCTTACCAAAAAGGGCACTACTTTTATGGATAACTATAACCAATCTAAAAAGTAACAAAAGGTATAAAAGCAGTAAAAACAAGGCACCAGCAATTCCAAATTCTTCTACGATAACGGCATAAATAAAGTCTGAAGAGGATTGTGGCAAAAAGTTTTTCTGAACACTTTTCCCTGGCCCTAAGCCTATTACTCCCCCTGAGGCAATAGCAATTTTTGCCTTTTCAATTTGGTAATCGGCTTCGGTATCTTCATTATTAGTAAAGTTTTCAATTCGGCTAATCCATGTATCTACCCGATTCGGAAAAACGTCAGGAAAAGCTTTTGCACTCAATACAAAAAGAGTTAAAAAAAGGAATCCCGTGCCTAAAATAATTCCTAGATAACGTAAAGGATATCCCCCAATAAATACTAGGACTACCACCATAGTAAAAATGATTGCCGCCGTAGAGAAGTTGGCAGGAAGAATTAATCCTATAATTATAAAGACTGGAATCCATAAAGGAAGAAGGGTTTCCTTAAATGTAAGTTGCTTGTCCTTTATACGCGATAAATAACGAGCTACATAAACCATTAATACTACCGATGCCAATGCCGAAGTTTGAAACGTAACTCCCACAAAAGGGATTCGTATCCATCTACTTGCGTTAGCCCCGTCTATAGTATTTCCTTGGCTTACTGTTATAAGCAATAAAATAATAATAACGGGAAGTGCAATAATGGAAAGTCCTCTAAAATAATGATACGGGATTTTATGCACGCCGTATAGTATCGCAAATCCTAATAATAAATGTGCAAAATGTTTTAGTAAAAACTGTAGCGTATTTCCATTTCCATATAAATAGGCCAAGTTACTACTGGCACTGTATACGGGTAAGAAAGAGAATATGGCCAAAAGTGCTATAACCGCCCAAATAGCTTTATCTCCTTGTAAATAGTGAAATACGTTTTTCATTATTTATAAATTTCTAACGGCATTTTTAAACTGTCGTCCACGATCTTCATAGTTTTCAAACAAGTCGAAACTTGCGCAAGCTGGAGAGAGTAATACGGTATCTCCTTTTTCAGAAAGTTTATATGCCACTTGTACTGCATCGTTCATGCTCTCGGTTTCCACCATTATATCTACCACATTTCCAAAGGTTTTTATAATCTTTTGGTTATCGACTCCTAGGCAAATGATGGCTTTTACTTTTTCATTTACCAAGGGAAGTAATTCTTCATATTCATTGCCTTTGTCAATACCCCCTACAATCCAAACAGTAGGTGTTTCCATACTATCCAATGCATAAAATGTGGCATTCACATTGGTGGCTTTGGAATCATTGATATAAGTGACATTATTAATCTTTAAAACTTTTTCCAACCGGTGTTCTACACCTTGAAAACTTTCTAAACATTGCCGTATGGTTTCCTTTCTAATTTTTAATAATGTAGCTACGGTGGATGCTGCCATGGCATTTTTTAAGTTATGATTTCCGGTTAATTGTAGATTTGCGATGGACATAGTATGTGAGTTAATTCCTGTTTTTATTATTATGTTTTTTTCTTCTAAATAGGTCCCTTTTTCAAACTTTCTTGTTAATGAAAAAGGTATTAATTGTGATTGAATAGGGTATTTTCGAAGCCAGTTTACGATTACTTCATCATCGGCATTATAGATAAAATAGTCCTCCTTTGTTTGATTCATTACAATCCTGAATTTTGAAGCGATATACTTATTAAAATCATAATCATACCTATCCAAATGATCTGGTGTAATATTGGTTAATACGGCAATGTGCGGTCGAAAAGTTTCTATTCCGTCTAACTGAAAACTGCTCAACTCCAATACATAATTTTGGTAAGTGCCTTCAGCCACTTGTTGGGCAAAGCTTTTTCCAATGTTTCCACCCAAAGCCACATGCAATTGTTTTCTTAACAACTCATAGGTAAGCGTAGCTGTGGTGGTTTTCCCGTTGCTACCCGTAATTCCTACGATTGTTGCTTGGGTATATTTTGAAGCAAATTCAATTTCCGAAATAACTTTAATTCCTACTTCCTTTAGCTTTACCACTATGGGTGCTTTGTCTGGAATCCCAGGGCTTTTCATCACTACCTCTGCCGAAAGGATTTTTGCTTCGTTATGACCATTATCTTCCCATTCAATCTCAAAATGTTTAAGAACTTGTTTGTAGGTTTCCTTTATTTTTCCGAAGTCTGAAACAAAGACTTCGTACCCTTCTTTTTTACCCAAAATGGCCGTTCCAACGCCACTCTCTCCTGCTCCTAAAATGACCAATAGCGGTGTCATGTTTACCTAATTTTCAATGTCACAATCGTTACTACCGCTAGCACTATGCTTACAATCCAAAATCGGGTTACAATTTTACTTTCATGATAACCTTTCACTTGGTAATGGTGATGTAAGGGCGACATTCTAAAAATTCTTCTCCCTTCGCCGTATTTCTTTTTTGTATACTTAAACCAACTAACCTGCATTACTACCGAAAGGTTTTCCATTAAAAAAACCCCACAAAGAATAGGAATAAGCCATTCTTTTCTAATGGCAATGGCGATTACAGCGATAATCCCACCAATAGTCAAGCTCCCAGTATCGCCCATAAACACTTGTGCAGGATAAGCATTGTACCACAAGAACCCAATAAGTGCTCCTACAAATGCCATAATAAAAATGGTAAGCTCGCCTGTGTTGGGGATGTACATTATATTTAGGTAGTCTGAAAAAATAACATTCCCCGAAACCCAAGCAAAAATGGCAAGGGTAACCCCGATGATGGCTGAAGTTCCTGCTGCTAGCCCATCAATTCCATCGGTAAGATTGGCTCCGTTAGAAACCGCAGTAATAATAAAAATGACAATAGGGATAAAAACCAACCAAGCCAATTTTTTATAATCTTCCCCAGCCCAAGTAACCAGTTTTTCGTAATTGATTTCATTATCTTTAACAAAAGGAAGGGTCGTTAAAAGTGTCTTTTCTTCTTCATAAAAATCTTCTGAAGCCTTTTGGGTTATCTGTTCTTGTGCTACTGGTTTGTCCATTTTTTCCCTCCGCACGGTAATATCATCGTGGAAATACATAGTGGATCCAATAATAATTCCCAAACCAACTTGTCCAAATACCTTAAATTTTCCAGGCAATCCGGCTTTATCTTTTTTAAATTTTTTAATGTAATCATCAATAAAGCCTATGGTGCCCATCCATACCGTAGTAACCAAAAGCATGATGACGTAAATATTTTCCAGTTTGGCAAAGAGTAATACTGGAACAATGGTAGCGAGAATGATAATGATTCCACCCATAGTAGGTGTCCCTGCTTTTTCATTTTGTCCTTCTAAGCCTAAATTTCGAATGGTCTCCCCAACTTGTTTTTTTTGTAAATAGGCAATAATTCTTTTTCCATAAAATGTCGCAATAACCAAAGAAACTATCACTGCCAAAGCGGCCCTAAAAGTGATAAACTGAAACAATCCAGCACCAGGTAAATCGTAGTTTTTATCTAAAAAATCAAATAGATAGTACAACATTTTATTTATGTAAATCGGTTAATAATTGGTTTACAATTTTAAAATCATCAAAATCGAAACGTTCTCCCTTAATTTCTTGATAGGTTTCGTGTCCTTTTCCCGCTATTAATATGATATCTCCTTCGTTAGCCATTTGGCAAGCGGTTTTTATAGCTTGCTTCCTATCGGTTATGGATAAAGTCTTTTTATAATTTTCCGGCGAAACCCCTTTTTCTATGGCCATGATAATACTCTCGGGATCTTCGTTTCTTGGGTTATCGCTCGTGAAAATTACTTTCGTGCTTAACGCAGCAGCTATGTTTCCCATTTTGGGTCTTTTTTCAGCATCACGATTTCCTCCACAGCCAACGACGGTAATAAGCCTTTCATTTCCAGTTCGAATAGCATTAATCGTTTCCAGTACATTTTTAAGCGCATCTGGTGTGTGCGCATAATCTACAATGGCTGTAATATTTTTGGATGAAACGCTATACTGAAATCTTCCTTTTACACTTTCTAAAGCACTTATTAATTGAAGTGTTTCTAAGGTATTTAATCCTAATAAATCGGAAGCGGCATAAATAGCTAATACATTATAGGCATTAAAATTTCCAATCAGTTTTACCCAAAGCTCATGAGTGTTTATTTTTAGCAACAGCCCTGTAAACTGGTTTTCTAAAATTTGTGCTTTATAATCTGCCATGCTTTTTAAAGCGTAGGTATATTTTTTGGCAACTGTATTTTGAAGCATCACCAGACCATTTTTATCATCTGCATTGGTTAATGCAAATGCCGACTTGGGCAACTGGTCAAAGAATAGTTTCTTCACATCTCGATATTCCTTAAAATCTTTATGATAATCTAAATGATCGTGGGTAAGGTTAGTGAAAATACCTCCTGCAAATTTTAGGGCATCGGTTCTTTTTTGATGAATTCCATGAGAGCTCACTTCCATAAAACAGTAGGTTACCCCGGCATCGACCATTTCACGTAAATACTTATTAAGGGTAAGTGAATCTGGTGTAGTATGTGTTGCGGGATAGACTTTATTATCGACTTTAATTGTTACTGTAGAAAGTAGTCCCGTTTTAAATCCCGCATTTTTAAAAAGCTCGAATAACAAACTAGAAATGGTAGTTTTACCATTGGTACCCGTAACTCCTACCAATTGTAAACTTTCGGAAGGGTTTTCATAAAAATTGGCCGCTATTCGAGCAAGTGCTTCTTGCGAATCCTTAACTTGAACATAGGTAATACCATTTATAATAAGTTCGGGCAATGTTTCACAAACTATGGCAATAGCTCCTTTTTCGGAAGCCATTTTAATAAACTCATGACCGTCACTTTGGGTTCCTTTTATGGCTACAAAAACATCGTTTAACCCAACTTTTCTAGAATCGAACTCTATATTTGTGATGGCAACAGAGGTGTTTCCCACCACTTTTTCAAGGGGTACTTTGTATAATATGTCTTTTAATACAATCACGATAAGTTAAGTATTATTTTTTGCCCTTTTTGAAGTTTTTCACCCGATGGAATCGATTGTTCTTTAACCGTTCCATTCCCATATATGACAACTTTTAATCCTAAATTTTCCAATATTGAAATTGCATCCATTCCTGTCATTCCAACTACATTGGGGACTTTAGAGCCTCCATTTTGTACTTTAGCGTAATACCTTTCGAAATCTTTTGCAACCTCTGGAGCTTTAGGATTTTCTTCGTTTACAGCATCTATTAATGGGCTATCGGTAAATATTTTTTGAGCAATCCTTTTAAAAACAGGCCCAGTAACATCGGCTCCGTAGTATCCTTTTTTGGTACTGGGCTTATGGATTACTACAATACAAGAGTATTTTGGGTTTTCTGCAGGAAAATATCCAGCAAAAGAAGAGATATACTTGCGTTCCTTTTCCCATCCTTCCTGCCAATACTCAGTTCGGGCAGTTCCTGTTTTGCCAGCCATAGAAAAATTTTCAGAATACAAACTTTTACCAGTTCCTCTTTTTACAATATTTTTTAGAATGTCTTTTATTTCCGAAAGTGCTTTATCCGAACAAATTTTTGAGTTAATCACTTCAGTATTAAAAGTTTTCACATCGCCATTCATGGTTTTTATTTCTTTTATAAAACGGGGCTTTACCATCACTCCATTATTGGCAATAGCATTATAAAAGGTTAATGTTTGTAAGGGCGTCATTCGTAAATTATATCCATACGCCATGGATGGGAGTGCATTTTTACTCCATTTTGGGTGACCCGGTTCTGGTATCATAGGCGCTCCTTCTCCAGCAATAGGAATCCCAACTTTTTCGTTAAGATGCCAGGCCTTTATTCGATCGATAAACTGGGTAGGATTTTTGGCATAATGCTCATCAATTAAAGAAGCCAAACCAATGTTTGAAGACACTTCTAAGGCCTTGGCAGCCGATATTTCACCATAGCCTCCATGTTTGGAGTCGGTTATATTTCTACCATAAAAGCGCTTACTTCCTTGCTTAGTATCAACAACAGTGGCTGTATCAATTACTTTATCTTCCAGTGCTGCTAAAAATGCCATCACTTTAAAGGTTGAACCTGGTTCGTGACTCTCACCTACGGCATAATTTAATTTTTCGTAATAAGTACCCGCTGTAGTTTTTCCTAGGTTTGCGATGGCTTTTATTGCTCCTGTTTTAACTTCCATCACAATGACACTGCCGTGTTCTGCTTCATAATATTCCATTTGTTTTAGGAGTGCATGATGCGCTATATCTTGAATATTTACATTGATAGTAGTAACAATATCATAGCCATCTTGGGGTTCAATTTCATTTTCATCAGAAACAGGTTTCCATTGACCTTTGGCAATTTTTTGCTTTAATCGCTGTCCATTTTTCCCTCGCAGGAACGCATCAAAGGCCCCTTCAAAACCTACTTCATAAACTTCTTTTTCTAAATTCTTTTGGTTCCCCACCAGTCGCTCCCCTACTTTCCCCATGGGGTGTTCCCGTACGGTATTTTGTTCTACAATAATGCCCCCTCGATAAGGACCTTTGTTAAACAAGGGCATATTTTTAACTTTTACATAATCTGAGTATCCCAACCCTTTAGCTACAAGCAAGTATCTATTTTTATCGGCTCTAGCTTTTCTTAAATAATTTTGATAATACGATGCCGACTTATTAAAAAGCTTGCCCAATTCTTTTGAAAGCGGAACAAGATTCTCGTCAAAATCGGTTTTAGCTACCGTTACAGCATCAAAACGAATATCATATTTAGGAACCGAGGTTGCTAATAAACTCCCATCATCGGCATACACATTCCCTCGATTGGCTTCGATGGTGAAGTTTTTGGTGGTGTTTTGAAGTGCTAGCTCTCGGTATTTATCCCCTTGTATAAATTGAATACTAATTAATTTAAACACAATAAGCCCAGCAAAGATGAACATCCCTCCGGCAATGAAGTAGAAACGGTTAACTATGTTTTTATCTTCTGTGGGCATGTTTTATTCCCTTTTTTTTATAATAATTTTTTGTGGCGGAATCTCTGATGGATAAAGCCCTCTTCTTTCCATGGCTTTAATAATTTTACTTTCCATTTTAGTTTGCATTAACTGCATTCTCACATCTACATATTCACTTTTTAATTCTTTTACTTCATTGCTTAAACGTGCTATTTGATGTACTTTTTTATCGGCTTGGTGCGAGCTCCCTATCATTATAAGAGCCAGTAATGATAGAAAAATGATAAACCGCCAATTTTTGAAAGCATCATCACTTACCAAAAATGTTCCTTTTATGATATGGTAAAAGCGCTTTTTCATAACCCTTAAATTTTTTCAGCAATTCTTAATTTTGCACTTCGCGCTCTATTGTTTACTACTATTTCTTCTTCGGAAGGCACGATAAACTTCCCGATGGTTTTAAAGGGAACCTCCACTTTACCAAAAACATCTTTTTCAGGCTCTCCTTCAAAAAGACCATTTCGCATAAAACGCTTTACCAATCTATCTTCTAAAGAATGGTAAGAGATTAAACTCAATCTACCTCCCGGTTGAAGTACTTCAGAAGTTTGAAGCAGAAACTCTTTTAAAACCTCCAATTCCTGATTTACTTCTATACGAATGGCTTGAAACACTTGCGCCAGTATTTTGTTTTCTTTATGCTTGGGAAGGAATCTTCCCAAAACAAATTTTAATTGCTCACTCGATTTAATTGGTTCCTGCTTCCTACTCTCTACAATTACTCTTGCCATTCCAGCGGCAGTTTTTAATTCGCCATACTCCCACAATGCTTTTCGAAGTAATTTTTCCTCATAATCATTTACTACTTGATAGGCCGAAATAGGGCTATCTTGGTTCATACGCATATCTAAATCTGCTTCAAATCGGGTAGAAAACCCACGCTCTGGAACATCAAACTGATGTGAGGAAACCCCAAAGTCTCCTAAAATTCCATCCACTTTGGTATGTCCATAAAATCGTAAAAACCGTTTTAGGAACCTAAAGTTTTGATTAATGATCGTAAAGCGTGGATCATCGATAGCATTATTAAGCGCATCTTTATCTTGATCGAAAGCCAGAAGCTTACCCTTAGCCCCTAGTCTTTTTAATATTTCTTTAGAATGTCCGCCGCCGCCAAAAGTTACATCCACATAAACCCCGTTGGGTTGGATGTTAAGACCTTCTACAGTCTCCTTTAGCAAAACTGGGTTATGATACTCCATCATCTATTTCATTGGCTCCTCCCATAACTTCCTCAGCCAAGCTTGCAAAATCGCTTGCAGCATCATCTATGGTTTTTTCATATTGGGTCGCATCCCAAATCTCAACAATACTGATAGCAGAGGCGAGCACTATTTCTTTTTCAATTCCGGCAAAATCCATTAAATCCTTAGGGATGTTAAGCCTTCCCGTAGCATCCATTTCAACCGTTCTAACACCTGCAGTAAAACGACGAATAAAATCATTGTTTTTTCTATTAAATCGATTTAACCCACTTACTTTTTGCATCAACTTATGCCATTCTTCCATAGGATACATTTCTAAGCAAGACTGAAAAACCGCTCGTTTTATCACAAAACCAGCAGTTGCTACCGGAGCTAGTTGTTTTTTTAAATCGGCCGGCATCATGACCCTTCCCTTGGAATCTGCTTTACAGTGGTATGTTCCTATAAGATTGAGCATGAGCCGAAATAATTTGGATTTAATTGAATCAAATATAAGAGAATTTTACCACTTTTTACCACTTTTTACCACTTTGTTGATAAGTTTTACCACTCCCTTTTAAATTCAACACGCATTCATTTCTACCTATATTGATTTACAAGCACTTAAACTGTGTGTACTAGCAGAGATTTTGACAAAAAAAAGAAGGGTTTTTTTTCATTAAAATTTGTTTACTTTTGTTTTAAACACGAGACAAGAAATACACAACATAAAGCTTTAATTAAGGAAATTTTAATAAACCAAATTCTCGTATGTTTGTATTGAGATTTTTAATGGACAAGGCACTTTATGGCACATCTGCTTAAAAAAGAAGGGAAATACACATATTTAGAAATTGGCGAAGGAACTCCAATAGTCATAATGCATGGACTTATGGGTGGATTAAGCAATTTTGATGGTGTGGTTGATTTTTTTCCAAAGAAAGGCTATAAAGTTGTTATTCCAGAATTGCCCATATACACTATGCCCATTCTTAAAACCAATGTAAAAAATATTGCAAAATATGTTTCGGGTTTTATAGATTTTAAGGGATACAAAGAGGTTATTCTTTTGGGTAATTCGCTAGGAGGTCATATTGGCCTAATGGTTACGAAATTATATCCTAAAAAAGTAAAGGCCCTTGTTATTACGGGAAGCTCTGGACTGTACGAAAGTGCCATGGGTGAAACATACCCAAAAAGAGGAGATTACGATTATATAAAACAAAAAGCGGAAAATGTTTTTTTCGATCCTTCTATTGCAACCAAAGAAATTGTGGATGAAGTGTATGCCAGTGTAAATGATAGAAATAAGCTTATTAGAACCCTTTCCATAGCCAAAAGTGCCATTCGACATAATATGGCAAAAGACTTACCCCATATGCCAAACCCTACCTGTATTATTTGGGGTAAAAACGATACCGTAACGCCCCCCCAAGTAGCAGACGAATTTCATGAATTGTTACCCGATTCAGACTTATTTTGGATTGACAATTGTGGGCATGCTGCCATGATGGAACATCCCACTATTTTTAACGATTTACTCTACCACTGGTTACAAAAAAGAAGAATCTAAGTTTTTACCCATGAATATCACTTCAGCGGAATTTGTAATGAGCAATAGCGATGTGGCTAAATGCCCTAGCAACAAATTGCCCGAATATGCCTTTATTGGTCGTTCCAATGTTGGGAAATCTTCCTTAATTAATATGTTGATGCAACGTAAAAGTCTTGCAAAAACTAGCGGAAGACCCGGAAAAACACAGCTTATAAATCATTTTTTAATCAACAAGAACTGGTACTTGGTCGATCTTCCAGGATATGGCTATGCTCGGGTTTCTAAAACCAGTAAAAAAACCTTTCAAAAATTTATCACCCAATACTTTGAGAAACGACAACAATTGATTTTGGGTTTTGTTTTAATAGATTCTCGTCATGAACCACAATCCATCGATTTAGAATTTATGGAATGGATGGGAGAGAGTCAAATACCTTTCAGCATTATTTTCACTAAAGCAGATAAGTTAAAACCTAATGCTCTAAAGCGGAATATCGAAGTTTACACCCAAAAGATGCTGGAAACTTGGGAAGAGGTACCTCCCTATTTTGTAACTTCTTCTAGCGATGGGACGGGAAGGGACAACCTGTTAAAATATATTGAAAATCTTAATAACGAAATAAATACCGACAAAACCCCTTATTAACTCTTCAAACCTAATTTCTCTGCAAAATAGTCGCAAAAATCAAGCATAGTAGCACTCATTTTTTCATCGTTGGTGGCACGTTGAAAGGTATTAGCCATAGCAGTAAGTGTTTGATGAAAAAACACTTTCATCTCGTCCAAAGGCATATCTTTAGTCCATAAATCGATACGAAGCGCTTCTTGATTTTTATGATCCCAAACCGAAAGCAACATGGCTTTAGTCTCCATTTGATCCACCCCGCCATCGGGCGCTGTCCAATGCAGTTTTTCTGGAATTCGGTTTTCGTCCATCCCTACTGTTAACTTAATTTCTGAAGTGATTTTATTCATTTTTTTGGTTTGTATTTGGATTCGTTAAATAAATCTTCGGCGCGTTTGGTCATTAATTGCTCTAAGGAGACATTGTTTTTTTGCATAAATGATTGGACTATTTTCCATCCAATATAGCGCCCAATCATTCCCGGAGATTCATTGTCTATTTCTAAATTAAATTTTGAAAAAGGTGCAGGCGCAATAAAACGAGATCCCAATTTTACATCGTTACTATAAAGTAATTCATTTTCTATAAAATACCGCCACACCTCTACTTCATTATTGTTTGCCCATTGCATTTCTTCATTAGTGTATCCCATTTTTTCCGCATCAGTATGCGTAGGAAGCCAGATATCTTTTAAGTACAATTCTTTTCCGTAGTATATTATTTGCGACAAAAAGGTTCTCTCTGTGGGTGGGGCAATATACTTTTTTGAGTAGGCAGCAGCAATATCCGGCAATATTTGTGAAGGCCTCATGTTTTTGGTAATATATTTTGAAATCCCTTCATAAAAAAAGTGATTTTCTCCTAAATAGGTGTCTAATTCAATAATGAGCAAATCATTATTTGTAATGACCTTTGTTTTATAGTCCACATCGGAAGTAGTGGTGTACACTTTGGGGATAACAAAACTTGGAAAATAATATTTTATGTGCTGAAAAAGGGAGGTTAATTGTTCATTTAAAGGTTCTTCGGAAGGAAATACTTTTAACACTTCTTCATTAAGTTGCTTTTGTAGGGTGTCTTCTAGTTTTTCTATCCAAACACTATCGGGATATTGTTTAGGAAAAAACAACGGGTATTCCTGCTTAAGGTTTGATAGGTCTAGAGAGGATGCTTTGGCAAAAATTTTATC
The DNA here is from genome assembly GCA_041392205.1 of Flavobacteriaceae bacterium. Classification (GTDB taxonomy): domain Bacteria; phylum Bacteroidota; class Bacteroidia; order Flavobacteriales; family Flavobacteriaceae; genus Halomarinibacterium. The sequence continues at coordinate 67,243 of JAWKMO010000007.1, read as the reverse complement.
AAACCGAATAAACTCAAAATCAATGGGTATTTTTTCAATCTCCTCCTGAGTTTTAGACTTGGTATCACAACCAAGAACTAGGAACACTCCAAAAAAAATCCAAAAAAAGTACTTCATAGGTTTTAGCTTCTTCATAATTAACGGATATCCTTTTTTTAAATTTTGTTTTCTCTATTTTTGTTAGGCAAAGGTATTATTAATCTTAGTAAAATTCATTTAAAATGAACACAGAAAAAGTTATTGCTTACATTGTAAATTGGTTAAAAGAATATGCCATACAAGCAAAAATGGAAGGCTTTGTTGTGGGTGTAAGTGGTGGAATAGACTCTGCCGTAACGTCTACGCTTTGTGCCATGACAGGCATGCGAACCTTATGTGTTGAAATGCCCATACATCAAGCCCCTTCTCAAGTAACTCGTGCTCAAAATCATATTCTCTTTCTAAAAAAGCAATTTGCAAATGTAACCCAAGTAGATGTTAACCTAACCCCAGTTTTTGATAGCTTACTAAATACCTTACCCGCCGTAGATGATGAAGCCTCCCGATTTTTATCATTAGCCAATACTAGAGCCCGATTACGTATGACCGTTTTATATTATTTTGCGGGATTACATAAATACTTGGTTGCTGGAACAGGAAATAAGGTAGAGGATTTTGGCGTTGGGTTTTTCACCAAATATGGTGATGGAGGTGTGGATTTAAGCCCCATTGCAGACTTAATGAAAAGTGAAGTATATACCATTGCTCGATTTCTGAAAGTAAATCAAGACATTATTAGTGCCGCTCCCACAGATGGGTTATGGGGTGACGACAGAACCGACGAAGATCAAATAGGAGCTACTTATGACGAATTGGAATGGGCTATGAAAATGGTTGCTGAAAACAAGAGTGTACATGACTTTGTTGGAAGACATAAAGAAGTTCTAGAAATTTATTTAAAACTCAATAAAGCAAATTTACACAAAATGAACCCCATCCCCGTTTGTAAAATCCCTGCAAGTCTTAAAGTGTAATAGTTTTTCAACGAATTTTCGTACAGTTTGACGAAAAATATTATCCCCTCATTTTCTTTTTTATAGTTTTGATTTGTAGTATAAATATTACAAAAACCTCACACTTAAAAATAATCCCCGGTTGATAAGTGTTTTCTTTAAAAAAGATAATTATATATGAAGAAAATTGTTATTGCAGACCACCATCCGGTAACTCGAAAAGGCATTGCTTGTATGTTAAAAAAATCGAAAGATTTTTCAATTATAGGCAAAGTAAATAATGGCGATGAACTTTTTAAAAACTTAGAAGATATTAAGCCAGATATTCTTATTATGGAGATAGATATGCCTCAAGTAAATGGAATTAATGTCTTAAGAAGTATAAAAACAGCCTACCCTCAAACAAGAGTCCTTATTTTTTCTACACACCCTGAAGAAATATATGCCCTGCGTTCCATAAAATCTGGGGCTGCTGGATATGTCCCAAAAACAGCCTCTACCAAAGTATTTTTAAAAGCGTTAAAAAGGATTGCCAAAGGAGGCATCTTCTTAAACGAAGAACTTACTTCCACCTTTACGAGTAGAAACGTAGGAGAATCTAGTGCTATTAGCCGTTACAAAAAACTTTCTTCTCGAGAAATTGAAGTGCTTAATTTACTCTCCAGCGGAAAGCGAAACAAAGACATTGCAAATGCTTTGGACATTAACGAAAAAACGGTAAGTACTTATAAAACACGATTACTTAAAAAATTGAAAGTTGATAATTTGGCCGAATTGATTAACCAATCTAGAATGTTTCAATTTGGGTGATTAAATTACACGCCTTAATTTATTAGATAAGATTTCCCTAAGTTTCATATAATCCCTCACTTCTTGTGGGATTTCCCTATTAATATACTCGCCGTTTTCTGTTGGGCTCATAGCAAGTACATTAATTTTAGCATTTACGAGGTGGCGCCGTAAGTTTAAAATGGTTTCACTTACTACCTGTGAAATTCCGTCTTTCTTCCCTTTTACAAAAATATCTTTACGTTCCCAACCATGCAGTTGGTGTTTTTCCTCTTCCATCATTACATGGCTAGCCACTTCCGCTATTTCTTTAGGTAATTGATTGATAACTTGGTCTATTTTAAAGCTGCCTTCTTGATTATATATAGTAATGACTTCGTAGTATAGTTTTCTAAAATTTTCATTGGTAAACGCTACCTCGTCTTCCTGCAAATCCAAATACACTTTTTCAAAAACTTTCGCAGTTACCCATTCAGGTTTAAAAATAATTTCTCCCTCTTCTGTTGCCTCTACAATAAGCTCTTCAAAACGTTCCTCTTCGTTTCCATACAATAATAATAATTCAATAATTTTTTGTTCTAACTGAAACTGAACATCTACCTTTTCAACGAACGCTTTTTCTTGAGAGACCACCTCCATAGGTCCCATTTCTTGTCTAGTCTTTGTGGAAGCATCCCGTCTTTCCTTCTGTAACATTTGCGCAAGGGTCGTAAAAAGGACTTCTTCACTAATATCCATGATACGAGCGCATTCTTTTAAATAAACTTCTTGCTTAATTGAATCTGGTATTTTTGAAATGCTCGTTACCATATCCCGTATGGTTTCGGCCTTTTTTATGGGATCATTTTTTGTTTCTGAAGCAAGTAAGGAAGCTTTAAAAGCAATAAAATCTTTAGCATTTTCTTCCAGATACAGTGTAAGATCTTCAAGCGAATTATTTTTCGCAAAACTATCAGGATCTTCGCCTTCGGGAAAAGTGCAAATCTTTACATTGAGTCCTTGTTCCAAAATTAAATCTACCCCTCTAAGGGAAGCGCGAAGTCCTGCCGCATCGCCATCAAAAAGAAGGGTAATATTTTTTGTTAACCTATGAATGAGTCGAATTTGTTCAGAAGTTAAGGCTGTTCCCGAAGAGGAAACCACGTTCTCAATTCCTGCTTGGTGAAATTGAATGACATCGGTATATCCTTCTACTAGGTAGCAATTATCTTCTTTGGCTATGGCTTGCTTGGCAAAATAAATTCCGTAGAGCACCTTACTTTTATGATATACCTCACTTTCTGGCGAATTAAGATATTTAGCCGCTTTCTTATCATTGGTTAAAATACGCCCTCCAAATCCCAGTACTCTCCCGCTTAAACTATGAATAGGGAAAATAACCCGTCCTTTAAACCGGTCAAATTGTTTATCGGCTTTTACAAGGGTTAATCCCGTTTTTTCCAGATAGCTTAGCTGATACCCATTTTTTAAGGCTTCAGAAGTAAAGGCATCCCACTCATCGGGCGAATATCCCAGTTGAAACCTTTTAATTGACGCTTCCGTAAATCCTCGTTCTTTAAAATAACTGTATCCTATGGCTTTTCCTGCTTCAGATTCCAAAAGCGTTTTTGAAAAATAATCTCGAGCAAATTCGTTTACTAGATACAAACTCTCCCGTTCATTGGCTTCTTCTTTTGCTTCAGAAGATAGCTCGGTTTCTTCTATTTCAATTCCGTATTTTTTGGCGAGATATTTAATGGCTTCTGGATACGTAAAATGTTCGTGTTCCATTAAGAAAGCGACCACGTTTCCTCCTTTTCCACTCGAAAAATCTTTCCAAATTTGTTTTACGGGTGAGACCATAAAACTAGGGGTGCGTTCTTCAGAAAAAGGGCTGAGTCCCTTGTAGTTACTACCACTTCTTTTTAACTGTACAAAATCCCCTATCACTTCCTCAACACGAGCAGTTTCAAACACTTTGTCTATGGTGGCTTTTGAAATCAAAAGAAGATAAATTTAAAGCAAATATACTAAATGAAAACCTCTCGACTGCGCTCGAGGAGACAATAAAAAAGACACCCAAAATTGAATGCCTTATTCAGAATTACCCTAAAAAAATCCTACTAATCCATATCAAAACGAAGTCCTAGTGAAATATTATGAAGTTCTGGTGCATTATTTTTAAAAATGGAATTAAGATCGTATTTTGCATACAGTGCTATATCTCTCCAACCCAAGTAGCCACTTAGTCCATAAATTACATTTTGGGTATTGTAATTGGCTTTTAGTTTTTGCTTTATGCTTTCTCCGTCTTCATCAAATTTTAATTTTTGCCTAGCTCCTAAATTTAAACCTGCATACCCCCCGATTCCAATTTTAATTTGATTATGTGTATGGTATCGGAAATAAGTTTCTTTTTCTATTTTTTTGGAGGGACCAAATTCGAAGTGAATTGGGATCACTAGATAATCCATTCTGAATTTTGATTTTTTCAAATCTCCTTCAAAAGTTTGCAATTCGGTCATGTCTCCAGTATCGACAAAGAGTCTATTATCCGTTGGTTTTAACCCATTAAACTGAAAGGAAATTCCGTATTTAATACGAAGCCAATTACTTTCTTTAAAAACTCGGGTTTTCCATGCCCATCCTATTTCGGCAAAACGACTTCCTCCTATTTTAAAGTCACTATCGTTAAGCGATTGCCCATCACCTATGGCATTATTTAATCCAAATGCCAAAACAAAATCGCTGGTTGTACGTAGATCGTACTTACGTTCTTTATACTTTTTTCCTAGATAAATAAACCCGTCTTTTTCTTTGCCTCCAAAACCAATACTTAACACCGCACGGTCTTCATCGTCTATTACTTCTACAGTTTTGTTTCGCTGGATTAATGCAATTTTATTTTCCACAATGGCAACTCGGTTTTCAATATTTAATGCGTGTTTTTCTGCGGCAGCTTGTTTTAATTGGGTTGCTTCTGTTTCAGTAATTTCAAAAGCTTCTAAACGTTTATTAATGCTTTCTACTTCGGCTTTTAACAAGTCCTTTTCTTCATTAATAATGGCTTCTTTAGAAATTTCTAAGGTTTCTATTACGGTTTCTTGTGCGTGAATTTGGCCAAAAGCCAGTAACCATACCGCAATGGCGGTACAAAAGTGAATAAGTCTCATACGATTTGTGATTTTTGCTTTTTAAAGCGTGATTGATGATCTAATTTAATTATTACGCTCTGCTACGGCAGATCGTATTTTGTTGAATCCTTCCCCCAACACATCAAAAACACGGTCTCGAAAACTACGCTCCAGTTCGGTTTCTACATCCATAAGCAGGGCTGTAGCATCTACTTTTTGAGTGTTTGCATTTAGGATTCTATTGTTGGCAATGTCCCGTTGTGCTTTGGCCAAAAGCGCATCGATTTCATCTGGGGTTACGGCATTATTTTCTTTTTGAATCTTTTGAACGGCAACGACCACTTCATCTACTTTACTATCAATAAATTGTTCTTGGTTGGTTTTTTCTTTTTCAAGGGTTGTTTGTTTTTGCACTTCATTTACAGCAAGTGTTTCTTTTGCTTCTTTTGGCGTTTCAAATTTTTGAACAGCTTTGTTTTTTTCGGTTTTTAAAACCTTGGCCACTTCTGTTTTGGGAATAATGATGTCTTCCGTTTCTGGAATTACCTCTTCTTTTTCAACCTCTATGGCATTTTCTTCTGAAGCTATTTCACTTTGATTTTGCTTGTCCTCTTCCAAAACTTCTACAGAAGGTTCTGCTACTAATTGCGTTTGTTGTTTTTCTTTGTTGAAAAACAGGGTAGTTACCAAAAATATTCCTACAAAACTGGCGGCAACGGCCATCCACAAAAGGGTGTTCGATGTCTTTTTGGGTTGTTGAGCATCTAGTTGTGCCGAAAGTTTTGCCCAAGCCTCTTTTCTAGGCTGAAGCTCCCGTTCCTGCAACTTTTCTCTAATATTTTCTTCAAATTTAATGGGTTCCATAACCTATTTTATTTTGTTGATTCACTTTTTGCTGAAGCATTTTACGTGCTTTGAATAGCTGTGTTTTGGAAGTGTTTTCTGAAATCTCTAGCAATTCTGCAATTTCACTGTGTTTGTAGCCTTCTACTGCATACAATACAAAAACGGTTTTGTAGCCATCGGGTAAGGCATCAATTATTTTCTGAATTTCATTTACTTCTAATGCTGTTTCAATATAAGCGACAAGATCTTGGTTTTTTTCAATTGCTTTTTCTTCTTCAAAAAAGAGCTTTTTATCTTTCCGCAATTGAGAGATAGATTCGTTTACCATAATGCGGCGAATCCAGCCTTCAAAACTTCCTTCAAACTTGTACGAACTTAAATAGGTAAAAACTTTTAAAAATCCGTTTAGCATTACTTCTTCGGCAATATCCTCTCGCTTAATATACTGTCTGCAAACACTCAGCATTTTAGGCGCAAAAAGCTCATACAATTCTTGCTGCGCTTTGCGTTGACCTTCTTTGGCTCTTGCAATAACATTTTTGTAATTTTTATGTAGAGATACGATTCGCATACCATATTTTAAAACACGCTTCTATTATTAAAGACGCAATGTTGAAAGAAAAGGTTGTCTGCTAAATAAAAAAATTATTTTTTTCTATCAATTACATAATTAACCATAAGTTCCAGCGACTCTTTAAATGCTGTTTTTGGAAATTCTTGTAAGCGTTGAAGTGCTTCTAGCTGGTGTTCTTTCATTTTCTCTATGGCATACTCCAACCCCCCTATTTCTTTTACAAAGGCAATCACTTCTTTTACTCGTTGTTTATCGTTATTATGGTTTTTTACTGAATTAATAAGCCAACTTTTTTGTTTTTCTGAAGCGTGGTTAATGGCAAAAATTAAAGGGAGTGTCATTTTCTTTTCCTTAATATCGATTCCCGTTGGTTTTCCAATGGCTGTTTCTCCATAATCAAACAAATCATCTTTTATTTGAAAGGCAATACCAATTAATTCTCCAAATTTACGAAGGTTTTCTACGGTTTCGGGGGCTGCATTTACAGATTGAGCACCCATCGCGCAGCAGGCGGCAATGAGTGTTGCGGTTTTTTGACGGATGATATCAAAATACACTGCTTCGGTAATATCAAGTTTGCGTGCCTTTTCAATTTGAAGCAGTTCGCCTTCACTCATCTCACGAACGGCTACCGAAATAATTTTTAATAAATCGAAATCGTCATTATCGATAGAAAGTAACAATCCTTTGGAAAGCAAATAATCCCCAACTAAAACTGCAATTTTGTTTTTCCAAAGCGCATTAATAGAAAAAAAACCTCTACGACGGTTACTATCGTCTACAACATCGTCGTGTACTAATGTTGCGGTATGGATAAGCTCAATTACGGAAGCCCCTCGATAGGTTCGTTCATTTACCTTGCCATGGTTACACATTTTAGCAATAAGAAAGACAAACATAGGACGCATTTGCTTTCCTTTTCGATTAACCACATAATGTGTTATTCTATTCAGTAATGCAACCTTGGTAGACATGGATTGAGAGAACTTTTTTTCAAAAAGTTCCATCTCTTGTTCTATTGGGGCCTTTATTTGGGAGACGATTTTCATTTATGGCAATAAATATATCGAAATTATCGCGTCTATTGCTTATTGGCTAATTGCCCACAAGCGGCATCAATATCTTTACCTCTACTTCTCCTAAAGGTAACGGGAATTCGATGGGATTCTAATTGTTCAATATAATTTTGAATGGCACTGTCATTTGCCTGCTGGAAATCCCCTTCATCAATAGGATTATATTCAATTAAATTAACCTTACACGGGACATGTTTACAAAAGGTCACCAAGGCTTTTATGGCTTCATTAGTATCGTTAATCCCTTTCCATACGACATATTCGTAGGTTATTTTCTTTTTTGTTTTTGAATACCAATACACTAAAGATTCTTGTAAATCTTCTAGCGTAAAGGTTTTTGCAAAAGGCATAATTTGCGCCCGTATTTCTTGAATGGCTGAATGAAGTGATACTGCTAGATTAAATTTCACTTCATCGTCGGCCAATTTTTTTATCATTTTAGGTACGCCAGAAGTAGATAAGGTTATCCGTTTGGGAGACATTCCTAAACCTTCATCGCTCGTAATTTTTTCGATGGATTCGAGCACATTTTTATAATTCATAAGGGGTTCTCCCATCCCCATAAAAACAATATTTGTAAGCGGTCTATTGTGATACAGCATACTTTCACGATGAATGGCTACTACTTGATCATAAATTTCATCTGGGTTTAAATTCCGCATTCGTTTTAAACGAGCAGTAGCGCAAAATTTGCAATCCAAACTACAACCCACTTGTGAAGACACACAGGCTGTAGTTCGTTTTGAGGTGGGAATAAGAACCGATTCGACGATGAGACCGTCGTGCAGGCGAACAGCATTTTTAATCGTGCCATCACTACTTTTTTGAATGGTATCTACATTAATATGATTAATGGTAAAATGTTCCTCCAGTTGGCCCCTAGTTTCTTTTGAAATATTGGTCATATCTTCAAAAGAATGCGCCCCTTTGCTCCAAAGCCATTCGTACACTTGGTTTCCTCTAAAGGCTTTATCTCCTTTCGAAATAAAAAAATCGCGAAGTTGTTCTTTGCTAAGAGTCCTAATGTCTTTTTTTTCAGAAATCATTTGGTAAAATTACCATATATTTTTTGGTAATTTAAGAAACCTCTTAAATTAAGAGATTTGCATCCTTTTTGAGATTAAAAACTACCGTGAGATAATAATTTTTTTTGTGATACTGTCATTGGTATCTTCATCTATTAAAAGAAGAAAATAAATACCCTCTGGATACTTTTCAATAGCAATTTTATTTTCGGAATTGGAAATAGCTCCTGTAGATACTTGTTGTCCAATTATATTGAAGAACTTATAGCTTAAATTAGGATATCGAGTATTAATAATCATTATATAATTTGAAGCTGGGTTTGGATAGACAAATAATTCGCCTGTAAATTCAAAATCTCCAATATTTAATGAATTTTCAATGGTGCCTATTTGCGTTTGTCCTAATTGCAGGGGGTCCAACCAATCTTTAAGTCTGGTTTCTGGTGTGTTTCCAGAATTCCAAGAGGTATTAAACCTTCCGTAGATATCATAATCGCCATTATTTTCTATGCCATTACAAAAGGATTGTCCAGCATATAATTGTCCAATAATCCTTCCTTCTTCGTTAAACAATGGAGAACCAGAAGAACCACTCTCGGTCGTTCCCATATCCCATCCATTTCCATTCCCTGCTGAAACACCTTTAATAAGCCACACAGCAACCCCATTTGCCGTTTCTTTTAGGGCCGGATCATTATCTCTACAAACTTTCATGATGTCTCCATTAGGATGATGAATTCCCACTTGAAACTGAGGTGTAGTATCGCTATTATCCCATCCTGCAAAAGCGACATCCCAAGAGGAAGGAATAGGATTAAACAATTGAACCAAAGCAAAATCTGATGTGGTATTATTTGCTTTTAATTGAGCGCCACTCATGGTAAAATTGGATTGAATATCGGCACTATCACCTTCTTCTCCACAAATTGGATTAGGGCTCACCCAGTTAAATCGAACAGACCATAACGCTGGATCCGAATTTTCCAAACAATGATTAGCCGTTAACAGATAAGGCGTTTTATCCTGAAGGGTATTATTAATAAGTGCAGCTGAACATAAATGCCCATTCCCTAAGTTAATAAGTGCTACTGTTTTTTTAAGGATGTCTTTTTTAGCTTCAAAGTCACTCCCTATGGAACAATTTACATCATAATTACAGTCTCCAGAATCACCAAGACCTCTTCCACCCTGTATCATTTGACGCACCCTTCCCATTCTGTAGCCATGGATAATACTCCCAATTTCTAAAACTGCAGGAGAAACAACATTTGAGGGTTGGTAATATTCAATTACAATTACAGAGCCTTCAATAAACCAAGAACCTAATACACGGGAATCTAAATTATTTTTATGGGTATAAATTCGTGAATAATCTGTTTTCTCATCATTAAACATTTGCAGGGTTGCTCCTTCGGGTAGGTGAAAGTTGTTGAAGTTAATCCCTAAATTTATAGCCTCTGGTGATTTTATAGCAACTTGCCAAATTTTATCTCCATTATCTAATTGGGTCCAAACACCACTGTTATTGAAGTCTAATACAATGGGTCTAACCACTCCATAACGCCAAGGAAGTGTTTTATCTAGGTCGTTTATGCTATCCTCCACTTTTAGCGCTTCAATATTGATGGGTGGGAGTTCTATAGGAGTCACTGTTTGAAAACCTAACTCCCAACTAATTGGGGTCTGATTTTCTTGTGAATGCAAAGACATTCCTAAAAGGATACTAAGAAGTAAAAGAAACTTTCTTTTCATCTTGAAACTGGCTAGTTACTAACCCTCTAAGATACTTTTTTTATTTTTATAAGCGTAAAAAATAATTAAAAATAAAAAGCCCTATTAAAATAGGGCTTTTTATAGAAGTCGATTTTAAATCGCCCTTATATAATTAACATAGCGTCTCCATAGGTATAAAAACGGTATTTTTCTTTTATTGCTTCGGCGTAAGCTTGTTTTATAAAATCGTGCCCTGCAAAAGCAGACACCATCATTAGCAATGTTGATTTTGGAGTGTGAAAATTGGTCACCATGGCATTGGCAATACTAAAATCATGGGGAGGGAAAATAAATTTATTGGTCCAACCTACATACGGATTTAAAGTTGCTCCAGAGGAAACAGAACTTTCTAATGTTCGCATGACCGTGGTCCCTACAGCACAAATTCTTTTTTTATTTTGAATTCCTTTGTTAATGGTAGCTACTGCATCTGGCCCTATCATCATCTCTTCTGAATCCATTTTGTGTTTTGAAAGATCTTCTACTTCCACTGGACTAAAAGTTCCCAATCCTACATGAAGTGTTACTTCCGCAAAATTAACTCCTTTAATCTCTAAGCGTTTCATTAGGTGTTTAGAAAAGTGAAGCCCGGCGGTAGGTGCTGCAACAGCTCCTTCATTTTTGGCAAATATGGTTTGATATCGCTCTGCATCTTCTGGTTCAACCTCTCTTTTAATATATTTTGGGAGGGGGGTTTCTCCTAACTCCGTAAGTTTATTTCTAAATTCCTCGTAGGATCCATCAAAAAGGAATCGTAGCGTTCTTCCACGAGAGGTAGTATTATCTATTACCTCAGCTACTAGGGATTCGTCGTTGCCAAAATAGAGTTTGTTTCCAATTCTAATTTTACGGGCTGGATCTACCAAAACATCCCAAAGACGGGTTTCGGAATTTAATTCGCGTAATAAAAAAACTTCTATACGAGCGCCGGTTTTTTCTTTATTACCAAAGAGTCTTGCAGGAAAAACTTTTGTATTGTTAAGTACCAATACGTCCTCTTCATTAAAATAATCTATTAAATCCTTAAACATTTTGTGTTCAATCGTTTTTGTCTTTCGATCCAAAACCATTAATCGAGCATCGTCCCTATTGGGTGCTGGGTATTCTGCTAGTAATTCGTTAGGTAGGTTAAAGTTAAAATTGGATAATTTCATTCCCATAGTGATGGCTTTTATTTTTGAAGCGGCAAATATACAACCTCCAGATAGGGGTTGTCAAGTAAAAGCTAATTTATTATTGAAATTGAATGGAAAATCCTATTTTTTGAAGGTCTTCCCAGAAGCTTGGGTACGATTTTGAAACCACTTCACAATCCTCAATTTGTAATGATTTTTTTAAGGCTAAAGGAGCAAATGCCATGGCCATACGGTGATCGTTATACGTAGCTATGGAAATATCCTTAATAATCGTATTTGAAGGTTCTAAATGAAGTGTATCTTTAGTAATGGATACCGAAGCTCCTAATTTTTCTAATTCTATTTTTAAGGCCAAAAGTCTATCGGTTTCTTTAATTTTTAAGGTATGTAACCCAGTAAGCTCACAGCCTAAACCTAACCCAAAGCAAGTTACCGCTAGGGTTTGCGCTATATCTGGGGTATTTTCTAAATTAAAATTGATTTTTTTGGACAATTCTTGATTGCTTTTTGACAGTTTTATGGCATTTTCCTTCGGAAAAAAATCCGTTTTTACTCCCAAACTTTTATAGATTTCTGATAGTAGTGCGTCTCCTTGTAAACTAGGGTTCCTATAACTTTTTAATGTGATTTCCGCTGCATCTGATAGGGCCACAATACTGTAAAAATAGGAGGCTGAACTCCAATCAGATTCGACAGTAACACTTTGTTTTGTGAATCCCTTTTTATTAAAAATTTGAATTGTATTTTCCGAAAAATTACCCTCAATACCAAGTTGATTTAGTAAAGACAATGTCATTTTTAGATACGGTACAGAAGTTACTTTCCCCTCCAATTGTAGGGTTAATCCGTTAGGTAGGGAAGGCGCTATTAACATGAGGGCCGAAATGTATTGACTGCTTGTATGGGCAGCAATAGAAACTTGATGATTCGTAATTTTTTTTCCTTTAATTTTTAAAGGCGGGTAACCCTCTTTTTTTACATATTGAATAGTGGCACCTAATTCTCGCAGCGCCTCCACCAAAATTCCAATAGGGCGTTCTTGCATTCTTTGGCTTCCTGTTAGGATTACATCAGAGTTTTCTTTGCAGGCAAAATAGGATGTTAAAAAACGCATGGCAGTACCCGCATGATGAATATCAACAACACTTTCTTGCGAAATTAAAGCCTTTTGAAGATACTTTGTATCGTCGCTTTCAGAAAGGTTTTCAATTGCAATACTTGGATATAAAGCCTGCAGTATTAGCAATCTATTCGATTCACTTTTTGAACCCGTTATGGGAATTTGAAATGCTTTATTAGGGAGCTTCGTATGATGTAAAATAGCCTTCAAATTACTGCTGTTGCTCTTTCAGTTTTCTCCAAAATTTTCCGTAGGTAACAAAAAAACCATAAATAAATCCGCCTAACGCAATAGAAAGTAAAAACAAGTAGGGATTGTTTTGGCTAATAAAGGCAAAACTAAATCCTTCAATAACCCACTTAAAAATACAAAATAACAAGGCAAATGCTATTGCCAATGAAACTACCGATCTCCAAAAACCTTTATGGTGTATTATTTTTTTGAACATTTTATTTTAGTTTTTGATTACTATGGTGACGGTCATGGTCGCGTTGGGTTTTCTCCTCCATTTTTTTTTCGAAGGCTGCTTGTAAGTCAACTCCCGTTTGGTTGGCAAGACATAAAACGACAAAAACCACATCGGCCAGTTCTTCTCCCAAATCTTTTTCTTTATCGCTCTCTTTTTCACTTTGCTCTCCATACCTTCGAGCAATAATACGAGCTACTTCGCCTACTTCTTCGGTAAGTTGTGCCATATTGGTCAATTCATTAAAGTAACGAACCCCATGTTCTTTAATCCAATCGTCAACTAGTTTTTGAGCGTTTTGAAGATTCATTATTACAGTTTTGATAAAACAATTTTTTCTTTTTCTTTATCAACTATGGTTTGATAGAAATCTTTTAGGGTTTGATAGTTCTCTGCTGCTTCACTTGCATTGTTGATTCCAAAATTCATCATTAGCTGAATAAAATTACCTCTCTGGGAAACTAAATATTTAAACTCATAATCGTTCTCACCCACTATTAAATTAGTGTTTTGGGGTAAGCTTTTTACTTGGTATCCTTCTGGAATTTCTATAGAAAAAATAACTTTATCAATTTGTGCATATCCATATTCAATGGGATATTTTCTGTCATTGAGTTTAAATGGATTTTCATTCATTGCCAAAAATGCCAAAGGACTAAAGTAATATTCGCTGTTTATTTCTTCAATATAATCGGAAGCTACAAAATTATAAGACATTTTTAAGGGTTGGTAGGGATTGTCCATTTCAGAAAATTCAAGGTTTGAAATTTGAACATTTTTATAATCCAATTTACTAGTGGCGTCTGCAATGGTAAGTCCTTTAAATTCTTCTCTTTTTGAAAGCGCATTATTAGCCGTATATTGTGCTTTAATATCCCCTTCAAGCTCAAGAGCTTCATTTATTTTTGCATTGCATAAATAGGCCGCTTGGCTTTTTTCTTGTGATTGCAGTGGCACCCAATTTGAAGCCCCACTTTCCCAAAGCATCACTCCTTGCCAATTGAGTAATTTTTCATCCAAAACATTTGGAATTGCATTTTTATTGCTAGCATCCAAGAGTAATAGTCCATCGGGAAGTTCAACTGAAGAAATCACATAATTAAATCCGCTTCGGGTGGGAAATATGGGAATTCCGTTATCTTTTGTACTTAATATTATGGGGTTGGATTTAAACCCTGCATGGCGAAGCATGGCGGTAAGCATCAAGTTAATTTCTGCCACACTTCCTATGCCGCTTTTATACGCTTCTTTTACCCCATCATCACAAACAACCCCTATGTATTTGTTCCAATTCATTTTCTGCTTTACAAATTCAAAAACCTTAATTGCCCTTTCTTTTTGGTTTAATGCACTTGCTATTTCTTTATCCAGGTCTTCTTCAAAATATTTACGTTTATCTAATTGCCCTCCAAAGGCATCGGACTCATAAATAGATTTGGTCACTGCTTCCCAATTGGTAGCATACATTTTAAATGGGGAATTAGGAAAACGAGTAAACTCTAATTCAAAAGTTATAGAAGAGGTATAATTATCTAAATTTCCAGAATAGGATTCCTCAATAATTGGCTCGACTCCATTTAACTCAACCCGATAGCTATTTTCTTTAAATTTAATGGTTTGCTTTTCATTTGAAGCAACTGCCCTGTTTGTTTCTAAAGCCGATCTTGTATAAATGTAATCGAGGGATCTTTCTCTACTATCCTGCTTTACCTCATAAAATATCCAGCCTCTTCGGTGATTTTTATAGTTTAGATATTCGGGAGTTCTAAAATCTACCAAGACATTATTCACAGGAATAGTTTCCTGAAATCGATAGGTGTCTATGCTTCCAATTAAAGGAGATTTCATGGTGTATTCATATTCAATCACACATCCTTCTTTGAGGGCTGGCATGGCAAACTTATACGTTTTGCGGTATTTGCTTTGTTTTTCTTCAAAAATACCATCCCTACCTAATTTGGTTTCTTCAATTTTTCCATTAGCGGCAAGTGTATAGGTATATCCTTTTATACTACTTATATCTTCCCTAGATCGGTTAGATTCATCGTACAAATCGAGCGCTACATTTCCCCACTCAAATCCTTCTTTCTTATAAATTTTTATTCGTTCAAAAACATTCGTAATAACATAAAAACCATCGTCTTGATTGTAGTCAAAATGACTTTTAATTTCTCGATAAAGCACTGCTGCATTACTCTCTGGAAAAGTGGGATGTTGAGTTTCTAAAAGTTCTTCTTTACTTACTTTCCCAAATCTGAAATCCTGAGAGAAAAGCGGCAATGAAAAAAGGAATGAAAAAGTGATAATTACAAATCTTCTATTGGATAGAAAGCTAAAATTTTGATACGATTGGTTCATATTATTAAATGGGTTTTAATACAATTTTGGATTTATCTTTTTTTACTATTTCTTTTATAAATTCTACATAGTCATTATAACGTTCCTTAGACCATCTACCGGATTGCAATACTAAATCTCTTTTGTAAGTCACGCTGTTTCCGTTAACTGTTAAATTAATGGTGTAAGTTCCAAAATCGGTGGTAAGTTGAAACGGTTCAAAAACAGCATCTAAAGAATAATTTTCGGGTAATTGCAATAGGATTTCATCATGATAGGAATACCCTCGGCGTATTTCTAATGGCAATATTCTTTTACTATCCTTTTTAGGTAAATCAATTATTCGGCTATAAAGATTAGGATTAAGTAACATTTTGTCTCCAGCTTTTGTAATGTAAGATGGGCTTACAAAATTTAATTTTTCAGTGAAATTAATCTGGTCCTTATCATTTTGTAATTTAATTCCCTCTATTGTTAACCCATTATGAAAGTTCAGTTTATCTTTGTAGTGAAGTTCTTTTTCCTTCTCAGTTTGCTGCTCGAGGCCATAGATTTCATAATATTTTAAGCCATGCGAATTACTTTCTACCTGACCCCTCAAGATAAAATCCTCACCCATAATAGCACTCACTTTTGTAATTTGACGGTTCATTTCGGGGGTATAGGTATGTGTTTTTTGGAAAATTCCTCCCTCGGGTGTAATCATGAGTACTTTTCGATCATCGGTAAAAGTTCCCAAAAAATTAAAAGGTAAATCCTGACTGGTACATTCTAGAAATATCCATTCATCTTCAAAAGGAACAGATAAAATAGCATGATTTCCTTGTTGAGCGACAAAGTTTTCATCTATATCCAAACCGTTAGGACCGGCTTCCACAAGAGTATAATACGAATCTATCCCTTGGGTTTTTAGTAGTGCTTTGGTATAGTTTGTTAATCCTTTACAATCTCCATACCCCAATTTGTCAACCTCTTTTGCAGGAAAAGGTTGCCAGCCACCAATGCCAATTTGTACACTTATATACCGGGTTTTTTGTTGCATATATTCGTAAATAGCTTTTGCTTTCAACTTAGGATCTTCAATTCCTGCAACTAATTGTTTCACTTGAGCAATTGTATTATCATTAAGAACGTCTCTATCCATTAACAAACTCTCTCTATACCATCTTGCAAATTGTTCCCAAGAATTGATTTGTGTCGTTTCTCCCTTCAATTGAAATTTTTCAGGAACAAACCTTGCCCAAGGCATAAATTCGCGGTAAGTAGGACTTAATTCTTCATTTATGATGGGGGGTAGGGTTTTTACGGCAAAATGATATTTCTGGGGACTCTCTTCCACACGAATAGTATAATTTTCAAAGTTTTCTTTTTTTGAAAAAATTGGAATTTCTTTTTCATTATAAAGGGTGTAGGATGCCATTTCTATGCTCATGCCAGAGTATGCGTAGGGTATAAAAGGAGGTATAAACGCTGTAGAAGAAGTGTGTTTTTGGTAATAAAACTCAATAGTAAAAGGATAAAAAGTTGGTGTAAGTTTCAATAAAATTACTCTATCATCTGAATATAAATTATTTCCAGCGGCACTTAAATCTAAAAAATCTTTTTTCTTAAAAGTTTTCACTTTTTCACCTTGCTCATTGTAGATATAAGCGTGATATTCTTTAACACTATCATAGCTATCATAAGGAACATAAAAGTATAGATCTTCCATGACCTTCTGATTAAAAACAGTGACAACCATTTTATCCTCTATCGTCATAGAATTGTAATTATGAAGCCAAATTTGAGTATCATTTTTTCGAATTACCCCATTTACACCCACTTTAAGCAATGGATTTATATCTTTAATAGGATATTCCTGCGCATTTAAAATGCCCATTGCAAAAAGAAGTACTAAGATGCTAATTTGTTTCACTCTCTATTTTTTGAATCTATAATAATAGTAACCGGCCCATCATTTATTAAAGCAACTTCCATCATAGCTCCAAACTGCCCGGTAGCAACTTTTTGGTTACAATCCCTTTCAAGTTGTTCAATAAATTTTTCGTAAAGGGGTATAGCGACCTCAGGACGTGCCGCTTTTATGAAGGAAGGTCTATTTCCCTTTTTAGTACTAGCGTGTAATGTGAATTGACTTACCACCAATACTTCCCCTTGTATTTCTAGTAATGAATGATTCATAGCATGGTTTGCATCTGAGAAAACCCGCAGTTGAACAATCTTCTTACTTAACCATTCAATATCTTCTTGCGTGTCTTCATTTTCAATGCCGAGCAATATAAGAAAACCCGTTTTAATTTTTGAAATTATTTTTCCTTCTACTGTTACCGAAGCTTCCTTTACTCTTTGAATAACGACCCTCATTCTTTACTGTATATGTCTTTTCGATAATGCTCTTCTTCACCTTCCAAAATTTGCAAATAACTTTTGTAGCGAGACCAAGCTATTTCGTCTTTCTCCAGCGCCTCTTTGACCGCACATTTAGGCTCCTCGAGATGCAAACAATTATGAAATTTACAATCTTTTTTTAATGCAAAAAATTCTGGGAAATAATCTCCTATTTCCTCTTTTTCCATTTCCACCACTCCAAAACCTTTTATTCCTGGAGTATCTATGATTTGGGCATCAAAAGATAGATCAAACATTTCGGCAAAAGTGGTGGTGTGTTGCCCTTGCAAATGTTGCTCTGAAATTTCGGAGGTTTTTAAATTTAAACTAGGCTCTAAAGCATTTACTAAAGTTGATTTTCCCACACCACTATGTCCCGAAAACATCGTTATATGGTGTTTCATCATTTCTTTTACTTTATCTATATTCTTCCCTGTTTTTGCTGAAATACCTATACATTCATAACCAATTTTTCGGTATAATGAAGCCAAATATTTCACTTCCAGAAGAGCTTCCTCTTGGTAGGTGTCAATTTTATTAAAAAGTATCACTGCTTTTACATGATAGGCCTCTGCGGTCACTAAAAACCGATCGATAAACGTGGTAAATGTAGGTGGGTTGTTGAGGGTAACCAACAAAAAAGCAATGTCTATATTGGCAGCAATAATATGCGTTTGTTTGGAAAGATTGACCGATTTACGGATAATATAATTGTCTCGCGCCTCAATTTCATTAATAATTCCAATGGTTTCGTCTCCCTTTTTTTCAATTTCAAAAGAAACCTTATCCCCTACGGCCACGGGATTAGTACTCTTTATCCCTTCCATACGAAACTTCCCCTTAATTCGGCATTCGTAAAAAACACCATTTTGTGCTTTTACGTGATACCAACTACCGGTAGATTTATAGACAAGTCCTTTCATTATTGGCAAAAATCTGAAAAAAAGTTTATTTCTGAATGGTTTATTCTATTTTAGCGAGCGTAAAAATCAAAAAACACTCCTTATGAAAAAATTTATCCTTGCAGCACTTGTTATAGTTGCTTTTTCTACGACAAGTAATTCACAAACTTACGAGTATTCTATTGTTACGGTTATTGAATCTATCATTCCTAACGGATTGGGGCGTTCAAGAATGATTTCTGCCAATGAAACAAGAGATTATAAAGAGTTTACAACCACGCGTTCTGAAGAAGATGATGAACGAAACAAAAGTGATCGTGGCGATATTCGTGTAAAAGGTTTTGACGAAACCAAACTATTAAATTTCTTCAACCTTGGTGGAATTCGTTTTCAAAACATTGCAGCTAATGATGCATTAGTTATGTCAAAAATAAATACTATGGCAGAAGAAGGTTGGGAACTCGCTTTTGTAAATAGTGGTGTTGAAAGTTATGGAGGAAAAGGCGATGACAATGGTATTTATGTAACTCGATACATCTTTAAAAGAGCAAAACAATAATTTCTCATTAAAAAAAGCCTGCTATTGCAGGCTTTTTTCTTGTTGTGAAACAATTTTATTTTGATGGTTAATGGATTCTTGGTGAATGGCTTTATATAAACGAAGAATAAATTCTTCGCTTAAATGATGTTCTTCCCCTTCCAAAATCATTTTGCCCAAAATTTCATTCCATCGTTTCGACTGAAGAATGGCTACATTATTTTTTCGTTTTAACTCTCCAATAGCATCGGCAATTTTCATTCGTTTTCCTAAAATCTCAAGTAATTGATTATCGATTACATCTATTTTGGTTCTAAGCGTAGCCAAGGTATTTTTAAACTCTACGGCATCCCCTTCCTCTTTTCGAATACGCAAATCAATAGTCATTTGCTTTAAGGTTTCTGGTGTAATTTGTTGTGCCGCATCACTCCAAGCATTATCGGGGTCGTAGTGGGTTTCTATCATGAGTCCATCGTAATTTAAATCTAGAGCGGTTTGACACAAATCGAAAATAATATCCCTTCTTCCTGCAATGTGCGACGGATCTAAAATAAGGGGCAAATCTGGAAAACGGTTTTGTAAATCGATCGCTATTTGCCACTCAGGATTGTTACGGTATTTGGTTTTTTCGTAGGTAGAAAATCCGCGATGGATGACCCCTAAGTTCTTAACGTTGGCACTGTAAAAACGTTCTACAGCTCCCAACCAAAGTGATAAATCGGGGTTGACTGGGTTTTTGACAAGGACAATTTTATCGGTTCCTTTTAATGCATCGGCAATTTCTTGCACAATAAAAGGCGATACGGTAGAACGTGCCCCAACCCAAAGAATATCTACGTCGTGTTGCAATGCTAAATCCACATGATTAGCATTGGCAACTTCGGTAGTAGTTAACATTCCTGTTTCTTCTTTTGCTTTTTGCAGCCATTTTAACCCCAATGCTCCTACCCCTTCAAATCCGCCTGGACGAGTACGAGGCTTCCAAATTCCAGCACGCAACACCGTAGCGTCTGTATTTTTTAATTCATGAGCAATTTTTAGCACTTGTGTTTCGGTTTCGGCACTACAAGGTCCTGCTATGACTAAAGGATGTGACAAATTCATAGCATCCAACCAACTTCTTAATTCCTTTTTATTATTCATCTGTATATAATATTCGATAAAGCAGAAGATGCAATGCCCTTTTTTATATCTTCGGCGGGTTTGTAAAATTTGTTAATGGGCATTTCATAACTACATTTTTAAAAGCGCACTAGGAACATTTTCTTTGTTTTGGGCATAGGTCCCTAAAATTTTGAAATTCTTTACAAAGGGTTCTAATTCTGAAATGGTATCGTGAAAATTTTGAGGATTGGTAAATGTGACATCCACAAAAAATGCATAACGCCAAGGAGTGTCTACTACCGGAAGCGATTGAATTTTGGTAAGATTAATATCATGAGACGCCATAATTTGAAGGGCACTACTTAAAGTCCCGACCTCGTGTCCCAATTGAAAGCGAATAGAAGCTTTGTTAATGGGCTTTTTGTTTACTGCAGTACCTTTATTCCCTATTAAAACAAAACGTGTTTGATTTTCTTTCATATCTTGAATATTGCTATCCAAAATTTTTAATCCAAAACGCTCTGCCACTTGTTTACCTGCAATAGCAGCCACTCCTTTTAAGTTATTTTCACGTATGCGTTTGGCTTCACTTGCGGTATCATTGCCTTCAATAATTTTAAACTGTGGTGGAAACTTTCTTAGATATTCTCTACATTGAAGCAAGGCTACGGGATGCGAATGCACTTCAAAAATATCGATGATAGATTCGGTCTCAAGTGCCATTAAATACATTTGAATGTTGAGAAAAACTTCCTCCATAATTTCAAAATCTCCTTTTTCCACCAAGTTATAATTCGGCAAAAGTGAACCCGTTAGGGTATTTTCAATAGCAATAACTCCAAAATCTGCTTTTTTATTTTTCACACTTTGGGTTACCCCATCAAAGGTGTCACACATGACCAAATCTACTGATTGGTTGGGAAATAACTTTTGTACCGCTTCATCGTGGAAAGAGCCTTCAATACCTTGGATTGCAATTTTCATAATTTTCAATTTAAAAAGGGTTGTATAAAAAAACCCAGAAACAAGTTCCGGGTTTTTCTATTTTATATTGTTATCATTAATTACAATACAACCCGGGTTTTACTTGTAAAGTAAAAAAACCAAAAGTTGAAATAGGTAAAAAATGTGTTCATTGTCTTCTTTGTATTTGCTAAAGTAAACAATACTTTATAACAACAAAATCTTTTTTGCGTTTTTTTATTTGTGTAGCTTTACCTTTTTAAAAACCATGTCCATAGAAGTCAATAATATTTCCAAAACCTACGGAAGCCAAAAGGCTCTAGATAAGGTTTCGTTTACTATTAAGAAAGGTGAAATTGTTGGTTTTTTGGGCCCTAATGGCGCTGGAAAATCTACGCTGATGAAAATTTTGACCACGTATTTGTCTTGCTCTGAAGGTTCTGCAACTGTCAATGGATTTTCAGTAGAAAAGGAAGCTAAGGCGGTACAAAAAAGTATTGGCTATCTAGCTGAACATAATCCTTTATACTTGGATATGTATGTAAAAGAGTACCTTTCTTTTAATGCGGAAGTATATGGTGTTTCAAAAAAAGAAATTGATATCGTTGTTGAAAAAACGGGGCTTCAAACAGAAGCTCATAAAAAAATTCAGCAATTATCTAAAGGGTATCGCCAACGTGTTGGACTGGCAAATGCGCTGTTACACAATCCTGACGTTTTAATTTTGGATGAACCCACCACCGGCCTAGACCCAAACCAATTAATTGAAATACGAGAACTCATTAAAAACGTTGGAAAAGAAAAAACGGTTTTGCTTTCCACACATATTATGCAGGAAGTTGAGGCGATTTGTGATCGAGTAATTATCCTTCATAAAGGTAAGATTGTTTTAGATTCTCCTTTAAAAGAAATCTCCAAAAATAAAGTGCAAATTATTGAAGTGGAATTTGATTATCGCGTTGAAGAAGTAGCACTTCAAAAAATAAAGTCACTAAAAAAAGTGGAAAACATAGAGGGTTTTTTATACCATTTACATTTTACTACAGAAGAAGATATGCGCAGTAACGTATTTGATTTTGCCCATGATAATGGGTTAAAAATTCTTCAATTACATCAAAAAAACACTTCTCTTGAGAAACTATTTATTGAGCTCACTACTCAAAAATAAGACGTCCTTGAAAACGTTCATCTACTTCTACTATGGGAGGGCGATTTTTTGCAATAACATCTCCCAAACCCACAATAATACCTCGTATAGAAGAAACTGGATAGCAAATAATTTTATTGGTACTTTTATGGTTTACCAAAACGTCTTTGGTAATTAGGTTTTCTGCTTCCACTCTGGCATCCCCATCAAACAAACTATAGGAAGCAGAAACGGTCGTTCCTTGCAGTCTAAAAGTACTTAAGCCATTGGCAAGGACCGATATGGTTTCTACATCAATATTATTGAGATTAAAATCTCCATCTATATGAAATTCATCTTCTTCATTCCCATCTTCAGAAATTAGAATAAGTTTTTCGTTGGTTATTCTTCCAATATTTTCAACCGTTAAACCGGAACTACTTCTAATTTGGAGGGTGTCTACTGGAGCTGTCACAAATACGGTTGTTACATTATCGTAATCCCTCACAAAGTTACAGCTGTTTCTATCGCTTACTTTTAGGATACTATCTTCTACACGAACTCTTATTTCATTTAAAAGATTACTCCCTGTTCTTACCATGACTCGTTTTTCGGGGCCTTCAACTAACACTAATTTAACTCTATCCCAAATAATAATTCTATTAAAATCTTCAACTTCATAAACAGTGTCTATACTATCTCCATAAGCTTGGAAACAATCTGGAGCGTTTTCAGAATCACATCCTAAAAGAAACAATAATGGTATTACAATTAAATATCTCATCGCAACATTTTAAAGTCTTACACCAAGACCAAATTCAACAGCTTCTGCTTTTGCCCAATGTGCTTTCACAGTTACTACAAAAAAAACCTTATCATTAAACATATAACGTTTTAAACCTAATCTATTATAAAGTATATTTTCAAATTCATAAGGCCAATACACATACCTTCCTAATTGTGAAACAAATGCTACTTTATTAAACCGAAGTTCGTGGCCAATAAATACTCCCACTCTTCTATAATCCTCATCTCCTGTTAGTCCCTCACTAGGATAGGCAATTTCACGATAACGGATTAAGTGAATCAAAAAATATGAAAAATACACATCTACTCCTGCTTGAAAGGTGCTTTTGTAATTAATACGTTTGTCTGCAAAAAATGAAAAAGTATAAAAAGGATATTGACCAAGACCATTAACATCGGCTTCGTTAACGCCTGTTCTAAACACGGCATTATAATGAATTCTTTCGGCATAGTTAGTGCTTCTCCAAGAACCTACTGGAATTCTTGTTGGGAAATTGATAGCATCGAATTGATAGCTTAATCCAGCACTCGCAAAAAATGTATTAGTACTATTATTAGGGGCTTTAAAATTGGCATTAGAGTAGTGTAAAACACCCAATCCTAACTGGACTCCCAAACCGTCAATAATATTTTCCTTTACAAAACCAGCTTTAACAAACGTAGAACTCAACAACCGACTTCCATAAGCACTATTTTCATAATTGGTGTCTGGGTGGTACGGATTACTGGCATAAGCCACTCCTTGCCCTACTGTAACTCTTAAATATCGATTTAAAAAATACCAATTAAAATGTCCATATAACCCGTAATTTTCTCCAAGAAATGGATTCTTTAAATCTTGATACGAAAATGTAAAGCCCCAATCGGGATAATTGTATCTTCCTTCCCATTCGTTCCAACCATAAGTTTTTCGATTATAAGAAAGCCAAAATCCGTTGGGAAAATCGGTAATTAAATGAGAGATATCGGGATTGTGCTCAATAATATTTCCATAAAAATAATCGGCTTCTAGGGAGAAGGGCTTTATTTCATTTTGTTGCCCCAATATCGTTTGAGCAACCCATATAAAAATAAACCGACACAGAAAATTTCTCATAGCTTTTAAGAAGCCGTAAATATACATTAATCTTCAAAAAATAAAGGGCAAATAAAGAATACTTCCTGCTTCCATATTCCCTAACCTTAACCGTGGGATAAATAAATTAATTGGAAATACACTTTATTAAATTTATGTGCAGGAACCCATAGTAGAAACGAAGGATTAATTAAAATATTTCTGAAGCAATTTTCTTAATATTGTTACTTTTCCCCATAGAATAATAATGGAGCACGGGTACTCCCTTTTTTACTAATTCCTTACTTTGGTTAATGCACCATTCTATTCCAACTTGGTTCACAGCCTCATTGTCCTTGCATTTTACTACCTCCATAATTAAATCATCTGGCAGGTCTACATTAAATCGATGCGGAATTAAATTGAGTTGCTTTTTAGTTACTAATGGCTTTAAACCTGGAATAATGGGTACCGTAATTCCTTCTTTTCTACATTTATCTACAAAACTGAAGAATTTTGTATTATCAAAAAACATCTGTGTCACAATGTAGGTTGCTCCTTTGGCAATTTTCTTTTTCAGAAAATAAAGGTCGCTATCCATGCTGGGGGCTTCCAAATGCTTTTCGGGATAGCCAGCAACTCCAATACAAAAATTAGTTGGGGCTGTGTTTTGAAGTTCTTCTTCTAAGTACTTACCATTATTTAAATCGGAAATTTGTGAAACCAACTGACTTGCATAGTGGTGTCCATCTTTTTGAGGGGTAAAATAGGTTTCACTTTTTACAGCATCTCCACGGAGTGCCATGACATTATCTATGCCCAAAAACCCTAAATCGATGAGAAAATTTTCTGTATCTTCTTTACTGAAACCACCACACAATATATGAGGTATGGCATCGACCTCATACTTATTTTGAATGGCTGCGCAAATCCCAACAGTACCCGGGCGCTTTCGAACCACTTGCTTTTGAAGCAATCCATTTTCCAGTTCTTTATATACATATTCCTCCCGATGATAAGTAACATCAATAAAAGGGGGGTTAAACTCCATAAGAGGATCGATTCCATCAAAGATGGAT
The DNA here is from genome assembly GCA_041392205.1 of Flavobacteriaceae bacterium. GTDB lineage: Bacteria > Bacteroidota > Bacteroidia > Flavobacteriales > Flavobacteriaceae > Halomarinibacterium. The sequence continues at coordinate 42,035 of JAWKMO010000007.1, read as the reverse complement.
TGAATATTTTGCCCTTTTAAAGGCGGTAATATTTCGAAGGAAAATTGTGTTTTTCCCTTAGCTTTTTCAATGTGTTCTGTAACCTTCATTTAGTCTGCAATATTGGTTTGAAGCCATTTTGTAGCTTCCGTTAATGATATGTTTTTTCGTTGGGTAAAATCTGCCACTTGATCTTCTTTTATTTTTCCTAAACCAAAATACCGTGCTTCTGAGTTTCCAAAATAATAGCCCGAAACCGATGCTGCTGGCCACATGGCTAAACTTTCGGTTAGTGTAACCCCAATAGTTTCTTTCACTTGTAAAACTTCCCAAATGGTTAATTTTTCTAAATGATCGGGACAGGCGGGGTATCCCGGTGCCGGACGGATTCCTTTATAGCTTTCGGCTATCAATTGTTCGTTAGAGAGGTTTTCATGGTTAGCATAGCCCCAATGTTTTGTTCGCACTTCTTTGTGAAGGTATTCTGCAAAGGCTTCCGCTAAGCGGTCTGCCAAAGCTTTCACCATAATAGAACTATAATCGTCGTGTTGTTTTTCAAATTGATTCGCTAATTCCTCAGCACCAAAACCTACTGAGACGCAAAAGCAACCTATATAATCCTGAATCCCCGTTTCTTTTGGAGCCACAAAATCCGCCAAGGCAATATTGGGTCTTCCATCGGCTTTTTTACTTTGTTGACGAAGGGTTCTGAAAATGTAGTTCTCGACTGCGCTCGAACTGACAGTCACTTCAATGTCATCATCATTAATAGAGTTGGCTTCAAAAAGCCCAAAAATAGCTTTGGCTTGTAATCGTTTTTCTGAAATGATTTTGTGAAGCATTTGCTGCGCATCTTCATATAATTCTGAAGCTTGCTTCCCCACAACTTCATCTTTTAAAATTTCAGGAAAACGTCCATGTAATTCCCAACTTCGGAAAAAAGGAGTCCAATCGATAAAGGGTTTCAAAAGAATTAAATCTAAATCTTTAATTACTTGAATTCCTAACTTATTAGGTTTTACAATTTCTGAAGCGTCCCAATTAATTTGAAATTTGTTTTGTCTAGCTTCTTCCAAAACCAGATAATCCTTTACACGTTGCCTTTTGTTAAACCCCTCCCTAAAGATTTTATAATCCTCCTTAAGCCCTTTTTTATAGGCTTCTTTTCTTTCTTTTTGAAGCAAATCTCCTACCACAGTAACGGCACGCGAGGCATCATTAACATGCACTACTGCTTGGTCATACTCTGGGTCAATTTTTACCGCTGTGTGGGCTTTACTAGTAGTAGCACCCCCTATTAACAAGGGCACTTTAAAGTTTTGCCGTTGCATTTCTTTGGCAAGAAAGACCATTTCATCTAACGAAGGGGTAATTAATCCGCTTAAGCCAATTACATCCACATTTTGTTCTTTAGCGGTGGCTATGATTTTTTCGGGTGGAACCATGACGCCCAAATCGATAATTTCATAATTATTACACGCCAATACTACCGAAACAATGTTTTTTCCAATATCGTGAACATCCCCTTTTACGGTTGCCATTAAGATTTTTCCTGCACTTTTGGAGTCACCAATTTGAGGATTCTTTAATTTTTCTTCTTCGATAAATGGAAGTAAATAAGCTACTGCTTTTTTCATCACTCGGGCACTTTTCACTACTTGGGGTAGAAACATTTTTCCACTTCCAAAGAGGTCTCCTACCACATTCATCCCTATCATTAAATGGCCTTCAATTACTTCTATAGGCTTGGAAACAGCATTCCGTGCTTCTTCCATATCTTCGGTAATAAAAGCATCTATTCCTTTAACTAAAGCACGAGTAATTCTGTCTTGTAAAGACGCTTCTCGCCAAGATAAATCGGTTTTCTTTTCTTCCCGTGTTCCTTTAACCGTTTCAGCAAAATCGAGCAATCGTTCGGTGGCGTCTTCCCTTCTATTAAGCATGACATCTTCTACTCGTTCTAGCAAATCCTTCGGAATAGCATCATAGACTTCCAACATAGTTGGGTTTACAATGCCCATATTCATACCCGCTTGAATGGCGTGGTACAGAAACACCGAGTGCATGGCTTCCCGAACCACATCATTCCCTCTAAAACTGAACGACACATTGCTCACCCCGCCACTTACACTACAATAGGGTAAATTTTTACGAACCCAACGAGTGGCTTCTATAAAATCGAGGGCATTGCGTTTATGCTCGTCCATTCCCGTTGCTACTGGAAAGATGTTTAAATCGAAGATGATATCTTCTGGCGGAAAATGAATTTTATTGACTAGCAAATTGTAAGAACGTTTTGCAATTTCAATTCTTCTTTCATAATTATCGGCTTGGCCTACTTCGTCAAAAGCCATAACAATAACAGCAGCACCGTAACGCTTTATGAGTTTTGCTTGCCGAAGAAATTCTTCTTCTCCTTCTTTTAAACTGATAGAATTTACCACACATTTACCTTGTACCACTTGGAGGCCGGCTTCAATAATTTCCCATTTCGAGCTATCAATCATAATAGGCACACGGGAAATATCGGGTTCGGCAACCACCAAATTAAGAAACTTTACCATGGCTTCTTTGCCGTCTATAAGACCATCGTCCATATTTACGTCAATAATTTGTGCCCCTCCTTCCACTTGATGCCGAGCAACGGTTAAGGCCTCATCATAATTTTCTTCTTTGATGAGTCGAAGAAACATTCGCGAACCCGCTACGTTAGTACGTTCCCCTACATTAATAAAATTACTTTCGGGGGTTATCACCAGAGGTTCTAAACCACTTAATTTTAAATATTTTGAATTTTTTATATCCATATTAACCTCTCGACTGCGCTCGAGGAGACACTTTTAATTAAAAGGTAATTTTTTTAAATCCACATTTCCTCCCGAAATAATAATTCCAATATTTTTATTCCTAAAGGTTTCTTTTTCTTTTAGTACAGCTGCCAAAGCCACTGCAGAAGATGGTTCCACAACCAATTTCATTCGTTCCCAAATAAGTTTCATAGTTTCCCTTATTTCATCTTCTTCCACACAAACAATTCCATCAACATATTTTTGAATAATAGGAAAATTTATATCCCCCAAGTTCGTTCTTAAACCATCTGCCAGGGTAGTTGCATTACTGTTCGTTTCAATACTACCAGACTGTAATGAACGATAAGCATCATTCATCTGTAAGGGCTCGCCTGCATAGGTATTACAATTTTTTCCGAAATAATGAGCCGAAAGTGCCGTACCCGCCAACAAACCCCCACCACCTACGGGCGTTATTACAACCTCTACATTAGGATAATCTACGAGTAATTCTAAAGTGGCGGTTGCATTTCCTAAAATTACATTGATATCGTTTGAAGGATGCAAAAAAGTGGCTCCGTGCGCTTGTACAATATTTTCTGAAGCCGCTTCTCTAGCTTCCAAAGTTGATTCACATAAAATAATTTCTGCGCCATAGCCAGCGACTGCTTCTTTTTTTACTAAAGGTGCATTTTCTGGCATAACCACATAGGCTTTCAATCCAAGGTTTTTTGCTGCCAATGCCATCGCTTGCCCAAAATTACCCGAAGAATGTGTCACCACTCCTTTTTGTTTTTGTACTTCCGATAGATTTTGAATGGCATTTACAGCGCCCCTCATTTTAAAAGCTCCCATCTTCTGAAAATTTTCACATTTAAAGAATACAGAGGCTCCCGATAGTTCATTAATGGTCGATGAAGTTAGCACCGGTGTTCGATGTACCCAGGGTTTTACTCTTTTATAAGCATCCAGTATGTCTTGTTTAGTTGGCATCATAAGACAGTTTCCAATTTTGGTAAGGATCTAGGTGAAAATTTGGATGCAACTTCTGCAATAGCCTTGATATGAGACGGGGTGGTTCCACAGCATCCACCAATAATATTAACCAAATGTTTTTGCAAGTATTCTTCAATTTGATTAGCCATTTGCTCGGGGGATTCATCATATTCCCCAAAAGCATTGGGCAATCCTGCATTAGGATAGGCTGAAATAGCTAAGTTTGTTCTATTGGAAACCGCTTCCAAATGCGGCGTTAATTGTTTGGCTCCCAAGGCACAATTAAAACCTACACTTAGCAAAGGGATATGTGAAATAGAAATTAAAAAAGCTTCTGCAGTTTGGCCTGAAAGGGTTCTTCCCGAAGCATCGGTAATGGTGCCACTTACCATCACTGGAATATCAAGGGATCGTTCTTCTTTAAGTTCTTCAATGGCAAAAAGGGCGGCTTTAGCATTAAGTGTATCAAAAATGGTTTCTACCAAAAGGAGATCCACCCCACCCTCAATTAATGCTGCGGCCTGTTGTTTGTATGCAATTCGTAATTCGTTAAAAGATATGGCTCTAAATCCTGGATCATTTACGTCTGGCGACAAACTCGCTGTTTTATTGGTGGGTCCCAAAGCCCCTGCTACAAAACGTGGTTTGTGTGGTTCTCTTTGGGTAAATTCTTCGGCCACTTGCTTGGCAATTTTAGCAGATTCAAAGTTCAATTCGTACACCAAATCTTGCATATCGTAATCTGCCATAGCGATGGTAGTCCCAGAGAAAGTATTGGTTTCTACAATATCGGCTCCCGCTTCAAAATATTTTTTGTGCACTTCTGCAATGGCTTGTGGCTGTGTAAGGGAAAGTAAATCGTTGTTCCCTTTTACCGATTTAGGAAAATCTTTAAATCGGACACCCCGGAAATCTTCTTCGGTAAATTGATAGCGTTGCAACATGGTCCCCATGGCGCCATCAAGCACTAAAATTCGTTCTCTAAGTATTTTTTCAATTATGTGCATATAAGTAAGGTCTATTAAATTAGACATTGAAATAAGCTATCAAAAAAAGAGAGAGAATCTTTGTTTTTGTTATCTATTCCCGAAGTAAATTCAGGATAGAATGTAGCACCTTCTTTATTAATAACAAAGGGTTGCTAAGGCTTCAAAGGGTCTAATCCCTCCACCTTTCTTGATAACGTTTCAAAAAGTGTATGAACTGGCGCAAAGTAAAGGCATAAAATTGTTTTTACCAATTCTTTGCAAAAGAAATTATTTTAAATGGATTCCACATTCACGATTTTCCAATGCTTTTACAGGATCATAATAATCAAATTCCAACGGAAGATGGTTTGCTATAATATACTTTTCCAAAGCGGAATCATCATAGTGATAAAACGGACTTACCTTTAAAATGCCCTCTTTACTAAAACTAAAAACATCCAATCCATTTCGAAGTTCGGTTTGCCCCTTTCGAACGTTGGTAAACCAAACATCGGGTTGGTATTTTTTGAAAGCTCTATTAAAAGGTTCTAGTTTTACTTTTTCAGAAAAAATAGGGTGATTGGGATGGTCTATTTCGGGCAAACCCATACGGGTATTAATATAGGCAGTGGTGTATTGTGGACTAAAAATCTCAATATTTAACTGAAGTTTTTCAATTAAATAGTTGGCATGTTTATACGTCGCTACAGTATTGTAACCCGTATCACACCAAATTACCTGAAGGTCTTTTTTTACTTTTTTACAAGCGGAAAGTAAGGCTGCCGAATAGGGTCCAAAACTAGTTGTGATTAAAGGACGTTTTGCTTGTTCCAACGCAAAAGAAATAATTTCCAAAGGGTCTTCAAAACGAACATTTTCGTTAAAAAGAGAAATGTTTTGAGGGGTAATTTGATTCATATTATTATCCTATCTAATTAGTAGGGTATGCAAAAATACAAACAAATTTTAGAAAATAGTGGAATTACAATGTTTGATTTGTTACAAAATCTGAAAGCGTTGTGTTTTCAAGAATAGAAAGTGTATTGTCTCTAACTTTAATCATTAAATTATGGACACTACAGTAGTCTTCATCGGGACAATCTTCACAAGTTTCATAAAAATTTAGACTTACACACGGAACCAAAGCAATAGGCCCTTCCAACACCCTATAAAATGCCGCTATAGGCGTATTTCGGGTTTTTTCAAGCAAATAATACCCCCCTCCTTTCCCTTTTTTGGCACCTAAAAATCCTGCTTTTTTTAGTGTAAGCAAGATGCTTTCCAAAAATTTTAAGGAGATATTTTCGGCTTTAGATATTACTTCTATCTGAATGGGCTCATTGTTCTCTCTTTTTGCAAGATAACTTAATGCTTTAAGTCCATATTTAGTTTTTCGGGATAGCATACGGTAAAGTTAGAGTTTGGTTCCATTTAAAACAACATCGTAGGTAATTTTCACCGATTTCTCCAAAGTAATGGAAACGGAGCAATATTTCTCAAAACTTAAGGAAGCTGCCCGTACTGCTTTTGCAGGTACAATATCGCCTTCTAAAAAGATAGTAACATGAATACTTTCAAAGGGTTTTGCTTCACGGACTTCGGTGCGAGTCCCTTCCACCTCAACTTTGTACGAATCGACCACTTGGCGTTGCTTCTTCAATACATAAATAATATCAATAGCGTTGCAACCGCCTACTGCCATTAATAGCAATTCCATAGGACTAGCACCTTTAACGCCTTCTTCGGTTTTATTATCTATTAATACAGAAATATTGTTATCTCCTTTTCCTTCGAGTAAATAATCGTTGTTGATTCTGTTGAGTGTTACTTTCATTTTAGTTTATTTTATCGCTTAACCGAAGTATGTCACCAAAAACGCCTCTGGCAGTTACTTTTGCTCCTGCCCCGGCACCTTGGATGACGATAGGCTGATTGCCATAACTTTCGGTATAAATTTCGAACAATGAGTCGCTCCCTTTTAAATTTCCTAACGGACTGTTTTTTGAAACTGAAACGAGTTTAACATCCAAAACGGCGCCGTTTTCTTTTGATAAATCTCCAAGTAAATCTCCCACATACCTCAAAACACAATCCTTTGGAAGATTCTTCTTTTTAATCTGAAAAGGCACATCCAAAGCTTCCAAATTATGCAAAAATGTTTCTTTCGTTACTTTTCTCAATTCCTTCGGAATTAAATTTTGAATGGATATGTCTTCCAATTCATTGTGTAAATCCAATTCTCTTGCTAAGATAAGAAGTTTTCTAGCCACATCGTTCCCACATAAATCTTCCCTTGGATCGGGTTCGGTAAAACCAAGATCCATGGCTTTTTTTATTACCGAACTAAAGGAAACATTTTCTTCTGAAAAAGTATTGAAAATATAACTTAAAGACCCCGAAAACACCCCTTTTATACGAGTAATATTTTCTCCAGATAGGTGTAGCAATTTAATGGTATCAATTAATGGTAATCCAGCACCTACATTGGTTTCGTATAGGTATTCCTTTTCATTTTTAACCAACAAACTACGTAGTTCATGATAAAAATCCAAACTTGCTGTGTTGGCAATTTTATTGGAAGAAACTAAGTGAAATCCATTTTCAATTAATGTTGGATAATTCCTTACAAAATGGGAAGATGCCGTGTTATCGATTGCAATTAAATTTTTTAATTGATGGGTTTGAGTATAATTTACAAGCTCCTCCAAGCCAATTTCTTCACTATTTTCTGAAAATTGCTCTTTCCAATCTTGATTTATAGGATTCCTCAATAAAACCTTTTTGGAATTAGCAATACAAAAGATATTTAAATTTAAATCCCTGCGTCTAGCAATTTCATTTTTACGTTCAAAAATTTGATCTATAAGGTTTCCGCCTACATTTCCTCTGCCAAAAATCGCAATATTAATTTGCTTTTTCTTCAAGGCACCCAAATTAATGAGTGCCTTGGTTTGTTCTAAAATTTCTGTGCTCATACCATATCGACTTATACAAATAAAACTTCAGATTCCTTTGAAACACTTTTGAAAGCTTGTTGCAAATCTGAAATTAAATCTTCGGCTTCTTCAATACCACAGGACAATCGAATTAATGAATCTTTAATCCCCGATTGTAGCCGTTTCTCCCTCGGAATGGAAGCGTGCGTCATCTGTGCAGGGTGGCACAACAAACTTTTTACGCCTCCCAAACTTTCGGCTAATTTGAAATATTTTGTACTGGTTACGAAAGTAATTGCAGCCTCTTGCGTGTCATTTTTTAAAGTGAAAGAAACCACCCCTCCAAATAATCCATTTTGTTGTTTTTTGGCAATGTCATGATTTTTATGATTTTTTAAACCTGGGTAAAAAACCTGATCTACTGCTTCATGCTTTTCTAAAAACAAAGCTACTTGTAAGGCATTTTCACATTGCTTTCTGAAACGTAAATCTAAGGTTTCTATCCCTCGAATGGTTAAAAAGCAATCCCAAGGCCCTAACACACCTCCTGAAGCATTTTGAACAAATTTTATTTTTTCGGAAAGTTCTTTCGTTTTGCTCACGACCAAACCTGCTACCAAATCGGAGTGACCTCCAATATACTTAGTGCCGCTATGGATAACGATATCGGCTCCTAAATCGATTGGATTTTGCCCAATGGGCGAAGCAAAGGTATTGTCCACCACCAACAAAGCTCCCACACTTTTCGCAATAGTTGATAGGGCTTTAATATCTGAAACTTTTAAGGTGGGATTAGTGGGGGATTCTATCCAAACTAATTTGGTTTTGGAAGTAATCATTTCAGCTACGTTGTTACTTTCAGTAGTATCCACATACTGAACTTTAATCCCAAATTTTTCGTACACGTGTGTAAATAAGCGATAGGCGCCCCCGTAAATATCATCTACAGCAAGAATTTCATCGCCCGTGGAAAGTAGTTTTAAAACAGAATCAATAGCTGCTAATCCCGTGGCAAAGGCAAAACTGGCATGTCCGTTTTCTAATTTAGCTACAAGGTCTTCTAGCGCCTTACGAGTAGGGTTATTACTTCTGGCATAATCGAAACCTTTATTCACCCCTGGAGCCTCTTGAATAAAAGTAGATGTTTGGTACACTGGTACCGAAATAGCACCCGTTAAAGGGTCGCTGGGAACTGAATGGATAATTTTTGTGGCACTCATTTTTCTAATTTTTTTGAGTTAATAAATAGATTAAAACAAAAAATTCAAATACGCTTTTAAGCGGATTTACTAGAAAAATGTTATAAAGAAATTTGAAAAACCATTTTAGAAAAAAATGGGTTTGTCGTTATCTATCAGCTGCAAAAAGCAGTGTAGAATGTAGCACCTTCTTTGTAGAACAAAGGGTTGCTAAGGCTTCAAAGGGTCTAATCCCTCCACCTTTCTTGATAACATTTCAGTAAGTTATTGAACTTTATGAGTGCAAATATTTAAAAACAAAATTAACTTCTCCAAATTAATTTGAACTTTTTATTTAGAATGCTTGCCGAGATAACTTTTCTATTTTTATTTAAATATGTACATTTGCGCGAAATTAAGAGGAAAGATTTGACTGATTGCAACCTCGCAAAAAAATGCTAAAGGCAGTAATTACTCCCTTTACAGCTTCAGTAAAACGTTTTCCTAAAAAATATAAATTTTTTTTATTATGGCATATTTATTTACTTCCGAAAGCGTTTCGGAAGGACATCCCGACAAAGTAGCCGACCAAATTAGTGATGCATTAATCGATAATTTTTTGGCTTTCGATCCCAATTCAAAAGTGGCTTGTGAAACCTTGGTTACAACCGGACAAGTGGTTTTGGCTGGAGAAGTAAAATCGAGTGTATATCTCGATGTACAAAAAATTGCACGAGATGTTATTAACAAAATAGGATACACCAAAGGAGAGTATCAATTTGATGGAAACTCATGTGGGGTACTTTCTGCCATTCACGAACAAAGTGATGATATTAATCGTGGTGTGGACCGTGCTAACAAAGAGGAACAAGGTGCAGGAGATCAAGGAATGATGTTTGGGTATGCTACTAAGGAAACCGAAAACTATATGCCACTAGCATTGGATTTATCTCATAAAATTTTACTTGAATTAGCTGAATTACGTAGAGAAGAAAAGGAAATCCCGTATCTACGACCCGACTCCAAAAGTCAAGTGACTATTGAATATAATGACGATAATACCCCCATTCGAATTGACTCAATTGTCGTTTCAACACAACATGACGATTTTAATAGCGATGAAACGGCCATGCTCGCCCAAATAAAAAGTGACATCATCAATATTCTTATTCCTAGAGTTAAGGCAAAGCTGAAACCTGAATTACAGCAATTATTTAATGACAAAATTAAATACCATATTAACCCAACTGGTAAGTTTGTTATTGGTGGCCCCCATGGAGATACGGGATTAACAGGAAGAAAAATAATTGTAGATACTTATGGTGGAAAAGGGGCACACGGAGGTGGGGCTTTTAGCGGAAAAGATCCAAGTAAAGTAGATCGCTCTGCCGCTTATGCTACCCGCCATATTGCAAAAAACTTAGTCGCCGCAGGACTTTGTGATGAAGTATTAATACAAGTAAGTTATGCTATTGGTGTGGTAGAGCCTATGGGAATTTTTGTAGATACTTACGGAACTTCCAAAGTAAATTTGACCAATGGTGAAATCGCCAAAAAAGTTTCTGAAATTTTCGACATGCGCCCAGCTGCGATTGAGAAACGGTTAAAACTAAGACAACCAATGTATTCTGAAACTGCTGCTTATGGCCATATGGGACGTAAAAATGAAGTGGTTTCCAAAACATTTAATTTACCCAACGGAGGGGATAAAAAAGTGGAGGTGGAATTGTTTACTTGGGAAAAGTTGGATTATGTGGATAAGGTAAAGTCTGCCTTTGGATTATAATTTAAGAGTTAATAACATCCCCTAAGTTCTTACCGAAACAAGTTTTCGACAGGTATTTCAAAAGGGGGATTTTTTATATAATATTGTGTCGTTTCGCTTTTTGTACTGCTTCTATTTTGCTGTGCACCTGTAGTTTTTGATAGATATTTTCAATGTGTTTGCGTACCGTACTGGGTGATAAAAACAAGTTTTCGGCAATAATAGTATAACTTAATCCTGCGCTTAATTGCTCTAATACCTCAACTTCGCGTTTGCTTAATGAGATGTCCTCTTTATCTTTTTCGTTGTCTATAGAAAGTGGATTTCGGAGCAGTTTTAAGGTCTTTAAAGCTATAGATGGATTCATGGCCGCACCCCCATTTAAGGTTTCCACGATACCGTTGTATAAATCTTTTGGGTTAATTTCTTTAAGTAAATAACCATCGGCTCCTGCTTTTATAGCATTAAAAATGTTTTCATCATTATCAAAAGCGGTGAGCATGATTATTTTTATTTGAGGATATTTTTGTTTTACCACTTGAGTGGTTTCAATGCCATTTAAAACCGGCATTTCAATATCCATTAAAATAAGATCGATAGTATGATTTTCTTCAAGCTTTGCCAATAGTTCACTTCCATTTAAAGAGGTGTGTTTTACTATAATATCTTCAAAAAAAGACAACTTTTCTTTAATGGCATGAATGAGAAACGAATTATCATCTACAATGGCTATCTTGAGGCTCATATTCTTTTTTTGGCTTGGATTAGTATTTATAAAAATACTTTATTTTTTTACTACTATCCAATACGGCAGTTGCCTTATTAAATTATTGGAAGAACTAATTTCACAGTGGTGCCATTATTAATTGAAGATAGAATGTTTACTTTACCCCCTAGGTCACTTGCCCTTTTTTTCATGTTCATAAGACCATTCCCCGGTATAATTTTATCTTCTGAAAAACCTTTTCCGTTATCTTGAATTTCAATAGTGATCTCATTTTTTTGTGAAGCTACATGGATTTTTATTTGTGATGCATTGGCATATTTTAATGCATTATTAACGGCTTCTTGAATGATTCTATAAATATTCATCCCTTGTATAGAGGTAAGATAAGATACTTCATCGTGCTCTTTATCGATATTAAAGGAAAACAAAACTCTGGAAGAAGCTGCTTGCGCTTGATTGATAAAATTAGTAATACGGGACTGAAGGTCTTCAAAAGAGATTTCACTTTTGTTCATGGCCCAGATAGTATCTCGCAATTCATAAATGGTTTGGGAAGTAAAACTACTTATCCCCGAAAGTTTATCCCCCAAAGTTTCTTTCATATCTGGAAAACCATATTTTAAATTATCGAGACTGGAAATAATAAAAGTGAGTTGCGAGCCAATATTATCGTGTAAATCTCTTGAGATACGCAATCGCTGCTCTTGCAATTTATTTTGGGTTTCTATTCGGGCTAATGCTTCTTTAAGTTCGCTTTCTTTTTGTAATTGGTGATTCTTTAATTTTTGTTGATTGTATACCAAATACCCTAGTAATCCTAATACGATGGCTAATCCAAATCCTCCATAAATCCAAGTATTTTTACGACGTACTTCGAGGTCTTTTTCAGCTAATTGGGCACGTTGCGCTACAATTTCTTTTTCTTTTTTTTCGGTTTCATACTTGGTTTCAATCTCTGCAATGGCCTTTGCACTTTCTTCATTTAATAAGGAGTCTTTAATTATCAAAAACTGTTTTAAGTACTCATTTGCACTTTTATAATCTGATTGTGCTTCAGCATAGGTAACCAACGCTTCCAAAATTTCTTTCTTAACTATTTTAAGGCCTCGAAGGTCTGCAATTTCAATCCCTTTATCGAAATATAATTTTGCTTTTGAATAATTTTTTTTCTCCAAATACATTTGTCCAAAAGCTTGATAACTAAAGGCCTCTCCATTATAGTCTTTAATTTCTTGCCGTAACGCAACGGCTTCGTTAAAAATTCTTTCGGCAGTGGAAAATTCCTTTTTATTACTGTAGGCTAAAGCAATATTAGAAAGTTGGGTAGCCTGCATTTTTTTATCTTTTATTTTCTTGGCAATTTCTAATCCTTTGGAATAGGAAGTAATAGCCTCATCGTATTTTTTTTGGTAGTCGTAAATAGCCCCTACGTTATTATATCCATTTATTAGTCCATCAAAATTTCCTAATTGTTCTTGTGTTTTTAATGCTTCGGTTAGGTAAAAAGTGGTTTTATCGAAATCCTGAATATAGTAATATACCACCCCAATATTGTTATACGCTTGGGCAATACCGTTTGGGTTTTTTAGTTTTTCTTCGGCTGTAAGGGCATCAAAAAGGTATCCTAAGGCTTTTTTGTAATTGCCTTGCCTAATATGAATAGTAGCAATGTTATTGAGTACTATGGCAAAACCTTTGGTGCTTTGTGTTTCCTCTACAAGAGTTAAGGCTTTGTTGTAATAATACATGGCGCTATCATACTGTGTTTTACGCTCATGGAAATTGCCAATGCCATTTAGGTTCATCCACTCCCCTTTTTTGTAACGAAGAGCCTTAGAAAGTGTTACTCCTTTTCTGAAAAACGCTTGGGCGCTATCTAGGTTGGTTACATTGTAGTGTCCACCAATTTTTTGATACAATATGGCTTTAGAAGTGTCTTCAGGTGTCTTTTGCAGAACCGTTAAAACGCTATCTATGTTTTGCAATGTTTCTTGGGAACGGCCTAAAAAACCAATCAAATGGAATGCTACGAGGGCAATAATAAAGCGGTATGACATAGCTAGTTGTTTTACTCGAAGATACAAACTAAAGTTTAATTTCGGGTTGGGAGTGCAAGGCTTCTTGAAGATTGTATTGTAAAAAATGGTACTTGTCTAAATGGATGCTCCTTACTTGTATTTGTGCTGCATGAATCGCAATATTACGCTGCAATTGCATTTGCTGAAAGGAATTTTGTTGTAGATACTTTTGGTTGCTTTTTTTAAAAAATAGCCAAAGCCATAAGCAAATTAATAGCGTTATGGAAAGAATCCAGATCACAAGATTATGTTTTTGGTTACGCCTTAAAAGTAGTGATAGATCCCTTGTTTTGAAATAAGGCAATTGGCGTATTTAGCCCTTTGGAAAAGTTACCGTAATAGTTGTTCCCTCTGTGGGTTTTGATCCAATAGTTACCTCTCCTCCAATATCCTTTGTGCGTTTTTTTATATTATTAAGTCCATTGCCTAATTCCACTTTTGTGATATCAAATCCTTTACCATCATCAATAATAGAAAGCTGGTATTGGTTATTTTTTTCTGAAATACGAACGATAATAGTTTTCGCTACGGCATATTTTAATGCGTTGTTTACACCTTCTTGAATAATTCGATAGATGTTCATCCCTACAATGGAAGGCAATAAAAGTTCGTTGGAAATAGTACTTGCAATTTCAAAACTAAACCGCATTTGCCCATTTGCCGAACCTGCTTTTTCAATGAAATTGGAAATACGAGCTTGCAAATCTTCTAGAGAGATTTCTTCTTTATTCATTGCCCAAATGGTATCTCGCAGTTCGTAAATTGTTTGGGTGGTAAATTCACTTATGTTTCCTAACTTTTCAGAAACATTGGAATTCTTATCCCCTAGTCCATATTTTAAATTATCTATTGAAGAGGTCACAAAAGTAAGTTGCGACCCAATATTATCGTGCAAATCTCTAGAAATACGAAGCCTTTGTTCTTGGAGTTTGTTTTGGGTTTCAATTTTTGTGAGTGCTGTTTTTAATTCGGCTTCACGGGTAAGTTGACGATTTTTTAATCGTTGTTGCTTATAGAAAAGATAACCAATTAAGCCAAGAATAATTGCCAACCCTACGCTTCCGTAAAGCAGTCCATTTTTTCGCTCTACCTCGAGCTCTTTTTCGGCAAGAGAGGCCCTAGTTTTGGCAAGATCGTGTGCTGTTTTTTCGGTTTCATATTGGGTTTCAAGGGTTGCTAGGTTTTCAGCATTTTGGAGTGAAAAAATACTGTCTTTACTTTTTAAGGTAAGCTTAAAATAGGCTGTTCCTTTATCAACTTCATTTAACTGAAAATAGGTATTTGTAGTATTTGCATAAAAATCTACCGCCGCTATTTTTAAATCGGGGAATTCATCTAAGAATTTTATTCCTGCTTCTATATAGGGAAGTGCCTTTTTGGGGGTTCCAATTTCATTATAGGCTTCAATTAAATTTGCAATTGAACTTAAATTTGCCCTTCGATCGATATTAAACTTTTCTCTAATCTCAATAGATTCCTCTAGAATTGGAATAGCTTCTTTAATTCTTTGGGTACTAATGTAAATATTACTTAAACTATTAAGACAGCTGCAATACACTCCTTTTTCATTTGCTTGTTTTGCCAATTGCAAACACTCATTTAGTGTGGCCTCTGCTTCTTGATAATTTCTTTTTTCAGTAAGACTAATGGCCAGATTGTTTAGGGATACTGGAATATCGGATATCTTTTTAAGCTCCCGTCTTATAGTAAGTGCTTTATTATGGTATTCTAAAGCCTTGTCGTATAGCCCCATTTCTTGGTAGATTAAACCAATATTGTTAAGATAGGTATCTGTTTTGTTGCTTCCAGACATTTTTTCGTCCATTGCCAAAGATTGAAAGAAATAATCGAGAGCTTCTTGGTATTGTCCCTTATTCCAATGAAACATTCCTAAATTATTAATTACCATCACTTCAATAATGGAGTGTTGATGGTCTTTGCTTAGGGTATATGCTTTTTCGAAAAAATATTTTGCAGAGTCTGATTTTCCTGAAACATCAAAATAAATTCCATAAGTATTAGTCAGCTCTGCTTCAGAAAAGAAGTTTTTATTTTTTTGAGATAGTGTTATTCCTTTTAAGAGTAATTCTTTCGCTTTTGATGGATTGTTAAAAATATAGTAGAACGAAACCTTATTATAAATTCTAAGCTTTACTGAATCATTGGCTGTTTTTGCAACCTGCATTAAACTATCTATTTCCCGTGGAACACTTTGAGCAAGAGAATAAAATGAAATAAGGAAAATTGCAGTTATTAAAAAAGGCTTCATATAAATTGATACTAAACGATAAATCTACAAAAAATAAACACGGCACTTGCCGTGTTTATTCCTTAATAAAAAACCATTTATTGGTAAGACTTTATTAATTTACCATTACTCCATTCGCCTATTTTTTTACTAAAATTACTATCATAATAATACCCTAACCCGTGTTGTTGACCATTAACCCATTCGCCTCCATAATAGGATTTGTCTTTAAAGAAAAACCTTCCTTGCCCATGGTATTGATTGTTGCTGTTAAACATTCCTTCGTATTTATCGCCAGAGGCAAAAGTATACGTGCCCATATACATCATTCCGTTTTTAAAGAAACCTGTAAACACATCGCCATTACTCCATTTGTACCTACCGTACTTATTTTGACAGTCTCCAGCAATACAGCCTGTTGTTATTTTATTATCGTAAAATGTATAAGGAGTATCTATTAAATAATTTTTAAAAACGCCGTATTCCCATTTTTCATTTTCAAGATCATGAGTATATGCAACACCATTTAACATACCATTTTTATACTCCCCTATCATGTTCTTTTTAGTCCCAAGGTAGCATCCATACCCGTGAAGATCATCATTTTCCCAGAACCCCATGTAATCTCCAGAGCCTGTCCATCTAAAAAACCCATAACCATGACGTTTCCCATTTTTCCAAAAGCCTTCATAATAGCCGTAGCTAAAATTTTTCTTTCCCCAACCGTTTTGGCAATCGCCACTAACGCAATCGTTGGACGCAACAGGAGTGTTAGGTTTTGGAGCCGAAGGAGTGGAAGGAGTGGAAGGAGTTGTATTTGATGATTTACCAGAAACTGTTCCGTCATGATAGGTTAATTCTCTTGTGGAATAAATATTTCCATAACTTAATTTTTGGTACCAGTTTCCTTTTACATCATAAGTGAGGGTAATATCGGAACTACTATAAAGGTTATAACCGTCTAGGATGAAGTCTGTAAAAGTAGTTACTTTATTATCTGCTAGTGTCGTGGTAGTTTTAGTAACGGTTTGATATTTTCCAGAAGTAGCATAACGATACTCATAAAGAAAACTTTTACTACCATTAGTATAAATTTCTTCTTTAATAATTCTATTGTTGGAGTCGTAATACTTAAAATTAACGAGTTGCCCAGTTAAATAGTCTAAGGTTTTTTCCCAAAGACCTTTATTGTTATAGGTATATTTTTGACCACCACTTCCGTCGCTATATTTCCATTCTATAACACGTCCTTTATCATCCAGAGTATAAAGATCGGTGATACTTCCATAATCTGTATTAGAAACCGATTTTAATAGTTTCCCGTTAGCATCATAAAAATATTGATAATCTCCCAAAAGAGCACTTTTGGACCAAATTAAATTGCCTTTTTGATCAAAAACATATTCGTAGCCCCATTCTCCAGAGATCTTTTCAGATTTTATATCTCCCTTTAAATTAAAATGGTTTTTGGTGTAAAATACGGGTAATGAGTTTACGGGTGTTTTCTTCCAGTCTATCTCTTGTTGTGCTGAAACTCCCTGTAATGCAAATAAGCTAAGGAATATCCAAAGAAAAGTAAGTGTTTTCATCGTATTAGGTTTTTATGTGTACACAAATTTTAAAAAAAATTTACGCAAAAAAAATACGGCAGTTGCCGTATCTTTTTGAAAAACAAAACTTTATTTAAGATTTTTGGTAAGTGTTCCATTGGACCACTCGCCTATTTTTTGTACTAAATCTTTATCGTGATAATACCCTTTTCCGTGGTATTGACCGTTCATCCATTGCCCACCATAATAGGCATTGTCTGCAAAAAAGAAACGTCCCATACCGTGAAATTGATTGTCATTATTAAACATCCCAGAGTACTTATCCCCACTGGCAAAACTGTAGGTCCCCATGTATAATTTCCCGTTTTTAAAGAAGCCTGTAAAAACATCACCATTACTCCATTTAAACTGTCCATATTTGTTTTGGCAATCTCCTGCGGTACATCCTGTTTCGCTATTTGTGGTATAAAAATCATAATGGGTAGTAATGTTTCCGTTAGAGAAAATACCTTGATCCCAAACATCCCCTGTTACCGTTACCCCTAATCCATTAAGTTGTCCGTTTTGGTATTCTCCTATGATATTATCATTGTTATCTGCAATGTAAACACCGTAACCGTTCATAGTATCATTACTCCAGTTTCCTATATATTTTCCAATACCATCCCATTTGTACAATCCATACCCATCTTTTTTTCCATTTTTCCAAAAACCATCATAGTATCCATTACCATATTCATACTTTCCCCAACCGTTTTGACAGTCTCCATCTACACATCCTGTGGTATTGTTTGAAACAGGATTTGAGTTTCCTCCAGAGGCTATGCGAACAGGCTTAAATACATAAGTAGCGACAGTATAATACCCTGGTAAAATATATTTATCCACCCCATTTACTTTTACCACCAAATCATCTCCTCTTTTTTCGGTAGTGGCATTGGTATAATCCATAGACTCTCCTTTTTCAACTACATGATAGCCGTTTTCATTGGTTTTACACCAATAGGTATTGTTTGAAGAATATTCCAACTTTTGAGCACTTTTTGCCCCCCAATTTGAAAACTTGCGAATTCCTGGCAAATAGTAGGTTGCATTTTTTTCAGCAATGTAATACACATAACTACCATCAATATTTACAAAAGGACCCGATAGATATTCATCATCGGTATAAAATACAAAGGAATTAGGGTTGGTAAGGTAAAAGTCTTTACTCACATTGCGTTCTAAAAGAGACGCTTTCCCGGAAGAACCGTTATAGGCTTCTTTAAAATCTTCTAATAAATAAACATTCCTAGACGTTTTATCTAAAACCGCAAGAGTATTGGTACTTAAATACTTCAAATCCATTACATTGGTAATCTGGCGTCCATTTTCTTTAAGCACATAATCATATTCATTGGTTTTAGTCCAGTTAAGTCCCGAAGAGCTATTGTTATTATTGACTCCTTGCGGCGTGGGTACTTGTGCATATACCGCTAGATTGTAGCTAAAGAAAAGGCTGAAAAATAGGGTTAGAAATTTCATAATTAAAAGGTTTTTAAGTGTTTACACAAAGTACTTAAAAAAAAATAACATATGGAATAAGGCATTTGCCCTAAAAACAAATAATAGTTATCAATCCTAAAAGTAGAAGGAACCCCAACCAACTATTTGAAAAGGCTTTTCTTGGGGACCTTTTTTTCAATTTCAAAACAAATAAAACCGCCACTATAAGGGAAGGTATTGCTATATAAACTGTTTCTGTAAATGTCCCAAGGGAAAAGGTAAATATGACAACCATTGTTAAAATAAAACCGGAAGCGGCATAGGCAATAGTTTGCTTTTTCAGTTCCATTTTATAAAAATATGTAATACTTACATCGATAATGATGTAGGCTATAAACAAGGTTATAAAAACTAAAATAGCTGGAAAATACATCATAACATACCCCAAAATCCCATAATCACTATGTGGCACATTTAACATCATTCCGAAATTTCTTGTAGTTTTTTCTTTGCTTCAAGAAAATCTGCTTCATTTTTAGTTATTTTTCTTAAAAGTTTGTCTAGGTTATTAGAATCTCTATGAATGCCTATAATAATAAGGTCTACAAGTAATCTAAATACAATTAATAAAATAGCTGCGGCAAAGCCTTCTGAAAAAATCATAAAAAAGAAACCTGCCAAAATAACTGTAAACTGCTGAATAAAAATACGAACATAAGGCTTAAAAAATAAGGAACTAACCGAATACTCTTTGTACTGTTCTTTTTGTAAAAAATTACTGTAGAAGTATTTCAAATTTGAAACAAAAAGGGAAGCCAACAAAATAGGTATTCCTTCTTGACCAAGAATAACCCCATAATTATGAAGTAGATGAAATCCGTCTTCCAATTGGGGTATCGTTTTCTGAAAAAAAGAAAAAAGGAATATCGATTGTATCCCAACAAACATCCCATAATGAACCAAAAAAAATAGGATAATTCCTAAGGTGGAACTGGGCATTTTTACATTAGGATTAGAACGCTTTCCTAACGAATTTACCATCCCTAATTTGATACAATGGAAGACTCCAATAATAATCGTTTCCAAAAAATAAGCAAATACAATACTACTAGGATCTGTTTTTTCTAGCAACAATAACACTAAAAGCAAAACAGCATTTCCCCAAACAAGGTAATTGTATTTATTAGGTAAAAAAATAGACGCCATATTCAAAAATAGTTTAAAAACCCCATTGCGGAACAATGGGGTCTTTTTTCAACATTTGCTTAAACTCCTCATTTAAACAAATCACATTAACCTGGTTAGCAAGTTACTTTTTAAGATCGTAGGCATAGATTACATCGTCTTTAGCTTTGTAGTAAAGTACCCCTCCGTAATCATCTACTTCGTATTCAGGTTTTTTATCTTTTAAAATAATTTCTTTTTCGGTTTTACCCGTGTCTTTATTTACTTTTACCAAGCCTACTCCATCCTCTAGTTTGGTAAGAATAAACTGTGCATTTTCGGTAGCCGCTGTAGCTTTAAAACGTTGTGCAATAAAATCGAATGAGGCACTCCCTATGGCCGAAAACATTTTGGCTTGACGATCGTATTCTTTCCCATACTCGTTATAATCTCCTAAACTATTTCTATTGGCCCCCGCTGCTGCCGAAGCAGACACTGCCATGGCGGTAGAGGCTACCGCAATTACGCCTCCCACAATTTTAGCAAATGTACTTTTGGAAGGTGATTTAAAATACTGATGGTATACTTCATTGCCATCAAAACCTAACAAGGTCATATTTTGGTCTGAACCTAAATAGATTCCTCCATCTCGTACTTGCATACTACTAGGCTGTTCTTTCTCATCAAAATGGGTTTTACCAAAATTAGTAACATTGCCAGAGCTGGCGTCTACCGCCATAATTTCATCGTCTGCAGAAATTAAATACCTATTATTTTTTGAATCGAAGGTTGAAGCTACTGCACTTGCTTTTTTATACTTTAAAGGTTTATCCCATACTTGGTCGCCAGTTTCAAGGTTTACAATATTAGCATCTTCAGAAGTGATATAAATTAATCCTTGAGGACTATGTGCCATGACCATAATATTTTCTCCCGTTTTTAGAGGTTTTTTGAAGAGTGTTTTTCCATCAAACGAAATTTTGTTAATCCCCCCTTGTTGTATTCCGAAGAGAATCCCATCCTCCATGATATAAAAATGCTGAACATAGCCTTTTGTTTTGGGGGCTTTCTCCCAAAGGTCTTCTCCCGTTTGTGCACTTAAAAAACCTATTTCAGATTCGTCTTTTGCCGCTAGTATACTATTGCTTCCACCGCTACTTTTATTGCTAACTACTGCCAATCCCTGTGGTAAAATTTCAAAATTTACTACTTGTCCTTTTACTTTAGCAGCATCACTCCATAGCTCGGCTCCATTCGCTCCAATTTTATAGATTTCCATACTACTGCCAGAGGTATTGCTCTCAAAAGCATAGATTTCCTTTTCTGAAGCATCTGCAGTCATCCAGTTTACATTCTTAATTTTATTTTCCCAAAGGGTTTCACCTGTGTGTGTTTTTGCAATAATTCCTTGACTTGTTGGAATTAACATTTTATCTTTTAATAATAAGGGATCTCCTGTAACGGCATAAAATTTCATGGTAGTTTTTCCAGGTTCCATTAAATAAAAAGAATAATCTTCTTTTCCAGTTTCTAAATCGTACACCGCTACTTTAGGGGTATTGTTCTCTGCCATTCCGCCTCCTTTTTGAAGACCGCTAATAATTAGTTTGTTTTGTGGCATCGCTACAGTTGAGGTAGTAACTTGTTTCCAGTTGTTTCCTTCGGTACTAAATAAGGTCTTTCCAGAAACAAAATCGATGACCGTCTTTTTGGAAGTGATATTCGCAAATCCTCCTTGCGCTACCATAACATAAGGTGAGGCAGGGATAAAGGTAAGTTCCTCTGGCTTTACTCGGCCGTAATCGGTGAATTTAAAAAGTAATTCGTTGCTTCCGGGTTTTATCCCTACAAGGCCATCATTACTTGCTACCACAAGGGTTCCAGCCTCGGTAAGATACATTTCGTTTATTTTTCCCCCAATTTGGTAACTCCAATCGGGTTGCTCTGCTTTTTGCGCTAGTGTCGTAACTGTACAAAGCACTGCAAAAAGGATATTAAAAAGTGTTTTAGTTTTCATCATTGCGTGATTAATTAAGTTATTTCAAAGTTGAAAAATAGTCATTCACAGTACAATAGGGCAATTGACGTATTATGATAGGGCGTTGGGTATTGGGTGATAGGTCAAGGGTGATAGGTGAAGGGTGAAGGAAAAACTTTGAAATTTTGCAGCTTTGAAGCTCTGAAACTTCAAAGCACAAAAACCGGAAGTATCACTAATGTTCTACTCCCGGCTCCACGTAAAAACCTCAACACTTGAGATTTTTTTAAATGGGTTTTAGTTTTGTGTTACTGCTATATCAAATGACCCATTGGTAACTTGAACAGTATCTGTATTATCTTCAATATTATATCCTGTAAAAGAGAAAGTACCTTTTACCCTGTCTGATGAGTAACTTGAAATATTAACTTCTCCTCCAGAAGTGGTTCCGTTTACAGCCATATAAACTACCACTGTGGATGGATCTGGATTATTAGGATCTGGCAAATAGCTGTACGTACCTATATTAAATATATTTAATTCATAAGTTCCTACACCATCAAAATTTTGAATTATCATTTGAAGGTTTTCAGAGTTTACAGTACCAGCAGATATGCCTATAGCTCTAACTCCGTTAGAATTTGATTCTTGTGCCGCTACTGTTCCTTCTAATGATTCAAAATTAGCCCCGTTAACTTTTGCAGTCATAGTGCCTGAAGCTGCTTGTGGATCACCACCACCATCATCGTCTTTTTTACAGGACGTTAGCACTAAGCTAGCAAAAAGAAAGAAAGAAAGAATTTTTAATGTTTTCATAATTGTTGAATTTTGGTTTTTGTTGGTTACAAAGTTGTCTCAAAACCAAAACCCAATCAATAGGGCAATTGTCGTATAATAAAAAAAGCGCCTAAACGGCGCTTTTTTTATTTCTTTTTTACCTTACAGGTATTAATGCCCAAAGGAGCGTAGAGTGGACAAAAACTAATAAAACTAGTAAGTACAAAAATACCTGCTAGAATTAAAAGTACTAAACCAAGTGTGCCAGAAATGACCCCAGCATAATAAAGGATGGCAATAATTACTGCGATGATGATTCGTAAAAATCGGTCACCATTACCCATATTTTTTTTCATATTTAAAAAGTTTAAACTAACTAAAGATAATTAAAACTAATGGTATCTAAAAAGGAATACTATGACATAAATCATTAAAATTCCATATTAGGAAAATTCTTTCTTAGGTTTTCAATTTTAGTAGTGAGTCCTTCTTTAAACTTTAAATACGCTAAACTATTCAAATTAAAAGGTTTATGAAGCAATCCTTTTTGTATTGTGTCAATTTCTTTTTGAAAGGCCTCTGTATCTTTTGAAATCCAAACCTCTTTAAATTTTTCCCAAATGTAATCGACGGCTATTTCATTAGGATGTAACATATCCTTGGCATAAAAGCGATAGTCTCGAAGCTCGTCCATCATGAGTTCATAGGAAGGAAAATAATGGAGACTTCTCGACTGCGCTCGAAGTGACATCTCAATGATCTTATGGGTTCCGGCAATTAAATTCGCTTTACTCCAAGTGTTTCCCGGAAAGCCATCTTTAAGGTGTCGAACCGGAGAAACGGTAATTATAAAAGTTGCATTTTTATTTCCCTTTTGAATTTCTGAAATCAGGTTTTGCAAACTTTCTGAAATAGCTTCGATGGAAAGTAACTCTTTGGTAAACTCTTTTTGAGGCACTTTATGGCAATTGGCTACAATTTCTTTCGATGCCTTAAAACGATACACCCAGGCAGAACCTAACGTAATGACCATATGTGACGCTTCTAAAAGTGCTTTTTTAAAAGTCTTTAAACGAAGATTTAATTGCTCTAAAAACTCAGATTTGTCTACTGCTGAAAGTGACGAATGCACTTCAAAACAATGCCATAAACTGTTGTGCTGAAAAATATCTTTTTCAGAAAAAAAATCATCTTTCAAAGCACGCAGCACTAATTGCTTAATGGAAACCGGATTAAAAATAATCCCAAACGGATTTTGAGTATTTTGAAACTTAAAATAGTTCAATTTCCCTCCCATGTTTTCTGTAAAACAAGACCCCAATAATAAAACCTTTGAAGAATAATCTATTTTAGGTTCTTGGGAATTAAGGGGTATTTGGGTTTGGAGGTTCATATATTACTAGGGTCTTCTCGAGCGCAGTCGAGAGGTTATATTTAGTTCTAGTGAAAGTCTCGACTGTACTCGACCAAACAGCCATTTACTTAATATAATTTTCTGCCGCCTTCAACGCCTCTTTTATTCCCTCAGGATTTTTACCCCCGGCAGTTGCAAAAAACGGTTGTCCCCCGCCACCGCCTTGAATGTATTTTCCTAATTCACGAACCATTTGTCCAGCGTTTAAGTTTTTTTCAGCAACCAATTCTTTTGAAATGTAACAGGTAAGTAGAGCTTTCCCTTCGTGGGCACTCCCAAAGAGTAAAAACAAATTCTCCACTTCGCTTCCTAGTTCAAAAGCCAAGTCTTTTTGCCCAGCCGCATCCAAATCGATTTCCGTGGCTAAAAACTGAACCCCATTCACTTCTTTTAATTCCGCTTTTAAATCGGTTTTTAGGTTTTTAGCCTTGTCTTTTAATAACTGCTGAATTTGCTTTTGCAGCTCGTTGTTTTCTTCCTGTAATTTTTCAATAGAACTCACAGGATCTGGGGTGTTATTCAATAATTTTTGAACTTGTTTAAACGATTCTGCACGTTCTTCAAAATACTGTTTTGCCGCATCCCCAGTTATGGCTTCAATTCTTCTAATTCCAGACGCCACAGCACTTTCCGAAGTAATGATAAAATGCCACACATCGTTGGTGTTTTGCACGTGGGTTCCGCCACATAATTCCATCGATTTTCCAAATTTTATGGCTCTAACACTATCGCCATATTTTTCGCCAAAAAGCGCCATAGCACCTTCGTCAATGGCTTGCTGATAAGGCACATTTCTTCTTTCTTCTAGCGCAATGCCTTCACGAATACGGGCATTCACAAAATCTTCTACTTTTTGCAATTCTTCATCCGTTACTTTACTAAAATGGGAAAAATCGAAACGCAGATTTCTACTATGTACCATAGAGCCTTTTTGGGTCACATGGGTTCCTAAAATATTACGTAATGCTTGATGTAGCAAATGCGTAGCTGTATGGTTTGAAGCAGTTCTACTACGTTGTTTTACATCTACCACTGCTTTAAAAATTGCTTCGGGATGTCGCGGTAGATTTTTGGCAAAATGAACAATTAAATTAGTTTCTTTTTTGGTATCGATAATATAAACCACTTCCCCATTTTGAGCTTCGAGATATCCTTTATCGCCTACTTGTCCGCCACCTTCGGGATAAAAGGGCGTAAGATTGAACACTAATTGATATAATTCGCCCTCTTTTTGGCTTTCTACTTTTCGATACCGGGTAATTTTTATTTGTGTTTCCAGCGTATCGTAGCCTACAAATTCTTCTTCAGTATCGTCCATTAAATGGATCCAATCTCCTGTGGCTACTTTGGTTGCGGCACGAGAGCGATCTTTTTGTTTTTGAAGTTCTTCTTCAAATCCTTTTTCATCCAATGCTAGTCCGCGTTCTCTTAAAATTAACGCTGTTAAATCAATAGGGAATCCAAAGGTATCATACAGTTCAAAGGCTTTTGAACCTGAAATGGTGTTACTCTTTGAAGCTAAAATAACATTTTCCAGCAATACTAATCCTTGCTCTAAGGTGCGTAAAAAAGAAGCTTCTTCTTCGCGAATAACATTGGTAATTAGATTTTCCTCTTGAAGTAATTCAGGAAAGGATTTTCCCATCATTTTTACCAAGGTGGGTACGAGTTTATAAATGAAAGGTTCTTTGGTGTTTAAAAAAGTAAAGCCATACCGAATGGCACGGCGAAGTATTCTTCTAATAACATAACCTGCTCCACTATTACTAGGCAGTTGCCCATCGGCAATAGAAAAAGCCACCGCCCGAATATGGTCTGAAATTACCCGAATAGCTACGTCCTTTTTATCTTCTTTACCGTAACTGCTATTGGTAACGGCTTCAATTTCACGAATAAGTGGCGTAAATACATCGGTATCGTAATTACTCTGTTTGTTTTGTAAAACCATACACAAACGCTCAAAGCCCATTCCCGTATCTACGTGTTGTGAAGGGAGTTTTTCGAGGCTTCCGTTTGCTTTTCTATTAAATTGCATAAATACCAAATTCCAGATTTCCACCACTTGGGGATGGTCTTGGTTCACCAATTGAGCCCCAGGTATTTTTGCTTTTTCTTCAGCAGATCGAATATCTACATGGATTTCGCTACAAGGACCGCAAGGACCTTGATCGCCCATTTCCCAAAAATTGTCTTTTTTGTTTCCATTAAGGATTCTAGCCTCAGGAACAAATTGTTTCCAAAGGTCATAAGCTTCGGTATCACGTTCTAGTCCTTCACTTTCATCCCCTTCAAAAATGGTAACATATAAAATATCTTTATCTATTTTATAAACTTGAGTTAATAATTCCCAAGCCCATTCAATGGCTTCTTTCTTAAAGTAATCTCCAAAACTCCAGTTTCCCAGCATTTCAAACATGGTATGGTGGTAGGTATCCATCCCAACTTCTTCCAAATCGTTGTGCTTTCCACTTACCCGTAAGCATTTTTGGGTATCTGCAATACGATGGCTTTTAGGGTTTCCATTTCCTAAAAAATATTCTTTAAACGGTGCCATCCCACTGTTTATAAACATAAGCGTGGGGTCATTTTTCACTACCATAGGGGCAGAGGGCACAATGAGGTGCGATTTTAATTTGAAGAATTCTAAAAACTGTTGACGGATCTCTGCCGAAGTCATAAAAAAATATTAAATATAATACTAGTCGTTACTCAAAAAGCACACAATTTCTATCTTTGTTGTACGTTACAAAGAAGGCTTTTGCCGTAAATCACTGCAAAAATAGGACTTTTTAAGATATGTCTAAGGTAAAATATTACTACGATAACGAAACCTTATCTTACCGTAAAATTGAACGGAAAAGAGGAAGAAGACTGGGTATTTTTTTCCTTTCATTAATGGGCTCATTATTAAGTGGTTTTTTACTTCTTTTAGTATATTTAAATATTCCTGGGGTGGAAACCCCAAAAGAACGAGAACTGCAAAGAGAGCTCGCACAAATGGAATTACAGTTTGAGTTGCTCAATAAAAAAATGGCTCAAGCCGAAACGGTTTTGGAAGAGATTGCCAATAGAGATAATACTATTTATCGTGTGTATTTTGAAGCCAATCCCATCCCAGAAGAGCAACGAAAAGCAGGTTTTGGAGGGGTAAATAGGTATAAGGACTTAGAAGGTTTTGATAACTCAAAATTAATTATTAATACCAGCAAACGACTCGATATTTTAACCAAGCAAATTGTTATTCAATCTAAATCGTTAGATGAAATTGCTATACTTGCTACCGAAAAACAAAAACTATTAGAAACCATTCCAGCCATACAACCCGTAAATAACGAAGACCTTACTCGAATGGCTTCAGGGTATGGCTATAGAACCGATCCATTTACTAAAGAACGTAAATTTCATTGGGGAATGGATTTTACTGCCCCAAGAGGAACTCCGGTATATGCCTCGGGGGATGGAGTGGTACGCCGTGCCGACAATACGGCTACGGGCTATGGAAACCATATAGTTATCGAACACGGTTTTGGGTACGAAAGTCTCTATGCTCATTTATTCAAGTATAATGTGCGAGTAGGACAAAAGGTAAAGCGAGGTGATTTAATAGGTTTTGTAGGAAGTACTGGACGTAGCGAAGCGCCTCATTTACATTATGAAGTTTTCAAGGATGGGGAGCGTATTAACCCCATTAATTTCTACTATGGAAACTTAACACCCGAAGAATTTGCTTCCATTCTCGAAAAATCCCAACTTGAAAACCAATCGCTAGATTAACATTTTATTTGTTGACGTTTTTTATTGGTTATGTCATGTAACTTTTTTAGTACCTTAGAACCCATAATTACACTCTTATGCATGTAGTCTTGCCCGAAAAATTGTATTACAGCATTGGCGAAGTAGCTAAAGCCTTCGAGGTAAACACATCGCTTATACGTTTTTGGGAAAAAGAGTTTGATGTTTTGCAGCCAAAAAAGAATGCCAAAGGCAACCGAAAATTTACTCCAGAGGATATTAAAAACTTAGAGTTAATTTATCATTTGGTTAAAGAACGGGGCTTTACACTGGAAGGCGCTAAGATTCATTTAAAAGAGAACAAACATAAAACCCTGGATAATTTTGAGATTATTAGGAAGTTAGAAACTGTAAAAGCAGAATTATTAAAGATAAAGGATAATTTATAGCTTACCTATTTCAAATAAATTTAAGGAGGTATTAAATTTTATAGTAGTTACATTGTAGAAAGCGTTTTTTCTAGTCTATTAAAGTTCTCTTCATTTTTTGGAATTACAAATTTTTTCATTTTGTTAGATTCTTCTGCAGTATTAAAAATCATCTTAAAATAGATTTCGCTTTTATTACCAGAGATGTCTTTAAATCCTACCTCCATATCAAAAAAGGGTTGTGTTAACCTAGTCCAAGTAATCCGTTTTTGAGGTATTACAGTTTTAAAAAGGGAGACGTTCTCATAATTCCCTTTTTCGGGGCCATGCATGGTAAGCCTCCATACTCCCCCAGGGGTAAGATTAAATTCGTGTATCGTATTGGTAAAACCTTCTGGACCCCACCAATTTTTTAAATGCAAAGGGTTTTCGAAAGCTTGATAGAGTTTTTCAATAGAGGCATCTACTATCCTCGCACTGTAAATTTCATTTGCGGCATCCCTCATGAAGCTACCCTTCTAATTATTTTCGACATAATGCTTAAAATTTAGTTACTTATTAATCAGAAAGGGCTGTTAAAGTCCCACTAATTAAAGTCTCAATCCTGTCAAGTAAGGGAAGATAACATTAGTTTAGTATCAAAAATATCTAACAACTTAGCCCAAAAACACCAAATTTCCCTTTATGCAATAACGCTTTAGGAATGATTAATTAGAGAGACACTAATGTATACGTCCTGAGATTGTTGTTATTCCTCTTATTAGTTTCCAAAAAGTATTTACGCAGCTGTTTTTCTTTTAATAGGGAATAACTCATTTAAAAGTTTTTTATTCATTAAACCAAACTGTTGTTAGGATTTTGGTGGTATAAAAAATTAATATTTACTAGGGTTAAATAAAAGCAGGAGCACTCCTTATATATTTATAAAAAATAATACCTTTGTCAAAAAGCGAGTATTGAAAAAAGCGATTATTATTCTCTTTTTTATGGTTTTAGCATTTCGTCCCACCTTCTACCTTGGGCAAATGCTTTATTACCAGCTCAATATAGACTACATTATAGAAACCTACTGTGTAAACAAGGACAAACCCAAGTTACAGTGTAACGGAAAGTGTTATTTGTCGCAACAACTTCAAATGGCTAATCCTTCAAAAGAGCAAAACGATTTTAATACCACCGCTTTGCTCGAGGTTTTTTACCCTGTGTTTCTTTCGCAACAATTTACCTATACGTTGCGTAGTGATTCCTATCTTGTACCTATTAACAAAACCCTGGTACTTTATGTAAACCACTATGCTTATCTTTTGGGCGATAGCCTTTTAAAACCTCCTATTACAATAGTATAACATCTTTTTTATTAAAAATAGGTTTTTAAGGGTTTCCTTATATAACCCTATACATACTATAATTTAAACTAAATAATTTTTAAAAATGAAAACAATTCAATGGGCATTATTGTTAATGCTTTCTATCACTATACTTTCTTGTAATAAAGATGACAATACAGAAGAAGATTTAACAGGACAAAAAGGAAATCTGGTTATTAAATTTGATAATGGCGTTGGGGAGCAAGATTTTATTTATGGAACCAGTTATGACAAATCCAATGGGGAGTCCTTTAAACTAGAAGCCTTAAAATACATCATAAGCAATATTAGAGTTACCGACTCAAAAGGGAACACCTTTATGTACCCCAGTGCAGATAACGTTTTTATTGTAGACGAAGCCAATGCAAATAATGCGGGAGAAATATGGATTACCCTAGCCAATGTAGATGCTGCAGATTATACAAGTATTACCTTTGGGATAGGGATAGACCAAGAACGTTATGCACTAGGAGCAGATGGACAAGGTAATTTTCTTACCGAAGCACAAGAGGCTGGGATGCTTTGGTCTTGGGCAACTGGTTTTAGATTTGTTAGGTTAGACGGTACTTACTCTAGTGCTACCGTTACTAATGAGCCTCTTAACATCCATATGGGAAGTGTAGGAACAGCTTTAGACAACTACCGCGAAGTGACGCTTTCTTTCCCAAATACGGTAAAAGTAAGAGAGAATAAAGAGCCTGAAATCCATATTGAAGCCGATATTTTGAAAATTTTTGACGGACAAACATCCGTAAGTTTTGATAATGGCTACAGCCAAGTACACACCGATGAAAATACCACCCCAGTAATTGCAAACAATATGAAGGGGATGTTTGAAGTTCACCACGTTCATAACGAATAAAATCCTCATAAAAACAACCCAAGGTAGCACCTTGTTACCTTGGGTATTAAAAATAAGAATCATGAAAACAAAACTAATCTTGTTTTGTATTTGGGGGTTTTGTATAAGTTGCAGCAATACACAAGAGGAACTGGAGTATAGACCAACTCCTATGGAGGTTACTATTCCAGAAAATTTTCCTAACTTGGTTTATAACTTAGACCATAATCCTGTTACACAAGAGGGGTTTGAACTTGGCAAAAAATTATTTTACGACGGGCGGCTTTCTGCAAATAATGCCATCCCTTGTGCTTTTTGCCACGAACAAGCCTTTGCATTTACCCACCACGGGCATAATTTAAGTCATGGTGTTAATGGAGGCATTGGGTTTAGAAATTCGCAACCCATACAAAACCTTGCCTTTCAAAATGAGTTTATGTGGAATGGAGCTGCCACGCATTTAGATTTACAACCCATTATTCCGCTTACCAGCGAACTAGAAATGGGTGAAACCTTAAGCAATGTAGTGGCTAAATTAAATTCCGATTCCGATTACATAAAAAGATTTAAAAGCGCTTTTGAAGATGGTCAAATAAACAGCGAAAACATGCTTAAAGCACTCTCACAGTTTATGGTGATGATGGTTTCTTCAAACTCAAAATACGATAAATACAAAAGAAAGGAAGAAGGCGTTACACTTACTCCTCAAGAATTAAATGGATTAGCCATTTTTGAAAATAAATGTAGTAGTTGCCACGCCACCGATTTGTTTACCGATCAAACCTATAGAAACAATGGTTTACCTATAAACCCTCAGTTAAACGATAAAGGTCGATTTTTAATATTTGAAAATCCAGCCGATTTGTACAAGTTTAAAGTCCCTAGCCTTAGAAACGTAGAAAAAAGTTTCCCTTATATGCATGATGGCCGCTTTGCAACGCTACAAGCTGTTTTAAATTTTTATGACTCTGGGATGGTAGATAATGGCAATGTAGACCCCATTTTTTTACGCGCCAATGGCTCGCTAGGAATTTCACTTTCTAATGAAGAAAAAGAAGCCCTTTTAGCGTTTCTCTTAACCTTAACCGACAACGAATTTTTAACAGATGAACGTTTTTCAGAATTTTAAAAAACAGCTTTGGGGTCTTTTTTTATTCCTATCAATTGCAGGATTCTCCCATGAAAAACCCATTCCAAAGTGTATAAAATCGCTTTATTTTATAGAAGATTGTGATTTATGCGGCTGCACTACCAACAGCGGTAGTAATGGGTTTGGTACTTTAACTAACTCCAATTTTGTGGGAGTTCGATACATCTATCAAAATTTTGAATCTAAAAACGGGATTTTTTCAAATTCTCCAAATACTAAAGAAGTTTTTAGTACTTACCAATTATGGACACAAGTTCCCGTTCGTAACAATTTTTATCTAACGGCAACGGTTCCCTATCAAGATTTACGAAGAAAAGCGGAAACAGCTAATGAACATATTAATGGTTTAGGAGACATTTCGGTAATAGGTTGGTATAAACTTCAGTTTAAGAAAAAAAAGGGAGAAAATACCTCAACTTCTACAGATTCTATAGCACCCCAAAAGATGAAAGTAGATGTAAACAATATGAAGACTCCAATAACACCCCATACTTTACAACTGGGAGTAGGGGTGAAATTGCCAACTGGGGAATTTGAACAAGCCCTTACCGATAGAGTAAACCCAGGTTTTCAAGTAGGTACTGGTAGTTTTGATGGTATTTTTTCTTTAGGTTACAGCCTACTTTTAGATAAATTTGGACTCAATACCCTTGCAACTTATTACGTAAAAGGAGCAAATAAAAACGAATATAAATTTGGAAATCAATTTAGTTATTCGCTAAATGCTTTTTATGGTATTCCGAATACAAAATTTAATATAATGCCTTTTGTAGGACTTTCTGGAGATATCTACAACGCTATTGAACAATACAATGAAACTCTTGCAGACACCAATGGTACTATATTAAACGGCACCCTTGGATCTGAATTAGTAGTAAATAAATTTATAATTGGTGCGAGTTATACGGCACCGGTAACTCAAAATCTTTTTGGCGGGAATGTTGAAGCCAAAAATAGGGTTTCGGTGTACGTAAATTTTGCCCTATAAAAATTTTAGTACTTAGTGAAATAGTACCTAAAAAAGGGTTTATTTCTTCCTAATAAAAATGGTAACCGGCACTCCCGTAAAGTCAAAATGCTCACGCAGTTTGTTTTCCAAAAAGCGTTTGTAAGGATCTTTTACATATTGTGGTAGGTTAGCAAAAAAAGCAAAACTAGGAAAAGGCGTGGGCAGTTGGGTACAAAATTTAATTTTTACATATTTTGCTTTTACCGCAGGCGGTGGATAGGATTGTATAATAGGCAACATGACCTCGTTAAGCACACTGGTCTTAATTTTTTTACTTCGGTTGTTAAAAACCTCAACAGCGGTTTCTATGGCTTTATAAATACGTTGCTTTTCCAACACCGAAATGAACACAATGGGCACATCAACAAAAGGCTCTATTTGCTTTCGAATAAAAGCCTCAAACTCTTTTGTTGTATTGGTTTCTTTTTCTACTAAATCCCATTTGTTTACCAGAATAACGATGCCTTTATTATTGCGTTGGGCTAACCAAAAGATGTTTTGCACTTGCCCATCAAACCCACGGGTAGCATCACACACTAATAAGACCACATCACAATGTTCTATGGCTCGAACACTTCGCATCACACTATAAAACTCTAGATCTTCTTTTACTTTACTTTTTTTTCGAATCCCAGCAGTATCTACCAAATTAAATTCGAAACCAAATTGGTTGTAACGGGTATCTATACTATCGCGTGTGGTTCCTGCAATATCGGTAACCACAAAACGGTCTTTGCCTATTAGGGCATTAATGAAGGATGACTTACCCGCATTAGGGCGTCCCACAACGGCAAAACGGGGTAAGGTCTCGTCTTCGCGTTCTTCTTCTTCGGGTAGGACTTTTACTAAATCGTCCAACAACTCCCCAGTGCCGCTACCGTTAATGCTAGAAAGAGTATAGTATTTTTCAACCCCTAAAGCATAAAACTCTAGGGCATCGTTTTCACGGTTAGCAGCATCTACTTTATTTACAGCCAAGAAAAAGGGCTTTTTACTTTTCCTAAGTAAGGTTGCTACTTCTTCATCCATACCGGTTACGCCATCTTCCACATCCACCATAAAAATAATAGCGTCGGCTTCTTCAATGGCAAGTGCCACTTGTTTATCAATTTCAGCTTCAAAAATATCATCACTGCCTACCACATATCCCCCAGTATCAATTAACGAAAATTTCTTTCCGTTCCAATCGCTCTTTCCGTAGTGGCGGTCTCGGGTTACCCCACTTACAGCATCTACAATGGCTTCACGACGTTGTATTAAACGGTTAAAAAAGGTAGATTTACCTACATTGGGTCTTCCTACTATGGCTACTATACTCATATTCTGAAAAATGGACTGCAAAGGTAGGGTTAAAATTGAAGAAAAAATGCTAATTTTCATCTGTTTAAATTATTTCTTTTATGGAATTAGGTGAAGAAATTGTATTACGTCCTCGGTTTCAATTTTCTTTGGAAGGTAATCCAGAGGATGCCCTAAACGCTTTTGAAAGAGTTAAAAATAATACCGAAGACATTGTAATTACTCTTGTAGACCAGCATGTTTTTTTAAAAATACCCAAACACAAACAGCATTTTTGGTCGCCTCAATTGGATTTAGAAATTGCTTGTTTTGAAGAAGGAAAGACTTCCCTTAAAGGTCTTTTTGGTCCCAAACCTGCAGTATGGACTATGTTTATGTTTTTCCACTTTGCCGTGGCTTCACTCTTTATAGGCTTTGGTATTTGGGCATATACCAATGCGTCCTTAGATACTCCCTATCTTCTGCCATTAGTATTAATGGGACTTATGGTGGTAGTGTGGTTTATGCTCTATATGGCAGGTAGAATGGGCAAACAAGCCGGTAAAAAAGAAATGCTAAAACTGTATGGGTTTATGAAAAAAACGCTTCAGCTTTAGTTATTATACCCAAAACGTTTTAATTGGTTTTGGTTACTACGCCAGTTTTTATTCACTTTTACATATAATTCTAGGTGAATATGTTTTCCGAAGAATTTTTCCAGCTCCTTTCGAGCTTCAATACCCACCCACTTTAACGGAGTCCCCTTGTGTCCAATAATAATGCCTTTTTGAGATTCTCGTTCTACCATAATGATAGCACGAATACGAATCATTTTTTCGTCTTCCATAAATTCCTCCGTTTCTATTTCCACGGCATACGGAATCTCCTTTTTGTATTGGATTAATATTTTTTCTCGAATGGTTTCATTCACAAAAAAGCGTTCGGGCTTATCGGTTAATTGATCTTTAGGGTAAAACGGGGGGGACACTGGCAACAATTCCAAAATACGCTGAAACACTTGTTGAACACCAAAATTTTGCAAAGCAGAAATGGCAAAAACCTCGGCATTGGGCACTTTTTCCTGCCAGTGTTTTACCGCTTCAACTAGGGTTTCTTCATTACCGGTATCAATTTTATTGAGCAATAATAATACAGGGATTTTGGCACTTTTAATTCGCTCAAAAAAAGCTTCGTCTTTTAACTCTTTTTCACCTAGTTCTACAATGTATAAAAGCACATCGGCATCATCAAAGGCAGACTTTACAAACTCCATCATACTGGTTTGCAGTTCGTAGGCAGGTTTTATAATCCCGGGAGTATCACTTAAGACTACTTGAAAATCTTCGCCATTTACAATACCCAAAATACGGTGACGGGTGGTTTGTGCTTTACTGGTAATAATAGAAAGGCGTTCCCCTACAAAGGCATTCATTAAAGTACTTTTACCAACATTGGGGTTTCCAATAATATTTACAAATCCCGCTTTATGAGCCATAAAACTTTTTTTTGCAAAGGTAGGGTATTACAAGGGTTGTACTGGAGGTAATTTTATTTATTTAAAAAAAAGTAGCCAAAAAAAAATGACTACTAATTGTTTATGTAGAAATGTTTATAAAGGTTTTCTACCCGAAATAATGTTGTAAAGAATGGCTATTATGGCAATTACTAATAAGACATGGATTAATTTCCCAGTTCCTATTCCAGCCACTATGCCGAAAAATCCAAGCACCCAAATGATAATACAAATTACGGCTACAAGCCAAAGTAAACTTCTCATAACTACTTGTTTTATAAGTTAATATGCTTAAATGTACGCCTTTTTTAATGAGGGAAAGCTCCTTTTAATAAATACTTTGCAAAAGATTGGGACATATTAACGTTTATGAAATAAAAAAACCTTTTGATTTCTCAAGGAGCTTTGTGATAACTCGGGAACTGGACTACTTTTATATTAATTCTTATAAAATGAACTTAAGGCACTAGTCGTTGTCATTGATTAGTATTCTTAGAGTTTGGTAGAAAGCGGTTATTAATTTAGCCGCTTTTTTCATAACTAATTCATAGACTTTTTCAAGTATATTTTTGGCTCCCCATAATGAATTGAAATTAGATTTTCTGGAGTACTATGAAGTACTCTATAACTACTACCCAACTTACTACTCCATATGCCTTTATTTATTCCATTTGTTAATTGTCTAGCCATATGAGTTGCAGCACCATTTTTTTCATAAATCACAACTTTTTTGAATCCAGCTTCATAATCACCATTTGAACAAACTTCAAATTTCAAAGATGTAAAAATATGTAGTAGAGCCTTTGTTGAAAATTCATCAGGCGCATTAAATGGCCAGTCAACTTTAACCCCATCAAATCGAATAGCTGGTCTCAAATTTATTGGCAGTTTATCCCACCACATATCAGTAACATTTGCAGCCCACGCAATACAATTGTAATTTGGACTAGAATCCACAATTTCAAAATTTGAATCTTCCATTAATAATGGAAAATCCTTTATAACATCACTTCTATTTTGAGAGGTATTTAGCAAATTTCAAAAAAAAATTAATTTTCACTGTCACCCCCTATAATATTTGACCCATCTTTTACATATATCCTCGACAGTCGAACGCCCAACAGAAGTTAATGATTTTCCAGTAATTATATTTAATGCCCAAACTAAAACGCTTGGTTTTCTTTCTATTTCATCAATAATTAAAGGAATTGCATCTTCCCCCATATTAATTATTTCTTGAAAATTATCATCTTCTATTATAGCAGCAATAGAAGATTTATATTTTGTATTCCTTTCCCAAGTTGAATAGAGGTTTTCAAACTTGTCTTTAAGATAGACTTCCTTAAACAAATCATCGTTAAGTATAGCACTTTTGAAATTTATTTCAGGTACAACTTTCTGTCCTTGGTCATAATAATATTCAATTTTGGTAGTTTCAAATTGTTTAAAATCTGGTGGTAAATCAATAATAAAAGGCATATTTATCTAATTAATTTTTTAGCTTCTTCTGTTATTCCATTGTTAAATATATGATTCTTTTTATTTCTAATTTCATTAAATTTGCTCCAAACATCCTTGTTATTTTGAATATTTTGTAATGAAATCACATCAATATCATATATATATGGAAGGTAATCTTCTATAGGTCTTTCAAGCGCATGACCAATTATAACATTATAACCATTAACTTCATCAAAAGAATTGTATTTAAATTGGAATTCTCGAATAGTATGGGTATTCTCATTATCTTGTAAATATGTATTAAAATATTTGGTTATATCTTTTGTTGATAGGGGCAACTTAAACTTATTCACGTATCTAAGTGATATTCCATTCATCTCATCAATTTTATAATAATCACTAAATAGCCCCCAAAACACCTTTACAAATTCAGTAAAGCTATTCCAATCACTATATTTTTCATGAGACTGAAAAGTAAATTTATTATTTGCAATTGTAAAATATTCCTTTCTATTTTCTGACATAACTT
This sequence comes from Flavobacteriaceae bacterium, assembly GCA_041392205.1. Lineage (GTDB taxonomy): Bacteria > Bacteroidota > Bacteroidia > Flavobacteriales > Flavobacteriaceae > Halomarinibacterium. The sequence goes on along the minus strand of JAWKMO010000007.1, from coordinate 4,695 downwards.
GAATTGCATCAAGTTTTCTTTCATCCAAAGAGACACTAGTTTGTTTCTTATTATCATCTACAATAATTCCTTGGATAAATCTTTCGTTTATAATAGGATACTTTTTCTTAATCTTTTCAGCGATGAGTTTAATCTGTTCTTTATTGAAATCAGTTATTTCGTTAAACCTAAATTGTATCATAGCCAATATGATAGGTGCATTTGAGTAATTAATTTCAACTTCTTGCATAATTTGAAATTTATGAGTTAAAAATCAACTACAAAATTAATAGATAATAAATTAAATATTATACATTTACGTATAATTTACACTACTATATTTAAATGTGAATATTAAAGACCAATTATCAGAATACAAGTTTAATAAAAAAGACATTTCTTTGTCTTACAGAGCCTTGAATCATTATGATGAACAAGGTCTTTTAATAAGTGAAAGACCCTCCAACAATGAATGGAGAACTTTTAATGGATTTGAATTGATTTGGCTTAACCTAATAGTAATATTAAGAGAGATAGGATTCTCTTTAAAAAAGATTAAAACTCTAAAAAGAAATTTATTTGAAATTGGTCAAAAAGGATTAATTGATAGGGCTAATTATATAAATCGTTCCTTTTATGAAGAAATTTTACTTTCTATTGAAGGGAAATATAGTCTGTTTATTCTAATATTCTATGATTCCACATATACTTTTCACGATACTACTTCTTTAAATCAATGGAATAATAGTGTTTATAAAAATGAACCCCATATTAATATACCACTTTCTAATATTATAAAAGATGTTTTAAATAAGACCAGAGAAAATTAAAATAGAAATTGCTCTATTATACGTGAAAAATTAACGTGAATTAGATTGAGCAGTTGTAGTTATTTAGAAAAGCATTGATTTATGCATTACTGTTTTGATTAGCTTTAAAAAAATCATCCCAGAAAATTTTAAGCTTATCTATTTCATCTTCAAAATCAAGTTTTTCTCCAGATTTTAGTTCAATTTCTAAATACGATATATCAAAATCTTTAGAAAAATCTCTTGAAAAATTACCTTTATGCCTTCTAGTGTTATGCAGATTTGCTTTCGGTCTTTTTAAAGTCTTATGTTTTGATGCAGTGGTAATGTCATGCATAATTTTTAGAGAAGGACATTTTGGATATAGAGATTCTCTAAACTCTCCTATATTTTGATAATATGTAGCTTTAACATTATCATTATATACCCATTCGGTTAAATGCCAAGCAGAATTAGCAACAATCAAAGCTTTTTCGATTGAATCACCATTTTTTTTGTATTCTGAATAATCCTTCAAAAAATCTTCGTATTTATCTTTTGCAGAATCTTTACCTAATGTTAATGAACTCATTGATTATTCTCTTAATTCTTTATGACTGCAAAACATCGATTCCATACCTTCGTTACCTTCATAATGAACAAAGTTTCCTTTATAGTTTGGCTCATCTATAAAGCCATCTTTATAATCTACTTTACGTTTTACAATAGTTACAGGAATTTCCTTCCCTTTTGGAGAGGTATAAATTAATTGTTGACCAACATTAAATGCCATAAATTCAAGTTTTCTTTAAAAATACAAAAAACGAACTGCCGTTTACATCTTTTACATTCATTTCATAAAGAAAATGCGTAAAAGTGTTCATTTTACTGGGCAATGCAAAAAATGTAAAATGTGAAAGCTGAAAACAATCTTTTTTATTAATAATTGCAAAACCTAAAACACTTAAACTATTTTTATAGTTTATAATATTAATAGATTATGGATTCTATATACAATCTTGATAAAATTGAATTACACAAAATCTTGACAGAAATGGGTGTAGCAAACTTATATCATGCAAATACAGTATCTACATCAATAACATTCTTAAACGAAAAGAACTTACTGTCTCGAAAATATATTGAGGATAATAACTTATTTCAGACCAAACAAATATCAGATGCCAATGATAAAGAGTTTAATGTATATGATGATATTTTTCTGGACTTTATAGATATTCATCGAGTTTTAAAAAGAGCAAACAAATACGGACCGTTTCTATTCTTATTCAATATAGATTTGTTGAAATCTGACAGAATAAAACATATAAGAATTACAAAAAAAAATCCCTTATATTGGAGAAAAGATCAATCAGAAAAAGATTGGTATTTTTCAGATTTAAAAGAATTTGCAGAAAAATATAAGAAGGGAAATAGATACTCTGATTTTAGTTCTATGCTAATAATTAAAGATGTTCAAGGAAAACTAGCTTTAAGACCACATATAAAACAATTTGTAATTGACAACCCTAATTTAATTTTACCATTTAAAAACGAAAAGAAATATCTACTCAACTTTTTATCTGAAGAATTGGGTAAGGTAGTTAAAGAAAATGGGTTTAGCGATGTAGATAGAGGTGTTAGACATAAAAACAATTCTCTAAGATGCTCATGCTGGTTTCAATATAATTTAATGCGAATCAGAGATATGAATAACTTAAAGAAAATGTTTCACCCTAAACCTAAATTTGATTAAAACCAATCTGCCATACAGCAGCCGTACAAATAAAAAAGCGCAACTATTTATTTTCAATTAGTTACGCTTTTTTCTAGTAGCGGGAACTGGACTCGAACCAGTGACCTTCGGGTTATGAGCCCGACGAGCTACCTACTGCTCTATCCCGCGATGTGGACGGCAAAGATACAATGAAATTTAGACTCCGCAAAAAATTAGTGAAAAATTATTGCTCTAAACTAAGTGCTTCAAAATGTGTTAATATTCCATTATCAAAAGCTACGCTTACTTCAATGGGATTACAGCAAACTTCACAATCTTCAACATAGGTTTGAGAGACAGAAGCATCTATTAACATCGAGATTTCTTCCCAGCAATACGGACATTGAAAAAAGTGTTCTTCCATTAAAAATCTACATTTAATAATTGCCCAGTAAGTTGTAAAATTTCTAATTCTGCCAGTTTCGCTTCATATTTAGCTAAATTCTTACTGGTTTGAGCATTTAAGAGATTTATTTGAGCTTGACGAAGTTCCACAGAAGGAATTTGTCCTAATTTGTATCGTTCCAGAGAACGTTCATAATTGTTTGTAGCAGTGGTTACATTTTGTTCTTGAAGTCTAAATATTTGCAACCTATTTTGGTAATTGCCACGAGCATTAGCAATATCCCTTTTTATTTCAGCATTTACTTGATTTAAGAGTATTTCTTGAGATTGCAATTGTATTTTTGAATTTTTTACAGAAGTAATTCCTCTTCCGCCATCAAATAGGCTCCATGTTAAACTCACCCCTGCAGATATCCCTGTGGTAATATTTGAAGCCAAAAAATTAGTAGAAGGGAACAGCCCCTCATTCCATCCATAAGAACCTGTTAACCCTACAGTGGGTAAAAAAATAGATTTGTTAGCTTTATAAGTATAATCGCTAATTTTTGAATTTTTTTGAGCTTGTAGTAACCGCACATTGTTTGTGTCTGCGCTTTTAATAAAATCTTCTATTTTTAGTGCTCCTAAAAATACAACCGTGGTATCCACCAAAAAGGTTCTCTCTAAATCTGAATTTAAAACTACGGTTAAATCTCGTTTTGCATTTATAAGTTGTTGCCTCCCATTCATTAAATTAATACTATCGGTAACAAGATCTACTTCAGCATTTAAAACATTTAATTTATTAACTTGTCCATATTCAAAAGCATATTGAGCCCGTTTTAAGCGCTCTTTTGTATTCTCAAAAGTTTGTTTTAATACTTCTTCATTTTCTGAAAGGCGTGCTACTTCAAAATACACCGAAAAAAGTTGTAATAACGTAGTCTCAATGGTTTCTCTAGCTTGTAATTCTGAAAGATTGTATTCTTCTTTTAAACGTTTGTAATCATACCATCTACCCAAACCGTCAAACAGCGTATAGTTAAGATTAAGAGATGCATTATAGCGCTTTGTTTCTGCTCCATTAACCGTATTGGTACTGCCATCTTGAAAACTTACTTCTTGGTCATCTTTATTGTAACTAGCCCCTGCGTTTCCAGTTAAGGACGGAAGAAAACCAGAGTTTAAAACGCCTTGGTTATTATTGGCTATGGCAAGATTATTTTTGGCAATTATGACACCAAAGTTGTTTTCTAACACTTCCGAAACAGCCTGTTGCTTAGTTAACAACTCCCAATCTTGGGCATGGGTTACCCCACCAAAAATGGTGATCATAAAAAAGAAAATACTAACTCTCATGGATTTCTTTTTGGGTTGTAACTTCTTCATGGTGTTCTTCAAATCTTCTTTTGGCTTCTTCAGAAAACTCCCATTCTTCTTCCTCTTTTTGTTCTTTAATAGCCCGTTCCACATCTTCTCGTTTAATGTTTTCACCCGTTCTTAACCAAGCCATTTTAGCTTTGGTTTCATTCGTTACTGAAAGTAATAAGGGAAGAATAATAAGGGTAAGTAGGGTCGCTATCCCAATTCCATAGGCAATAGAAATAGCCATGGGTTTTAAAAATTGTGCTTGCCTGCTTTTTTCCAGCAATAAGGGGGCAATTCCTGCTATGGTAGTTAAAGAGGTTAAAAAAATAGCTCTAAAACGGGCGCGACCGGCTTCGTAAAGGGCTTCTTCAAACTTTAACCCTTCTCGTAAAAACGAATTGAATTTCCCAATTAGCACTAATCCATCGTTCACCATAATTCCAATAAGCGCTATAATGC
>JAWKMO010000006.1:0-156264 GCA_041392205.1 Flavobacteriaceae bacterium | reverse complement strand
TTATGAAGGTCGTGACCGCAAGACAGGCGCTGTAAAATGGACGGGGACACGAGTTGATTTAGTTTTTGGGTCTAACTCCATTTTAAGAGCTTTAGCCGAGGTATATGCCAGTGAAGATGGCAAAGAAAAGTTTGTAAAAGATTTTGTAAAAGCTTGGGATAAAGTAATGAATCTCGACCGTTTTGATAGAAACTAGATCAAATTTCCCCTCCTATTTTAGGAGGGGAGTAAGGGGTGGTAATAAAAGAATTTAAAAACCTTATTGAAAACCCAAAGCGGAAGAGTAACTTTACTGTTCCGCTTTTTTTTAAATGCTATTTATGAGTGAAATGTTATTCAATGCGATTAGAAATGAGGATGCTGGTATGGTGAAAAAACTTTTACAAGAAAACCCCTCATGGATTTCCGAAAAAGATCAAAGGGGTTCAACACCATTATTATTAGCTACGTATTATGGCTCTATAGAAATCACCAGAATTATTTTATCGTATCCGCAAAATGTGAATGCCCAAGATGCTTCGGGGAACACTGCATTAATGGGGGTTTGTTTTAAAGGATTTGATACCATTGCAAGAGTACTATTAGACCATGGCGCGGCAGTAAATATTCAAAATTTTAATGGTGCTACAGCATTAATGTATGCCACTATGTTCAATAAAATACCTATTTTAAAACTCTTATTGGAATATGGAGCAATTACTACTATAAAAGACGATAGTGGTCATACAGCAGTATCTTACGCCCAATTAAAGGGGAATAAAGAAGCTTTGGATTTATTGAAATAAATATGGAAAAATTAACAACTACTCTTATTCAAACACAATTACATTGGGAAAATCCTGAGGCAAATAGGAAGATGTTTTCAGAAAAGATAGCACAAATTTCTGAAGAAACAGATCTTATTATTTTACCCGAAATGTTTACTACAGGGTTTTCCATGAATGCCCGTCAATTTGCAGAAGCGGAAAATGGTAAAACATTAACCTGGATGCAAGAGATTGCTGCAAAAAAAAATTCCGCCCTCACAGGGAGTATTATGGTTAAGGAAGACAACAAGTTTTTTAATAGGCTCTATTTTGTTTTTCCTGATGGAAGCTTTGGTAGCTATAATAAGCGACATGCTTTTACTTTGGCAGGTGAGGAGAGGGTTTATTCTGTTGGAAATGAAAAATTAGTAGTCGCCTATAAGGGATGGAAAATTTGCCCCCTTATTTGTTATGATCTTCGTTTTCCCGTTTGGTCGCGAAATACAGAAGGGTATGATCTAGTAATCTATGTTGCCAATTGGCCCCTAACGCGCATTGCCGCTTGGGATGCTTTGTTAAGAGCACGCGCCATAGAAAATATGGCCTATTGCATTGGCGTAAATAGAATAGGATTTGATGCTAATGGTCATGAATACAATGGGCACAGTGCTGTATATGATGTTTTAGGAGAAAAAATTTCGCATAAAGACCCTGAAAAAGCTTTTGTTGAAACGGTAACACTGAACAAAAATCATGTGGAAGAAATGAGAAAGAAACTTCAGTTCTTAAATGATCGGGATAATTTTACTCTATTATAAAAACTTCATTTACATCCCAATTACTTCGTATCTCAATTGTTTTGGGGTAGTACACTATATTTTCGGGCTGAATTTTTTTTAAAAAATTACCTGTATCCCATTTTTTATTTCCATTAGCATCATAAATAATGCGTAAATAATAGTTGTTTGGGGTAAGGTAATCAAAATAGATTTCTTGGTTGTCTTGTAAATATTTTGAAGCAACGATTTTAAATTTATCATCGACCAATTCTATAATTACTGGAAATGGTTTTATATTTTGAAGCGAAAATTTCAAGGTTCCAAAATCTGAAAGAGGAGCCGTTTTTACGGAAAATTTTAAGGAGTCGTTGGTGGTAGAAAAGAAATCCTCAAAGGCTTCAGGTAAAATATTTATAGTATAAGTTTGCTCATCTACTTTTGGGAAAATAAGGGATGCTTCATTTTTTTTCTTGTCGAGGAAAGTGGTAAAACCAATGGCTAAAGAATCGCTATCCAACACCGAAATTTTTTTGGCATTTAAAGAAATTAAAGGGGTTGTACTACCTATTTTAACACTATCTCTAGGAAGTATTGCATTGCCTCCAAGTTTACGTAATTGTAGCGAATCTGCAAAAAGATCTCGTAATCGTACCGCAAGAGTATCGCTCTGATTTCTGTTTTTTGCCAAAAAGGTAAGGGTGTCAATTTCTTCGATAGGGAGCGCTGGTTTAAACCAATAATGGAGCGAATCTTTTACGGGATCTTTAATTATTTGAGATGTAAAACCCTCCTGTAATTTTGATAAGGGTTCAATTGTTAACGAATCGATATCCCCTTCGTACCCAAACGTAATTTTGTTTTTACTCACATGGCTTGGGCGAACCATTTTATAATCGGGGTTTTCATTAAACAGGGTTACGTGGTAGGTACTGTCTGTTGGAAGGGTAATGTACTTTTCTAAAAATGCAATTTTATCTTTTTTGGGTTGAAACGTATAATTGCTTATTTCTTCCTGTAATGCAAGCAATAAGTAGGTACCCTCTTTAAGGTTTGTAAGTTCAAAAGAAGGGTCTTTTTCTTTAGTGGCAGTAATGTAGGTAGGTTTTTCTGAAAATATGATAGAATCGTTAAAAGTTTCCGATATTTCGTAGAGCATAACGGCCGTTTTTTTATCGGGAGCAGGGAGCAATGCATCGTGTAAAGTTCCTGTAACCGTAAGACTATCTATATAATCTCCTGTGGAAAAGACATATTTATAATACTCAAACGCATTCCCTTCATTATTGTCTGTAATACTTTTTCCGAAGTTGAATACATAAGTAGTATTTTCTTTTAACGTATCCAAAATTTTAATTTTAAGCATTTTGGAAGAAGTAAGCGGAGTAATAAGGGGTTGGTATTTTAAAGGAGGTGAAATAATTAAGTTTTGTTGAAGCTCTTTCAGTTTTATATTTTCATCAAAATAAACACGAATTTCATTGCCCTTAAATTGCGTAGTGAAATTTTCTGGATTACTTTTTAGAATAATGGGAGGAATGGAGTCTTTTGCCCCCCCACTCGGCGATCCTTTTTTGGCACAGTGAGAAAAAGCAATAATGCTTATAAACACTACTAAAAAATTAAATAATGTGGTTTTCATTGTCGCAAAAATAAGGAAACTTTATTAGGCAATGGCCATGGTAGCAATGCTAAGTTTTACATCCTTATTTTTGAGTAATTGTGTGGCGCATTTTTCTAAGGTTGCCCCAGTAGTTACGATGTCATCTACTAGTAGAATATGTTTATTTATTATGGATTCGGCGTTTTTTAGCGCAAACACTTCATCAGTTTCAAAACGGCTTAGCCTTTTCTTAAAAACTTGGGTTTCGGTTTGAGAAACTTTTACCAATAGGTCTTCTCTAAACGGGACATCAAGACTCTTGGCAATTTCTATCCCAAAACCAGTTACTTGATTGTATCCTCTTTTTTTAAGTTTTCGTTTATGAAGTGGCACTGGAATCACCATATCTATTTCTTTATAATTGGGATGTTGTGCTAATTCTGCTCCAAGCCATTTCCCAAAAAAAGTAGCAATTTCTTTTTGTCCCCGATACTTTAAATTATGTAAAATCTCCTGTGTACTTCCTTTTTTTTGAAACATAACGAGTGCTGTGGCATTCTCTAAAGGGAATCTTCCATAGAATATATTTTTCATCACATCACTATTTGTGCGATGAAAACAAGCTAATGGTAAATGATGGCGACAAGGGACACAGATGACCTCCTCCCCGTTTAATAATTTTCTTTTACAACTATTACAAATCTTTGGAAATAAAAGATTTAACATATTTTAATTTTTTTTACCATTTCATAAACAATTGTGCAAGAACCCTTGTAGTACATTTGTCCCCTATAATCCTAACATCTATTATTATGAACCACGAAAGTAACAGTACCAAGTTTAAAGTGCTCATTGGTGTATTAACAGCCTTGTTAATTGCCTTAGGAGTGTATACCGTATCCCTTTACAATGATAGTAAAAATACCGTTGCAGGACTTGAAAAACAAAAATCTGAAATTGAAACAGATTTGGAAGAGCTTATTGTAGAATACGATGAGTTAATTAAAGACAATGAACTTAAAGACAAAGACCTAATTGCTGCCAGAGAACGTATCGAAGTATTATTGGACTCTGTTAAAACTGCTGAAGCTAATGTAGCACTAATACAGCGTTATAAAATTGAAATTGGACGTTTAAAAGATGAACGTAAATTACTTTTTGCAAGAGCCGATAGTTTAATACAATCAAATAGAATGCTAGCGGTTGAAATTGATAGTGCCAAAACCATGATTAATGAAACAATAAAAATAGTAGATTCTGTAAGTCAAGAAAATCTCGCGATGACAGAAACTATTAAAAAAGGTTCTATTGTTAAAGCTATAGATTTACGAGGCGAAGCCGTTATTGTAAGAAGCAGTGGTAAAATTGTGGATACTCGAAGAGCAAGCCGCGCAGATAAAGTAAGAGCTTGTTTTACACTAACCCCAAATATTGTTGCGCAAAAAGGAGATCGATTGCTTTTTGTGCAAGTAATTAACCCCAATAACAATTTATTAGGAGATAAAGCCTCTGTAGAGTTTGAAAATGGAATGTTAAATTATAGCACATCAACAAAAGTTTTTTATGAGCAAGAGGAATTGGATGTTTGTGTACTTGTTAATGCAAAAGAAGAAGATCTCATTGATGGGCGCTACGTAATCAATGTTTTTGACGGTCCAACCCAAGTGGCCACAACCACTATGGAGCTTAAATAAAATAGATTTTTAAAAAAATAAAAAAACCGCTACACGTTATCGTAGCGGTTTTTTTATTTTTGCGCCATGGCAAACAATGAAGATTTATTTAAAAAGGTTATATCGCACTCAAAAGAGTATGGATATATTTTTGCATCTAGTGAAATTTATGATGGTTTAAGCGCAGTTTATGATTATGCTCAAAATGGGGTAGAATTAAAGAAAAACATTCGTGAATATTGGTGGCGAAGTATGGTCTATATGCACCAAAATATTGTAGGGATCGATGCTGCCATTTTAATGCATCCCACCACTTGGAAAGCTTCGGGTCACGTAGACGCCTTCAACGACCCTTTAATTGATAATAAAGATTCCAAAAAAAGATATAGAGCCGACGTACTCATAGAAGATTTTGCAGAAAAATTAGAACAAAAAGCACAAAAAGAAATTGAAAAAGCCAAAAGTCGTTTTGGCGATAGCTTTAACGAAGCTCAATTTGTAACTACCAACGAAAGAGTTATTCGCTATCGAGAAGAGAAACAAACCATTTTAAATAGAATGGCAAAATCTCTGGAAACTGAAAATCTTGCCGATGTAAAAGCACTTATTGAAGAACTGGGAATTACAGACCCCGAAACAGGTTCAAAAAACTGGACCGATGTACGACAGTTTAACTTAATGTTTGGAACCAAACTGGGTGCTTCTGCAGACAATGCCATGGATTTGTACCTTCGACCTGAAACCGCCCAGGGAATTTTCGTGAATTTTTTAAATGTTCAAAAAACAGGACGCATGAAAATCCCATTTGGTATTGCACAAACCGGAAAAGCTTTTAGAAACGAAATTGTAGCAAGACAATTTATTTTCCGTATGCGGGAGTTTGAACAAATGGAAATGCAGTTTTTTGTGCGTCCGGGAGAAGAAATGAAATGGTACCATTACTGGAAAGAAACCCGCTTAAAATGGCATTTATCCTTAGGTATGGGTGCCGAAAACTACCGTTTTCACGATCATGAAAAACTAGCACATTATGCCAATGCTGCAGCCGATATAGAATTTAACTTCCCTTTTGGATTTAAAGAATTGGAAGGAATACATTCAAGAACGGACTTCGATTTAAAAGCGCACGAAGAATATTCAGGCAAAAAACTTCAATTCTTCGACCCAGAATTAAATGAAAGCTATGTGCCTTATGTGGTTGAAACCTCCATTGGTTTGGATAGAATGTTTTTAGCCGTCTTGAGCCATTCTTTACAAGAAGAAACTTTAGAGGATGGGAGTGAACGAACCGTATTAAAACTACCTTTTATTTTGGCTCCCGTTAAAGCAGCTGTTTTACCATTGCTCAAAAAGGATGGATTACCCGAAATTGCTCATAAAATTATTGAAGCGTTACAATGGGATTATAATGTAATTTACGATGAAAAAGATGCAGTAGGAAGACGTTATAGAAGGCAAGATGCAGCGGGAACTCCATATTGTATAACCGTAGACCATCAAACCAAGGAGGATGGCACAGTTACTCTAAGAAATAGAGACACCATGCTTCAAGAGCGAATTCCAATTGAAAAAATTTCAGAAAAAATGAAGGATTCCATCTCCTTTAAAAAATGGTTATCATAAAAAAAAGAACAGTTTATTCTGCTCTTTTTTGCATTGCTATAATACTTATTGGGGTTGCATATTCACAACGGTTCATCATTCGTAACCCGTTATAAGTAAACCAAACTTTTTCGCCGCCTTTTTTGAAAACCTCATCTAGGTTTATAGGATCTAAATAATAATTGTCCTGTCTACCAGCAACTTCAATTACAAACGGGCAATCACCTTCTGCAGTGGAAGCCACAATCGTTCCTCTAATAAATCCATTTTCTATCATATTTTTGGAATCTACAACAGCAGGCTCTTCTTTTTCCATAGTTTCGGTAGTGGTTTTTGTGGTGGAACAACTTGTAAATAACACTATTGCAAATAATAATAAGATTGATTTCATCTGTCTAAATTTTAGTTAGGGTGTTAAATTTACAATAAATGTGCCATTTAAATGAAACCCATATTTTGAAAATAAAATATTTTATGATTCAATTCCTATTAAATTGATAGAGATATTAATTTTTATTTTACTAGCTATCAAGCCTCTACACAAATTAAAATATTTAGAAATATACTTGATTTTTCAATAAATCGTAGTATTTTTATAGACTCATTAATTAACTTAAAATATAAAATAATGAAATTCACTTACACCATTGTGGCTTTTCTATTCCTATTTTCTTTGGGAATACAAGCGCAAGAAACTTACGGTCCTACACAAGTAGGGATGCTTGAAGGACCTATTTATGTTCCAAGTATTGCAGAACAAATACAAAATGGAACTTTTAAACCAGCAGAGGATTATTCCAATGATAAAGGGCATCCAAAGAGAAGGTTTGGGAATAACGTGATTCCTGGGAAAGGAACCCCCGAAACTTTTGTTGATCCTTTGGTTGCATTGCAAAATAGTGTTCAATTAAGAAGAAATAGAGCGCCTCTATTAACTTTTGAAACCACAACCAGTGGTGCTACCCCTACCGATCCTACAGGTGCCGTGGGACCAAATCATTACATCGCTGCTTGGAATTCTGCTTTTAGAATATTTAATAAAGACGGAACTCCAGCAACAGCTGCGGCAGCACTTTCTACTTTATTTCCAGGGAATAATATTGGAGACCCCATTGTATTTTATGATGCCGCTGCAGATCGTTTTGTAATTACTGAGTTTGACAACTCTCCTAATGGTTTTAATGTGGCGGTTTGTCAAGGTTCAGATCCTGTTAATGATGGATGGCATGTCTATACTACAGGCTTTGGGACGGGTCAATTTCCAGATTACACAAAGTTCTCTGTATGGGCCGACACCTATATGGTAACTGCAAATATTGGACAAACCAATAGGGTTTTTGCCATTGAAAGAAATGAAATGCTAAACGGAAATCCTTCACAATTTATCGCCTTACCATTGCCAGGTATTGTAACATCTGGTTTTTACAGCCCACAAGCATTCCATACAACAGGAGCTTCCTTAGCCCCTGCAGGAACCCCTGCACCTATTGTCTATTTACAAGATGATGCTTGGGGGGGTGTGGCAGATGATCATTTAAAAATATGGAACGCCACCATAGATTGGGTAACTCCAGGAAATTCTTCTATGTCGGCAGCACAAATTATAGATAATGCTGCTGGATTAACAGATTTTATTAGTGTGTTTGATGGAGGGAGCTTTAGTAACTTAGATCAACCTTCAGGGCCCGATATTGATGCCATGCAAGCCACAATCATGAACCAAGCTCAATACCGAAGATTTGGTTCACATAACTCTGTAGTATTTAATTTTGTGGTAGATGTTATTCCAGCCGCTGGACAAGGAGCCAATGAAAAGGCGGGGATACGTTGGTATGAATTAAGACAAACAGCAGATGGAATGCCTTGGACGATCTTCCAAGAAGGAACCTATACCTCTCCTACAGGAAATAAAGATGCTTTTGCTGGTAGTATGGCTATGAATGCCAATGGCGATATTGGGATGGGATATTCAACCGTAAGTGATACTGAAATGATTGCCATTCAATATACTGGTAGGTTGGCTTCAGACCCACTTAATGTGATGACTGTTGCAGAAGACTTAATTGCACAAAGTACCGCAAATAATACCAACTTACGATATGCAGATTATACCCATTTAACGGTAGATCCAGTAGATAATACGTTTTGGCATGTTTCTGAATATTTTAATTCCAATAGACGCGATATAGCGGGTCAATTTCAACTTGCGGCCCCAGTAGCAGATGATATTGGAGTTACCAGTATTGATGCTCCAGTAGATGGTCCATTAACTGCCAATGAAGATATTACCGTTACAATTAGAAATTTTGGGTCTAACGACATCACAAACCCACCCTTACAATATACTATAAATGGGGGGACACCAGTTATTGAAAATTATAGTGGAACGATTACTGCAGGTACAAACGTTTCTTTCACTTTTGCTACCCAAGCAGATTTATCTACTCCCGGCGCATATACCATTGTGGCTAAAACTAATTTAGTGGGAGATAGTAACACTGGAAATGACGATACCACCAAAACGGTGACAAATACCATAGGCGGGTATTGTACCCCAACGGCCCTATTAGGATGTAACTTAGATGGTATTAAAAAGTTTGTTTTAAACACGATTGATGCAGATGACGGTCTTAATGGTTGTAATACAGAGCCAGGAGGAAGTCCAAACGGGTATGCAGATAGAACCGCTTTATCTACAACACTTAGCAATTTAGCGGGAAGTAACGTATATACCTTACAAGCACAGCATAATTGGCCCGATGGTGCAGGAATAGAAGCACTTTCAGTATGGATAGATTTTGACGATAGTGGTACTTTTGAAGTTTCAGAACGTTTAATTTCTGGAGAGTTTTTCCAATCATTTAATGTATTAGAAGACTTTACACTTACTATTCCAGAAGGAGCTGCCGTAGGGTCTCATAGATTGAGAGCAAAAGCTATAGATACTTCTGCAGGGGGTGATATTCTTGATCCTTGTACAGATTTTGATTTTGGAGAAGTACAAGACTATACAGTAGTTATTGATGGAATTGCAGGAATAAATGATATTTCCTTAGAAAGTTCTGAATTGATTATAGAATCTAGTAATAACAAACAATTTAATATTTCTTTAATTACAGATCTTGACGGTATAGGATTCATTTCTGTATATGATGTATTAGGACAAACCGTTGCGTTTAATAATTTAGCAAAAGAAGGCGATAGATATACCTATCAATTAGATATGTCTTATGCCGCTGCGGGTGTTTACATTATTAAAATGGGCGATCTTTATTCTAATGCTTACAAGTCAGGAAAAATTATTGTAAAATAATATAAGTGTTAATATATTTTAAAGAGCGGGCTTGCCCCGCTCTTTTTATTTTAGAAAAAGGCTCTTAATTGAATAGATCCCGTATGTATGGTTTTTGTAGTTTCGCTTTTCCTACCAAAATAAGAAAGATTGGCGTCAAGATATTTGGTAATTCTTTTTTGAAATAGCAAATTCCATGTAAAGTTGGTTCCGGGTTGTAATCCTTCCAACATCGTGTAAGCTACTGGAGAAAAAGCACTGCCTGTAAAATCGTTATTGATGTAGTTAAATTCTCCCGTAATAGAAATCTTTTCAACATTGTTATAAGCAAAGGAGAATCCTAATTTTTGTTGCTTCAATTGCTCCTTTTCTCCAAGAGCATTTTCTTCATTTATAAATTGATAAAATACATCAAAGCGAGTTTGGCGATTAGCCAAATACGAAATCTTTGGGTTAACAGAATAATTTTCTAAATTAAAATTCCTATTTTCAAAATTTTCTGAAAGGGTTTCATTACTCCCAAAACTACCTTTTAAATTTGCCACCCAAACCTCCTCAAATTGATGGGTAAAATTTAGTTGATGACTTTTTAATTTATTTTCCTGAAGCCCTAACGAAATTAAATTGCTATTCGAACTAGAAAGATAGGTATAGCTTGTGGTGTATCGCTGTTTTCCTCGATTAAAAAACAAAATGTTTTTAAAATTTAAATTTAATCCAAATTCATTTTCTCCACCCGATTTAAAAGGGTTAATCGATGCCAAATCATAATCTCTTTTAATTTTTCTGTCTATAACGTATGAAGTTTGATTGTAAAACTTGGAAAGTACCTTTTTTAACCCTTCATCGTTTACCCAATCTTGAGGTTGCAAAGTAACAATCTGACTAAACCTGTTGTTTTTAACTCTTATAAAAACTTGATTAGGGAGCAATACCTTTACATACTCAGCTTGATCTTGAAATTGAGCGACTTCAAATTCATTTAATTCTTGAATGCCATTTTCATTATAGTCAATCCAAGTGAACGTTCCTTGGCCTGGTTCTACTTTTACAAAAGTAAACTCTTGTTGTGGAAGGACTCCGTTATTGGTCTCAAAAGCACTGTTTAATCGTACTTTCCCTTTCCAAAGGGATTGCGCATATAACAATCGAGTATTTAGATTTTTTTCATCTTCAACGGTGTTGTCTTCATAATTGATAAGACGATAATTGGCAAATAGAGCCAATTGGGTATTTTGAGTGTTAATTAACTTCGATTTTAAAAAATAGTCGTTTGAAATATTTACCTTTTGAAGCCTTGAATTTCTAATACTGTCATTTATGCGGTAGCGGTAGCCCAATTCGACAAAAACCTGTGTGCTATCACCCATTCCAGCATACACTTCGTATTGTAAAAATCGTTGACTTATGGGCGTTAAACTATCATTGGCAATTACTTTAGCTTGATTATCTTCTAACAGCACTTTACCCCCTAACCAAGCTTTTTTAAAGCCGTATGTAACATTATTGTACGATCGAAAAAAGGTTGTTTTTTGGAGGTCACTTTTACTGTCTAAATAACTTGTTGCACTTCTTAATTGAATATTTTTAAGTTTAACATTGGCAAATGCGATATGTCTATTTCCAGTAAAATTTTCTGAAAATTCCAATCGCTGAAACTCATAACCAACACTTCCCTTTTTTGGGCTAGTTAGTTCTAAGCCTGTAGTAACAAAACTTTGGTTGCCCAAAGGCATTTCCAAATTCCAATCTCGATTAAACTCGATATTATAAAACCGCTCAATGGTTTTAAAATTTTTATTGAGATAATCAACACTTCCAAATCCTATAACCTGTAGGCTATCTTGGGTTTTTAAAAGTGTTTGTTTTGCCGTCAATCTTCCTGCAAATCCATCATTGTCATTATTATCAATACTCGAAAATAAATTTTGATCGTTAATACTTCCTGCAATTTCGAAACTTATTTCGGTTTTTTCAGAAGGGGTGTAACTTCCGTTAAAGCCTCCCATTTGTAATTTCTCTGGAGGTGTTAAACGTACAATAGGTTCATAACTCCCTTGAGGCACTCCATTTATAGGAGGAATGTATTCAAATATAGAAGCGATAGCTCCTTGGTTGGTAAGAATATAATTTCCTTGATTTGGTCCTACCAAACTGAAACGTACTTGGTATAATTCGTCTTCGGGATTGCTCGAAAAAACAAATGCCTCAGTACCATTAATCACTTCTTTTTTATATAGTATTTTATTTTCAGAATAGGTATCCAAAACAGCCGAAGGGGCATTCATTAAGCTAGTGTCATCTCCAGCGGCAGCTAAAACTGCGACTTGTTCTTCGGTTAGATTTTGCTGCAAAGGCTGATTTTTAGCATCACTTTCAGAAAAAACATAGGCGCCAAATTTTAAGTTATCACTTTCATAATTTCCGCCGCCATAACCTATAAAACGAGTATAACTTCGTTCGCTAAATTGATACTCTACTGTAATTCGCATATTGGCAGTAATAGGATAGGTTGGGTTAAATTTTAATTCCCCAGCGTTATAGTCAATCACATAATCGGCATTTTCGCCTCTATTAAGCAATAAACCATTTACATAAACACGTTCACTTCCCGATACGATTAAAATGAATAACTCTCCATTGGGACCTACCAATTTATATGGGCCTTGATTGCCTTCCTGTCCGGTAAACTGGCTCCGTTGAAAAACCCCCCTTACAAGTCCCGCAGAGGCAAATGCGGAGGTTTTAGAACCCGCTTCGCCAAGGTGTTGACCGTACAAGGAAATCCCTTGTATTTTCTTTGTAAAGCGCCCAAAATAACTTTGCGAGTTTTGTAAATCGACATCACCGGCACGAATATTCCAATTATCACTAAAGAGCTCAATGAAAATTTGGTCAAATTCATCCAAATTTTGCGAATAACCTCCCTCTTGGTTGGGGATGTTGGCATCTTGCAACGAAGCACGAATAGAAACCCGATCACTAATTTTTCCAGTAATTTGTAGGTCTAATTCACTATTAACCACCGTATTTTGATTGTTTCCTACAGTAATGCCACGGGAAATACTTCCTTGGGTATTTAAACCCTCAAAAGGGGTGTTGCTATTTTGCTTGTTACTTTTTTCAAGGGAATATAGTTTTTCTATGGAACTGTTATTGTCAACTATTATTTTTGAATCTAGTAAATAGTATTCTCTCGTTAAAAAAATAGGATAGCGAAGGTAGTTAATGGTAACCGAGTCGGTTTGTTGTTTAAGTGCTTCAGAAAAGCGAACGGTACCATTAACAAAATCCACCGTATATCTTGAAGTAGAAATAGTATTACCTTCCTTATCTTGAATGCTAAAATGGGAAGGATTAATGCTTAACGAATCTATTAAAACCGTATCTCGTACCACTACTTTTTTTATTCGGTAATTTGATAACGTGTCTTGGGCTTGTACCGAAAACGCTATAAAAAGGAATAAAATATGAAGGTGTAATTTCATCAATACTAAAACTCTGTCAAGGGGCTTTTATTTTGTTGATTGTTTTGTGAAAACCTTTCCCAACTTCGTATGGGTAAATATACGGGGTTATTTATTTTAGTGGTTTCAAAAAAAGCACAGAAAGATGAAGATAATTTCATACAATGTTAACGGAATTCGCGCCGCCATGCGCAAAGGTTTTTTAACCTGGCTACAAGCCGCCAACCCCGATGTTATTTGTATTCAGGAAACCAAAGCTACCGTAGATCAAGTGGAGGTTTCCGAAATTGAAGCCGCAGGATATCCTTATCATTATTGGTTTAGCGCCCAAAAAAAAGGCTATAGCGGGGTAGCGATTTTCAGTAAAATAAAGCCGAATAATGTGGAGTACGGTACGGGTATAGACTATATGGATTTTGAGGGACGAAACATTCGTTTAGATTTTGATAATGTATCCGTGATGAGTTTGTACCTCCCTAGTGGTACAAACCTAGACCGGTTGGAACATAAATTAACCTATATGGCAGACTTCCAAACGTACATTAACCATTTAAAAAAGGACCTCCCAAACTTGGTGATTTGTGGCGATTATAATATCTGTCACGAAGCTATCGATATTCACGACCCTATTCGCAATGCCAATGTTTCGGGATTTTTACCTGTGGAACGCGAATGGATTGATGGATTTATAAAAAGCGGATTTATAGATAGTTTTCGTCATTTTAACAAAGCGCCACATAACTATACATGGTGGAGTTATCGTGCCAATTCTCGCGCCAATAATAAAGGGTGGCGTATCGATTATAATATGGTGGCGCAACCCTTACAAGATAATTTAAAAAGAGCCGTTATATTACCCGAGGCAGAACACAGCGATCACTGCCCACATATGGTCGAACTATCCTTTTAATGCCCAAAACCTACAATATGCTGAATAAAATTTTCTTCGGAATAGCAACATGTATTTTGTTAGCTTCTTGCGTTTCCCCAAAAATCTACAACGATTTACAAACCAAATACGACGATTTAAAAGCCGAAAACGAGTTGCTCATGTCCCAATTGGATGGAAAAGGCGGTAATGGTGAACAATATACAGTAGCCAACCTTCAAAAAGAAATTGAAAAATTGAATGCTGAAAAAACCGCTTTGGCAATGGAGCTATCGGCTACTAAAAATAATTATGATAGACTGAAGAATTCCTACGATGCGTTGGAAGAAAATAGTAGCTCAGCCTTAACTGAAAATTTAGAACGCAACCGAAAACTTTTAGAACAACTCGAAGCCAAAGAAAAAGCATTGGCTCTAGAAGCGACTCGATTGAATGAATTACAGAAAAAATTAGTAGACCGTTCCAAACGTGTAGAGGAATTGGAAAGTATGATTGCTGCCAAAGATGCCCAAATGAAAAAACTAAAAGACGCCATCTCTGCAGCTTTAACCCATTTTGAAGGCAACGGACTTACGGTAGAACAACGCGATGGCAAAGTATATGTCTCAATGGAAAACAAACTCTTGTTCGAAAGTGGAAGCTGGGCGGTTAATACACGGGGTCGTGAAGCGGTAGAAGCTTTAGGGAATGTGTTGGCAAACAACACCGAAATTGCTGTGCTCATTGAGGGACACACCGATAATGTACCTTACACCGCCAAAGGAAACATACAAGACAACTGGGATTTATCTACCAAACGTGCCACGGCAATAGTAAACATTCTTACCGAAAGTAACCGCATCCCAAAAGATAATTTAACTGCAGCTGGGCGGGGAGAGTTTGCACCTATCGGCACCAACGATACTGCCGAAGGCCGCGCCAAAAACCGCCGTATCGAGGTAATTTTAACGCCAAAATTGGACGAGATTGCAAAAATTTTGAATGAAAATTAACCAAACAAATGTTTCACCACATCGTGGACTTTGGCTACTTTAATGAGGCTTATGGCGTAGTTGTTTTTGGGAAGTTTGCAGTATTTAGAAATCACAATACTGCCAAAGCCTAATTTTTCGGCTTCGAGGATACGTTGTTCAATTCGAGTGACGGGACGCACTTCCCCTGCGAGGCCAATTTCGGCAGCAAAACATAAGGATTTATCAATCGCCACATCAATATTGGAGGAAAGCACTGCGGCAACCACTGCCAAATCAATTGCGGGATCGTCCACGGTAATACCGCCTGTAATATTTAAAAAGACATCTTTGGCGCCCAATTTAAATCCTGCGCGTTTTTCCAGCACGGCCAAAATCATATTGAGGCGTTTGGCATTATACCCCGTAGCAGAACGTTGTGGGGTGCCATATACTGCCGTGCTCACCAAGGCTTGTATTTCAATCATTAAAGGGCGCATCCCTTCCAGAGTAGCGGCAATGGCAGTGCCGCTTAAGTCTTCATCGTTTTTGGAAATTAAAATTTCCGACGGATTGGACACTTCTCGCAATCCGCTGCCTTGCATTTCGTAAATTCCTAATTCGTTAGTGCTTCCAAAACGGTTTTTGTGGGCACGTAGAATACGGTATACATGATTGCGGTCGCCTTCAAATTGGAGTACGGTATCCACCATATGTTCCAAAATTTTAGGTCCAGCGATGTTTCCGTCTTTGGTGATATGGCCAATCAACACAACCGGGGTATCCGTTTCTTTGGCAAATTGTATCAATTCTGAAGTGCATTCTCGAATTTGAGAAATGCTTCCCGCAGTGCTTTCAATATGGTCTGTTTGGAGTGTTTGTATAGAATCAATGACCAAAATATCGGGTTCAGTTTCAGCGATATGCCGAAAGATGTTTTGAGTTTTGGTTTCGGTTAAGATGAAACAATTTTCAGCTTTTGGAACAATACGTTCGGCACGCATTTTAATTTGTTGTGCACTTTCTTCTCCCGAAACATAAAGTGTTTTGTAAGGAAGTTTCAATGCGACTTGAAGCATTAAGGTACTTTTTCCAATACCGGGTTCGCCTCCCAAAAGGGTTAAGGAGCCGGGAACCAAGCCACCTCCCAACACTCGATTGAGTTCTTCGTCTTGGGTATTCATTCTAATTTCGGAAGCATTAGATATTTCAGAAATACGTTGTGGTTTTGCGATTCTTTTAGAAAGTTTTTCCTCGGGATTCCAGCTTGTAGTAGTCCCTTTTTGAATTATTTCTTCCGCAATGGTATTCCATTGTTTACATGAAGTACATTGTCCTTGCCATTTGGCAAATTGAGCTCCGCAATTTTGGCAAAAAAAAGTGGTTTTTACTTTTGCCATTAATATCCAAAATCTTCTTTAATCTTATCGGCTTTTTCCAGCATTAAATCTACCGTAATAAAGTCTATTTCTTCTTTGTCGAATCCAGATTGAAATGTTCGCATGGCTTTTTTTGTTTCGCCTACTTCTTCATAATAGCGCCCCATATAATAATCCCCTAAAACGGTTTCTGGGTATTGTTTTTGAGCCAGAGTCGCAATCTCTCTAAGGGATTCCCACTGTTTTTTCTTTTCGCAGGCAGTAGCGGTTGCAATGAAATCGTTTACTCTTATGGGGTTAGTTAGCCCAAATAAATCTTCTATAGTTTTATATTTATCTATCAAATATTGATGAATAGGGGTGTCCATTTTTAGGAGTTTTTCATTAAACTCTTCTTTTGAAATAGGGCGATATACCGAAAAGATTTTCTCCAATGCCGAAGGAATGGCACGAGCTACCAAAGAATAATGGGTCGCTCCATCAAAATTATCGAAATAATAGCTAAAGTTATCAGATTTTAAAGGGGATAATAACTTATCTAGCGCCGTCGTAATTTCCATTAAATCCTTAATGTCATCACTTCCTGTAGCGAGGTAATAGAAAAGTTTTGTTTCAATAGCAGGGATGCGTTGGGGTAATCGCTCGTCCATCATGGGAGCCAAATCGGGGCTTAAACAAATATACCCATTAAATAGAGGAGGATCTTTAAATAGGTAATAATTAATAAAATTTGCTGTAAAATCGTGCCCTACGGCTATGGTAAATTTTGCAGTTCGGTAGTTAGCATCAATGTACGGGAGTAATTCAAGACCAATAAATTCAAAAAAACTAGCTCCTTTTTCTTCGGGCATAAAGTTGGTGTCGTCATAGTTACAATCATCGTATCGGCTGTTACCTTGCATAATACCTACTACTATAGCTTCGGGCATGTCTTCCCAGTAGCCAAAAAAATCGACATTTCCAGCAACGGGTTCAAACAAATAATTGGCATCGAGGACGACCACAATGGGATAGGATTTTTCTATGTTTTCTTCGTAATCTCTAGGGAGTTGAATTTTAAGCCTTCGGGATTCTTCTAGTTTAAAAGAGCTAATTTCTTCATAAATAATTTTGGATTGTGAAAACGAAGAAACTATAAAAGCGGCTAAAAATACTAATGAAAATACTTTTTTCATGGGGTTTTAATTTACTGTTGGAAAGATACTAATTTTTGAAGATTGAACCCTCCCGATAAAAAGAACTATTTATTTCGATTGTAAATAGGTAATAAAACGAACGAAAGCACTCCAGAAATAATGATATAAATTATGTTGGATGTCCAGACCATCCACCCCAAGGCAGTCCCCACAGTTTCTGGAATACCAAAAATAAGTAAAATACCCGCAATTGCTAGGGGATAATAACCAAGCCCGCTATTGGTAAAAGCAAAGGTAAAACTACCCACAACAAAAGTAATTATGATGGTTCCAAAAGAGATGATGGACGTTTCGGGTAATGCATGTGTTGCGGTATAAAACGAAAGTAAGTAAAGGGCCCAAATAAGTAAACTATGAAAGATAAAAGCCCTTTTTTTCTTCATTTTTAAAATGCTAAAAATGCCATCTTTTAAGCCTTTAACAAATGTTTTTATTTTAGTGGAAATGCTCCCTTTCGATTTTTTTAGAAATAAATAGAACGCTGCAAATCCTATTAAAAGGATTGCTATAGCGAGGGCTAATTTTTTAAACGGAATAAGTTGTGCGAGATAACTATTTAATTCCTCAAATTGAAGTACTACCGCCAAAAGGGTAAAGAGTAAAAGGAAAACCAAATCCACAACCCTTTCAGAAATAATCGTTCCAAACCCTTTTTCGAAGGGGACATTTTCATATTTGTCCAAAATGACAGCCCGAGACACTTCGCCACTTTTAGGAATAAAAAGATTCATGAAATAGGCAGCGGAAACAGCAAAAAAGTTGTTCAGTAATTTTGGGTTATAGCCTAAAGGGGTAAGCATATAATTCCAACGATAAGCTCTAATAAAGTGACTTAAAACACTCATTAAAACGGAAGCAATGACGATAAAGTAGTTGGCGTTTTTAAAATGAAAAACTAATTCCTCCCATTGCTCTGGAGTAAATTTTGAATAGAAATACCAAATAAGAAATACCCCTAGAGCTAAAGGGATAAAAAGTTGTAAAAACTTTGAAAGAGCCGTATTCAAATTAGTTTAAAAGATTGTTTTTTTCATTTGGAAATACTAAAGCGGGTTTAAACTTTTTGGCTTCGTCTATACTCATTATGGCATAGGTAATAAGAATAAGGATATCGCCGGGAGCTACTTTTCTAGCGGCGGCTCCATTAAGGGTAATTTCGCCACTATTTCTGGGACCGGGAATTGCATAAGTCTCAAAACGCTCGCCATTATGGTTGTTTACAATCTGCACTTTTTCACCTTCTATAATATTGGCGGCCTCCATAAGGGCTTCGTCTATGGTAATGCTTCCAATATAATTAAGGTCTGCACCCGTTACTTTTACTCGGTGTATTTTCGATTTTACTACGTGAATCATCATTGGGTAAAGGTATTAATTTAAGGCAATATTATCTATTAATCGCACTTCGCCTGCAAAAGCAGCAATAAAAGCGCGGTAGGTATTTTCTTTTATTTTTCGATGTGCGGGCTTTAGATTTTTTATAGCTGCTATTTCAAAATATTCTAAGGTTAGGTGTTTATTTTTTGAAAATTGTTTTGCTACAATTTTATGTAGTGTTGCAATGCTTTTTTTGTCGAAGTTTTGTTGTACTTCTTTCAAGGTTTTATAAATAATGGAAGCTTCTTCAAATTGTGTTTGGGTCAATCGTTTGTTACGCGAACTCATAGCCAGTCCGTTGGTTTCACGCTTTATAGGGCAGCCTATAATTTTTACGGGAAGCTGTTCAATTTTAACCAATTTTTTTACAATTTGTAATTGCTGAAAATCTTTTTCGCCAAAATAGGCTTTGTGGGGTGCAATCGCTCTAAAAAGTAAATTGAGTACTGTGCCTACGCCATTAAAATGTCCTTTTCGAAATTTCCCTTCCATTTGGTTTTCAATACCTCCAAAGTGATAGTGTTTTGAGGAGACGGTGTTTCCGTAAAGATCGGATGCATTAGGGGCATACACTAAAACAGTCCGTTTCAAAGTATTTAAAAGACGGAGATCTTCTGTTAAGGTTCGAGGGTATTTTTTTAAATCGGATGGGTTATCAAATTGGGTAGGATTCACAAAAATACTTACAATAACAAGGTCGTTTTCTTTCAATGCTTTTTTCACCAAAGCTAGATGTCCCTCATGCAACGCACCCATAGTAGGAACAAACCCCATTTTTTTTTCATGGAAAGCAAATTCTTCTAGATTCTTTTTTAGGGATTGTTGTGTGTAAAAAACCATAGGCTATAAAAATCGAGCAAAATTAAGATATTAAGTGCAATCTGCATAAATTTTCGTAATTTTGCGTGTTTAAAACACCAAGCCCGTAAAATTTAATTTATGAAAGATAAAAGAGTCTTGTATGTGTCTTCTGAAGTTATCCCCTACCTACCAGAGACCGAGATTTCTTCCATGTCGTTTGAATCTCCTAGGATGGTGAATAGCCATGATGGTCAAATAAGAATCTTTATGCCCAGATATGGTAATATTAATGAGCGTAGGCATCAGTTGCACGAAGTCATTCGTCTATCGGGGATGAATTTGGTGATTAATGACCTTGACATGCCACTAATTATAAAAGTTGCTTCTATCCCTAAAGAACGCATGCAAGTATACTTCATAGACAATGAGGATTATTTTAAAAGAAAAGCAACCTATGCAGACGAAGAGGGCAATCTTTTTCCAGATAACGATGAGCGTGCCATTTTTTTTGCTAAAGGAGTGATAGAAACAGTAAAAAAACTGAATTGGTCGCCAGATATTATTCATGTTCACGGGTGGTTAGCCTCTTTTTTACCATTATACCTTAAAACCTATTACAATAACGAGCCTCTTTTTGAAAACAGCAAAATAGTTACCTCTCTCTACCATCCAGGATTTGAAGGAACATTAGATATTAAATTGATTGATAAAATAAAATTTGATGGTATTGATGAAGCAACCATAGCACACTTATCGAATCCTACCTATTTTAATGTAATGAAGACCGCAATGGATCATTCGGATGCTGTAATTATAGGATCGGATGAGATTACAGAAGATTTTAAAAACTATCTTAATAGTCTAGACAAGCCAGTGTTAAACTTTCATAAAATGGAAGATTTTTCTAATGCTTATTTAGACTTTTACCAAACCAAAGTATTGGTTTAAAATTAATACCCTAATGAAAATTACAAACCTTGTCCCCAAATTTGGGGTAATTTTTTTACTCGTTGTAGGTTTTGCCTCTTGTGAAGAAGACTTTAGCAATCTTGATACAACTATTATTGATGAAAACTTTACCACTCCAGATAGTACTTTTTCTGTAGTTGCTTATAGTATGGCCCTTAGCGGTCAAAATAATATGTTTGGTATACAAACCAACGGACTTTCTTCTTATAAACTAGGAGTTTATAGAGATCCCGTGTTTGGTAAAACAGTCTCTAATTTTTTAGGGCAAGTAGTATTAAGTAATCCAAACCCCAGTTTTCCTGTAGATTCATTAGAACCCATTTTAGAAAAAGTAGTATTGCATATTCCTTATTTTGCTACCTCCGATGAAGATGATGAAGGAAACACTGTGTATGATTTGGATTCTATTTATGGCAATACTCCTACCACCATTTCAATTTACGAATCCAATTATTTTTTAAGAGATACAGATCCCGATAGTAATTTTGAAGAACCACAAAAATATTATTCTAATCAAGGAGCCCTATTTCAATCCAATCTAGGACCATTGTTAGCTACTAAGGAAAACTTTGAGCCTTCAAGCAATGAAATTGAACTTATTATAGAAGATTTGGACACCCTTAGTTTTGCTCCTGGACTTTTTGTTGAACTCCCAGTGGCATTTTTTCAAGAAAAAATTATAGACCAAGAGGGAGAAGAGGTTTTAATTAACAACAACAACTTTAAAAATTATTTTAGAGGTCTTTTCTTAGAAGCCTCTAGTGCAGAGGACGGAACGATGTTTCTTTTTGATTCCGAAAATGCAAAAGTCACCTTATACTATTCATCCAATACCACCACATTAGATTCAGAAGGAAATCAGCTTACCGACGATGACGGTAATATTGTGAGGGTTTTAGGGTCTTACGATTTAGATTTTTCAGGAATTAATGTAAACACTTTTGAAGGAGACCTTCCGCTAGAAATTCAAAATGCGGTTACTACCCCAAATACTTCCGAAGGTGAAGAAACACTTTACCTAAGAGGCAGTGAAGGAATTGTTACCATAATAGACTTATTTGGCGGAGATGATAATCAAAACGGAATAAACGATCTGGAAGAACTTCGTGAAAAAAAATGGTTAATCAATGAAGCCAATTTAATCTTTTATGTAGATCAAAATAAAGTTACTGGGGGAAGTAGTGAACCAGAAAGAATCATGGTTTTTGACACAAAAAACAACGCCATTCTTGCAGATTATTCGATTGATTTAACGACCAATAACGTGGCTATAGATGCAGTAACACAGCATCTTGGGAGACTGCAAAGAGATAGTGACGAAAATGGGGATTTCTATAAAATAAAACTTACCTCACATGTAAGCAATTTAATTAATAGAGATTCGACCAACATCTCACTCGGTTTAATGGTTTCACAAAATGTTTCTCTTATTTCTTTTACCTCACTTGAAAATGAGATCTCATTAACCAACAATCAAGTACTCACAGAGGTTCCTTCATCCGGGGTTATTTCGCACGAAGGAACGGTGTTACACGGCAATCGATCTTCTATTCCAGAAAAAAGATTACAACTTCAACTCTATTATACAGAACCTAATAATTAATTATGTGTGGTATTGTAGGTTATATAGGTAAAAGAGAAGCGTATCCCATAATTTTAAACGGCCTTAAACGCTTAGAATATAGAGGATATGATAGTGCTGGCGTAGCCATCTATGATGGGACAGATATTCAAATGGCTAAAACAAAAGGAAAAGTAGCCGATCTTGAAAACAAAATTAATAATCATTTAAACATTAAAGGATCCTTAGGAATTGGTCACACACGCTGGGCAACCCATGGGGTTCCTAATGATATAAATTCGCATCCTCATTATTCCAATAGTGGCGATTTGGTAATCATTCATAACGGAATTATTGAAAATTATGCCTCTATAAAAAAAGAATTAATAAAACGAGGATACTCTTTTCAAAGCGATACCGATACCGAAGTGCTTGTAAATTTAATAGAAGAAATTAAAAAACAAGAGAACGTAAAATTGGGGAAAGCCGTTCAGTTAGCCTTAAATCAAGTTATTGGAGCCTATGCAATTGCGGTTTTTGACAGAAAAAAACCAGACGAAATTGTCGTTGCTAAATTAGGAAGCCCCTTAGCAATAGGCATTGGGGAAGACGAATTTTTTGTGGCAAGTGATGCAACACCCTTTATAGAATTTACTAACAATGCTATTTATTTAGAAGATGAAGAAATGGCGGTCATTCGTTTAGGAAGAGAAGTGCGTGTTCGAAAAATAAAGAATGATAGTTTGGTAGATCCCTATATACAAGAACTTCAATTAAATATTGAACAAATTGAAAAAGGGGGGTACGACCACTTCATGCTCAAAGAAATTTATGAGCAACCCACCGTAATAAAAGACACCTATCGCGGAAGATTATTAGCAAACGAAGGAATTATAAAACTTGGGGGGTTAGAAGATCATATTCAAAAATTTGTTAATGCAAATCGAATTATTATAGTAGCTTGTGGTACTTCTTGGCACGCAGGTTTAGTAGCCGAATATATTTTTGAAGACTGGGCAAGAGTCCCTGTTGAAGTAGAATATGCCTCAGAGTTTCGTTATAGAAATCCTATAATTAATGAAAAAGATGTGGTTATTGCTATATCGCAAAGTGGTGAAACCGCAGATACACTTGCTGCTATAAAATTGGCAAAACAAAAAGGGGCTTTTGTTTATGGCGTATGCAATGTAGTAGGTTCTACGATTTCTAGGGAAACCCACAGCGGTACCTATACTCATGCAGGGCCAGAAATTGGAGTTGCTTCCACCAAAGCATTTACCACGCAAATAACGGTATTAACCATGATTGCATTGCGATTGGCAAAAGACAAAGGGACTATTTCACAAGCCAATTACATGAAACACTTACTGGAATTGGAAATGATTCCTCATCACGTTGAAGAGGCGCTAAAAAGTGATGCTAAAATAAAATCTATTGCCAACGTTTTTAAAACTGCTTCAAACTTTTTATATTTAGGAAGAGGATACAACTTCCCTGTAGCACTTGAAGGGGCTTTAAAACTGAAAGAAATATCCTATATTCATGCGGAAGGCTACCCTGCTGCTGAAATGAAACACGGTCCCATCGCCCTCATTGATGAACATATGCCAGTAGTAGTAATTGCCGTTAATAGCAATCATTATGAAAAAGTGGTTAGTAATATTGAAGAGATTAAAGCCCGAAAAGGTAAAATTATAGCCGTAGTAACAGAAGGAGATACCACAGTAAAGGCTTTAGCAGATTTTATTATGGAAGTACCCAAAACTACCGAAACACTAAGCCCTTTAGTAACTACGATACCTTTGCAACTATTATCGTATCACATAGCCGTTATGTTAAATAGGAATGTAGATCAACCCCGAAACTTAGCAAAATCTGTAACAGTAGAGTAATTCTTTATAAAATTTGCTTCAAAGCTAATAGAACCATTTTTTTAGAATATTATGGGCTTTACAGGGTATCAATTACATAAAATCTACTTTTCTTTGGAACATTCTAATTTTTAAGCTATTTTTCTTAACAATTTCTTAAAAAAATTGACAAATATTTTATGCATACATAATATTTATTTTACTTTTACACTATTATCAAACTAAACTTTTATGAAATGCCCCATAATTAATTTTACTAACCCACCGAAGATGAAAAAAGGGCATTCCATCTTCCCATGTATCAAATATTAAATTTAGATGAAAACTATTGTATTTGTATTTTGCTTGTGTTTAAGTGCAATCACTTTTTCACAAACCAATGTAAACGGAAAAGTTGTTGACGAATCTTCTGTGCCCGTGGTTGGTGCAAATGTTGTTGTTCTTAACGGAACGGCGGGAACTGCTACAGACTTCGATGGAAATTTTTCGTTACTAGTCGATCAAGAACCTCCGTTTACCCTTCAAATTTCTAGCGTAGGCTACGCTGGCCAAGAATTGGAAGTGACTTCTAATAATCAAACATTGAGCATTGTCTTGGTGGAAGGCTCAGAACTTGATGAAGTGGTTATTTCGGCATCAAGAACACCCGAACGAATTTTCGAATCGCCCGTTACTATCGAAAGATTTGGGATTAAGGACATTAGAAATACCGCTTCGGTAGATTTTTATGATGGCCTTGAAAACCTAAAAGGAGTAGATATTAATACCAATAGTTTAACATTTAAATCTATTAATACAAGAGGTTTTGCCACATTTGCCAATACGCGTTTTATGCAGTTGGTAGATGGTATGGATAACTCCGCTCCAGCACTTAACTTTCCTTTAGGAAATTTATTGGGGATGACCGATACCGATATCCAGAGTGTAGAAATTTTACCCGGAGCCGCTTCTGCATTATATGGAGCAAATGCTTTTAACGGGATTCTTTTTATGCAAAGTAAAAACCCTTTTGATTATGAAGGAATAAGTATTTCTGCAAAAAGAGGAATTACCAGCCAAGAAGCTGCAGGGGATAATCCTTACACCGATTTTGGTATTAGAGCCGCGCACAAGTTTAGCAAACATTTTGCCGCAAAAGTAAACTTTGGTTATTTAACAGGAACCGATTGGGCAGCTAATAACCTAACAGGAAAACCAAATACTGGGCAAACACGGGCAGATATAGATTATGATGGGATCAACGTTTATGGTGATGAGGTAAGCACCGATATTAATGGAGTGGCACAAGCCTTAGTAGGTTTAGGTATTCTTCCAGCGGGTGCCGATGCCCTAGTGCCCTCAGTTAATGTTAGTAGAACGGGATACAATGAAGGAGATTTAACAGATTATGAAGCAGAAAGCATTAAAGCAGATTGGGGGTTATATTTCCGCCCTTGGGCCAATGATTTTGAAATAGCTTATGTAGGGAAAGTAGGAACGGGATCTACTATTTATCAAGGAGCCAATAGATATGCGATTGAAAATTTCTTCCTACAACAACATAAATTGGAGTTCAGAAATAACAACTTCTTCTTGAGAGGATATATTACTGAAGATAGAGCGGGAGACAGTTACGATATGGTATTTACCGGAATTAATATTAATAGAGCATGGAAAGATGATCAAACTTGGTTTGGGCAGTATGTGGGTGCTTTTGTACAAGGTTCACTAGCAGGGCTTACCCCAGATGAAGCTCATGTAGTAGCAAGACAAACGGCAGATACGGGACGTTTTGAGCCAGGAAGCGACCAATTTAAAAGTGCGTTCAATGCCAGTGTCAATAATCCAGATTTATCCACAGGATCGAAGTTTCAAGATAATTCAAAAATTTATCATGGAGACGCCAACTATAATTTTAGCCACCTTTGGGATGTGGTTGAAGTACAAGTGGGTGGATCTTATAGAACGTATAGCTTAAACTCTTCTGGAACAATCTATACCGATACCGATGGGCCCATTAACTACTCTGAATATGGGGTTTATACACAGCTTCAGAAAAAATTAGAACTTTCAGACAATGTAGATTTAAAATTAACGGGTTCGGTACGATATGATAAATCCGAACTATTTGATGGTTTCTTTTCACCAAGAATAGCGGCTGGATTTACCGTAAATGACAACCACAACATTAGAGCTTCCTTTCAAACGGGTTTTAGAAACCCTACCACTCAAGATTTGTATATTGGATTGGATGTAGGAAGAGCGGTATTAGTTGGAGGGGCATTGGATAACCCAGCTCGGTATGTTGACGAATACGATTTAAGTACTACGGGACAAGCATTATTAGGGTCATCTACAATACAATTTGATGGACAAGGGGCTTACACAAATTCTTATTTATTGAGTTCTGTACAAGCTTTTGCAGCAACAGGGGATGCATCGCAGTTAGAAATTGCTAATTCAAACTTTGTGAAGCCTGAACAAGTTACCTCGGTTGAACTAGGATACCGTGGAAAACTTGGAAAACTTATTGTAGATCTTAGTGGATATTACAACCAATATCAAGATTTCTTAGCTAATGAAACAGTGGTTGCTCCCTTTTATGGAGATGTGCAATTATCGCAAACCGTTCCAGGGGATCCTAACAATACTCCCTTAGCTATTGCTGCGATTGCAAATTCAGATTTTCAAGTATATCAAACCTACACCAATAGTGATAAAGAAGTTAATTCCTATGGGGGTTCTGTAGGAATTTCTACAAAAATCTTTGGAAACTTTGATTTAGGAGGAAATTACACCTATGCAAAGCTTGACTTTGACACAGAAGCAAATCCCGATTTTAGAACCAACTTTAATACACCAGAGCATAAAGTAAAAGGTTCTTTTGGAAATACAGAGTTGTTTAAAAACTTTGGTTTTAACATAGCTTGGAGATGGAGTGACACTTATGAGTGGGAAGCTTCTTTTGGAGACGGTCAAGTACCTGCATTTCATGTGCTGGATGCGCAACTTAGTTATAAAGCTCCTAAATTTTTAAAATCACAATTTAAAGTGGGTGCCACTAACATTTTGGGAGACGAATATTTTACTGCCTTTGGAACAGGATTTATAGGATCTATGTATTATGTTTCTTGGACAATCAACAATTTATAATCTTTTAAAAAATTATACAGATGAAAATTAAATATATAACAATCCTCTTACTCTCTTTAGGTTTTATTGCCTGTGAAGAAGATGACAATACAATGGAAGAAGCTCCTGTTGTACTTACTGCAGGGAGTGCCGATTTTACAAATTATGTTTCTCTTGGAGCCTCTTTTACAGCTGGATTTAGTGATGGTGCTTTATTTGTTGCAAGCCAAGAAAATTCTTTTCCTAACATCCTTTCACAACAATTTGCGGCTATTGGCGGTGGAGCATTTTCGCAACCCTTAATGAATGATAATATTGGTGGATTATTATTAGGGGGAAATGTAATAGCCAACCCTAGATTATTTTTTAATGGCTCTGGACCAACAGTTTTGCCAGCACTACCCACAACAGAAGTAACAAATGTCATCGCTGGACCCTATAATAATATGGGAGTTCCTGGGGCAAAAAGTTTCCATCTATTAGCCAACGGGTATGGAAATTTATCGGGTGTTTCTCTAGGTCTAGCAAATCCTTATTTTGCAAGAATGGCCTCAAGCGCCAATGCTTCTATGCTAGAAGATGCCTTAGCACAAAGCCCTACCTTTTTTACCCTTTCTGAAATTGGAGGGAATGACGTTCTTGGATTTTCTATTTCAGGAGGTAGCGGTTTTGACCAAACAGGAAATTTCGATCCAACAACGTATGGTTCTAATGATATTACAGACCCTAATGTATTTGCACAAGCCTTTACGACACTAGTGGGTGCATTAACAAGCACAGGAGCAAAAGGCGTAGTAACCAATGTGCCTTACGTAACAAGTTTGCCTTATTTTACTACGGTACCTTATGCTCCCTTAGATCCAACCAACCCAGATTTTGGGCCTCAAATACCTGTACTTAATGCAACTTTAGCACCGCTAAATCAAGCTTTTGCATTCTTAGGGGTGCCAGAACGTTCTATTGTTTTTTCTGAAACTGCAGCAAGTCCAGTGGTTATTTTTGATGAATCTTTGCCAAATATTTCTGCGCAATTAAACGCCGTTTTAGTAGGTGGGGGATTAGATCCTTTAACCGCACAACTACTATCAACCCAATTTGCCCAATCTAGACAAGCTACTGCAAACGATTTGTTAGTATTGCCGAGTTCTACTGTAATAGCTACTTTAAATGAAGACTATTTTAATACACTTGTTGGCTTAGGGGTACCACCCGCTACGGCAGGACAGTTAGCAGTAAATGGAATTACCTATCCTCTTGAAGATCGTTGGGTGTTAACACAATCTGAAGAAACTTCAGTAAGAGTTGCCACAGATGCTTATAATACTACCATTGAGGGCGTTGCTGCTTCCAGCGGCTTAGCCTTAGTAGATTTAAACGGTATTTTACAGCAAGCTTCTACTACAGGAATTGCTTTTGATGATTTTACTATGACTACCAATCTGGTTGTAGGGGGGTTAGTAAGTTTAGATGGGATTCATTTAACTGCTAGGGGATATGCTTTAATGGCCAATAAATTCCTTGAAGCGATAGACACTACCTACGGTTCAAATTTTATAGAAGCGGGACAGGTAGCCAAAGCCAATAACTATCCAGTAGCCTACTCACCAGAGCTTCAATAACGAGCGGTAAAACATAATATAAACCCTTCTAATTAAATACATTGGAAGGGTTTTCTTTTGGGTTAAAAACAAAGAAGATAGAATTCAAAAATTTACATTTTTAGGTTGCTTTTTTAAGGAAGAATAACATATCTTTGCACCGATTTTTAAGAGAGGTTTTACCTTATCGTCAATTTAAAAAATAAACACAGAAATAATGTCAAAAGTTACAGGAAAAGTTGCTCAAATTATTGGTCCGGTAGTAGACGTAGAGTTTGCAAGTGGCTCAGAACTTCCCAAAATTTATGATTCTCTTGAGGTTCAAAACAACGGAAATACTTTGATTCTTGAAGTTCAATCACATATTGGTGAAAACACAGTAAGAACTATTTCTATGGATTCTACAGATGGTTTAAGCCGAGGTGTAGAGGCCGTTGCTACTGGAGCTGCTATTCAAATGCCCATTGGCGATGCTGTTTATGGACGTTTATTTAATGTAATTGGAGATGCTATTGATGGTATTGGAAACTTACCTAAAGCAGGTGATAATGGATTGCCAATTCACCGTGAAGCGCCAAAATTTGAAGATCTTTCAACTTCAACCGAGGTACTTTTCACTGGAATTAAAGTAATCGACTTGATTGAGCCTTATGCAAAAGGAGGTAAAATTGGATTATTTGGAGGTGCCGGAGTGGGTAAAACAGTTTTGATTCAGGAATTAATCAACAATATTGCAAAAGGTCATGGAGGACTTTCAGTATTTGCAGGTGTTGGGGAAAGAACTCGCGAAGGAAACGACCTTTTAAGAGAAATGCTAGAATCGGGAATTATTAAATATGGTAAAGATTTTATGCACTCTATGGAAGAAGGCGGTTGGGATCTTTCAAAAGTAGATAAAAATGCAATGAAAGAATCTAAGGCTACGTTTGTTTTTGGACAGATGAACGAACCTCCAGGAGCTCGTGCTCGTGTGGCACTTTCAGGATTAACCATTGCAGAATATTTCCGTGATGGAGCAGGTGATGGTCAAGGAAAAGACGTACTTTTCTTCGTAGATAACATTTTCCGTTTTACTCAAGCGGGTTCAGAGGTATCGGCACTTTTAGGCCGTATGCCTTCTGCGGTAGGATACCAACCTACACTTGCTTCTGAAATGGGGGCCATGCAAGAGCGAATTACTTCTACCAAAAAAGGATCTATTACATCTGTACAAGCCGTTTACGTACCTGCAGATGACTTAACTGACCCAGCACCGGCGACAACTTTTGCCCACTTAGATGCTACAACGGTTTTGTCTCGTAAAATTGCTGAATTAGGTATTTATCCAGCGGTAGATCCTCTAGATTCTACTTCTCGTATTTTAACTGCAGACATTCTTGGTAAAGAACATTACGATTGTGCTCAAAGAGTAAAAGAGTTATTACAACGTTATAAAGAATTACAAGACATTATTGCTATCCTTGGTATGGAAGAACTTTCTGAAGAGGATAAATTGGCAGTAAGTCGTGCCCGTCGTGTACAACGTTTCTTGTCACAACCTTTCCACGTAGCAGAACAGTTTACAGGGATTCCTGGAGTTTTGGTAGATATAAAAGAAACCATCAAAGGATTTAATATGATTATGGATGGCGAATTAGATCACCTTCCAGAAGCTGCATTTAACCTTAAAGGAACCATTGAAGAAGCTATTGAAGCTGGAGAAAAAATGTTAGCCGAAGCATAAACAGCTTAAAAGCATAAAACTATGTATTTAGAAATAGTAACCCCAGAAGCCTCCTTAGTAAGTGGAGAAGTGGAAAGCGTAACCGTTCCCGGTGTGGAAGGTGAATTTCAAATGTTGAATAATCACGCTGCTATTGTTTCTTTATTGGGAAAAGGGAAAGTGAGGTTTGCAGGAAATCCTACCATTGCTGAAGGGTTTAAAAATAAATTTACCCAAGATAACGGTAAATGGGTTTTGGAAATCAACAGCGGTACCGTACAAATGAGTGATAATAAAGTGATTGTTTTAGCAGATTAAATTCTGGTAAATTCAAAAAATATAAGGCCCAAATTCTAAGTTTAGAGTTTGGGTTTTTTTATGAAAAGAAAAGGAATAATAATGCCGCCAAAGCACCTCCTACAATAGGCCCAACAACAGGAATCCAAGCATATCCCCAGTCGGCAAATTTGTTTTTTATAGGGAGTAGCGCATAGACTATTCGTGGGCCTAAATCTCTGGCGGGATTAATAGCATAACCTGTTGTTCCACCTAATGAAAGGCCAATAGACCAAACTACTAAAGCTACCGGGAGTGCTCCCAAAGAACCTAAGCCAATGATGGCTTTTTCTCCAGATTGACTTGTAAATTCGGGACCAGCAATATAAAACACGGCAAGCAGTAATACGAAAGTTCCCACTATTTCTGAAAATAAATTAGCGGGAACATTTCGAATGGCGGGTGTATTACAAAAGGTGGCTCTTACAGTATCGGTATCTTCCGTAATATCGTAATGTTTTTTATGAAAAATAAACACACATAAAGCTCCTAACATGGCTCCAATAAACTGAGCCAAAATATACAATGGGACTACATTCCATTCAAAAAGTCCAGCAATGGCTAAGGAAAGAGTTACGGCAGGATTAATATGAGCACCACTTACAGGTCCGGCAATTAATACAGCAACATACACTGCCAACCCCCACGCTGTGGTAATCACAATCCAGCCGGAGTTGTTGCCTTTGGTATCTTTTAAAAGAACATTAGCTACGACGCCGTTACCCAGTACCATTAAAATAAAGGTTCCAATAATTTCAGCAATAAAGGGTGTCATAATTTATTTGTTAGTTATGTTATCCAGTTCTGACTTCTTGAAACGGCTCTATGCCATTTGAATAATAAATGTTCTGCTTTTTCAATGGGTAGCTCAGGTTCAAAAATACGGTCTTTTTGCCATTGATTTTCCAAACTTTTTAGGTTTTTCCAATAGCCAACGGCTAATCCTGCTAAGTAAGCGGCTCCTAAAGCCGTACTTTCTAACTGTTTTGGGCGTACTACTGGAAAACCAAAAATATCGCTTTGAAATTGAAGTAAAAAATTATTTTCAGTAGCACCTCCATCAACCCGTAATTCGCTTCCTTTGGTTTTGGCATCGGCTTCCATAGCTTTTACGATATCGTACACTTGATACGCAATTCCTTCTAAGGTGGCTCTGGCAAGATGGGCTTTTGTGGTTCCTCGGGTAATGCCTATGATGGTTCCCCGAGCATAACTATCCCAATAGGGAGCTCCTAATCCTGCCAATGCGGGAACAAAATACACATCGCCGTTATCTTCTACACTTGCCGCTAAGGTTTCAATTTCTGAAGCGTCTTTAATCAGTTCCAATCCGTCACGTATCCATTGTACCGCAGCACCACCCACAAAAACACTTCCTTCAAGCGCATACGTAACTTCATTGCCAATTTTCCACCCAACAGTTGTCAATAAATTGTTTTCAGAATAGACAGGTTTTGTACCCGTATTCATCAATAAAAAACAACCGGTTCCATAGGTATTTTTTACCATTCCTTTTTTGGTACATTGTTGTCCAAATAAAGCGGCTTGTTGGTCGCCAGCGATACCGGAGATAGAAATTTCAACATCAAAAAGACCTTTTTGAGTATGACCAATTACTTCACTACTGGAAACAACTTTGGGTAAAATAGAGTTTGGAATATCAAGTATTTGTAGTAATTCTTCATCCCACTCCAAGGAATGAATATTAAATAATAAGGTTCTACTGGCATTACTAACATCGGTTACATGTTTTTTTCCACCCATTAATTTCCAAACGATCCACGAGTCCATAGTGCCGAAGCAAAGTTCCCCTTTTGTTGCTTTTTCACGAGCTCCCGGAACATTATCTAATAGCCACTTTATTTTAGTTCCTGAAAAATAAGCATCAATAACAAGGCCTGTTTTCTTTTTAAAAGTTTCTATAAGTCCTTTATTTCGTAAAGAATCACAAAATTTTGAAGTTCTTCTATCTTGCCAAACAATGGCATTGTGAATGGGCTCTCCCGTATTTCTGTCCCAAAGTAGCGTGGTTTCTCTTTGATTGGTTATGCCAATAGTTGCAATTTGTTTGTGTGATAGACCACTTTTTTTAAAAGCCATTTCAATAGCTTCCCATTGTGAATTCCAAATGTCATTTGCATTGTGCTCTACCCAACCAGGCTCCGGAAAAATTTGTTTAAAATCTTTTTGACCCATCGCTATAATTTCGCCCGCTTTGTTGAAAAGGATGGCTCTTGAAGAGGTAGTGCCTTGGTCTATAGAAAGAATAAACGGTTCATTCATATCTCTAAGATATACTTTTTTGAAAGCGTATTAAAATCCTTTATTTGATCTTGTTCCCATGCATCGGTTTTTTTTAGTTCTGTTTTCATAATAGAGGCAACCATAGGCACGGTTTCCGTGGCTGCTTTGGCATCTAATAACAACAGACGAATTCTTCGGGATAAAAAATCTTCCACGGTTCTTGCCATTTCATTCTGAATACTCCACACAATTTGTCCTTTGGTAAATTCATAGTTTGGATGAATTTTTTCTGCATATTCAGGCTTCAATTTTTCAAAGGAAAGATAGGCTTCTAAATCACTTCCGTAGAAACTAAGATGGTCTTCTGTGTTTGTTTTTTCTGAAATATTTCCATGGATAGCGGTTACTTCAGTAGTGCAAGGTACTTTTTTAAATTGAAAAGAATCGATTACTTGATTTACAACATCTTCTGCCATCTTTCTATAGGTAGTCCATTTACCGCCTACAATACTAATAAGATTGTTATCTATAATTATTTTATGACTTCTAGAAACCTCTTTGGTAGCTGTTTCTTCTTTAGCAGGCTTGGCAAGAGGTCTAAGTCCGCTAAAAACGGAAAGGACATCTTTTCTGGTTGCTGTTTTGGTTAAATATTGATTAATGGTTTCTAAAATAAAATCAACTTCTTCATGAAGTGGCTGTGGTTCAATTTTTGGTTTTTTGATGAGGGTATCTGTGGTACCTGCAATTACTTTGTTATGCCAAGGTATAATGAAAAGTACCCGCCCATCACTGGTTTTAGGAATCATAATAGCTTTATCACTTGCCAAAAAAGATGGGTCAAGCATTAAATGAATTCCTTGACTAGGGATGACTGTTTTTTTATGATTTGGATGGTACATTTTCAACACCGAATCGGTAAAAATCCCCGTAGCATTAATGATGGCTCTTCCTTTAATAGTATACGTTTTGGAAGTTTCAGTATCCATAACGTCTACAGATTGAATGATATC
This sequence comes from Flavobacteriaceae bacterium, assembly GCA_041392205.1. GTDB lineage: Bacteria > Bacteroidota > Bacteroidia > Flavobacteriales > Flavobacteriaceae > Halomarinibacterium. Next base: position 122,108 of record JAWKMO010000006.1, on the reverse strand, counting down.
AACTTCATTTTTATTGAAACTGGAAACCTTAAAATAATTTAAGCATACAGCCCCTTTTTCGATAGCTGTTTGTGCCAAATTAAGGGCTAATCTGGCATCGTCAAATTGTCCATCAAAATACGAAACGCCATTGGCTAAGCCCTTTATCTTTAAAGTAGGAAGTCCTCTAAGGACCGTTTTTTTTGAAATATATTTTGAACTTCCAAGGCTTAATCTTTTTGAAAGCCAGTCATATAATTTCAACCCAATCCAATAATAAGGGCCTTTCCACCCACTATAGTTGGGAATAATAAATTCCAACTTTTTAAAAAGGTGACGTGCATTTTTTTCAAGATGACCTCGTTCTTCCAAGGCTTCCATGACCAATTTGATATCGCCTTGGGCCAAATAGCGTACGCCTCCATGTAATAGTTTGGTGCTTTTACTAGAGGTCCCTTTGGCAAAATCATACTGTTCAAAAAGGATGGTTTTGTATCCGCGTGTGGCAGCATCCACAGCAACTCCTAAGCCACTAGCCCCACCACCAATAATCACAAAGTCCCAAAAAGTTGTGGAGTCAAGTTGCGAAATAAGTTGTTCTCTTTCAATCAATGGGTTAAAAAATTGGTTAAAAAGCAGGTTTTAAATTCTTGTTTAAGGTAGTGCAAAATTCATAGAAATTCAACAACTCTTTGTTAGGTCTTTGGAAAGTGGTTGGTTATTTTTGCCCTTTTAAAATTCAAATTTTTGAAAACAAAACTTATTTCATTTTTCAGTTTCCTTTCAGCTATTTTGGCTGCTCAAGAAGAAAATCAAGTTCTGGAACAAATTGACGAAGTAATAATTTCTGCCAATAGGATTGAAATACCTTTTTCTGAAGATTCCCGAACCATTACCATAATAACTTCTGAAGAAATACAACAAAATGCTGCGCCAACAGTAGCCGATTTGCTTCAACAAGTAGCGGGTATTGATATACGGCGAAGAGGCACTTTTGGAATGCAGGCCGATTTATATATTCGTGGAGGGGGATTTGACCAAACACTCTTATTAATAGACGGTATCAAATTGGAAGATGCTCAAACCGGTCACCATACCTTGAATATGGCATTGCCATTGGAAGTCATTGAGCGTATTGAAATTATAAAAGGACCCGCTGCACGCGTGTACGGGCAAAATGCCTTTACGGGTGCCGTAAATATCATTACCAAAAAGAAAGCTTCCCCATTTGTTTCGGTGGGTGCGCAAGGAGGTTCTTTTAAACAGTTGAATGCACAAGTTACCGCCAACACCAATTTTGAAAATTCTTCACAGTTGGTACATTATTCCCGAAATACTTCGGAAGGATACCGGTACAATACCGATTATGACAATCAAAATTATTTTCTGAAAAGCACCTTCAATACGCAAAAAGCACCGGTTGAAATGGTGGCTTCTTTTTCGGAAAGAAAGTTTGGGGCCAATGGCTTTTATGCTTCACCAACAGCAATGGATCAATACGAAGCAACGCAGACCAGTTTGGTGGGGTTTTCAACAAAATTCAAAAAAAATAATTGGAAAATTTCCCCAAGAATCTATTGGCGAAGAAACCAAGACGAATATGTCTTTGTGCGTCAAGACCCTTCTATTTATCGAAATTTGCACATTACTAATAAATTGGCTGCAGAATTTAACGGAAGCTACACTTCCAATTTGGGAATCACCGGTTTTGGGGTGGATGTGGCAAGAGTCTCCATTACAAGCAACAATTTAGGGAATCATGATCGTGTGATGTCTACCCTTTTTGTAGAACACCGCTTTGCCTTTTTGAATACTAAGCTGGATGTTACCCCGGGTATTGCCGCTACCTATTTTTCAGATTTTAAGTTTCACGCTTTTCCGGGAGTGGATGCAGGGTATAAAATTTCAGAGGATTGGAAAGTGTATGCCAATGCTGGATATACCTATAGAATTCCTACCTACACCGATTTGTACTATAGCGATCCCACCACATTAGGAAATGAAAACTTAAAACCCGAAGAAGCTATTTCAGAGGAAGTTGGATTGAAATTTAACCGAAATAATTTTGGCGCAACGATGGCTTTTTTCAATCGTGATTCCGATAATTTGATTGATTATGTAAAGGAAAATGAAGAGGACCTGTGGATGGCAACCAATATTCAAGGATTAAACACCAAAGGGGTTGAAACCAGTGTAGATTATAACTTTACGGTAGGAACCCATAAACAATTTTTAAACTTAGGATACACGTATATTGATGATGAGGTAAAGGCGCTTGAAGTAAATTTTTCAAGATATTCCATTAACTCGTTGAAGCATCAAGTTACAGGAAGTTTTCGTTCTCAATTCTTTAAAAACCTATCACAAACCATAGTCTATAAATATGCCGAACGAACTGCTGGACAAACCTATACCGTTGTAGACGCATCGGTAGCATTCCAGCTTCAAAAGCTTGAAATTTTAGTAATTGCCAATAACATTTTCAACGAAGCATATTCAGAAACCAATTTGGTGCCGATGCCTAAAGGGAATCTCCTTTTTGGAATAAAGTATATCTTTAGATAATTAATGAAGCCACTTATAAACTGGCCTTTTTTTTAAGAAATTGTTACCATAAAGTTTCTTAATTTTGTTCTTTATTTTTAAAAGATGCAATTACAGGAAATAGATAGGGTAAAAACGATTACCAAGGAGGAGTTTCTAAAAAACTATTTTAAGCCCCAAAAGCCTGTAATTATTGAGCATTTTGTGGATGATTGGCCGGCGGTTCAAAAATGGAATCTCGATTACATGGCAGAAGTAGCAGGAGCTATTGAAGTTCCTTTGTATGACGACCGTCCTGTACGCCACGATGAGGGGTTTAACCAAGCGCATGCCAAAATGAAGATGAAAGACTATGTGGCGTTGCTTAAAAAAGAACCTACTCGGTACCGTATTTTTCTCTGGAATATATTAAAAGCGGTTCCACAACTTCAAAAGGATTTTAGTTTCCCAGACTTTGGGCTGAAATTAATGAAAGGATTGCCCATGCTTTTTTTTGGAGGCGAAAATAGCTACACCTTTATGCATTATGATATTGATTTGGCTAATATATTTCACTTTCACTTTCACGGAAAAAAGCAGTGCATCCTTTTTGACCAAAAGCAAAACGATTACCTCTATAAAATACCACATTCGTTAATTGTAAGAGAGGATATTGATTTTGCCAATCCTGATTATGAGAAGTGGCCCGCACTTAAACAAGCAAAAGGGTTTGTTGGCAATTTAGAACATGGACAAGTGTTGTATATGCCCGAAGGGTACTGGCATTATATGCGGTATGTGACCCCCGGATTTTCCATGAGCTTGCGTGCCATTGCCCGTAATCCTAAAAATTTAGGAAAAGCACTCTATAATATTTTTGTCATGCGTCATTTTGATAATCTCATGCGCCGTTGGAAAGGACAATCTTGGATAGATCAAAAAAACGAAAAAGCTATTGCTAAGACACACGCTAAGTTGGGGATTTCTTAGTTTATAGTATTCACTTTCTCCCAAACCAAATTCGCTTCCCAGCCCCGATACAATAAATAATCGGCGAGTTTTTTCTTCTTTTTAAGGAGGTTTTTTTCGGTAGTTAATTGGTTGCGTCTTTTTTCAAACAAAGCCTCAAAGGAAGCAAGATACTCATTTTCGGGAATTTCTTGTAAGGCAATTTTTATATTGAATGCGCTTATTTCGCGCATTTTCAATTCCTGAATAATTCGGTTTTTGCCCCAAAGTTTCTGTTTAAACTTCCCACGAGCAAAAGCTTGAGCAAAACGGGTTTCGTTTAAATAGTTATGTTGTAATAAATGATGAATAATTTGCTCAATTGCTTCAGGAATCATGCGTAATTCTTTTAGCTTTTTATGCACTTCTTTGTGGCAACGCTCTTGGTAGGCACAGTAACGTTCCATTCTTGCTTTGGCTTCATCAAGAGTATATGTTTTGTAAGTATTCAAAAGAAAAGTTGAAAAGTAAAAGTATAAAAAAACCCCTTCATTTCTGAAAGGGTTTTTGGTTATTTAATCTCGTTACCATCTTTATCATGAAAATGGTATTCGAGATAGGTGTAAGCATCTCTTGGTTGAATTTTTACCCATTTTTTGTGCTCCATAAACCACTTGGTGCGCACAGATGGAAATCCTTTTGTTAAAAAGGCGGCTATAAAAGGATGTGTGTTTAAGGTTATCTTTTTATAGTCTTTTTTGAAGAGTCTTTTAAGCTCTTCGGTAATTTTTAAAACAACCCCAATAGGAGCTTCAATTTCTTCACTTTCTAAAACACCGTCTGGGTTTTCTTCTCTTGTTTTAATATTTACTTCGGGTCTAACCCTTTGTCTTGTAATTTGGATTAATCCAAATTTACTAGGTGGGAGAATCTTGTGCTTTGCCTTGTCATCACTCATTTCATCACGAAGATGGTTAAAGAGTTGTTTGCGGTGTTCGGCTTTTGCCATATCAATAAAATCTACTACAATAATACCGCCCATATCACGAAGTCTAAGCTGTCTTGCCACTTCACTTGCGGCCAACATATTTACTTCTAAAGCAGTCCCTTCTTGAGAGGTAGATTTATTACTACGGTTACCACTATTCACATCTATTACGTGAAGCGCTTCCGTGTGCTCAATGATCAAATAAGATCCCTTTGCACCTGATACCGTTTTACCAAACGAGGTTTTAATTTGTCTTTCAATCCCAAATTTTTCATACATAGGAACTTTGGAATCGTAAAACTTCACAATATTCTCTTTTTTTGGTGCAATTTCTTGCACATAATCTTTTATTTGTAAATAAAGGGTCTCGTCATCTATATGAATGGCAGAGAACGAGTCGTTAAACAAGTCTCTAATGATGGAAGCTCCTTTATTTAGCTCACTTAGCACCTTGCTTGGGTGGTGCGCCCCTCGTAGCTTTTTACACATCGCTGTCCAGCGATCGTATAGATTTTGTAAATCTTTATCCAGTTCTGCTACTTTTTTACCCTCTGCTACGGTACGTATTATAACTCCAAATCCTTTGGGTTTAATGCTCATGATTAAGCGTTTTAACCTTTCTTTTTCTTCGTTGGATTCTATCTTTTGCGAAATAGAAATCCTGTCGGAAAAAGGAACCAAAACAATATATCGTCCTGCTAAGGAAAGCTCTGAACTTATACGAGGTCCTTTGGTGGAGATGGGTTCTTTTACGATTTGTACCAGAATTGATTGATTGTTTTTAAGGGCATCATTGACGCCCCCATTTTTATCAATCTCTTTTTCTAATGGGAATTCTTTTAAAGAGAAATCTCTTAATTTACCTGTGCTTACACTTTTTACGAATTTCAAAAGAGAGAGGACTTTTGGACCCAAGTCATGATAATGCAAAAAAGCATCTTTTTCGTACCCTACATTTACAAATGCAGCGTTTAGACCTGGCACTGTTTTCCGAATCTTGGCGATAAACACGTCACCAACAGAAAACGCGGTGTCTTCCTCTTCCTTATGTAATTCTACTAGTTTTCCATCTTTTAATAGGGCAAAATCAACTTGTTGCGAACTGGATCTTACAAATAATTCGTAGTTCACGTTTCATTAATTTTTATCAGCCTTGGCTGATGGATTAAACAATATTATTATCACAGGATATTTCAGTTTTTCTGAAACTATTTATACCTGTAGAAACTAGTAAATAACGGCTTACTAATTTCATTATCAAAGAACGTATAATTCCGTTTTTAAAAGAAAAAAGTAGTGCTAAACTACTTTTTCTTGTGGCGGTTAGCGCGTCTTCTTTTTTTGCGCTTATGCGTTGCAACCTTATGTCTTTTTCTTTTTTTACCGCTTGGCATAGTAACGTTAATTTAAAATGTCACGCCTTTTTGGGCGGGACGGTTGATTATTTATTTTACTTCTACGTTGGTTTTTACACCTTCCACAAATATTTTGGCGGGTTTAAACGCAGGGATATTGTGTGCAGGGATTTTTATGGTAGTGTTTTTTGAAATATTTCTACCTGTTTTTTCTGCTCTAGTTTTAATAATAAAGCTTCCAAAACCTCTTAAATATACATTATCTCCATTTTCCAATGAAGTTTTAACTTCATCCATAAAAGATTCTACAGTAGCCTGTACATCTCCTTTTTCCATTCCTAATTTTTCAGAAATTTTTGTTACGATATCTGCTTTCGTCATTTTATTTAATTATTTTAAAATTATAAGATGTAGTATTCTTGAGTTTTTTTCAAGACGGCAAATATAAGGATTTTAAAATCAAATAATCAAATCGTAACCTATTAAAAATAAATACATAAAGTGTATTTTTAAATAATGACAAAAAATTTGCTTTGGTTTTCTAAAAAACTCATTACGTGGTACTTACAAAACAAACGAGATTTGCCTTGGCGCGAAACTGAGGATCCGTATCCCATTTGGTTGTCCGAAATAATTCTTCAACAAACCCGTGTAGCTCAAGGTTTACCTTATTTTGAAAAATTTGTAACCCATTTTCCTACCGTTTTTGATCTCGCTAAAGCTTCCGAGTCAGATGTGTTAAAACTTTGGCAAGGCTTAGGATACTATTCTAGGGCTAGAAATTTACACACTACCGCAAAATATATTGCGTATGAATGTGGAGGCGTTTTTCCAAATAATTATAAACAATTACGCTCTCTAAAAGGAGTTGGGGATTATACAGCGAGTGCCATTGCATCCATTTGCTTTAACGAATCTACTGCCGTTGTAGATGGAAATGTATATCGCGTTTTGAGCCGTGTTTTTGGAATCACCCTACCTATTAATAGCACACAAGGTAATATCGAATTTAAAAAATGGGCACAAAAGCTTATAGACCCCTTACAACCTGGAACTTATAATCAAGCTATCATGGAGTTTGGTGCAAAGTACTGTGTGCCATCCCAACCCAATTGTTCCCAGTGTATTTTTAACGAAAAGTGCTTCGCTTATGCAAAAAAAAGAGTTTCAGAATTACCTATAAAACATAAGAAAACTAAAGTTAAAACAAAATATTTTAATTTTTTGGTATGTATTTCAAAAGAAGGAAAAACCCTAGTAGAGCAACGCACTGAAAAAGGAATTTGGCAAAATTTATACCAATTCCCTTTAATTGAAACTCCCCAAAAAATGAGCTTGACCCAACTTAAAAAAAGGGAAGATTTTAAGCAATTTTTAAAAACAGTGGAGGTTCAAAATATTTTAAAATTTAATGATAAAGTAATTGTTCATAAATTATCCCATAAACATTTGCATACTACCTTTTGGATTGTGGAAGTGGAAACACTTTCAAAAAATGGAATTTCTATTTCTGAAATTCATAAACTTCCAGTCCCCGTTCTTATAGAAAACTTTATTTCGAACTTTACACTTTTCAAAAAATAAATTTTTACCTATATTTAGTAAAACAAAATTACCTTTGTATAAAATTACAATAGATGAGCGGTACATTAAATAAGGTGATGCTAATAGGGCATACAGGCGACGAAGTGAAAATGAATTATTTTGAAGGGGGAAACGCAATAGGAAGATTTCCATTGGCAACCAATGAAACCTATACCAACCGAACTACTGGTGAAAAAGTTTCCAATACCGAATGGCATACCATTGTGGTACGTAATAAAGCAGCCGAAATTTGTGAAAAATACCTTAAAAAAGGAGATAAAATTTATGTTGAAGGAAGAATTAAAACTCGAAAATGGCAAGACGACCAAGGTAATGATCGTTATAGTACTGAAATACAATGTACCGACTTTACATTTTTAACCCCCAAAAGTGAAACAGGAGCGGTGTCACAAACAGAATCCGTTCAAGGAACTTACCAAAATTCAAAACCCAAGGCTACAGCTAATGATGTTCCAGAATCTAGTAGCGAGGAAGATGACGACCTACCTTTTTAGTACCTAACCAATTAACCCAATCGTGGATATAGAACCCCCGAGTTTACAATTATTTTTTCTTATTACTAGCACGCAAGTAACAAGCATTGTCTTAGTTTTTATTTTACTCTTTTGTTCAGCCCTAATCTCTGGAGCTGAGATTGCTTTTTTTTCTCTTACTTCAACAGATCTAGACGAAGAAAACGGAAAAATACCGGCCAAAAAATTGCCTTTAGTTCAAAAACTTTTGGCGAAACCCAAAAAACTTTTAGCCACAATACTGGTGGCTAATAACCTTATCAATATTGCTATTGTATTACTCTTTGCCTCTTTAAGCGAACTTTTTTTTGGGAGTATTGAAAGAGAGGATGTAAAATTTATTGTTGAGGTTTTTGTGGTAACTTTTTTTATCCTTTTGTTTGGGGAAATCTTACCAAAGGTATATGCTAGCCGTAATAAAGAATCCTTTTCTTCCTTTATGGCGTATCCACTTAACATACTTTATACCTTATTTTCACCCATTAGTACCCCAATGAGGGCTGCAACGCTTTATTTTGAAAATAAATTTGGAAAACAAAAATCCAATATAAGTGTCGATCAATTATCGCAAGCTTTAGAATTAACTTCTGAAACCGATACTACCCACGAAGAACAAAAGATTTTACAAGGAATTGTCACCTTTGGTAATACAGACACAAAAAATGTCATGAAACCAAGGCTTGATATTTTTGCACTTAATGAGGAAGATTCTTATAAGGAGATTATGCCCGAAATTATTTCGCATGGATATTCCAGAATCCCTGTATATAAAGGTACTATAGACAATATTACTGGAATTCTTTATGTAAAAGATTTATTGCCTTATTTTGATAGAAAAACGTTTGATTGGGTAAAATTAAAACGGGAACCCTATTTTGTTCCTGAAAACAAAAAATTAGACGATTTGTTAAATGAGTTTAAAGAAATGAAAATGCATTTGGCTATTGTTGTAGACGAATATGGCGGCACCAGTGGCCTTATTTCTTTAGAAGACATAATTGAAGAAATTGTTGGTGAAATTAGCGACGAGTTTGACGATGAAGATTTGGTGTTTTCAAAACTGGACGATCAAACCTTCGTTTTTGAAGGAAAAACTCCATTAAAAGACTTTTATAAGGTATTAAAAATGGAAGACACTAAATTGTTTGATGAAACCAGAGGAGAAGCAGAAACACTTGCCGGGTTTTTATTAGAATTATCTAACGGATTCCCTAAGAAAGATGAAATACTAAACTTTCACCATTACTCGTTTACCATAGAGTCTTTTGAAGGAAAACGTATTAAACAAATTAAACTCTCTATCCATGTATAGCCTGCGGGCCTTTTTTATTTGTATTTGTATCCTTTGTTTTGCTTCATGTGGCGATGAGGTAATCATTAAACCTGCAGCAAAGCTTAGACTACAATATGAAATGCCTAACTATAGAAAAGTAAACATCCCATGTCCTTTTGAGTTTGAAAAAAATGACTTGGCAACCATTAAGCCGAGAGATAATTGCAATTTTAATTTGCAATATGCAAAAATGAAAGCTACACTCTATTTAACCTATCAAAAAGTAGATAATAATATTGAAGCCCTGTTGGCAGATGCGCAAAAACTCACCTACGACCACACTATTAAAGCCAACGAAATTTTTGAGCAACCTAGGGTAGATAGTATTAATAACGTATACGGAATGTTTTATATGATTAACGGCGATGCTGCAACTCAATCCCAATTTTATGTTACCGATAGTTTGCATCATTTTATTACAGGGGCATTGTATTTTAATTCAAAACCAAATTACGATTCCCTTTATCCAGCCGTAGTGTATTTAAGGGAGGATATAAGAAAAATAATGGAAACGATTCAATGGAAATAAAAAACCGCCCTTAAGGCGGTTTTTTATTTGAGAAATTTTTAATTAGGCTTTTTTAGCACAACCTGTTTTTTTACAGTCTTTTTTGCAAGCTTCTTTCCTTTCGGCAGTGCAACCTTCTTTAGGGCACTCTTTACTGCACTCGTGAGCCACTTTATCTTTTGCTTCACTAGAAGTGAAAGATTCCACTGTTTTCATTTCGGTAATTGAATAAACATCACCAGCACTTTTCACAGTTTCTTCAAGAGAGGTTGTAGTTACCTTGCCCTCTTCATAAGTAACCATGGCTAATTTTTTTTCAAAATCAACTTTGGCGGTTGTTACACCGTCCATTTCTTCCAACATGTGTTCAATTCTTTTTGCACAACCCATCGCACAGGTCATTCCTTCAATAGTAAATTCAGCTTTTGTTATGGCTTTATTTTGAGAAGTAGAGGTAATCGTTTTAGTTACTTCAACTTCCGAAACGTCTGTTATTTCAGTTTTCACCTCATTTTTACAAGAAATTAAAACAAAAGAAATAATGGTAAATGCAGATAGGATAGTAAAATTTTTCATAGTGTTTTAAATAATTTATTGAAACAAATGTAAGACTTTTGTTTTATACTATTTGAAATGAATTTTTTACACAATAAATGGGTTTACCTTGTTATTCTTTCTATTATTTGGGGGAGTTCATTTATTCTTATGAAAAAGGGTTTGGTAGGCTTAACCGACTATCAATTAGGGTCTTTACGCATAGTTCTTACTTCTTTGTTTTTATTTTCGGTAGGATTTAAAAGTATTAAGCAAATTCAAAAAAAACATTGGAAATGGATTGGTATTTCGGGTTTTGTAAGTTCTTTTTTTCCCCCATTTTTGTTCGCTATGGCACAAAACCATATTGATAGTGCTATAGCGTCCATCTTAAATAGTTTAACCCCTTTGGCAACCGTAGTTGTGGGGATTTCATTGTTTGGGATTGGAAGTACAAAAAGACAAATTTTAGGCGTTTTTATTGGTTTAATAGGAACCGTATTGTTGATTTTAGCAGGAGCCGAATTTAACTCTAACCAAAAATATAGTTTTAGTATTCTTATCATTATAGCTACTATAGGCTATGCTCTTAATGTAAATATTATCAAAAAACATTTAACCGATATAAGTGCGTTAGCAGTAACGACAGGAAATTTTTTATTTATTTTTTTTCCAGGCTTAGTGGTTTTGTACTATACCGGTTTTTTTGAAACCATTTTTGAATCCAAAAAGATGCAAATTGCCGCAGGATATATTGTTATTCTTTCTCTTTTTGGGACTGCCATTTCTAAGGTTTTGTTTAATAAAATGATTCAACTATCCAGCCCCGTTTTTGCCTCTTCTGTAACGTACACCATGCCAGTAGTTGCAGTCCTCTGGGGAGTCGTCGATGGGGAACGTTTTGGAGTTTTACAATGGCTCGCTGCAGGGATTATTTTCTTTGGGGTATATCTTTCAAATAGAAGAAACGAAAAAAAATAATAAGCTGATACACAGATATTTTAAAATAATTTTCCGAAATTTATAGAAACAAAAATTTAAGTTGTGGGAAAATATTTTATAAAATATGGGATTGGAATTGCTGTTATACTAATGCTTTATTTTTTACTTACCAAGTGGGTGGGATTGCATCAATATCCCGTGTTAAGTGCTGTAAATGCCTTATTTTTTGGTGCAGGAATATTCTATGCAATCAAAAACTACAAGAAAAGCACGAAAGAGTTTAGTTATCAAGAGGGGTTTCAAATTGGGCTTTTTACAGGAGGATTGGCAACACTTATTTTTTCGGCGTTTATGGCGATTTATATTTTTCAATTAGACCATCAATTTGCGGAAGCTGTTTTAGACTCGTGGAATCTTAACTTCAATAAAGGGGCACTTATACTTATTGTATCCTTAGTCATCATGGGCTTTTCTACTACATTTGTACTAACGCTAGCTTTTATGCAGTTGCTTAAAGATTCTTGGAATCAAAAGCATTAAAATTCAATTCTTTTATTTCCAAAAACCCTTTGTTCAATTCAAATTAAAAAATTATATTTGCACCCGCTTTACTCATAGGGGTTTGGCGCAAGTTAAAATAATAAATCAAAAACGTTTACGCTATGTATGCAATTGTAGAGATAGCAGGGCAGCAATTTAAAGTTGCAAAAGACCAAAAAGTCTTTGTAAACCGTTTGGCCGTAGAAGAAGGAAACAAGGTTGAATTTGACAATGTACTTCTTATTGGTGACGGAAACAAAGTAACTGTTGGCGCCCCAGCTATAGACGGCGCTCAAGTAGGAGCAAAAGTCTTAAAACACCTTAAAGGAGATAAGGTGATTGTTTTCAAAAAGAAAAGAAGAAAAGGGTACCGTAAGAAAAACGGTCATAGACAATACCTTTCGGAAATTGTTATTGAAAGCATTGTGGCAAGTGGAGCTAAGAAAGCTACGCCGGCCAAAAAAGAAACTCCTAAAGCCGAACCCAAAGTGGAAGCAAAAGCAGTAGCTCCGGTAAAAGAAGCTCCTGCTAAAAAGGCAACTGGAAAAGCAGATGATCTTAAAAAGATTGAAGGTATTGGACCTAAAATTGCTGAAACTTTAATTGCAGCAGGAATTACTACCTATGCAGATTTGGCAAAAGCAGATCCCGCAACCATTACTACCTTAATTGCTGAGGTTCGTGGGAATCATGTTCCCGATACTTGGCCCCAACAAGCACAATTAGCTGCCGATGGAAAGTGGGACGAATTAAAAGAATTGCAAGATAAATTAGATGGAGGGGTTGCTAAATAACCTTTCCTAAGTATAACTTTATCCCGTTGAAAACGGGACTATAAAACCGAAAGAAAATGGCTCACAAAAAAGGAGTTGGTAGTTCTAAGAACGGTAGAGAATCTGAATCAAAACGCTTGGGTGTTAAGATTTTTGGAGGACAAGCTGCTGTTGCTGGAAATATCATTATAAGACAACGTGGTACACAACACCACCCTGGTGAGAATGTGTATATGGGGAAAGACCATACACTTCACGCCAAAGTTGACGGGTTGGTAAAATTTACCAAAAAGAAAGATAACAAATCGTATGTTTCTATAGTTCCTCAAGGAGAAGCTTAAGAACTAGATTTTGTATAGCATTGTAAAACCCTCATGCCAAAAGCTTGGGGGTTTGTTATTTAAATTAAAGAATTATCACATTTAATTATTTTGAGAGTTCGATTTTTTTCCTTTTCTTTAACTTAGTTTTCTCCCCTGTAGAAAATTTAGACGATTAACTTTTTTATTAATTTAAATAAAAAATTATGAAGTTAATCTTTTTCTCCTTATTGTTTGTTATTCAAACACAAGCCCAAATTGTAACTATTCCCGATGTAAATTTTAAGAACAAACTGTTAAGTCACAATCCAGTTATTGATACCAACAGTAATAGTGAAATTGAAGTGTCAGAAGCTCAGGCGGTTACTTTTCCACTGAATGTTTCTGTAGCAGTTCCACCTATAGTTGATCTTACAGGTATTGAAGCTTTTATTAATATAGAAGAGTTTAACTGTGCCGGGAACCTGATAGAAACTTTAGACCTTAGCGCTAATCCCTTTTTGTGGAACTTGGATTGTAGCTATAATGCAATTACGTCTATAAATTTAACTCAAAATATATTTTTGCGAATTTTTTCTGGCTCTGAGAATCTATTTACAACATTAGATATAACCGCTAACCCAGATTTGGAATTTTTACAGTCAAATTTTGGAGAGCTAAGCTCTTTGGATGTTAGTCAGAATATCAATTTACAATTTTTGTATGTGCAAGGAAATAACTTGACGGAATTGGATTTGACCCATAATCCACTTTTAGAAGGAGTGATACTGGATAATAATGATTTATCGCAAATAGATTTGTCCCAAAATTCAAATTTGTATTTCTTCTATGGAAGAGCAAATTTATTTAGCACCTTAGATGTTAGTAATAATCCTCAATTAATTGCTTTAGATATAAAGGGGAATAATGATTTAACCTATTTGAATCTAAAAAATGGAAATAATGACAATCTCAACATCAGTGGCGTAGGACAAACCTGTAATTTCGAGGAACTTCCTTTATTAGAAACGGTATGTTTGGATGATGTTAATTCTTTGGTTGCTACTTTTATAGAAGCTCAATGTGGGCATGCGGTTTCATTTACGGAAACTTGCCTTCTTTCCTTAGCGGATTTTATTCCTTGGGAAGTAACTCTATATCCAAATCCTACCAACGATATCATTACTATTCAAGCAACCACAACTATTGCAGAAATGCAACTATTCGATTTGTTAGGAAACCTAGTATTGGAACAAAAAGCCAACAATCCTATATCTCAATTATCAATTTCCGGATTGAATTCCGGAATTTTTATTCTGAAAATTAGAGATATTCATAATAATATACAAGCTTACAAAATTTTTAAAAATTAAAATTATGAAAAATTACCTTTTTATAGCATTAACTAGCATCATTGTTGGATGTGGCGAAGTAAAAGATGAAATACCATTAATTGAATTTAGTCAAGAAGACTACAATTATTTACCTACTGTATATGAGGATATTGAATCTATAACTTTTCAAAGTCAATCAGGTGATGAAGTTGTTTTGAAAAAAAATCTTTATCAATTGTCAAAAGAACAAGGAGGGGGAATTCCCATGGGAGCCGGTCCTTTAGTTGACTATCAAAAATTTGAATTAAAGTTGGGATTACCCGGGGATAACTGTTCCTTATTTTACTTTTTTGCGATAAAACATGAGTCTGAGGTAAGAACTTGGATTGATATTAATGAAAGCCCTTGTGGAGATAGTACAGGGTATTACAGCTTTAATTATGATGAACCTTATCCATTGACGCAACTTCAAATTGGGAATACTACTTATGATAAAGTATTGATTGTTGAAAATGATTATTCTGAAATTGAATCTATTGAACCCTATGTAATTAAAAGATTTTATTTTGATTTAAAATATGGGCTGTTAGGGTTTGATGAAATAACTAACAACCTCAATTTTAGAATTGTAAATTGAAATAAGGATGTATTTGCTTTAGAAAACGGTACATAAACAACAATTGTCTTTATTGTAAAATTTCAAATTCAAACAAATAAAAAAGGGCATCACTGCCATGACGCCCTATTATGTAATAAATAAAACGAGTTAACCACATGTTTCACCTATTAACACTTCAAAATTATGCAAAAGCAATTATTTTTCCTCTATGTTTTACTAATTATTTTTACAGTAAAAGCCCAAGAACCTTCTGAAATTAGCATCGATAGTATGCTGGTAAACATTGACAAAAGTACCTTTACCACAGGAATTCTCTACGATCGAGTCACCCCTTTGTCCCGATTGCATTATTTTAATGACTCTATTAATATAGCAACAGTCAAAACCTTTGAACAAGCACTTTTGGAGCTCTATCGAGCATCTAATGAACAGAAATTACAGTCTCCAAAACAACTGAGAACCCTTTACACCCATGAGAATTATCAGAATGTAGTCGATATTGGAATTCTGAACGTAGCTTTTGAGCAAGTCAATTTTAATGAAGTTAATGAAAATCAAGGATCTCTACGTATTAGGGACTCCCTTTTTCAAAAGATTGACAATGCAAACCCGCCTTTTAAAAAGCAGCACTTATTTATGGCAGCCCCTTTAAAATTGTATGCTGTGGGCGATACTATTGTCTTTCGCTTTAATAACAATTTCATATTTGAAGAGGCCCAAGGTTCTTCTATTGAAAACCTAACCGTAAATTTTGATACTGGGCAATCTTATACTATTATTGAAAATGGGAGCTTAACAACGCCAGAAATACCCATTGTATTTCAAGACGGCGGTCTAAGAACACTTAGTTTTGCAGCTACTTTTTTGGATGGAAGTACCAGAACTACACAAGCAGTAGTACATACAAGATTGCCAGCGGCGATTCCATCTGGATATATTATTAGTAATGGTTCAATAAATTCATCTATACCTTTTCAAGGGTATGTAGAATCTTCTTCCTATTACTCAAAATTGGAATATCGAATTTTCTATCATACTAATAATGGCAATACCCAACAACTCTTATTAAATCCTATTGTTATTATTGATGGGTTCGATCCAGGGGATAAACGAAAAATACAAGATTCTGACCCGCACCCAAATTTATCAAATGAAGAACATCGGTCTATTGAAGATATGATGAAGTATTTTGATAACCAAGGAAATCAAAATAACCTTATTATGGAATTGAATGCTTTGGGTTTTGATATTGTCATCGTAAATCACCCGGTGCATCAATTACCTGTTAATGGAAATCTTGAAATAGATGGGGGAGCAGACTATATCGAGCGAAATGCTATGGGGCATGTAGCGCTGTATCAACATTTGAATGCTACTTTGACACAAAATAATAGCAATAAACAATTGGTGGTCGTTGGACCTAGTATGGGTGGTCAAATATCCCGATATGCACTTGCCTATATGGAGAAAAATAACATCCCACACAATACCAGACTATGGATAAGTGTGGATAGCCCCCATCTGGGAGCCAATATTCCCATGGGTGCACAAACTCTTTTAAATGTAGTATACGATTTACTGGGTAGTCAAGCAGCTCAAGACTTTGTGGAAGACTTTTTAGAGTCACCTGCTGCAAAACAACAATTGATAGAGCAATATAAAAATTGGGATAACGATAACAACATCGACCCGGAGTATCTGGATGGCCGTACCTTATCGCAAGGTTTTAACGAAACCCGCGGGACTCCTTTTTTTATAGAATACTACAACCGTCTTTTTAATAATGGCTTACCCAATAGTTTAGGGTATCCTCAAAACCTTAGGAAGATTGCGTTAGTAAATGGATCATTGACCAATTCGGACGAATTTTTAAATCCTTTTGTCCCAGATGGAGTAAATACAACACAAAATCCCTATACCGATGACTTTCCTTTTGATGAAGAACAAACTTTAAAAATTAAAGGGTTTGAGGATTTATTTCAAGTCCATCTTGCCACCTTAGAAACCTATGCGATGCCTCCTAATAACAGTAATCACAAAATAGCTTTTTTTAAAGTAAAAAAACCTTTTGGATGGTCAATTCGAGATAGGTATTTAACTAATTATAATTCTAGAGGGAATATGGACAACCTTCCCGGAGGGTGGTATCCAACGCAATGGGAACTAGCAAATTCCACAATAAATTCGTCTCCTTGTAATACCATACTTGGTGTAAATATATGTATTAATGAATGGGATATTCATAAATTAACTCATGTAAGTTCTTTTATACCCACCATAAGTGCCCTTGGATTTCATAACCCTAATTTTAATTGGAGAGCCAACCTCAATCGCAACTTAGTTTGTACCGGAGAAATTCCTTTTGATTCCTATTATGGTCCTAAGAAAAACGAACAACATACCTCCTTTACCCACGAAAGTGTCCAGTGGTTAAAATTAGAAATTTTAGGTCAGGAACAACCTCCAGTGGTCTATTTAAATAATAATGATTTAGAAGGCCCTCAAGTAGTTTGTGAAGGTCCTGAAACCTATCAGTTTAGTAATTGTAGAACTTCGGTTCCGGTTCAAAGCTGGGAAGTTTCTCCCGGATTACAGATAGTTACTTCAAACGGCACCTCTGTAACAGTAGAAAAAACGACCTCGTCTAGTATTCCCGGATATGTTAAAGCCATATTTCCAAATCAAACGGTTCAACGAGATGTATGGCTGGGAAAACCAGGAAAACCTGGTGGAGCCAACGGAGTATTGGAAGGACCAACCTTAGTTAATACTGGAGCCGTTGTAACTTATAGTGGCGGTGTTGCAGAAGGGGCTAGCTCCTACACTTGGTGGTTGCCATATCCATTTGAAATTGTGAACCCCTTCAACACAACAGGGCCTAATTGGCAAGTACACCCCAATACCGGACGTCATGGACAGGTTTTTACAGGTAACGCTGGAATCGATGGGTATGTGCAACTTATGGGTCATAATGCCTGTGGTGATGGTGATGCAGTACTATTGTATGTTGAACATGGTGTGGGAGGTTCCGGACAACAACAAAACCCGGTGTATCCCTATCCAAATACCGCCGATGAAGCTTTTAGTTTAGACTTTAGTTCGTATCCGCCGGGAGAGTATCATATTACTATTTTTGATATGTATTCCAATATTTATTACGATGGGGTTTCTACAAATATTGAAAAGACAATCATTACCGAGAACATCCCAAATGGAACCTATTTTCTACATATTTACATAGATAATGAGCTCTCAACCTATCAATTAATTATCAACCATTAAATTTTAAAATAAAAAAACCGTCTCAAATTTTGAGACGGTTTTTTACACTTCTTCAAAAGAAGCATTTAGATCTTATTAATATCTATAATACTCCGGTTTATAAGGGCCTTCTACTTGTACACCAATGTATTTTGCTTGATCGGGACGAAGCTCTGTCAATTCCACTCCAATTTTTTCAAGGTGAAGTTTGGCTACTTTTTCGTCAAGATGTTTAGGAAGCATATACACTTTGTTTTCGTAAGCATCACTATTGTTCCAAAGTTCAATTTGTGCCAAAGTCTGGTTGGTAAAGGAGTTACTCATTACAAAGCTTGGGTGCCCGGTAGCACAACCTAAGTTTACCAAACGCCCTTCCGCAAGTAAAATAATATCTTTCCCGTTTACAGAATACTTATCTACTTGAGGCTTAATTTCAATTTTACTATGGTTTTTATTTAACCAAGCTACATCTATTTCATTGTCGAAGTGCCCAATATTACACACAATGGTTTTGTCTTTCATGGCTTCAAAATGCTCACTACGAACAATGTCTTTATTTCCAGTAGTGGTAATAACAATATCGGCATTCCCAACAACGGTTTCCAATCGTTTTACTTCAAAACCATCCATAGCAGCTTGTAATGCACAAATGGGGTCAATTTCGGTAACAGTAACAATAGAGCCTGCCCCTTTAAAGGAAGCGGCAGTTCCTTTACCAACATCACCATATCCACAAACAACCACACGTTTTCCTGCCAACATAATATCGGTAGCACGACGAACCGCATCCACCGCACTTTCTTTACAGCCGTATTTGTTGTCAAATTTTGATTTGGTGACGCTGTCGTTTACGTTGATAGCAGGCATAGGTAAGGTTCCATTTTCCATACGCTCATATAGGCGATGAACTCCCGTAGTAGTTTCTTCACTTAGCCCTTTAATTCCCGAAATCAATTCTGGATATTTGTCAAAAACCATATTAGTTAAATCCCCTCCATCGTCCAAAATCATGTTTAAGGGTTTACGATCTTCCCCAAAGAAAAGTGTTTGTTCAATACACCAGTCAAATTCTTCTTCATTCATTCCTTTCCAAGCATAAACGGGAGTTCCTGCGGCCGCAATAGCTGCAGCTGCTTGATCTTGGGTAGAAAAAATATTACAAGAACTCCAAGTAACTTCGGCGCCTAAGGCTTGCAAGGTTTCAATGAGTACGGCAGTTTGAATGGTCATGTGTAAGCATCCAGCAATGCGAGCTCCTTTTAAAGGTTGCTCATTCTTGTACTCTTCTCTTAGCGACATAAGCCCTGGCATTTCGGCTTCGGCTAATTCAATTTCTTTTCTTCCCCAGTCTGCTAAGGAAATATCTTTTACTTTATACGGCACATAGGTGGCGGTTTTTGTAGACATATTAGTATATTTGATTATTAAATTTTTCTGAATTTTTCAGAGGGCAAAATTACAAATTATCCTTCAAATTACATGCCTCTTTACAAAACTATAACAGTTAATTCCACAACAAAAGTCCTCATTTGGAAGATTATAGAGTCTTTCGATATGCTTTCAGAAGGAATTTTACTAACGCCGCATTGTCGGGAAAGAGTGGACAGAATGAAAAGTGATTTACACCAAAGAGGTTTTATGAGTGTGCGACATTTACTGGCGGCTATGGGTTATACCGATTTTGATTTATACTACGACGTATTGGGAAAACCGCATTTAAAGGATGGCAAAAAGATTTCGATAACCCATTCGTATACCTTCTCTGCTATTATTGTTAGCGATCATGAAGTAGGGATAGATATCGAAATGCAACGCCCTAAAATTCTTAAAATAGCACAAAAATTTACTCCCATTGAGGAGTATAGAACCTTAGCAAATGAGGATGCTTTAATACGAAAATTAACTATGGTGTGGGGTGCTAAAGAAAGTATTTATAAAAGTTTTGCAGAACCTGGAGTAAGTTTCATAAAGAATATCTATGTAGAAGATTTTGATATGGAAGTTATGGAAACCACGGCGCAAGTTTCCTACAAAGGAAAAGAAGAAAACTACCAAGTTTGGTTTGAAGAATTTGAAGGTTTTACAGGAGCTTATGCTATAATTTCAGAAAAGTAACGATGACAAAGAGCTTTTACAAATCATTTTCTGAAGCATTATTCTTAGATAAAAAATTGCTAGCAATTTTAATAGACCCTGAAAAGTTTGACTTAGAAAGTGCCGCTTCATTTTTAAGAAAGTTGCCTATAGAAACCTCGCATCTTTTTGTAGGAGGAAGCACTGTACCAAATGAAATGACAAAAGCCTTAGTGAAAGAATTAAAACTTTATACAGCAAAACCTATCCTTCTTTTTCCCGGGGATGTTTCGCAAATTACCAGTAATGCAGACGGCTTGTTGTTTTTAAGTTTATTGTCGGGAAGAAATCCTGAATATTTAATTGGGCAACAAGTAAAAGCAGTTTCAAAATTAAGAGGAAGCTCTTTGGAAGTAATTCCTACAGGCTATATCTTAATTGATGGGGAAAATGAATCTGCTGTGGAAAGAGTAACACAAACAAAACCCTTACCTCAAGACAATATTCAAACCATAGTAGACACCGCAAAAGCGGGAGAATTAATGGGAGCAAAACTTATTTATCTCGAAGCAGGAAGCGGAGCAAAAAAACCTGTTTCAGTTAAAATTATTTCAGCCGTAAAAAAAGAATTGAATATCCCATTAATCGTGGGGGGCGGAATTAAAACGAAAGAGCAAATTACAAACACCTATCAAGCAGGTGCTACCATGATAGTTATGGGTACCGCTTTTGAAAAATAAAATCATGAAAATTTCCGTAGAACTTACCTTAACTCCCTTACAGGATAATTATGAACCCTCTATTATCAATTTTATAAAATCCCTTCGAGAAAGTGGACTTACCGTTTTAGAAAATCCATTAAGTACTCAAGTTTATGGAGATTATGATGAGGTGATGTCGTTGCTTCAGAAAGAAATGAAGCTTGCTTTGGAAGCTGTTGAAAGAGGATTGCTTTATATAAAACTAGTAAAAAGCGATAGAAGCGATTATGAGCCCCATTTTTGATTTTTTTCTGGACGCCTATAAAAATGCTTCTACCTTAGACATAATTCTAGAAATACTTGTTTTTGTATTTGGAATAGCCAGTGTTTGGTATGCCAAAAAGGAAAATATTTGGGTGTATCCTACGGGGTTAATTGCTACGGTTATAACCGTTTATTTATTGTACAAAGCACAGTATTTTGGGGATATGATGATGAATTTTTATTATTCGGTCATGAGTGTGTACGGCTGGTGGAATTGGTCCCGTAAAAAAGATACTAAAGTGGTTGTTCCCATTTCTAGAACAAACCTTAAGGAAAAAGTAATTGGTTTCGGCCTTTTTATTATGACGATGGTAGTAACCTATTTGGTATATAGGGGGTTTGGCTACCAAATTGAAATGGCAAACTATTTCGATATTTTTACATCAGGAATTTTCTTTACCGCCATGTGGTATATGGCCATTAAAAAGATTGAAAACTGGACCCTTTGGATATTTGCTGATATTATTACCGTACCATTATATGCTTATCGTGGTTTGGGAATGTTATCTTTGCAATATCTAATATTCACTATTCTTGCCATACAAGGGTATCTAGCATGGAAAAAATACTTGAACAGCAACCCTCAAACGCTTTAAAAATTGTCCTTTTTGGTCCCGAATCAACAGGGAAAACAACCCTTGCAAAGCAGTTGGCTAGATACTATAATACCTCATGGGTGCCAGAATATATGCGAGAATATCTTCAAAAAAAATGGGATATAAGTAAGGAAACAATTTCAAAAGAGGATATTTTACCTATTGCAAAAGGCCAGATAGATTCTGAAAACAAACAATCTAAAAAGGCAAAAAACTTTCTTTTTTGCGACACAAACTTGCTGGAATTAAAAGTTTATTGCAATTATTATTATGAAAATTTTTACCCAAAAGAACTTATAGAAGCAACCCAACAACACTCCTATCATCATTATTTCTTAACAGCTATTGATGTGCCCTGGGAGCCAGACATTTTACGTGATAGGCCTTATGATAGGTCAACGCTATTTTGTATGTTTGAGGAAGAATTAAAAAACAACCATTTACCCTATACAATACTCTCAGGAAATAAAGAACAACGGTTTAAAACCGCCAAAAAAATTTTGGATAATTTGAAAAGTAACTAATATGCTCACCGAAAAGGATTTAAAGCAAATTAATGATAATGGCCTTAGTACAAATCAAATAATAAAGCAAATTGAGACATTTATTAAAGGAATTCCTTATGTAGATATTGTGACTACCGCCTCTGTAAAAAATGGAATTCAGCAAATAAAGGAGTCCAAAATTAAAGAGCTGGAGGCTTTTTTTGATTCTAGAAAAGACAATCTGGATATTGTAAAATTTGTTCCAGCTTCTGGTGCAGCCACAAGAATGTTCAAATTTTTACATGATTTTATCAAAAACTATACTCCAGAAAAAGAAAACTATCGAGATTTTTTAAAAAAAAATGAATACAGTCAAGTAAAACTATTTTTTGAAAGGATTAATGATTTTGCCTTTTTAAAACAGGTAAGAACCAAAATAAGAGAACTTTATCCCGAGTATAAAAAATCAACAAAAGGAGTGCGATTGTTCCTTTTTGCAAAAACCATGTTGTATGAAGAAGGCCTTAATTTTGGGAACTTACCAAAAGGCTTAATTCCCTTTCATAAATATAGTAAATATACCGCTACAGCTTTTGAGGAACAACTATTTGAAGCCGCTTTTTATGCCGCCGTACGAAATGAGGTATACCTTCATTTTACCTTTTCTGAAAAAGATTTGGATGCCTTTAAACAAGAATTTGAAACGATAAAGAGTCGTGTAAGCCGAAAAACAAAGAAAACCTTTCACATTACTTATTCTTTTCAAAAAAAGGAAACCCATACCATTGCCGTAACTTTTGATAATCTTCCTTTTAGAGACGAAAAAGGAAATCTAGTTTTTCGACCATCGGGTCATGGAGCTCTTTTAGAAAACCTTAATGACATTGATGCCGATATCGTATTTATTAAAAATATAGACAATGTTGCCGCGCAAGAATACGTGCCAGAAATTGCACTTTACAAAAAAATGTTAGCCGGGAAATTACTCCAACTTCAAGATAAAATTTTTGAATACTTATACAATTTAGAAAGCGAAGTCTCCCTTCAAAAAATGAAAGAAATGCATTCGTTTATCTGGAACGAACTTAGCATAAAAGATATTCCAAGCGGTAAATCAGACTTAATAGAAATACTTAATAGACCGCTTCGTGTTTGTGGGGTTGTTGAAAACACAGGGGCTCCGGGGGGAGGACCCTTTTGGATAAAAGATGAAGATGGAAATATATTACTGCAAATTGTAGAAACCTCACAAATTAATCTGGAAGATACCCGTCAAAAATCCATACTTCAAGAAGCAACGCATTTTAATCCTGTAGATATCGTTTGTGGAGTAAGGGATTACAAAGGAAACAAATTTAATTTGCTCGAATTTACAGACCCAGATACTGGCTTTATTTCTAAGAAATATGAAAACGGAAAACCGCTTAAAGCCCTAGAATTACCGGGTCTTTGGAATGGATCTATGGCAAAATGGAATACGGTTTTTATAGAAGTTCCCAAAACCACCTTCAATCCTGTAAAAACGGTAAACGATTTACTGAAAAAGGAACACCGTCCCAACGCCTAATGAATACCGAACAAATACTTTCTGAACTCAAATTTAAAGCAATTAGAAGTAGTGGTCCTGGAGGGCAGCATGTTAATAAAACTGCCACTAAGATTGAGGTTTCTTTTAATTTATTAGCTTCAAATGGATGCTCTGAAATCGAGAAAGAAGTACTTCAAAAAAGATTGGCATCCCGCATAACCTCCGAAGGAATACTTTTGCTACAATGTGGGGAAACCCGAAGTCAATTTCGAAATAAAAAACTAGCAATAGAACGGTTGCTGGAACTTCTTCAGCAAAACGTAAAAGTTTCTATCCCTAGAAAAAAAACAAAACCTTCAAAATCCGTCATTGAAAAAAGACTTAAAACAAAAAAAGCTATTGCCCTTAAAAAAGCCAATAGAAAAGCACCACCATTGCATTGACAATTTAAGGTTTTAGGATTTGGGATTTGTTTTTTGAAATTTTTAAACCGTATCTTTGCGCTACATCTCAAAGGGGTGCTAATAATACTATTGGCTGAGATTATACCCATGGAACCTAGAACAGGTAATGCTGTTTAGGGATATATGTAACCAAAGAGCAAAATTTAAAGGTCTTTTTCAGAAGATCATAAAAAGCTCAAAAACCAATTTTAGTAACTAAGAATAATGACCCCTTTTATTCGTAAAATTTTTTACGAATGAAAAAGTTATTTATAGGAGTTTGTTTTTTTGTAGGAAGTCAAACACATTCACAAACCACGCCCTTACAAGATTCTACAAAAGTGGAAACACTTGACGAAGTCTTACTAAAAGCGGTACGGGTAAATGCTACCTCTCCAGTAACGCATTCCAACGTGCAAAAAGAAGAGATTGCGCAAAGAAACTTAGGTCAAGACTTGCCTATTTTATTATCCTATTTACCCGCGGTTGTGAGCACCAGCGATGCCGGTGCGGGTGTGGGTTATACAGGTATTCGCGTGCGCGGAAGCGATGCAAGTAGAGTAAGTATTACCATTAACGGAATTCCGTATAACGATGCCGAAAGTCAAGGAACGTTTTGGGTAAATTTACCCGATTTTGCTTCTTCGGTAGAGAGTTTACAATTACAACGTGGGGTGGGAACTTCCTCCAATGGCCCTGGTGCTTTTGGGGCAAGTATTAATATTTTAAGCAATGCGTTGGCTCAAGAAGCATTTGCGCAATTTTCTAATAGCTATGGTTCTTTTGATACATGGAAACATACCGCAAAATTTAGTACTGGACTTTTAAAAGATACCTTTGAATTTTCGGGGAGGGTATCTAAAATCACTTCCGAAGGGTATGTGGATAGGGCGTCTTCAGATTTAAAGTCCTACTTCCTTCAAGGAACTTATAAAACCAAGAACACCCAAATTAAGGCACTTACTTTTGGCGGAAAAGAAATTACCTATCAATCTTGGTATGGTGTCGATGCGCTTACGCTCAAAAATGATAGAACCTACAATCCTGCGGGAATTCAATTTGATACGGAAGGAAATTTTGAAGGCTTTTACGAAAATCAAGTAGATAATTATTCGCAGGACCATTTTCAGGTATTGGTGAGTCATAAATTTAATACGTTTTGGAGTGCTAATCTTTCTTTAAACTATACCCATGGCCGCGGTTATTTTGAAGAATATATAGATGAATGGTATGAGCAAAATGTCAATTTTTCTGAAAATGCCAACCTTAGTTTTTATGGAATAGTTCCAATAGAAATAGGTGGAGAAACGATTGAAACTTCCGATTTAATAAGACGTCGTTGGCTTAACAATAATTTTTATGCGACCCACCTCAATGTAAATTTTAAAAATAATCGTTGGGATGTTTTAGGAGGGGTGTTTTACAGTTATTACGGTGGGGACCATTTTGGGGAAGTAATTTGGGCCCGATTTGCAGGGGATAGCGAGTTTGGAGATCGTTATTACTCTGGAAATGGCGATAAAAATGAGTTTTCTTCTTTTGTGAAGGCCACATATAAACTTAATAATCAGTGGCGTTTCTTTGGAGATTTGCAAGGGAGGGTTGTGAGTTATCGAACTTCGGGAGAAACTTCAGAGGTAATTCCTTTACAGATAAAAAAAGCGTATACTTTTTTTAACCCTAAAGCCGGTATTAGCTTCCAATTAAATACATCAAATAGTTTTTATTTTTCTTATGGAAGAGCCCATAGAGAACCGCGTAGGAGCGATTTTGAGCAAGCTGTTTTTACTCCCGAAAAGCTGGATGATTATGAATTGGGTTGGCGGTTTCTTTCAGAAAAAGTAGAATTAAATACGAATGTGTATTTTATGAACTATCAAGATCAATTGGTTTTAACAGGAGCTTTGGATGACGTAGGAGCACCCATACGCACTACTAGTGGTAAAAGTTATCGTTTAGGATTGGAATTTGATGCATGGATTACTATTTCTGAAAGATTTAGAATAAGCCCTAATATTGCTGTTAGTACTAATAAGAATATCGATTTTATTGCATCACAAGATGGGGAACTTGTAAACTTAGGGAACACTAACATTTCTTTTTCACCTTCCGTTATTGCTGGGAATATTTTGGAATTTACCCTTTCAAAAAATTTACAAATAGCACTACTTTCAAAGTATGTAGGCCAACAGTATATGGGTAATATCGATAGCGAAGCATCAAAATTAGAGGCCTATTTTTTGAATGATTTCAATATAAATTACACGATTAAGAGTGTCTCTTTTATAGATTCCATAGTACTTTCCGGATTGGTGAATAATCTTTTTAATACAAAATATGTATCCAACGGATATTTTTTTACTTATGATGATGATTTCAGTAATCCAGGAACTATTACCACTATAGAAGGGGCAGGGTATTACCCTCAAGCAGGAATTAATTTTATGGTGGGTGCTACTCTAAATTTTTAATTGGTTATAGTAATATTATCACCCGATCTATTGATTCGGTATTGATGCATGGGGTATATATCCTCTTGAATGGGTGTTTTTTGTCCCGTAACAATGTCGTATGCATTATTATCACCACAAGTACATGTGGCAATAATGCCGTTTAAAGTCATTTTGGAACAACTATTTGGAAGGTGGTTAGGATCACTTAAATCGAAGGCGGTATATAAATCGTTGTTTACATTATATACGACAATACCTTTAATACCTTGATTAGATAATACTATAGAATTTCCAGGGAATCGAAGAGGGTTGTATTGGGGGAGGTTAAGATTAAGATTAAGATTTACAATAGGGGGTGTTAAATAGGGATTGTTATCGTTAGTATTGGGGTCATCATTTTTACCACAACCAAGAATTAAAAAACAAAATAATATTGTAAAAGCCAATCGTACCATAGTAATTTTTTTGTGCCTACAAAAGTATAACAATTATTGAGCAAGTAATTTTTTAGTATATTTGTAATTAAATCCCGTCTTGCATGGGATTTTTTCATTCCTAAACCCGTTTGTTAATTTATTTGAAGTTGGAATGATTTTTATAAAACGATTAAGTTATGAGTAAAGTATCTTATTATAGCGCCGAAGGATTAAAAAAATTAAGGGACGAGTTAAATCATTTAAAAGATGTAGAACGTCCTAAAGCGTCACAGGCTATTGCGGAGGCTAGAGATAAAGGGGATTTAAGTGAAAATGCAGAATATGATGCCGCAAAGGAAGCACAGGGAATGCTTGAAATGCGAATTTCAAAGCTAGAAGAAGTGGTTGCCAATGCTCGTTTAATTGATGAATCTCAACTAGATACCACAAAAGTATTGGTACATTCTACGGTGAAAATTAAAAACCAAACCAATGGTGTGCAAATGACATATAAATTAGTAGCGCAAAGTGAAGCAGACCTTAAAACAGGTAAAATATCTGTAGATTCTCCCATTGGGAAAGGATTGTTAGGAAAAGAAGTAGGAGAGATTGCCGAAATACAAGTCCCTAATGGCACCATGAAGTTTGAAATTTTAGAAATTAGCCGAGACTAATGGCATCTATTTTTAGCAAAATAATTGCGGGGGAGATTCCTTGTTACAAAGTAGCCGAGGATCAAGATTTTATTGCTTTTTTGGATGTAAACCCCAATGCAATAGGCCATACTTTATGTGTCCCAAAGCAAGAGATTAATAAAATCTTTGATATGAATGAATCGCACTATTCGGCGCTAATGAAATTTTCCTATACGGTCGCAAAAGCCCTTGAAAAAACAGTTTCTTGTAAGAGAATTGGGGTTTCCGTTATTGGACTCGAAGTGCCTCACGTACACGTGCATTTAATTCCCATAAACGAAATGCGAGAGATGACTTTTATGCATAAAGTTTCTTTATCGCCTTCCGAAATGAACACCTTAGCAGCAAAAATAAATGCTAACCTTTAACGGCTTATAAAATAGTAAGCTATTGCGGCTACTATAATGATATCTACAAAAATTATGGTTAAAGCAAGAGGTTTAAGCCTAACGGAAGAATTTTTTGGGGCGACTAACTTTTTATGGTATTGATAGACTCTTTCTATATCCTCGGTCCAATTTACAGGATAGATGATATGTTTACAAGTATGACAAAAAAGCGTTTCTTCAATCGCTTTACTCGCTTTTTTATATAGTTTAGTCTCTATTTCTTTTTGAGAAAATGAAAACTCCAGCCCATCATTAGAAAAGCATTCGGGGCAATTGTTATTAATTTTTGCAGTATGAAGTAATTGATTTTTTGTAATCATTTATGAAATTTGAGGCAGTGAAATTTCAATTACAGTACCTTCGTTTTTGGTGCTTTTAAGGACATAAATTTTTCCGTTATGGTAATCTTCTATAATTCGCTTTGCTAACGAAAGCCCCAATCCCCAACCTCTTTTTTTGGTCGTAAATCCTGGAGTAAATATTTTTTTAAAATCCTTTTTTGGAATTCCTTTTCCAGTATCCAAAATACGTACAAAGACCTTCTTATTATCTGGAATAATCTCTAAGGTGATTTTTCCCTGACCTCTCATGGCATCCATACTATTTTTAAAAAGATTTTCTATCGTCCAACTGTAAAGTTGAGGATTAAGATTTACAAAGAGGGCTTGTTTGGGAGTTTTAAGCTCAAAATCAATAAGTTTTGAACTTCTACTTTTCATATAATCGAAAGATTGTTTAGTCTCAAAAAGAAGGTCTACTTTTTCAAGTTTTGGTACAGAACCTATTTTTGAAAAACGTTCAGTAATGGTTTTAAGACGAGAGATATCTTTATCTATTTCATTAATATACTCAGGATTTACGTTTTCTTCTTTTAAAATTTCGGTCCAACCGGTTAAGGAAGATAAAGGAGTCCCAATTTGGTGTGCTGTTTCCTTTGCCATCCCGGCCCAAAGTTTGTTTTGTTCTGCCGATTTTGAGGTTTGGTAAAAAAAGTAAATTGCCAAAAAGAATAATAAAATAATTACAATGAGTGCTGCAGGATAGTATTTTATTTTGTTGATGATGGGTGAATTACCGTAATAAATGGTTTGTAAAATGGTGTCATTGTACATAATTTCTATGGGCTTATACTCGCTCTTAAATTGTTCTATAAGTTGGTCTCTTTTGGCAGGATCTTTTATTACTAGGGTATCAAGATTATTACCGTCGTATTTGTCTTCTTTGTGAGTGTACAAAATCATTGGCGTAGTAGTATTGCTTTGTAACACCGTTAAAATGAGTTTGCTATTCCAATCTTTATTGGTAATATTAACTTCTTGAAATTCTTCAAAAGCGGCTGCCCAGATGGTCATTTTTGTACGTTCGTTTTCTTTAAGTTGTGTAAAAAACTGATAGGTATTCCACAATATTAAACTAATAATAATTAAAGAGGTTAATACAAAAAGCCACCTAGTAAGGGAAATTTTATTCGGCATAAATAGTTATGTGTTTGCTACCGTTATAGAGGTTTAAATATAATGGAAATATGTTAATATTATTGTGCCTGTAAATTTTTAAGACTTTACAGATTACAATACCTTTGTCATTATGCTTAGTATTTCTCCAGAGGATATTTCAACAGCCCAATTACATGGGTATTTATTAGGCGCTATTTCACCCCGCCCTATTTGTTTTGCCAGTACCATAGATGCAAAAGGGAATGTAAACCTTTCGCCTTACAGTTTTTTTAATGTTTTTAGTGCAAAACCTCCTATTATGGTTTTTTCGCCAGCACGAAGAGTGCGCGACAATACCCTAAAACATACCTTGGAGAATGTGTTGGAAACCAAAGAGGTAGTAATAAATGTGGTAAGTTATGCCATGGTTCAACAAATGAGTTTGTCTTCTACCGAATATCCCAAAGGGGTAAACGAATTTATTAAAGCGGGATTTACAGAAATGCCTTCGGAACTTATAAAACCACCCCGTGTGGCAGAATCCCCCGTACAATTTGAATGTAAAGTAAAGGAGGTTATTGCTTTAGGAGAAGAAGCTGGCGCAGGAAATTTGATTATTGCTGAAGTTGTAAAACTTCACATAAAGGAAACCATTCTAGATGCTGAAGGCAAAATGGATCCCTATAAATTGGATACTGTTGCTAGAATGGGAGGTAATTGGTACACTCGTGCTAAGGATGGAATTTTTGAAGTGCCAAAACCCATTCAAACCATGGGAGTGGGCGTAGATACTTTACCAGAAGTAATTAAAAAAAGCACTATTTTAACAGGAAATGATTTAGGAATGTTGGCCAATGTTGAAACACTACCGGAAGGAGCAAGTAATAGTATCTATTCTGAAGAAAAACATAAAAAAGCACACGACTTGCTAACTAAAGGTAATGTTGAAGCAGCGTGGAAAATATTATTAAATACGTAGATTTAAATTTTAAAAACAGTCATGGAAGTACAAGGTAAAATAAAATTAATTAGTGAGACACAAACCTTTGGAAGTAACGGCTTTAGAAAAAGGGAATTAGTTATCACTACCGAAGAGCAATATCCCCAACATATTTTGGTAGAATTTGTACAAGATAAAACCGATTTATTAAATAACTACCAAGTGGGTCAAAATGTAAAAGTAAATATCAACCTTAAAGGTCGTGAGTGGGTAAACCCACAGGGGGAAACAAAATACTTTAACTCCATTCAAGGTTGGCGTATTGAAAATCTTGAAAGTCCCGCTTCGGGAACCATGCCTCCCATCCCTTCCGAAGAGGCTTTTGAACCCATCTCCGACTTTAACGAAGAAGACCACGACGATTTACCCTTTTAAATAGAAAACCTCGTTTATCTGGCTTGTATAAACGAGGTCAGTTTTTAGTGTGGCGCTTTTTTAACATTCAAATAGGAACTAACATGAACAAATAGTTTAGTAGGAATTAAAAAAGCAACTAAATATCTATAAAATCTCTGAGATTTAAAACAGGAATTTCTCTTTTAACAGTTTTTAATCTTGAAAAACAATGGTTTATCTTACTTCCCAAGTATGGTTTCCACCAGTTTCGGATGCTTCTGAAGAAGGATTGCTTGCCTTGGGAGGAGATTTATCTGTAGAGCGATTGCTACTTGCTTACCAATCGGGGATTTTTCCTTGGTATGAAGAAGGTCAACCCATTTTATGGTGGAGCCCAAACCCCAGAATGGTTCTTTTTCCTCATCAATTGAAAGTTTCAAAAAGCCTTAAAAAAATAATTGCCTCAGGAAGGTATAAAGTTACTTTTAATCAAGATTTTTCTAATGTCATTCAGCAATGCGCTTCTTCAAAAAGAAAAGGCCAAAAAGGCACTTGGATTACTTCAAAAATGATAGAAGCATACCAATTACTACATAAAATGGGTTATGCCGTTTCTGTAGAGGTTTGGGAAGAAGACCTGCTAGTGGGAGGCTTATACGGAATTGATTTAGCTGAAAAAAAAATATTTTGCGGCGAAAGCATGTTTAGTAACGAGAGCAATGCCTCAAAAGTAGGATTCTATCACTGGGTGGAAAAATTAAAAATGGACAATTATAAATTAATTGACTGTCAGGTTTTTACAAATCATTTACATAGTTTAGGTGCAGAAGAAATTTCGCGGGAAGATTTTATCAAATTTCTCAATTTTGAGCGTTAAAAGTGTTCTTAAAAGGGCATTTTCATTATATTCGTAACTTAAATTGCTTTCAACCATGAAGTGCCTAGTAATAAAATTTAAAAATCGAACAAAGTTTTATAATTTAGGCATTCCATCCCTATCTAAAGTAGGGACACGGGCTTCAGCATTTCCAAATAGTTTATATAGATGAAAAATTTTCAATCAAAAGTATTCCTTCTTTTCACTTTCGTATTTTCAGTAACCTTTCTTTCGGCCCAAGAGCCGCTTCCTAAAAACCTAACGGAAACTGAAAAAGCACTTATTTCTCAATTCAACTTTAAAGGAACACGTCTTACAGATCCTCCTGTAGGACCCGTACGCACCATGGCTGAATGGGAAGAAATTGAATATTTATTGATTACTTGGGAGCCTAATTATCCCAATATTTTAAGGCAAATTGTTGCAGCAGCGGTGCAAGAATGTAAGGTTATTATCACGACTCAAAATCAAGCCTCTGTATCTAATTATTTAACTTCCAATGGGGTTGATTTAACGAATATTACCTTTATGAACGAACCTTGGAATAGTATCTGGATTCGTGATTATGCTGGGAATACCATTTATAGTGATGATGTAGGCGAAAGAGCCCTAGTGGATTGGATTTATAACAGGCCACGCCCACTTGACGATGTCATGCCCGAAGCACACGCCAATCTTGCAGGAATACCCTATTACGGAACCACAACGGGAACCAACGATTTGGTAAATACGGGAGGTAACTTTATGAGTGATGGCCTTGGCAATGCTTTTGCTTCTAGTTTAATTTTAAACGAAAATGAACCCGGAAACCCTTACGGCGTTAGCGCTAAAACAGAAGCTGAAATCGATGCTATTATGAATGCCTACATGGGAATAGAAACCTATATTAAAATGGACGTGCTTCCCTATGACGTAATTCATCATATAGACATGCACATGAAACTGTTGGATGAAGAAACTTTATTAGTAAGTAAATATCCCGAAGGGGTGGCAGATGGCCCTCAAATTGAAGCAAATATAAATTATGTATTATCCAATTTTCAATCTCCTTTTGGAACTCCTTATAAAGTAAAGTGGATAGATGCACCTCCTAGTACTTCTGGAAGTTACCCAGATACAGGGGGGCATTATAGAACCTATACCAATGCAGTTTTTATAAATAAAACGGTCTTGGTACCCACCTATCGTCCAGAGGTAGATGCTCCAGCGATAGCACAATGGCAAGAAATGCTCCCCGGGTATACCATAGTTGGAATAGACGTAGATAATGCGGGGGAGAATCTTATCGCTTCTTTAGGGGCCATCCATTGCATTACACATTCCATTGGTGTCGATGAGCCTTTGTGGATTGTACATCAACCTGTAGACGAAGCCAACCCAGGAAGCTCGGTTACTATTGAAGCAATGATTAAACATATTTCAGGGGTTGCCCAAGCAAAGGTTTTTTGGAGACAAGCGGGAGAAATTGTATATAATGAAGTGGATATGGCGCCTTCAAATGGAGATAACTGGACTGTAGATTTGCTAATGCCCAGCACGCCCATTAATATAGAATATTATATTTGGGCCAAAGCGATTTCTGGAAAGGAAATGACAAGACCCATAGTTGCACCAGAAGGCTATTGGACTATTAACTTGGAGCAATTATCGGTTCAAGATTGGGCCGAAAAAAATATTTCTGGAGCATATCCTAATCCAACTAATGGCGAAGTAAATTTTAGCGTGAACCAAATTGAAGGACCTATTGACATAAAAATTTACAACATCTTAGGTCAATTGCTATACCAATCAAAAGTGGATTCTGGAAATGGAGTCCTTTCTCTTAACCTAAACCCAAGCTGGAATGGAAGCCTCTTTATAAGTTTTGAAGGAGAATTTGGGAAGGTAATGAGAAAGATTATTAAGCACTAATTGCGCTATCATTCTTTTGTGTAGGTTTTCCTTAAGGAATAAAATCTTGACACTATTAATACGAAAGAAACTGTTTTTTATCGCTTTTATTTGTTTTTTTGACTTTTAATAAACATCTTAGCGTCAGAATTTTCCCAAATATTCTGCTTATGAAACGCATTTCTTCATTTTTTTTATACACCACCTTGTGTGTTTCGTGTTCCCTATTTGCTCAAGAAAATATAGTAAAGGATGGTAACAAGGATATAAGTATTACCAAAGTTTATGAACAAGTGGTTAAGGAAGGTTACGCTACTCCAAAACTTTATCTAGATTTAGCCAATGCATATTATTTTGAATCTAATTATGTAAGTGCCAAAAAATACTACGAAATTGTATTCGAAACAAAAGAACTAGTTTCAGAAAAAGTACTCTTTAGATACAAGCAATCCCTAAGGGCACTAAACGAAGACATTAAAGAAAACAAATACTTGGTTTCTTTAACTTCAAACTAAACTTCTTGGTATCTAAAACAGTCAACCAAATGATCGTTTACCATTCCAGTGGCTTGCATATGCGCATATACCACGGTGGTACCTACAAATTTAAAACCTCGTTTTTTTAAATCTTTGCTAATTTCATCACTTAGGGGGGTATTTGGAGGGGCGTCTTTTATATTTTTTAGTGTGTTTTTAATGGGTTCCCCATTAACGAATCCCCAAATATAATTACTGAAACTCCCAAATTCTTTCTGAATTTTCATAAACGCTTGGGCATTGGTAACGGCAGCTCTTACTTTTAACTTATTTCGAATAATTCCTTCATTGTTTAACAATGCTTCAATTTTTGCTTCGCTATAGGATGCGACCTTTTTATAGTCGAAATGATCAAATGCTTTTCTGAAGTTTTCCCTTTTCCGAAGAATGGTAATCCAACTTAATCCTGCTTGAAAAGTTTCTAATATTAAAAATTCGAATAATTTTTGATCCTCTTTAACTGGAACGCCCCATTCCTTATCGTGATAAGCAACATAAAGGGGGTCTTCACCACACCAAGAACAACGAGTTATCATACCTAATTTATTAGAATGTGAAAGTACAAAATTAGTTTTGCCCTGGAAAATGATAACTAATAGTTCCTAATTGTTTTGGTTTGGAACCCTCCGTATTAAAACGCGTCTCTTCTGCATACGCTAAGGCAGCATCGATTAGGCAACCATTGGTTGTGGTGGATAAGGTGGGATTGTATTCTTTTTTTACAATTTTTCCCAATTCGTTTACTTCAATGGTAATTACAATTTTTCCTGAAGCATCACACGTATAGACGGGATTAGGCAAATAGATGGCGTTACGATCTTTTAAACTATAACTTATAGTGGTTTTTCTACTTATGTCATTAGAGGGATTGTTTTTCTTTCTATCGGCCTTGACAAGTTTTGCTTTAACCTCATTCAGCTTATTTTCAGCTTTTTTAAAGTCAATGGTATTACCAGAAGCATTATAATTTTTGCTCTCTGTTTCAGCAATTAGTGTTTCTTCTTCCAAATTTTCTTGACGGCTATTTTCGATTGCTTCGATAAACTTTTCGGCTTCATTGTATGCTTTGTTTGTTTCAATTTTTACATTTTTAACAGGAACGGCCACAGCAAGCTCTTCTTCTTCTGGAAGAATATCGGCATACTC
Source organism: Flavobacteriaceae bacterium (assembly GCA_041392205.1). Taxonomy (GTDB): domain Bacteria; phylum Bacteroidota; class Bacteroidia; order Flavobacteriales; family Flavobacteriaceae; genus Halomarinibacterium. Next base: position 86,731 of record JAWKMO010000006.1, on the reverse strand, counting down.
TACTGGAACTGTTTCTACTTCGGGAGGTAATTGTTTTCCTAGTTTAGCCAGTATTAAAAATAGAAATAATCCTCCCACTAATAAGCTGGAAATAAGGAAGGCTTTGTATGAATAATTAAAATTCATCCTGCAAATGGAAGAAATTTTACGCAAAAAAACGAATGCTTTAGAAAGGTTTAACGGTTTTATTTAAGAGTTTTTATGGATCTTTTCAAAGTTTTCAATGCTAATTGCATCTTCCGCTAAAAAGCTCCCAATCTTGGTGCGCCGAAGTGTTGTAAGATGTGCCCCATTGTGGAGTGCTTTTCCAAAATCGTGTGCTAAAGAACGAATATAGGTTCCTTTGCTACAAACGACCCGAAATTCAATATCGGGGAGGGTTATTTTTGTGATTTCAAATTCAGAAATAGTAATTTTTCGGGCTGGAACATTTACTTCTTCACCGGCTCTGGCAAACTCATACAATCGTTTTCCGTCTTTTTTTAAGGCCGAAAAAACCGGTGGTTGCTGCTCAATTTCGCCAATAAATTGTTTTGTGGCTTCTTTTATTTGTTTTTCAGTAATTTCTGAAATATCGAAATTTTGGTCAATTTCAGTTTCCAAATCATAACTAGGCGTAGTAGCCCCTAAAGTAAAGGTTCCAGTATACTCTTTTACCTGTGCTTGATAGGTATCAATTTTTTTGGTGAATTTTCCGGTACATACTATCAACAGCCCTGTAGCCAAAGGATCCAGCGTGCCGGCGTGACCCACTTTCAGTTTTTTAAGTTGAAATTTTTTCCGAAGAAGCCATCGTACTTTATTGACCACTTGAAACGAAGTCCAACCTAGGGGTTTATCTATTAATAGTACTTGTCCTTCTGTGTAGTCTTCGGCAGTCATTAAATAACAGTAAGTTTTTGCACAAAAAAGTGAATAAGTAAAATGAGAATTCCAATTATAATGCGGTAATAACCAAAGATTTTAAACCCATGTTTGCTTAAGTAGTTTATAAAAGATTTAATGGCGATCATGGCCACAATAAACCCTACTACGTTTCCAATAATTAGCAAATTAACTTGCTGAGAAGAAAGTTCGAAACCCGCTTGATAGTAATCGTACGATTTTTTCACGGTCGCTCCCAGCATGGTAGGGATTGCAAGAAAAAAGGAAAATTCGGCGGCAACGGTTCGTGATAGTTTTTGTGTCATTCCTCCCACAATGCTGGCACCACTTCTTGAGACCCCAGGAATCATTGCCAAGCATTGAAAAAAACCAATTTTCAAAGCAGTTAGGTAAGAAATTTCAGTTTCCTCACCATCACCAAACCAATCATCTACTTTCAATAAAATAAATCCTCCAATAATTAAAGAAATGGCAACCGTAATCGGGTTTTCTAACAAACTATCTATAAAATCACTCAATAGTAATCCTAATACAACTGCAGGAAGAAAAGCCACAAAAAGTTTATAATAAAAGTGAAGGGATTGAAAAAATCGTTTAAAATACAGTACCACCACACTCATAATAGTACCTAATTGGATGACAATGGTAAATAGTTTGGTGAAATCCTCTTGTGCTATCCCGAAAAAGGAAGAAGCAACAATCATATGACCGGTAGAAGAAACTGGTAAAAACTCGGTAATCCCTTCAATAACGGCAAGTACAATGGCCTCCCAAGTATTCATGGGTTATTTTTCTTTGTTGGGATTCAATAAAATGGCGTACACTTCAAAACCAAATCCTATTAAAATAAAAGCGGGTGCCAATCGAATACGGCGCCAACTATAAATATCTGGGTTAAAAACAGTAGGATCATCACTGCCTCCACCTGCCATGAGAATAAAACCCAAGACAATAAAAGCAACACCTATAATCATGAATTTATAATTCTTTTTTTCGAAGATAAACGATTGGTTTTTAGATTCTTCTTTTCGTTTTTTTTCTCCCATTGTTATTCTTTTAAAACGGTTGTAAGGTACATTTTTAATTAATAATACAATTCGTCAGTTCGTAAATTTAAAAAACGTTGTGTCGCAAAAAAAGTACTTAACCAACTGATTAACAATCCCATGGCTAAAACAAAAAGAAACAAACCGCCAATTAATAATTTATCTTGCATAAACTGCATTTGTGGAAAATATTTATCCAAATAATACAACACCGCAGCAATACCGGCTATTGCTACCAAAGAACCAATCATGCCCAATTGAATGTTTTTCCAAATAAAAGGACGTCTAATAAAACCTTTGGTAGCTCCTACCATTTGCATGGTTTTTATGGTAAATCGTTTGGCGTATACCGAAAGCCGAATGGAACTGTTAATCAGTAATACCGCAATAAATAGGAAGATACCACTTACCACTAATGCCCAAAAGCTTATTTTTTTAATGTTATCGTTCAGTAATACAATTAAAGGTTTATCGTAGGTCACTTCGTCTACAAAATCCTTAGTCATAATTTCTGATTGAATTTCCTCCAATTTAGATGGCGAAACAAAATCTGCCAGCAAATACACATCGATGCTGTTTTGAAGGGGATTATATCCCAAAAATTCCATAAAATTTTCACCAATGGTGGCGCTATGTTCCTCTGCTGCTTGCTCTTTGGAAACAAAAGTGGCACTCTTGGTATATTCGGCTAAGGCCAAACTTTGTTGGAGTTGGTCAATTTCTACTTGTTTTGCCGTGTCTTTCAGAAAAACAGTTAATGCAATTTTTTCTTTAAAATGATCGGCTACTTTCTTTGTATTTAATACCAAAAGTCCTAATAATCCTAATAAAAATAACACGAGTGAAATACTTATTACTACAGAAAAATAGGAGGAAATCAATCGGCGTTTTTGATACTTTTCAAAAGAAGAGGACATAAAATTGTTTCAAATGATTGTGTAAAAATACAAGGTTTTTTGCATCTATTGAATACTAACGCTTAAACTTTTGTCTTTCGTACAATAAGCGTAATTTTGCCCTTTCTTTTGAGATAAACACATGAGCAAATATCATTTTAACGATATCGAAGCCAAATGGCAAAAAATTTGGGCAGAAAGGCAAACGTTTAAAGCCGAAAACCAAAGCGATAAACCCAAGTATTATGTATTGGACATGTTCCCGTATCCATCGGGTGCAGGATTGCATGTGGGACATCCGCTGGGTTATATTGCCAGTGATATTTACGCACGCTACAAACGCCACAAAGGATTTAACGTGTTGCACCCACAAGGCTACGATAGCTTTGGATTACCTGCGGAGCAGTATGCCATTCAAACCGGACAACACCCAAAAAAAACGACCGAAGAAAACATCGCTCGTTACCGTGAGCAATTGGATAAAATAGGTTTCAGTTTCGATTGGAGCCGTGAAGTTCGCACCAGCGACCCCGATTATTACAAATGGACGCAGTGGATTTTTATTCAATTATTTAAAAGTTGGTACGATAAAAATGAAGATAAGGCACGACCTATTTCAGAGTTGGAAATCCTTTTTTCTAAAGAAGGAAACCAAAAAGTAATCGCAGCTTGCGATGATGACACCGAACCTTTTTCAGCAGAAGATTGGAACGGATTTACTTCCGAAGAAAAACAACAAATTTTACTAAAATATCGCCTTACCTACCTTGCTGAAACCGAGGTAAATTGGTGTCCGCAGTTAGGAACTGTATTGGCAAATGACGAAATCGTGAATGGTGTTTCCGAACGTGGTGGCTATCCCGTAGTTCGCAAAAAGATGAAGCAATGGAGTATGCGCATCACGGCCTATGCCCAACGCCTACTTGACGGATTGGACAAAATTGATTGGCCACAGCCTTTAAAAGATTCGCAAACCAATTGGATTGGCCGTTCCAAAGGGGCTTCGGTGAAATTTAAAGTCCTCCCCCCAACCCCCTCCAGCGGAGGGGGAGCCGGATATAGACTAACCGGAGATCCCCAATCAATTAAATTATTGCTCAGAAAAGCCAAGGAAATGCGCAAAAGCCCTACTCTGGCTGAGAAAAAATTGTGGCAAGAGTTAAGGACGAGTAAACTTGGCTATAAATTTAGAAGGCAGCATCCCGTGTATAAATTCATTCCAGACTTTGTTTGTCTTGAAAAAAGGTTAATTGTGGAAGTGGATGGAAAAATACACGATTTTCAAGTAGAAGAAGATGAGTTGAGAACACTAACTTTAAAAGAAAAAAAAGGATTCAATGTTATTCGTTTTACCAATAAAGAGGTAGAAGAAAATTTAGAAAAGGTAATCCATAGAATAACCGAGACTCTTAATTCCCTCCCCTCTGGGGAGGGTCAGGGAGGGGACACGATAGAAGTATTTACCACTCGCCCCGATACTATTTTTGGGGTCAGTTTTATGACATTAGCGCCAGAGCATGACTTGGTGTCAAAAATCACCACCGAGGCACAAAAAGCCGAAGTGGAAGCCTATGTGGAAGCTTCCGCAAAGCGAAGTGAACGTGAACGTATGGCCGATGTAAAAACCATTTCGGGAGTGTTTACCGGGGCCTATGCCGAACATCCGTTTACCGGGGAAGCCATTCCTATTTGGATTGGCGATTACGTATTAGCAGGCTACGGAACCGGTGCTGTGATGGCGGTTCCTTGTGGCGACCAAAGGGATTACGATTTTGCAAAACATTTTAATATAGCCATTCCCAATATTTTTGAAGGGATTGATATTTCGGAAGAAGCTTTTGCCGATAAAGAAAATACCATCATCGCTCATAGCGATTTCCTTAATGGACTATCCTATGCCGAAGCCACCCAAAAAGCCATTGAAGCGTTGGAAGCCAAAGGCCAGGGTAAAGGAAAAATAAACTATCGTTTGCGTGATGCGGTGTTTAGCCGTCAACGCTACTGGGGCGAGCCCTTTCCTGTGTATTACAAAAACGGCATGCCTCAAATGATTGCCTTGGAGCATTTGCCGCTTAGGTTGCCCGAAGTTTCAGCATACCTTCCCACCGAAGAAGGCGAACCGCCTTTAGGTCGTGCTGAGGTCTGGGCTTGGGATACCAATACAAATAAAGTGGTTTCCAACAAACTTCTCTCCCCTACTGGGGGAGATGCCCAAAGGGCAGAGGGGGATAATGGAATTTATCCATTAGAACTCAACACCATGCCGGGCTGGGCGGGGAGTAGTTGTTATATGTTCCGGTATATGGATCCCACCAATGATGAAGTGTTTGCCTCCAAAGAAGCTTTGGATTATTGGGAGAATGTGGATTTGTATTTGGGCGGAAGCGAACACGCTACGGGACACTTATTATATACCCGTTTTTGGACGAAGTTTATGAATGACCGCGGGTTCTTACCGGTGGACGAACCCGTTAAAAAATTGATCAACCAAGGGATGATTTTGGGGGAGAGTGCGTTTGTTTATCGTTTGATAATTTATTTAATGGATACTACAGATAATGGCAGTATTGTTTATGAACCTTTTAGAATAGTCCCTGTATTTGTATCAAAAAATAAATACCCAGTAACAAATGAGTTTATCGAAAGCAAAGAGCTTGAAGATTTTGCATTTAATCTTTTACAAACTCAAGTACCCCAATTACCATTCTTAAAATTAAAAGAATGGTTTACAGATATTTCATTGCTTTCTAAAAATTTCAAATCCTTAAATAAAGAAGAACTTTTTGAGTATTTAAAAGGCAAGATTAGATTTGGGATAAATGTATTACATTCAGATGTATCTTTCGTAAACACATCAAATGAACTAGATATTTCAGCCTTTAAAAACTGGCGCCCTGAGTTTAAAGATGCCATTTTCATTCTTGAAAATGGAAAAGTGTACGACAGTAATTCCCCCTTTGAAGGGGGTGAGGGGGATGTTTTCAAAGTCTCCCGCGAAGTCGAAAAAATGTCCAAGTCCAAATACAACGTGGTCAATCCAGACGATATTTGCGAGCAATACGGGGCAGACACCCTACGTATGTATGAGATGTTTTTAGGGCCCTTGGAGCAAGCCAAACCTTGGAGTACAGCCGGAATTACCGGGGTGCATAGTTTTCTTAAAAAACTATGGAAGTTGTATCATACTGGCGCAGAAGAAAGTTTTCATCTAACTAACGAACCTGCCAGTAAAGACAGTCTAAAAACCCTCCATAAAACCATTAAAAAGGTACAGGAGGATATCGAGAACTTTAGTTTTAATACCTCGGTTTCTACTTTTATGATTGCGGTAAACGAATTAACCGCTCAAAAATGCAACAGTCGGGAAGTGTTGGAGCCCTTGGCAGTATTAATTTCACCCTATGCGCCGCACATTGCCGAAGAACTTTGGGAAAAGTTAGGACATAACGAAAGTATTTCCACAGCGCCATTCCCCATTTTCGATGAAAAACATTTGGTAGAAAGTAGCAAAGAATACCCTGTTTCGTTTAATGGGAAAATGCGTTTTAAGTTGGAGTTACCCCTCGATTTAACTCCTGCTCAAATTGAAGAAGCGGTCATGGCGTATGATAAAACACAAGAGCAATTGCAAGGCAGAACGCCTAAAAAAGTAATTGTGGTGCCTGGTAAAATCATCAATATTGTGGGCTAATGGAAATTGATTCCGCAGAAATCATTGGGCTTATTGCGGCCACCTTAACCACAAGTGCCTTTGTGCCACAAGTCTTAAAAACATGGAAAAGTAAAGATGTGGAAGGGCTTTCACTTACTATGTATTCGGTGTTTTTTATAGGAATCGTATTATGGTTAGTCTACGGAATTTTGATAGAAAGTATCGCTGTTATCCTTGCTAATGTCATTACAGCCATATTGGCTTTTATCCTTGTTTTTTTCAAATTGAAATACAAAACCAAAAAATAATGTATTGCCGAAATGACAGATTGATGAATTAGGCAAACTTTTTGCTATATTGGCAGTAACATTTTAATACTAAATTTTAAAAATCATGATGGGATATTATATCATAGCAGGTTTAATCTTTTTGGTGAGTATGTATGTAAGCAACCGCCTAAAAAGTAAATTTAAAAAATACTCACAAGTACATTTACAAAATGGCATGAGCGGTAAGGAAATCGCTGAGAAAATGCTAGCGGATAATGGCATTATGGATGTGCAGGTCATTTCTACTCCGGGGATGCTTACCGACCACTATAATCCGGCCAATAAAACCGTCAATTTAAGTGAAGGGGTTTATATGCAGCGCAATGCCGCTGCAGCTGCTGTGGCAGCACATGAATGTGGTCACGCTGTACAACACGCTACTGCCTATAGTTGGTTAAAAATGCGTTCGGCCATAGTTCCCGCTGTTGGGATAGCCAGTAAATTATCCAACTTTGTAATTATGGCAGGTTTAGTAATGACAGCTACAGGATTTTTGGGTGCAATAGGAAACACTTTGTTTTTAGTAGGTATTTTACTTTTTGCAGCCACCACAGCTTTTGCCTTTATTACACTCCCCGTGGAATACGATGCGAGTAATAGAGCTTTGGCTTGGTTACAAACCAACAACATTGTGACGCCACAAGAATATGAAGGTTCCAAAGATGCTCTTAAATGGGCTGCCAGAACCTACGTTGTAGCAGCATTAGGTTCATTAGCAACGTTATTATATTTTATTAGTATTTTTCTAGGAAGAGATTAAATAAAAATAGAATGCATAAAAAAAGCCGTCTATCGACGGCTTTTTTTATGCGTGAACGTTATTGGGATTGTACCCCATATAAGCCACGTTTTTTTCGTTAAAGGTAATTCCGAAAGTTTCTAATTCTTCCAAAATAGGGTTGTAAACTTCTTTAGAAATAGGAATTTGAACCCCCGGGGTGGTAATTTCTTTATTGAGTATTTTAAGTGCTGCAATGGCAACAGGTAACCCAACGGTTTTTGCCATAGCAGTATGCGTTTGATCTTCACCAATAAGCACCATGCTACTGTCAATTTGTTTTTTTGTTCCATGAAGCTCGTACCCAAATTTGTGGTACATCACAATCATATCTTTATCGTCGGGCTTCAATGTCCATTTGTCCATCAGTATTTTTTGAAGGGCTTGAGCGGGGGTGGCATCTTTAATCCCTATCAATTTATTGGGATTAAAAATATCCAATTCTTCCAATTTTCCCCACATAATATCGTCTTGATCAATTTTCAAATTATGCCTTAATTTTAACTCTACAGAATCGGTTGGAGAATAGGGTAAAAAAAGGTTTACAAAGGCACGGTACGAAAGATTTTCAGAATTAGGAATAGTATAACTATCGTCTGTCATACCCAGCTGAACAAACATATTCCATGCCTTGCTAAAACCAACGTGACGCATGGTACCGCGATACAAGGTTAAAATATCTTCAAGTCCATAAATGCTTCTGTATTTTAAGGAGTTTCTATTGGCATAGGCTTCAAATCTTCCGTGGCCTTCAATATCCATAAATTCGGTTCTTCTAAATAATCGATGGTAAGGAATATATTTATAGGTTCCTTCTTGAATAAATTCAGCCGCCCCGCCTTGCCCCGCTAGGACCACATTTCTCGGGTTCCATGTAAATTTATAATGCCAAAGATTGTCATCACTTTCGGGAGCAATAAGGCCTCCTGTAAACGATTCAAAGAGTAGCATTTTTCCTCCTTGGTCACGAATATGATCAATTACTTTCATGGCACTCATATGGTCTATCCCTGGATCCACCCCTATTTCATTCATAAAAACTAGCCCTTTTTCTTTCACTGCGGCATCTAAGGCTTGCATTTCTTTACTTACATAAGATGCCGTGACCATGTGTATTCCGTGCTTTAAACAATCTTTTGCTGCCTCCATATGAAGATGCGCTGGAAGCATGGAAATGACTAGATCCTTTTTAGGAATAATTTCATTTCGTTGTGCTTCATTAAAAACATCAAATGGAATTCCTTCAGCATTAGGGTGTCCTTGCGTAAATTTTTTGGCGCTCTCTTCAGAAAGATCGCCTATGGTAATAAATAAATTTTCTTTGGCAGATTTGTTTAATAAATACTGAATTAAACTAGTGGCAGAGCGACCCGCTCCTAAAATTAAAATATGACGCATTCGATTGTTTTTTCGTAAATTTGAAATGCTTTTTTAGCATAGCGAAAGTACTAAAATCCCATGTGAACCGATGAACAATTTCAACAAAAAAATCTTTTTCACAGCAAGTATATTAGCTACTGTAACAATAGCTATTGGAGCGTTTGGTGCCCATGGGTTAAAAAAATTGGTGGAAGCGCAAGCCATTGAAACTTTTGAAACAGGGGTTCGCTACCAAATGTACCATGTGTTTGGTTTGTTTTTTTTAGGGATGATTTCTGGGATATCAAAAAACACCCAAATTTGGGTATTTCGGTTTTTTCTATTCGGAATTTTATTTTTTTCTGGGTCCATTTATTTGTTAGCGCTGGCATCGAAACTTCCTTTTTCGGTAAATTTTTTGGGGCCTATTACCCCTTTGGGAGGCCTTATGTTTATGATGGGATGGCTAAGGTTAGGGTATGGAATTTTTAAAATAAAGGAAATATAAATTTGATATTTTAAAAGGTTATCCCAATTGGTTTTTTTATTTTTGCAGTCACAAAACCCGATATTATGGTAGATAACGGCCACGCTACGAAAACGATTTCGATAGAATCTTACGGAATCAAGAATGCAACAGTAAAATACCAACTATCTTCGGAGCAACTTCACGAGGAAACACTTCAAAAAGGACAAGGAAAAGAAGCAAACACGGGGGCACTTGCGGTTAATACAGGAGAATTTACAGGAAGATCACCACAAGATCGATTTATTGTAAAAGATGACATTACCAAGGATAAGGTTTGGTGGGGAAATATTAATATTCCTTTTGACCCTGCTAGTTTTGATGCACTTTACAACCGAGTTACCGAATATCTTTCGGGTAAAGAAGTGTATGTTCGAGATAGTTTTGCTTGTGCAGACCCAAATTATCGCTTGAACATTCGAGTGATTACAGAACACCCTTGGAGCAATATGTTTGCTTATAATATGTTTTTGCGTCCCGAGGAAAATGAATTGAAGAACTTTACACCCGAATGGCTTATTGTGAATGCACCAAGTTTTATGGCAGTGCCAGACAGAGATGGAACAAGACAACACAACTTTGCCATTTTAAATTTCACCAAGAAAATTGCTTTAATAGGTGGAACAGGTTATACGGGTGAAATAAAAAAAGGAATTTTCTCAGCCTTAAATTTCATTCTTCCGGTGTTTAAAAACACCTTGCCTATGCATTGCTCTGCCAATGTAGGAGAAGATGGTGAAACAGCTATTTTCTTTGGCCTTTCTGGTACTGGAAAAACAACACTTTCGGCAGATCCCGATAGAAAACTTATTGGAGATGACGAGCATGGATGGACTGCAGAAAATACGGTATTTAATTTTGAAGGAGGCTGTTATGCTAAGGTAATTAATCTTTCCGAAGAAAACGAACCCGATATCTACCGAGCTATTAAACCCGGTGCTATATTGGAGAACGTGATTATGAATGAAAATGGGGAAGTAGATTTTGCAGATATTTCCATTACACAAAATACTCGTGTAAGTTATCCTATATATCATATTGATAATATTCAAGTGCCATCTATTGGTAAAAACCCAAAAAATATTTTCTTTTTAACTGCTGATGCTTTCGGGGTACTACCTCCTATTTCAAAGTTAACGCCAGGACAAGCGGCATATCATTTTATAAGTGGCTACACCGCAAAAGTAGCGGGTACAGAAGCAGGTATTACTGAACCTGTTCCTAGTTTTTCGGCGTGTTTTGGAGCCCCTTTTATGCCACTTCATCCTACAAAATATGCCGAAATGTTAAGTAAAAAAATGCAGGAGGCTGGCGTTCATGTGTGGTTAATTAATACCGGATGGACAGGAGGACCTTATGGCATTGGTCACCGAATGAAATTAAAATATACCCGTGCGATGATTACGGCTGCATTAAATGGGTCTTTGGAAGAAGCTAATAAAAACAACTATCATGTGCATTCCGTTTTTGGAGTTCAATTGCCAAGAACTTGTCCTAATGTGCCCACAAGCGTGTTAAGCCCAAGGCAAACCTGGAACAATGATGAAGCATATTACAAAACAGCACATAAATTGGCTAATTCATTTAAAGAAAATTTCAAAAAATTTGAAGCCTTTGCTAATGAAGAAATTTTAAAAGGGGGACCGCTAGTGTAATTAAATTAGAGATCTAAAAAAAGGCTTCCTTAAGGAAGCCTTTTTTATTGGTATAAGATTAAATTTATTTTTTTCCGTTTACTTCTTTAATGTATTTTTCCAGTGCCATCGTCATAGAAGGCGTTTCGGGAGTGGGAGCTTTAATATCCACACGCAAACCGTTGTCTGTAGCAGCTTTAATGGTAGTATTTCCAAAAACAGCAATTCGGGTTTCATTTTGTTTAAAATCTGGAAAATTTTCTAACAAAGATTGAATTCCACTAGGACTAAAAAACACCAAAATATCATAATACACATCTCGTAAATCGGAAAGGTCACTGGTTACTGTTTTATAAAAAATACCTTGTTTCCAATCGACCCCAAGTTCATTTAAAACCAAAGGGGCTTCAGGTTTTAATTTATCGGAAGAGGGGAGTAAAAACTTTTCGGTTTTATATTTTTTTATGAGTGGAGATAACTCAGTAAAACTACTTTTTCCGACATAAATCTTACGTTTTCTATAGACCACATATTTTTGAAGGTAAAATGCTACCGCTTCGCTTTGGCAAAAATACTTCATGGTATCGGGCACTTTAAAACGGAGTTCTTCAGCAATTCTGAAAAAATGATCTACAGAATTTCTACTGGTTAAAATAATAGCTGAAAATTGGGTTAAATCAATTTTTTGCCCCCGAACATCTTTACTTGAAACCCCTTCAACATGGATAAAAGGCCTAAAGTCTATTTTTACTTTTTGCTTTTCAATTAAATCGAAATAGGGAGAATTTTCAACTTTAGGTTCTGGTTGAGACACCAAAATAGTTTTCACCTTCATAAGCTAGTTTTTTAACCCAAAATTACACAACTAATTTATAGAGTATTATATAGGGTGCAAATTCAAGTGCGCAAAGATATAAAATAAAATAGAAGAAATTCTGTAAAATTAAAGGAGTGTTTTTTTTAATACTTGATAATAAAGCGATAGCGTACAAAAAAACGAAAAAAAGAAGGATTATTAGCAGTGTAGCGGTATTTGGAAGATAGACAAAGTAAAAAATTAGGTTTGTGATAAAGAGCACAATCGAAATTAAATTAAGGTAACTCAATTTTTCATAAAGATATTCTTGAACGACCTTTTCGATATTTACAATATGAGCAATTAATTTTTCGACGTAAAACTTTGTTAAAACAAGCCCCGTATATCCTGTAAAAACCTGTAAAAATAACATGGGAGAATTTTCTAATGAAACCTCAAAGATGGGTATCAATAAACAAATAAATAAAGAAAAGGAAAGGGCTTGAACCAAAAAAAGCAAGACACTAAAGGGATGGGTTACTTCGTTGCTTCTGCCTTCAATACTAAAATATTTATTGGTGATAGGGAGTAGTATAAATTCACGAAATCTTCTTGGGAATTTGGCTCTAACAATAGCCAAGAGTATAAAAATACTTCCTAAAAGAAGAATTATCCAATCTTTATTTTCTACCAAACGTTCTTCCATGAAGTGGGTGTAATGAAAGTATAAAATTAAGAGAAATTTAGTCAAGATAATTAAAACCATATTTAAATAGCTTTATTTTAAGAAGTAATAAATTTTTCTTAAATGGGCTTTTCATACTCTTTACAATCTTTAAAAAAGAGGTACATTTGCCCAAAATTGGGAGCATGGCAAACGCCTTAGTGATCATACCTACCTACAATGAGATTGATAATATCGAAAAGTTACTTCGAAATATATTTTCGTTACAAAAACAATTTCATGTGCTTGTTGTAGACGATAATTCTCCAGATTTAACGGCTTTAAAAGTTAAAGAACTGATGGTAGAATTTCCAGAAAAACTTTTTCTAGAACAACGCCAAGGGAAATTAGGGTTAGGAAGCGCTTACATTTTAGGCTTTAAATGGGCCTTAGCATCTAATTATGCCTACATATTTGAGATGGATGCTGATTTCTCTCATAACCCAAACGATCTTATTCGACTTTATAATGCCTGTGAAAAAGAAGGGAATGATATTGCTATTGGGTCGCGGTATAAAACCGGAGTGAATGTTGTAAACTGGCCTATGAGTCGTGTATTAATGTCTTGGTTGGCCTCAAAATATGTGCGGTTTATAACCGGTATGGATCTTTATGATACTACGGCGGGTTTTATGTGCTATAGACGTTCGGTTTTAAAAAAAATTAATTTGGATAAAATTAAATTTATGGGGTATGCCTTTCAAATAGAAATGAAATACAAAGCGTACCTTAGCAAATTCAAAATAACCGAAGTTCCCATTATATTTACCGATAGAACTAAAGGAGCATCAAAAATGAGCAAAGGCATAATTTCAGAAGCCATTTTTGGAGTTATTTCTATGAAAATAAAAAGTTTGTTTAAAATACTAGAAATATGATCAAACAGGTATTAATTAAAAATGCCAATGTGGTTAATGAGGGGAAAATCTTTAATGGCGATGTGCTTATTGAAGGGGATCGTATTTCAGAAATTGCGGAAAGTATCAGTAGTAAATCTTCAGATACTCAAGTTATTGAAGCAGATGGCCTCTACCTTTTGCCAGGGATGATAGACGATCAAGTGCATTTTCGTGAGCCTGGACTTACCCACAAAGCTACTATTGAAAGTGAATCGAAAGCTGCTGTAGCTGGAGGAATCACCTCTTTTATTGAAATGCCCAACACAGTGCCTCAAGCTACGACCCTAGCATTATTGGAAGAAAAATTTAGTAGGGCAGGACAAACTTCTTGGGCCAACTACTCTTTTATGTTTGGAGGAACCAATCATAACTTAGATGAAATTTTAAAAGTGGACGACACCAAAGTAGCAGGATTAAAATTGTTTTTAGGCTCCTCCACAGGAGATATGCTGGTTGATGACCCTATGGTTTTGGAAAAAATATTCAAAAGTACCAAGCTTTTAATTTCGGCTCATTGTGAAGATGAAACCACTATTAAAAACAATTTGGCAATGTATATTGCTGAATACGGAGAAAATATTCCCGTTACAAAACACCCCCTTATTCGAAGTGAGGAAGCATGTTACATTTCTTCTTCAAAAGCCATTGAATTAGCTAAAAAAACAGGAGCACGATTGCATGTATTTCACCTTTCTACCGAAAAAGAGACGCATCTTTTTAGTAAAAAAGGAACTCTTGCCGATAAAAAAATTACTTCCGAAGTATGCATTCATCACCTTTGGTTTACGGAAGAAGATTATGTTTCAAAAGGCAACAAAATAAAGTGGAATCCTGCCGTAAAATCCCAAAAGGACAAAGAGGGGCTATGGAAAGCGTTGTTGGATGACCGTATTGATGTTATTGCTACAGATCATGCGCCACACACCTTAGAAGAAAAAAATCAAGTGTATACCAAAGCTCCATCGGGAGGACCTTTGGTGCAACATGCCTTGGTGGCTTTATTGGAAATGCATCATAAAGGAATGATTTCGTTGGAAAAAATTGTAGAGAAGTTTGCACATAACCCGGCGATTTTGTTTCAAATAAAAGACCGTGGCTTTATACGAAAAGGCTACAAAGCCGATTTGGTTTTGGTAGATCTTAATGCCCCATGGGCAGTAAATAAAGAAAACATTTTATACCATTGTGGCTGGTCTCCCTTTGAAGGGACTACCTTTAAATCGAGGGTTAGATATACCTTAGTAAATGGGGTTGTTGCTTTTGAAAATGGTAAATTTCCGCATCGAACCCTTGGGGAGCGTTTAACATTTAATAGATCTTGAAATGCCCATTAGAAATTTTTCAAACGCATTAATTAAGCATATTTTGGGCATTCTATCCCAACGTAAAGGTGGGATTGGGACTTCTGTTTTATCAAATATTTTATACAGATGAAATTGGTAAGTTGGGTATTTATTTTTTTTGTAATGGTTGCTTGCCAAGAGGTAGAAAGGCCTGAAAAACCAAAAAATTTAATTGCCAAAGAAAAAATGATTGAAATTTTAAAAGAGGCTTATTTAGGCAATTCAGCCAGAAGCATTAACAATAGAGTCATGAGGGACGATGTCGTGGAGCTGGATTCATTAATTTATAGAAAGTTTGGAATTGACAGCCTTCAGTTTGCACAGAGCAATGCTTATTATGCCTCGCAAATGAACGAATATATTGCTATTCTTAAGGAAGTAGAAGAACGTATGGTTGTTCAAAAAAGGGAACTGGACACACTTATTGTGACCGAAGCAAAAAAACGAAAAGATAGTCTTGAAGCGGTACGTCAAAAACGTAAAGAAGAAAACGATTCACTACCCAAAGGGATTGAAATTTCACCAGTTCAAAATTAATTTTTATAGTTTTTTGCAATTCGTCTCATCGTTTTTTCTAAGGGGGTAAATTGAAATTCGAGTTGCTTTTCAACTTTGGATGCATTGTATTTTGAATAGGTAAACATAGATAACACGATGGGTTTTAGTAAGCGTCTTTTTGTTCCAAAGAGTTTTGCCCAAAGCCAATCCATAGCACTTGCCCATAGCATAACTCTTTTTGAAATACTTTTTAAAGGGGCTTCTTTCCCAAAGGCGTGACTTGCGATGCTTAAAAATTCTTTGTATTCGAGGTTTTCTGAAACAAGAAGGTAACGTTCGTTTACAATGTTGCTTTCCATTAATTTAATCATAACTCGTATTACATCCTGCACATCCACAAAACCAGTACTGCCTTGGGTATAATAGTGCATGCCTTTGGCTACTCTTGTAATTAAAGCACCGCTTCCAGAGCGCCAATATCCTTCGCCTAAAATTACTCCTGGATTTACAATTACCGCATCCAAACCTTCTTGAGTGCCTCTCCAAACCTCCATTTCGGCGCCGTATTTGGTAATGGAATACACACTGTTTTTATCTTCCGGATTCCAGAGGGTTTCCTCGTTAATACTAGTGCCATCAAGCGTTTTGCCAAGTGTAGCAATGGAACTAACGTAGCAAAGTTTTTTTACACGATTAGCTAAGCAAAGATTGACTACATGAGCGGTGCCTTCCATATTCGCTTTTTTTAAGGCATAATAATGTTTGGGGTTAAAACTAATAAAAGCAGCACAGTGATAGACCCGTGAAATGCCTTTAAAAGCATTGGTAAGCGCAGGAATTTCGGTGATATTGGCTTCCACCCATTCAATGTTACTATAAAGACTTTCGTAATCCTTCGTATAATATGAAAACACTTTTTTTACCGAATTTAAATCACTAGAAGTTCGGTGCGTTGCCCTTACCTTGGGATGCTGTAATAACAAATGGTAGAGCAAATGTGCTCCCACCAATCCTGTGCCGCCAGTAACTAGAATCATAGGGGAAAGATACAATAACTGTATTAATAGCAAAACAAAATTTATCCCCTGAGGGGAGAGATACAGAGGGGTGTTTGTTAGTCTTGCACACTATCTTGTTGTCCATAGACCTTTCTTTACAGGATACTAGCGTTTATACTATTATAGTGTATGACCAATACCAAACTGTTAAATATGAAGACACATCCAACAATATAGTAAAAACCGTGGATACCTTTAATATCCCCAATGGGATGTACTACCTTCATATTTACAATGCCAATGAGTTAATATTAAGTAACATTTTAATTATTAACCATTAAATATGTTGTATATTTAAATTAAAAACTTGGTTATGCATAAATGAATTGCTATGAAGATAATACCTTTTGTTTTATTTCTATTTTACCCTATAATCTCCCTGGCTCAATTTACATTTGTACCAGACCCCGTTTTTGAACAATATTTAATTGATGCAGGGATAGATACCGATGGTCTAATAAACGGGCAATTTTTAACTAGTAATGCTCAAGGCATTGTGTTTATAGATTTAGATAATTTACCTGTTGCAGACCTTACGGGTATAGAAGCTTTTGAGCAACTGGAACGATTAGATGCAAGAAACACAAATTTTGTAACGGCAGATTTTTCTCAAAATTTACAATTAGATCAATTGACCATTGTAAATAGCCCCCTTTCTTCAATTAACTTAACGCAAAATATAAATTTAATTACACTCTTTATAGATAATTGTAACCTAAGCACAATTGATGTATCCCAAAACACAAATCTTGTACAATTATCATTAGACAGCAATAATCTCTCTACTATCGATGTCGCTGGATTGCACTCCTTAAATTCCCTATCCTTAGAAGATAATAACTTTACCACTATCGATATTCCGCTTCCCAATTTAGGGGGATTGTTTATTCAAGAAAACCAATTAAGCAGTATTGATGTTTCTGGCCTTACGTCTTTAGCTACTTTATATGTTCACGAAAACCAACTTACTCAACTGGACGTCTCTAATAATCTGGGCCTTAAGTTTCTTAATTGTACCTATAATTTGTTAACTACCTTAGATGTTTCTAATAATTTGCAATTAGAATACTTAGCTTGTGGCCGAAATAGTATCGCTAGTATAAATCTTGGCAATGGATTACAAAACTTAGAATCCTTTTCTTGTTCCTTTAATGAACTTACTAGTATTGACTTATCAAATGTTCCAAAACTAGAAACTTTTGCTGTTGCTTACAATAATCTTACTACTATTGACTTTACCGCTTGTCCCTTACTAGAGAGAGCCAAGATACTCGACAACCCCATAGATACCTTTCTCGATTTAACCCATAACCCAGCACTTTTAAACGTCGGTTTTGAAAATACACTGGTGTATGGTGTGGATGTTACACAATGTCCCTTGCTGTTTTATATTGGTTTTACAAACACTCAAATTACTACCATAGACCTATCCAACAACCCTGTGTTGGAGGATGTTTGGGCTAGGGATAATACTAATTTACAGCGTATAGATGTACGCAATGGAAATAATTCTTTAATAGATTTATCCTCAATAGGTAGCCCTAATCTAAAATGTATTCTCGTAGACGATGCTTCATCGGGAGAGGGTACTTTTAACATAGACCCAACTACCCACTTGGTCAACAACGAAATAGAATGCGAGGCTCTTGGCTTCGAAGAAAATACCCTCGATAGTGTAAAAATGTACCCTAACCCTGTAAAAGATGTGTTAATTATTAAGGGTATGGTGCCTATTACAAAAGTGACCTTTTATGATACTCTGGGGCATAAAATACTGGAAGTCTCAGAAAACTTAAATCAAATTTCTATATCAAATGTCCCTAGTGGCTTATTGTTTGTTGAAATAGAAACTGAAAAAGGAAAAGTGATAGAAAAAGTTATAAAACAATAAATACTTTTTTTTGAATATTGAAAAGGAATTCTTGAGTTGAGAATTCCTTTTTTGTTTTCATACATCCCCCTATCTTTGCCACAAATAATAATACCATGCCCAAAAATTTTATTGAAGAGCTCACATGGCGCGGGATGATTCATGATGTCATGCCCGAAACCGAAACCCATCTTAACGAAACTATGCGAAGTGCCTATGTGGGTTTTGATCCTACTGCAGATTCCCTGCATATTGGCAATTTGGTGCCCATTATGTTATTGGCATTTTTTCAACGATGTGACCACAAACCTGTGGCATTGGTGGGTGGTGCTACAGGAATGATTGGGGATCCTTCGGGGAAGTCTAAAGAACGTAATTTGTTGGACGAAAAAACACTGCGTCACAACCAAGAGTGTGTAAAAAATCAGTTAGCCCAATTTTTAGATTTTTCTTCAGGGGCCCAAAATCAAGCAGTGATGGTAAATAATTATGACTGGATGAAAGGGTTCAGTTTTTTGGATTTTATTCGTGATGTGGGGAAGCATATAACGGTAAATTACATGATGGCAAAAGACTCGGTTAAAAACCGAATTTCGGGTGAAGCAAGTGAAGGAATGTCATTTACTGAATTCACCTACCAATTGGTGCAAGGGTATGATTTTCTTCATTTGTATAAAACGCAAGATTGTACTTTGCAGATGGGCGGTAGCGACCAATGGGGTAATATTACCACAGGAACAGAGCTCATTCGACGAATAGGCAACGGGAAAGGCTATGCGCTAACGTGCCCTTTAATTACAAAGAGTGATGGCAGTAAATTCGGGAAAAGTGAAGGAGGTAATGTTTGGCTGGATGCCAATCGTACATCGCCCTATAAATTTTATCAGTATTGGTTAAACTCCAGCGATGAAGATGCTGAAAAATATATCAAGATTTTCACCTTTTTAGAGAGAAACACCATTGAAACATTGGTTGCTGAGCATAAGGAAGCGCCCCATTTACGATTGCTTCAAAAACGGTTGGCACAGGAGGTAACCATTACCGTTCACAGTGAGGAGGAATATGAAAAAGCGGTGAAGGCTTCTGAAATTTTATTCGGAAATTCAACTTCCGAAGACCTAAAAAACTTGAATGAACAAACCTTTCTCGATGTGTTTGAAGGCGTTCCGCAGGCAGAAATTGCTTCCGAAGAAATTTTCAGCGGAATGGAAATTGTTACTGCCTTGGCAGAAAAAACAGGCTTTTTAAAGTCGAATAGTGAAGCGCGTCGTGCTTTAAAGGAGAATTCGATTTCGGTAAATAAAGAAAAAGTGGGAGAGGATTTTATAATGACTTCCAGCGACCTAATAAAGGGGCAGTTTATAGTACTTCAACGGGGGAAGAAAAATTACTTCATCATTAAAGTTATCTAAATAAGAAAGTCCCGAGAAATCGGGACTTTCAACTAACTAACCAACCAATTATGAATGTAGTTAAGGGAAACTTCCCTTTTTCATAACATTCTATTGGTCGTAACTTTTGCTAAACCTTACACGGGATTACAAAAAATTTGAGACTTCGGGATAAGGGACTAACGAGCTTATGAGTAGGGCAATGCTCTCTTTAACAATAATAGTAATACTTAAAAGGGTTACGGCTATTAAAATAGCCACACCTACATTGTTATTTTTTATTTCTTGAAATTCGTTAATACCTCTGGTAAGCATTGAAAACAAAAAGAAAACCGAAGCATTGATCACCACAGCAGCCAAAAAACCAATAAGTAAGTAAATACCCGAATATTGTATAATAGTTGCTGTATCTACAGCTTCAGTTTGGGTTGTGCCAAGTCTTATAATATTGGTGATAGAAGGTAAAATTTCACTTAAAATAAGTCCAATACTTAAGATAATTCCGGAGGTAAAAATAATAAATGCCGTATTTTTTCCTTGAAGGGCTTCTTTCTTGAAAAAAAGACGGTGTAAAATACTATACGAAACATACATAATAACCACCGTAATAATGAGAAATAGGATAATTTCGAAAAGGGCGAGCGTGAAAAGTTGTTTGTTCATAACTTGTTATTTACTGGTTAATACCACATTCCAGTGGGTAATATCATTAAAATTGTTGGGAAGCTGCCCAACGGGATAATATTTTGCCGTAGTTTCCCAAACCATATATTTTTTCCCGTAATAGGGTTTGTAAATACCCGATGCCGGAAGGTTTATTCCAATAATGGAGTGACGATAAAAATCACTATTTAATATGGCAACATCGTAATTAAAATGTTTTAAAATAGAATAAATTAAAACGGTACGGGTATCGCAATCACCCTTTAAATTTTGAAGAAAAGATACAGGGTTTTGGATTCCATATTTTATATTTCCTATGCAACATTCTGGGCATTTTTCAAGCAAATTTCTAATGGATGGTTCGTAACGGTCTGCAGGCAAACACGCCTCCTGAAACACAAACGAATAAGGAATATCCTGAATGCAACTTATTACCATTTCGGCAAATTCCATCTGATTTAATTTTTTTTCCGAATGGATTAATTCAAAATTTTGAAGGACCAAATCAAGGCTAGAAATATCCGTTCTTTCAATGTAATTGTATAACGCTCCCCAAAAATTGGAATTACTTGTAAACTTATACGAACTAATATGGTGTTGAAGTTTTAAAAAGTCTTTTTCTCGAACGGTAAGGTCTCCCGTGTAAGTAGTTCCATAATTATCTTTCCAAACCCTATGGCTAGAATAGACCGTAACAGTATCAATCCCTTCAATAATGGTAGTTTTCGCAACGCCTTCTTCTTTTGTGAAGGTGACCTCTTCTGGAGAAGGGATGTTTACAAATTCAATTAAAAACAAAAGAAAAAACCGAAACGTAATAAAAATTAAAAAGAGGATTCCAATATTTTTAAATAAGGAGGATACGGAAGGTTTCCCAAGTAATTTTAGGGTTAGTAATACCGAAATTCCAACGGCAACTAGCAACGAAAATATCCAGTGGATTTTTGTGAAGAAGGCAATGATCCCCGTAGCCATTAAACACAGTAGCCCAAAAACAATAATCCAGAGACAGCCATGAGTTTTTTTAGGGGGTTGTTCCATTAAAGCATCATTAAATTACATCCTCGAATATCACTAGAGTCAAATCTACCTAAAATTTCGAAACTTCCATTAGGGAAAGTTTTACCTAAATCTTGAGTGGCAATAAAGGAACAAGAATAGAGATTTGCTAAATCAATCACATTAATACCCCCCGTTTTTTCAGAAATAAGGGTAAGGGCATCCTCGGGGTCACGGGTAAGAACCTTCATCCAAGGAGGGCATTTAAAAATACCTTCTCCAAGTGAATAGGCCTGTGAGAGCAACTCGGTCATTCCGTATTCACTGTGAATGTGTTCCACCCCAAACCCCTTTTTCAAATTTTCGTGTAGGGCCGTTTTTACTAATTCTTTTCTTCGCCCTTTCATTCCGCCAGTTTCCATAATGGTAGTATACCTTAGGTTGAAAGTTTGTTTTTCAATAATATCTAAAAGCGCATACGAAACCCCAATAAGCAAAGTTTTTTTTTTTTTGCTTCTAGATCTTGGAGGGTTTCAATGAGGGAATTGACATTGTGGAGGTAAAATCCGCTGGATGGGTTATTGCTTTTTTTAATTAAGGATGTGACCATATAAATTAACGAAGATCCTTCTCTTTCTAAATACGAAGGGAGCAATGCAAGGATTGTATAGTCTTTTGGGTTGCCATAAAACTGCTTAAATCCTTTCAAAAAACTTTTTTCATACAAGGAAAGGTTGGCTATGTAATGGTGGCTTGTAATAGCTCCCGTTGTGCCACTACTTGTAAAAAGGGTTTCCTGTTTTTTTTCTGAAGAAAGGACGGTATGCGATTTAAAAAACGATATGGGTAAAAAGGGAATGTCTACGATCGAAGTTACATTGTTGGGAGTTTTATGTAAAAGATCACAAAAGGTACGATACACTTTTACATGCTTGTATTGATATTGAAAAACTTGTAAGGCAAGGGTTTCAAATAATTTTTCAGAAGTGATTTGAAAAATAACTTTTTCGAGCATAGAATCAATTCAATATTCAAAAATAGGGAATAAAAAAAAAGCTTCTGCAAATACAGAAGCTTTTTCAATTTTTATTTTTTCAGGATTATTTCACTACCAATTTTTTGGTTTCAGAAATAGCTCCTTGGGTAATTTGAATGATATAAACTCCACTATTTAGTTGAGAAATGTTCATTCTTTCACCGTTTAGCGAACTCGTTACCACTTTTTTTCCTAAAACGTCGTAAATGACTACTTGTTTTTCACCTGCATTTGAAGAAGTAATGTTTAAATACCCTTGTGCTGGATTGGGATAGATGGTAAATGGTTTTGTATTAAAATCGTTAATCCCTAGAGGGCCACAACTATTATCTGCACGCAAGGTTGGCAGTGTCGTACAAAAAGAGCCGTCGGTATTTAACTGCAAAGACTCTGTGTCTTTAAGGCCGTTTAAGTTTTCATCATATTGAACGGTTTCTCCTAAGCCTGCTAATAGTTCTAGGTCGTCGTCATCGCTAGTTCCATATACAATGGCATCTACTAAATTTACAGAAGTTACGGGAGTATCCATAGGGAAGTCGGCTGCGGTTCCCGTATAAATAGCAATTGCATCGGCACCGTTTTGAATAGTGTTATCGGGTCCTAAAGCAATATCAACTCCAGGAGTTGCATCACTACCAATAATAAAATAGCCATTGGCGTCGGTTGTAAAACCTGCCAAATCGATGGCATTGTAGCTTAGGTCATTAGACCCATTGTAAAGCACAACAACATAGCCATCTAAGGCAAAATTGGGGACATCAGATTTTAATTCAAGAAATTCTGTGGTGTCTGTAGAGGTTTGATCTGCATCTACTTCATTAATAAAAAGTTGAGCAAACGAGTTTATACCCATTAAAAGAGTACATAAAAGAGTAATTTTTTTCATCATGTAAAGTTGTTTAATGGGTACAAAGTAACGGATTTTTTATTTTTTAAAAGCCATTTTTATATTCGTTTACTATAAAATAATAACAGAATAATTAATTTTAGTAAATTGTAATAGTATTGTAATAGGAATGTTACATAATCGTTAACAATACTGTTTAGAAATTTGTGGGATTAGAATATGCAGTATATTTAACAACAATATTATACAGCAATTAAATGAAGAAAAAAGAAACAAGGATTCTCTTAGTAGATGATGAACCAGATATTCTAGAAATAATTGGCTATAACTTAGCCGCAGAAGGCTATCAAATTTTTACTGCAGAAAATGGAGTTCAAGCCATATCTGAAGCAAAAAAACATAACCCTCACCTTATTGTTTTGGATGTTATGATGCCCGAAATGGACGGTATCGAAGCCTGTGAAAAGCTTAGAAATATTCCTGAACTATCTGAAACAATCATCACTTTTTTAACGGCTCGCGGGGAAGATTATTCGCAGGTAGCTGGCTTTGAAGCGGGTGCCGATGATTATATTACCAAACCTATTAAACCCAAAGTTTTAGTAAGTAAAGTAAAAGCGTTATTGCGAAGATTTAAAGAACCAGAAATGGTTGATAATACCCTTAAATTAGGAAATATTGTAATTAATAGAGAAGAATATAAAGTCCTTAAAGGGAAAGAAGAAATTATATTACCAAGGAAAGAATTTGAGCTACTATCACTATTAACATCTAAACCCGGTAAAGTTTTTAAAAGAGAAGATATTCTTGATACTGTTTGGGGAAATGAAGTGGTTGTAGGGGGCCGAACCATCGATGTTCATATAAGAAAATTACGAGAAAAAATTGGAGATGATAAATTTAAAACGGTTAAAGGAGTAGGATATAAGTTTGTAATTTAATGACTAAAATATTTAAAAAAACCTATAAGTTTGCAGGTTTTACCTCAACTTTTATCACTTTCTTCCTAACACTCTTGTTGGGAGTTTTTTTTTATTGGCACGGCGGAATTAATTATGGGTTTTTATTCCTCTTTTTTGTAATTTGTTATTTTCTTACCTTTTTTTTAATTCAGTATCGAGTTGAAAAATTTATTTACAAACAGGTAAAAAAAATATACAATGATGTAAAATTGCTCGATGCTAGTACTTTTGATAGGCAAAGAATAACCACAGATATGGCTACTCTAACCAAAGAAGTAGAGCGCTTTGCCGAAAATAAAAAATTAGAAATAGAAACCTTAAAAGACCGTGAGAATTATCGAAAAGACTTTATGGGAAATGTTTCTCATGAATTAAAAACGCCTTTGTTTATGGTACAAGGGTATATTTTAACCCTTCTGGACGGAGCCATGAAAGACAAATCGGTTCGTAAAAAATACCTTCAACGAGCCAATAAAGGGGTAGAGCGACTAATTTACATCGTTAAGGATTTGGATATGATTACCAAGTTAGAGGTAGGGGATTTGGTTTTGTACAAAGAGGATTTTAATATCATAGAATTAGTTCAAAATGTATTCGATTTGCTGGAAATGAAAGCCGCAAAAAAAAACATTACCCTCACCTTCGACATTGAATATGCCGATAGCATCATGGTAACTGCAGATAAGGAACGGATACAACAAGTGCTCACCAATCTTATTGAAAACTCTATTAAATATGGAAAACAAGATGGCACTACCGAAGTAAGTATAGAAGATTTAATAAAAAATAAAGTCATTGTACGAGTAACCGATAATGGAGAAGGCGTAGAAAAAGAACACATACCAAGACTTTTTGAACGCTTCTACCGTGTCGATAAAAGTGGTTCTAGAAAAGTGGGAGGCAGTGGTTTGGGATTGGCTATTGTAAAACATTTGGTAGATGCCCACAACGAAAAGATTTATGTGGAAAGCCAAATTGGGATAGGGTCGGAGTTTTCATTTACCCTCGAAAAGAGCAAATAATTTTTCATAATTTACTTCGGTTTTAAAATCTTTTAAACCTTTATAAAAAGGAATTTCTTTAAGTTTTTCAAGGGTAAAATTTTCTTGTTTACAAGAAGGAACAATTCCTTTTTGCTTTAACTCTTTTGCCAAATATTTTTGTTCAAATTGCCCTGGAGTAGGAATAAAATAGGCCTCTTTTTCCATAGCGGCTAAATCCATTAGGGTAGTATACCCCGATCGCGATATTACAAGCGTACTTTCATTTATAGCTTGTTCTAGTGCTTTGGATTGTAAAAAGTTGATAATGGTTATATTATTATTTTGAAGAATTTCTTCTTCATTTTCAACAACACCACGAACTAAAAGAACTTTTTTAGAGGTGTTTAAAAATGTTTTCAACATCGTTAGCTCGAGCATCGTTCTTTGAGGTTCTGGTCCAGAAAGAAGGATAAGAATATCGTATTTTTTGGGAACTTCAACTTTTTTCATCCTGCTTAAAGGACCTATGTAAGTTACCTGAAAATTAACTTTTAAAGGATGGCCCAATTTCCCACTTAAGTTGGGTGTAGTTGGGACATCGGGAACCCAACAAGCATCGTATTTTTTTATAATTTTTTGATGCATTTTACT
This sequence comes from Flavobacteriaceae bacterium, assembly GCA_041392205.1. GTDB lineage: Bacteria > Bacteroidota > Bacteroidia > Flavobacteriales > Flavobacteriaceae > Halomarinibacterium. The sequence goes on along the minus strand of JAWKMO010000006.1, from coordinate 60,906 downwards.
ACTAAAGTAGGAAGTATTTCCACTTAGAACATTTAATTGGTGTGTGATAAAAACCGAAGGTATTTTTTTACTTCGTACCCCCATTCTATTATCGCTTATAATGCCCTGAATGGCACCTTCTTCCACCAATTTTTTGATTACTTTTTTTTCAGAAGCCATGGTTTTTTTAATTTGTGGAAGTTTTAAAAACAACTTCAATTTAAAAAACTCCCCTTTTTTTGGGTAAGTAATATTATAAGAAGGTAATTCTATATAGTCCAGTTGCGGAAATTCCTTCCGAAGCAATAACAGCTGGACCATCGCCAAAGGACATGTAAGTATTATCGGAGCCAATTCGAAATGATGGGGATGCATCGTGGCATGCCTAAACCCCAATGTAACGGAGCCACTAAGATTGTTTTTTTGCTTCAAATGCTAAAATTATTATTGAATGATTTAATTTTGAGTAAAAACAAAAGTAACCATTCTTTTCTCAGGTATATATTTCCGTAATTTTACCAAAATTTAAAGAAATAGTATTAAGTGGGAAGTAAAAATAAACTGAAGCGATTTAAGGAAAATGAAACCTTCAGTAATGTAGTTCAGCCAGAAAGGGAGCGTCTTTTGCAAAATTCTTTTGCATTAAAAGGGAATTGGAAAAATGTTTTTTTTAAAAATGAAAATCCGCTAGTGTTAGAATTAGGTTGTGGTAAAGGGGAATATTCCGTAAATCTTGCAAAAGAATACCCCAATAAAAATTTCCTTGGAATCGACATTAAAGGGGCTCGTTTTTGGAGAGGTGCAAAAATTGCATTGGAAGAAAACCTCCATAATGTAGGGTTTTTACGCACTCAAATTGAATTAATTGACCATTGTTTTGCCAAGGGAGAAGTAGATGAAATCTGGATTACTTTTCCAGACCCTCAAATAAAATATAAGCGTACAAAGCACAGACTTACCAACCAAGATTTTTTGGAAAAGTATCGAAAAGTGATACAGCCAAAAGGGCTTATTCATCTTAAAACCGACAGCGAATTTATGCATGGCTACACCCTAGGGTTGTTGCATGGTTTAAAGGAAGAAATTGTATATGCACATCATGATGTGTATGGAAGTACCGGATCCCCAAAGGAGGTAACTGCAATACAAACGTTTTATGAAAAACAGTATTTGGAAAAGCAAAAAAAAATCACCTATGTAAGTTTTAGACTTGCTTCCAAATAAATGTGTATCTTCACGAAGCAAACGAACCCAATGCAACTATTTACCAACTTTGTAATTGGATTTGCAGCTGCTTTAGTTGGGGTTATTCCTCCAGGATTGCTCAATATGACTGCTGCCAAAATAAGCATGAATCAAGGCCGTAAAATTGCCATGTTATTTTCGGTAGGAGTTTGTGTTACTGTGTGCTTTCAAACTTTTTTAGCCCTCATTTTTGCTAGGTATCTCGATAAGCATCCTGAAGTAGTAGACACCCTTCAAAAAATGGCACTAGGAATATTTATTTGCCTTAGCCTGTATTTCTTTTTTATTGCAAAAGACACTCGAAGAGAAGCTCCAAAAAAAATGACACATTCTAAAACCAATCGTTTTTTTTATGGAATTTTCCTTGCAGCTATTAACCTTTTGCCACTTCCTTATTGGGTGTATATAAGCATTACTTTTGCAGCATTTGGATGGTTTTCGTTCGATCAAATGTCACTGTGGTCGGCGGTTATTGCTTCCGGTTTAGGGACCTTTGTGATGCTTTTTATATACATACAATTTTTTCGAAGGAAACAAGGTAAAAGATCCCTGCATTTTAATATGAACTATGTTATAGGGCTCATTACCACAATTATTTCTGGAATTACTTTTTTTAAAATTTTCAAAGAATTTTAAAATGACTTCGGAAGGATTTTTTGATAAAGTTTATGAAGTGGCAAAATTAATTCCCTACGGAAGGGTTACCAGTTATGGAGCCATTGCAAAGTACTTAGGAGCTAGTAAAAGTGCTAGAATGGTAGGTTGGGCGATGAATGGTGCTGGAAAAGATCCTAATATTCCCGCACATAGGGTTGTAAATAGAAGAGGATTGTTAACGGGTAAACATCATTTTGAAGGCACTAATTTAATGCAACAACTCCTAGAAAGTGAAGGAATAGCAGTTATTGAAAACCAAATACAAGATTTTGAAAAATACTTTTGGGACCCAATAAAAGAATTGTAATTAGGGCCTAATTTTTGAATAATTGACAAATTATAGGATGTAATAAATTTAAAAATCCAGCCCTCAAAATTTCCAACTATCAAGGTATAAATCATTTCAATAGCACCCCTTCCATTTCACAAGTTTTCCCTGTATATTTGCACTTTAGAATGAGTCTAAATATTGAAAATGAATTTGAATAAAAAAGACATATTAAAAGCTTTAGAAACAATATCACTGCCGGGTGAAGGAAAGAATATGGTGGAAAGCGGCGCTGTGCAAAATGTTATCACTTTTGCCAATGAGGTCATTGTAGATATAACGATGAGTACCCCTGCCATGCACCTAAAAAAAAGAGCTGAGGCAGATATTATTAAAACCATAAAGGAAAAAGTTTTGGCTGAAGCCGATGTCACCGTGAACATAAAAGTAGAAGCTCCTCAAAAACCACAAAACCCCAATTTAATTAAAGGGAAACCCATTGCGGGTATTCAAAATATTATTGCCATAGCTTCTGGAAAAGGAGGCGTGGGTAAATCTACCGTTACGGCAAATTTGGCAGTAACTCTTTCTAAAATGGGATTTAAGGTTGGGGTATTGGATGCCGATATTTATGGCCCTTCGATGCCCATTATGTTTGATGTAGCCTCAGAAAAACCACTCTCGGTAAATGTGGATGGAAAAAGCAAAATGAAGCCTATTGAAAATTACGGAGTAAAAATGCTTTCTATTGGCTTTTTTACACAACCTAATCAAGCGGTAATTTGGAGAGGCCCAATGGCTGCTAAAGCATTAAATCAGCTCATTTTTGATGCTGCTTGGGGCGAACTAGATTTTATGCTTATAGACCTACCTCCCGGCACGGGGGATATTCATTTAAGCATTATGCAATCTTTACCCATTACTGGAGCCGTAGTGGTGAGCACCCCTCAAACAGTTGCATTGGCAGACGCTCGTAAGGGAGTGGCGATGTTTCAACAGGAAAATATACAAGTGCCCGTTTTAGGGATAGTTGAAAACATGGCGTATTTTACCCCAGAAGAATTGCCCAACAATAAATACTATATCTTCGGAAAGGAGGGCGCAAAACATCTTGCTGAAGATTTAGATATTCCCTTTTTAGGAGAAATTCCTTTGGTACAAAGCATTCGAGAAGCAGGAGATGCAGGCCGTCCAGCGGCACTTCAAACAGCAACACAAATAGAAACTGCTTTTAAGGAAGTAACCAAAAATGTAGTGGAACAAACGGTAGTTAGAAACGAACATTTACCTCCTACCGAAGCCATTAAAATTACTACTATGGCAGGTTGTAGTGCTATAAAAAAATGACAACATGGAAGAATTAAAATTAAAAATAGAAGCAGCATTAGAAGAAATTAGACCTTTTCTTCAAAGCGATGGAGGGGACATATCATTGGTTTCTATTGAAGAGGAAGGAAAAAAAGTGACAGTACAATTGTTAGGAGCTTGTGTGGGTTGTTCCGTAAACCAAATGACACTTAAGAGTGGCGTAGAAATGACGATAAAAAAGTACGCTCCCCAAGTAGAAAGTGTTGTAAATGTGTAAATGATAAATGTCATTTCACTATAAAACATTTTTTTTTTGATTTGTATTTTAATAACATTCCATTAAATAGATACAAGCTTTCGCAGGTAGTAATATGATTAAAACCGATATACTTATCATTGGTGCAGGACCCACAGGACTTTTTGCTGTTTTTGAAGCAGGGCTGTTAAAACTGAAATGCCACCTTATCGATGCCCTTCCACAACCGGGTGGGCAATGTTCTGAAATTTACCCTAAAAAACCCATTTATGATATTCCTGCCTTCCCCGAAATTTTAGCAGGAGATTTGGTATCCAACTTAATGAAACAGATTGAACCTTTTCAACCGGGTTTCACTTTGGGAGAACGCGCGGAAACAATTAACATATTGGAAGATGGAACTTTTGTTGTTACTACCGATAAAGGCACACAGCATCACGCTCCCATAGTTGCTATTGCAGGAGGGTTAGGAAGTTTTGAACCTCGTAAACCTCTTATTGCTGGGATTGAAAATTATGAAGAAAAAGGGGTAGAATATATTATTCGTGACCCAGAATTCTATAGAAATAAAGAAGTGGTGATTGCCGGAGGCGGTGATTCGGCATTGGATTGGAGTGTTTTTTTGACTGATGTTGCTAAAAGTGTTACGTTGGTTCATAGACGGAATGAATTTAGAGGCGCTTTAGATAGTGTAGAAAAAGTTCAGGAATTAAAAAATGCAGGAAAGATTGAAGTCATTACTCCTGCCGAGGTTATGGGCATTATTGGAAATGAAAAAGTAGAAGGTCTTTCTATTGAAAAAGAGGGAAGCATACTTCAAAAAAAATGTGATCACTTTATACCGCTTTTTGGGTTAGCTCCCAAACTAGGACCCATTGCCGATTGGGGTCTTGAAATTGAAAAAAATGCAATAAAAGTTAATAACGCACTGGATTATCAAACTAACATACCAGGGATTTATGCTATAGGCGATGTAAATACCTATCCTGGAAAACTAAAATTAATCTTATGCGGATTTCACGAAGCTACTTTAATGTGCCAAAGTGCCTACCAACGAATTTTTCCAGATCGAAAGTATGTGATGAAATATACCACGGTAGGTGGTGTGGAAGGTTTTGACGGTACCAAAAAAGAAGCACCAAAAGCAGTGGTAAAATCGATAGAGTAATGGAAAACGATGTTAATATTACTATCATCGACCGTGATGGTGTTTCTCATGAGGTAATTGCTCCAACCGATATGAATATGAATCTCATGGAATTGGTGCGCGCTTACGAATTGGCTCCTGATGGAACCATAGGTATTTGTGGCGGAATGGCCATGTGTGCCTCCTGCCAATGTTATGTGCTAAGCGACCATGTTTTACCGGAAAAAAATGACGATGAAGCGGCCATGCTTGCCGAAGCTTTTCATGTAAAAGAAAATAGCCGTTTGGGTTGCCAAATTCATATTCAGCCAGAATTAGAAGGGTTACAAATTGAATTGGCTCCTGAAAGTTAATTATTGCTTGCAATAATCGGAAAGTTTATTGGGCCCTTCTAAAACCACTCGAATGACTTTTAAAGTGCCATCTTCTGCGGTTGCAATTTGCCATTTTATAAGGGAAAGGCTTCCGTTTTCTATTTCAATACCAGTAATGCAGCGAGGATGCACACAACTACCGTCATTAAAATAAGCAATTTCCCCAGGTTCTGGAAAGCGTGGGCGGTGTGTATGCCCCGTAATGGTAAAAATATTACCATTATCTACAATCCACTTTTTGGTTTTCCTTTCCACTTTTTTTAACTCAATATAATTTTTGGCAGGGCTAGTAGGGTCTCCAATGCCAAAAACTTGAAGTTGACGCCAGAGAACTCTTACCATGAAGCGGTTAAATTTCCAGCCCACATAATTCATAAAATCGGCTTGATGCCCGTGTATTAAAAACAATTCTTGGTCGGTTTCTATATGCTTTAAAACTAAGGCTTCTGTAAAAGTAATACCAGGAAACAAAGGCACATCCTTATTTGTAACTTTATCGAAATAGGAGGAGAGATGTTTTGCTACATAGCGTTTGTTTCTATAAACCATGTCATGGTTGCCTAAAATACGATACAGCCTATTTTCAGTGAAGAAAAGCTGCATTAATTCATACACATTTTTATGGGCTTCAAAAATGGATTTAAAATCCATGTTTTCCCAAAGTTCATCTCCATCACCCAATTCGCAATAGGTAAAACCTTCGTTATAATAATGCTTTAAAGCATGATAATAAATATTTCTATTATTGGCAAAGTCATCGGCAAAACTATTGTCTCCACGATGGCAATCGCTAAATAAAATAAATTTAGAGGCATCATCAAAAGGTACTCGTGGTGCATTTTTATAGGCTCTTGTGAATCTGGTTTGTGATGACATGGCAAATGTTTATTTAAAGATACAGAATTTCAATTTCTGAATAAAGAAAATAAAAAAGGCCTTGTTAAAAGCCTTTTAAATGTTAGTCCAAGTAAATTTTAATAGGCTTATTTAAAAGCATTATGTCCTGTAATGTCCAAACCAGTAATAAGTAAATGGATATCGTGGGTTCCTTCATAGGTAATCACACTTTCTAAGTTCATCATGTGGCGCATGATTGAATATTCTCCTGTAATACCCATTCCTCCTAATATTTGTCTGGCTTCACGGGCAATTTTTATGGCCATATCCACATTATTTCTTTTCGCCATCGAAATTTGTGCTGAAGTGGCTCTATCTTCATTTTTAAGTTGTCCTAAACGGAAAGCTAATAATTGAGCTTTGGTGATTTCAGTAATCATTTCAGCCAATTTCTTTTGCTGAAGCTGAAATGCTGCAATCGGTTTTCCAAACTGAATACGCTCTTTGGCATAACGTAGTGCTGTATCATAACAATCCATTGCGGCACCGATAGCACCCCAAGCAATTCCATATCGAGCAGAGTCCAAACAGCCAAGAGGAGCTCCTAATCCCGATTTGTTAGGCAATAAATTTTCCTTCGGAACTTTTACATCTTGAAATAATAATTCGCCTGTTGCCGAAGCACGCAACGACCATTTGTTATGTGTTTCTGGTGTTGTGAATCCTTCCATGCCACGTTCTACAATAAGACCATGAATACGCCCGGTTTCATCTTTTGCCCAAACCACAGCTACATCACAAAAAGGGGAATTGGAAATCCAAAGTTTAGCACCATTTAATAAATAATGGTCCCCTTTGTCTTTAAAATTGGTTACCATTCCGGCAGGATTGCTTCCAAAATCGGGTTCGGTGAGTCCAAAAGACCCCATCCATTCGCCACTGGCTAACTTAGGAAGGTATTTTTGTCGTTGTGCTTCATTTCCATATTTCCAGATAGGATACATCACTAAAGAAGACTGCACTGAGGCTGTACTACGCACACCACTATCGCCTCTTTCAATTTCCTGCATAATTAATCCGTAGGAGATTTGATCCAGTCCTGCACCGCCATATTCTACGGGGATATAAGGTCCAAAAGCACCAATTTCGGCCAAACCCGGGATGATAGATTTTGGAAATTCAGCTTTTTGAGCCGCCTCTTCTATAATAGGAGAGACATCGCGTTTTACCCAAGCACGAGCCGCATCACGTATAAGTTTATGTTCTTCAGAGAGTAAATCGTCTAGATTATAGTAATCTGGAGCTTCAAATAAATCAGGTTTCATTTGTTTTTAATTTTGGTACGCAAAGGTAGAAATACCAACTTGAAACACCTACATTTTCAAATAAAAATCCTTCACTAACTGTTTGTATTCTGGGGTGTATTGGTGACGAGAAACTTCAATAGTTAGGGTTTCATTTTTTGGGTCTAATTTTCTAAAAGAAAATTCAACCAAAACCCTTTTTATGGTTGAAGAGGGCGTGCCTTTTACTTCACAAATTCTTTTTGGAAATAATTGATTTTCTGAAGCTAATGCAATAAAACTATCAACTTCCTTTTTAGGAAGAATTACTGCAAAGGTACCGCTTTCTGAAAGTAAATGTGCGGCGCAAACAATTAGATGTTGAAAAGGCAAAGCGTCTTCAAAACGAGCTGTATCCCTAGCTTCATTTTCAGTTTTGTAATCTTCTCGATAGAAAGGGGGATTTGAAATGATAAGATCGTATTTTTCTTCAATTTCTGAAGCAAATTCTTGAATGGAAGCGTGATAACAAAAAAGACGATCTGCCCAGGGAGAAGTTTCAAAATTTTCAGCACATTGCTCAAAAGCATCATCGTCAATTTCAACAGCATCAATTGTTGTGGCTGTGCTTCGTTGGGCTAATTGTAGTGCAATAATTCCTGTTCCAGCACCTATATCCAGGATGCTTTTGGGGTTCTTTTGCAAACAAACCCAGGCTCCTAAAAGAACCCCATCGGTCCCAATTTTCATGGCACAACGATCTTGTAAAACAGAAAATTGTTTAAACTGAAAAGAGGAAGCCATTATAGGTAAATATCAATGAGTCCTTCGGGGGTATTTAGGAAAAGGGTTTTAGAGTCCCTATCTATTTTTTGAATAATTTCGTCATTAATGGGGATTAAGACTTCTTTCCCTTTATGGTCAATCTCAAAAAGGTGTTGCGGGGTGCTATCATTTACTCCTGTTACCGTACCAACTTCGCCAAAATGTGCATCCATTACTTTAAAGCCAATTATTTCGTGATAGTAAAACTGATTTCCGGATAATTTAGGTAAAAAATCCAAGGGGAGGTATAATTTGGCGCCAATAAGGGCATCGGCATCGGGTTCGTTATCTACTTCTTCAAATTTTACCCGAAGTAATTCCGATTTGTGAAGGGAGCTTTTTTCAATAAAAAATGGAATCAAATTTTTGTGTTGTTCCACAAAAACCGATTCCATTTTAGTAAATAATTCGGGTTCATCGGTATCTAATTTTACCAGTAATTCCCCTTTAAAGCTATATTTAGTTACGATTTTGCCAACGAAGAAACAGTCCTCCTTTTGCATCGTAATTAAATTTATTCTTCTTCTTTGGTGGCTTCTTCTGCAACAGCAGCAGGAGCTTCTTCTACAGCAGCTTCTGTTTCTGCAACTACTTCTTCTTCAGTAGTTGTTGCTGCCGATTCTTCAACAGCAGGAGTTTCTTCCGCTACTTCCACCACAGGAGTTGCGGTACGTGCTTCGTTTACGGCTTTTTCTGCTTTTAAGGCATCGGCTTTTGCTTTGGCTTTCGCATCGGCAAGTTTTCCTTTTTTGTTTTCAACAGCATTGGCTTTTTCCTCTAACCAAGCTTGAAATTTTTCTTCGGCTTGGGCTTCAGTCAAGGCACCTTTAGTAACCCCTTCTTTTAAATGTTTTTTCAATAGCACTCCTTTATACGACAAAATTGCTCTTGCAGTATCGGATGGCTGTGCTCCATTTTGAAGCCATTTTACAGAACTGTCAATATTAATGTCTATGGTGGCTGGGTTTGTGTTTGGATTGTAGATTCCTAATTTTTCTAAAAATCTACCATCTCTTTTTGAACGGCTATCTGCGGCAACAATCCAGAAGAATGGTTTTCCTTTTTTACCGTGTCTTTGCAATCTTATTTTTACTGGCATACGAATTAATTTTTGAGGTTCTCGACCTCGGTTATAATTTTTTTTGAGTGCGCAAAGATACTATATTTTCCAATTGAAACGATACAGATTAAACTTTTATTTTATATTTGTTATAACCTATAGACCCAAATCTATTATGAAGAATTTGTTTTTACTACTTTTCGTTGCCCTTATTGCATTTTCCAGTTGTGAAAATGTTGAAAAAAATGGAGCGGTAATTCAAGCTAACGTCGATAGTTTATTCTTTAAATCTTTTGATGCCGTGGGGGCTCAACTTGAGGATGGGAGTATTACCATGCAAGGACTTACAGACAATCAAATAATCACTTTACATATTAATCAAACAGAATTAGGCACCTATCGTGTGGGGGGTGATAGAGGAAACTATGCTACGTTTGAAGACTCCAATGGGCGAGTGTATTTAACCAATCCCTATGGTGAAGGAGAAATTAATCTTACCGATAGATGTATCTCATGCGGGTTATTGACAGGGAATTTTCGTTTTACGGCAATTTTACCCGGCATAGATACGCTCTACGTAGATAAAGGAATATTTTTCGATGTTCCTTTTGGAGTTGGTGAAGATATAGACAATCCTAACGCAGGATCTTTTAGCGCTGCGGTAGATGGTGCGCCTTTTAATCCTGTTACAGTAGGCGCTGTGGCTTCTGGAAATTCTCTACTAATATCTGGGGTAACACTTAGTTCAACCATCATTATTAGATTGCCATTAGACGTTTCTGTTGGTAATTACTCCTTGCCACAGGCAGGATATCAAGCTACTTACTCGGTTGGTGCATCATCTCAAAATGCGATTCTAGGGAATATTTCAGTGATCACACATAACACTGCCGCGAGAACCCTATCGGGAAGTTTTTCTTTTGTTACTTCAGAAAACAATACCATAACAGAAGGACAATTTAATGTAACCTATTAAGTTTTCGTAAATTAATTGGCAATCGAGCATGGGTTCTTTTTTTGTGGAAAAAAGAAACAGATTGTTTACAACTTTATGAGGCTTTCCAAAGAGGTTTTTATACTTTTATAGCAGAAAGAATTCTTCCAAAAACCACGCATGTATTTAATTTTTGACACGGAAACCACCGGTCTTCCCAAGCGTTTTAATGCCCCTGTTAACGATACCGATAACTGGCCAAGGTGTGTGCAGATTGCTTGGCAATTACATGACGCCATGGGAAATCTTGTCGAACATCAAGATTACTTAATAAAGCCAGAGGGTTTTGACATTCCTTATGATAGTGAGCGTATTCACGGAATTTCAACCAAATTGGCAAATGCAAGTGGAATTTCATTACAAGAAGTAGCCCTTCAATTTTTAGAGGCAGTATCAAAAGCTAAATTTGTGGTTGGGCAAAATGTAGATTTCGACCTCAATATTATGGGCTGTGAGTTTTTCCGTTTAGGAATGGAAAACCCTTTAGACGGCAAACCCATTTTAGATACTTGTACCGAAACTACAGCCCAACTGTGCCAATTGCCAGGGGGAAGGGGTGGAAAATTTAAACTACCTACTTTAACCGAACTTCACGAATTTTTATTTAGTGAGCCCTTTATTGAAGCCCACAATGCTACAGCCGATGTGGAAGCAACTACACGATGCTTTTTTGAATTGGTACGAAGAGAAATTTTTACCAAAGAAGAGCTGGATGTGGCAGAAGATTATTTTACAACCTTTTCTAAAGAGCATCCAAAACCGATACAACGTATTGGTCTTTCGCATATAAATTTAAGAGAGGCTTCCGAAAAAATAAGAAAAGAAGAAACTTCAAAAACGGAAACCAAAGCGATCTCTAAAGAGGAAATTAAGGAGAACATCGCTATCATGGAAGACGTTCCCTTTGTTCATTTACATAATCACTCACAATTTTCAATACTTCAATCTACTTCTTCAATAAAAGATTTGGTTAATGCTGCTATTGCAGACCAAATGCCAGCCGTAGCCATTACCGATAGTGGGAATATGATGGGAGCTTTTCATTTTCTTCAAAACATTGCTTATTACAATCAATCCCTTTCTGAAGAAGAAACACACAAACAATTAAAAGCCATTATTGGGTGCGAATTTTTTGTTTGTGAAGACCACGAAAATAAGACTCATAAAGACAACGGCTACCAAATAGTGATGTTGGCCAAAAATAAAAATGGCTATCATAATTTGGCAAAAATGGCCTCTATCGCATACACCAAAGGGTTTTATTACGTGCCGCGTATCGATAAAAAAATTGTAACACAATATAAAGACGATATCATTGTCCTTACAGGGGGATTATATGGTGAGGTTCCTTCAAAAGTTTTGAACATTGGAGAAAATCAAGCCGAAGAAGCCTTGCTATGGTGGAAAGAGCAGTTTAAGGAGGATTTGTATTTGGAAATCATGCGTCATGACCAAGAAGACGAACGCAGAATTAATCCTGTATTAATAGACTTTTCAAAAAAACATCAGGTAAAACTAGTCGCTTGTAATAATACCTATTACATAAAAAAAGATGATGCCCATGCGCATGATATTTTACTATGCGTAAAGGACGGTGAAAAACAAGCAACACCCATAGGTCGTGGGCGAGGCTATCGTTACGGACTGCCTAATGAAAACTATTATTTTAAGCGTCAGGAAGAAATGAAAGTGCTTTTTAAGGATCTCCCTGAAGCAATTTCAACTATCTCTGAGATCTTAGAAAAAATAGAATCGTTTAGTCTTGTTAGAGAGGTTTTACTGCCCAATTTTGCCATTCCAAAAGAATTTTTGAATGTGAAAGATGCCGATGGGGGCAAGAGAGGAGAAAATGCGTATTTAAAACATTTAACTTTTGAAGGCGCCAAAAAAAGGTATCCAGACCTAACCCAAGAAATCAAGGAACGACTTGATTTTGAACTTGAAGTTGTGGCCAAAACAGGCTATCCTGGCTACTTTCTTATTGTACAAGACTTTATTGCTGAAGCTCGAAAAATGGGTGTTTCGGTGGGTCCAGGAAGAGGATCTGCTGCGGGAAGTGCGGTAGCCTATTGTTTAGGAATTACCAATATTGATCCCATTAAATACGATTTACTTTTTGAGCGTTTTCTAAATCCTGACCGGGTAAGTATGCCCGATATTGATATCGATTTTGATGATGAGGGACGAAGCAAAGTCATGGAGTATGTAATTCAAAAATACGGGGCTAATCAAGTTGCACAGATTATCACCTACGGGACCATGGCAGCAAAATCCTCTATTCGAGATACTGCTAGAGTATTAGATCTGCCCTTAAACGATGCCGATAGAATTGCCAAGCTCATCCCAACGATGATGACGTTAGACAAAATTTTTGATACTCCTGAAAATGAGTTGCGAAGCAAATTTAGAAGCGACGAATTGCCCAAAGTAAATGAATTACTCAATCTTGCTGAAGGGTCCGATCTTGAAGCCGAAACGATTAAACAAGCTAGAGTTTTAGAGGGATCGGTTCGTAATACGGGAATCCATGCCTGTGGGGTCATAATTACGCCAGACGATATCACCAATTTTGTGCCTATTGCTACCGCAAAAGATTCCGATTTATACGTTACTCAATTCGACAACTCGGTTGTAGAAAGTGCCGGATTGTTAAAAATGGATTTTCTTGGCTTAAAAACCTTAACTCTTATTAAGGATACCATAAAGCTGGTCAAGCATAAACATAAAATTACCTTAGATCCAGACACTTTTCCGCTGGACGATGAAAAAACATACGAGTTATTTCAAAGAGGAGAAACGGTAGGGATATTTCAGTACGAATCCCCAGGAATGCAAAAACATATGAAGGACTTAAAACCTACTGTTTTTGCCGATCTTATTGCTATGAATGCTTTGTATCGTCCAGGACCTATGGAATACATCCCTAGTTTCATTAGAAGAAAACATGGGGAAGAAACCATTACCTACGACCTTCCCGAAATGGAAGAATACCTTAAAGAAACCTACGGAATTACGGTTTATCAAGAACAGGTAATGTTGCTTTCGCAAAAATTGGCAAACTTTAGTAAGGGGGAAGCCGATGTCCTTCGAAAGGCGATGGGGAAAAAACAAAAATCGGTACTCGATAAAATGAAGCCTCAGTTTATTGAACAAGCTGGAAAAAAAGGGCATCCCACCTTAGTGTTAGAGAAAATTTGGAAAGATTGGGAAGCCTTTGCCAGTTATGCTTTCAATAAAAGTCACTCTACTTGTTATGCTTGGATTGCCTATCAAACGGCCTATTTAAAAGCCCATTATCCGGCAGAATATATGGCGGCGGTGCTTTCTAATAATATGAACGACATTAAGCAAGTTACTTTCTTTATGGAAGAATGTCGCCGCATGGGACTGCAAGTGTTAGGGCCCGATGTTAATGAGTCTTTTTACAAGTTTACCGTAAACGATAAGGGGGCAATTCGATTTGGAATGGGAGCCATTAAAGGAGTGGGCGGAAATGCCGTTGCAACCATCGTGGAAAATAGAAAAGAAGGTAAATATAAAAGTGTGTTTGATTTGGCAAAACGCATAGATCTCCGTTCGGCCAATAAAAAAGCGTTTGAAAACTTAGTCCTTTCAGGCGGGTTTGATAGTTTTGGTACACACCGTGCCCAATACATGTACGATGAGGGCGATGGGGTTCCCTTTTTTGAAAAAGTGCTTCGGTATGCTTCCAAATATCAAGAAACACAAAATTCATCACAAGTAAGTTTGTTTGGAGATGCTAGCGAAGTACAAATTCCAGAACCTGAAGTACCCACTTGTGAAGAATGGGGGACTATGAAAAAATTAAAACAGGAAAAAGAAGTCGTAGGCATCTATATTTCGGGACATCCCCTAGACGATTTCAAATTGGAAATGGATCATTTTTGCAATGTAAAAGTTTCCGATTTTAACCATATAGAAAACTTTGTGAATAGAGAAGTTTGTTTTGGCGGAATTGTAAGCGATGTACAGCATAGAGAAAGTAAAACAGGAAAAGGTTGGGCGCTTTTTATAGTGGAGGATTATGACGATAGTTTTGAATTTAGAATTTTTGGAGAAGAATACTTAAAATTTCGTCATTTCTTAATTCCCAATTCCTTTATTTACGTGCGAGTCCTTGTTAAAGAAGGTTGGATTAATAGGGATACAGGAAAAAAAGGAGACCCTAGATTACAGTACCATCACTTTCAGTTGCTGCACGATGTCATGGAAAATCAGGCAAAAAAGTTGACCATCCAACTGCCTATAAATGATTTAGCCGAAAAGCGCATTAGCCTTTTAAAAGATTTATTCCGAAGTCATAAAGGAGACAAGCAATTGCACTTTACCGTATACGATGTAGAAGAGGAAGTTAAACTGAACATGCCCAGCCGAAAGACCAAAGTGGCTATTAACAAGGAATTACTTTCCCAATTAAAAGCACAGGAAGTAAACTACAAATTAAATTAAATGTATTAGATAAAATAATACTGGCATCAATCAAACTAATACTTATGCTGTAAGTTTTGGCAAATTTTTTGACTACTTTTGTGTATTATAAAAATTAAATAAAATGGCTTTAGAAATAACAGACGCAACATTTGAAGAAACCGTATTAAATAGTGATAAACCTGTTATGGTGGATTTTTGGGCAGCATGGTGTGGTCCTTGCCGTATGGTGGGCCCCATCATAGACCAGATTAGTACCGAATATGAGGGCAAGGCAGTGGTAGGAAAAGTAGATGTAGATGCCAATCAGGAGTTTGCTGCTAAATTTGGGGTGCGTAACATCCCCACCGTTTTGGTTTTTGATAAAGGCGAATTGGTAGGGCGTCAAGTAGGGGTAGCCCCAAAAAGTGCCTATACCGATGCATTAGATTCTTTGTTGTAATCCTAAAGAAAATGATAAAAAGAGGCTCCAAGTGTGAGCCTTTTTTTATTTTAGTGAAATGAAATGTTTGGTCGAGCGTGCCAAGTATTCGGGAAGACCTTAACTAAAAAACCTCCCAACGGCGCTCAAGGGACAAAAAAAAGAAACAATGGAAAAAATACATAAAGTACAAGATCAAATAGACAATCAATTACTAAAAGACCGAAAAATATTTTTGTGGGGCGTGGTAGACGATGAAAGTGCAAAACATGTGGTCGATCGTTTACTCTATTTAGATGCTATTAGTAATGACGAAATTAAATTATACATCAACAGCCCAGGCGGATATGTTACCTCCGGATTTTCCATGTACGACACTATTAAGGCTATAAAAAGCCCTGTTTCTACCATCTGTACTGGTTTGGCCGCTTCTATGGGAAGTATTTTACTGTCGGCTGGCGAAAAAGGGAGGCGCTTTATTCAGCCACACGCTCGAGTGATGATTCACCAGCCTAGCGGCGGAGCTAGAGGACCCGCTAGTGATATTGAAATTTCGGCTCAAGAAATTATTAAAACTAAAGAATTGAGCGCTCAAATTCTAGCCGATAATTGTGGACAGGATTTTAAAAAAATAATGAAAGACTTTAATCGGGACCATTGGATGGGGGCTCAAGAAAGTGTGGAATACGGAATTGTGGACGGAATTATTTAATAGTGAAGGGTGAATAGTGAAAGGTGAAAAGTAAAAAGGTATTAGATGAATCATAAGGAAATGGATGTATGGATAAAGAGCATGGATTTGGTTGAAAAAATTTATACCATGAGTGATGCGTTTCCTAATGAAGAAATGTATGGGTTAAAAAGCCAAATGAGACGATCCTCAGTTTCAATCCCTTCAAATATCGCTGAAGGTGCTGCCAGAAAAAGTAATAAAGAGTTTTTACAGTTTATAAGTATTGCTATTGGCTCATTAGCAGAACTTGAAACTCAATATGAATTATCAATTCGTCTAGGGTTTTTAAAAAAAGATAATATGATTAATGAATTAATTATTATAGTTAGAAAACTCCTATTGGGAACAAGAAACTATATTCAAAAAAAGAGCGCTTAACCCTTCACCCTTAACAATTCACATCTTTTGAACATCGAAAAAGAAATAAACGAAATAACGGGGTTTAAGAACCTTGAACTGCTCGCTTCACAAGTGGTAGAGGGGTTTATTTCTGGATTGCATAAAAGTCCGTTTCATGGCTTCTCTGCAGAATTTGCAGAACATAAAATCTATAACAACGGGGAGAGTACCAAACACATCGATTGGAAATTATTTGCCAAAACAGACAAACTTTACACCAAGCGTTACGAAGAAGAAACCAATTTGCGTTGTCATTTAATTATAGACAACAGCAGCTCTATGCATTATCCCAATTTAAAGGAGTATGCTATCAATTCGTTGAATAAAATAGGGTTTTCCGTATTGGCATCTGCGGCTATTATGAATTTAATGAAGCGGCAACGCGATGCTGTGGGCTTAAGTGTGTACAGTAATGATTATGAATATTACGCCTCTGAAAAAGGGAGTGAGCGGCATCACCAAATGCTTTTGGCCCAATTAAATGAAGCTTTTTTAACGTCGAAAAAAGAGGTCACTACCGATACGTATGGCTACCTTCATTTAATTGCAGAAAAGTTAAAAAGAAGGTCTTTGGTTTTTTTATTTTCAGATATGTTTCAGAGCGACTCGGAAGAAGAAAAATTGTTTGAGGCCCTTCAGCATTTAAAATACAATAAACATGAAGTAGTGTTATTTCACACGTACGATAAAAGTACCGAGGTCTCCTTTCAATTTTCAAATCGTCCCAAGCGTTTTGTTGATGTTGAAACAGGGGAGTTCGTCAATTTATACGCAGATACCATTAGAGATTCTTATGAAAAAGCCGTAAGCACTTATTTTTCAGACCTAAAATTAAAGTGTGGACAATATCGAATTAAGTATGTGGATGCTAATATTAAGGAAGGGTTCAATAAAATTTTAACCACCTATCTTCTCGAAAAACAGAAGTTTGGATAAGGGTTACATTTTTTATCTTTTTTATTTGCGGAAATGAAAATGCGGTGTATATTTGCCACCGCTAAAATAAGCAACAATTTCTGTAATTTTCACTGTTGTGAAACTCTACAAAGGTAGATTGGAAAATTGGTCTGGTAGTTCAGTTGGTTAGAATACCTGCCTGTCACGCAGGGGGTCGCGAGTTCGAGTCTCGTCCAGACCGCACAAATGCCTTCGAAGGAAGGCATCTCTTTAAAAGAGATAGTTTAATGAAGTTGTGTTGTCCCGATTATTCGGGATGTGGTTTAGATACCCAATCAAGTTGGGTACTACCAATGAAGAGCTTATCCGGAAGCCTGCACTGAGCGGAGCCGAAGTGGATGGGCTTTTTTGTTTTGGGGTGTTAACTGCAGGAAAACACTTGTATTTGCATATTAAAGGGGCATCTATAGGTGTACCATTAGAATGCTAAGAGAAAAATTAAACCTAATTACCAATCACTATCCACTGTGTTCCATCACTTTGAATAGTGTAACGTTCACCGCTGTTTATATTGGTTATATTAGTGTTGGTAACATCATCATAAATTTGTCCACCAGAGAAGGTGAAAGGTTTACTAGCTATCCCATTTACTCCGATTATTATAATTATTCTATTTGTATTCAAAGCAGCATCTGGAATGGTTATACCAATAACATTATCTTCAACCCTTACGGTGTAATCTTCTGAAGTTATGACATAGTTGCCTGAAAAAAGAGCTGTATTCAAGTGTGATTGATATACTGCATTGGTCCAATTTAAAGTTCCATTTCCATTTGTCTTTAAGCTTTGATTAATTGTTCCATCAATACTTGGAAGAGAATAACCAGTCAAACTAGGATCACCAATTTGAAGCTCGCCATTTACTCGAAGCATATCATTATCAAATTCTCCATATATCAACGCTGCAGTTGGGTCAGCACTTGAATTTTCAATGTAAAGTCTATTACTATTTAATTCATTTCGTCCTGCTTCATAGCCTATTGCTATATTATTAGAACCTGTTTGGTTAATTCCCAATGCATTAAAGCCAATAGCTACATTTGAACTCCCGTTTATATTATGTTCCATTGCATTAGCCCCTAATCCAATATTGTAATGACCCATTGTATTATCTTCTAAACTGTTTACGCCTATTGCTGTATTATATTGTCCAGTTGTGTTTGAATATAATGCAGATGAACCAAATGAAACGTTAGCACTTCCTGTCGTGTTTCTATAAGATGCAAGTATCCCAATTGCCGTATTATGACTTCCTGATGTATTAAATCTTAATGATCCATTTCCAATTGATGTATTCCAATTTCCTGAAGTATTATTCTGAAGGGAATTTGATCCTATAGCTATGTTACTATTACCAGTAATGTTAGCTTTTAATGACCCTACTCCAACAGCAGTATTTCCAGAACCAGTTGAATTCCATTCAAGTGCTTCTACTCCAACAGCAGTATTTCCAGAACCAGTTGAATTTCGATAAAGAGAAAAATAGCCTATTGCTGTATTATTTTCACCTGTAGAGTTTACGACTAATGAATTTGCTCCTATTGCAGTATTAGATTCCCCAGTAGTATTAGTCAATAGGGCATTAAAGCCTACAGCAGTATTTCTACGGCCAGATGTATTATTTTTAAGAGCATCAGTACCAAAGGCACTATTACTTGTGCCAGAAGTCAAGAAAGAGAAAGAGTTAACACCAAATCCTGTGTTAGTAGGATTAAGAAGACCAGATAAAACATTATTTCTCTTGAAAATCAGGTCTTCATTATCTGTTGTTCCTATAAAATTCACATTTGAATCAGTTCCTGAATTTCCCAAAAGATTCCATTCAGGATATCCTGTAATTAAAATCCAAGTGGTCGCATCGTTGTCCCAATAATAGAATCCTTTTTGAGGAGTGCCATCACCTGTTGCATAAACCAACATGCCATCTTGATCTGCTCCAGGGTAAACTAAAGGAAAGTCATCAATTTTTGGTATCAAAACTCCATCTTCATTACTAGGTGTTATTTGATTGCTTGATGAAATATCTAAAGTTGCCTTTGGGTTAGTATTCCCAATTCCAACCTGACTATAAGTCGGATATATAAGGAAAAAACCAATAATAAAAATGTAGAATTTCCGCCCCATAACTACAATATTATAAAAATCAAATAAATACGGTCAAAAATTATACCATTAAAACTATTATAAACCTAAAGTCTTAATTATGAAGATAACAATACTATTTTTATTAAATAAAGCGAAAAATAATTTAATGGGATTATGCCCCGTAAAATGTCGTATAACGTTCTTAAAGAAAAGAAAAGAATTCTCAACAGGATTATTTATTAATCCGGAGAATTGGAATAGCAAAAGACAATTGGTAGTGCCACCAGAACCAGAGATTACATATGCCAATAACCAACTAAGCCTAATAAGACAAAAACTTAATTAGGTTTTTTTGCAGGTTAATGGAACTCCATTTAATGTTGTAAATATTTATGATAAGACTAAAGGAGGCATTACAGGAACATTAGTAGATATAAAATTACTATTTGTCGTTGTAATAAAATCAAAAGCTTCTGGACTTATTCTAGCTCATAATCATCCTTCTGGAAATTTAAAGCCTAGCAATAATGATATTACCCTAACAAAAAAAATTAGAGAAGCTTCTAAATTTCTTGATATTGAACTAATTGACCATATTATAGTATCTAATAAAAAATATTATTCCTTCAAGGATGAAGATGAGATTTGACCAATAATGGAACAAAAAAGGAGACTGTTCAGATGCCATTATGCTCAGCCCCTCTATTTTAGTTGACTAGTAAAGGTAGATTAGAGTCTAGTTAGGATTTGAAATAGTGAAACATATATTGCAAGATTCTTTAGTAAGAACAGCATGTATGAAAATTACTTAAGATTTTTTTTTAAAGTAATCATTAGTGATGGAAATTATCGTTGGTTTTTGAGTTGAACGAGGCCCTACTTTTAAGTAGGGCTATTCGGTTTTCTCGCTAATAATTTTTGCCCTAATACCTCTTACAGAGAAAATCAAATTACAATAATAATGTTTTCCCTCAGTAATTTTAAAATCACTTTTGAGCCTAAAAAAATCTGTGCCTAATTGAGGTATATATATTTTATAGTTATCAATTTTCTTAATCAACCCACTAAATATTTTTGGTTCTAACGTGTCAGAATCTACCCAAATTTCTTGTAATGAAGGATTTAGGTATCTATATTCTTTTTTTAATTCATCTAAATGATTTTTGGCATACGAATATTGCTGGTTGTAACACTCTGATATATAAGAATAATAATGATATTTAAAGAAGTTCTCTTTAATGAATTGTTCAGATTTAAATTTATTCAAAGACATTCTTGAATCAATATCATATAACCTATTACAATGATAATCAAAGAGAGCTTTTTCTACTACATCTAAATGATGATATTGATTTAATTCATCAATAATATCCTCTGATGATAATTTAGATAAAAATGATTTTCCAAAGTCAAAAAATTCATTCTCCAAAGTGTTAAGTTTAAAAATTAATGCCAAAACTCGAGTGTCAGGATTTGCATACAATTCTTCGAGATGCTTTAAAATTTCAGCTTTAGAAAATTGGTTTACTTTTATTTCTTTTACATATTTAGCTCTTAATTTTTCTATGTAGTCAGTGTTTTCAACTACTGACTCATATGCTTTTACAAATAAATTTTGAATAATAATATGTTGCTTGAGAATATCTTCCTCAGTCATATCAATATTTTTTATTTTCCACATTTCAAGTGCTAGATAATCATAATAGCTATAGGAAGAAAAAGGGTCTATTAATCTTTTGATTTCAAAGAACTCAGTTGCACTATTCAAATATTCATCTCTAACATAAATATCCTTTTCTTTATGATAGTATTTAGCAAGTTCAAACTCAATAACACCTCTAGTATGGGTTATAGCTAAATTCCTCCTATCATCAGATGAGTCTGCGTGCATTAACCTTTCAGAAGCCTTTTTAAGTGATGTGATGTTTTTTCTTTCCTGTAAATTTCTTGCAAAATGAATATTAAATATTGGATGGACAGTGAATATAGTTGATGCTTCATCATAAAGTTTCTGCAATTTTGTCTTTTGACTAAAAATTCTATTCTTACGAATAGCTTTAAATAAGTCTATAGCAAGTTTTGCGTGTTCATCACTTGGATTTAATGATCTAACAATTTTTAAAAATGCTTTAAGTAACTTATCTTCACTTTTATACCTGCTCTGAATAAATTTCGAAGAAATTATTCTATGCTTAGTTCTAAAAATCAAATCCTCTTTAATGTCAATAGGTGTAGTAACTTCATTTAAAAGTAAACCCTTACAATCAACTTTTAAGATGTTTATTTTAAATTCTTCCCAATCCATATCAATAATCTTCTTTAAAATACTTGCTGGCA
This sequence comes from Flavobacteriaceae bacterium, assembly GCA_041392205.1. Lineage (GTDB taxonomy): Bacteria > Bacteroidota > Bacteroidia > Flavobacteriales > Flavobacteriaceae > Halomarinibacterium. The sequence continues at coordinate 39,292 of JAWKMO010000006.1, read as the reverse complement.
TTGGAATACTAAACTGATACAATAGGGATGTGTATTCGAAAGCTGTTTGGGCATCTAAATTTATTTGATTTAGATTATCTTGAATTGCTCTAAGAAGTGTGCTATTTTCTATAAGAGAAATCATAGTCACATAAGGATCAGAATTATAAGCTGTAAGGATTTTTTCTTTAATCTTTTTTTCCTCTTGATAATCTCTAACCTTTATAAGTTTATGTTCCTTTAGTTTAGAAATAAGGTCATAAACTTCTTTGTCAGTTAAGCTATGATTACCCTCAATTTCATTAATATTCCGATATCTATAACTTCTAAGATGCTTTGTTAAAATATTCTCCCTAATCGGAGCTAGAATAGATATATTTTTGTTAAATTGTTGTTCACTTAATGCAACTCTAAAAGCCATTAATTCCTTGAAGTAAGTATGTCTTTCAACATTATCTGCCAATAAAATGATACTTTCAGTATTACAAGCATCAAATAATTCTTCTAAATCTTGTGCTCTTAGTCCATTAATTTCTATTAAATCAAATGCTATATACCCATAATTTTTTTGAAGCGTGTCAATAGCTCTTAAGGCTGCTGTGGTTTTACCAACACCAATGCCACCAGAAATAAAATTTACTGGAATTAAATTATTATTAATGCTAGAAGATGTGATTTTATCAACAATTTTTTTATTTAAACCTTTTTTAATTATATCATAATTCTCTAAAATGATAGAATAATTAGGTTCTTCTCCTCTATAATAGTTTTCTGGCTTAATAATATTATCTCTATTATTTTTATGCAACTGCCTAATATTATTTCTTAACCTAAGGTTTAAACGATTACTAATTTGTATAGGCGTATTATTTTCTTTAAAGTAAACTTTTGGAAGCTTTCTCATTTGCCTATTATGTCTTTCTTTTACCCACTCATCATACAATTTAAAAAATTCAGTTGCAGTCATTTTAATGGTAATAACATTATTTTCTTCCAGAAATGGGATTAAATCTTCATTTGGAAATGGATCAACGTTAAAAATTTTTCTATCATTTTTAAGGTTATTTTTATTTAATTCGTTTAATAGTCTTTCAGAGATTCCATCTGTAAATGAATAACCAATTGATAAAAATTTTACATCTGTGCTTAATGAAGAAAAATTTGTTAATACTTTATTGTAAAATGATTTATTATCTATAAAGTCTTGGGTTGAAAATACAAACTTATATTTTGAAATATCTGACAAGCAACCATTCAATTTTATATACTTTATTTGGTCTTTAGAGATGGTTTGTTGATATTCATTAATACTTCTAATGGGCACAATTTCTTTATATTCTTCAGGTTTTCCGTGAATTTGAGAATATGCATTTTCCAATAGCAGGTCCATATTTGTTGTAACTATTTGTCTCCATCCCATAGATGCTACTTTTAAATGAGTGTCTTCTGGTTTTAATTTTTGAAGGAGACCTTTTACATATTGATCAAATTGGTCTCTAGAAAACTGCTCTAGTCTTGATGCTCTATCTACAAACTCTACTAAATCTTTTGTTTCTAAGTCAACTCTTAATTTTTCTTGATAAAAATTTAAAATTGTTGCCCCTAAATAATTCTTTTTTTTTGTATATGAAAAACCTGCCCCTAGGAATAATACAGTGTTTTCATTATACATATTTGGAAAAATTGTCTCCTCTAAAATCTCCATAATATCTTTATTAGTTTTCATAATATTTAATGTGTATGATTCTTATAAGTAACATTTCTTATAAGATGAAAATGTTAAAAAAATTGTTGCTTTGTTAAGTGGGGAGACCCAAATCTAAGGAATTTTTTAACAAGAAATTTTTTTTGTTTGGGATTTTTGTGAGTGCAAACCTGCCTTAAATTCCTCCCACCATTTTCTCCACGAATTAAATACCTCTACCTATCCTGAGCAGAAATGTTTTTTTCCTCTATATATGTGTAATGAATTTTGCTCAAAAGATTTCAAGTTGATAGCTCCAGGTAAAGTTTTTCGAAAAACTATGAATATTTTTTCAATTCAAGGTAGGGTCTTAAAATAGGAGCTCATAATTTTAAATATAGATGTAATTATCAGTAATTAAATCATTTAACTTTTGAATTTCGAGTCTCGTCCAGACCGCACAAATGACTTCGAAGGAAGGCATCTCTTTAAAAAAGATAGTCCCACCTAACACCCTGGCACCTGTACCGAGCGTAGTCGAGGTACAAAGCCTTTTTCTTTTATCCTGCATTTGCAAGGCACCTATTCTTTACGATTCAAGTTTTATGGAGTACTAAAAGGAGTCCACATAAAAAAGCCCCCTTTCGGGGGCCTTGGAACAAACAATCAAGCAACCATTTAGGCAACCGCCAGTACCTGTAAGGCCTGTTCACTCTTCATAGTCAAATACTCACGGTCTACCCATTTATAAAAGAAAACTCCTACCACGGTAATGGAGATGGCCGTATCGGGCAAGGCTTCTGCCAAGCCCAGATCCGTCTCCATAGCAATGGGTGCCGCCAAGGGCACATCGGCCTCCAAATAATCGGTAAACGTTACCGAACGCTTTATAAAAGCCGCATCGGTAAGGGGCATATAGGTCTCCGTGCCTTCGTTTAAGGCATGGTCACTTACCACTACGGTAGCCATTACAAAACGGTAGTGGGTGGTCCCTTCCGGCTTAATCAGGTCATTCTTGATATCAAATACCGGGAGTTCCCATGACACCACATTACGGTTGGCATCCACGGTAGGGGGATCATGAAAGCCTACAAAAATGGAGTCGAACCGCTTTTCTTCGTTAAACTGAAAATCGGTAAACAACAGTTTATTGGGCAGTAGCGTAATAGCACGTTGCCCTGCTTTTCCGGCTCCTTTGTTAATGATCTTTCTAAAGATGCGCATCAGGCGCGCCTGTACCGTTGTACCGCCCAATTGCTTGATAAGGGAGTTCAACGATTTTCTGAAAGTGGTCGCCACTTTCGAGGCAGCAGCAAACTCGCTCATGTTCTCCCGTACTCGCTCGTAATTAGGGTCATTTAAGATTCGCTCGCGGTCGACACCGCCCTTCTTCCGAACCAGATACCTTCCTTTTCGTATGTAAAAGGTAAGGTCGTCCATGGTTCCTTTAAACTTGACAAAACTTTTTTGCTTAGCCATAATTTCTAAAATTTAAAAGTTAAACATTCAGTCTATCGGTGGGTGTGAAATCCTTCTTTTTTTAAAATTTCAAACCCCAGTTCCGGAATCCGATGGGTCAAACATAAAGTGCCTTTTTGAAATAACAAGCGGTGCATGTCCGAAAACGACCGAAAATGACCGTTTTTGCCGAAATCGACCTTTTTTGCCGAAAAATGTCACTTTTTGCCGAAAATGACCGTTTTGGCCGTTTTTGACCGAAAATGACCCTTTTTGCCTCCCTATTTCTACGGCTACTATCCCCACTTTGTCCCCACTTTATCCCCAGTATGTCCCCACTATATCCCCACCATGCCCTACATGAGGGGTAAAAGGGGTAGGGTGAATAAGAGAAGAGACTCAAGTCCAAGAGCCCTATCATGGCTTCTTCATACAACGATGTCACCCCCGCTTGAAATAGATACTCAAAGGGAATGCATTACTTTAGCACAAGTATATGGAGTAAGCTTCTAGAAGCAGGATACCGAATGTGCTATCTTGTTAAGAGCCTTTAAGTGGATGGGCTTTTTTTGTTTGTTAGGTTTCCCTAAATTTTCTTACAAAGTTTCCAACATGGATGTAAGGATTGATATTCCCTTACTCCTTTATCATCTTTTTGATTATCCTTTGTCCATCTTGATTTGTCATCGCTATAAAATAGATGCCACTTGATAAGTTGGTTATATTTATACGATGTGTATGAGAATTTTGAGAAGGAACATTTTGGGATAGGAGTCTACCATTTATGTCAAAAATCTCAAGCTTTCTAAGAAATGTATCAACGCCAACTTCAATATGTATTTCTGTGCTAGCAGGATTAGGATAGAGGTCGAATTTTTCGATAGCAAAATCATTTAATCCTAGGATAGACTGAATAGTAATAGATACCACGGCGACATTTGATGTTAGTCCTTCATTATCATTTATGGTATATCTAAAATAATCTTCAGGGTTTAGACTGCCATCATGAATATATGTAAATGTCCCATCTCCATTATTATTCAAGGTACCATAAAGAGGAGGGTTTGTAACTACTATACTGGTTACATCTAATGTTCCATCCATATCTACATCATTAGAAGCTACATCTACACTGCCGGTATTTCCTTCCACAATTACTAAAGTGTCATCATTGGCAATAGGAGCTTCGTTATCCACGATTTCGGTAATAACAGTATTGGTGATAACAGGAGGGTTAAAATCAAAAAATATAGCGGCCGATCCACTTATGATATCCCCAACAACTACATTAGCTTTAGGTTTCACCTTAAAAAGTATATGACCATGGCTTTCGGGTTCATTGGAGGTGCTGTCTGGAAGGTGAATATTGTTAAAAATAAACCTAAGATTATTTTCATTGTTTATTTCAAGTTGAGCAGTATGACTATAGGAAATTGGTGTAAAGGTGCTCCAATCTAATTTGTCATCAAGTACGTCCTCTACCGATACATGAATGGCAGAAGCTGTTCCGGTATTCTGAAAACGTATCAAATAGTGCAAATAATTATCAATATTTTCTATTCGTAGCCTATCCCCTTCAAGAACAGTTTTGTCATTTGGATCGAATGAACCAATAACTATTTGATTAAATTCATGGGTGTTGTCAATATCATTAATATCTGTTACTAATGGAGTAATAGAGGTTGTAAACATCAATATATCATTTATCTCTACCTGTGGTGGGGGAAATACATTAAAATTTAGATTGATGACTCTAGTCTCAAAAGGCAGCAAGTTATTATAATTCCATGTCATTGTATTGTTATTAATCACATCTGGAGGGGTGTCAGCATTCAAGAAAACTAGCTTTGAGTCATCAAAAACTAAGGTAATATCTCCATTGGTAGTATTGGAACCGCTGTTATTATATACTATTTGATATTGCGCATCAAATCCCGGTCTTGCCTCTGAGGTAGGAATGAGTACCACATTTACATCATCAGCAAGAACATCAATCGAAACACAGAAGTCTATAAAATCGGTATTACCATAGTCAGTAAAATTGGATGATTGTGAAACCGGAGAAACATTAAATAAATCGTTGTTTACACTGACTGAAGTTGTATAGGTTCCAAGACCCACATATAAGGTGTAATCGCCTTCACTATTGGTAGAGGTGGTAAATGTATTGGTTCCATTTGTAGTAGTTACCATAATATTGTCAGCCAAGACATCTCCCGCTGTACAACCATTATTATCCATATCAAATAAAATAGTACCAGTAATTGAGTTCAAATTTCCACTATCTGTTGGTACAAAGCCCTCTTGGTATAGAAATGTGTCTAGCCACATCATGTTGTTTGGAGAAATCGAGAAAAAGTCAACTCCCCCTAAACTTGTAGGGATAGCACCACTACCATCTGTAAACGGAGTCCCGGCTGGAATAACTTCTACCCCATCCACCCAATACTCCCAAGTAGCAGCACTTAAGCCGGCAGAAATATCAACGTTCATAGCAATATAGAACCACTCATCGTGAGGGAATGAAAAGTTTACAGAACCTAGAGCAGTGTTGTCAAGAAGACCCACACCTGGATTTAAATTATCTTGATTAAAATAGAAATTTCCAACAATCCATTCTCCAGAAACAATAGGCACACTTCCTTGTAAATTATAATAACCTACTTTTCCAGAGGGTATATAGGCATAGAATCCAAGACCCCATTGGCCAAAGATTTTATTACCCAAATCAAGCACCGCATCAGTAAAACCATCATCAGGAATTAATCCGGAAAGATTACCAAGGTGCGCTTGTGCAGAAGAAGAATACAATGCACAGGAACCTCCACATCCCCAATCCAGCCAGTGACCTTCATAAATTCGCTCCCCATCAGTATAGCTTTCCATGCTATCTGTAAATTGGGCATTTGCAGTTATTAGTGTCATGGAGAGTACAGCAAGTAAGAGGTATTTTAGTTTCATAGTAGTTCAATTTATATATTATCAAATAGGATACGAGTTATTAATAAAATTCTCAAGAATTGTATAACAAGCTATGAGCTTTAATAACACGGCAATATAAATTTTTATTCCTATTTAATCTAAAAAAAATTTTATGTGGAATATATAAAGAAATGAGTTGTAAATTTAAGGATGCTAAATGGCATTTAAAAATAGAAATATCTTTACGTGTACCTCTAAAATTAGTGTTATCTGGAATTGAAGAAACAATTGAAAGCGAACATTGAAATTAAAAATTAACGAAGGCACAATCCATCTGTCGAGCTTTTACCACTTAGCACGCGGGTGCCTTTACTAAGTTGTCATCCAGAATGGAGTCGAGGGGCAAGGGAGGCTTTTTTGTTTTAAGCCCTCATTCATTTCCCAATAAATAATTTTGTAACTTTATAAATTCTCATTTAAAATAATGGCTATGAAATGCCCATTAGCAATTTATCAAACCCACCGAAGATGTTAAAAAGGGGCATTCCATCTTCCTTAATTTAAAATATTTTGTACAGATGAAAACTTTAATTTTTACCATTAGAAAAATAACAGTACTGCTACTATTTTTTAGTTTTGGGGTTATCGGTGCTTGTAAAGAAGAAGCCAAAAAGGAAGAACCTACTACCAAAACTTCCCCCAATACCACACCCAATCCTTCCAAGAGTAACGCTTCAAGCACTAATGAAGCCATTGCAAAAAATCCGGCACACGGTCAACCCGGGCATCGGTGTGATATTCCCGTAGGTGCTCCTTTAGATTCTTTATCCGCCAAAAGTTTGGATAACAGTCAAAGTGGTTCTCCTGTAATCAATTCAGGGGAGGTCAAACTCAATCCAGCCCATGGTCAACCCGGACATCGTTGCGATATTAAAGTAGGAGATCCTCTTTAGTTTTTTTGGTATTGTTAAGGAAATGGATAACCTGGTATAGATTCCTAGTAAAGTACCAAATGGCAAAACAATGTAACGCTTGCCTGTGAAGTCAGTTTTTTAAAAACTAAGGTTTTATGGCCCTAATGTACACCCAATATTGGTCATAAACGGTAGGCTCTATGCTAGTAAAACCTACTTCTTGCAGCCATAAAAGCTGGTTTTGTAAAGCATCGGGCTTGTCAAAAGCATTATAATGCTCCATCAACCATTTCCATTTTTCATCATCGGGATAGTTTTTAGACACAAATAGCTTCCAATCTTCCAGAAGTTTGGGATGTTCATTGCTATTCTTATCAATCATTAAATCACAGATTCCAAAAACACCATTGGGCTTTAGGGAATTATATATTTTTTTGAAAAGCGCTTTTTTTTCTTCTGTATTACAATGATGAATACTGAACCCTGCGGTAATCAAGTCAAATTCACTTTCTGGAAACGGAAATTCATTAAAAAAAGTGGGATGATAGTTTATGCTTTTACCCAAAAATCGATTTTTACACAAATCAATCATTTGTTGGGAAGCATCCAACAGTTCAAAATGACTCTCGGGGAATGCATGTAAAAGTTGTGCGGTAACATTGCCATTGCCACAACCTAAATCCAAAATGCGTTGAGGGACAAAACCCACAGGAAGGGTTTTTGTGAATGATCTTAATAATTTCTCATAAAAAGGAACACAGTTTATCATGTCTTCAGTATAGTTTGCCGAAAACGCATCAAATTCTAAAGCGATATTGGTCGCTATTTTCATAATAAAGGGTAATTTTTACCGAATTTATAATATATTTTGAAATAATTTTACTTTATTATTGTTTTAAAAGTAGGGTAAAGGGCACTTCAATTGTTATTAGATTATATGAGAAAAATCATAAATTACAACCTATTTATAAAGGTATATTTACAACATTATTAATACCTCAAGCTATGAAAAGAAGAAATTTTATTAAAAAATCGGGTCAAGCATTGCTTGCTGTATCCTCTATTTCTATTACCGGTGCTTTCGTTTCTTCCTGTCAAACAGACGATTCAAACGACCCCTTTGATGATGGATATTATGGAGACGGCTATTACGATGATGGGTATTATGACGATGGTTACTATGATGATGGTTACTATGACGATGGCTATTATGATGATGGGTACTATGACGATGGGTATTATGATGACGGCTATTACGGAGATGCAGGTGTTATTAGAGATACCCTTCTAGATGGAAGTTGGTTTGTGGCAAGTTATATAGATAGTGGCGTAGATGAAACTTCAGATTACAATGGATATTCTATAGATTTTCAAGCCAGTAATCAAGTGGTTGCTACCAATGGAACAAACACCAATAATGGAAATTGGTTAGTAGACAGTAATGGGTTTAGTATGGCTTTCAATTTTACAGGAACTCCCTTTAGTGAATTTAATGGAGATTGGGATATTGTAAGTGTGCTCCCTAACCGAATTGAACTAAAAGATGTAAGTGGAGGAGGAAGTGGTACCGATATTTTAGTATTAGAAAAATCCTAAAATCCATTTCAAAAAGTAACATTGGACATTTCTAATCTCTTTATGAAATGTCCAATTTCATTTTATAAACTTTCATCCCCTTGAAAAAAATTCTTTTTCTTCACGATACTAATTTGGCTACCCCGCGCGGGGCCGAGCTTACAATACAACAACTAATTAAACTTGGGCAAAAAAAAAAGGTCCATGTGGAGTTAGACTATTTAATTGATTTTGAAAAAACAAAGAATCATTTAAAAGGGACCGATTTAATTATTGTAAATAGTACCACTAGATGTAATTATGAGGTGCCTTTACTAAACCAGATAATTTCTTTAAAAATCCCTTATATAAAGGTTGAATACGATTATAATTTTTGTGTTAGAAGAAATATTTTATGCACTGTAGACAGAAATGTAAAAAGCTGTTGTCATCCCGAAAAATTCCATTTATACAGAAATCTTTTTTCTAAAGCAGCATTAAATGTTTTTCAGTCACCAAAACATTTTGAAGCCCATCAAGATTTTTTTGGAGAAGCCGTTGCAAATAAATTGATAATGCCTCCTACGGTAGATGTAGAAAAGCTCTCTATTTCTCAAGAAAAAGATGAAAAGGTAATCCCTTTCTTCGGAGATTTAAACTTTCTAAAAGGCGGACACGAATTTGTAACCTATGCAGAACAACATCCTGAGATAAAGTTTATGGTTTATGGCAGAAATAGATTGCGAAGGGAAATGCCATTCAATATTTCATTTCACGATTCAATTTCTAACGAAGAGGTATTAAAAATTTTAGGTAAAACAAAACAATTTATTTGCAAACCTGTTTGGCCAGAACCTTCGGGCAGGTTGGCGGCAGAAGCGTTTCTTTCGGGTTGTGAAATTTTAGGGAATGATAGAGTAGGCACCTTTTCTTTCGATTTTTATCCTAATGATTTAGAAAAAGCCAAAAAAGAAATGCTGCAAGCCCCAGAGAACTTCTGGGATGCCATAGCGACAATTTTACAAAAAAAGAAAACTGAAGAGCTTCCCAACACACTAGGGAAAGTATTAGTCTATAAAAGTTATGGAGGTTTGGGAGATATTTTCTTTGCCATTCCTGCTATTTATAAAATAGCCAAAGTATCATTAGAGCTTGATTTTGCTGTAGCACCCAGACTGGTAGAATTTTTCAGTACACATTTAAAAGGAATTCGTGTAGTAAGTGAAGAAATAGCTAGAAAGACGGAAGATACTTATGATAATATATATGAGTTAGGAAATTACCCTGCTTTTAGAGGCTATCACTTACCTCATGCACTTACCTATCCTACCCATAAAAAGGTAAAACAACATGCCATTCAGCATTACATAGATACGGTTTCAAAATTGCATATTGACATTGAGAACCATCTTGATAGCTACCCCTATTTTAAAAGAAAAATTAATACTAACAAGCCTTATTTCGTAGTACACCACGGAGCTGGGTTTTTATTAAAAATTTGGCCCACGGATAAATATGCCAAACTTATTGAAAAATTATTTGAGGTCTATCCAAACTTAGACTGTAAAATAATAAAAGGCCCCGATGATCCAGATATAGAAAAGTATTTTTCAAAACCCATGCCCCATATTACCTATGTTACCGGGGGTATGTTAGAAGTAGGCGATGCTATGGCTGGAGCATTGTTTCATATTGGTAATGATGCTGGTATTACTCACGTTGCTGGAGCCTTTAATGTGCCTACAGTTGGGATTTATGGTCCCACAGGACCCGGAAGTTGGGGAAGTTTCTCAAAACATAATCAACTAATATGGGGTAAGAAGGGTGTTTGCAATATTAAATGTAATTATGATGTTATTTTAGCTTGTAAGCACAAAATTTGTCTTAACTCGGTAACCGTTGAAAGAGTGGAAGAAGCACTTTATAAAGTTTTGCAAAGCGCTTATCCAGAAAAAAATGAAAATATTAAAATAAACCCTCTAGCTAAATTTGATTTTTCTAAAAAAGATTGCCTTATTAACTTAGGCGAAAAAGAGCTTTTGCTGGAATATCATGATCCAAAAAGGAAACATTCCATAGAACTGCTCTTAAAAGAAGGAAAATGGAATTCTAAGGATGTCGAAATGAAAAGTGTGATATCGGTTCTAATCCAACAAGAAATTATATTTAAAATTCCAAATTTTTAACACAAAACTCTTTATTCAATTCTTGTATAATTTTCAGAGTTGTACTTGTTTCCGTCTTTGTCAAAGGAAATCTGATTATACGAATTTTTTTCCAGTTTTAATTGAAACCGAAACACTTGTACGGTGTCTACAATTTTCATCATCGCTTGTGAGGCGTATTCAAGCCTTTCTTCCAGAATACCCTCATTCACTTCATAGGTTCCATAACCAAACCACTCGTTGCTATCGGTTGGGTCAAATCGTGACCACATTACTTTTCCTTTACTGTAAACTTTTACTTGTCGGGCTCCATTAAGGTTATAAAGTGTATCCAATATTTCATTGTTTTCATAAATATATTGGTGTTCCATTTCCCACACTCCCTCTAAGGAGTAGTTGTCTTGCACACTTTCTGTCTTTGTTGCCGAAATAAAAACTAAGGCAAATAAAAGCGGGAATGCAAATAGTGCTAATTTTTTCATGTTGAAGAGCGTTTTAGGTTGATACCGAGTGAATTATCGATATTAAGGTACAAAAAAAAGGAATGTAAAAGGGAAGTCCCTCTATTTCTTTTATCATGAACGTACTTTACTAAAAAACGCTATAATAATTTTAGAAGGTATAAAAATAGAAGCTCCCTATACTCAAAGTAATATTTTCAAGAGAAATACCTAGTGGATTTGATTTTTTTTGATGACAATTTGAAAAAGTTTCGATGTATCTTAAAAAACATCCTCATGAAATTTCCTTATTTATTTTTTACCGCAATCTCTTTTTTATTTATTTCTTGCAGTAAGGATTCTTCAAACAATCAACAAGATAACATTACTAGTTTTAATTCGCAAATATGTGCCAACGTTACTGGTGCAACAGCATTATATTGGGATTATGCACATGGGTTACCTACCGGCTTAACTCAAATACCCACCCTTGCAAATCCCGGGCAACAATTTATACATAGTCAGTATCCGGGTCTTGGGTTTATCATGCCGCAAGGTTTTAGTGCTACTGAAATTACCATACCTCAAGTTCAAGCCTTGGGTGTTAATGTGCTTCGAAATGACACCAATGTCCTGTGGCGTTATATACCCTCCTTGTCATTGCAAGGAAATATAGGGGTTAATGATATTATTGCGCTAGAAATTAATACCATGTTTCAAACCTTGGGGTTTAACGGTACACCCACAGTACTTTGTACTACAACACAAACTGGAAGCATTGGAGGAGGATTTCAAAATACCTTTGGAGCACGATTAATTCGTTTTGAAAATTTCACAGCGCTGGTATGGGCAAACACCTTGTTCGATCCTTCTTTGGGGGTTACTTTCGCATCCTTATCGGTGTCTTTTGCCCCCACCAATGAATTTGATACTGAAGTTATGCAAACCTTTTTGCCCATTAGTTTTCAGTTATTAATTATTGATGATGAGGTGCGGGATTCAGATGCAGATGGGTATCCAGATAACATTGATAACTTCCCCTTTGATCCTACAAGGCATTAATTTATTAGATAAGGACATTTATATTCACAATCACTTTATAAATAAACAATCCTAAATACACCATCACTGCAAAAAACTTGATAAAAGTGGAAGCTAAAAATCCTAAAAAGGATCCTATTGCGGCTTTAAATGCTTGAGGTCCTTCGGTTTTATTAAAAGCTAATTCTCCTACCAAAGCTCCCACAAAAGGTCCTATCACTATTCCAAAAGGAATGGGCGCAACAATTCCTATCAGTAAACCTATGGTAGTTCCCCAGGCTCCTGCCTTGCTTCCTCCAAATCGCTTTGTACCTAGTGCCGGAATAACATAGTCCATAACATAAATTATTAGGGCAACAATTCCTGTAAGGATAATAAACGTCCAATCAAATTTTAGTGAAGGAGCCAAATATAATACCACGAGTCCTAACCAAGAAATTGGCGTTCCCGGAAGTATGGGCAAGATACTGCCCGCAATACCTATAAGCATTAAAAGAAAACCAATAATTACACAAAGAATGTCCATAGGTTGGCGTATAAGTCTAATATAACAAAGAAACGTTACCTAATAAGCAAATTTTGAGTAAAATTTGTACTTTCGGGAGATGTATTTACAAAGGGTCTTTTTTGGTTTGTTTTGCGGATTTTTTTTGAATTCCTGCCAGTATTTTAATACCCAACGTATTTCTTCCGAAACCTTTTACGAAGAAGAAATGGAGCGCATCGATTGGAGTGATGTAGATACCTATCCAGCATTCAAAGAATGCGAAACTAAAACCGAAAAAGAGGAACAAAAACTTTGTTTTCAGAATGTGGTGGTGGTAGCCATTCAAAAAAAGCTATCTGAAGAAAATTTGGTCGTATCTCAAACATTGCAAGACACGGTAAACATCATTCTTCAAATTGAAAACACGGGAGTCATACAAATTCAAGAAATGAGTATTGATAGTTTGGTAGCCCAAAAAATTCCCGCTTTAGAAACCTTAATAAGAGAAAGTATATTTGAGCTCCCAAAACCCTCCCCTTCCTATAAAAGAGGAATACCTGTTACTTCCAGAATTCAGCTACCTTTTATTTTAAATTCTGAAAATTTATAATTTCCATTTGTAGCCTATGGCAAAATCTATAGGAAATTCGCCATTGTCTGTAAGATTTAATGCCACAATATCTTGATATAGTAAGGTTATGTAGCCATTACCAAGGGCAATATCCGCACCAATTCCTAACGCAAAAGGGGCTTGAAAATCGCCGCCCGATCCTTTAATATTGGTAGTGTCTCCGTTATTTTCTATGACATCTATATCTTGTGAAATATACACGTAGTCTGCAATTTTGGTATTCACAAAAACATCAAAAGTTTCCCATTTTACAAATTTAAAACGGTAGTTAAGTGAAAGTTGCGAAGAAGAAAAATCGTAATCTTTATTCCCAAAAATTTGCCGAAATTGAAACTGCATGCTGTGTCTTTTCAATTTAATTTCATCAATAATTTCAAAATCAATACCTATTTGTGGAAGTACAGTATTTTCTGGATTCACAAAATAGGGGTAATTGGTCATCCCTGCAAAACCTCCCAATCTGGTTTTTAGATTTACGGAAGGGATTTGAGAGACATAAGTACTATCTGCAGCGGCATTATAAGTGTCGATGTAGTTTTTTAAATCGGATTTTGTAAATTTTAGTTTGGAAGCCTCATTCCCTGTATAATTTTGTAAAACCGTTTTGTATTCTTCTTGATAGGCACCTTCTAATTTGGTATTTTTTAACTCGGTAATGACCTCTCCTTTCTTGATAAAATAACGATAGTTTCCTTCAAAACTATTCCATAAAAGGGTTAGTGTCCCATCGGCTTCAGCGTAAAGAGAAAGATTTTCTCCTTGGATGGAATAGGTTTGTTGTGAAAAAGTGATTTGAACCACAAAAATAGCGAGTACAAGCAGTAGGCGTTTCATTTGTGTAAATGTTTGATTTGGTACTGTTAAAGGTAAAAAAATAATTGAAACAACCACTATTTTTTAAAACTTCGGCCTTTCCAGTTATAATTTCCACGGATACTATTTGCGGCTACCCAAACCATGATAAAAGGATAAATAAAAGCATTTATTACTGTCAAAAACAGCTGAATCTTTTTATTAAAAAATTGCACTTCTTTGTGTAAAAACAAAGCATCAACCACTATTTTGAAAAGAATAAACCCTAAAAAAGTACTCCCATACAAAGGATAAATAAAACACAAAACAACACTTGCAATAAAACCCATATTGGCAAGTAAAACAGTACTTCCCAAAACAGTTACGGCCTTATTTTTTTGATATTTGGTTTTTGAAGCCCATCGAATACGTTGTTGTATCACTTCCCTCCAACTTTTTACACTTTGAGTAATAACAGTCGCTTTTGGGGTTTTTAAATAGTGTATTTTTTTAGGATAAAGAACCTTTATTTTTTCCATTAAAAAAACATCGTCACCACTGGCATATTGATCGTTATCTACATACCCAGCAACTTCAAAAAACAATGTTCTTTTATACGCCAAGTTTGCCCCATTGCAAAGTAACGGAAGCCCATGTCCAAATCCCGCTTTCGTAGTGGCTTGTAAACTTAGGCCGTCTAAAAACTGAAATTGAGCTAGCAACGAATCTGCTTCTTCAAAAAGAACAGGCATACAAACCATTTCAGGATTGTATTGAGTAATGTAGGCATCCAAAAGCAACAACCAATCTGGAGGGACTTGGCAATCGGCATCGGTTGTTATAATCCATGCATTGGTTGCTTTTTTCACGGCCAATGAAATCGCATCTTTTTTGGGCGCATTAGAATACCGTTTGTTAGAAATTATTTTGAAAGTAAGCAAAGTATCTTTCAATACATCTTTAATGATGGAAACCGAACGGTCTTCAGAAGCGTCATCCACAAAAAGGATTTCAAACTTATTAGGGTCGTAGTTTAAATGTTGTATCGACCTTATTAGGAGGGGCAACTGTTTTTCTTCATTTCTGAAAGGAATTACAATAGAAAAAGTAGTTTTTAAAGGGGTTTCTTTTGGTTTAAAAAACGAAAGATTTTGGATTCCCAAAAGCATCCAAATAATTGCCAATAAATACAAAAAGAAAACAATCCCTAATCCTATAATCATATCCTTTTAAAGTTAAGAACATACACACTACCTAGAACGGCTGGGAAAATAAAATTAAGGAGCCACATGCTTACTACAGTGGTAAGTACAACCATCTCTGGGATTCCTAAATAGGAAAGTAACCCTACCGAAATACTACTTTTTATCACAACATCAAAAAAAGAAAAAACAGGAAGGAGAGAAGCTAATAAATACATGCTCCAAATAAAAGGAATCGTTTCCCAAAAGGTTGTAGCGGCACCAAAAAACCGAAGCAACATAAAAAACAAACTACTAAAGATAATATACCTTAGTAACGAAAAGGCAAATGCCTTCCTTTTCACTACAACCGTAATTTTTTGGTAGTTTTTCCACATATTTTTAATTGAAAAGCCTTTTATAAACCATTCCTTTTTTCTATAAAAGTGGGCTATTGCTAATACAACAACTAAAACACAACAAAACCCTACTAGGGTAGGCCCTGAAGGTTTTAAGGGCAATAACGGAATACTAACCCACAACCCAATACTTCCAAATACTAGTGTGATGAAAAGCTGAAATGCATTGGATATCAAATTAAGAAGTAGTATTTGTTTGCGTTGTTGCATTTCAAAATAAAAGGCTTTAGCGCCATAATCGCCTATTCTAAAGGGAGTGGCTAAAGAAACAGTGAGTGCAGCCAGACTTTGAGTAAGGGCTTCCGAAAAAGAAATTTTTTTAAGGACCGAAACCATAGTTTGCCATTTTTTTATTTCAAAAAACCAATTTGCAATTGCAAAACCCATAAAAAGTAAAAAATACCCTGCGTTTTTTAACTGGAAAGAATCCAGAATCCCTTTCCAAGCAAGGGGCTTTTGTGTTGCCATTTTATGGTAAATAAAAAGAAAAGCCAAAGCAAGGATAAAAACCTTTAGGGCAAACCAGCCATATTGCTTAGCTTTGTTGAAAGGAACCTTCATGGAATGCTAATGTACTATAAATTGTCTGTTTGTGCGCAGGCGAAAACGTTATGAATTCAGATAAAATCATCTTAGGAATAGACCCTGGTACAACGGTTATGGGTTTTGGACTCATTAAAGTGGTTGGAAAACAAATGCACTTCCTGCAACTTAATGAGTTGCAACTCTCAAAATACGACGATCACTACCTTCGACTAAAACATATTTTTGAACGAACGGTAGAATTGATTGATACTTTTCATCCCGATGAAATTGCCATCGAAGCACCGTTTTTTGGAAAAAATGTGCAATCGATGTTAAAGTTGGGCCGCGCTCAAGGAGTTGCCATGGCCGCAGGGCTTTCGCGACAAGTACCCATTACCGAATACTCTCCTAAAAAAATAAAAATGGCCATTACCGGCAATGGTAACGCCAGTAAAGAACAAGTGGCAAAAATGTTGCAAAGTCTTTTGAACCTGAAAGAACTCCCTAAAAACCTCGATAGTACCGATGGCCTAGCAGCGGCAGTTTGCCATTTTTACAATGCGGGGAAAATGGAAACGGGAAAAAATTATACGGGTTGGGCGGCTTTTGTAAAACAGAATGAAGACAGAGTGGGATAATGCTAAATGAAAAACCAACATATTGTAGTAACTGTGGGATAGAAGTAATGGGCGACTATTGTCATGATTGTGGCCAGCGAGCTCGGGTTCAAAAGGTTAGTTTTGGTGAAACTTTTAACGATTTAGCAGCAAGTTTATTCTCTTTTGAAGCTCCTTTTTGGAAGACCTTAAAACTTTTGTTTCTTAATCCTGGTAAGGTATCTAAAGAATATTTAAATGGAAAAAGAAAAACTTATTTTAAACCGGTTTCTTTTTTTATTCTACTTACGGCAATCCATTTATTAATTCGCTCATTATTAGCGTATGACCCAATGGAGAAGATTCCACAAAGAAGTGATGTTTCCTTCAATATTTTTAGAGAGGCCGGGCAGTTCATGGTTCAAAACATCAATAATATACTTTTCATTTTCGTTTTTACGCTTTCCCTTTTTACTAAGTTGTTTTTTTATAAAAAATATAGTTGGGCAGAGTATATAGCACAGTCGTTCTACCTTGTTGGAATCTATATTTTAATAGGGACATTAAATATGTTTTTAGTAGTGTTTTTTGATGCTGGATGGCAATTTTTAACAATGATTGTAATGCTTATCTATTATATATATGCTATGGTTTCCTTTTTTAAAGGGAACCTATTCTTAGTAATCCTAAAATCGTTATTTGCCTACCTTTTTGGGACATTACTCTATGTACTATTGGGCTACGGATTTTCACTTCTTATAGTATCCCTTAGGTAAATGGCCGGTATCTATCTCCATATTCCCTTTTGCAAGCAAGCGTGTCATTACTGTGATTTTCACTTTTCCACATCGCTTAAAAATAAAGAGCGAATGGTGGAAGCGATTTGTAAAGAACTACTCCTTCGGAAGGAAGAAATGAGGGAAGAAATACAAACCATTTATTTTGGTGGAGGAACGCCTTCCTTGCTTTCTGAAACCGAACTCAACCAAGTATTTGAAACCATCTACCAGCACTATTCTGTTGCTGAAAATACTGAAATTACCCTCGAAGCAAATCCGGACGATCTTTCCAAAAATCGAATCATCCAAATATCTAAAAGTCCAATCAACCGATTAAGTATTGGTGTGCAATCCTTTTTTGAAGAAGATTTAAAATTAATGAATCGGGCACATACAGTTTCCGAAGCAGAACAATCCATTGCGGTGGCTAAAGAACATTTCCATAATATTTCTATCGATTTAATCTACGGGATTCCAAAAATGAGCAACGAACGTTGGCTTCAAAATTTGGAAAAAGCATTTGATCTAGAGACGCCCCATATTTCGTGTTATGCGCTTACTGTAGAACCCAAAACGGCTTTAAAAACTTTTATTGAAAAAGGAATTGTCCCACCAGTGGAAGATGAAGTAGCCCAGGAACACCATCAAATTTTAGTAGCAGAAACCGAAAAAAGAGGATTTGTAAATTATGAATTTTCCAACTTTGGGAAGCCCGGTTTCGAGTCGCAAAATAATTTGGCCTATTGGCAAGGGAAACCCTATTTGGGAGTAGGACCTTCGGCACATAGTTTTAATGGTACCACAAGAAGTTGGAACGTTGCTAATAATTTGAAATACCTAAAAGAAATAGAAGCAGGAAAATTGCCATTGGAACGAGAAACCCTTTCCAAAAATGATCGCTATAATGAATTTGTAATGACGCGATTACGCACCATTTGGGGGATCAACCTTTCTGAAGTTGAAAACACTTTCGGAAAAAATTATCGAGCATATATAGAACAACAAGCCGAGATACATATTAAAAACCAATTACTTTTTGAAGAAAATGGAGCCTTAAAAGTGACCAAAAAAGGAAAATTTTTAAGCGATGGAATAGCAAGTGACCTTTTCTTAGTAAATTTAAGCTGAAATCCATACTCTTGAAAGCAACACTTACCATAGAAAAACAAATTTTCAATATCGATGTATCAAAACCATTGGATATTTCCGTTCCCATAAAAGCGCAAAAAGGCAAAGCCCGTGCTTGGTATATTGATGCGCCGGAAGTTTGGCCCGTGAAGTTGGGCGATTGGGTAGGAAGTGTAAAAGAGGGTGCCGCTGTCAATTTTAATAATGTGTATTTCAATCCGCATGCCCACGGTACCCATACCGAGTGTGTAGGGCATATTTCAGAAGCGTTTCACTCGGTGCATGAGACTTTAAAAAGACACTTTTTTTTAACCGAAGTAATTTCGGTGGCACCCGAAACTAAAGAAGGGGATTTTATAATTTCAGAAAAGCAACTCAAGCACTTACTTAGGGGTAAAAAACCAGAAGCAGTTGTAATAAGAACACTTCCCAATCTTGCTTCAAAAAAGACCAAAAAATACTCAAATACCCACTGGCCCTATGTAGCAGAAAAAGCAGCTACTTTTTTACGTGAAATAGGCGTAAATCATTTACTAATCGATTTGCCGTCGGTAGATAAAGAGAAAGACGAAGGAAAGTTACTAGCGCATAAAGCGTTTTGGGATTATCCCCAAAACCCAAGATTTGAAGCTACAATAACCGAGTTTATCTTTGTAAGTAATACAATAAAAGACGGAAGTTATATTCTTAATTTGCAAACCGCTCCCTTGGTTAACGACGCCTCACCAAGCAGGCCGGTTTTATATAAAATTTTGAAATGAAAAGACTGCTGCTTTTACTTTTTATGCATTCCTTTATAGGAGTTTCTCAGGATTATGAAAGAGTAGATGCTACCATACAATTTTACCCCAAAACATTTACCAATTCCGAAACATTTTCTAGATTTCTTACCCGTGATTTTTTTACGGAAGAAGATAAAGTTCGGGCGATTTATACTTGGCTCATTGAAAACGTAGCATACGATCCTGAGGAGTATAAAAAGTTTAACTATTCGTTTTCAAACTATCGCGAACGCAATCAAAAAGAAGAAAAAACACGGGCTAAAATAATTGAAAGAACACTTCAAACGGGTATTGCGGTTTGCGAAGGCTATGCCTTTGTGTTTGAAAAAATGTGCCAGCTACAGGGCATTGAAAACTATCTAATTAATGGGGATACCAAAGCTACTTTTAGTGATATTGGAAGGGCTTTTAAAAAAAACCATGTGTGGAATGCAGCTAAAATTGAGGGCACTTGGTATTTGTTTGATGCGACTTGGGGCGCTGGAAAATACAACGGTAAGTTTATGAAACAACCTTCTTATTTTTATTATAAAACCGCTCCAAAACAATTCATACAGAGTCATTATCCCGAAATGAGGGAAGATACTTTTTTAGCAGAAACCATGAGTTTTGAAAATTTTTCGAATGCACCCTTACTAATTGCTGAAGGGTTACAGTCCAGCGACATTCTTTCACCCAAAGGAGGAACTATTAATTCCCGTAGTTCTATGAATGAAATTTATTTTGAACTAAAAACCGAAGCTCCCGAGGAGATTCAATACGCGTATGGTAATACAAAAGAGTCGGTATTGTTTTCTGAAAAAGAAGGCATTGTTACCTTTACCGTTCCTGTACAAATAGGACACGATTCGTTATTAATTTATTTTAATAACCAACCCATTTTAGGGTATAAAGTAGAATAAGATGCACATCGAAG
Source organism: Flavobacteriaceae bacterium (assembly GCA_041392205.1). GTDB lineage: Bacteria > Bacteroidota > Bacteroidia > Flavobacteriales > Flavobacteriaceae > Halomarinibacterium. The sequence continues at coordinate 18,899 of JAWKMO010000006.1, read as the reverse complement.
ACTTCCGAAATTATTGCTTATCCAAAAAAGGAGTCACCGAGTCCTTCCCGTTCGATGAACAAACGCTGGTTTTTAAAGTTATGGGAAAAATGTTTGCCATTTGTGGCCTTGAGCGAATTCCTTCCCAGGTTAATTTAAAATGCGACCCAGAACGCTCGGTGGAGCTTAGGACCCAATATGATGGTCTTATCCTGCCCGGTTGGCATATGAGTAAATTGCATTGGAATACGGTGATTGTAGAATCTAACCTTCCTCCAAAATTGATTCTGGAATTAATAGATCATTCTTACGATTTGGTGGTCTCAGGGTTCACCAAAAAACTAAAAGAGGAACTTAAAAATTTATAAAATGAAATTTGAATGGAAAGGCGTCATGCCTGCAGTAACTACCAAATTTACTAGTGAAGATACACTAGATTTAGATTTGTTTAAACATAATATTTCAGCTCAGTTGGAAGCAGGTGTTCACGGGATTGTTTTAGGAGGAACATTGGGAGAAGCCAGTACCCTTTCTGAAGAAGAAAAACGCACACTTACTAAAGAAACTGTAAAGCAAGTACATGGAAAAGTGCCGGTATTGATCAATATCGCCGAGCAATCTACCAAAGGAGCCATTGCTGCCGCCCATCACGCCGAAGAAGACGGTGCCTCGGGTTTAATGATGCTTCCTCCTATGCGCTACAAAGCGAGTGATGAAGAAACGGTAGCTTATTTTAAAGCAGTGGCAAATAATACTTCTTTGCCCATTATGGTATATAATAACCCGGTGGATTATAAAATTGAAGTGACCCTTGCTATGTTTGAGGAATTACTGAAATGTCCTAACATACAAGCGGTAAAGGAATCCACCCGAGATATTTCGAATGTTACTCGAATTAAAAACAACTTTGGGGACCGACTTAAAATCATGTGTGGAGTTGATACTTTGGCTCTTGAAAGTCTGTTGATGGGCGCCGATGGTTGGATTGCCGGACTGGTCTGTGCCTTTCCTAAGGAAACGGTGGCTATTTACGAACTTCAAAAAGCGGGTAGAATACCAGAAGCAATTGCTATCTATCGGTGGTTTTTACCTTTGTTAGAATTAGATATAAACCCTAAATTAGTACAGAACATAAAATTAGCCGAGGTTGCCACAGGATTAGGAAGTGAAACTGTAAGAGCGCCACGTTTGCCTTTATCTGGCAAAGAAAGAGAGGCCGTTTTAAAAATAATTAATGAAGGACTTGAAACACGTCCTCAATTACCAGATTACAAAAATTTATGATTACCGGAAAAAACTATATAGGCTATGCGCTCTCTGCGGAAGGAACCAAAACTTTCCATACGTTCAATCCAAAAAAAAATATAGAAAATGAGGAAGTCTTTATAGAAGTCACTCAAGATGAAATTGATAGAGCGGCAACACTGGCTTCAGAAGCATTTATAGAATACCGAAAAACTTCAGGTACAAAAAGAGCAGCATTTTTAATGGCTATTGCTGATGAAATAGAAGCTCTTGGCGATTCGTTAGTTGAAATGTATAGGAAAGAATCGGGCCTTCCCGAAAGTCGCGCCAAAGGAGAAAGAGGGAGAACGGTGGGACAACTACGAATGTTTGCCAAACTTATTGAAAACGATACTTGGCGGCAACCTACTGTGGATGAAGCCATCCCGGACAGGGCTCCCATCCCCAAACCCGATTTACGAAAACTCTATATTCCTTTGGGACCCATTGTGGTTTTTGGGGCCAGTAATTTTCCCTTAGCCTATTCTACAGCGGGAGGTGACACGGCAAGTGCCTTAGCGGCAGGATGCCCTGTTATTGTGAAATCGCACCCTATGCATGCCGGTACCGGGGAATTGGTAGCTTCAGCGATAGTAAAAGCAGCAAAAGCAACCGGAATGCCGGAAGGTGTTTTTTCAAATCTCAATAGCTCAGGAATTGAAGTGGGTCAACAATTGGTTTCCCACCCCAAAGTGAAAGGTGTGGGCTTTACCGGAAGTATTCGAGGAGGAAGGGCATTATACGATTTGGTGGCTCAACGAGCAGAACCCATCCCTGTTTTTGCCGAAATGGGAAGTATTAATCCGGTAGTAATTACGCTAAAAGCGATAGAAAACAGAGCTTCAGAAATTGCCACTACCTACGCAAATTCTATTACTTTAGGAACAGGACAGTTTTGCACCAATCCGGGATTAATTTTAACTATTGAAAGTGAAGCTACTTCAAAATTTATTTCAGAATTAGGCGAAAAAACAGCAGCTATTGATGCTCATTGCATGTTGCACCCCAACATTCATTTAGCATACAATAAAAAAGGAGCCGAAGTTGTAACGCAAGACGAAACAACATTAATAGCGGAATACAAAGGAGAAGTTCCGGATAATTATGCAAAAGCCAAAATAGTCAGTACTGTGGGATCAGCTTTTTTAAAAAACCCAAAATTGCATCAAGAGGTGTTTGGACCATTTTCATTAGTGGTGCAATGTAAAAATGAGGAAGAGTTGTTTCAAATTATTCAACAATTGGAAGGACAGCTTATAGGGACTATCATTGCCGAAAAAGAAGAGTATTCAGAGCTTTCAGAACTCATTGAAACGCTTCAAGACAGAGTGGGACGTATTGTTTTTAACGGGGTGCCAACAGGGGTTGAGGTGTGCGATGCCATGACCCATGGGGGCCCTTATCCCGCAAGTACCGATAGCCGATTTACCGCAGTGGGAAACCATGCGATTAAACGATGGGTGAGGCCTTTTAGCTATCAGGATTTTCCAAATGAATTACTTCCCCATATTTTGAGAACTTAATGAAGAGCGTTTATAAATGTATTGATGCACACACCTGTGGAAATCCGGTACGGGTTGTAACCACAGGGCATCCGCCATTGCAAGGTGCTTCCATGAGTGAAAAGCGACAACATTTTTTAAGAGAATTCGATTGGATTCGTAAGGGTCTTATGTTTGAACCTCGCGGTCACGATATGATGAGCGGGAGTTTCTTTTTTGAACCTCAATTTCCTGAAAATGACTTCGGGATACTATTTATTGAAACTTCCGGATGCCTTCCCATGTGTGGTCACGGAACTATTGGAGCCATTACCATTGCTATTGAAGAAGAATTGATTATTCCCAAAACCGAAGGACAGGTACGAATGGAAACCCCGGCAGGACTGGTGCAAATTACCTATCAAAAAGAAAAAGGGAAAGTGACTTGGGTTACATTGAAGAATGTGGCTTCGTATTTGGCAGAAGAAAACCTAACCATTGATTGTTCAGAATTAGGGGATTTAACATTTGATGTTGCCTATGGAGGAAATTTTTATGCTATTGTGGATCAGCAGAAAAATTTCAGTGGAGTTCAAGATTTTACCGCTAGTAAACTCATTCAGTTTTCGCAAGAAATTCGAAAAAAAATCAATGAAAAATACCCCAATCTTTTTATTCATCCAGAGGATCAAACAATACGCGATGTAAGTCATATTCAATGGACAGGGACTCCTTTGAACCCTAATTCTTCGGGAAGAAATGCCGTTTTTTATGGAGATAAAGCCATAGACCGTTCTCCTTGTGGAACGGGAACTTCTGCCAGAATGGCTCAGTTGTTTTCAAAAGGGAAATTAAAAAAAAGGGAATCGTTTATTCATGAAAGCTATATAGGTTCTACTTTTGAGGGAACGATTGAAGGACTTACAAAAGTGGGCGAAAAAAACGCCATCATTCCGAATATTAAAGGTTGGGCAAAAATTTATGGGTATAATACTATTAGTATAGATACGGAAGATGATCCTTATGCTTTTGGTTTTCAAGTGATATGAGTAAAAAAGTTGTTGTTATTGGGGGCGGAATTATAGGATTATGTTCGGCATATTATCTTTCAAAAGAGGGATGTGAAGTTACGGTCATCGATCAATCTTCCATGGATTTTGGTGCTTCTTATGTAAATGCAGGGTATTTAACGCCTAGTCATATCATTCCGTTAGCAGCCCCTGGCGCCATGAAACAAGGATTGAAATGGATGTTTAACCCAGCAAGCCCTTTATTTATAAGACCTCGTTTGGAAACTTCCTTTTTACAATGGGTTTGGGCCTTTAATAAATCGTGTTCCGTTAAAAATGTCAACCATTCTGTAAAAGCGATAAAGGATATTAATTTACTAAGTGTTGATTTATTTTCTGAAATAAAAGCGGAAGAAAAATTTAATTTTCAATTAGAACACAAAGGACTTTTAATGCTTTGCCAGAGTGAGAAAGTTTTAGCTCATGAAGTGGAAGTAGCGTATTTGGCGGCTAAGGAAGGGCTGGAGGTTTCGGTTTTAAATGCGGATGAAATTCAAAAACTGCAGCCTAATACACTCATAAATGCGGTTGGCGCCGTTCATTTTAAATGCGATTGGCATACTACCCCCCAAGTTTTTATGGACGAATTAAAATCTTTTATGAAAGAAAAGGGAGTTCATTTTTTAAAAAATGAAAAGGTAATCCATCTTAAAGTGGAAGGGAAGACCATTAAAGCAGTGGATACTGAAAAGCAAAGTCTACAAGCCGATGAATTTGTTTTAGCAGCGGGAAGTTGGAGTCATTTATTGAGTAAGCAATTAGGAATAAAAATTCCCTTAGAAGCAGGAAAAGGCTACCGAGTTAATACCGAAAGGGAGACAGGGATTACCATTCCGGCGATTTTAACCGAAGCGCGTGTAGCGGTTACCCCTATGGACGGATTTACCCGTTTTGCCGGAACCATGGAATTGGCAGGAATACATCACAAAATTAATCCTGTGCGGGTAGAAGCTATTGCCAAAGCTACTCAAAAGTATTACCCTAATATTTCATTAACATCTGAAGAAAAAGCTCATGCTGCTTGTGGATTACGTCCTGTTTCCCCCGATGGGAAACCTTACATTGGGAAGTCTTCCAAATGTGAAAACCTCACTATTGCAACGGGCCATGCCATGATGGGTTGGAGTATGGGACCCGCTACCGGGAAGTTAGTTTCCGAAGTCATTTTAGAGAAGAAGTTGTCTATGAATATTGAAGTTTTTCATCCCGACCGAAAGTTTTAATTTTACCCAGCACCCAGCACCCAGCACCTAACAAGACATATCGGCCACTATTTTCCATTCACCATCTATTTTCTTAAAAAGAATCATAAAAATACCATTGGCGTCTCCCACAGTTCTTTTCAAAAAATATTCGCCCATGACCCAATACGCTTCGTGTTCAATTTTTGAAATATCATGTATTTTAAAGGTGAGGATGCCACTATGATCAGCAGTTGGGTAGCCTTTTTTGTAATTGGCCAATGTTTGCTCCCAACCATAGGTAATGCCTTTACTTCCAAAAAACTTTAAGCTGTCACTTTTCCAATACCCTTGCATAAATCCTTCCAAGTCGTTTTTACTCCAAGCGGCTTCCTGTGCTTTCATGACAGCCAAAATAGCCGCTTTGTCTTCGGCTTGGCGGATTTCTTTTTTCTGTGTGGTTTCAGCAGTAAGATGTACTTGGCAGCTTACAAGAACTAAAGAGAAGGTAATAAGAAGAAGATATTTCATTTTTGAAATGATTTGCTTACCTGCAAAGTTAAAAATCTTTTTTTAGCACTTTGTTTCGTATTAATAATAGGGGAATAAGTACCCAAAGTAAAAGTACTCCCAAGGAAACAATAAGCCCCCAATTTGTACCAAAAAACTTTTGAAAAACGGCCCCCGTATAGCCCATTAGCGCTGAAATATCTAATTTCAACAATATTAAAATTCTAGATAGATCTATGGGGTTTGCCATACTGGCAAGCAGCGAAAATGTATCTAAAGGATACTCTTCAAAAAGGATAAGTGATATTAAAAATAACCCATCATAAATTACCGCCATGAATAACCAAAATAGAATAGCATAGCCAAATCCTTTAATTCTATTTTCGTTAAAAAGACCAATGTAAAATGAAACGGCGGTAAAAATAAATGTCAAAAACCCACCGCTAATCAAGAGAAAAGAAAAGTCTAAAATAGCTTCCGATTTTAAAATCCCGTAAGCAAAGAAAGGAATGCCTAACCCTAAAATTAAACTCATCGATAAAGAAGTAGCCACACCCAAGTATTGCCCAATAAAAATAGAAGTTCGTTTAAGGGGCTGCGCAAGGAGTAGCTCGGTAAATTCTTTCGAATTATAAAAATACATAATGCCAAACATAGTACCCATTAAAGGCACTAAAATGATAATGACATTCATTAATGTGATGACGGCTTTAGAGACATCGTTATTCAAGAAAAGTAATACAAATCCCAGTAAAAGATAAAACGCAAAATACACATAACTCCATCGGCTGCGTATTAAATCGAAGAAACTATATTTTAATATCTTAAGCATGGATAGTTTTTAATAGGTGCGCGATAGCATGTTCAAAATGATCTTCTTTTGTTTCTTCTTTTAAAGCGGATATGGTACCATTAAAGTAAATTTTCCCTTCCAAAATAAAAATAACTTCATTGCATACAGCCTCTACAAAACTCATAATGTGTGATGAAATAAGGATGGTTTTTCCATGCGCCTTTTGCTGCTGAATAATATCTTTAAGAACCAGCAAAGAAATGGGGTCAAGTCCCGAAGTAGGTTCGTCTAAAATAATGATGGGACTATTAAACATAAAGGCAAGAACCAAATTGACTTTTTGTTTTGTTCCTCCGGATAAATTACCCAATTTTTTATTTAAAAAAGGATGCAATGAAAAAAGATCGATGTAAAGATTTTCATGGGTATTTTTTTTGCCTCGAATGTCTTTTATCATTTTGATAAGTTCAGACACTTTTAAATTATTAGGGAAATTAGCAATTTGAGGTAAATAATCAATTTGTTTTCGGTATTGCCAGCCCTTTTTTATGTTTATGGCATCTAGGAAAATAGTTCCTTGATGGTATTGTACCATCCCTAAAATACTTTTAATTAACGTGGTTTTTCCTGAACCATTGGGGCCTAATATGGCAATAGTATTCCCTTTGGGAATTACAAGGTCAATTCCTTTTAATACATCATTTTTACCAAACGATTTATGAAGGTTATTAATCTCTATCATAGACAACGGGTTTCATTTTAGGGGAAGTATCTTCAAGGTTATTGGGCGTAAATATGGGAGACACTTTTTCAGAAAAATTAATGATATCTATAAAGAGGCTTCTCAACAGGATAATAGCTTCGGGAGTCTTATTGGCAACATACGAAAATAACTTTACGGGTTTGTGTGGCACATCTCCTATATTGTCTTTGTCGAGGTCGTAACCGCTGTAATCACTCCAATAATTATTAGTAAAAATGTTATCATTTAGCTTACTGTTGTAAGACAAGTCGAAGGTGTTGTATAGAAAATTATTATCCGAAAAAGTATTGGTATAACAAGCGCCACGCGATTTAATGGCCCAACCATTTTTTTCGAACGTATTGAAAGAGTAGGTCACCCGATTTGAACCTTCGATATTGATACCTGTTGTGTTTTCTTTAAAAATATTTCCTTTTATTTTTGAATCATTTATTTCTTTGAGTAACAATCCGTAGGAAGCGGTTCCCCAATTCCCTTTAAAGGTATTGTGGTACATCTCAATTTTTTTTGAAAACATAACCGCTACGCCCGCACCATTGTTCTCAAATAAGTTATCCTCGTAAATGGCATCGTTCGAAAACATAAAATGAAGTCCGTACCGAACGTTGTCCCGACTAATATTATGAGAGATGCTACAATGGTCTGCAAATTCAAGATAAATACCATCTCTCACATGGGTAATAATGTTTTTTTCAACCTCAATATGATGGCTATACCACAATTGAATACCATTTCCCGAATTAAATTCTTCTTCTGCATCGCCAATTATTTTGTTATGATAGACCTTTCCGTGACTAGATTTTTCAAGATATATTCCGAAAAATAATTTTTCTAACACTAAATTTTGAATTACAAAATTCATGCTTTTTACCACACGGACAGCAGAAAAGTCTTCGGTATAACTTGTTCCCACATTAATAATGAATAATCCGTCCAGTGTTACATTGTCTGCTGAAATTCGAATGATTTCACCCTTTAGTTCGCCATCAATAACTGGATAATTTTCCCCAATAAGGGTTAACGATTTGTTGACTTCAATGTTAAACTCTTTGTAGATCCCTTTTTTAATTAAAATAGTATCATTTTCTGAAGCAAATGCAATTGCTTTTTTAATGGAAGTAACCTCACAAGTTTTACATACTTGAATTGTTTTAGAAAAACTATTCCAAGGAAACAAGCTAAAAATTAAAATATGTAAAATAGAGAATTTCAATTAACGAATGATTAAAAATTTTGAATGTTGAATCGCTACTACATTATGTTTTTCTTTGGCAGGAAATTGAAAACATTCATGGTTTTTTAGGGCAAACTTATGGTTGTTTATTTGAAAAATAATTTCTCCTTCTAACATCTGAAGCATTGCATTTTTAGGAGAATCGTGCTCTGGAAATAAATGGTCTTTTTCTAAAGTGATTAATAATACCTCAGTTTGAGGTTCTGTAAAAACTTTTTTTATGGTTAAGCCATTATAAGGGATACTGGAAACAATAGTGTTTATGGTATAAAAATCAGTCATTGCTATTTAAGTGTTTTACAAGAGCTTCCCAATTGTAAATGGCTCCTCCTTTTTCTAAAATTATTTTAGTGGCTTCAGACTGATTAGGAACAGCTGAAAGAAAAGCTCCCATGGGACTTGGAATATTTTCAGAAATAATGAAAGAAGATTCTTTAGCATTTATAAGGGATTCAGACACCTGGTAATTACTAACCAAAAACAAGCCTATGCTTGTAGTGTCTATATTTTTTGAATAATGAATCATACATTCAATGGCATCAAAATTATATGCTTTTCCTTTTTTGGTAACTATTTGTGCAGCATGTTGCTTATCGACTATGGTCATTTGACAAAAATCGCAATGGTCGTCCCCAAAATGAATTTCTTTTTGTTTTACTTGGCAGGCCGTTAAAAAGAGAAGCGATGCCAAAATTGAGTATCTAATTTTTTTCATCTTGAAGAATATTTGACGTTTCTTTTTTTCCTATCCAAAAAGCAATAAAAGAAAGAATCATCCCTATGGCTAAAAAATAAGCTCCCATTTGTGGATAAGAGTGAGCTCTAAAATTTAATATATCCTTTGACCCAAATAAAGGAGGTTGAAAACCCATAATGCTACCATCGGGGTTGGTAAATTTCATAATCGCTTTTGGGTCTAGGTCATGGCCGTAATTGTGTTCCCATAAATAAAAATCATATATTCCAGCAGCAGCCAGTAGAACCATTACTATTCCCCAGCCTAAAAACCATTTGTAGTTCCCTTTTGCACTAATTAGCAAACCAAATATGGACATGATAATAATTACCGCAGGAAAAATCTTAAACTCCGGAATCGATTCTGGGATATATTTCATCCCAACATAATGATTCATTAAATTGATATTTTTAATATCGTGGGGATTAGCATCGGCAAAATCATTTATATAAATATCCATACCCAGTGGGATAGGGTATTGAGGGGCTTCCAAGGTAATATTCCAAAGAGGGAAAAGGAATAAGCCTAATATGGAAATAGCACTCAATATCATAAACGTATTCGACTTTTTAAACTTCATAATTTGTTTTTTAGAAATTAGGGTGGGGTTATACAAAACCCCACCCTTTAAAGGAATCATTAATTACTAATCGTATCAATTCCTTTTTTTAATCTTCTCCTAATGACCAAGATAATGGAAGTGTTGAATTGGCTGGAGAAACTCTAACATATCCTTGCATCTCTTGGTGTAAAGCAGAACAGAAATCGGTGCAGTAAAAAGGCCACACCCCTACTTGTTTAGGCTCCCAAAGGAAGGTTTCTGTTTGTCCGGGCATAATTAATAATTCGGAAGTATTGGCTCCAATCATACTTATTCCGTGAGGGACATCATAATCTTGTTCAAGATTGGTTACGTGGAAATATACTTTATCACCTACTTTAATACCTTCAATATTATCTGGGCTAAAATGACTTCGTATCATACTCATATACACATGCACCACATTACCTTCTCTAACAACTTTGGTTTCCCCTTCATTTTTTACCGAAAAAGGGTGGTCATTCTCTTCCAGTTTAAAAATCTTTTTAGAATTTTTCATCACTATATCTGCCCTAATTCCTGCGGCGTAGTGAGGCTCTCCAACTGTTGGAAAATCTAAAAGCAATTCCATTTTATCTCCTGAAATATCATAAAGCTGAGCCGACTGCGTAACCTCTGGACCTGTGGGGAGATAGCGGTCTTTGGTAATTTTATTCATTGCCAATACATAATCTCCAAAAGGCTCTCTTGAATTTCCCCCGGGAATCATTAAGTGACCAACAGAGTAATAACAGGGTTGTCTGTCCACAACTTCCCATGTGCCTAACTTCCATTTTACTACTTCTGAAGAGATAAAAAAGGTAGTATAGGCATTTCCTTTTCCATCAAATTCGGTATGGAGGGGGCCTAGTCCTGCTTGGTCAACAACACCCGCAAGAACATCTTCAAATTTGAGGATAGGAATTCCATACGATTCTCCATCAAAATTTTGAGATTCAACAGCGGCTAACATTTTTTGAAAAGAGTGGATTGTTAAGTTGGCAGATAGTTTTCCATTACCTACAATATATTCACCGGAAGGATCTACGTCACAACCATGTGGAGATTTTGGTGTGGGTAATAAATATACCAAACCTGGTAATTCTGAAGCATCCAGCATAAGTACTTCATCTTTCATCGTTGAAGTAGCCATATGTGTTTTGTCATTATAGACATTATGGGCATACTTTGTGGGCATCATTTTTCCTTTTCCGGCTTTAATATATTCTTCTGCTTTTTTCCAGTTTACTGCCGCAATAAAGTCTTTGTCATTTTGAGAAGCGTTTACTTCCATAAGTGTGCTAGCTTCTTCAGTGTTATAGGTGGAAAAGAAAAACCAACCGTGAGAGGCTCCGCGGCCTGGATGTGCCAAATCGTAATCGAAGCCTGGCATCATTATCTGGAATTTAAGATCCATACCACCATCTTCTGGGTCAACACTTATAAATGAAAGCGACCCCTTAAAGTTTCCTTTGTATTCTTTAATTGAAATATCTCTTTGTGGGATGGGTACTGAAAAACGAGTTCCTGCCACTACATATTCTGTGTTTTCGGTTACAAATGAAGAACTGTGGTTACCAGCACTGTTTGGGATTTCTATAATCTCTGTTGTTTCGAAAGTGGTTAAATCTATTTTTGCAATACGGGGGGTATTGTTTCCGTTAATAAAAACCCAGCGACCATCCACTATTCCATTTGTTTGAGAAATATCGGGGTGGTGGGCATCATCCCAAGGCACAAATCCGTGGGAAGTGTTTAGCATAGGTTTTGTTTCTTCATTATAACCCCATGCTTTTTCAGCATCCTGCGAAAACACTGGGATTACTTTAAAAAGTCTTCCTGAAGGAAGGCCATACACTGAAAGCTGACCACTAAAGCCTCCGGATATAAAGGCATAATATTCATCGTATTCACCCGGAGCTACATATACTTTTTCGGCTGCATTTGAACCTAATGCTCCTTGTTTTTGATGACCCTTTTGTGAGTTGTTACCGCAGCTTAAAAGTATTCCTAAAAAGGTAAATGCGGAGATAATATGAATTATTTTTTTCATTGTTTCTAACTATTTGGTTGTTAATTAATTTTTGGGTAGAATTACAGCGTCTACTACGTGTACAATACCATTTCCTGCAGGTATGCTAGCAATAATTTTTGCTCCACCTATATAAACATCATCTCCTATTACTTCTACGGAAACATTTTCATTACTTGCTTGCCCTAATGTTTTAAATTTTTTCAAAAACTCTTTATCATATTTCCCAGGCGTGACATGATGTTTTAAAATAAAAGCTAATTGATCTTTATTTTCTGGTTTTAATAGGTTTTCTACTGTTCCTTCGGGGAGCTTATTAAAGGCTTCATTGGTAGGAGCAAATACCATAAGGGGTCCTGCATTAACTAATGCATTTTCTAGTTCTGCTGCTTGAACTGCAGCAACAAGTGTTGTGTGATCTGGAGAACCAATTGCAATGTTTAAAACATTGGGGGTGGCTTCATCGTCTTTTAAAAATGCTTGCCCTTGATCTTTGGAGGAAACACTTTCAGTAGTTGAATCTATTTTTCCACTTTCAATTTCTTTGTTAGCGTTGTCTTTACAGCTAATCATTACAAAGAAACCCAACAGGAAAAATGGTGCTTTCAAAATTGTTTTCATGGGTAAATGTATTTAGTAAAGGTTGATTTAATCTAAAGTTCTGAAGTATTCTAAGATACTTCTGGCTTCTTCCTCGGTTAAACTTTGGTTTGCCATAGGAGAGCCATTAAACTCAATAAGTAATTGTTTTGCTATAGGGTCTTTTTGAACCATTTCTTCCGGATTTAAAATCATATTCATGATCCATTCGGGAGCTCTGCGTTCTAAAATTCCATTGGGTGGTGGGCCAATAAATTTTTTCCCAATTTTATGACATGCGGTACATTTAGCTTTAAACACTTCGGCCCCTTTTAAAGCCATTTCTGTATTAATTTCTGTATCAAGAGAAACATTTTTAACAGGGCCTATACCTTTGTTATTTAAATCAATAGCAGCTGAAGTTTCAACGGGTTGTTTTGTCACTACTTCTTTTTTGTTTTGTGTAGTTCCAATGGTAATTTTTTCTTCTTTTTTTGTTTCTTTTTCACCGCAACTAACTAAAATTGAAACAGTAATGAGTGTTATTAGTTTTAAATTGAATTTCATAAGAATATTGATTAATATTTTAAACAAATGTAAAAGTCCATACATCATTAAAATATGATTATTGTCATAAAAAATACTATTAAGTCTTTTTTAAAAAAACAATACTTTTGTATTTACTTTATTACAATACTATGGTTACACATACTTCAAAATACGGTTTAAAGGCACTTCATTATATTGCTGTTAATGGAACGGAAGAGGAAAGAATTATGGCAAAAGAAGTTGCCGATGCTCTTAACCTGCAAAAACCCTTTTTGTCTAAAATTTTAAAACTCTTAGCTTCTAAAAATTTTATTAAGTCGGTTAAAGGACCCTATGGAGGTTTTTATCTTACTGAAGAACAAAAAAGAAGATCGGTTATGGATGTAATAATTGAACTTGAGGGTAAAGATCGATTTAAGCAATGTGTATTAAATTTTGATCATTGTAATGAAGCAAATCCATGTCCAATTCATAATTTAGTAGTTTTGGAGAAAGAAGCCCTAAGAGAATCTATTAAAAATGTGAGTATTCTAGATTTACAAAACGATTTTAGCTACTAGATTAATGACCGATATCACCATCCTTACTTGTAAAGCCTATCTATCACCTCAACCGGGAAATACCTATGTTGAAAATATTTTCACAGAATATGAATTACTCAAGGAAGCCTTGGAAGCAAAAGGAATGACTGTTGAAAGAACGTTTTGGGATGACCCCAATTACGATTGGGGTAACACAAAAGCTGTGGTTTTCAGAACCATTTGGGATTATTTTGAACGATTTGATAAGTTTTGGCCCTGGCTGGAAACGATGAAAGATAAAACCATTCTCATAAACCCTTTTTCATTAATTGAATGGAATATTGACAAGCATTATTTAAAGGATTTGGAAGAAAAGGGAATTGCCATAGTACCTACGTATTTTGTGGATAAAGGAAAACACCAATCATTACAGAAGGTTTCCGATGTCATGGGTTGGAAGGATATCGTCATAAAACCTGCCATTTCAGGAGCGGCGTTTCATACCTATAAAATTTTTGAACACGAGATTTCTGAAAACGAAGCCTTTTTTAAACAATTAGTTTCCGAAAGGGATATGCTGGTACAAGAATACCAAGAAACCATAACCATTATGGGGGAAGCCTCTTTAATGGTTTTTAATGGGAAATATACCCATGCAATTCTGAAAAAAGCCAAGGCCGGAGACTTTCGTGTGCAGGACGATTTTGGGGGTACGGTACATCCCTACACGCCTTCAAAAGAAGAAATTGCTTTTGCAGAAAAGGTGTTTTCCGTATGTAATCCCGTTCCTGCCTATGGTCGTGCCGATATTATTTGGGATGCGTTGGGTAACATCTATCTTTCAGAATTAGAAATAGTTGAACCCGAACTTTGGGTGCGAAATAATCCCGCTTCGGCAAAGTCGTTTGCCGAAGGCATTATTCAGTTTTTATAATACACTTTTCTGTTTTTTGTAAAAAGCATCGGCCTGTAGTTGCATTAATTCACGGGCTTTTTTGCGTTTGTAATCGTATAGTTCCTGCTCTTCGGCAATGTCTGCATACACTCGGTTGTTTACTTCACGATCTGTTGTTACTAAAATATCCCGTTGCGATTTTTGTTGTGCCACCCAAGAGGTTACAGCTCCTTCCTGTTCGGCCAATTTTAAATCGTAGGCGCCTTTAGGAGAAAGCAATTTTGCAATAATGGGGGAAGTTTCAATAGCCAGAAATAGCAAAAAGATAAAAAGCGAAGGCAACCAAGGGAGTTTATTCAAAGCATTTACACGCGCCATTAATCCGTCAAAACCGTCAATTATGGGTTGGGATTCGGTTACTTTTGCTTCGTATTGCGATGCTAATGTTGCCATTTGGGCTTCATTGGCAGTCATTTTTTCGGCATTCACTTTTCGTAATTCAGCTAAAGCAGCCAATTCGGCGTCGTGTTTTTCACGTTTTTCTTTATACACGGGTCCTTTCCCTATGAGCTCAGTTCCTTTCCGTCCTTCGGCTTCCGCAATATAGGTTTCGTATAGTGCATTGACTTCGGTTTCTTTATCTAAAATTTCTTTTTTTAATGTCTCATTTTCAGTAGTAAGTGCTTCTATGGCGGGTGTAAACTGAAGGGCCAATTGGTTTTGATTGGCAAGAGTCATTTCATTTTTTTCTTCTAACAACACCTGATTAATTTCCTTTTCAAAAATCTTTAATTCAAGTGGTTTTGAAATTACTATGGCAATAATAATGGCTAATAAAATTCGAGGGGATGCTTGTAGTAATTCATCAAAAAAGCTATCTCTTTTTTTGATGGTAGAAACAATGAATCGATCGAGATTGAAAATGAGTAACCCCCAAATAATTCCGAAGAAAATAGCGGTAAAGACATTGTCAAAAACCGTAAAAAGGGCATAGGAAGCAGCAATAGTTGCCATAACGGCTGTAAAAAACACAGTAGCCCCTATACCAGCATATTTGGTCTTTTCTCCTGCAGAACATTGGTCGAGAATATCGGTGTCAGCACCGGAACAGAAAATGAAAAAACGTTGTAACATGTTGAGATTGATTGATGAATAGGATATTAGAACGTAATTAATTTCAATTTGTTACAAAAAAAGACCTCAATTTTGAGGCCTTTTATAAGTTTTCTAATCTTCAATTACAAAGGGTTCTTTTGTGAGTTTCACTGTGGGCTTGCTTTTACCATCGTGTTCAATATCAATATTGATATTGTTACTTTTCTTTACGATGTTAAGTGCTTCTTTGTAAGATATTTTCTTTCCTTCAAGGTAAAATACGGCACCTTTTTCATTTAGCTCCTTAAAGTGCTCAACAATATTTGGCGGTGGAGGTGGAGGGGGTAATTCAGCATCGGGTGCAGGAGGTGGATCTTCTGGACCTAGGAATTCATTGTAAAATTCAATTTCCTCTTCTATGTTTGGGACATCGGTATTAATCTCTTCTACTTCTTCTATAATAGAAACTTTCTTGTTTCTATTTTCACTTTTTACTTCTTCAATTTCTTTTTCTATAATGACATTTTTTCCGTCTGGTTTTGGCGGTGGAGGTGGAATTAATCCCTGCTTATTTGGGCTTTTTCTATACAATTCGGTTTTTTTGTACTCAGCTTCTAGTTTTTCCATAAAGCCTTTGTTTGGATTACTTATTACTACATCCAGAGCTAATTTATTAAAGTCTTTTTCCTTCCAACTTTTGGTAATGTTATCTAGATCTTTCGCAAAGTTTGCTACAGAGCTTACCTTATCGTTTACTATAACTTTGTCACCTTTAATTTTAATTGTTATACCCTTTTCAAGAGGGCGACAATTTGGAAAAGGAACCGCTTCTTCTTTTTGTTCGGAAGTCATTTTTTGATAAATAGTTTCGAGAATCGATAAATCTGAAAGCGGTATCACTCTCGAGCTTTCGGGCTGTTTGTTATATAACTTTGCTAGTTGATTATAAGAATTGATTTCTTGTGGAGTCGCTTTTTCAATAGAATAAACTACTTTATTTTTAATAGGTTTTTCGATCACTTTTTTTGTGCTAAAACTGTAAAGTGTCAATGCCACAAGTGGTAAAATCAGTAAAGTTCGAAGCCAAACTGACTTCTTCGATGTGTGTGTTTTCATAACTGTAAATCGTTTTTTGATGAATGAATAATGAATGGCGTGCGCTAGCACAGGTACTTGGGCATTTGATGAGAATGCCAATAAAATTTTCTGATAGGTTGAGGTGTTTACTCCCTTCTTTAATACCGATTGATCTGCTAAAAATTCATGGTTTAATTTCATCGCCTTTTTGAAAAAATAAAACAACGGATTAAACCAAAAAATGACTTGAAGTAATTCGATGATTACTATGTCGAGACTGTGCAACTCACGAGCGTGAGTTTCTTCATGCCAAATGACTTCTTGTGGAATGCTTCGGTTTTCAAAGCTTTCTTTATTTAAAAATATATACTGAAAAAAAGTATGCGGAATGGTAGGGATATTCAGTAAAACAGTGATAAAATTTCTGCTTTTTTGAACAGGATTTCTCTGTATTCTTTTGAAAATGGATAGAAAATTAACCACAAAACGAGTTCCGAAAAAGAGGACACCCATAATATAGATTCCCCATAAAATGTATGGAAATACTGAAGTTTCTAATATTTTCGAAGATGGTATTGCTTCAAAATTTGTATGGGTTATGCCCTCTGAAATTTCTTCAATTGGCACTTCAACGTAAGTTGAAAAAATAATTAATGGAAATACAAAGGAAGCAATCAAAGCTCCTAAAAGGTAAAAACGCTTTAGAAGATGCATCGATTCCTTTTCTAAAATGAGTTTGTAAAACCCAAAGAAGAGAAACAAACAGGCTGCCGATTTTAATAAATAGAGTTCCATCGCTATTTCTTTTCTATTTGTTCTTCAATTAGCTTTTTTAAATCTTCCAATTCCTCTTTACTCAAATTAGTTTCTTGCGTAAAAAATGAAGCAAACTGTGCTGCATCGTTATTGAAAAAGTTTTTAATCATCCCGTTTACTTGTTTTCCAAAATAGTCACTTTTCTTTACCAAAGGGGAATATTCGCGAGATCTCCCCAATTGAATATAATCCACATATCCTTTATCCTGCATTCTTTTTAAAAGTGTTGCCACAGTTGTAATGGCAGGTTTTGGGTCTGGATAGGCATCTATTAGGTCTTTCATAAATGCTTTTTTCTGTTTCCAGAGGAGCTGCATTAATTGTTCTTCGGCATTAGAAAGTTGCATAGGCTTCTTTTTTATTATCTCTACAAATGTAGAATAATATTTTTTATTCTACAAACATAGAATGATTTATTTTTAAAATTTTAACTTTTAAAGTATTCGGTTACCTTTGCGCATCAAAAATTTAAAAAATGAGTTTCGAAAGAGAATTGCATAAAAGAGCCGATTCCAAATGTGAATTGTGTGGGCAAACCGAAAATTTACAATCCTATGAAGTGCCTTCTTCACCCAAAACTGGAATAGAGGCGCATATATTGGCTTGTACTACCTGCATTTCTCAATTTGATACTGCTGAAGAAAGAGACCCCAATCATTGGCGTTGCTTAAATGACAGTATGTGGAGTACCGAACCCGCAGTGCAGGTGATGGCGTGGCGCATGTTGCATCGCTTAAAGTCGGAAGGCTGGTCGCAAGATTTGTTGGATATGATGTATTTAGATGAAGAAGCTCAAGCATGGGCTACCGCAGCGGGAGATGCCAAAGACAACAGTAACGCGGTGGTGCATCGAGATAGTAATGGTGCTATTTTGGAAGCGGGTGATACAGTAGTGCTTATAAAAGACCTAAAAGTAAAAGGAACTAGTATGGTAGCCAAACAGGGAACTGCGGTTCGAAGAATTTCTTTAGATCACGAAAACGAAAAATACATCGAAGGAAAAGTCGATGGTCAACATATTGTGATTATCACCGATTATGTGAAGAAAATTTAGTTTTCATTTTTTTTACTTCGTGCTTCTTTACGAAGTCTATAGATTCGCGATTGTTTTGATTCAACCTTAAAAACAATGGGTAAGGAAATATCTTGAGTTACCATTTTTCCACGAACCTCTCTTGGTTGAAGCTTCCCAACAGTTTTTAAAATTCTTAATGCTTCTTCATTTAATTCGGGATAATTTGAAAAAGCTTGCATATTACTTAGCATACCATCTTTTTCAATCGTAAAAGTGGTTTCAATTGTTTGTTCGGAACCTGGCTCTAAATTAAGCTGATAAGCTATTTCTTGTAAATTGGAGTTTTTTATAGCTTCTCTTACAATATTTTGTGAAAAACAAGAAAGCGAAATAAAATAAACAAAAAGAAAGATACGATAGTTCATTACTTACTCATTTCAGTAAAATAATGGTAAAATTGAGGAATGGTTTCTATTCCTTTTAAATAATTCCAAATACCAAAATGCTCGTTGGGGGAGTGAATGGCATCACTATCCAATCCAAAGCCCATGAGAATGGTTTTACTCTTCAATACCTTTTCAAACAACGCTACAATAGGGATACTACCCCCACTACGTTGGGGAATGGGTGTTTTTCCGAAGGTTTTTTCATACGCTTTTTCGGCAGCGCGATAACCCACACTGTCAATAGGTGTTACATAGCCTTGTCC